>CAWVKS010000007.1:0-337621 GCA_963930055.1 uncultured Bacillota bacterium | reverse complement strand
AGCATCATTTCCAGCACGTCCGCGGCGCTTGCGACGCCGCCCATGCCGATGATGGGGATGTTCACGGCCTCGTACACCTGCCAGACCATGCGCAGCGCCACGGGCAGCACGCAGGGGCCGGAGAGGCCGCCGAATGTGTTGGCGAGGATGGGCCGGCGCGTGCGCGGGTCGATGCGCATGCCCAGAAGCGTGTTGATGAGGCAAACGCCGTCCGCGCCCGCTTCTTCGCAGGCGCGCGCCACTTCGGCGATACTGGCGGCGTTGGGCGAGAGCTTCATGTAGACGGGCTTTTTCGTCACCGCCTTGACCGCCTCGGTGACTTTGGCGGCCATCTCCGGCGAAGAGCCGAAGGCCATGCCGCCGCCGTGGACGTTGGGGCAGGAGATGTTCACTTCCAGAAGCCCCACCTGTTCCTCGCGGTCCAGAAGCGCGCAGGTGCGGGCGTATTCCTCCACGGAAAAGCCGCTGACGTTGGCGATGACCTTTTTATGAAACACCTTTTTGAGCCTGGGCAGCTCCTCGCGGATGACGGCGCGCACGCCGGGGTTTTGCAGGCCCACGGCGTTGAGCATGCCCGCGGGCGCGTCGGCGATGCGCGGCGTGGGGTTGCCAAAGCGCGCTTCCTGCGTGGTGCCCTTGAAGGAGAAGGTGCCGAGTATGTTGATGTCGTACCACTCGGAAAACTCGTAGCCGTAGCCGAAGGTGCCGCTGGCGGGGATGACGGGGTTATCCAGCGTCCAGCCGGAGAGATTTACCTGTGTGTTCACGAAAGCACATCCCCCTTCTTGAACACCGGCCCGTCCTTGCAGACGCGCCTGGCGCCGCTCTTTGTCTGGCAGGTGCAGCCCACGCAGGCGCCGAAGCCGCAGCCCATGCGCTCCTCGTAGCTCATTTCGCCATCGCAGGGCAGGGCGTTTTCCACGGCGGCGAGCATCTTCGCCGGGCCGCAGGCGTAGAAGTAGGTGGGTTCGGCAAGGGTGGGGAACAGGTCTGTGACCAGCCCCTTTATACCCATGCTCCCGTCCATGGTGGCCACGCGCACGTCCGCGCCCAGCGCGCGCAGATCATCGACCAGTATGGCTTCGCGCGCGCCGCCAAAGCCCAGCGCCGCCGTCACCTGTTTGCCCGCCGCCATCAGGCGCTTTGCCAGCCCGTAGAGGGGCGGCACGCCCACGCCGCCGCCCACCAGCAGCGGCCGCGCGCCGGAAACGCCGGCGTCGAAGCCGTTGCCCAGGCCTGTGAGCAGATCGAGCGCCGCGCCGGGGCGCAGGCGGGCGAGCTTTTGCGTGCCCGCGCCGACCACCTTGTAGACAAGCACCACCTTGCCCGCGTCCCAGTCGCAAACGCTGATGGGGCGGCGCAGGTACAGCCCTTCGATCTCCACATTGACGAACTGCCCCGGGCGCACGATGGCCGAGGCGTCGCCCGCCAGCGTCATGCGCAGCGTGCGGTCGGCGACGCTGATATTTTCCGTTACGGTAAACAGACCCTTTTTCATGCCGCCTCCCTATGCGTCGATGGTGGAGATGGTCAAGGTCGTCTCTTCCAGCACGTCGAGAAGCACCTTCACCGTGTCCAGCGCGGTAAACATGGTCACGTTGTTTTCCACGGCGCAGCGGCGGATCTCGTAGCCGTCGGAGAGCTGACCAAGCGAGTTCATGTCGCGCGTGTTGATGACGTAGCTGACGTAGCCCTGACGGATGGAATCGAGAATTTCCTCGCTGCCGTCGCTGATCTTCTTTTTCACGCGCGTGCGGATGCCGTGACTCTTCAAAAACGCCGCGGTGCCGCTGGTGGCCTCGATGTTGAAGCCGAGGTTGTAGAAGCGGCGGACGAGCGGCAGCGCCTCTTCCTTGTCGCGGTCGGCGAGGGAGACGAGTATGGTGCCGTAGTTCATCACCGCCATGCCCGAGGCCTGCAGGGCCTTGTAGAGGGCGCGGGTCATGCTGTCGTCGTAGCCGATGGCCTCGCCGGTGGACTTCATCTCCGGGGAGAGGTAGGCGTCCAGGCCGGCCAGCTTGGTGAACGAGAAGGCGGGCACCTTTACGTACCAGCGCTTCTTCTCCGGCGGGTAGAGGCAGGTAATGCCCTGTTCCCTGAGGCTCTTTCCGAGGATGCAGCGCGTGGCGATGTCGGCAAGCTGCCAGCCGCTGGCCTTGGAGAGGAACGGCACCGTGCGCGAGGAGCGGGGGTTGACCTCGATGACGTAGACGTTCTCCTGCGCGTCGACGATGAACTGTATGTTGTAAAGGCCGACGATGCCGATGGCCAGGCCCAGGCGGCGGGTGTATTCGAGGATCGTCTCCTTGGCCCTGTCGCTCACCGAGAAGGTGGGGTAGACGCTGATGGAGTCGCCGGAGTGGATGCCCGTGCGCTCGACCAGCTCCATGATGCCGGGCACGAACACTTCTTTTCCGTCGCAGACGGCGTCCACTTCCAGTTCGCGGCCGACGATGTACTTATCGACCAGCACCGGCTGCTTTTCGTTGATCTCCACGGCGTTTTTCAGGTAGGCGCGCAGCATTTCCTCGCCGGAGACGATCTGCATGGCGCGCCCGCCGAGCACGTAGCTGGGCCGCACCAGCACCGGGTAGCCGATCTCCGCAGCCACGCGCACGCCTTCTTCGATGTCGGTCACGGCCTCGCCGCGCGGCTGGGGGATACCGAGGGACTGCATCACCTTTTCAAAGGCGTCGCGGTTCTCGGCCTTTTCGATGGCCTCAAAGTCCGTGCCGATGATGCGCACGCCGCGCTTCATCAGGGGCTCGGCGAGGTTGATGGCCGTCTGGCCGCCCAGCGAGGCGATGACGCCCTCCGGCTTTTCCAGTTCGATGACGTTCATCACGTCCTCGGGCGTAAGCGGCTCAAAGTAGAGCTTGTCGCTGGTGGTGTAGTCCGTGGAGACGGTCTCCGGGTTGTTGTTGATGATGATGGCCTCGTAGCCGCTTTCCTTGATGGTCTTGACGGCGTGGACGGTGGAATAGTCAAACTCCACGCCCTGGCCGATGCGGATGGGGCCGCTGCCCAGCACGATCACCTTGCGGCGATCCTCGACGATGGACTCGTTTTCTTCCTCATACGTGGAATAGAAGTACGGCACGTAGCCGGGAAATTCGCCGGCGCAGGTGTCGATGGTCTTGTAGACGGGGAAGAGCTTCATCTCCCGGCGCAGACCAAAGACGGCGTCCTCGTCCGTGTTCCACAGCCTGGCGATGTACCTGTCGGCAAAGCCCATGCGCTTGGCCCTGACAAGGCAGTCGCGGTCGCCGGGATGGGCAGCGAGCACGCGCTCGTAATCGACCACCTTTTTCACGCAGTCGAGGAAGAGCATGTCGATCTGCGTGTGGTTGCAGATGGTGCTCGCGTCCACGCCGCGGCGCAGAAGCTCGGCGATGGCGAAGAGGCGGTCGTCCGTGCCGATGGACACGTACTGAAGAAGCGCCGCGTCCGGCGTGTTGTCAAACTTGGCCATGTGCATGTGGCAGACGCCGATTTCCAAAGAGCGCACGGCCTTTAAGAAGCTCTCCTCCAGCGTGCGGCCGATGCTCATCACCTCGCCCGTGGCCTTCATTTGCGTGGAGAGCTTGTTGGAGGCGGTGGCGAACTTGTCAAAGGGGAAGCGCGGCATCTTCGTCACGACATAATCCAGCGCCGGTTCGTAGCTGGCCGGCACGTTGGCCAGGCGGATCTCCGAAAGCGTCATGCCCACGGCGATCTTCGCCGAAACGCGGGCGATGGGATAGCCGCTGGCCTTGGACGCCAGCGCCGAGGAGCGCGACACGCGGGGGTTGACCTCAATGACGTAGTAGCGGAAGGATTCCGGGTCGAGCGCGAACTGCACGTTGCAGCCGCCCTCGATCTTCAAGGCGCGGATGATGCGCAGCGCCGCGTCGCGCAGTATGCCGTATTCGCGGCTGCTGAGCGTCTGGCAGGGGGCGACGACGATGGAGTCGCCGGTGTGGATGCCCACGGGATCGACGTTTTCCATGCTGCAGATGGTGATGGCGGTGTCGTTGCAGTCGCGCATCACCTCGAACTCGATCTCCTTGTAGCCCTTGATGCTCTTTTCCACCAGCACCTGATGCACCGGGGAGAGCTTGAGGGCGTTTTTCATGATGGCGCGCAGCTCTTCTTCATCGGAGGCAAAGCCGCCGCCCGTGCCGCCGAGCGTGAACGCCGGGCGCAGCACCACCGGGTAGCCGATGCTCTCCGCCGCGGCCACGCCCTCTTCCATGGAATGGGTGATGAGCGAGGGCAACACCGGCTCGCCCAGCTCCTCGCACAGTTCCTTGAACAGCTCCCTGTCCTCGGCGCGCTCGATGGAGGTGCTGTTCGTGCCCAGCAGCTCCACCTGGCACTCGCGCAGCACGCCCTTGCGCTCCAGTTGCATGGCGAGGTTGAGGCCCGTCTGCCCGCCGATGCCGGGCACGATGGCGTCCGGGCGCTCGTAGCGGAGAATTTTGGCCAGGTATTCCAGCTTCAAAGGCTCCATATACACCTTGTCGGCGATGGCGGTGTCGGTCATGATGGTGGCGGGGTTGGAGTTGACCAGCACCACCTCGTAGCCTTCTTCCTTGAGGGCGAGGCAGGCCTGCGTGCCCGCGTAGTCAAATTCCGCGGCCTGGCCGATGACGATGGGGCCGGAGCCGATGACGAGTATTTTGTGGATGTCTGTGCGCTTAGGCATGGTTTCCCGCCTCCTTCATGAGCTGTACAAAGCGGTCGAAGCGCGCATCGCCGTTCGCCGCGCCGGGCGCGCTCTCCGGGCAGTACTGGGCGGTGAGCAGGCGGTCCTCTTCGCAGTCGAGACCTTCCACGGTGTTATCCAGTATGTCCACGTGCGTCAGGCGCAGGCCGGTACCTTTCAGCGAATCGGCGTCCACGGCGTAATTGTGGTTCTGGGCGGTGATGGCGAGCGCCCCCGTCTCCAGACAGCGCACCGGGTGGTTGCCCCCGTGGTGGCCGCTCTTTAGCTTGTACACGCGCGCGCCGTAGGCCAGCGCCACGGCCTGATGCCCTTCGCCGATGCCGAAGATGGGCAGTTTGCCGCGCAGGGCGCGCGCCGTTTCGATGGTCTCGGGGATGTCGCGCGGGTCGCCGGGGCCGCCGGAGAAGAGCACGCCGTCCGGTTTCATGGCGAGTATGGCCTCGGCGGAGGTGTTCCACGGCACCACCGTGACGTTGCAGCCGCGGGCGCTCAAGCAGCGCACCACGCTCAACTTGATGCCCAAATCGACAGCCACCACGTTGAAGCGGTGGTTGGAGGTGCGGTAGTACCAGCGCTTTTTGCAGGAAACGCGCTCCACCGCGTCGCGGCGGACGGGCGTTTCGGCGAGGCGTTCCAGCGCCTTTTCCACGGGCGTACCGGCATCGGTCAGCAGCGCGCGGCGGCTGCCGCCGTCGCGGATGAGGCGGGCGAGGCGGCGCGTGTCCACTTCGCAGATGCCGGGGATGCGGCTGTCCTCCAGCACCTCCGCCAGCGTGCGCGTGTAGCGGAAGTTGGAGGGCTGGTCGTTGTAATCGCGCACCACCAGGCCGGCGGCCAGCGGCGCGCGGCTCTCGAAGTCGTCGTCGGAGATGCCGTAGTTGCCGATCACCGGGTAGGTCATCACCACGATCTGAAAGGCGTAGGCCGGGTCGGAGACGATCTCCTGATAGCCGACCATGGTGGTGTCAAAGACCACCTCGCCCACGCTTTCGCGGGCGTCGCCAAAGCCCCGGCCGTAGAATTCCTCGCCGGTCTCGAGCACTAATTTGCGGTCATACGGTGTTGCCATGCGATTTTCCCTCCTACGATCGTCAAAAGGCATTCCCCAAAGACATCCATGCCGGCAAAGGGCGTGGCGCGTCCCCGGGAGAGGAACGTCTGCGGGTCGATGGTGCAGGCGCTGTCCAGATCGAACGCCGTCCAGTCGTTCTGGTCGTCGAAGCCGAAGCGGGCGGCGGGACGAACGCGCATGCGGTCAAGCAGCGCTTCCAGCGTCATTGCGCCGGTTTTGACCAGATGCGTGTAGAGCACGGGGAAGGCCGTTTCCAGCCCCACCACGCCCATGAGACTCCCGCGCAGGCCGCGCGATTTTTCCGCGGCGGAATGGGGCGCGTGGTCGGTGGCCACCATGTCCACCGTGCCGTCGAGCAGGCCCGCGACGAGCGCCTCCCGATCCTCCCTTGCGCGCAGGGGCGGGTTCATCTTGAAGCGCCCGTCGTCCTGCAGGCAATTTTCGTCCAGCGTCAGGTAATGCGGCCCCGTCTCGCAGGTGACGTCCACGCCCCGCGCCTTGGCCGCGCGGATGAGGGCGACGCTTTCCTTCGTGGAAACGTGGCAGACGTGGTATTTGCAGCCCGTCTCTTCGGCCAGGCGCAGATCGCGCTCCACCTGCCGCCACTCGCTTTGCGAACAGATGCCGGGAAGCGCGTGGGCGCGGGCGTAGGCGCCGTCGTGCACGCAGCCGCCGCGCACGAGCGCCATGTCCTCGCAGTGGGCGGCGATGATCTTATTAAGGCGCCTGGCTTCCAGCATGGCCGCGCGCATCATTTCCTCGCTCTGCACGCCGCGCCCGTCATCGGAAAAGCCGGCCACGAAGGGGGCCATGGCCTCCAGGTCGGCCAGCGCCTCGCCCTTTTCCCCGCGGGTGATGGCTCCATAAGGGGAAACGCGCACATGCGCGTCCTCGCGGATGCGCGCAAGCTGCGTATCCAGATGTTCGCGGTCGTCCGGCACGGGGTCGAGGTTCGGCATGGCGCACACGCGCGTGAAGCCGCCATGCGCCGCTGCCAGCGTGCCCGTCCCCATCGTTTCCTTATAAGAAAATCCCGGCTCTCGAAGATGCACATGCACGTCGATCAAACCGGGAAAGAGAACGATATTCGGTTTTTCCAACACCACGGCCCGGGAGGGAACGGGAATACCCGGTTCCATGGCCACGAGGCGGCCGTTTTCCAAAAGCGCGTCCGTGCGCGTGCGCTGTCCATTCGCGCAGAGCTGTGCGTTCTTGAGAATAAGCGTCACGCCCTGACCTCCTTTGCAAAAAAATACCTGCCCTGCGGCAGGAAACAGACCCCCAACGCGGCGGCGTGCACCCTGCCGGTCATGCTGGTTTCGCGGTTCATCCCGAAGATTTTATCACGATTCCCCGGGCCTGTCAACGGCGGGCGGAAACTTTTACATACGCGGTAAGCGCGTTGCCCTTTGCCGCAAACTGTGCTATACTTTGGAAAAGAGACAGGAAAGGGGGGCGCGCGCATGCCCTTGAAGATCGTGCGCGGGGACATTACGAAACTGGCCGTGGACGCCATCGTCAACGCCGCCAACAAAACGCTTCTGGGCGGGGGCGGCGTGGACGGCTGCATCCACCGCGCCGCCGGGCCGGAACTTGTGCGCGAGTGCCGGACGCTGGGCGGCTGCGAAACGGGCGGGGCGAAGCTGACGAAGGGCTACCGCCTGCCATGCAAATACGTCATCCACACCGTCGGCCCCATCTGGCGCGGCGGCGGGCGCGGCGAGGAGGCGCTTTTGACCGCCTGCTATGAAAACAGCCTGCTTTTGGCCAAAGAGCGTGGCTGCCAGAGCGTCGCCTTCCCGCTCATCTCCGCCGGGATCTACGGCTACCCCCTCGAAGCGGCGCTGCACGTGGCGGCGGGGACGATCGAACGCTTCCTCGAAGAAAACGACATGGCCGTTTACCTCGTGCTCTACGACGCGGCGAGCGTGGCGATGGGGGAAAGGCTGTTTGGGGATGTGAAGGCGCTCCCGTAACGCAAGAGCGGACGGCCTTGCGCCGCCCGCTCTATATGATCTTCTTACGCCTTGCCCGCGCTGCCAAAGACGCGCAGCTTTTTCAGCGTCGCTTCCTTCATAGCCTCCCGCGCCAGGCAGATGCCGTCGTTGTAGTTCGCCTCGGGGTGCTCGGTGAGCGCGCGCCTGGCGGCCATGTGTATGTCTGTAAAGACGTTGACCTTGACGATGCCGCCGGCGATGCTGTTCTGGAAGTCCGCGTCCGAGAGCCCGGAGCCGCCGTGCAATACCAGCGGCACGTCCACCGCGGCGCGGATCTCCTTGAGGCGGGGGAGGTCCAGGTGCGGCTCGGCCTTGTACACGCCGTGCTGCGTGCCGATGGACACGGCCAAGAAGTCCGCACCCGTGTATTCGAGGAACGCCGCCGCCTCCGAGGGGTCGGTATAGACCATCTTGTCCTCGTTGCCGGCCTCGTCGGTCAGGCCGCTGACGCTGCCCAGCTCGCATTCCAGCCCCACGCCCATGGCATGGGCGATGTGGGCGATCTGCCGGGAATGGCGCAGGTTATCCTCATGGCTCTCGCGCGAACCGTCGTACATGATGGAGCCAAAGCCTATGCGCAGGGCCTGCATCAGCGTGCTGAAGCGGTAGGTGTGGTCAAGGTGCACCGCCACGGGCACTTTGGCGCGCCGCGCCGCCTCCAGCATCGCCGGCACGATCCACGCAAAGGGGGCGATGGGCAACAGCGCCTCCGCCGTGCCGAGGATGATGGGGGAATCGAGCTCCTCCGCCGCTTCAATATAGGCGCGGATCATCTCCAGGTTGACGGCGTTGAAAAAGCCCACGCCGTAGCCGCGCTTTTGCGCGTCGGCGAGCATGTCCTTCATCGTATAAAGAGCCATGTCAGGATCGACCTTTCTTTTGTTGATTGGGGATTCCATCCCTATTATAGCGAGGCGCGGCGCTTTTGCAAGCGTTTTCCAGGAAAATCTTTGAAAGGGGGGAAGGCGGTGCGCGCGGGATTCGTCTGGCTGGACGAGGCCGTTCCCGGCCTTCTCTGGGACGCAAAATACGCAACGGCCGACAATTTCACCGGCGCGGCGGTGGACGGCTACCCCCGCAACCGCCTCGCCGGCACGGCGGAGCTGGCCGCCGGCCTTGCCCGCGCCGCGAAGCTGGCGGCGGGGGAAGGGCTCAGGCTGTTCCTCTGGGACGCCTACCGCCCGCAGCGCGCCGTGGACCGCTTCCTCGCCTGGTGCGCCGCCCCGGAGGATGGAAGGACGAAACAAAAGCACTACCCGAACATCGCCAAGGGCGACATCGTGCCGCTGGGCTACATAGCGGCGCGCTCCGGCCACAGCCGCGGCAGCGCCGTCGATCTGACGCTGGCGCGGCCGGGCGGCGGATTGCTGGATATGGGCGGCGGCTTCGACCTCATGGACGCGGTTTCCCACCACGGCGCCCCGGTCGGGGCGCGGGCCGCCCAAAACCGCCTGCTGCTCAGGGCCATCATGGAAAAAAGCGGCTTCGTGCCCTACGAAAACGAGTGGTGGCACTACGCGCTCAGGGACGAGCCGTACCCGCATGCGTATTTCGACTTTTTGCCGGAATGAGGGCGGCTTAAGAACTTTTCAGAATTTCGGCAGGCCCATTTTCAGATTTTCCCGCTATGCTGTATGTATGGTTGGGAGGTGTCTGTATGTCAGATGTTCGCAATATCGCCGCGCGCGTCTCGCTGCGCGCGCTGGGCGCGCGGGAAGCGCGCAAAAACGCCGCCGTGCAGGCCGCGGCGGGGCTGATCCTGCTGGTGGCCGGCTATTTTACCGCCACGTCCGGCTACGGCGAGAGCGTCGGCCCGGCCAACGCCCTTTGTGCCACGGTGGTGCTGCTGGGCGGACTTGCGCTGTGCGTGCAGGCCATGCTGGTGGTCTTCCGCGCGCTGCTGGCGCAGTATGAGCACTTCGCCATGCCTGCGGAGGAGGCTGCCTTTTCGCTCTATGAATTCCGCTTTGCCGGAGCGTTGCTGCTCGCCGGGGCGCGGATGCTGCTCCCCTGGCGCTGGGCGCAGGCGCTCTGCGATGTGGCCCTGGCGGCCATTCTCGCTTACTGCGCCGTCTCGCAGCTCAAGGCCGTGAACTGGCGCCTGTTCCCCTCGGCGGTAGGCGGCGTACTGGCGGCGCTGAGCGCACTGGCGGGGCTTGTGCTGCTCGTCGGCATTTTCGCCGGCTTTTCCTGGTCTTTGAGCATGGGCGTCGCGGCGCTGGGCTTCGGCATGGACAGTCTTTTCTGCGCGCTGGAGTCGATGCGGACGGCGCGCGGATGATCTGCGGCGACGCAAACGGCGCTTCTCCGCGGCACGGGGGAGCGCCTTCTTATATTACCAAAGGAGAGAAACACATCATGCAAACCGCAAGCGAACGCGACGAGCGCTTCCGTCCCATCGCACTGGCCGCCGAGATACTCTACGCCCTCTTCAGCGCCTATCTGGTCGTCAGCGGCGCCGTCACTGGCAACGCCTACCGCCTGACGATGGGCATCGGCACCTATTTTCTCTACCCGCTCTTCTGGGCCTTTTACAAAATCTTCCGCTTCAAGCGCGGCTATCAGATGGAGTTCTGCGTGTTCTTCTTTACGTTTCTCGCCTACCCGCTGGGCGGCACGGCGGAGTTTTACCAGAAGATCCACGGCTTTGACAAGGTGGCGCACACGCTCTCAGGCGTGTTCGTGGCCATGCTGGCGCTGACGCTGTTCCTCATCCTGCAGAAAAAGCGCCCCTTGAAGGAGCACAGCGTGCCCACGGCGGTGCTGTTCGTGTTCTTTGCCTCCATGGCGGTGGCAGGGCTGTTCGAGCTGTGCGAGTGGACGGCGGCGGCGCTCACAGGGCGCGATTTGCAGTGCGTTTTGACCACGGGCGTCAACGATACCATGCAGGACATGCTGGTCTGCCTCATCGGCACGCTGATGTTCTGCCCGCTCATCCCCCGCTTCTATCGCGGCGGCTATGATCCCCTCACCGGCGCGGTGGCCGGTTTCCTGGAAAAGAACGGCCTCTGTACGGCCGGGGAATAAGGGAATAATCGCAAGCGCTTCCGGGCGGATATGCCCCGGAAGCGCTTTTTGCGCTCTATCCCTCCAGCAGCTTGAGCACGCGCCGGTGCAGCGCGGGGTCGAGCAGGCAGCTGACGGTCGTGCCCTCCGCCCCGTATTCTTCGGAGAGCACCTGTCCCCTTTCGTGGATCAGGGAGAGCGCCGCGCCCTTTTCATAGGGGATGAGCAATTCCACCGGGTGGCGCAGGGCGGCCACGCGGCGGGCGATCTCACAAAGCAGCGCCTCCAGCCCCTCGCCCGTGCGCGCGGAGATGACCACCGCCCCCGGCGGCTCGATCATGCCTTTGATGTCGGCCTTGTCGGCCTTGTTGAGCGCCTCCAATACGGGCTTGTCGCCGGCGCCGAGTTGGTCGAGCACGGCAAAGACCGTCTCGCGCTGCTGATGGTAGAAGGGGCTGGATACGTCGCTGACCACCACGATGAGGTCGGCGTAGAGCGCCTCCTCCAGCGTCGAGTGGAAGGCCTCCACCAGTTGATGCGGCAATTTGCGGATAAAGCCCACCGTGTCCACCAGCAGGCATTCTCGGTTTTCCGGCAGGGAAACGGCGCGCATCACCGGGTCGAGCGTGGCAAACAGCTTGTCCTCCACCAGCACGTTGGCCCCGGAGAGCGCGTTGAGCAGCGTGGACTTGCCGGCGTTGGTGTAGCCCACCAGCGCCACCACGGTCTTGTCCTGCTTTTCGCGGCGCGCGCGGCGCATGTCGCGCTGGCGCTTGAGCTCGGCAAGCTGCCCTTCCAGGTCGTCGATGCGCTTGCGCACGCGGCGGCGATCCACTTCCAACCGCGTCTCGCCGGGACCGCGCGTGCCGATGCCGCCGCCCAGGCGGGAGAGCGACTGCCCCAGACCCACCAGCCGCGGCAGGCGGTATTTCATCTGCGCCAGCTCCACCTGCAATTTGCCCTCGGCGGTCTGCGCGCGGGCGGCGAATATGTCGAGGATCAGCGCCGTGCGGTCGATGACGCGCACGCCCAGCGCGTTTTCCAGGTTGCGCTGCTGCGCGCCGGTCAGTTCGTCGTCGAGTATGGCCAGGTCAACCTCCAGCGCCTGGCAGTCCAGCGCCAGTTCCTCCGCCTTGCCGGAGCCGATGAACGTGCCCGGGTCGGGCCGCTGCCGCTTTTGCAATACGCGGCTGACCACCAGCGCCCCGGCGGTCTCGGCCAGCGCGGCCAGTTCGTCCAGCGAATCCTCCGAGTCGGTGGAGATGAGCATGGCGCGCTCGGCGGTTTCGGTCAGCCCCCCGCGCTCGATAGCGCGCTGGACGCGCTCCTCGGCGGCCTCGATCTCCCGCATCCACAGGCTCTGCGGTATGCGGCCGGGCTTGACCGGCCCGAAGGTGACGATGGAAAGGCGGTCGTACTCCGCCTCGCCCAGAAACGCCGCCATGATGCCCGTGGCGCGGCCCTCCGCCACGCCCACGGAACACATGGAATCGAAGCGCAACAGCCGCAGCGCCTGCACGTCCACGTCCGAGAGCCGCGCGTCCCCGCCCGGGTGGGTGTGTATGCAGCGGTAGCCCGAGAGCCGGTCGAGATTGCGCCGCAGGTGCAGTTCCGGCAGCGATATGCTGGCGATGGAACCGATGGCGATTTCCAGCACCACGCCGTTGCGGTCGAGGTAGACCAGCAATTCGCGGTTTAGCTGCATGGTGAAGCGCACCAGCGCGTTCAAAAGCCGGTCGGGCAGGTATTCGTCGCGCGCGAACTGCGCGTCATAGAGCTTTTCCAGCTCGTCCAGTGTGCTCTGGCGGATGCCCTCCAGATTTCCGTGGATCATTATGCCTCCATTCCGGCGCGAAAGCCCCGCGCGGGGGGAAAACGTCCCTCCGCGCGGGGCTGCGCGCCCGCCGTGCGCTTATGCCTTGGGGTGCTTTTCGCGGTAGTCCGCGATGGCCGCGTGCAAGGCCTCCTCGGCCAGCACGGAGCAGTGCAGCTTCACCGGCGGCAGCCCGCCGAGCGATTCGGTGACCATCTCGTTGGTGATCTGCAAGGCCTCGTCCACGGTCTTGCCCATCACCATTTCCGTGGCGCGGCTGGAAGTGGCGATCGCCGCGCCACAGCCGAAGGTCTTGAACTTGACGTCGGTGATGACGTCGTTGTCGTCCACTTTGATGTATATTTTCATGATGTCGCCGCACTTGGCGTTGCCGACCTCGCCCACGCCGCTGGCGTCCTCGATCTCGCCGACGTTGCGGGGGTTCATAAAGTGATCCATGACTTTTTCGGAATACATCATCGCTCAGCCCTCCTGTGTCTTGCAAAATTCATCGTAAAGGGGAGACATGGCGCGCAGACGCTCGACGATCTTTTTCAGCGCGTCCACCACGTAGTCCACTTCCTCCATGGTGTTTTCCTCCGAGAGCGACAGCCGCAAAGAGCCGTGGGCGATCTCGTGGGGCAGGCCGATGGCCAGCAGCACGTGCGAGGGGTCGAGCGAGCCGGAGGTGCAGGCCGAGCCGGAGGAACCGGCGATGCCCATCAGATCCAGCGACAGAAGCAGCGCTTCGCCCTCAATGAAGCGGAAACAGACGTTGACATTGCCCGGCAGGCGCTTTTCCGGGTGGCCGTTGAGCCGCGTGTAGGGGATTTCCTCCAAAATGCGCCTGATCAGGCGGTCGCGCATGGCGGCGATCTTCGTGACATTTTCGTCCAGATGCTTTACCGCCAGCTCGATGGCCGCGCCCATGGCGACGATGGAGGCTACGTTCTCCGTGCCGGCGCGCTGGTTGCGCTCCTGCGCGCCGCCCTCCATGAAGCGCTGAATGTGCAGGCCTTTGCGGATGTAGAGCGCGCCCACGCCCTTGGGCGCGTGCAGCTTGTGGCCGGAGAGGGAGAGCATGTCCACGTCCAGTGCTTTTACGTCGATGGGCACATGCCCGACGGCCTGCACGGCGTCGGTGTGGAACAGCGCCCCGTGCGCTTTGGCGATCCTGCACAGTTCGGCGATCGGTTCGATGGTGCCGATCTCGTTGTTGGCGTACATGATGGAAACGATGGTCGTCTCCGGCCTGAGCGCCTTTTCAAGCTCCTCAGGATGCACCAGCCCAAACTCGTCCACCGGCAGGTAGGTGACCTCGAAGCCCTCCTTTTCCAGCTGCTGGCAGGTGTGCAACACGGCGTGGTGCTCGATCTGCGTGGTGATGATGTGGTTGCCCTTGCTTTTGCGGGCGTAGGCCGCGCCGCGGATGGCCCAGTTGTCGCTCTCGGTGCCGCAGCCGGTGAAGTAAATCTCCGAACTCTGCGCGCCCAGCGCCGCCGCCACCTGCCCGCGCGCCCTGTCCAGCGCCGTCAGCGCCTCGCGGCCAAAGCCGTGTACGCTCGAGGGGTTGCCGTAGATATCGCAAAGGTAGGGCTTCATGGCCTCGAACACCGGCTCGATGACCCGCGTGGTGGCCGCGTTGTCCATATAGACTCTCATTTATTCGTCCCTCCGTAACATATCTTCCAGTGTGATGCCGTCCACGATCTCATTCAGGCCGTCGCGCAGGCGCTTCCAGACTTTGCGCGAGGGGCAGTCGCAACTCTTGCCGCAGGCGTCCTCGCCCTCCAGACAGTCCAGCAGCGTCAGCCCGCCCTCCAAAGAGCGCAGTATGTCGCCCACGGTAATTTCCCCCGGCGGGCGGGAAAGCATGTACCCGCCCTGCGCGCCCCGGGCGCTTATCACCAGCCCCGCGCGCCTGAGCGTACACAGAAGCTGCTCCAGGTACGCCTCGGGAATGGCCTGCGCCTCGGCCACGGCCTTGATCGGCCGCGGCTGCGCGCCGTAATTCTGCGCCAGATCGTACATGGCGTGTATGCCGTAGCGGGCGCGTGTGGACAGTTTCATCGCGGTCCTCCGTTGAATCCTTACTGTTTTCGTCGACATTTACTATATCACCGCGGGGCGCTCCCGTCAATCAATCCCGACCGATTTCGTCAGAATTTAACGCGCCGCAACTTCCCGCGCATTGGTTATTGTCAAAGGCGCGGGGTTGATGGTATAATAGCCTATATGGAGGCTACACCGTGAAAACGCTCAAGGGACTTTTGACTTGGCTTTTGCAATCGTGCCTGACGCTTTTGGCGTTTTGGCTTTTGACATTTCTCATCTGGCTGGGCGGCCCGTGGTACGCTCTGGCGTCCTGGGGGCTCATGCCGGCGCTCGGCCTTGTCTCGGCCTATCTGGCCACGCGGCGGGGCGTGAACAACTACATCGCCTGGCTTGCGCCGCCCGTGAGCGTATTTTTCGCCCATTTCATCGTCACCGGCTACACGCCGGGCGGCGCCGGGCCGACGCTGGTGACGGCCCTTCTGGCCATTGTGGGCGCGGCGGCGGGGCATGTGCGCAACGAACGCAAACATTGAGCGGAGGGATAGCATGGAGCAAGAAAGGGATCTCATCCTCACCTGTGACGCTGGCACGACGGGGCTCAAGTGCAGCCTGTTCAACACGCAGGGCGAAGCCGTGCGCACGGTGCGCCGCGCCTACGGCACCGAATACCCGCACCACAACTGGGCGCAGCAGGATTGCGACGTCATCCTCGAAAACGTCTTTTCCGGCATTCGGGAGCTGCTCGAGCAGGTGAGCGCGCGGCGCGTGGCCTGCGTAGGCCTTTCCGGCCACATGAACGGCTGCCTGCCCGTGGACGCGGACGGCAACGCCCTCACGCCCAACATCATCCACGCTGACTCACGCTCGGAAAAGCAGGTGGAGAAGATCGCCTCCGTCATCTCCCCGGAAGATTTCTACCGCCTCACCGGCAACCGGCTGGACGTGCACTATTCGCTGCCGAAGATGCTCTGGGTGAAGGAAAACCTGCCCGACGTCTACCGCAAGACGCGCTGGTGGCTCAACACCAAGGACTACATCTACGGCCACCTCACCGGCCACTTTGGCCAGACGGACTATTCGGACGCCTCTTTGACCATCGCCATGGACATAAACCGCGGCCAATGGGCGCAGGAGCTTTTGCAGAGCCTCGGCCTTTCGCCGGAGCAGATGCCGCGCATACTCCCCGGCCACGACGTGCGCGGCCGCACCACGCGCGACATCTACCGCAAGACAGGCCTCATCGCCGGCACGCCCGTGGCCATCGGCGGCGGCGACGGCGCCTGCACGGGGCGCGGCGCGGGGCTGTGCGCGGAAGGCTCCAGCTACACCTATATTGGCTCCTCGGCCTGGGTCTCGCAGATGACCGGCCATCCCGTGCTCGACCCGAAGATGCGCATCTTCAACTTCCTCGATATGGACGGCAAGCGCTGCCACGTACTGGGCACGGTGCAGTGCGGCGCGGCGGCCTTTGACTGGGCGCGCGCCAACCTCTTCGGCGGCGCGGGGGACAAGGACGTGCTGGACATCTCCCGCATCGAAAACATGGCCCGCCAGTCCCAGCCCGGGGCTGAGGGCGTGCTCTTTTTGCCCACGCTGATGGGCTGGCGCACGCCGTACTGGGACCCCAACACGCGCGGCGTGCTCATGGGCTTTACGCTCTATCACGACCGCCGGCACATTGCCCGCGCCGTCTACGAAGGCGTGGCCTACGCGCTCAATTCCTGCCGCGAGTGCATCTGCGAATGCGTGGGCGAGATGAAAAACATGATGTTCACCGGCGGCGGCGCGCGCAGCGGCCTGTGGCCGGACATACTGGCGGCCATCTACGGCCAGGAAGTGCGCGTGCACAAGAGCCCCGGCGAGACCACGTCCCTGGGCGCGGCCATCGCCGCCGGCGTGGGCGTGGGGCTGTTTGAGAGCTACGAGCAGGCGGCGCAAATGGTCAAGACGCGCTCCAGCCACGCCGTCAACCCCGCCTGGCGCGAAAAGTACGCGCAGATGTATCCCCTCTACGCGCAAATCTACGGGCGCATGCGTCCCATCACCGACAGCCTTGCCGCCCTGAGGAGCTAGGATGACCGCAAACAACGCCGCGACGCAGGCAGAGGCCCTGCGCGCCTTCTTCGCCCGCGTCCGCCCATACTACAAGGGGCTTTTCAACATGGCGCACGCCATCTGCGGCAACTACGAGGTGGCCGAATACGCCGTGCAGAGCGCCATGCTGGAGGTGTTCCGGCGCGGCTCCCCCCGCAGCCGCGCCGGCCTGCGCGAGACACTGCGCGCCCAGGTGCGGGCTATGGCGCTGGAGCAGGCGCGCCTCCTCGACGACGCCGAACTGACCTGGGACGGCTTCCGCGAGGACGCCATTGAGGGCGCGGGGGGCGACCCTGTCCTGCAGGCCGCCTCGCAGGAAACGCTGGAGGATCGCCGTACGCTGATGCTGCGCTACGGCTGCGGACTGCGGGCGCGGGAGATCGCCCGCCTGCTGGGCGTGCCCGCCGCGCAGGTCAGCGGCGTTTTGACGAGCTTCACGCGTCGTTTGAAGCGCCGCCTGCCGCCGCGCGAACACGCCCGCCTGGAGCGCCTCGCCGTCCAGAGCGCCCGCGCTTGGCTGAAGCGCCAGGACGCCGGCGTGCCGGACGCCGGCGCGGTCTATCGCAGCCTCGAAGCGGAACTTATGGAAGCCGGCGGCGGCACGCACCGCGTCTCGCGCGTCGTCGGCCGCGTGGCGACCATACTCGTCGCCCTTTTGCTCGCCGCCCTCTTTTGGCTTTTGATGGTGCTCATCCAGCCCCCGCGCCTGGAAGAGCCCTCCGCCGCCCCCACCGTGGCCGCCACCGCCGCCCCGGAAGGAGGGTTCAGCGCCGCCGCGGACGTGGCGGGGGCCGGGTGGTAAAAAGGACATGGGAAAAGCGGCCGGCAAACCCAATGCCGGCCGCTCAGAGCGCTGACAAAGCCTACAACCGCAAAAATCGCTCTGATATACAAAAAATCAGAAGCGATTTTTGCTTCCTACGTCAGCTGCACTTGCATCCTGCGGTCACTTACGTCTAAGTAAGCTCCCTTGGCTGCAAGTACAGCTTCCTTGGCTTGCAGGCTTTCTCAACGCTCTGCCAGTCTGTTGACTTTGTCAACATCCTGAGCGGCCGGCAAACCCAATGCCGGCCGCTTTCTGCGCTTTCAAGCCCCACGCGCCGTTTGCGTGGGGCTTGCCGCTATACTTCAGGCGATGGTCAGCGCGATTTCCATCATCTTGGTGAACGTGTTCTGACGGTCCTCCGCCGGCAGCGCTTCGCCGGTGACGAGGCTGTCGGAGATGGTCAGCAGCGCCAGCGCGTTCTTGCCCGCCGCCGCCGCGTTCAGATAGAGCGCCGCCGCCTCCATCTCCACGCACAAAACGCCCAGCCCGGCGAGGAGAGAGGAAGAGGTCTTGTCGCAGCCCTGCTCGTAGAAGCAGTCCGAGGAGAAGATGGGGCCGGGCACGATGGGCTGCCCCAGCGCCTTGCCCGCCTCCACGGCCTTGGTCAGAAGCTCGTAGCTGCAGCAGGGGGCCAGATGGCCGTTGAAGCCGAAGGAAGCGCCGTAATTGGAGTTGGTGTAGGCGCTCATGCCGGCCACGATGTCGCGCAGATGCAGCTTGTCGGTCATCGCCCCGGCGGAGCCGATGCGGATGATGTTCTCCACGCCGTAGAAGTTGTACAGTTCATAGGAATAGATGCCGATGGACGGCATGCCCATGCCCGAGGCCATGACGCTGACGCGCTTGCCCTGCCAGGTGCCGGTGTAGCCATGCACGCCGCGCACGTTGTTGACCAGTTTGGCGTCGGTAAGGTAGGTGTCGGCGATGAACTTGGCGCGCAGCGGGTCGCCGGGCATCAATACGGTGCGGGCGAAGTCGCCGGGATTGCAGCCGATGTGCGGGGTGGGGGTGTTGGCCATGGTGTATCCTCCTTTGCGTCGGTTTTGTTCGGTTCGGAGCCGCCTCCAAGCGGCGTTGCGCGGCGCGGAAACGAAGGAAACCATGCCCATTCTTGCCGGGCATGGTTTCCGGGCGCTTTCAACGCGGCAGCGCTGGCCGCCGGCACAGCCGGCTTAGCCGATGATGAGGCTCTCGCCCGTCATTTCCCTGGGCTGGGGCAGCTTCATCAGCGTCAGCATCGTCGGGCAGAGGTCGCAGAGGCGGCCGCCCTTGCGCAGTTCGTACTTGGGGTGCTCGGGATCGACCACGATCACCGGCACCGGGTTGGTGGTGTGCGCGGTGAACGCGCCGCCGTGCACGGGGTCGAGCATCTGGTCGGCGTTGCCGTGGTCGGCGGTGATGATGCACTTGCCGCCGTGCTTGACGATCTCGTCCACCACGCGGCCGGTGCACTCGTCCACAGTCTTGACGGCCTTGATAGCCGCTTCCATCACGCCCGTGTGGCCCACCATGTCGCAGTTGGCGAAGTTGAGGATGATGACGTCGTACTTCTCCTCGTCGATGCACTTGATGACCGCATCGGTCACTTCGTAGGCGCTCATCTCGGGCTTTAGGTCAAACGTCGGCACCTCCTCGGCGGGCGGGGAGGGGATGAGGATGCGGTCCTCGCCGGGGAACACGCGCTCCTCGCCGCCGTTGAAGAAGAACGTCACGTGGGCGTACTTCTGCGTCTCGGCGATGCGCAGCTGCGTCTTGCCCATCTTGGAAAGGTACTCGCCCATCGTCATGTGCAGAGACTCCGGCGGGTAGGCCAGCAGCACGTTCGGCATCGTCGCGTCGTACTGCGTCATGCACACATACTTAAGCGGGAAGAAGCCGTTTTTGCGATCAAAGCCCTTGAAGTCGGGGTCGACGAAGGCGCGGGTGATCTCGCGGGCGCGGTCGGGGCGGAAATTGAAGAACACCACCGAATCGTTGGCCTTGACCATGCCGTCCTTGTCGATGACGGTGGGCAGCACGAACTCGTCGGTCAGGTGCTTGCCCGTCTCGTCCACCACCTGGTAGGAATCCCTGATGGCCTGCACGGGGTCGGAGGCCTGCTTGCCCTGGCCAAAGACCATGGCGTCGTAGGCCTGCTCGATGCGCTCCCAGGCGTTGTCGCGGTCCATGGCGTAGAGGCGGCCCATGACGGTGGCCACCTTGCCCACGCCCAGTTCGTTCATCTTTTCCACCAGTTCCTGCACATACTCCCAGCCGGAGTCCGGCGGCACGTCGCGGCCGTCGAGGAAGCAGTGGACATAGACCCTGGAAAGCCCGTGGCGCTTGGCCATTTCCAGAAGCCCGTAGAGGTGGTTGGTGTGCGAATGCACGCCGCCGGGGGAGACAAGGCCCATCAGGTGCAGGGCGGAATCGTGCTCTTTGCAGTTCTCCATCGCGGCAAGCAGCGCCTTGTTTTCAAAGAACACGCCGTCCTCGATGTCCTTGGTGATCTTCACCAGCATCTGGTAGACCACGCGGCCGGCGCCGATGTTGGTGTGGCCCACTTCGCTGTTGCCCATCTGCCCGTCCGGCAGGCCCACGTCCAGGCCGGAAGCGCCGATGGCGGTGGAGCAGTACTCCGCCTTGAGGCGGTCGATGTTGGGCGTGCCCGCGGCGAGTATGGCGTTGGACCTGGGGTCGCTGCCGCCGATGCCGAAGCCGTCCAGGATGAGAAGCGCGGTGACTGCCATCAGAAATTCACCACCTGCGCGAAGTCCTCAGCCTTCAGGGAAGCGCCGCCGATGAGGCCGCCGTCGATCTCCGGCTGCGCCATCAGGCCCTTGACGTTGGAGCCCTTCATGCTGCCGCCGTACTGGATGCGCACCTTCTGGGCAACGTCGTCGCCGTACACCTCGGCGATGGCCTTGCGGATGACGCCGATGGTCTCGTTGGCCTGCTCGTCGGTGGCGGTGAGGCCGGTGCCGATGGCCCACACGGGCTCGTAGGCGATGACCACGTGATTAAGCTCCTCGGCGGTGAGGCCCTTGAGCGCCATCTTCGTCTGATAGGCGACGATGATGTCGGTGTAGCCGTCCACGCGCTCGTCCTTCATCTCGCCCACGCAGATGATGGCGGTGAGGCCGGCCTTGACGGCGGCGGTGGCGCGCAGGTTGACGGTCTTGTCGGTCTCGCCGAAGTACTGGCGGCGCTCGGAATGGCCGACGATGACGTACTCGCAGCCCACGGCCTTGAGCATATCGGCGGACAGTTCGCCGGTGTAGGCGCCCTTCTCGGCGAAGTGCACGTTCTGCGCGCCCAGCTTGATGTTGGTGCCCTTGATGACCTCAGCCACAGCGGGGAGGCACACGGCGGTGGGGCAGACCACCACGTCGCACTTGGCGTCCTTGACCAGCGGGATCAGGCCCTTGACCAGTTCCACGGCCTCGGCGGGGGTCTTGTTCATCTTCCAGTTGCCGGCGATGATGGGTTTACGCATGGTTGGTATCCTCCTAAGTTCTCAGTAAATTATGGCTCGTTTACCGGGATGACCCGGTAGAGACGACGGTGTTGTATGACGAGGCAGCAGGGCAGCCAGATAAGCAGCATGGCCGCAAAGCCGGCGGCGATCAGCCCCAGGCCCCTGAGCAGGCTGGGAACGCTCGTCCAGCCGCCCTCCGGGGCCATGCGCAGCAAGAAAAACAGGCAGATGATCAGCGGGATGGCCGGGATCGGCCCGGAGAGCCAGCGCCCCATGCCTTTATCGAACTCCACGCGCACCTTCTGCCCGCAGGCGGGGCAGGCGACCACGCGCTCGTCGCGGAAGGTCAGCATGCGCTTAAGAAGCGTCTTGAAATCCAAGGGATGTTCGCAGGCCAAGGCCGTATCCTCCTGTATCCGCGCCATGGCGACCCCTCCGAAACGGGGGGATCGCCATGCGGGACTGCGTATGTCGAAAAATTACTTGTCGTTGAGCGCCGCGACGCCGGGCAGCGTCTTGCCCTCGAGGAACTCCAGGGACGCGCCGCCGCCGGTGGAGATGTGGCTCATCTTGTCGGCCAGGCCCATCTGGGTCACGGCCGCCGCGCTGTCGCCGCCGCCGATGATGGTGGTGGCGTCAGACTCGGCCATGGCCGTGGCGATGGCCAAGGTGCCCTTGGCGAAGTTCGGCATCTCGAACACGCCCATCGGGCCGTTCCAGACCACCGTCTTGGCGGCCTTGATCTCCTTGGAGAACAGTTCGACGGTCTTGGGGCCGATATCCAGGCCTTCCCAGCCCTCGGGGATCTTGCCGGACTCGCAGACCATCTGCTCGGTATCGTCCTTGAATTCCTTGCCGCAGACGTTGTCCACGGGCAAAAGCAGCTTGACGCCCTTGGCCTTGGCCTTGTCGAGCAGCTCCAGCGCGAGAGAGAGGCGCTCCTCGTCGCAGAGGGAATTGCCGATCTGGCCGCCGGTGGCCTTCATGAAGGTGTAGGCCATGCCGCCGCCGATGAGCAGCGTATCGACCTTCTCGATCAGATTGGTGATGACGCCGATCTTGTCCTTGACCTTGGCGCCGCCGAGGATGGCAACGAAGGGGCGCTCGGGGTTGGTGACGGCCTTGCCGAGGAAGTTCAGCTCCTTGCCGATGAGGAAGCCGGCCACGGCGGGCAGGTACTCGGCCACGCCGGCGGTGGAGGCGTGCGCGCGGTGCACGGTGCCGAAAGCGTCGGAGACGTAGATCTCAGCCATGGAGGCCAGCTCCTTGGCGAACGCCGGGTCGTTCTTCTCCTCTTCGGGATGGAAGCGGACGTTCTCCAGCAGCACGGCCTGGCCGGGCTTGACCTCGGCGGCCAGCTTCTTGGCGTCCGGGCCAATGACGTCCTTGGCCAGCTTCACCTCAAAGCCCAGCTTCTCGGAAAGGCGCTTGGCCACGGGCGCGAGGGAATACTTCATGTTGAACTCGCCCTTGGGACGGCCCAGATGCGAGCAGAGGATGACGGCGGCGCCATGCTCGAGCAGGTATTTGATCGTCGGAAGCGCGGCGTTGATGCGCGTTTCGTCGGTGATGTTCTTGTTCTCGTCCAGGGGCACGTTGAAGTCGCAGCGAACCAGTACTTTCTTGCCGGAAACGTCGATGTCCTCGATCGTCTTTTTGTTGAAGCTCATGGTGATCTCTCCTCCTTATACAATATCCAAGGTTACAGGCTTATTTTACCACATTTGCGGGAGGATTAAAAGTGAATTTTCCGCTATATCTTGCGTTTTTTCGCCGCGAAAAGACCTGGGCGCATGCAAAACAAAACAAAGATTGACGCGCGAATTAACGTTTGCGTGGTATAATGCCGCCGTTTAAAGGGGGTGGAACGCGTGGCCGATGCCATCATCGAGGTAAAAGACGTGGAATTCCGCTATGAGGGCGCGGAGGAAGAGGCTGTGGCCGGCGTGAGCCTGCGCGTGGGGCGCGGCGAATTCGTGGCCGTGCTGGGGCGCAACGGCAGCGGCAAATCGACGCTGGCCAAGCTTCTCAACGCCCTCAACATCCCCCAAAAGGGCGAGATCTGGATCGACGGCGTCGCCGCGCACAAGGAGGAAAACAGCCTCGAGGTGCGCAAAAGATGCGGCATGGTGTTCCAGAACCCGGACAACCAGATCGTCGCCACCGTCGTCGAGGAGGACTGCGCCTTCGGCCTGGAAAACCTCGGCGTGCCCCCGGCGGAGATCCGCCGCCGCGTGGACGGGGCGCTCGCAGCCGTGGGCATGCGGGAATATGCCGAGGCCGCGCCGCACATGCTCTCCGGCGGACAGAAGCAGCGCGTGGCCATCGCCGGCGTGCTGGCCATGCGGCCCGAGATCATTGTCTTTGACGAATCCACCGCCATGCTCGACCCCTCCGGGCGGCGCGAGGTTTTCGCCGTGGCGGAAGAACTGAACCGGCGCGACGGCATCACCGTCGTCTGGATCACGCATTTTATGGACGAGGCCCTGCGCGCCGGCCGCCTGCTGGTGATGGACGCGGGCAAGGTCGCGCTCGAGGGCGCGCCCCGCGAGGTGTTTCAAAAGACGGAGGCGATCCGCAAAATGGGTTTGGACGTGCCGCCCATGGCGCAATTGGCGGCGCGCCTGCGCGCGGATGGTCTCCCCCTGCGCGCGGACATCATGACCGTGGAAGAAATGGCGGTGGAACTGTGTCGATCGAAATTCGGGGCCTGACCCATATCTACATGCCGGGCACGCCCTTTGAGACGCGCGCGCTCGACGATGTGTCCCTCACCATCCACGACGGCGACTTTGTCGGCGTCATCGGCCACACCGGCAGCGGCAAGTCCACGCTCATCGCCCACTTGAACGCCCTCATCCGCCCGGAGCCGGGCCATGTGTTCGTCGGCGGCGTGGACGTGGGGGAGAGGGGGCAAAGCCTCATCGAGATCCGCCGCGAGGTGGGGCTGGTGTTCCAGTATCCCGAATACCAGCTCTTTGAAGAAACGGTGGAAAAGGATGTGGGCTTTGGCCCGCGCAACCTCGGCCTGGACGAGGAAACGGTGAAAACGCGCGTGCGCGAGGCGCTTTCACAGGTCGGGCTGGGCGAGGAGATACTGGAAAAATCGCCCTTCGAGCTTTCCGGCGGCCAGAAGCGGCGCGTGGCCATCGCCGGCGTGCTGGCCATGAAGCCGGGCACGCTGGTGCTCGACGAGCCGGTGGCCGGCCTCGACCCCGCCGGGCGCGAGGAGCTTCTGACGCTCATACAGGGCATCCACGAAAGCGGCGTCACCATCGTCATGGTCACCCATTCCATGGACGACGCGGCGCGCCTGTGCAACCGCCTCATCGTCCTCGACCACGGCCACGTGGCCTTCGACGCCGCCCCCGGCGAGGTATTCCGCCACGAGGCGGAGCTGCGCCAAATGGGGCTGGACGTGCCCGAGTGCGTCAAGCTGGTCAAGGCGCTCAGGGAGCGGGGCTTCGACCTCGGCGACGGCCTTTACCGCATGGAGGACGTGTGCGCCGCCATTGAGCGGGAGGTGGGGAAATGCTGAAAAACATTACCATTGGCCAGTACTTCCCCGGCAATTCCTTCGTCCACCGCCTCGACCCGCGCACAAAACTGCTTTTGACCCTCGGCCTCATCGTCGTGGTGTTCCTTTCGCAGGGCTTCCTCGGCTTCGCGGCCGTGTTTGGCTATGTGCTGCTGGCGGCGCGCATGTCGAAGATCCACCCGCGCTTCCTCGTGCGCGGCTTAAAGCCCGTGGCCTACATCGTGCTCATCACCTTCTTGCTCAATATTTTCTTTCAGGGCGAGGGCACGCCGCTGTTTTCCTGGAAGTTCATCACCGTGACGGACATGGGCCTCAGACGGGCGGCCTTCCTCGCCGTGCGCCTGGTGCTGCTCATCACCGCCTCGCAGCTTCTGACGCTGACCACCTCGGCCATTTCCCTCACCGACGGCATGGAGAGCCTGATGCGCCCATTGACGCGCCTGCGTTTCCCCGCCCACGAGATCGCCATGATGATGTCCATCGCCCTGCGTTTCATCCCCACGCTGATGGAAGAGGCGGACAAGATCATGAAGGCGCAGATGGCGCGCGGGGCGGACTTTGAATCCGGCAACCTCTTCCGCCGCGCCAGGGCGATGGTGCCGCTGCTGGTGCCTCTGTTCGTCAGCGCCTTCCGCCGCGCGGACGAATTGGCCATGGCCATGGAGGCGCGCTGCTACCACGGCGGCGAGGGGCGCACGCGCATGCGCCAGCTCAGATACGGCAAAAACGACCTCCGCGCCGGCCTTTCGCTGCTTCTGCTCGTGGCGGTCATCGTGCTTTTCAACGTCCTGGGGGTGTTCTGATGCGCATACTGCTCACCCTCGAATACGACGGCACGGCCTACGCCGGCTGGCAGCGGCAGGAGAACGCCCTCGCCGTGCAGCAGGTGGTGGAGGAGGCTGTCTCCAAACTGGTGGGGAAAAGGACGGTGCTCTTCGGCGCCAGCCGCACAGACGCGGGCGTCCACGCCCTCGGCCAGCGCGCCCATTTCGACACCGACAGCCGCATCCCCCCGGAGAAGTACGCCTACGCCCTTAACACCATGCTGCCCCGCGACATCCGCGTGCGCGAAAGCCGCGCCGTGCCATGCGATCTCCACGCTCGCTTCTCCGCCGTGGGCAAACAGTACCGCTATCAAATTTACTCTGCCCCCCATGCCGGGGCGCTCAACCGCAACACACACGCCCACGTCATCTATCCCTTGGACGCGAAAAAGATGCGCGCGGAGCTTCCCGCCCTCCTGGGCGAGCACGACTTCGCCGCCTTCGCCGCCAGCGGCAGCGTGGTCAAGGACACGGTGCGCGTAATCACACGCGCCGAGCTTCTGGGCGACGGCCCGGAATACGCGCTCTTTATCGAAGGCACGGGCTTTCTTTACAACATGGTGCGCATCATCGCCGGCACGCTCATCGGCGTGGGCACGGGCAAACTGGAGCCGGGCGCGTTTTCCCGCGCGCTTTGCTCAAAGAGCCGGCTGGACCTGGGCGTGACCGCCCCCGCGCACGGCTTGACACTGATGGAGGTATACTACGGCAATGAAGGGGATCGTCTTTGACTTCAACGGCACCATGTTTTGGGACAGCGACAAGCAGCGCCGCTCGTGGGACGAGTTCTTTGAAAAATACATCGGCCGCCCGCTGACGGACGAGGAATTCCTCATCTACGCCTGCGGCCCGGAATCCGCCTCGGTGCTGCGCCACTTTTACCGCCCGGACCTGACCGACGCGGAGGCCGCCGCCCTCACGGAGGAGAAGGAAGTGATCTACCGCCGCCTCTGCCGCGAGGACGCGGCGCGCTTCCGCCTCGCCGACGGCCTGCCCGAGGCGCTGGACCGCCTTCGGGCGGCGGGGGTGCCCATGGCCATTGCCACCGGCGCGGGGCGCGGCAACCTGGATTTTTACTTTGACGCCTTCCACCTCGAGCGCTGGTTTTCCCGCGACTGCGTGGTCTACGACGATGGCACGCTGCCCGGCAAGCCCGCGCCGGACGTCTACCTGCGCGCCTGCGAGCGCATCAACGTCGCCCCGCGCGACTGCCTCGTGGTCGAGGACGCCTTCGCCGGCATCGAGGCGGCGCGCAACGCCGGCGTGGAGGCCATCGTCGCCGTCACCGCCACCAACCCCGCCCCCGCGCTCAAGGCGCTGCCCGGCGTAAAGGCGGTCATCGACGACTACCGCGATTTCGACGCTATGTTCGAGCGCCTGGCCTGAACCGTCCGGCGCCCGCGCGCGTCTTATAGTATAGAAAGGTAACACTGGATCAGGGAGGGTATTTATGCTTGCGCACGACAGGAGGCACGCCTTCGGGCCATGGGTGTTCGCGGCGGCGGCCGCGTATTTCCTGCTGCACCTGTACAACATACTCTATATGCTGGGGGAGCCGGAGAACCCGGCCATACTCGTCTGGCGCTTTTCCGGCTCCATGGGCCTGGTGCCGGACGCCATGCCGCTGGTGGCGGCGCTGCCCGCGGCGGCGGCCTTTGCCGTAGACTGGAACAGCGGCTTCGCCGTGCCCGCCGTGCTGCGCGCCGGCACGGGGCGCTATCTGCGCTCCAAGCTGCTGGCGGCCTGGATCGGCGGCGGCCTCGCGCCCTTCCTCGGACGGCTTGCTTTCGTCGCCTTTTTGCACATCGTCTACCGCGGCGATGTCTCCATGGCCGCGGAGATGTTCGGCCCCGATGGCGCCATGGGCGCGGCCTTCACCGGCATGGCCGGCTATATCGGCTACTTTGCCGGCGTGCTTTTTGTGCAGTTCATCGCCGGGGCGTTCTGGGCGACGGCGGCGCTGGCCTTCTCCGCCTATGTGCCCAACGTTTTGTGGACGGTGTGCCTGCCGCTCATCCTCCACCGCCTGTTTTTGGAGCTGGACGCCTGGACAAACCTGCCCGGCTGGCTGAACCTTTCGCTTTTGCAGGATTCGGAGACGGGGCTGGCCTTCGCGCCCGGCCTGCTGGCGGCGGTGGGTATCTTTGCCGCGCTCATCGCGGCCTCAGCGGCGCTGTTCTACCGCCGCGGGAAAAGGAGGCTGACGTATGCGTAACAAACTGCTTTCCTGCCTGCGCTATGACCTGAAAAAGCTGCTGGCCTCGCCGGTGACGTACCTGGTGATCGTGTTGACCATACTCTTCGTCGACCGCGAGATACTGCCCGTGCGCAACTACCTGCGCGATACGGGGACGCTGGTGAGCTGGCCGGGGCTTTTGACGTACCTGCTCGACTACGCGCCCCTGACGCTGCTCATGGGGCTTGCCGTCATCGCCCTTTTGTCGCCCCTGCCGATGACCGACGAGGCGCAGGTCTATATCATGGTGCGCAGCGGCCGCCGCAGCTGGGCGCAGGCGCAGGTGGCCATGGTGTTCGTGGTCTGCATCTGCTACATGGTGTTGGTGGCGCTGACCGTGCTTTTGTGGATATCGCCCTACGTGGATTGGTCGGGCGGCTGGTCAGACGGCATACTCGCCTTTGTCGAGGGCGGCGCTTACGAGGCGTATGACAGCCTGCTCTCCTACGACCCCTGGGTGATGCGCACCTACGCGCCCTGGGCGGCGGCGCTGATGGAACTGGCGCTGCACGCGCTGGCCTACGGCTTCGTGGCGCTGCTGGTGTTCGTGGGCAACGTGTTCTTCGGCCGCCGCGGCGGCGTGCTGCTGGGCGTTTTGCCGCTGGCCGCCGACGCGCTGATGGCCGACTTCTACGCCGGCCTTCCCAACTACTTTTCCCCCGTCACCCTCTGCCGCGCCACCATGCTGGACTATGGCGACGGCGCGGGCTTCCCGCCGGTGTGGTACGCCTTCGCGGCGCTGGCGGCGCTTTGCGCCCTCTTTGCCTGCCTCTCGGTGCACCTGAGCATGAAAAAGGAGCTTCGCATATGATCGAGTTAAAGAAAGTCAGCAAATCCTACGGCCCCCAGAAGGTGCTCGACGACATCACCGTGACGCTGGAGCGCGGCCGCGTGCACGGCTTTGTGGGCCGCAACGGCTCGGGCAAGACGGTGCTGATGAAGTGCATCGCCGGCCTGGCGCGACCCGATTCCGGCGAAGTCTACGTCGACGGCAGGCATATCGGCACGGAATTGGAGACCCCGCCGGACATGGGCGCGATCATCGAGGTGCCGGGCTTTTTGCCCAACGCCAGCGGCTACAAAAACCTCAAATACCTCGCCGACATCTCCGGCCGCGCCGGCGACAGGGAGATCCGCGCCGCCATGGAGAAGTGCGGCCTTGACCCGGACAGCCGCAAGTGGGTGTCCAAATACAGCCTCGGCATGCGCCAGCGCCTCGGCATCGCCCAGGCGATCATGGAGGACCCCTCGCTTTTGATCCTCGATGAGCCGATGAACGGCCTGGACGACACAGGCGTGCTCGAGGCCCGCCGCCTGCTCTCCGACCTGAAGGAAAAGGGCAAGACCATCATACTCGCCAGCCACGACCGCCAGGACATCGACACACTTTGCGACGCCGTCTACGAGATGAACGCCGGCAAAATGACCCGCGTGCGCTGACAGGCGGGGCGCGGAGGGCAGCCGCCCTTCCGCGCCCGTCCACCCCGTTACCCCGTTGCGCAGCGTATAACACAAAATTTTCCCGCCGCCGGTCTTGACAAACGCCCGGAACCGCTGTATAATAGATTTTGCTTCCGATGCAAAGCATGCGGCGGCGACTTTGGTGCTTTGGCTCAGTTGGTAGAACATACTGGCTGATGTACATAACGCTTGATCCGATGCGGAGCGTGTCGCGAATGTGACGCGGCGGACAAAACGCTAAAATCGGTTCACATAAATCCTTGGTGCTTTGGCTCAGTTGGTAGAACATACTGGCTGATGTACATAACGCTTGATCCGATGCGGAGCGCGCCGTGAATGTGACGCGGCGGACAAAACGCTAAAATCGGTTCACATAAATCCTTGGTGCTTTGGCTCAGTTGGTAGAGCACATCGTTCACATCGATGGGGTCACTGGTTCGAGTCCAGTAAGCACCACCAGTTAAAGAAAGAAGTTATTTGGCTTCTTTCTTTTTTTCTTCTTTCTTTTGAAAAATCGAAAGGAGAAGAACTATGGATACAGGATAGTGAATTCATATACCGCTTAAAGAACAAAACCAAGAATAGAATGGAGGATACTTATGGCACGATATAGAGTTGAGATGAAAAGGTTCAAGGACGGCACGTGGTACACCAAGACGGAGACGGATAACCTCGGCGCGGCAGTGTCTGTGGCGGTTAATTTCAGCGATGGTCGAGAATATAATGTGATCGATACCGTGACTGGAGATATCCTCCGACACGATGAGGAGGATGATGGTATGAAAAGGCTGATGTGCAGTAAAGATAACCCTTTCCTTCTCTACAAGTGATACATGATTAAACGCAAACAATGATCGCGAGGCTACCCAATTAAGCACAAGTCGTACCCCAAATCATGTAAATCGCCTGTGACACCCGAAATAAAGGTGTTTTACAGGCGGTTTTTGAACGATGTGCATCCAAATGAGACAGCCATTTGATCCATCATTAAGGCATACCCCCTCTCGCATGAAAGAAAGTGCCCCGTGCCCAAATTCATCCCCCGCGAGAAGCTGGGCAAGAAAGCCCGCCGCGCACTTGACGCCGAAAGACGCGCCACATGGGGCTTCTCCCCCGTGACGCGCAAGGTGGAAAACAAAAAGCACTACGACCGTAAGAAAAGCGCTCATGTCTGGAAGGATGACTTCGGCATGAGCGCTTTTTGTTTGTCCTAGGATTATTCCGCCATAAATCCTTTTGCCTGCAGCGCCGCCACCAGTGCCTCGCTTGCCGGGCCGGTCAGCGTGCCTTCCTTGTCTACGCTGTACTCGCCGATGGCGTAGGCGAAAGTCGGAGCGTTCTGGTAGACCGCCGGTGCGTCTAAGAAGGCGCTCACCGCCGTCACCAGCGCCTTGCGCTGCTCGCCCGTCACATGGTAGTACAGCGCCATTGAGTATTCCTGCGGCGCTTCTTCCAGCTCTGTACTTTCCACCGCTTCCTCGCCATCCTCTGCCGTGATGATGATCTCCTGCCCATTGACCTCGGCCCGAACCTCTGCGTCGTTCATGGCAGCCTCGGTGATATCCTGAACCGGCTGCCCTTCCGCCTCCGCCTGTTCCAGCGCGTGTTGGATGGCCTCAGTCACATTCGCCGGGATTTCCACTTCCGCCGTCTTCTCTGCCCTGCTCTTGCGCTGGCGCTTTTCCGGCCAGACTTCCGGCAATACGCCCGGCTCGAAGCTGATCTTGAAGGTAATGGCCCCGGTCAGCGGTACGTTGAAGTCAAACGCCTTAAAGGGCAGCTTCTTGATCTCGTCCGGGATTTCGATGTTCTTGTAGCGCTTGACCTCTTTGCCGTCCACTATGAAGCAAACCGGCACTGCGTCCCTGAGCTTGGCTGTGAGTTTTCCGCATTCCATGTTTTTTACCTCCGTGGTATTTTTCTGCCTCGCGGCTGAGTCACAGCTTACGCACGGTGCGTGAAAAAGCAAGCCTTTTCGGTCATTTTCTCAAAAAATTTTTCGCAGCCACTTCCCATAAAAGGCGGTATATGCTACTGTCTGTGCGGAGGTGCAGCATATGCGCAAAATTATTGAAGACATTTACTGCGGGCGCTTCTCAGCGGTCAATCGACCGATCAAGCGTGGCTCGGAACACGACCGGGCGATCTCGGAGGTCACGCGATGCGAAGAAGCGTTGCGGGGAAAGCTGAACACGGATGAAATGAAACTGTTGGCGGCGTATTCACAGGCGTGCGCGGATTTGAGCGGTATATCCTGCATTGAGAATTTCGTTCTCGGCTTCCGCATGGGCGCGCAGCTCATGCTGGCGATCTTGGAGTCCGACAATTATGAGTCAGAAGACACTGTCGAACGGCTGGACGAAAGTTAGAATTGAGTCATTGAAAGGCATCCTAACGCCATTTCATATTTTTTTCGTATCAATAGAACAACACGACTCCCGGAGCAAATGCTCATGTGCCATAAAGTAACAAATAAGAATTGATAGACAGTAGGCCTACTATTCCATATTTTTGAGCAAGCAGTAGAAGTCTACGAAGCGTGGATTGTCATCGTAGACTTTTCTGGTTATACTTTATTTTGAGGTGAGAATAATGGACGCTAAGAGAAAAAAAGACCTTTTATTGCAGTGGAAAAACCGCCGCCCGGAAATGGGGTTGATTTCGATTACCTGCAAATCAACCGGCGAAATGTTTGTAGATATTTCCACAGATACGCAGTTCGCTTTTAACAGTCATCGATTTAAGCTGTCAGCAAATTTTCATCCGAATAAAAGGCTTCAGCAATTATGGCAGCAATACGGTGAAAATGGATTCGACTATGCTGTTGTAAAGATTCTCAAATATGAGAACAAGGACGATGACCAAACTGAGAAATTGAAATTGCTTCTGGAAGAATACCTGGCACAGACGCCGCAGGCACGGAGGCTTTCAAAATGAACGAAAAGATCGTATTGACCGCACAGGGCTATGACCGTGTGGACGGGAGAAACGCCTATCAGTCCACGGTAAAAAAACTGACATTAGGTGCTCCCGTTAATGAGGAAAATAAAAAGATGCAGATTGCGGCGCAACTCTGGAAAGAAAACAAGGACGGCGAGTTGGAAATTAGCATGGAGATTCCGATCCATCAAATCTTTGATTTGATGATCTTTTTAAGCCGTACCTTGCTGTACTTCAAGACCGGCTATAAAAAGTCAAGAGGGAATTAATCCGAAATGACAGCCGGGGAGTAGGGGGTGTTGTCGCGAAGGACAGCGAAGATGATGGAAACCATCTTGCGGCAAACATGGCCGATAACGGTCATATGGTCTTTGCCCTCAGAGCGTTTTCGCTCGTAGAGGGCATGAATGGCAGGGTCTTTGAAAGCGGCGACGGTAGAAGCAAGCCAGATGGCGCGGCGAAGGTATGGCGAACCACGTTTAGACATCTTCATTCGCGTGCCTGTAAAATCGCCGGACTGTTTCACAGTCGGATCAACGCCCGCGTAGGCAGCCAGCTTTGCGGGAGAAGAGAAGCGCTTGATATCACCGCCGATTTCCGAAAGAATGACGGCAGCCAGGGTGGGTCCAATACCTGTAATGGTGGTGAGCTGCGTGTCAAATCCCGCGAGCAGACGCGCGATTTCCGTATCAAAGACAGCGATCGAGGATTCCAAAGAACGGATTTGTTCGATATACTGCCGGATGATGAGCGCAAAGCTGCCGGAAGCAAGAACAATGCCAAAGGAATTCTTCGCTGCCTCTTGAATTTCCTCCGCCTTGGCCAGGCCGAGACGTCCACGGCTGGCGGTCTCAAGAAGCTCGGCAAGTTTTTCGGTGCTGACGGAAAGCATCTCTTCAGGCGTGGTGTACTGGGACAGAAGTTCCATGGACGAAGCGCCAAAGGTATCGGAGAAGAGCTTTTCGTACTCGGGGAAAACCTGGTCGAGCAGTGCAAGAACCTTGCGTTTGAGATCGGAGGCCATGTCGATGATGTAAAACCGTTGGCGGCATAGTTCCCGCATGGCCTGCAGGTCGCCGGGTTGTACGGAAGTTTCGCAGTAGCGGCCGAAGCGTATGACATCGGCGATAATCATGCTGTCAATGGCATCGTTCTTGGTTTTGCGGATGTACATGCCGCGCAGCGCATCGGATTGAATGGGATTGATGACGTGAACGGTAAACCCATCGTTGCGCAGATGCGTGAACAGAGTCAACCAATAGTGACCAGTGGCTTCCATGCCGAAGACGACGGGCTCGTTCAGGCCGCGAACCATGTTCATGAGCTTGTTGTAGCCCGCCTGAGAGTTGGCGAAGCGCAAAGCCTTGCGGACGAGGCTGCCATCCTGGGCGATGACAGAGGCTTCATGGAAGCGCTTGGCAATATCGATACCGACGATAAACATGAAAATCACCTCGAAAAGATGTTGCGGACAGCCCTCTTTGCGATGCGGGTCATAACCTACTGCGAAATGAGAAGACGGCAGAGCTGCCGCGACATCCGGCTCATAACTGAAATCCCGCAGGGACAGAGGTTACACTCTTGTTGAAGTGGACAGCAACCACATGGAGGCTTGCGTGATCCTCTGTCCGCACGAGACTATTATATCAAAATCCGAAGCGGATTTCGATACCCAAAGGAGGCGGCGCGCGCCGCGCGATTTGGAAGGCTCAGTCGCTACGCTCCTTCGCCTTCCAAATCGGTTTGCTCCTCTTGCGAAGGTTTGCGTAGTTACACACTTTATTATAGTAGGAGGAATAGAACATGGCACTGTTTGGACTGGGTAAGAAGAGGGAAACGGCGTGTTGCTGCGGCGCGGGCGCGACGCCGGAATCCGTGGAACGGGCAGAGGATACCAAGCGCGAAAGCGGCGTCAAGGTGCTGGGCGGTGGCTGCGCCAAGTGCCACGAGCTCGAAGCGAACGCGAAGGCGGCGCTTGCGTCGCTGGGTCTGGATCAGTCGGTGGAGCTGATTACGGGCTTTTCGGTCATCGCCGCCTATGGCGTGATGTCTACCCCGGCGCTGGTGGTGGACGGCAAGGTCGTCAGCTATGGCAAGGTGCTCAAGCGCGATGAGGTGGCGACCATCCTCAAAAGGGAGCGCGGCCTTTGACGAAGCCCAGGGTTGCGTTCGTCTGCGTCCACAATTCCTGCCGCAGCCAGATCGCGGAGGCGCTCGGACATGCGCTGGCGGGCGACGCCTTTGAGAGCTATTCCGCGGGCACGGCGCTCAAAGCCGCCATCAATCCGGACGCGGTGCGGCTCATGAAACAGCTTTACAGCATCGACATGGAAAAGAGCCAGCGCCCCAAGCTGCTCGCGGATATTCCCGCGGTGGACGTGGTCATCACCATGGGCTGCGGCGTGACATGCCCGAATCTTCCCTGCAAGCGCCGGGAGGACTGGGGGCTTGAAGATCCCACCGGCAAGCCGGACGACGCTTTTATCGCGGTCATCCGGGCAATTGAGGCACGCGTTCTGGCTCTGCGCGCGGAACTGGCACGTCCATAACAAACTTCAAATGCAAACACGTCTTCCGAAACCGGAGGGCGTGTTTTGTATCTCGACGAGGTGATTCTATTTGATCTGCGTCTACACCCCGGGCAGCACGGACTTTTCCGGCAATGGCCTCGGCCCTGTTGCGCCAATGTCCTGCACCGTAACTGAAACATTGAACGGCGAATGGGAATTGACGCTGGAACACCCGCTGGATGAGACAGGTAAATGGCATCGTCTCGTCGAGGGCTGCATCCTGCGCGCGCCCGTGCCCGCCGCCATGACGCCCGGCATTACCATGATTACGCAGGCCACGCCTGAGGTCAGGCGCGAGATATGGAAGGTCAGGACGAACGGTTCCCGTCTCATGCTCCGCTCCGGCACCGGCACGCGGTACAAGATCATTGGGAAGTACAAGAATGGGACGGAAGTGGTATTGCTCGAAAAGACCACTTCCTCGTGGTACAAAATGCTCACCCCGGACGGTAAGCAGGGCTACATGTCCACCGACTGGCTACAATATGTGCGCACCGAGGTCACGCCCGGTCAGGGCGAGGCGGTCAATGAAGTCGTAGAACCGCGTCAGCTGCGCGACCAGCCCTTCCGCATCTACCGCGTCGTGCCGGAACTCGACAAGATCACCGTGTATGCCCGCCATGTGTTCTATGACCTCATGGACAACATGATCCGCAAGTATGAGCCGTCTGCCACGACCACTGGGGCAAATGTGGCGCAGGGCATCGCCAGCGGCTGTCTTTCTGAGCACGATTTCACCTTCTATTCCGACCTCGACAGCACTGCCGAAGAGGTGAAATTCGAGAACGTCAACCCCGTGGACGCCATCCTCGGCGACGGCGGCCTCGTGGAGAAGTACGGCGGCGAGCTGGCGCGGGACTGGTTCGACGTTTTCCTCGTCAAGCGCGTGGGCAGCGATACCGATGTGCATATCCGGCAGGGAAAGAATTTGCTGGGCATTTCCTATGACGTAGACCTCACCGATGTGGTCACGCGCATCATGCCCACCGGCGAGGACAAGGACGGCAATCTTCTCTATCTGCCCGAGGTCTACATCGACAGCCCCAATATCGGCAACTACTCGCACCCGAAATGGATCCATCTGGCCGTCAGCGAGGCAAAGGAAGTTACCGAGGGAGACGAGAAGAAAAGCAAAGACCAGTGCTATACTGAGATGCGCAACGCTGCGCAGGCGGAATACGACAAGGGTTGCGACCTGCCCACGGTGACGCTCAAGGTAGACTTTATCAACTGCGCGGAAACGGTGGAGTATCAGGCGTACAAACCCTTGCAGAATATTTTCCTCGGCGACAGCGTGCGCGTCATCGCACCACGCATCGGCGTAGAGGTGTCCATGCGCATGACGCAGTATACCTACGACTGCCTGCAACGTCGATACACCGCCATGACGCTGGGCACGGTGGCCGATACGCTGGAGGGGAACACCATCTCCGCGCGCCAGCTTCCCAGCGGCATTATTACCGGCTCCAAGCTGGCGATCAACTCCGTGGGTATCGGAGCGTTGCAGAACGGCTCCGTTGGCTCCTTGCAGATACAGATGGCGGCGATCCAGACCGCACACATCGAGACGGCTGCCATCACCTCGGCGCTGATCGCGGAGGCCGCCATCCAGACGGCCCACATCGGCGACGCGCAGATCACTGCCGCGCAAATCGCCGACGCCACCATTACGGCGGCGCAGATCGCGCGGGCGACCATTACAGCGGCATGCATCGCCGACGCGACGATCACTTCTGCGCAGATTGCCGATGCGAGCATTACCGCTGCGAAAATTGCGCTGGCCACGATTACCGAAGCGAACATCGCGGAAGCAGCCATCGGTACGGCGCAAATTGCCGACCTTGCCGTGACCGCCGCCAAGATCGCCAATGCAACCATCACTTCGGCCAAAATTGCGAAAGCCGCCATCCAGACGGCGCACATTCAGGATGCCGCCATTACCAGGGCGAAAATCGCTCTGCTGGCTGTAGATGAAGCGCAGATCGCCGACCTTGCCGTGGGCACGGCGAAGATCAAGGACGCCTCTGTCAGCACGGCCAAGATACAAAACCTCGCCGTGACCGCTGCCAAAATCGCCAATGCCACCATCACGAACGCGCAGATTGCCAACGCGACTATCGGAACAGCGCAAATTGCGCTGGGCGCGATTACCACAGCGCTGATCCAGCAGGGCGCGGTGGGCACGGCTCAGATCGCCGATGCTTCCATCACCGACGCCAAGATCGTCGAACTGTCCGCCAACCGCATCACCACGGGCACGCTGTCCGTTGAGCGGCTTATCATCGTGGGCAGCGAGCAGTCCCTTGTTTTTGCCATCAATGATGCCAATGGTACGCCGCAGCTCTCGCAGAGCACGATTGACGGCGGCTCGCTGACGCAAAGGAGCATCACGGCGGACAGGATCGTAGCCGGAGCCATTACCGCGAATGAGATCGCCGCCGCGACCATTCTGGCAAACAACATCGCAGCGGGCGCTGTGACAACGGAGAAACTGGCGGCGGGATCTGTGGACGCCTCGAAGATCAAAGCTGGGGTCATCACGACGAATCATGTGGCCTCGAACTTTGGGGAAACGCTCGACCTTTCAAGTAATACGTCCATCCGCAACACCATTACGCAAAATGTAAATGAAGCCATCGCGGGCATCGAAATCGGCGGCGTGAACCTCATCCGCGACAGCGAGACGTACACGCTGGCCGCAGAGGGCGCAGATACCTACTGGATCGCTGCGGATGAGCTGGAGCCGGGCATGACCTACACGCTTTCAGTACGCGAGGTCGTCCTTTCCGCAGGGCAGGCGGCGGGCGTGACGTGGAAGGTTGTCAACCGCACGGATGGCACTGTACACACCTCCGACCTGTTCGACTTCACCTATGGCAAGCAATCGGTGACATTCATGCTCCCAGAGACAGAAGGCAACTGGGCGTTGTTCCTCTATGCGGGTGTGAGCGGCGCGACCACCGGCGTCACCGTAGTCTTCCGCAAAGTGAAGCTGGAAGAAGGCAGCATTGCAACTTCGTGGCAAGCCAGCCCGGAGGAGACATCCGAAACGCTCGGCCAGCTGACCGAGGCCGTGGAAGGGTTGGATGGCGGCCTCGATGAGCGGGTGCAGGGCGTGATCGACGCGCTGGGGCTTTCCAAGCAGTTTGCCAGCACAGAAGCGTTTCTCGCCGCCCTAGAGGACATCGAGCTGATACGCAGCGAACTTGCGCAGACCGATTCCGATCTCACGCTGACCTTCAACCGTCTCGCCTCAGCTGAAAATGGCATCGCTCAAATGTTTTCGTATTTCCAATTTGGGACGGCTGACGGTACGCCGTATCTGGATATGGGCAGCTCGGAATCGAGTGTAAAAATGAGGCTGACGAACACAAGGCTTTCCTTTGTACAGGCGGGCACCGAACTTGCCTATTTCTCAGACAACAAGCTCTACGTGATGCGCCTGGAGGCCGTGGAGCAGATTTCCATCGGCACCAGTGCCAATGGCTTTCTCGACATCGTGACCACGCCAACGGGCGTTGGTTTCAAATGGCGCGCGTAAGGAGGTGGCGCAGTGGCGACTTTTTCCGTAACAGCCAATGAGCTGAAATACGCATCGGGGTCTTCATGGACAAGCGGTAAAGCCCGACAGGGCGTCTATTCCGGCACGCGATACGAGGGCGCGATCAACCTTGCTGGCCTGTCAGGACTGGATTTTTCCAATATCGCTGTCTCGCAGATACAGATGCGCGTGACCTTCGGGCCTGCGGGCGGCGATTCCACAAAGTATCTCACGTTCTACAAGGCCACGAAAAACAGCATCTCCGGCAGCATCGCCTCCATGCGCGGCGACTCCATTGGTTCCCTGACCGTCGCGCAGGCGTATAACCGTACCGTCACGCTGACGTTCAGCGCCAGCACCAATGCCAGTCTGTTCAACACCTTCCGGGACTACTTCGCTTCCGGGAATCGCGTCCTGCTCATTTATGTGCCGCGAACGCGAGGCACATACAGTGGCGGCTACTGCTATGATTATCTTTCCGTCACCGCCCTGACCATGACGCTGACGTTCGAGTACCTGCAAAGTACCGGCACGATGGCGGCGACCAGCGTGGCGGCGGGCAGCGCGGCGAGGCTCAACATTACGGCTTACAATTCCAGCTACACGCACAAGGTAACGTGGAAATTTGGCTCGTACACAGCGACGCAGAGCATTGCCGCCGGTACTGCTTACGCCTCATACACCATCCCGCTCTCGTGGCTTGCTGCCATCCCCAATGCAACGTCAGGCGCAGCCACGGTGATACTGGAGACGATTGACACAAGCGGTGTTTCACTCGGCTCATACAGCTATGGGTTCACGGTTACCGTGCCTTCGTCCGTGGTACCGACTATTTCCAGCATCTCCGCCTCGCCGGTCAACGACAATTCCGTCATCAGCGGCTGGGGCATCTATGTCTACGGCAAGAGCAAGGCCAAGCTGACCATCAACGGTGCGGCGGGCGCGTATGGCTCGACGATTCGCAGCTACTCCATCACGACTTCGCCCAACGTAGGCAGTGCGTCCTCGGCCAGCTATACCACCGGCCTCTTGTATTCCAGCGGTGTCATCACCGTCACGGCGAAAGTGACCGACTCCCGTGGCCGCACGGCGACCAAAACCACGGCGTTCAGTGTCTATGCTTATTCCGCGCCATATTTCAGCAGCGTTGAGAGCTATCGCTGCAACAGCAGCGGCACGCGCGATGACGTCAACGGGACATACGCCCGCATACTCGCCACTTTTGGCCGTTCCACCCTCAACGGCAGCAACAATGTTTCCTGCCGTTTGGTCATGACACAGATTGGTGGAAGCTATTCCACTTCTGCCACGCTCACCAGCGGTACAGCAGTCATCCTTGGCGGTGGCAACCTTGCAGTGGATGCCAGCTACAACGTGACACTCACGCTGACCGATACCGTGGGCACCGTGTCCACATATGCGCTGGTCATTCCTTCTGCTGCCTACATCATGCACATCAAGAAAGGTGGGCGCGCTGTGGGCTTCGGCACGGCGGCAGGCGCGGATGAGACAGTTACTTTCGGCTGGCCTGTAAAATTGAACAAACCCTTGGAGGTATCGCAGGGCGGCACCGGCGCAAACAGTGCCGCCTCAGCCTGCGGGAACATCGGTGCGGTGAAAAAGAGCGGTGATACCATGTCTGGGAACCTCTATATTCAATCGAGTCTCTATCCGTCGCTGTACCTGCAGCCCACCTACAATGGCACGACGAATCGCACTGTGTTCGAAGGATCGTATGCAGGAGCATCCTCTTTTTCGTCGTGGGACGATAGCTCCGGCAACAATCGCCGGATGCTGGAAGTGCGTAACCGCTCGTATGAATCCAGCCGTGACAACGCCGTGCTGCTGCGTGACGTAATCAACGGTACATACTACGCATATCGCATTTTTCACGCAGGCATGGCAACGCCGGTGCCCGTCGCCAACGGCGGCACCGGGGCAAGCAGCGCCAAGGCCGCGCTCAACAGCCTCGGAATCTTCTACGCGGCCACGCTGCCCAGCACAGGCACGGATGGGCAGATCTGCCTCGTGCCGGTGTAAGGAGGCGCGCGCATGGCGACGTTTACTGCTACGGCCAACAGCAATTCGACCATCGGTTATGCGCAGTATGGCTCCACCACATGGAACCGAGGTACGACAAATGGCGCGTGTCAGGGCGCGTATCAGGGCACATCCGCCAGCCGCTCCCGCGTGGGCGTCATGGTATTTTCCGGCGCGGGCGCGGCGCTGAAAGGCAAGATCATTACCCAGATCACGCTGCGCATCACCTGCTCTGCGGCGGGTTCGGGCAGCTCTTCCAAGAAGCTGTCCTTCCGCCGCTCCAACTACCAAACGCTGCAGACCGGCATTCGCGGCTCCGCGCAGGTCGGCGCGGCGCTCGGCACGCTCACCGGTAAATTCTACAACAATACAGTCACGCACACCTTGAGTGCCACCAGCAACGCCACCCTGTTTGAGGCTATGAAAACGTACTTCGCCGAGGGCAATTCCGTGCTGGTGCTCTACAACGGCGAGACGTCCTCCTCCAGCGGCTATTCAAGCAACTATGCGAGGGTGACGAGCTGCACGATCACGGTGACGTACATTCACGCCACGGTATGGTACCGCAACGGAAGTACATGGCAACAATGCACAGTGTGGTACCGCAGCGGAGGTTCATGGGTGCAGGTGGTTCCGTATTATTGCAACGGCGGGACGTGGGTTCGCGTCTGACCGCCACCAACGACAAATTGCCACTTCCCGACACGGGAGGTGGTTCTTTGATACCAACACAAGGAGGATTTTTCCATGAGGGACTTTTCCATTGACCTGATCTGGGCAAAGATTCAGGGGGCGATTACCGTCATCGGCGGCTGGCTAGGATATTTTCTCGGCGGGTTGGATGGCCTGATGATCGCGCTGGTCGTTTTCGTCATCCTCGACTACGTGACCGGCATCATGTGCGCGATCAACGACCGGAAGTTGTCCAGCGCTGTGGGCTTCAGGGGCATCTGCCGCAAGGTGTTGATTTTCCTACTGGTCGGCGTGGCACACATCGTAGACCTGCACGTCGTAGGCTCCGGCAGCGCGCTGCGCGGGGCAGTGGTATGCTTCTACCTTTCCAACGAAGGCGTGTCCATGTTGGAAAACGCGGCGCACCTCGGCCTGCCTATCCCTGAAAAGCTCAAGGCAATCCTTGAACAATTGCATGATCGGGAATCGCCCGCTACGCCCGATGGTACCGACGACGACACCAACGACGGCCAGTGAGCCGAAAAGGAGGAGACCATTATGTCTGAACGCATCGACACCCCGCTTACCAATGAACACTTCGCGGCCTTCTGCCTGTCCATGCTCGGTCAGCCGTACTGGTACGGCACCGCGCTGCACAAGTGTTCTGAGAGCTTGCGCGCGAGCAAGGCGCGCCAGTACCCGTCCCACTACGGCTCCAGCCGCACGTCCCGTTACCGTCAGGACATCTCCAATAAAAAGGTCTGCGCCGACTGCATGGGCGGAGCGAAAGGGTACGCATGGACAAATGGCGGACAGGACGTGCTGGAGGCCATTGGCACGGACAAGACCTTCGAGAAAAAGTCCGGCTCCAACGGCTGCCCGGACAAAGCCTCGAACAGCATGTTCTCGTGGGCGAAGTCGAAGGGGATGGACTGGGGCACCATCGACACGCTGCCGGACATCGTCGGCCTCGCCGTGAGGTTTGACGGGCATGTCGGCTACACGGTCGGCGGCGGCTACGCTGTCGAGTGGCGCGGCTTCAACTATGGCTGCGTGAAAACGAAGATCAAGGGACGCGGCTGGACGCACTGGTACAAGCTGCCGTTCATCGACTACAATGATGGCGCGACCAACGTGCCGGAGAAGGAGATTGCGCTCGGCTCCCGCCTGCTCAAGAAGGGCTCTGAGGGCAGCGACGTCAAAGCGCTGCAGGAGGCGCTGATGAAACTGGGCTATGAGTTGCCCGACTACGGCGCGGACGGCGAATTCGGGGAAGAAACGAAGGAAGCCCTGATGGACTTCCAGCGTGATGAAGGACTGGACGTAGATGGCGAATACGGAGAGAAATCCCACGCCGCCCTCATGGACGCTCTTTCCGATGAGGAAGCCGGGAACGAAGATGGTGACGACGAAACCGATACGCCCGCCGAGCCGGAGGAGCCGAAGCCGCTGGGCGTAACGGTGGCCATTACCGGCGGCAGCGTCTACGTCCGCGTGGGCAACGGCACGAACTATCGCGTCATCACCACGGTCAAGGCGGGCATGACCTTTGACCACATCGCCACTGCCCGCAATGGCTGGAATGCCATCGCCATCAACGGTCAGGTCGGCTGGGTGTCCGGGAAGTATTCCAAGGTCATTTAGTTACCAAAGCCCGGCGAGAGAGACAACTTTCGCCGGGCTTTTTCTTTGAGTATTTCTGAGCAAAAAGGCTTGTCTTTTTGCGCTATTCAGAGGAAGCTGGAGGCGGAGAACATGGAATTGCGCTGGATCAATGAGAACCAAGCGGAGGTCGTAGAGCGCCCGGAAGTTACCTTGAGCTTTGCGAAATTCGAGGACAATTCCCTCATCGACACTGTGTTGGGTATGCTGCTTCAATCGTTCTCCAAGTAGCGCCCACGGCTGGAAGGAGAGCGAAAAATGGCGCGCGTATATACGCTGTACCGCGTTTCAACGGTTGGTCAGGTAGATCACGACGACATCCCCATGCAGCGCATTGCCTGTCGGGAATTTGTGCAGGCCCAAGCGGGATGGGAGATCGTCAAGGAGCTTTATGAGAAGGGTGTGTCCGGCTACAAGGTCAAAACCGAAAACCGAGACGCCATCATGGAGATCAAGGCGGATGCGCTGGCAGGGAAATTCGATATTCTGCTGGTATTCATGTTCGACCGCCTTGGCCGCCGCGATGATGAAACACCGTTCGTGGTGCAATGGTTCGTGTCGCATGGAATCCGCGTCTGGAGCGTCAAGGAAGGCGAGCAGAGATTTGACAGCCATGTGGATAAGCTGCTCAATTACATCCGTTTCTGGCAGGCGTCCGGGGAATCGGAAAAAACCGCGATCCGCGTTCGCGCCAAGCAGCAGCAAATGGTGTTGGCGGGGGAATATCGTGGCGGCCTCGTGCCCTTCGGTTTTGACGCTGTGTATCTTGGTCGCGTGAACAAAAAGAACCGACCTGTAAGGGATTTGGTTCGCAACGAGGAAGAAGCTGCAATCAAGGCGGAAGTCTACCACAAAATCGTAGACGAGGGCTATGGTGGCAACCGCATCGCAAACTGGCTCAATGAGCGCGGCGTGAAAACCAAGCGAGGGACTACGCTATGGCGCGCCACCTCTGTGCGCGCTATGATCGGTAATCCAATCGATCGCGGACAAATGCACCTCGGCGATACGCTTTCTGAGCCGATTGAGGCGCTGCGTATTATCGACGACTATTATTTCTATAAGGCCGTCGAGTTGATACGGGCCCGCGGCGCTGAAAACGCGCATAATCGACGCGGGCCTTTACGCACGGATGCGGGTGGATTGCTGACCGGCATCATCTATTGCGCCGAGTGCGGTGAACGCCTATGCATTAATCATTGCAAGAAGAAGCAGCATACCGGCAACGGCGTTCGAGAATATCGCTGGAATGTTTACCGCTGCTATCGAAAAGTGAACAGTCGCCGTACCTGTACGGGCCAGTCCACCTACAACGCCGAAAAGGTTGAAGAGGCGGTTCTGAACGTTGTGCGCGACTTTTTCAGCAGGGTTCGCCGTATTCCGCAGGAAGCCCAGCTAAAAGCGGCGATGAAGCGCGAGGAAAACACGCAAGCGAAGGCGCTCAAAGACGCAGAAGCCGCGGTTGAAAAGGCCACCAAAGCTGTGGCGGCACTGGAGAACGAGGCGTTAAAGGCGCTGACCGGCGAAAGCCGCTTGGATTTGGACATCATCAATCAGCTGATGCCGAAGCAGCAGGCCGCGCTAAAGCAGGCGCAGGAGGAATATCAGCGCATCCTGCTGGCCAATCAAGCCGAGGAAGAAACGCTGGCATTGAAGCGTCTGCAAATCCGAAAAACGCTGGAATGGGCCGAGATGTTCAATGACGCGCCGCGGGAGACTAAGCAGATGATTTTAGCCGAACTCATTGAGCGGGTGGACGTTGCCCGGGGGTATGAGATTCGGATCAAAATGAAATTGACAGCCAGACAGTTTCTTGATATGGATAAAACTTCTCCGTATTTGCTAGCTTATGCGGGATAAATGTGAAATGTCCCTCTTTGGTTTCTAAATTCAGGTTATATTTTGAATTTCAGACAATAAGCCGCCATCAACAGGTTGACTTATTGTCTGAGCTTGTTATAATAAAATGGGGTGATCAAATGAGCCTGCAGCATGTGTTTTCGACAAATGTTAAATATTATCGAAACAAGGCGGGATTATCTCAGAAGGAACTAGCCGACCGTTCAGGATTGCATAGAACGTATATTAGTGCGATTGAACGCGAAAGGCGTAGTATTGCTTTAGATAATATTGAAAAGATTGCAACAGCTTTGGATATTGAAGCGCGAGATTTGTTCGAAACAGATATGTTGCAATCAGAAAGGCGTGAAGGAAATGCCCTTAGCAGCCGTTGACTTGTTTTGCGGCATCGGAGGATTAACGCATGGCCTCCAATCTGCTGGTATACCTGTATACGCAGGCTTTGATATTGATTTATCATGTCAGTATGCGTATGAAGCAAATAATAATTCTACTTTTGTTGAAGCGGACATTACTAATTTATCATCTGAAAATGTTATGCGTTATTACCCCCAAAACGCAATAAAGGTGTTAGCGGGCTGCGCACCATGCCAACCTTTTTCAAAATATACTCAGCGCTATAGGAAAGAAGGGCAAGTTGGAGATAAATGGCGTCTCTTATATTCCTTCTCTCGTTTGGCGACTGAAATTCTACCAGAAATTATCTCTATGGAAAATGTCCCTGAGCTTGCAACCCAAGCAATATTTCACGACTTCGTTGAGACGCTTAAGCGAAGCGGGTATTATGTGAGTTGGCAAATCGTATATTGCCCTGACTATGGAGTTCCGCAGAGTAGGAGGCGATTGGTACTTCTTGCTTCATTGTTAGGAAGAATCGAACTAATTCCCCCGCTTTTTGACCCCGATCATTATCTGAGCGTTCGAGATACAATAGGCGACTTAGTTCCAATTCGTGCCGGGGAAACTGCAAAAAAGGATCCCTTGCATTGTGCTTCACGTCTATCTACCGTCAATTTGAAACGTATACAGAATTCAATTCCTGGCGGCACATGGCGCGATTGGAGTCTTGATCTGCAGCTAAGCTGTCATAAGAAGAAATCGGGCGTTACATATCCGTCCGTATATGGGCGCATGGAATGGGATGTGCCATCGCCTACTATAACAACGCAGTTCTACGGATATGGTAACGGAAGGTTTGGGCATCCGGAGCAAGACAGAGCTCTTTCTATTAGAGAGGGAGCAATGCTTCAATCTTTTCCTGCTCAGTATGCGTTTGTGCCTCCTAATGAAAAGGTGAACAAACGAGTATTAGGCATCCATATTGGAAACGCTGTTCCTGTAGCACTAGGTAGGGCAATCGGCATTAGCATACAAAACCACATTGAGGAGGTTGAAAAAAATGGCGAAGCGTAAGGAAATAACGATTGAGCAAAGAAGCGTCGCCGATGTGCAGATTAAATCTCTGCAACGCCAGATTACTTATGATACAAAAGACTACACCGTGGAACTGGTAATTCAAAAATTTATCAAGAACGAATTTTTTATTCCTGACTATCAGCGGGGCTATGTATGGCGGCAGAAGAACAAGTCCTCCTTTATTGAATCTGTTCTTTTGGGCTTACCTATTCCTTTTATGTTCTTTGCTGATTGTGAAGATGGAAAACTTGAGATCATTGATGGCGCACAACGCGTGCAAACGCTTGTCGCTTTTGTCAAAGGAGGACTCACTTTAACTCAATTACCCAAATTGACCTCCTTGCAAGGTTTTTCTTTCGCGGATTTATCTGATGCCCAACAGCGCCGCTTTCTGAATCGACCGCTTCGTATAGTCGTGTTAGAAGAATCTACTCCTAAAAACATTCGTCAGGATATTTTTAATAGAATCAATACGTCTGGCATAAAAGCAAAAGACTCAGAAATTCGCAGGGGGTCTTATCCTGGAAAATTGACTGATTTTATTGATCGCTGCGCACGGAATGAACTGTTTATCGAGTTGTGCCCCGTTACGGAAGATCAGCAAACTCGACATGAACGTTTTGAATTGCTCTTGCGCTTTTTTGCTTATGCAAATTTCTATCAGAAATTTGACCATGCTGTAAAAAGCTTTTTGGATAATTATCTAATTAGCAATCAGAATTCATTTGATGAAGCTCGGTATAGTGCTGAATTCGATGCTATGCTGCATTTTGTAAAACAAAATTTTCCATCGGGATTTGCAAAAACGAAAACCTCTACCATTACGCCGCGCGTTCGATTCGAGGCCATCTCCGTTGGGGTAATACTCGCGCTCCGGCAAAATCCCGATCTACGCGTAGACAATGTGCAGTGGCTAGACTCCGATACATTTAAAGAGCTTACAACTTCGGACGCTAGTAATAACCAAGGAAAACTCAAGGCTAGAGTGGAGTATGTACGCGACCAGCTTTTAAAGGATGCGATTACAGATGAATAATACATATAGTTTGTTTGACGACAGAAAAGCTGAAATCGAGTTCTACTATTCCATCATGCTTGATATTCAAGATGAAAAAGGAAATATTTCAACGATAGACAATTCGAGATTTCTCCGTATACTGAAGTCAAACTTTCTGCTTATGTTATATAATCTGATTGAAGCGTGCATCGTAAGCGGTATGATGGAAATATATGAAGCGCTCAAGCAAAGTAAGCATGGCTATAATGATTTGATAGATGAAATACAAAGGCTGTGGTCAAACAATTGCATTGGCAATGTCTATAAAAGTTCTGGACTTCGTACAGCATACGAAAAAAGCGTACATGATGTAATAAATCAAGTCATTACAGATCAGCCGATCTTTCTAGAGCGCAATGCCTTAGAAATAAGCGGAAACCTTGACGCACGCCGGATTAAAGAATTGTGCGACAAACACCGCATTAGATATGTAGCGTCAGATAAAGATGGATGCTTACGGATGGTAAAGGATAAAAGGCAGAACCTGGCACATGGAGATGAATCGTTTGGCGATTGTGCTCGTGATATAACGCTAAGTCAGCTTGAGCATATCAAAGACGAGGTTATCAGATTCATTGGAGCAATTCTTGATGGTATGAAAGAATACTATGACAACAAGCAGTATATCAGGGAGACACCTCAGAAACCAAGGACAAAAAGGCCATCAAGACAACAATAAGGTGCTTATGTGCATCAGATATAAGGGTAGAGCACATCGTTCACATCGATGGGGTCACTGGTTCGAGTCCAGTAAGCACCACCACAGTCCGTCTGAAAACTCCTGTTTTCAGACGGATATTTCGTTATATCCGCTGCAAAGCACCTCAAATCCCACCCAAATCAACGAAAAAGAGAGAGCTTCCCCTCAAACACCCGCGATTTCCCGCATTTTGGGCATCGTTATCCTGCGGTAGCGCTCAATGAGATTTTGTACGCCTCCGCATATGTTGATCGCCCTGCGGATATTGTAGGACAGCGCGGACAGGGCAAACTCCGCTGTGACCTTCTCCTTCCCTTTGCACAGGAAGTGGCCGGCGCCGTCGTAATGCTTGATGGTTCCGAAGGGATGCTCGCTGGTGCGCTGCCGCAGTTTCTGCTTCTGCACGTCCCGCTGGATAAAGACCATCACCCGCTTTTCCGCCCGCTTCAGTTTGCCGAAGTTATTGTACGGGCTGCGCTGTTCCGCGTCCGGGATTTGTTGGAGCGGATACCGGGGGTCTCCATACATGCGCACGGGGACATAGCGGCTGTTGTGGCCAATATTGACGTGCTTTTCCTTTCGGGAGTCGGTGCAGCGGTTGGGGCAGGTGCGGCAGGCCTCTTTGCTGGAATACTCAATGCCGTACCGGGTGGCCTTCTGTTTGAACAGTTCCCTCCCCATAGGGCAGGTGACCCGGCCGTCTTCGTGGCGGATGAAACAGCTGACCGGCCCCAGGGATTGCAGTTGGATGCGGATGTTGGTGTTTTCGTAGCGGTCTGGCAGCACACCCGCGTGGAGGCAGGCCTGGATGTCCTCGGGTTTGGCAGAAGCCTTCATTTCCGCCGTTATCTCCCGCTCCACGTAGTCCAGCGGAAACACCCGTTCCTCCCGGTCCTGAATGAATCCCACGTCCGCCACAACGCCGTTCATGAGGCACTCCTGGATGTCCTTCGCGCTCTCATACCCCTTGTCTGCGATGACGGAAACGGCCTCAAGCCCCATCTCCTCTTTGCACAGCGCCATGCTTCTGCTGATCTGGCCCCGGTCGCTGGGGCTGTCGGTGACATGGAAGTCCACGATCATGTGGCTTCCCGCGTCCACGACGGTCTGTACATTGTAGCAGGCCTTTATGCCGCCCTCTTTCGCGGGCATCATGGCGCTCTCCGGGTCGGTGAACGTCAGGGACTTCCGGCCGGTTTCTTCCAGTTCCTTCAGGCATTTTTCGTGAAAGGCGATGCGCTCTTTGAGCCACTTCGGGTCGGGCAGGCGATCCCTGTCCAGATTCAGCGCAAAGGGATGGTCGATCCGCTCCTCGTGGAGGTCGTTTTCATCCAGCGTGTCCAGATATTTCTCCACAGCCGCCAGCTGCGCGCGGGCGTACTCCAGCTTCTTGCGGCTCAGTTCGGCGCTGGTCGCCTGCTTTTTGCCGTTGACCGCGCGGACGGTGGTTCCGTCCAGACAGAGCGTCTGCGCGTCCATGAGCTTCATTTCCCGGCAGGCCTGCACGAAGATGAGAAATATCTTTTTGAGCAGTTTCCCGTGCCTTTTGCGGAAGTCGGCGATGGTGCGGAAGTCCGGGCACAGGCGGTTGAGTAGAAGGAACAGTTCGACGTTGCGCCGGCATTCCCGCATCAGGCGCCGGGAGGAGCGTATCCCGTTGAGGTAGCCATAGATGTACAGCTTCACCAGGTCGTAGGGGCTGTAAGGTGGCCGGCCCGTGGCCGCGGGCGGGGCGTGCTCGAACCCCAGCGCTTCCAGGTCCAGTCCGTCCACAAACACCGCAATGAACCATACGGGGCTGTCGTGTGAAACTTCGTCCTCGACGCACCATATGCCCAAGGTCATCTGTCTGCTGTCCGTGCCGGTGATATAGCCCATGAAACAGCCTCCCAATCGATACTGTCCGCCCGGTGCGGGATGTTGACGAATCGCCCGTATACATATATAATTCGACATGAAGCGGAAATATCCTTTTGGTTTTCCAAGAGATATTTCACTTTTTCAGGGGAGGGAGAAGCGTTGAAGGAGCCTGTAAAGCTGCTCACAAGGGACTGGTTTCACCAGCATCCCGTGAAGGAACACTCGGCGGCACGGCTTGAGTATTCCATGTTGCTGATGCCGGAGGCGGTATCTTCTGTGGATAAAATGCTGCCCGCATTGCGCGGGTTGGCGGCCCAAAGAGGAATTGCGCTTCCTGACGCCACACAGCAGATGGTTGCGTTGGAGCAGGAAGAGGATACCGGCAGATTGCTGCGTATGCTCCGGCAGACGCTGGCGCCCGATGTTCGCGGGGCGCTGCTTGAAAAGCTGTTGAAACGGGAGGCGGAGGCATTGCCGGAAATCCGGCGTCTGATCCTGAAAACCTTTAACGACAACGCGATTGAAAACTGCGTTCGGTTCATGGCCAGGTGTGAGGAAAACTGTTCGCAATGGATATTGCAGAACTACGAAGATGTGCGCGAACCCTATGGCCGTTCCATGCTGTGTCTTGTGCTTGGCTTCCGCGCCAACGTCGATGTCATTCCGTTTCTCATGCGCCAGGTCGAACGGTTTGAAACGCAATTCCCTGACCATTCTTTCGAACAGGCCCCCCTCTTGGCTCTTTACGAGATTCGCACCCGTTTTCGGACGATCTGACCACAGTCCTCGGTCAGCAATGGCCGAGGATTTTCATATTCTGTTCGTGGAAAGGAAGTGTCCCCCGTGCCCAAATTCATCCCCCGCGAGAAACTGGGCAAGAAAGCCCGCCGCGCCCTCGACGCCGAAAAACGCGCCACATGGAGTTTCTCCCCCGTGACGCGCAAGGTGGAAAACAAAAAGCACTACGACCGTAAGAAAAGCGCTCATGTCTGGAAGGATGACTTCGGCATGAGCGCTTTTTGTTTGTCCTAGGATTATTCAGCTATAAATCCCTTCGCCTGCAGCGCCGCCACCAGCGCCTCGTTCGCCGGGCCGGTCAGCGTGCCTTCCTTGTCTACGCTGTACTCGCCGATGGCGTAAGCGAAGGTCGGGGCGTTCTGGTAGACCGCCGGTGCGTCTACGAAGGCGCTCACCGCCGTTACCAGCGCCTTGCGCTGCTCGCCCGTCACATGGTAGTGCAACGCCATTGAGTATTCTTGCGGCGCTTCTTCCTGCTCTGCATTTTCCGCAGTTTCCTCGCCGTCCTCTGCCGTGATGATGATGATCTCTGGCCCATTGGCCTCGGCCCGAACCTCTGCGCCGTTTATGGCGGCCTCGGCGACGTCCTGTACCGGCTGCCCTTCCGCTTCCGTCTGTTCCAGAGCGTTCTGGATGGCCTCGGTCACATTCGCCGGTATCTCAGCTTCCGCCGCTTTCGCTGCCCTACTCTTGCGCTGGCGCTTTTCCGGCCAGACTTCCGGCAATACGCCCGGCTCGAAGCTGATCTTGAAGGTAATGGCCCCGGTCAGCGGTACGTTGAAGTCAAACGCCTTAAAGGGCAGCTTCTTGATCTCGTCCGGGATTTCGATGTTCTTGTAGCGCTTGACCTCTTTGCCGTCCACTATGAAGCAAACCGGCACCGCGTCCCTGAGTTTCGCTGTGAGCTTTCCGCATTCCATGATTCATGCCTCCCATTATTCTGTGTGCCTCGCGGCTGAGTCACAGCTTACGCACGGCGCGTGAAAAAGCAAGGCTTTTCAGTCATTTTCTCAAAGAATTTTCCGTGGCGCTTCCCGCGAGAGGCCATATATGCTACTGTCTGTGCTGAGGTGAGGCGTATGCGAAAAATCCTTGAGGACATTTACTGCGGGCGCTTCTCGGCGGTCAATCGACCGATCAGGCGCGGTTCGGAATACGACAGGGCGATCTCGGAGGTCACGCGATGCGAAGAAGAATTGCGGGGAAAGCTGAACCATGATGAAATGAAGCTAATGGCGGCGTATTCTCAGGCGTGCGCGGATTTGAGCGGTATATCCAGCATTGAGAACTTCGCTCTCGGCTTCCGCATGGGCGCGCAGCTCATGCTGGCGATCTTGGAACCGGACAATCATGAGTCAGAAGATACTGGCGAAAGGCTGGGCGAAAGTTAGAATTGAGCCATTTGGAGACATTCTTACGCCATTTCATATTCTGCTTTCGTATCAATAGGATAACGCGGCTCCCGGAGCAGAATCGCGCGGGAGCCATTTCATTGCATGGATACTATCGCCTGTACGACGGCTTTTTTCTTTTGCCGTCGTACGGCAGCGAATTTTAACATATTCTCTTGAACTTATATCAGAACTTTTTAGGTATAGCGGTATTTTTTCTTGCAAGAACAGTCCCCGTAATAGATGCTGCTATACTGGCTACTACATGGCTAATCAACACAGCGGCCCAAATTCCATTCAAGCCAAGACCTAAATAGGAAAGCAGATAGGCCAGGGGCATCCGAACCACAATGTAATAAAAGATCATCAGGAACATACTCTTTGAAGGTTTACCCATACCGTTAAGGGCACCCAGGTAGCAGTTTGTAACTGTATTCAAGATGTAGCCGATACTAACGATCAGGAAATAAGTTCCGACAATGGCCGCCACATCCTCGCTCTTAACAAATAGGCCGGAGAGCTGCTTAGAAAAGCCGACCACTAAAACAGAAAGGATTACAAGCAGGACACAGCCATACCTCAATGCACATTTTAGATAGTCTTTAGCCCTGTCGTATCGACTTCCGCCAACGCACTGCCCGATGATGGTAGTTAAGACCATGTTCAGCGCCATTGCCGGATAGAAAAGAATGGTTTCCAGCTTTCCTGTTACCCCATAAGCTGCTATTGCTGTGACGCTATATGTACTGACAAGCGCAGTGAGAAAAGTTGTACTGATAGCCGGGATACTTTGCTGAATGACAGAGGGAATTGCCTTCTGAATAAGAGGCAATACCTCGCTCTTATCAAACGCAGAGATTTTGAACACGAACAGTTTTTTCTTTTTCAGATAAATCAACATGAACACCAGACAGATCACCTGAGAAAGCAGAGTGGCAATCGCCGCACCGTGAAATCCGATGAAGTGGATAAAAATAGGGTCGAGGATCGCATTTAAGATCGTTGATACCAGCATCGCTACGGCCTGAAACATAGAATTACCAAAGCTCCGCAAAACGGCGGTGAAATAAAGATAGAGGTAGACCGCCAAATATCCAAGGATATAGATTGCCAGATAGCTGTATGCCATATCATAAGTTTCAGCCGGGGTGTTCAGAGCTTTCAAAATTCCCGGAAGAAAAGCCTCAAGCAAAATCGTCACAAGGAGGGAGAAAGCTACCGCAACACTGAATGATGTGGCAATCAAACTCTCTGTTTTTTTCTTATCCTTTGCGCCAATCGCCTGGGAGATCAGGATCGACACACCATTAGTCGCTCCCATCGCAACGGAAGTCAAGATTAGAATAATGGGAGTGGAGTTTGTCAAAGCGGCATAAGCCGTTTCTCCGAGCAAATTTCCGATCCACAGACTGTCTACGAGGTTATACATCATATTGAGGAACATGGCAGCAATCATCGGGAGCGCCATCGCCATAAGGCAACGCTTTGTATTTCCGCCTATAAAGTCAATTTTGTTTGGCATGGTAATCATCCTTTCTTCAGCAAATGAATGAACAACATTCATATAGTAGTCAAAAATATCTGCTGCGTCTTGCGGCAATATCTGAATGAAAACTATTCATTATTAGGCCCTTAAAAATCCCCCGCCCCAGAGCGGGGGATCAGTTTCAAAGGTGCAGTGCAAATATAAGAAATTCACGAATTCTTTTTGACTTATCTTCTTGTGTCAAATCGTCTGACAGCAGGATACCAAGCTGCCCATATACGCAGAACATCGCGGCAGCTTGCAAATCATCAAACTGAATCTCTCCCTGTTGTCTGGCTCGTTGCAACAATTTTTCTACAAGAGGAACCAGCTTCTCACAGACTTTGAGAGAAAGCTGATCGTGGAATTTCTTGTTTTCTGCACCGTGAAAGACTGAATAATATTTTGTGTCCCGTTCTTCCATAGTGGTAGGCATATCTTCAATGATCTGCCGTAAGGTTTTATGATTGTCCTTTTCAGCATCGACAAACTGCTCCACCAAGACATCCGCATATTGTTCAATCGCGCTGTCAAACAGCGCCTCTTTAGACGGGAAATAGCGATAGCATAGACCTTGTGCCACACCGATTGCTTTTGCTATATCTGTAATCGAGGTTTTTTCATATCCATTTTCCCCGAACAATTTGAGGGCAGTATCTAAAATCTCCTGCTTGCGTACTTCCGGCTCCTTTGTAACCCGCATAGTCTGAGCCTCCTTTCTTTCTATGATAGCACGCCCATTCTAAAAAATCAATGAGTGAATATCAATCATTTTTCGCCCATAGCAATACACGCTGTGTTACCAACCTGTTCCCATGACACATTATGAAAATATGCTGAAAGCATGGAAACAAGTTCTGCCTCAGAGTAAATCTTCACATCCCCCTCTTTGCTATGACGCATATAAAAATTCATTATCACGCGCCCTACAAAGGGCTGCCAGCAATCCCCCATCAGGAAAGTTCCTCCCGGCTTCAATACCCGGTGTACTTCCCTTAAGACATTTTGCGGTGCAGGGTAATGATGAAACGAGTCGTTGCAGTACACAACATCAAAAGAGTTGTCCGGGAATGGGAGCGACTCGCTGTCTCCCAAGAGCAGCTCGACTTGTTCCGGGAGTTTCGACTTCGCAACAGCCAGCATTTCTTCGGACAAATCAATGCCGCATAGATCTTTGTGATTATTCTTTTGCAGAATGAGCTTCAGCATTTCACCCGTCCCACACCCTAAATCCAGAGCTGACTGAAAAGGAATGTGGGATAGTTTTTCCAGCAGGATGGGATAAAGTGAGCGGGCGTGCTGGCCCTTAATATCTTTATCATAGGTGGCAGCCTGTTGGTTAAAAGATGTTTTTGAGTTTTCCTTTGTGGTGTTCATGGCTTGACCTCCTTTCCATCTACCAGTATAGCACTCTTTTTTTGAAATGTCAATGAATAATGTTCATTCATTTTTGCGGATTATTTATTTTGCTTCACGGAGCAATCGCTCATCGTTCTTTGGAGTGGTCTTTCTCTGTCTGCTTTTCTTCCTCATAGCCCATGATGCGGTCCACATTGGCCTTGACGGTCAGAAGCTCCTTCATCTCATCACGGGCCTGCCGGTAGCCGGAATAGACTGCCTTTTTTTGCGCCATCAGCTCCGCATATTCTGCTTTCGTATCAATAGGATAACGCGGCTCCCGGAGCAGAATCGCGCGGGAGCCATTTCATTGCATGGATACTATCGCCTGTACAGCTATATCGTTCGAAGAAATTCAAGCAAAAGACTGCGCTGCTTTTCAGATAGCGCGCTCCATCGGGCGAATAGTTCTCGTTGTTCCGGCGTCAGACCGCAATCCTCATTCCCTTCTGAGAAAAATTGACCGAGCGTTATCCGAAACGCCCTGCACACCGCCTCCAGCGTCGGAAGCGTGGGCGCGTTATTTCGATTGAACATATTTGTCACTGTGGAATGTGAGAGCCCAGCTTCCTTCGCCAGACGATAATCCGTCCAACCGCGCTCCTCCATCAATTCCCGAATGCGCTTTTGTGCGTCCACTTTCTCACCTGCCCATCTGGTATCTATTTTAATTTCCAATTGGGTGGTATAATAGTCACAATCGGTAGCTGATATATGTCCTGAAAAGGTCATATATCAGCTATACGATATGCCAGAGAGGACAATGCTATTCGCAGCGAGGTGAATATGTTGGAACGAGAAATGCTTCTCGAACGGTTGGCCAGAGTGAATGGAGTGACGGTTGAAGATATGCGCAAAAAAATCGCCGCCCGGATCAGCGCGGGAATGGACGACCCTGATCCTGAACGGCGGGCACAGTGGGAGCATATCCCTCATGCAGGGGAACTCCCTACGCCAGAAGAGTGGCTGGAATATGTGGTCAAGAAGCTATATGCGGAGGAGCATGAGGGGTTACTCCGGCGATATATAGAAATATAGGAATTATTTGCATCGGACAGTTGCATCACAAAGCACGAGGCCCAAGCAGAGACGGAAAAGGCCACAATCCGGGCCGAGGATATGGAGGAGGTCTGTCAAGAGCAAAACCAAATGGAGCATTTTCAAACTATTCAGAGTGGCAGAAACCGTTTGCATTGTGGTAAACTCAAACCATGCGAAATCCTGTTTCGCAAATTTCTAGGGTGTGAGTTAATTCCGACTAACTAAAATGGAGGTATATAGAGAATGGAAGCAAGCAATAACAAAATACAAGCCAAAGACCTTATCAACGTAGGCATTTTCACCGCCATCTATTTTGTCATTTTCTTTGCGGGCATGATGCTGGGATATATCCCTATCTTCATCCCGCTGTTAGGATTGGTGTGCCCCATCCTGTGCGGTATTCCCTTTATGCTGTACTTAACGAAGGTCAAAAAATTCGGCATGGTATCTCTGACTGGCATTATCCTTGGCCTGCTCAATCTGGTCATGGGTAGCGGCGTGCTGGTTCTGATTTTTGGTATCATCTTTGGCGTTCTGGGCGATGTAATTTTGCGAGCCGGAAAGTATCAAAGCTGGAAATGCACGCTCCTTGGCAATGGTGTGTTCTCCCTTTGGATCATGGGATATGTAAGTCGGATGTTCTTAACTCGTGACACTTTTTTTGCTTCACTTGTAAGCAGCTATGGACAGGAATATGTAGATACCCTTATGTCCTATACTCCTGACTGGACATATCCGGTTCTGTTTGTTGTCACCTTCATCGGCGGTATTTTAGGCGCACTTCTTGGCAAAGCTGTCTTGAAGAAACACTTTGAAAAGGCAGGGATTGCCTGATGGATGCGGTGGTTGGAACGCTAAAATTTGAAAACAAAGCCGTTATTCCCACCGATCCGAGGACAAAACTGTTTTTGACTGTAACTGTCAGCACCATTATGATTACCGGCGGCACGGGCGGATTTATGAACTTGGTTCGCCCGTGCCTCATGGCATGCCCGATTGTATTCCTGCTCCTTTCAAGAAAATGGGGGGCCGCAGCCAGATTTGCAGTTACATACGCTATTTTGTTTACGTTGGAATTAACGGTATTACCGCTGCTCACGGGCACATGGAATTTCATCCTGGGAGCCGCAGTCGGGATCTATACGCACATGCTCCCCGGATTTATCATGGGATATTATCTGGTGAGTACGACAACGGTCAGCGAATTTGTTGCAGCGATGGAGAAGATGCACATTCCACAAAAAATCGTGATTCCTATGTCGGTGGTATTCCGATTTTTCCCCACAGTCAAAGAGGAATATACAGCCATTCGGGACGCTATGAAGATGCGTGGCATCACTACCTTCCGCAATCCCATGAAGATGCTGGAATACCGGATTGTTCCTCTGATGATGTCGATTGCCAAAATCGGAGAAGAACTGTCTGCGGCTGCTCTTACGCGAGGGCTTGGAGCGCCGCAGAAACGGACGAATATATGTAAAATCGGCTTTGGGCCTTTGGACATTTTCTTCTTCCTGCTGGCGATACCCTGCTGGGTCGGTTTCTTTATCTGTTAGGAGGAAGGCGTCTATGATTGAATTTCGCAACATCAATTTTCGTTATGCCGGGGGAACGGAGGCCGGCGGGCTTGTAAACATTAACTTAATCATCCCGGATGGGCAAGTCATTCTTTTGTGTGGGCAATCCGGCTGCGGAAAAACGACTTTGACCCGGTTGGTGAATGGGCTGATCCCGAATTACTATGAAGGCAAGTTGAGCGGTGAAGTCCTGCTGGATGGAAAAAACATCAGTTCCCTTCCGCTCTATGAAACGGCAAAATATGTGGGGAGCGTTTTTCAAAATCCCCGTACACAGTTTTTTACGGTGGACTCCACCAGCGAACTGGCCTTTGGATGTGAAAATCAGGGCTTACCTGAAGAAGAAATCATCCAGCGGGTGACATCGACTGCGGAGCAGTTTGGGATGGAGAATCTGCTGGGGAAAAATATCTTTTCTCTTTCCGGTGGGGAAAAGCAGAAAATCGCCTGCGCCTCTGTATCGGCCAGTGATCCGCCCATCATTGTTCTGGATGAACCATCTTCTAATCTGGATATGTCAGCCACAAAAGATTTGCGCCGGATGATCCAGATTTGGAAACAGCAAGGGAAAACAGTTATTATTGCGGAACATCGGCTCTATTATTTGAAAGAGCTGATAGACCGTGTTATTTATTTGAAAAACGGAAAAATCGAAAAAGATTATCTGGCTTCGGACGCCTTGAAACTGTCCGCAGCGCAACAGGCAGAAATGGGATTGCGGCCTTTTGACCTGGGGGCGTTCCCGGTGGTAGCACATTCTGCTGTAAGCTGCGGTACTATCGAATGTGAGAACTTTCATTTTGCTTATACAAAGCAAAGGGATGCGCTGGATATTGATAGGCTTTCGCTGCCGCAGGCGGGTATTATCGCAGTGATCGGCCATAACGGTGCTGGAAAATCCACCTTGGCCCGGTGCCTCTGCGGATTAGAGAAACACTGTAAGGGCATTGTGAAAGTGGATGGGAAAACGTATAATAGAAAACAGAGGCTGTCCCTGTGCTATATGGTCATGCAGGATGTCAACCATCAGTTGTTTACAGAAAGCACAGAGGAAGAAATGCTCATCAGTATGGCGGAGCCAGCTTCGGATAAGGCGGATGCAATTCTTGACCGATTGGATTTGTTGCAGTTTAAGGAGCGGCATCCGATGGCGCTCTCCGGCGGCCAGAAGCAGCGAGTGGCGATGCTGTGTCTTGTGCTTGGCTTCCGCGCCAACGTCGATGTCATTCCGTTTCTCATGCGCCAGGTCGAACGGTTTGAAACGCAATTCCCTGACCATTCTTTCGAACAGGCCCCCCTCTTGGCTCTTTACGAGATTCGCACCCGTTTTCGGACGATCTGACCACAGTCCGTCTGAAAACTCCTGTTTTCAGACGGATATTTCGTTATATCCGCTGCAAAGCACCTCAAATCCCACCCAAATCAACGAAAAAGAGAGAGCTTCCCCTCAAACACCCGCGATTTCCCGCATTTTGGGCATCGTTATCCTGCGGTAGCGCTCAATGAGATTTTGTACGCCTCCGCATATGTTGATCGCCCTGCGGATATTGTAGGACAGCGCGGACAGGGCAAACTCCGCTGTGACCTTCTCCTTCCCTTTGCACAGGAAGTGGCCGGCGCCGTCGTAATGCTTGATGGTTCCGAAGGGATGCTCGCTGGTGCGCTGCCGCAGTTTCTGCTTCTGCACGTCCCGCTGGATAAAGACCATCACCCGCTTTTCCGCCCGCTTCAGTTTGCCGAAGTTATTGTACGGGCTGCGCTGTTCCGCGTCCGGGATTTGTTGGAGCGGATACCGGGGGTCTCCATACATGCGCACGGGGACATAGCGGCTGTTGTGGCCAATATTGACGTGCTTTTCCTTTCGGGAGTCGGTGCAGCGGTTGGGGCAGGTGCGGCAGGCCTCTTTGCTGGAATACTCAATGCCGTACCGGGTGGCCTTCTGTTTGAACAGTTCCCTCCCCATAGGGCAGGTGACCCGGCCGTCTTCGTGGCGGATGAAACAGCTGACCGGCCCCAGGGATTGCAGTTGGATGCGGATGTTGGTGTTTTCGTAGCGGTCTGGCAGCACACCCGCGTGGAGGCAGGCCTGGATGTCCTCGGGTTTGGCAGAAGCCTTCATTTCCGCCGTTATCTCCCGCTCCACGTAGTCCAGCGGAAACACCCGTTCCTCCCGGTCCTGAATGAATCCCACGTCCGCCACAACGCCGTTCATGAGGCACTCCTGGATGTCCTTCGCGCTCTCATACCCCTTGTCTGCGATGACGGAAACGGCCTCAAGCCCCATCTCCTCTTTGCACAGCGCCATGCTTCTGCTGATCTGGCCCCGGTCGCTGGGGCTGTCGGTGACATGGAAGTCCACGATCATGTGGCTTCCCGCGTCCACGACGGTCTGTACATTGTAGCAGGCCTTTATGCCGCCCTCTTTCGCGGGCATCATGGCGCTCTCCGGGTCGGTGAACGTCAGGGACTTCCGGCCGGTTTCTTCCAGTTCCTTCAGGCATTTTTCGTGAAAGGCGATGCGCTCTTTGAGCCACTTCGGGTCGGGCAGGCGATCCCTGTCCAGATTCAGCGCAAAGGGATGGTCGATCCGCTCCTCGTGGAGGTCGTTTTCATCCAGCGTGTCCAGATATTTCTCCACAGCCGCCAGCTGCGCGCGGGCGTACTCCAGCTTCTTGCGGCTCAGTTCGGCGCTGGTCGCCTGCTTTTTGCCGTTGACCGCGCGGACGGTGGTTCCGTCCAGACAGAGCGTCTGCGCGTCCATGAGCTTCATTTCCCGGCAGGCCTGCACGAAGATGAGAAATATCTTTTTGAGCAGTTTCCCGTGCCTTTTGCGGAAGTCGGCGATGGTGCGGAAGTCCGGGCACAGGCGGTTGAGTAGAAGGAACAGTTCGACGTTGCGCCGGCATTCCCGCATCAGGCGCCGGGAGGAGCGTATCCCGTTGAGGTAGCCATAGATGTACAGCTTCACCAGGTCGTAGGGGCTGTAAGGTGGCCGGCCCGTGGCCGCGGGCGGGGCGTGCTCGAACCCCAGCGCTTCCAGGTCCAGTCCGTCCACAAACACCGCAATGAACCATACGGGGCTGTCGTGTGAAACTTCGTCCTCGACGCACCATATGCCCAAGGTCATCTGTCTGCTGTCCGTGCCGGTGATATAGCCCATGAAACAGCCTCCCAATCGATACTGTCCGCCCGGTGCGGGATGTTGACGAATCGCCCGTATACATATATAATTCGACATGAAGCGGAAATATCCTTTTGGTTTTCCAAGAGATATTTCACTTTTTCAGGGGAGGGAGAAGCGTTGAAGGAGCCTGTAAAGCTGCTCACAAGGGACTGGTTTCACCAGCATCCCGTGAAGGAACACTCGGCGGCACGGCTTGAGTATTCCATGTTGCTGATGCCGGAGGCGGTATCTTCTGTGGATAAAATGCTGCCCGCATTGCGCGGGTTGGCGGCCCAAAGAGGAATTGCGCTTCCTGACGCCACACAGCAGATGGTTGCGTTGGAGCAGGAAGAGGATACCGGCAGATTGCTGCGTATGCTCCGGCAGACGCTGGCGCCCGATGTTCGCGGGGCGCTGCTTGAAAAGCTGTTGAAACGGGAGGCGGAGGCATTGCCGGAAATCCGGCGTCTGATCCTGAAAACCTTTAACGACAACGCGATTGAAAACTGCGTTCGGTTCATGGCCAGGTGTGAGGAAAACTGTTCGCAATGGATATTGCAGAACTACGAAGATGTGCGCGAACCCTATGGCCGTTCCATGCTGTGTCTTGTGCTTGGCTTCCGCGCCAACGTCGGTGTCATTCCGTTTCTCATGCGCCAGGTCGAACGGTTTGAAACGCAATTCCCTGTCCATTCTTTCGATCAGGCTCCCCTCTTGGCTCTTTATGAGATTCGTGCCCGTTTTCGGTCGGTCTGACCAATATCCTCGACCATATCGGCCGGGGATTTTTCTATCATCCAAACCACAGGGAGGTGAACGCCCATGCTGCGCATCCAGCGCCTGCGCGCCTTTGACGACCCAGCCTTTGAGCCCGCCATGGTGCTCTACGCCGCCAGTTTCCCGGAGCACGAACAGCGGCTGGAGCCCTCCCAGCGCCGCATCATGGCGCACGAACAGTATCATTTCGGCATACTGCATGACGAGGCGGGTTTCGCCGGCCTCGCCCTTTTCTGGGACGCGGGCGCGTACCTCTACGTCGAACACCTCTGCATCACCCCCGCGCGGCGCGGACAGGGGCTTGGCACGGCGGCGCTTGACCTGCTCGCGGAAGCGGGCAAGCCTGTTATCCTCGAAATCGACCCACCGGTGGATGAAATATCCCGCCGCCGTCAGGCATTCTACGAGCGCGCGGGCTTTATCGCCAATCCCTACCCGCACATCCACCCGCCCTACCGCCCGGAAAACAGCGGCCACGCCCTCGTGGTCATGTCCCGCCCCCGCCCGCTCACAGAAGACGAATACGCCGCCTTCGCCGCATATCTTGCCGATGTTGTGATGAAGGACTGCCAGAAACCTTGAAAGGAAGTGGCGCCTGTGCGGATCAATGCATATCAATGGCAGCTCTATCTTCGCGCGGGTGGGCAGGAAACGGTAGAACGCTTTGCATCTGGTCTATATGGCGATGGAAAACAAATGCGGGGGCTGGTGATTTCCCTGTTCAAGGCGTATTGCCCCGATACTTCCCTGGCGCAGAAGATTGAGGAGAGCATCACTGCATTTGCAGAAGCGCATGCAAATGCGGAGGACGCATTTGTGGGGAGGGATGCACCCGGCGCGTACACATATGGAGAAGAGGCTGTGGCGCTGTGGGAGGAGATTGCGGCGGAATATGCAGGCACCTGTCAAGAAAGGGCTACGGACAGGAAGATATTTGAGCTTTTTGCCAATGACATCGTATATATCAGCATGATGTTGACGGCGCAGGCTCCAGATGCATTCATTCCTTATTTTTTCCCATGTTGCTATCATGTTCTGACAGCCCTTGCGGACGTATTTGGCATACAGCTGCCGCCGACGCCAAGGCGAAGGGACTATGCCGGCAGATTTCGTCATTATTTTGAGCTTTGCCGTGTACTGCAAGCAGCGAGAAAGGAAATGATGTGGAGCAGCGAGGAATTTTGTGCATTTCTCTATGATTACGGGCCAAAATCGGCAGGCGGGCTGAACTGGCTGAGGCAGGAACTGCCGCCGCCGCATGCTGCCTATGTTATCGGGGCGAGCCCGGAGGATCCTGCTTTTAGAAAGACGGATGCAGACGTTGGAGAAAAGGAGGTATTTTGCTGGCAGGGGAGCCCCGACACGCAGCCGGGCGACATCATCCTCTTGTACCATTGGGAGCCCGTAAGCAGGTTTGCTTCTGTTTGGCGTGCAAGCGCGCCGGGATTCGTCGATCCGTTTTTTGACCAGTATCGATGCGTATACATTGGGCATCCTATATCTATCCCCGGCCCGAGCTTTCGGACGCTCAGGGAAGATGCGCTGTTTTGCAATCACTTCCTGACCAAAACACGCATGCTGCGCATGGATGGCCAGGAGATAACGCCCAGCGAATATGTGCGCATACGGATGTTGATCCATCAAGCCGGAGGCGATGTCTCGTGCTTGCCCGTGTTGGAGAACCGTTTTGAGAGCAGCCGCTCACCGGAGCAGGTCGAAAGGGAGCGGGATGTGGAACTTTGCCTGCTGGAACCGCTTCTGGAACGCCTGGGCTGGAGTCGGGAGCAATACGTCCGTCAAATGCCGCTGCGCATGGGAAGAAGCTTTACCGTCTATCCAGACTATGTCATATTGCCAGAGTTTACACCGGGACATGAAAGGGGGCAGTGGGTCGTCGAGGCCAAAAAGAGCATTCCGACCGCTAAGCAGCTGGAGACGGACTGTGCGCAGGCATCTTCCTATGCTCTGCGCCTGAACGCACATGGATTTATGCTCGTCGCACAGGAAGGCGTATGGACAGCGACAAAAGAGGACGATTTTGAAAATATGGCATATTATAGTTGGGAAGACCTGCGAGAAGACGATATTTTTGCAAAGCTATACGCGACGGCGGGCAACCGAAGAAGGCGGAAAAATGCGCGCCGGTAAGCCCCAAAGTGTTTTATTAAAATCTTTGCCTTTGAAAGGAAGTGACCTCCATGGCCAAATTCATTCCCCGCGAAAAGCTGGGCAAGAAAGCTCGAAAGGCGCTGGACTCACAGCGGCGTGTCAGATGGTTATTTTCGCCAACCACCCGCAAAGTCGAAAGTAAGAAAATTTATAATCGCAATCGCAAGCCTCATACCTGGATTATCATAACCGGTATGGGGCTTGCATCATTTTTAGATTTGCCACGAGACCTTTAGCATATACTGCCGGGCGGTTAAAACAATAACCTACATATCTGTCAGCCTGGGAAAGAATCATTTCAAGTTTGCGATTGTTCTTTTTGCCAGAACTTTTATCTGTTCGCTTCGCGAAACCCCCATTTTCACTTCGTGAATTTGGATCCTGCTTAGCGATTTATTGTGATATACTTATTGTGAAATGTGTTATGGGAGGAGGGGTGCGGATGCGGATAGCGATCGTTGACGATGAGCGTCAGGATTGCGCCACGCTGAGCGAAATGTTGGCGGAACGCCTTTCACAGACAGCTTTTATCGACGTATACGATTCGGGCAATCATTTTCTGGATTCGGAAGTTCACTATGACCTGGTCTTTCTGGATATCGTCATGGATGGGCTGGACGGGATTGAGACCGCACGCCGCCTGCGGGAATGGGACATGGGCTGTCTGATCGTTTTTTTGACGAGTTCGAGCGAATATGCGTGGGATGCCTTCCCGGTACATCCATTTGACTATCTGCTCAAACCCATAGACAAGGCGCGACTGGCGCGGGTGCTGGACGAGGCCGAACGTGCCGTGCAGCGCAGGGAACGGACGCTCTCGCTCAAGGTTGGGCGACAGGTGGAATTGGTGAATGTTTCTGCGGTGAGCTATGTCAACGCCCGGATCACTATGTGTATGTTGGCCTGACGGATGGTCGGGAGATAAAATGCTACATGCCCTTTGGGGAAATCCAGACGATGCTGGGAGAAGAGGTGCGCTTTCTGGCCTGTAACCGGGGCGTGCTGATCAACATGGATGAAGTGCGTTCCTTTGACGGGAAGTGTTTTGTTATGAACGGCGCTCAGCGTTTTCCCATACGGCTTAGCGAGAAGATGCCGATCAAAGAACGCTTCTATCAGTACATATTCCGCAAGACGCGGGGAGTGGAATGAGATGGGTTGGAATGCATGGGGCAGGTATTTTGTGGAGCTGCTGCTTTGTCTGCCAGCAGGATTTCTATGTCTAGCTCCGGTAAAAGGGCGGCTGCGCGTAAGTATGGGTACGTTTCTCTGGGCAGCAGTCGGGTCAATTACGGCGTTTGCCGCAGTGGGTGCGCTGGTGATTATGCTCACTGGCTGGCCGGAGAACGCGCTGTTGGTTCCGGGATTGTTGTTATTTTTCTGGTTGTATTGTCGCTTGACAGAGGTGGAACCTCTCCCGGCGGTGTTCATTTTTCTGCTGGCTGCGGCGGTGATGGGGTTTTGCGCAGTCATTACGGATGTGTTGATGGCCCAGGTGGAGGTAGCCAATCCAGGCACAGTGCCTACGCTGATCGCAGCGGGATTGCAACTGGCATTGGGATGTTGACGGCGGCGCTGATGTGGCCGCTCATGGCCAGTCGGGTAGGCTGGCTGGTGGAACACTTCATGCAGGCGAGCGTGTGGCGAATCGTATGGGTATTGCCCCTGGCGCATATGCTGCTGTTTATCGCGATGATGCCGGAAGACTACCATACGATATTGGTCAACCGGGTACAACCGCTGGGCGCGATTATTTTGGTGTTTCTGTTGGGGTTGATGGCGTTTCTCATCGAGCTGTTTTACCGAATTGCGCGCTCGATAACGGACAGCGCGGCGCTGCGGGAGGAAAACCACTTTCTGGCCGCGCAGGCGAGCCAGTACGCTTTGCTAAGCGGCTATATTCGGGAGACGCGCAGGCTGCGGCACGATTTTCGCCAGCACCTGCGGGTGCTTAGCGGGCTGGCGGCCAAGGGCGATGCGGCGGCGTTGACGGCGTATCTGAAGGAAGTGGGCGGAGAGGAGCACGAGGAAATCCGGTTTGTCTTTGCCAATCCGTCGCTGAACGCGCTGGCGGGGTACTACGACGCGTTGGCGCGGGAGCGGGGCGTGGCGCTGGATTGGCGGGTATCGCTGCCGGAGGAACTGAACATTCCGGACGCGGAACTGTGCGTGCTGCTGGGGAACCTCGTGGAAAACGCGCTGGACGGGGCGCTGACCCTGCCGGAAGGGAAACGCGGCGCGAAGGTGATCTGCCGCATGAGCGGCGACTTGCTGTGCGTGATTGTGGAAAACGGTTACGACGGCCAGGTGCGCCGGAAAAAGGACGGCTTCGCGTCCACCAAGCATTCGGGGGAAAGCTACGGCCTGGAGTCGGCGAGGGCGACCGTCGCCCGCCATCATGGGTTCTTGACAGTAGATGCTGAGGAAGATATTTTTCGCGTCAGCCTGTTGATGAATCCATCTGCGAATGCGGAAGGCGGGTAAACGGACAGATTTTCGCGATTTAGAGTATATATGGAACAAAGAAAGTTTAGGAGGAATCATATGGGCGCCCTTTCGGTCAAGAAATGGTTGTGCGTGATGCTGTGCGTATGTCTGCTGTTCAGTTTGGCGACGCCGTTCGCGCTGTCGGAAGAACTGCCGGCGGTAAGCGTGACGCCAGAATCCGCAGCGGAACCTGTTTCGAGTGCGACAGTGGAAGCGACGCCGGTTGTGACAGTGGAACCCACGCCGGCTTTGGCAGAGGAAGTAACGCCGGTTGCGGAAGCAGCGGAGATGCCCACCGCGACTGCGGAGCCTGCGCCAACCGTAACGTCGGAACCCGCGCCAACCGTAACGGCGGAACCCACGGCGGAACCCACGTCGGAACCCACGGCGGAACCCACGGCGGAACCCACGGCGGAACCCACGGCGGAACCGGCGGCGGAACCGGCAACCGAACCGGCGGCGGAACCCGCGCCAACCGTAACGGCGGAGCCCGCGCCAACCGTAACGTCGGAACCCGCGCCCACCGGGACGGCGGAACCTGCGCCCACCGCGACGGCGGAGCCTGCGCCCACCGTGACGGTGGAACCGACGACCGAGCCGACCGCGGAACCCACCGCGGAACCGACGGCCGAGCCTACGGCAGAACCAGAAAAGACCATCGTCGGTTTTGAACCGGCGACGTATACCCTGACGGCGGAATACGGCGCGGCGCTGGAAGAACTGGGCCTGCCCGCGGAGGTCACGGCGCTTTTGAGCGACGGAACCACCGTGCAGCTGGCGGTGATCTGGACCTGCGTCAGCGACGGGCTGGGCGGCACGGCGTACATCCCCGAGCACGAGAACCCGCTGGAGGCGGCGTATACCTTCCAGGCGGCGCTGGCGGACGGCTCCGCCTGCCCCGTGGCGCTGCCCACGGCCACGGTGACCTACGCCATGCCGCAGCTCATGCTCATGGCCAATGGCGAGGTGCAGACCGGTATGGCGGATACTTGTCCGTATAAGGGATTTATGGGCCCATTAACCTGGGAAATGGTGGAAGGCGAATACCTGACGATCACGGTTTCCAGCCCCAATACGTTGTATCTGGAGGGAGAAGATAACCGCTTTTCCGGGATGGAGCTGACGATCAATGTGGAAAATGGTGGAAGATTAATTGTTGAAGAAGACATTTCGTGTCCGTTTGTGATCAATAACTACGGTAGGGTGTCGGTGATGGCTGGTGCAACCGCTACAGTCAATAATGTGGGCCAGTACAGCCAGATCAGTTCTTCGGGCAATCTGACGCTCACGGGCGGAACGTGCAACGGGCGTGTAGCTTGCGAGGCGGGCCATTTGGAGGCGCAAGGCATCACTTTTTCCGACCAAGCTCCATGCCTTATCACTCGCGATACGGCCAATCTTGACGGTTCAACCTTTTATGCAGATCTTGAGATATCCGAAGGCGCAACCGTTGACGGCGATTTTTCGATGGGATCATCTACTTGTCAGTTAGCCGGCACAGTGAATGGCACGATCCATATCAACAGTAGTGAATGCATGGTCTATCTGGAAAGCGTAAATGCAACGTGCACGCTGCGGGCAAATCACAAGTTCGTGTTGGGAACAGCAGGATTTGCGAGTAAGCCTGAAAACGTAACGATACAGCTGACGCAAACAGCGGTACGTGAGATGATTGAAAATGAGTACACGGCGGCTTGGCTTCGCGAAGCCATCGTCTACCATTATGCGCAGACGTATCCCATGCCGCTCAGCGTCCAGGTACAGCTTGAAGGCTTTGCACCCGGAGTTGGTGAAAATAGCAGTATATTTGGGCACAATGCATTGCGCGTTGTGCAGGCGACCCCGGCTGAGGGGGATACTGACCGGCCGGCCGGAGAAGGTATAACGCTGTTGCTCACTGTCGAGCTGTGGGGAGCAAATGCCGATCTCTATGAATTTGTGGGCGGCGTGGATCAAATGGAAGCGCGCCTGTGGGTGACCGTGGAGAAAATGCCGATGACGGTCACGGCGTGTTCCTTCGAGGCGGAATACAACGGCAGCGACAATTTCCAGAATGTCAAGCTGACGGACGCGACCCTGGCCTGCGAATACGATACGGACAGCCCCTACCTGACAGACCCCATTGGAACGGGCCTTACCGCCAATGTGGATATCACGCCACAAAGAAACGATACGCTGAATGTCCAGTGGGAGGATGGTAAACCCGCTGCCAATGAGAAGCTATACGCATGGTTTGCGAAGGATTATGTGAGCTTCACGGCTACGGCCGAGGACGGAAACAACTACAACATCCGGCCGGTATTTGGCGAGACGCGCCTGACCTATACCATTCTACCCAAGGCGGTGACGGTGTCCGGCGACATTCGCTTTACCACCGAAAGCCGCCCCGGCAGCGCGAAGGACGCGCTGGGGCAAAGCGGGTTGAGCTTTGACGGGTTCATCGGCGGCGATTCCTATGGGAGCATCCGGGGCGCGCTTACCAGCCTGGAGTTGCTGGACGCGGAGGGCAACGATCTTACGCAGGCCGCGCCGGGCGTCTATCAGGTGGCCAGCATCACCTCTGTGGGCAGCAATTACTGCTTCAAGCCCGATGACCTCACCGTGACGGTGCTCAAAGTGGGCGAAGGCTCCGTGACCATGGGAAGCTGGATCGAGGGCGAAACGCCCGCCGAGCCGGTGGCCGTTTCCGACACGCACACCGAAAAGGCCGCGGTCATCACCTACGCGGCGCAGGGCACGGATGTGAATAACGATTCCCTCTGGAGCGACCAAAAGCCCACCGCGCCGGGCGCGTATACCGTGCGCGCGGTGTGGCCGGAGCAGTTGGGCTACGACCGGCTGGTGCGCACCGCCAACTTCTCCATCGTGAGCAACGTGGACTGGTCGGCCGTGCACTGGAACTACGACCCGCTTGACCCCACCCGGACCACCATCACGCTGGAGGGTCTGCCGGACTATCTGGCGCAGGACGCCGTCTATTCCAATAACACCGCGCTGTATCTGGACGATACGGGAAAATACCGGACGGCCACGGTGGAATTTCCCAGCCATCCGAACCTGACCGTGCCCGATGAGATCAAGAGCATCGAATGGTATTGCAAAAAGAGCGGCCGCTACGGCACCTACACCCTGCGCCTGAAGGCCGTGAACTGCGATGTGACCTTCACGCCCCGCACCGCCCAGCCGGGCCAGACCCTCAGCGCCGGCGCGAAGATCTACTCCAACCAGGAGATCTATATCGACGTGACCGTGCCGGAGGGCTACACGCTGGTCGCCCTGGCGCTGACCAACTCCAGCTTTACGCAGGTCATCGAAAACAAGGACGAGTCGCTGAAGCAGGACGGCGCGCGCTATAAGCTGACCGCGCCCAACGACACCAAATCCTATGATCTGAACGTGCTGGCCTTCGCCATGCCGGAGGACGGCATCGGCCTTTCCCAGGGCAGTCCGGCGTCGCTGATCTATTACGCCCCCTCGCCGGACGGCAAGCGCCCCGGGTACAGCGAGACGCTGGATTTGACGGAGTACTTTGATCTGGCGCCCGAAGTACAATACTGGTTCACCAGCTCCGGCAGCAACAATGGGAAGTTTTCCCTGAACGGGTCGATCCTCTCCTGGACTAGCGGCGATGTTACCTCCGACGGCTGCGATTTCCAGGTCAAGCAGGGCATCACCTGGGATAAGTGGTCCTCGCAGGACTCTGTGGCCGTCGGCCAGCAGACCATCTCCTCCAATGCCTCGCTCAATGTGGTGCAGGAGCGTGTCAGCCAGCCAGACTTCAACGGCACGGCATCCCTGCCGGTTGAAACGGCACAACCGGGCGATACCATTGCCGCCGTACTGGAAAACTTCACGGACTACGACTGTGCCGACGTGCGATGGCAGTGGCAGCGCAATCCGCTGGGCGTCTGGGAGGACATCCCGGGCGCGACGGAGATGACCTATACGGTCACGGAGGAGGATCAGGACTGCCACCTGCGGCTGTGCTATAACGTAGGCATGGGCACGGACGTGCACGGCATGTTCACCAACGAGGTCACATGCGGCAAAACGTATGCGGGTGAAGTGTCGCTGACTGTCAGCTCCAATGCCATTGAGCTTGACGAGGCGGTTGTGTTGACCTTCACTGCGCGCAATGCAGATGGTACGCCCGGCAAAGGCTTTGTGCAGTTGAGGTTGGATGGCAATGAACATGGCGAGCCGGTTGCCGTCGAGGCGGGCGTGGCGCAGTTTGCGTTGTCCGGCGAAGATATGGGCATTGGCAACCATACGGTGTATGCCGTGTTCCAATCTGAAGACCTGGCGCCCAAGGTCACGGGCGAACAAGCAATCACGGTCAACAAGATTGACCTGTCCGGCCTGCTGATCACCAACGTGCCTGAGAATACGTCGGTATACTACCGGGGAGGCAAAAAGGCGCAGTGGCACTACATCACCGTGTCCTACGATCCGGAAAACTGGCCGGAAGGTTTCGCCTTTAGTCAAAGCAATCTAAAGATCACCGCGTACCGGAACGGGCAATGGGGTGGCAGTTCCGGAGAACAACAGATAACAAGATATGTTACGGTTACATCAACGGAAGTTACCTGCGGCGCGAATCTGGCATATACCTACGCGCTGAAGGTGGAGATTAACGACGCTCGCTATACCGGTTCCATTACGACAGGGATACTGACTGTACAGAAGTCTCCACTCAATGTAAAGGTGAGAGATATTTATGCCACGACGGGCGAGACGATCAACCTGGGCTTTGACCTGATTGACGACGGTATCACCAGCTTCGGCTTGCAAGGCGATGATTTTCTGAATCGCTATGCGGTTATCACCTATACGGTGACCAATCAGCAAGGTGAGGACGTGACCGGCCAACTGCAAAGTCTGGAGCCGGGAGAATATACCGTGCGGATGTCGATGCCCGCCGGCAATGAGCGTTTGATTCAATCCGATTATGAGTATAACGGCGGCACGGGAATTACGACGCTTGGGCAATATGCACTCAACTTCCTCCCCGGCAAGCTGGTGATCACGGAGGAGCCGTATGTCAACCCCACCGCCGTATCCCGCAGCGGCGACTATCTGGACATCGATGTGGAAAATTGGAACCTGGATACCTGCCCCTATGCCGGATATGACTTTGATACGTCGGCGCTCCCGGCGGGCTTCAGCATGGACGATCTGGATTTCGTCGTCACCTACAACGGCGAAGTGACGACCAATCTGGACCTGGCCTGCACCAAGGCGAGCCTGGAAAAAGTGGCTGCACTGAAAATCGACGAGGAACAGGGAACCGTTCGGCTGTATCCCCTCTGGCAGGGCACTTACACGATCACGGCGCATCTCAAGCAGGGCGTCACAGGCTACCAGTTCAACGCCCAAACCGCAACGGTGCATGTGGGTACGGTGCCTTCGGTGATAAGCATCTACGTGGAGGAGCCTGACAAAATCTACCATCCCGGCGACGAACTGGTGGTTATCGTCGATGAAACGGGAGAAGCTCGCCGTTACGACGGCGCACCGTTTTGGTGGACGCCGGATCAGACGGTCACCTTTACCGTCGGCGAACAGTCCATCAAGGGAAAGTATACGTTATTGAACTATCCCCTGCGCTGTGTCCTGACATTGCCCGACGATTTCCAACCGGGTCAGTACGAGATCACCATGGACCCTGGCTACTCTACACTTGGCATGGCGCCGGAGGGACAGCACGGCTATGAGCCGGTGACGCCGGTGAGCTTCCGGGTGGAGAACCTCGAGTATATCGTGACCATTCCCGCGTCGGTGGAGATGGACGAAACGGGCAAGGCCAGCCTGCCGCTGAGCTGCAGCCAGCTTGAGGGCGGCAGCCGGGTGACGGTGACGGTGGACTCGGCCAACGACATGAAGCTCACGGGCGAGACCGGAACCATCGCCTACACGCTGACGGCGCAAAACGGCATGGCCATCTTTGACGGCAATACCGCCGCCACGTTTACCGGCACGGGCGAAACGACCCTGAGCCTGAACGTGGCCGAGGGCCAGGATCTTGCGCCCGGACATTATACCGACACGCTGACGTTTACCGCCAGCGCGGAATAGGAGGAAGGGTATGAAACAGGACACAGACCGGAGCCGAAGGGACAGGCAGCGTCGCAGGCGCAAGCAGAAACAGACGCAATGGTTGATCGCGCTGCTGGCAGTGGTCATACTGGCGGTCGCCGCGGTGCTGATCTGGCAAAGCACAAAGCCCGAGGCCACGCCCGCGGCGACGCCCGCAGCCACGGCAACGCCCGCGCCCACCGCGGAACTTGAAATCGACCCCAACGCAGGCGAGCTGGTCACGCCTACCCCCGCGCCCACGGAGCCGGGCGTGGCGATCCCCGGCTGGGGCAGTATTACGCTCCCCGCGGGCGTGACCGAGGCGGCCACGACCCTGAAAAATCCGGAGGCCAACGAGGGCTGGTACTACCTCACCTTTGAGATGCGCCTGCCCACCGTGGACGAGGAAACCGGCGAGGAGAGCTACGAGGTGCTCTTTACCACGGGGTTGATCCCGCCGGGGCAGTACTGCAACCAGGTGACGCTCACCCGCGCGCTGGAGCCGGGCGAGTACAATGTCATACTGCACGTGCAGCCCTACCGCATGAGCGACAAGACTCCAACAAACAACGCCGATACCGAAACGGTGTTGATTGTGGAATAATAGAAAGGAAGGTACCCCATGAAGAAGTTTTTGAGCCTGGTACTGACTCTGAGCCTGCTGTGCGCGGGCGTGGCGCTTGCGCAGGAGAACGTCATCAAACCCGATACTCCCTCGCAGAATACGACCGTTACATTTGACGTTCCCGAACCGGTGACGGATTACACCGTCACCATTCCCGCCAGCGTGGCATTTGTGGATGACGCGACCACGACCAACATGACCGTGACCATTGGCGCGGATTCCACGCTGGCCGTTGGCGCGACCCTGCTGGTCACGCTGGAGAGCTCGGCCAACAGCTTCCAGCTCAAGCAGGGTGACAACGCCATTGCCTATAATATCAAGCAGGGCGGAAGCAGCCTGAGCGCGGGCAGCGAAGTTCTTTCCTGGACGCAGGGCGAGGAGATCCCCGCCGCGGCGACGCTGAACCTGGAAGTCACCGGTTCTATCGACGGCCTTCCCTACGGCTCTTACACCGACACCCTGACCTTCAAGGCCACGGTGAGCGCCACCGGATTTACTGGCGACCACGAAGGTTTCGAGGATGGAGGAGAGGTAGACTGGTAATCTGGACGAAAGAAACAGAGAAGGAGTTTGATCGTTAATGAAGAAAATTTTTTGCCTGCTTCTGACCCTGAGCCTGCTGTGCATGGGCGTGGCGCTGGCGGACACCGAGATCACCACCGAAGACGGCACCGGCGAGACCACCGTTAATTACACCGTGCCGGAGCCGGGGACGGAGTTCGTCGTCATCATTCCCTCGAGCATGACTATCCCGCAGGGCGAAACTTCCGCCACCATGCAGATTTCCATCGGCACGGGTTCCACGCTGGAATCCGGCAAGACCCTGAGCGTGAAGCTGGAAAGCTCGGCCAATAACTTCAGCCTCAAGTTGGCGGGCGGCAGCGACACTATCGGCTATAAGGTAGAGAAGGACAGCCAGGCCGTGAACGCGGGCAACGCCGTGCTCAGCTGGACGGGCGGCGAGGTCATTCCCGCGGCGGCGACGCTGACGATGGAACTCACGGAGTCCACCGACGGCAAGACTGCGGGCGACTACAGCGACACGCTGACCTTTAAGCTGAGCGTGACAGGCTGAGCTGGCGGCTCCGAGGAACCGACAAACCCTTTGACAGGATAGAAACGATTGGATTTTCCGGATATTGAAAGGAGCGTATTTACATGAAAAAGTTGCTTTGCGTACTGCTGACCCTGAGCCTGATCCTCTGCGCCGCCGCGCTGGCCGAAGACACCTATGACGAGGATGACTCGACCGCGTCCACCACGCTGACCACCACGATCAAAGGCCCGGACGCGCCGAGCTACACCCTCATCATTCCCTCTACGCTGACGATTACGCCTAACGCCACCTCGACCACGCTGACGGTGCAGCTGACGGAGGCGAACAACGCCAATTCGATCAGAGTGGAGACGGCGGCAAACGGCAGCATGACGAATGGCAGCGGCGGAACCATCGAATTCACCGTTACGTCCAATGAGCTTTCATTTGGCAACTTCAGCTCCCTTCCCAGCGCCAAAACGATGGCCATCGGCATCACTGCCGAACAGTGGCAGCAGGCTGCGGCGGGCACCTATACCGGCACGATGAGCTTTACTATTTCAGCGGAATAAGCGGATGTCGAAAACAACTTGCGGGGAGGCATGGGGCACTTGAAAAAATATCTTGCGTGGATTCTGGCGGCGCTGTGCGCGCTGATGCCCGTGGCGGGGCTGGCGGCGGAGAACCGCGATACCCAGCTGACCACTACGCTTCCCCGCGAACACACGATTACGGTAGTGTGCGGCGCGGGCGGCGCGGTGCGCGTGGAAGGGACGGTTTATACGGGCACGCGCACGTTTATCGTGGATCGCCTGTCCGCCTTTACATTGGAGGCTGTGCCGGATGCGGGATACCAATTCAGTCAGGTGGAGGCGCAGCCCAGCAGTGGCGTGAGCATATCAGGGAATATGGTCATTATCGGCAGCGTGTACGAAGGCAAGACATTGACACTGAGTTTTGTACGCGAGCAAGTGAATCCGACACCCACGGTGAACCCAACGCCCACGATAAGCCCGACGGCCACGGCGAGCCCGACAGCCACGGCGAGCCCGACACCTACGGTAAGTCCGACAACCACGGCGAGCCCGACGGCGACGGTGAGCCCAACGGCGAGTCCCAAACCTCAGCCGAATTTTGATTTGCCTTTCGTAGAGTCTCAGGGAAATGTGCTCTATGATGATTATCTGGGAACAGGTTCCGGGCTGAAAGAACTGGGTATCCTCTATGATGAGGATTACGAATTGGATGAATATGAGCTGCTGGCCGTGCTGAATAATAAAGACTGGGCAGATGGGAATATGCTGTTGGTCATTGCGCAGCCTGAAGATAATGGTAGCTATGCGCAGCACAGTCTGATGTTGTCTGGATTGCAGCTGGCGCGGCTATGGCAGGAAAAGCAAATTCAATGGATCGAGATGCGAAACGGCGAAGCCGGCGTTCTGCTGCGCATCGATGAACTGCTGAGCGGAAACGTAGCCAAGTACGTGGACTGGGCTTTGAGGGATCCCGAAGCAGCGAAGCCGGAAGCGGTGGAGAATCTGCCGGAGGTAGAACTCACGGCAGTGCAGCTGGAACACGTGCGGTTTGAAGTGCGCATCGAGCCCGGCGAGGAAGGCACATATCGCTTTGGCGTGTATGTGTGGTTTGCCGGGGAGCAGTCGTCGGTCGCGGAGCTGATGTCATCTCTGAAGGTGTGCCTGAGCGCAGGCGAACAGGGCGGCGAAGCGGAACGCAATGCGTACGTCGAGGCGCATGCGTTGAGCGCGACGGACGAAATGGGCGCAGTAGAATATCTGGAGAGCGCACTCATCGAGACGCCGGTGCGTGAGACGGGCGGGCAGGATCAGCTGAGCGAGTACTTCAACGTGGAAATCGATTCCGAGGAGCACGCCATCGGGCTGTATGATCCGGAGAAGTCGCTGGATGCGTATCGGCGCTGGTCGATGTGCGCAGACTGGGCCGGCAATGTCGAATACTGTCTGGTCGAACTGGATGGCTGATGCTTGGTGAACTGGTAAATCATACACAGAAGACAGAAAACCAAGATTCTACCATCGCAAACGCAAGCCCCATGCCTGGTATGATGATCCGGGCATGGGGCTTGCGCTATTTTGGATCTCTCATGAGGCTTTTCCCAAATACTGCTGAACAGTTATACGAAAATGGATGTCAAGCCGATAATCTGAATACGAGACCGTCCCAAACTTTGTGTAAACCTCCCATGAGGTGTAGAATAGAAGCATCACACAGGAGGTAAAACACATGGCCAGAAAGAACCGTACCCCGGAAGAAAAGGCGCGACGGGAGAAGATCCGGGAGCTGCTGCAGATGGCAAACATCGGCAGCATGGACGACATCCAGAATCTGTTCAAGGAGACCATCGCGGAGTTCATGGAGAACGGCTTGGAGGCGGAGCTGGAGGATTCACGCCAGCTTCCCTCAGACCGAGATCCAAAACTGCATCCTCCACCAGCTGCGCAATTCCAGCCGGTATGTGTCCTATAAGGATATAAGAGCCCTCATGGCGGATCTGAAGGCAGTCTATGCCGCCGTAGACGAGCAGGCAGCATTGAATGCTCTGGACGCCTTTGGAGAGCGCTGGGACGGGAAATACCCGAGAATCTCCCAGTCCTGGCGGGCGAACTGGGCCAATCTGAGTACATATTTCAAGTACCCTCAGGAGGTGCGCAGGCTGATCTATACCACCAACGCCATAGAGGGTTTCAACCGCCAGCTGCGCAAGGTGACCAGGGCCAAATCGGTGTTTCCAACAGATGACAGCCTGCTGAAAATGCTGTATCTGGCGATGATGGACATCACGAAAAAGTGGACGGGACGGCGGCAGGACTGGAGCGTGATCCACGCACAGCTGTCGATCTACTTTGCCGGACGCATGCCCGAATAACACCGCCGGAGCCGGAGGTCAAGGGTCTGCGCGCCGCTGTGCGCGGCGCTCCGATGAACGGCGGCCTTGCCGCCGCCCTTGACATCCACCCCCGCCGGCGTTATACTGCACACAAGGCGGCAGTCGGATAAATCCGCTGCCGCGCACAATGGATGATCCTGCTCTGTTCATGCCTCATTTGGAGTTTACACAGAATTTGGGATTGACCCTTTTCCCAAATACTGCTGAACAGTTATACGAAAATGGATGTCAAGCCGATAATCTGAATACACCACAATTCGATCAATCAACATGGCAATGATGGATCGCTGCGTCTCGCGGGAAGCCGCGTCGAAGGTTTCGGCCCAGGACAAGATCATTTCAAGTTCGCGGCTTGCTGCCTGCTCTGCTTTTTCAATCTCGGCGAGTTCCCTGCGGAGTCGTTCTACTTCTCCGAGCGCGTTTTCCAGATTGGCCTTGCGCTTGGGAATTAAGCTGTTGATAAACTGTAGATCCATACTACCTTCTCCTGTGAGCGCCTTGACAGCCGCTTCCTCCAATGCAGTCATCTCCGTCTGTGCTTTCTTTAGTGCCGCTTCCGCTTGTTTGAGCGCTTCCTCCTGAATACGTCGCGTCCGCTCTCCCGCCACAGACAGCATTTGTGCAGTCGGCCTTGTGCGGATGTTTTCGAAATATCCATGCACGACGGCCAGCACATCCTTTTCGATTCGCTGAGCTGCATAGGTCGATTGTCCCTGACAGGTACTGCGGCTGTTAACCTTCCGGTAACAGCGGTATACATCCCTTTCATAGACACGCCTCGTTCCGTCTGCCAGCGTGCGTACCGTGGTATTGTGATTAAAACATAGACGTTCTCCGCAGGAACCGCAGAACAGAAGGCCGGTCAGAAGGCCGTCGCTGGTGCTGCGCAGGTTACCGATTCTTTCAGAGGATTTGGAGGGAGAACGTTGACGGATCATTTGTTCACACTGTTCAAACAGTGCATCATCGATGATGCGCAAATGTTCAAAGGGATCCGACAGGTCGTCACCGAAGCGTATGCGGCCGGTATAGATTGGATTGCGCACAAGCGCGCGAATTGAGGTCGCGCGCCAGAAAGCAATATGTCGTTTGGTAGAGATATGACGGTCGTTAAGCCAGTTGGCAATCCGGTTGGAACCCCAGCCCTCAGAAACCGTTTTATGATAGATTCGCGGTTCGTAACGGCCAACGACGGCAACATCACCATCCGCGTCTCGGACGACGCCGTTTGGGCGACGCCCACGGGCGTCAACAAGGGCGACCTCACCGACGAGATGCTCATCAAGATCAGCATCCGCGATGGAAGCGTCCTCGAGGGCACGTGGAAGCCGACCTCCGAACTGCAGATGCACCTCAACGCCTATCGCACGGATGACGCGATCATGTCCACCGCGCACGCGCATCCCCTGAACCTGAGCATACTCGCCTGCGCCGGCATCGAACTGGACCTGCCCACCACGCCCGCCGCCGCCTGCATTTCCGGGCGCGTGCCGGTGATCCCCTATTGCTGCTCGGGCAGCAGGGCGCTGGCCGAGTCGATCATCCCCTATGTCAGGAAATACCACGTGGTCAACCTGGGCAACCACGGCCCCATCGCCTGGGGCAAGACGCCCTATGAGGCCTGGTACCGCCTGGAGGATGCGGAGGCTTCGGCCAAACTGGCCATGGAGCTTGTCCACCTCGGCCGCGTGCGCCCCCTGAACCGCGAACAGGTGCTTGAGCTCTACCGCTTCCACAAGATCGACATACAGCCGGAAGCCCACGTCGCGGCCTATGAAGGCAACGAGAACCAGGAACCCGCCATCCCCTTCACGGAGTTTTTCGCCTCGTTGATGCGTCCGCAGGAAGGCGGCAAGTAAGCCGCGCCTGCCGGCGGCGCGCCCCATGAGGGAGCATGCCTCCCCATGGGGCGCTTTGGCAGGCCGCCCCTTCCGCCGCACGCCCGTCCGCCCCGCCGTTGCAAAAGTGCGCGGCGGGTGCTATAATAGGCCTGCGGCGGCGAGGGAGCCGCGCGGCAAAGGAGGGTCTGTTATGCAAAACACGGGTTTCATCGCCCCGGACGCGGGCTGGAACGCCTGCCGGGAAGCGATCCTGCGCTATCTGGACGGCCTGCGCGGCGTGGATACGCACTGCCACCATCTCGCGGACGCCCAGTTTACCGGCGTGGACCTCAAATTCCTCTATGACCACAGCTACTGCGACTGGATGGACCACTACCCGGACGACGCGCGGGACGTGCCGGCCTTCCTGCGCCGCAACGGCGGCAACAGCTATTTTTACTGGCTGCAGACGGCCATCGAAGCGCTCTACGGCCTGCCGGTGACGGGCGAAAACTTGCAAGGCCTGGACGCGGCCATCTCCGCCGCCTACCGGGACGGCGCGCACCATTTGCGCATCCTCGAAGATAACTGCCGCTACGACAAGGTGCTGCTCGACAACTACGCGCACACGGGGCATGTGGACAGCGCGGGCGCGTTCTTTGTGCCGGTGCTGCGCTGCAACATGTTCGTGGTCTGCAACTGCGCCAGCCGCCGCGACCACAACGGCAATAACCCCGACATGTACATCCCCGGCATTTACAGCCGGGATTTCGACGGCTATCTGGAGGCGGTGAAGAACTATGTGCTCGGCCACCGCATCCTCAAGTTCGCCATCGCCTACGACGAGGGCAACCGCGTGGAGAATTTCGACAAGGCCCGCGCGGCCGCGGCTTACAATCAGGAGCGCCCCACGCCGGAAGCCTACCGCGATTTTTACGGCTACATGGTCTACTACATCTGCTCTGTCGCCGCCGAAAACGGCCTGGTGGCGCAGTTCCACACCGGGCTGGGGCGGCTGGAGGCCACATCCGCCTTCTTCCTGCGCCGCCTGATCGAGGCGCTGCCCGCGCTGAAATTCGACCTCTTCCACGGCGGCTATCCGTGGATGGACGACCTGCTGGCGCTTTTGCACAACTTCCCCAATGTCTACGCCGACCTTTGCTGGCTGCCGCTGATCAGCACGTCCGCCGCCAAGCGCTTCTTGCGCGAGGCGCTGGAGGTCGGCGGGGCGCACCGCCTGCTGTGGGGCTGCGACACGTGGACGTCCGAGGAGAGCTACGGCGCGGTGCTGGCTTTCCGCCGCGTGGTTTCGGAAACGCTTGCGCAGATGCACGTCGAGGGCTACTTCAGCCAGGAGGAAGCCTGCTATATCGCCGGGCGCATCTGGCGCGGCAACGCCGCCGAGCTCTACGGCTTCGGCGATTGACCGCTGGCGCGCGAACACGTCCCCCGCCCGGGAACCCCCGGCGGGGGACGTCAGAGCGCTGACAAAGCCTACAACCGCAAAAATCGCTCTGATATACAAAAAATCAGAAGCGATTTTTGCTTCCTACGTCAGCTGCACTTGCATCCTGCGGTCACTTACGTCTAAGTAAGCTCCCTTGACTGCAAGTACAGCTTCCTTGGCTTGCAGGCTTTCTCAACGCTCTGCCAGTCTGTTGACTTTGTCAACATCCTGACGTCCCCCGCCCGGGAACCCCCGGCGGGGGACGTGTTTTTTCAGAGCATCTCCCGCAGGCACTGCAAAAACGCCGCCGCCGGCTTGGAGAACACCTGATACTTTTTCCAGACGATGCAGGCTGGCGCTTCCAGGGGCGGGTCGAGGGGGCGGAAACAGAGCCCGCTGCCCCGCGTGTTGATGAGCTTGTCAAAGCACAGCGCGTAGCCCAGCCCCTCGTCCACCAGCAGCGAGGCGTTGAACACCAGGTTGTAGGTGGCCACTACGTTGAGCCTGGAAAGCTCGCGTCTGAGCCAGCGGGAGAGGGAATTGTCGTCGCCCCGCTGATGGGAGACGATCAGGGGCTTGTCCCAAAGGTCCTCCGGGCATACGGCCTCCTTTTGCGCCAGCGGCGCGTCCCGGCGCATGAGCACGCCCCAGCGGTCGCGCGCGGGCAGGGGCAGCGCGTCGTAGCGCTTTTCATCCACCGCGCCAAAGAGCAAGCCAAAGTCGATCAGGCCCTTGTCCAGGTTTTCCAGCACGAATTCGGCGTTGCCGCTGGAGATGCGGTAGCGTATATCCGGGTGGCGGCGGCGGATGGCCTGCGCGGCGCGGGCGAACAGGCGCACGATGTCCGTCTCGCCGCTGCCGATGCCCACTTCGCCGACGATGGCCTCGTCCGAACAGGCCACTTCCTCCTCCGTCCTGCGCACGAGGGTGAGGATCTCCTCGGCGCGCTTGCGCAGGATCATGCCCTCGTCGGTGAGCAGCACCCTGCGCGAGCCCTTGGTGCCGCGGATGAGCAATTGCTTGCCCAGCTCCGCCTCCAGCGCCTTGAGCTGCGTGGAGAGCGCCGGTTGGGAAATGTGCAGGGACTCCGCCGCCGCGGAAATGCTCTGCTCCCGCGCCACGGCGAGGAAATAGTGCAATACGCGAATTTCCATTTCGCCACCTCCCTTGCTCCAGTATAGCAGGAATTTCCATAGGAATCAATTATGCGTTGCAATTTAAAATAAGTATTTGATATATCGCGCCACCGCTGCTATACTAAGGACACGCAAGGGGCGCCCGCGCGGCGCGCCATGGAAAAGACGGGGAAACCATATGAAAGACGATCGCCACGAACAGGCGCTGCTGGACAACCTGCGCGACGCGGGTTGTGGTGGCAAGACGGTGGAACAGTTCCTCGCGCTGGAAGCGGCGGGGGAGCGCGAGGCGCAGCTGCGCCTGCTCCTTGCCCACCGCCGGCTGCTCCTCAAGCGGCTGCACCGCGAGGAACGGCGCATAGACTGCCTGGATTACCTCGTGCACCAGATGCGCAAGGACGCGGCAAAGACGCCCTTTTGACAGGAGGCTTTTTATGGACATCATCGAGAACAGGACGTTCGACGTCGAGCGCGCCCTCTATGGCAGGCGCGGCCTCGTGGCGAAAAACTGCGCCTTCGACGGCCCCGCCGACGGCGAGAGCGCCTTCAAGGAATGCGAAAACATCGTCGCGGAGAAATGCTTTTTCAACCTTCGCTATCCCTTCTGGCACGACCACGGCCTGACGATCCGCGATTCGGAGATGACGGAGGGCTGCCGCGCGGCCCTCTGGTATTCGGACCATATCGAGATCACGGGTTCCAGGCTCCACGGCGTCAAGGCGCTGCGTGAATGCGGCGACGCCGTTCTGCGCGGCTGCGATATCGTCTCGCCGGAATTCGGCTGGTCGGCGCGCCGCGTGCGCATGGAGGACTGCGACGCGCGGGGCGAATACTTCATGCTGCGCGCCACGGGGCTAAGTTTTGAAAACGTGCGCCTGCGGGGCAAGTATTCCTTCCAGTACATCGAAAATTCCACCTTTGAAAACTGCCGCTTCGACACCAAGGACGCCTTCTGGCACGCGAAAAACGTCATCGTGCGCAACAGCGTGGTCAAGGGCGAATACCTCGCCTGGTACAGCGAAAACGTCACCTTTGAAAACTGCGCCATCATCGGCACGCAGCCCCTGTGCTACTGCAAGGGGCTCAAGCTCATCGGCTGCCGGATGATCGACACAGACCTCGCCTTCGAGCGCTCGGAGGTGGAGGCGACCATCACCACGCCCGTGGCCAGCATCAAAAACCCGCTGCGCGGCAGTATCCGCGTGCCCGCCGTGGGCGAGGTCATCCGCGATCTTGAGGGCGCGAACGGCACGGTCCGCGTCTGCGGCCAGCCCCGCAAGACGGTCTGCGCCTGAGCGCCCGGGGCGCGGGCAAGGCAGGCCCTCCTTTCCCGCGCTTGCCAAAGGCATGCAAAAAAAACGCTCCCCCATGCGGCGGGGGAGCGTTCAGAGCGCTGACAAAGCCTACAACCGCAAAAATCGCTCTGATATACAAAAAATCAGAAGCGATTTTTGCTTCCTACGTCAGCTGCACTTGCATCCTGCGGTCACTTACGTCTAAGTAAGCTCCCTTGGCTGCAAGTACAGCTTCCTTGGCTTGCAGGCTTTCTCAACGCTCTGCCAGTCTGTTGACTTTGTCAACATCCTGAACGCTCCCCCATGCGGCGGGGGAGCATTTGCGCTTTGTCAGGCGTACTTCGGCCAGTAGGTGTCGCGGGCAGTCTCGCCGCGCGAGGCGGAACGGCTGGCGCGGTTGGCGGGCACTTCAAAGTGATAGCAGAAGTAGTAGCCCGCGTCGTAAGCGCCGTCCGCGGTGTTGTCCACGGCGGTGATGTACTTCCAGACCTTCGAGTAATTGTTCTGCAGCTCATACTCGAGGAATTGCAGCTGACCGTGGAGCGTGGTGTAGTCCAGCCCATTGTCCTCGCAGTAGTTCTGCAGGCGCGTCTTGCGCCCGCCCGTCCACTGACAGATGCCGTAGCTGCCGCCGTTGGGGTTATAGGCCGTGGGGCGGAAGGACGATTCGGCCTTGATGTTGGCCAGCAGGCCGCAGGCGGCGGCGGTGTTGAGCCCGGCCTCTCGGGTCAGGTAGAGGAACGTCAGCTCCTCGTTGGAATAGTCGCCGCTTTCCACAGCCTCGTCAAAGGAGGAGCCGCCGCCCGGCGTGGGCGTGGGCGCGGGGGTCGGCGTGGCCGTGGCCGCGCCGCGCGTGAGGTTCTCCCGCTGGGTGAAGCCATAGCGCCCGTCGCCGGCGAGCTGCGCCCAGGTGTCGTCGTAGGCCACGACGGTCACGGTGGCGCCGTAGGCGAGTTCCTCGCTGGCCGCGTCCGTGGAGGCGGACTGGTAGACGCGCGCGCCCTGTTTGGTGACGGTGGCGGTGAACGTTTCGCGCACGACGTCCCCGCCCTGCTCAGGCTCAGGCGTGGCGGTGGGCGCGACGGTAGGCTGCGCGGTCACGTCCTCCACGCGGTCGATGTCCGTGCGGGGGATGAAGGCGTAGGCGGAACCGTTATAGACCTGCGCCCATTCGTCGTTGTAGGCGACGACGGTGAGGGCGCGCCCCCTGGCCACCTGCATGCGCTGGGAGGCGGTGGAGCGCTCGCGGTAGACGTAAGCGCCGTCCCGGTTGACGATGGCGGAGAACGTCTCGCGCACGACCGCGCCGCCCTGCTCAGGCTCAGGCGTGGCGGTGGGGGAAACAGTGGGCTGCGCGGTCACGTCCTCCACGCGGTCGATGTCCGCGCGGGGGATGAAGGCGTAGGCGGAACCGTTATAGACCTGCGCCCATTCGTCGTTGTAGGCGACGACGGTGAGGGCGCGCCCCCTGGCCACCTGCATGCGCTGGGAGGCGGTGGAGCGCTCGCGGTAGACGTAAGCGCCGTCCCGGTTGACGATGGCGGAGAACGTCTCGCGCACGACCGCGCCGCCCTGCTCAGGCTCAGGCGTGGCGGTGGGGGAGACGGTGGGCTGCGCGGTCACGTCCTCCACGCGGTCGATGTCCGCGCGGGGGATGAAGGCGTAGGCGGAACCGTTATAGACCTGCGCCCATTCGTCGTTGTAGGCGACGACGGTGAGGGCGCGCCCCCTGGCCACCTGCATGCGCTGGGAGGCGGTGGAGCGCTCGCGGTAGACGTAAGCGCCGTCCCGGTTGACGATGGCGGAGAACGTCTCGCGCACGACCGCGCCGCCCTGCTCAGGCTCAGGCGTGGCGGTGGGGGAGACGGTGGGCTGCGCGGTCACGTCCTCCACGCGGTCGATGTCCGCGCGGGGGATGAAGGCGTAGGCGGAACCGTTATAGACCTGCGCCCATTCGTCGTTGTAGGCGACGACGGTGAGGGCGCGCCCCCTGGCCACCTGCATGCGCTGGGAGGCGGTGGAGCGCTCGCGGTAGACGTAAGCGCCGTCCCGGTTGACGATGGCGGAGAACGTCTCGCGCACGACCGCGCCGCCCTGCTCGGGCTCGGGCGCGGCGGTCGCCTGCGCGCCGCCCTCGCTTTCGGTGCGGAGGTCGGAGCGCATCACAAAGCCTATGTGCTCGTTGTATTCGATCATCGCCCAGTCGCCGTTTACGGACATCAGCCGCACCGCCGTGCCCGCGTCCAGGGGGCCGTAGGCGCTGTTTTTGTCCGGCGACTGGTAAAAGCGCGTCTGGCGGGTCAACACCGCGTCCTCGGCCTCGCCCTGCACATACGTCAGCGCGGAGACAGGCATATAGCCGTCCTTGCCGTAATAGGTGATGTCCGCCACGCCGTTTGTCTCGGCGTTGACCGTCAGGTAGGAACCGCGGGCGATGGAGCCGATGCGCTCGCCAAAGGAAGCGTCGGCATAAACGGGGGCGGCGTAGTCGGATACATAGGCGGCGCGTTCCGCCAGTGCCGGCGTCGCCAGCAGGGTCGCCAGCGCCATCGTCAGCGCCAGAAGGCGCTTCCAGCCTCGTATGTGCATGTCGGGTTCTCCTTTCGTGCGGCAAATATTTCAAAAGTATGACGAAAATCCGAATGATATTACGAATTGTATCACATTTGAAATATATTGTCAACCACAAAAGGGAAATCGTAACGATTTTCGCCCCACAGGCGAAAAAAACAGGGGCGGACGCCCCCATCCGGCGCGAAGCCGCCCTCACAGACGCTTGCGGTAAAGAAAGCAGCGCAGCGGCACGGCCTTGCCGTTCAGGCGCAGGACGATGTGTTTTTCCCCGGCGCGCTCGAAGCCCCGGTGTTCGTAGAAGGCGTAGGTGCAGCCGTCGTCCGTATAAAGGAAGAATTCCCTGCCCGCTTCGCGCCGCGACAGCTCCGCAAGCAGCAGCGTGCCCACGCCGCGCCCCTCCAGCGCCGGGTCGGCGGCGAGGAAGGTGATCTCCCCGTCCGGCGCGTGCGCCTCCCGGTAGCGCGAAAACATCTCTCGGTTCGCCCGGGCGTAGACGTCGCCGCCGCCGCGGAAGAGTAGCCCCTGCGCCGCCTCGAACAGGCGGACGTACAGCCGCCGCCACCAGCGGCGATACGGCTTTTTTTCGCCGCGTACCTCCGCCAGCAGCACGCCCGCCAGCGTCCCGCCCCGATAGGCGGCGATGGCCTGCGTGGCGCGGGCGAACTCCAGGCACCAGAAGTAGCGCCCGTAGAGGAACAAAAGCAGCGGGTTTTGCGTATACCATTCAAAGTGCATGCCCGCGCGGGCAAAGCGGATGGCCGTCTTAAAGTCCCGCCGCCGCAGCTTCCCCAGCCGGATCTCCAAAATACCCCCTCCGTTTTGCCGTTCGTTTGCAAAGCCCGTCCCGAGAAAAAGCGCCCCTCCCATAGCGGGAAGGGCGCCGGCAAATGTTCCTTACGCGAAGGGGTTCTCCGAGGGATAGAGCACGCCCTTGGGCTGGTTGTAGCCGACCCAGTCCACGCCCAGCATCTTGAAGATGCTGAACAGCGCCTTGCCGTGATGGCCGAAGGCCACCGCGCCGTGATGCGGGTAGCCGCCGCCGATGAGCACATGGCGGTAGAAGCGGTCCATCTCCGGGATGGCGAACACGCCGATGCCGCCGAAGGACTCGGTGGCAACGGGCAGGATCTCGCCCTGCGCCACATAGGCCTGGAGCACGCTGTCCTTGTTGGCCTGCAGGCGGTAGAAGGTGATCGGGCCGGGAACGATGTCGCCCTCGAGGGTGCCGCGGGTGATGTCGGGCTCCTTGTCCGGCTCGAGGGAGCGCTTCATGATCAGCTGGTACTTCATCGTGCCCTTGGTAAGGCGGCACATCGGCGTATTGCCGCAGTGGAAGCCCATGAAGGTCTCGTTGTGGCGGTAGGGGTACTTGCCCTCGATGGAGGCCTTGTACATATCCGCCGGCACGGAGTTGTTGATGTCGAGCAGCGTCACGCTCTCGCCGGTCACGCAGGTGCCGATGAACTCAGACAGCGCGCCGTAGATGTCCACTTCGCACGCCGTGGGGATGCCCATGGCGGTCAGGCGGGAGTTGACATAGCAGGGCACGAAGCCGAACTCGGTCTGGAACGCGGGCCAGCACTTGTTGGCCATGGCCACATACTTGGCGGCGCCCTTGTTGGCCTCCACCCAGTCCAGCAGCGTCAGTTCGTACTGCGCAAGGCGCGGCAGTATGCCGGGCATCTTGTTGCCCTCGCCCAGCTCGTCCTCCATCTCCTTGACCTTGGCGGGGATGCGGGGATCATTGGCATGAGCCTTGTAGGCGGCCAGAAGATCCAGCTCGGAATTCTCCTGGATGTTGACGCCCAGTTTGAACAGCGGCGCGATGGGCGCGTTGCAGGCCAGGAAGTCGAACGGGCGCGGGCCGAAGGTGATGATCTTCAGATCCTTGAGGGCCAGCAGCGTGCGGGCGATGGGGATGAACTCCTCGATCATGTCCGCGCACTGCTCGGCGGTGCCCACGGGATACTCGGGAATGTAGGCGTTGATGCCGCTCAGCTTGAGGTTGTAGCTGGCGTTGAGCATGCCGCAGTAGGCGTCGCCGCGGTCAGAGGACAAAACGGCGATGTTTTCCTCGGCCGCCGCCACGTACATCACCGGGCCGCCGAACTTCTGGGCGATCAGCGTCTCCGGGCCTTCGGGGCCAAAGTTGCCCAGGAACACGACCAGCGCGTTGATGCCGGACTTCTGGATGTCCTCATAGGCTTCCATGACGTTGGCGTCGATGCCGCCCTCGATGATGACGGGGCTTTCGTAGATGTCATAGCCCTTGGCCTTGAACGCGGCGACCACGGCCTTGCGGCGCCTCTCGGACAGCGTGATGGGGAAGCAGTCGCGGCTCACGGCCACGATGCCAAGCTTGACCTCCGGGATGTTCTGCATGCGTATCTCCTCCATGTACTCAAAGTCAGACAGCCGCTGCATACCTTAACGCAGCCTTTGCGCAAAGGCGGTCAGGGTACACCTCAACTTCTTATATTATCGCTGGTGCAAGAGACAATGTCAAGAGTGAAATTTTCAGAAAACCGTGTATATAATTTTCTAACCTCAAGTTAGCCTGTTCGACTTGTAATCCCGGCGGATTTGTGGTAAAAATAAAATGAGTACATTATTTGTAAAAGAGGGGGATGCTATGTTCGGCTACCGCCCCGACGGCCGCCCGATCCCGGAATACGTCGATCCCATCGTGCAGTTCACGCCGTTTATCATGACCACGCGCAACGACGCGCAGAATTTCGTCACCTTCCCCGTGGAATACAAGCCCATGGCGGACTATATCCGCGAGCACCGCGACGCCGAGGAGCCCATCAGCTTCATGACCATCCTCATCGCCGCCTACGTGCGCGCCGTGCGCAAGCACCCGGAACTCAACCGCTTCGTGGTCGGCAAGCGCCTCTACGCCCACAAGGATATCAGTATCTCCTACATGGTGTTGCGCGAAACCAGCGACGGCCGGCTTGACGAGGCGGCCATCAAGCTGCACCTGCAACCCACGGACACCATCTTCGACGTGGCGCGCAAACTGAACGAGCAGATCCGCATCGCCCGCAAGCCGCAGAACAAGAACGGCACGGTGGACTTCGCGCGCCGTTTTTTGAAGATCCCGGTCATCCCCTGGCTGCTGGTGAGCCTCATCAAGCTCATGGACCGCTTCGGCCTCATGCCGGGCAAGATCATCGAGGTCTCGCCCTTCCACTGCTCGCTGTTCGTCACCAACATGATGTCCATCAACCTGCCCTCGATCTACCATCACCTCTATAACTTCGGCACCTGCTCCCTGTTCCTCGCCCTCGGCCGCCCGGAGCGGCAGGTGATCGCCAACAAGGAGGGCAAGGCCGTGCGCCAGCTGATGGTGCCCGTGGGCGCGGTGACGGACGAGCGCGTGTGCGGCGGCGCGTCCTACGCCGTGGCCATGCGCACGCTGCTCAAGTACATGCTCAACCCCGCCTCCCTGGAGACGCTGGAAGAAGAACAGCCCGAGGCCTGACACAGTTTTGCCGGCATTTGCCGCCCGGCGCGCGCTTGACGAACGGGCGCGGACGGGGTATAATAGCGTAGACCCGTACAACAAAGGAGATTTGACGATGGGAATTTTCTGCATGGTCTTTGGCGTGATCGTGTTCCTGGGCTTCACCGGCGGCGGTTTTCTGCTTGCCAACGCCCTTACCAACGCGGAAGCGAGCTTTTACGCCGGTGGGTCGCTGACGACCTTCCTCGGTCTGCCCACCACGCCTGCGCCCTATATCATCGTCTGCGCCTTCGTCGGCCTTTTGATCGGCCTGTCCTTCTTCATGCAGGGCCTGACCTATCAGAAGCTCGATAAGCTGGCGCGTCGCCGCCACGAGCGCGACCGCTGAGGAAGGCGCCTGGACGCGAAGGACGCCCCCGCCCCGGAAAAGGGGCAGGGGCGTCCTTTCCTTTTGGCCGCGCCGCCTTCCCTGGGCGCAAAAACCGTCCCGCCTCCCGGATGGATGCCTGCCGGGGGCGGGGCGGCTGCGTTTTGGGCCGTCAGATGCGCTCCGCGCCGCTTTCCCTGGACGGTTGCGCGCCCTGGGCGTCATCCCCGCCGCGTTCGTCGTCCTCGTCGTCCCCGTCGGTGAAGGCGCCGCGGAAATACGTCTCCGCGCCGTCCACCGTGGCTACGCCCAGCGCCTCGCCTTCGACATACAGCGTATAGGTTTCGCCCTGGCGGATCGCCGGGGAGGTCACGAGCAGGCGGGAAAAGTCCTCTTCCGCGTCGAAGGAGAACACCGCCTCGCCGCTCCCGTTTTCCACCACCACGCGCGCGCCCGCGCGCAGCGTGCCGTTGAAGCGCGCCCGCAGCGCGCACTGCGCGGAATCTTCGTCGACCTGCCCGCCGTCGCCCCTGCCCGCGGCGATGAGCGTGCCGCCGTCTGTGTACACCGCGCCGCCGGCGTCCAGGGGCGCGCCGCTCCTGCCGGAGCACCAGACGCTTATCTCGCCGCCGCGCAGCTCCACGTCCGCGCCCGCCGTTATGCCGTCGCCGCCGGAGGCGATGGCCAGCTTCGCCCCCTCCAGCACGCGCACGCTGCCGCCGCGCCCGGAATCGGCGCGCACGCCCTCCCCGGCGCTGACGATGGACGCCTCGGCGTTTTCCACGCTGACCTCCGCGCCCGTCAGGCCGGTCTCGCACTCGTCCACCCAGAGGACGCCGCCCAGGACGTCCAGTTCGCCGCCCGCGCGCAGCCCGCTTTCGCCGCAGGCGATGGAGAGCGCCCCGCCGCGCACCGTCAGCGCCCCGTCGGCGCGCAGGCCGTCGCCGCTGGCGCTGAGCACCAGGCTGCCGCCCTCCATGTCGATGCCGGAGGCTGAAACCGCGTCGCTGCCGCGCGGCGTGGGCGCGTCGTCGTAGCCGTCGTAGCCGCCGAAGAAGAAGTCAAAGGGGTCGTAGCCGAAAAAGCCGCCGTAATAGGAAGCGGTGGGGGAGGCGCTCCCCGCGCCGTCGCCGGCGCTGATTTCCAGCGCCCCGCCGGAGATGTCGAGTTCGCCCTCCGCGTAGAGGCCGTCCCCTGCCGAGCGGATGCGCAGGTCGCCGCCGCCGATGGCCGCATCGCCGCCGGCAAACACGCCGCGCCCGTCCGCGTCCGCCGTCAGCTGCCCGCCCGTCAGCGCAAAGAGGGCGCCGCCGTCCTCCGCCTCCAGATGGACGCCGTCGCCGCCGGCGGTCACGCCCAGCGCGCCGCCTTCCATGGCGAGCCCTGCCGCGCGCAGGCCATGCCCGGCCTGGGCGGACACTTCCAGCGCCCCTTCGCCGCGCACCGTCACGTTGCCGCCGGCAACGATGGCCGCGCCGTCGGCCTCCACGTCCCGGCCGCGCCGCAGGTCCCGGATGACGCCGCCGCCTTCGCCCAGCGTCAAAAGCAGGTCGCCGCGCGCCGTCAGCGGCGCGGCCGTGGACGAAGAAAGCTGCGCCCCGTCCCAGACGATCTCCACATCGTCCGCGTCCACGAGGATGCAGCCCTCGCTCATCGCCCCGGTGACGCGGTAGCTGCCGCCCTGCGTGATGGCGATGTCGCCGCCGTCCACCTCCACGCCCGCGCCGGCCGTAACGCCCGCGTCGGAAAGGGCGATCTCCGTCTCCGAAAGCGCCGCGCCGCCAAAGAGCAGCAGGCACAGCGCGCACAGCGCCGCGATGTGTTTCTTCATATCCATAATACACCCCCTGGATGTCCTTTTACCCCTCTATCCTAACACCCTGTTTTGGACAAATTGTGAACAGGCCGTGACAAGTTTGCCGCCGCCACAAAACCTTTACGATTTGATAAGACTTTTTGCCGGGAATATGCTATAATATTGCTTGGAACACATCGTTCCCGGCGGGGGCGTCCCCGCGCGTCGGGCCTTTCTAAGGAGGAATACGGCTTGGCTCCCGACCCTTTCAGTTCGCTGGTTCTGCTGATCATCTTCATGTTCGCCGGCGCGTACCTGCGCGCGGCGGAAGCGGCGGCGCGTCTCGTCGATGAGACGGCGTTTCCCAAGGACAGCCCCGCCGCCCGCTTCATCTCCGCCTGTGACAACCGCTTCGGCGCGCCCAACGCCACGTTCGGGCTTTTGCTGCTGGCCGCCTGCGCCTGCGTTTTCTGCGCCTTTTTCGAACCGCTCGCCCTGTGGCTGGAAAGCGCGTTCCATGCGCGTTTTTTCGCCTCCCTGCTCGCTGGTGTGCTTTTGTGGCTGGCGGCCGGCGTCGTCTGCATCGCCGTCTGCGCCCTGTTGCCCGCCTACGTGGCCGCCCATGCCCCGGAAAAGACGCTCGCGCGCACGCTGGGGCTGGCGAACTTCCTGCTTTCCCTGGCCAAGCCCTTCCTGCTGTGCGCCAAGGGGCTGGCGACGCTCATCCTCAAGCCCTTCCATGTGCCGGTCACGGCGCTGGGCGAGCGCGTCACCCGCCAGGAGATCCGCATGATGGTGGACATCGGCGAGGAAAAGGGCGAGATCGAGGCCGACGAAAAGCAGATGATCGAAAACGTCTTTGAGTTCAACAACATGACCGCCGTGGAGTGCATGGTGCACCGCAAGGACGTTACCGCCATCGACGTGGAGGACAGCGCGGAGGCCATCCTCCAGACCATCCAGGACAGCGGCCTTTCCCGCTTCCCCGTCTACGAGGAGGACGTGGACAACATACTCGGCATACTCACCTCGCGCGACTACCTGCTCAACGACTGCTTTGAGCGCGGCAAGACGCTGCGCGAGCTCATCCGCCCGGCCTACTTCGTGCCCGAGAGCCTGCGCGCCGACCTGCTCTTTTCCGAGATGCAGAAGCGCAAGCAGCACATGGCCATCGTCGTGGACGAATACGGCGGCACCAGCGGCATCGTCACACTGGAGGATCTTCTCGAGGAGATCGTCGGCAACATCTACGACGAGTTTGACCCCCAGGCCGACGAGGACATCATCCCCCTGAGCGACACGCGACTGCGCGTCAGCGGCTCGGCGCGGCTGGACGCGCTGGGCGAAAAGCTGGGCATGGACCTTGGCGAGGACGAGGATTGCGACACGCTCGGCGGCCTGGTGTTTTCCCAGCTTTCCGAGATCCCCTCGGACGGCGAGCGCCCGGTGGTCACCTGCCGCGGGTTGCGCATCGCCGTGGAACAGGTCTCCGACCGCCGCGTGGAGTGGGCCATCGTGGAAAAACTGCCCCCGGAGGACAAGGCCGGGGCAGAGGGGACGGAGAACGCCCCCGCGAAATAAAACGACGTTTTAAGGAGGAAGAACACCATGTTGAAGGGCATCCCCGCCATCCTTTCCCCCGAGCTTCTCAAGGTGCTGATGGAGATGGGCCACGGCGACGAGATCACCATCGGCGACGGCAACTACCCCGCCGCCTCCACGGCGCGCAACCTCATCCGCCTGGACGGCCACGGCGTGTGCGAGATACTCGACGCCATCCTCACATTCTTCCCGCTGGATACGTTCGTGGACGAGCCGGTGCTGCTGATGGAAAAGACCCCCGGCGACCCGGCGGACACCTCCATCTGGGACAAGTACAAGGCCATTGTCGAAAAGCATCAGCCGGGCACGAAGGTCGGCTTCCTCGAGCGCTTCGCCTTCTATGACCGCGCCGACAAGTCCTACGCCGTCATCGCCACTGGCGAGACTGCCGTCTACGCCAACGTCATCCTCAAAAAGGGCGTCGTCAAGCAGTGAACCGCCGGCGGCGCTGCCGCGTCTAAACCGTATACGGCCCCGTTCCGGCGGGGCAAGAAAGAGAGGGTGTTTCCATGAAGGGTTTGAAAAGGCTCCTTGCCGTGGCGCTGGCCATGCTGCTGCTCCTCCTGCCCGCCGCCATGGCGGAGGGGGACGCGGCCACGGCGCACACGCTGACCATCTCCAACATCGCGGTCAACGCCGCCGGCGTCGATTTGCTGGATTTGGAGGGGCTGAGCGTCGAGATGACGGCGGCCGACACCGGCGAGGCCGTGGAATTCGTGCTGCGCCTGCTGGGCGGCGAGGATGTCGCCGCCGAGGGCTACGCGCTCTTTGACGGCCGCGAATTGGTGCTTGGGGCCGATGGCCTGAGCAGCGCCTACGCCCTGCCGCTGGAGAAGATGATGGGCGACGATATCGCCCCGGCTTTGCAGCTCTTCGCCGAGCTGCTTTCCGAGGATACGCTTGTAGGGCTCATTGAAGGCGTATCCGGCGCTGTGATTGGCATGTATGATGATATATTTGCCACGCGCACGGAGCTTGGCGTTCGGGAAATGGATATGGGCGGCGCGACGATGGAGATGCAGGGCCTCTCCTATACGCAGACGGAGGAAGCGACGAGGGCTTATTTTGAAGCCTACTTCGATGCGCTTTATCAGATCCCCATTTTCGCCATGGCCATGGAGGGATCGGGTGCGGCCCCGGACGCCTACAACGCCGAAAAGGGCGCGTCCTATGACGACGACATCGAACAGGCCTTTGAAATGGTCGGGGATACGACCGTCACCTATTGGTACGCCGGCGAGCCAAGCATGCCGGACGCCCTGCGCATAGAAATGTCGAACAGCGGCGATATGTCCTATACGTATGCGATGGATGCCGTTCTTCAAGAGGACGGTACGTACGCCGTGAAGCTCAGCTACACAGCGGAATATCAGGGGGAATCGCTCAGCATAGCTGGTGAAGGCGTGTTCTCGGCGGGTTGGGTCGTGCCTCCGATGCTGTACAAGAGCTCCTCGGAGGATATAGTTGCGGACATGCTGGCGATGTACGGCGATCTCGGCGTGTGCGACATGACGTTCACCATGGAGGCGAGTGAAGAAGAATTCGCCGAGGGCGCGTTTTTCTACTATCCGCAGGGCTATAACGCCCAGAGCGCCGATCGCTCCGCGCTCGGCTTCAATATGAACATGAGCGACGAAGATGGCGAAACCACTTTCATCGCCATCGACGGCTACTACTCGCCCGCCGACGGCGTGAATTACCTCTACAACGAATTCTACGGCCTGATGCAGGTCAGCGCCGCCGGCCAGACGCAGACCGCGGAAGTGACGGTGCAGACGCAGCACGCCGACGGCCACGAATACTACGGCGCAGAGATTTCTTCCGCCAACCCCTACTCCGGCGCGCAGAAAGCCTACTTCACCTATGAGGGCGATTACACGGAAAACGCCCTCGGCAGCGAGGACAACGCCGGCGTGCTCACACTGGGCGCGACCGTGGGCTATGAGGGCAGCGCCGTAAACTACGCCGTCACCGCCGACGTCAGCATGACCCACGCCGCGGTAGACCCCGCCTCCCTGCCTGCCCCGACGGGCGGGACCGTGGATCTGCTCATGCTCGATGAGAAGGGCTACGAGCAGCTCGCCACCGAAGGCGGCCTTCTCGCCATGCGTCTGGCCGGCACCCTCGGCCAGAATGTGCCCGGCCTTACCCGGCTCCTCAGCGGAATCGGCATTTTCTAGATCGCGCAACGCCTCGCGCCGCCTGCTTTTCCCGGGCAGGCGGCGCTTTTTGACGCTTCCCGCCTTGACAAACCGCTCCGCCCGCCCTATCATACTGTGTGTACCAGAAAAAGGAAGTGCTTTTCGTGTTCTCCATGCTTTCCCTGTCCGTCATTGCCCTCATCGTGGGCGCGCTCTCCATCCCCATGGCCTTCTTCGCCCTTGGGGGCGGCGGCGTTTTCCTCTCGCTGCTCTTCGCCCTTGGCGGCCTTGCCCTCGGCGCGCTGGGCATATTGCGCGACCCGGATAAGAGCGGCCTCGCCCTCGTCGGCATCGCATGCTCGGCGCTCGGCCTCCTGATCGCGCTCATCTGCTTCGCCGCCAGCGGTTGCGCGGCCTGCCAGGCGGCTGCCGCTGTCCTTTGATATGTATCCGTATATCACGGTCTTTGGCCTGCGCGTGGGCGCCTACGGGCTGTGGATGCTCGTGGGCCTTTTCGCCGCCTTTTTCCTCCTCGTGCGCCTCTTCCGCAGCCGCGGGATCTGTTGGGAATGCGCGCTGGTGGTGCTCTGCTGCGCGTTTGGCCTGGCGCTTCTGGGCGGCTATGCCTTTTACCTGCTCTTTTCCGTCGGCCTGCCCGCCATCGTCGAGGCGGCGCGGCAGGGTCGGCTGCTGGATGTGCTCGCCCATGGCGGCATCGTCTTTTATGGCGGCCTGCTCGGCGGCATACTGGGCGCGTGGCTCGGCTGCCGCGCCGTCGGCCTGCGCTTTTTGCCGGCGCTCGACCTCTGCGCCCCGGCGCTGGCGCTCGGCCACGCCTTCGGGCGCGTGGGCTGCCTCTTTGCCGGCTGCTGCTACGGCATGCCCTGCGACCTGCCCTTCTGCTTTGCCCTCTCGCCGTATATCGAGGGCGGGGCGCGGCTTTTGCCGGTGCAGCTGATCGAGTCCGCCTGCGACCTCATCCTCTGCGCGGCGCTGCTCCTCTATCTGCGCAAAAAGCGCCCCGTGCCGCGCGCGGCGGGCGTGTTTCTGATGAGCTATGCCACCTACCGCTTCATCCTCGAATTTTTCCGCGGCGACGAGATCCGCGGCCATATCCTCGGCCTGACCACCTCGCAGTTCTGGAGCCTGCCCGCGTTCGCGGCGGGCGCGCTGCTTTGCTTTGTCCTTGCCCGCCGGGGCATGGACGCCGACCCCTTCCGCACGCCCGAGGGGCGCATCCGCCCCCGGGAGGCGGACGAATGATGGAGGTTTTCCCATGGAAAAGATCGCCAGCTTCCAGATCGACCACCTGCGCCTTCTGCCCGGCCTCTACGTCTCCCGCGTGGACGCGGTGGGCGGCGCGGCCGTCACCACCTTCGATCTGCGCATGACCGCGCCCAACCGCGAGCCGGTGATGGGCACGGCGGAGGTGCACGCCATCGAGCACCTGGGCGCGACCTATCTGCGCAACGATCCGAAATGGAAGGGCCGCATGCTCTACTTCGGCCCCATGGGCTGCCGCACGGGCTTTTACCTGCTGCTGGCGGGCGAGCTTTCGCCGCTGGACGTGTTTGGCCTCGTGCGCGGCATGCTCGATTTCATCATCGCCTTCGAGGGCGACATCCCCGGCGCCAGCGCCCGCGATTGCGGCAACTACCTGGACATGGACCTTTCCATGGCCAAATATTACGCCCGCCGCTATCGCGCCGAGGTGTTCGACCATCCCGACGAAGCGCGCATGCACTACCCGGACTAGTTTTTACTTGACATCGGCGCATTTTCGTGCTATCATACATTCGATATTCGGGGAGCTTGCTTTGGAGCAGGCTGAGAGGAAGCTCGTCAGCTTCGACCCGCAATACCTGATTTGGATAATGCCAACGCAGGGAAAATAGTTTCGCAGCGTTTTTGGGACGCGCCTGTGGCATTTCCACGGGCGCGTTTTTTGCGCTTTGCGTTGCAAGGGAGGAATGGGCATATGCGGGCAAAGGACTGGCAAAAGCCCCTGCCGTGGCTGGTGGTGGCGGCGCTGCTGGTGTTGTGGGAGGTCTGCGTGCGGGCCTTCGACGTGCCCCTGTACGTGCTGCCCGGCCCCATCGACGTCATCGAGGCCCTGTTTGCGGACGTTGGCACGCTCTTCCCCCACGCGCTGGTCACGCTCTCCGAGGCGGCGCTGGGCATGGCCATCGCCCTGCTGTTCGGCCTTTTGCTCGGCGTGGTGATGGACGCCTTCCCCGTGGTGCGCAGGTGTGTGTACCCCATCCTCGTCGTCACGCAGACGGTGCCGATGATCGTCCTCGCGCCCATACTCATCATCTACCTGGGCTTTGGCATGGCGCCGAAGATACTCACCGTCGTTCTCATGTGCTTTTTCCCCGTGGCCGTCAACTTCACCGACGGCATGTCGCAGGTGGGCAGGGGCTATGTCGATCTTGTGCGCTCCTACGGCGCTTCCCGCGCCCAGGTCTACGCGCTGGTGAAATTGCCCGCGGCGTTGCCGCCGCTGTTTTCCGGCCTGCGCGTTGCCGCCACCTATTCCATCAGCGGCGCGGTGGTGGGGGAGTGGATCGGCTCGCAGCGGGGGCTGGGCTACTACCTTCTGCGCGTCAAGGAGAGCTATATGCTCGACAAGGTGTTCGCCTGCGTGGTGGTCATCATCGTTCTGAGTCTGCTCATGAACGGCATCGTCCGTTTGTGTCAGTATATCTTCCTGCCGTTTTTGCGCAGGGCGAAAGGATGAAAACGTATGAAGAAACTGCTTGTCTGCCTGCTCGCGCTCCTGCTGGCCTTCTCCGCCGCGGCTTTCGCGGAGGAAGAGCTTGAGGACGTGACCGTCATCCTCGACTACGTGCCCAACACCAACCACACCGGCATGTACGTGGCCCTTTCCAAGGGCTGGTACGAGGAAGAGGGCCTGAACGTGGAGATCATCGAGCCCACCGAGGGCGCGACCGCCACGCTCATCGCCGTCGGCAAGGGCGATTTCGGCATCAGCTATCAGGAAGAAGTGACCATGGCGCTCACCAGCGAGGACCCGCTGCCCATCCGCGCCGTGGCCGCTATCATCCAGCACAACACCTCCGGCTTCGCCACCTGGGCGGGCAAGGACATCACCTCCCCCGCGGACTTTGGCGGCAAGACCTACTCCTGCTGGGGCGGCCCGGGCGAGGCGGCGGTCATCAACGCCGTGATGACCGAGGCCGGCGCGGACTTTGACACCCTCAACATCGTCATCTCCGACGGCAGCGGCTTCGCGGCGCTGGAGGGCGACGTGGACATCATGTGGTTCTACGAGGCGTGGGACAACATCAAGTGCGAGCTGGCGGGCTTTGACATCAACTACATGCCCGTGCGCGACCTTGACGAGCGCCTCGACTACTACACCCCCCTGCTCATCACCAGCACGGACGTGATCGAGAACCGCCCGGAGATGGTGCGCAAGTTCCTCGCCGCCACCTCTCGCGGCTACGTCTACGCCATCGAAAACCCCGACGAGTGCGCGGAGATCCTCGGCTCCTACGTGCCGGATTACGACATGGAGCTGCTCTACCGCTCGCAGAACTACCTCGCCGACAAGTACATGGAGGACGTCGACCGCTGGGGCGAGATGAACGACGAGGTGTGGGACCGCTACACGCAGTTCCTCGTCGACTATGAGGTCATCGACGAGCCCATCGCCGCGTCCGACTGCTACACCAACGAATTTTTGCCGGAGGCCTGATCGCCCTATGAAACTGGAGGTTCGCGGCCTGTCGTTTTCCTACGGGCCGAAAAAGGTGCTCGACGACCTGTCCTTTTGCGTGGAAGCGGGCGAGTTCGTCAGCATCCTCGGCCCCTCGGGCTGCGGAAAATCCACGGTGCTGAACCTGCTGGCGGGGCTTTTGCGCCCCGCCGCGGGCGAGGTGCTGGTGGACGGTACGCGCGTGGAGGGCGCGGGCAACGGCCGCTTTGCCTACATGCCGCAGGACGACCTGCTCTTCCCCTGGAAGACCATTTTGCAAAACGTCTGCCTCTACGGCAAGATCCACGGCACGGAAAAGGCCGCCCGCGAACAGGCGCTTGGCCACATGGCCGCCTTCGGCCTCGCCGGCTATGAAAACGCCTACCCCGGCGACCTCTCCGGCGGCATGCGCCAGCGCGCCGCCTTTTTGCGCACGGCGCTGTGCAGCGCTGAGATACTGCTCCTCGACGAGCCGTTTGGCGCTCTGGACGTCATCTCGCGCGGGGACATGCAGGACTGGCTGCTTTCCATGCGCGCGGAACTCGGCCGCACGGCGCTGCTCGTCACCCATGACATCGACGAAGCCCTCTACCTGTCCGACCGCATACTCGTTTTGCGCGGCAGCCCCGCGAAGATCGTCCGCGAGGTGGACGTGCGCATGGAGGGCAAGACGCGCCAGTGGCTCTACGACCAGGGCGCGCTCAAAGGGGAGATACATCGGTGCATCAAGGCGTAAATATCGTTGAAAGTGGTTCTCCGTCCCTGAAAGATGCGGAAAACAGCCCCATTTGCGACGCGCACGCCCACATCGGCGACGAAGCCGAGATTGCCGCGCGCCACGCCCGGCGCGTGCGCACCGCCCTTTGCGGCACAGACCCGGAAAACGCCAGAGCCGTGGAAGCCCTCTGCTTAAAGGAGCCGCTCTTCACCGCCCACTACGGCCTGCACCCGTGGAAAACGGCGCGCTTTTCCGTGCGGGAGATGGAGCCGTGGCTGGCCAAATGCCGCGTCATCGGCGAGATCGGCCTGGACGGCGTGTGGTGCGACGTGCCCGCCGCCGACCAGCGCCCTGCCTTCATCCGCCAGCTCGACGTCGCCCGCGAGATGGGCAAGCGCGTGCTTCTGCACACCAAGGGCTGCGAGGAGGAGATCGCCCGCCTCGTTTCCGAGCGCCACGTTCCCTGCGTGGTGCACTGGTATTCCTGCCTGGAACACCTCGAGCGCTACCTCGACCTGGACAGCTACTTCACCGTCGGTCCGGGCGTGTTCAACGACCCCGCCGTGCGCGAAGTGGCCCGCCGCGCCCCCAGGGGCCGCGTGCTCGTCGAGACCGACGGCCTCAGCGCCGTTTCCTGGGCGTTTGAGCGCGACGTGGCCGCGAAGGAACTGCGCCCCGTCCTCGAAGCCATGCTCAAAGAGGTCGCCTCCATCCGCGGCGAGGACGTGGAAGATACGCGCCGCGAGGCGGCCGCTGCCTACGCGGAACTGTACGGCGCGGCGCTGTGAACGGCAGATCGCCCGGGACGACTGCAAAAAGCGCCGGGAACGACATCCCCCAGGCGGGGTGCGTTCCCGGCGCTTTTCTGCGCGCTGACCAGGCCGGCAGCCGCAAAACCACCCGGATACAGAAGATCATAGGCTTTGCTTCCGTGGCCTGCGGGCTTTCCCAACGTCCCGACGGCCCGTTTACAGCCGCCGCTTCATCTGCGCGATCTCGTAGCAGTTGGTGATGGTGGCGGCCTCGGCGCCCTCCAGCCGCTTGCGCGCATCCGCTATGGATGCGTCGAGTTTTTGCGCCGTTTGGAGCGTGCCCCGCGCCGCCTCGCGCGTCTCGCCCAGCGCCGCGTCCAGCGCGCCAAGGCGCGCCTCCAGCGCCGCGAAGCGGCTGCCCAGGTCGCGCAACTGCGCGTCGAGCCGGTCGAAGGAGGCGTCCATGGCTTCCAGCCGCTCCCGCGCCAGCGCCGCGTCCGCGCCGAGAGACTGCAAAGACCCGTTCGAGCGCGCCAGCGCCGCGTCGATGGCCTCCAGCCGTTCGCCGCGCCCCGCCGCGTCCCCGCCGAGCCCGTCCAGGCGCCCCTTCGCCGCCAGCATGGCTTCCTCCAGCCGCTGCAAGCGCCCGTCGAGCGCCTCCAGTTGCCCGCCGGCCTGCGCGAGCCGCCCGTCCAGCAGCGCCAGTCGGGCGTCGAGCTGTTCAAAGCGCGCTTCCCGCGCCGCCTGTTGGGTGGGGCGCGCCTCCAGCTGCCCGAACTTCCTGTCCACCGCGTCCAGTCGCGCCTCCACGGCGGCCTTCAGGGCGCGGATCTCCGTCAAAATGAGCTTCACGCCTTCGCTCATAGGGCACCTCCGGCTTTTATATAGGTTGCCAATATTGTATCATACAGGCGCTTTTGGGTCAAGGTTCCGCCTCGAGGATGCAAACGTCCCCCGCCGCCGCGCGCAAAAGCTCCGGCAGGGGGTTTTTCCCGTCCAGCCAGGCGCGGCGCAGCGCCCCCGTGAACAGCACGGGCATGCGCGCGTGCACGCGCGCCGCCTCCGCCACGGCCTCGCGCGTGAGGATGACAAAGCGCCTTTCCCCGTCCGCGTCCCGCCGCCAGAGGCCGGCCATATACACCGCCCCATCCGGCCGGCTGAAGGCGTAGCGGCGCTTTTGAACGCCGCCCCACTCGTAATAGCCGCTGGCCGGCAAAAGGCAGCGCCCCGCGCCGCGGAACAGGGGCTTTTCGCCCGCCGTCTCCCCGCGCGCGTTGATGACGGGTCGCCCGCCGCCGGGAAGCGCGAACCCCCAGCGCATGGAAAGCATGCGCCCGTCCGCCAGCGCCGGCGCCCTGTCCCCGGGAAATACGTCGCCGGACAGCTTGACGTCCTCGCCGCGCGAATCCAAAGCGTCCAGTATGCGCAAAAGCGCCTCGTCCGATGTGTCCCGCTTCAGGAAATAGCGTCCGCACACGCGCGTCGTCCCCCTTTCCGCGCCCATTATAACACGCCGCCGGGGGCAGCGCAAACATTAGTCTAAACTAATTGAATGTAAAAGTTTTTGCTGGATATATGAAGCCATATATGCCCGCATGCGCAAAATTTATATATCGCAGGCCATCCCCGGCGCCACGGGGGGCAAACAGCGCAAAATCCCTCCCTTTATTTACGGATTTTCCCCTTGACCGCAAATGAAAGTTTGAAATATAATATACATATAGGCATGCTCGCATGCCAGATCGCCATCTTCCCGAAACGGCGGTTCCCTACTATGATAAAAGGCGGGAACAAACACACTCAACAAGGGCCACGCGCTCAGAGAAAGGAAAGCTGCTATGAAGACCAAGATCACCGTCATCGGAGCGGGCAACGTCGGCTCCACCATTGCTTTCATGATGTCTGTCCAGCACACGGCGGACGAGGTCGTTATCGTCGACATCAACCAGGAAAAGGCGCTGGGCGAGGCCATGGACATCCGCCAGGGCGCGCCGCTGACCGCGCAGCCTGTGTCCGTCTACGCTGGCACCTATGAGAGCGCCGCCGGTTCGGACATCGTCATCATCACCTCCGGCATCCCGCGCAAGCCCGGCCAGACCCGTATGGATCTTGCCCAGACCAACGTCAACGTCATCAAGGACATCGCCCCGCAGATTACCAAGTACTGCCCGGACGCCACCTATATCATCGTCTCCAACCCGGTGGACATACTCACCTATGTGTTCCACAAGGTCTCCAACATCCCGCATGAGCGCATCATCGGCTCCGGCACGCTTTTGGACACCGCCCGCCTGCGCGCCCGCCTTGCCGAGTACCTGAACGTCAGCGAAAAGAACGTCCACGCCTACGTGTTCGGCGAGCACGGCGAGACCTCGTTCATCCCCTGGTCCATCGCCCAGGTGAGCACCATCAACCTGCTGGAGTACAAGAACCTCATCAAGCTGCGCACCGGCATACTCACCGACCTCGACTTTGACGAGATCGAAAACTACATGCGCGCTTCCGGCGCCAAGATCATCAAGCGCAAGGGCGCGACCTACTACGCCATCGCCATGTCGGTGTGCGGCATTTGCGACTGCCTGTTCGGCTCCGTCAACGCCGTGGCCACCGTCTCCTCGATGCTCAACGGCGAGTATGGCATCGAGGACGTCTGCCTGAGCCTGCCCATCCTCATTGGTGACGGCGAGATCCGCGGCCGCATCCTCCCGCGCCTGACCGACGCCGAGATGGAGAAGCTGCACGCCAGCGCCAACGCCCTGAAGAACGTCATCAACACGCTCACCATCTAAAGCGAACAGCGCGCGATCGGCGGAGCCTTTCGGCCCCGCCGGTCTTTCCGCGTTTTTCAGACAAGCCCAATTTCGACCCGACGGAAGGAGCACGAGCATGGAATACCGCATCGAACGCGACTCGATGGGCGAGATGAAGGTGCCCGCCGACCGCTACTGGGCCGCGCAGACGCAGCGCAGCCACGAGAACTTCAGGATCGGCACCGAGGTCATGCCCCGCGAGATCACGCACGCCTTCGGCATCCTCAAAAAGGCCGCCGCGCTGGCCAACCACAAGGTCAAGCCCGAGCGCATGGACGAAAAGCGCGTCAAGGCCATCTGCGCCGCCTGCGACGAAGTGATCGCCGGCAAGCTCAACGACCACTTCCCCCTCGTGGTGTGGCAGACGGGCAGCGGCACGCAGTCCAACATGAACGCCAACGAAGTCATCGCCAACCGCGGCAATGAGATCGCCGGCGAAAAGCTGCTCCACCCCAACGACGACATCAACATGTCCCAGTCCTCCAACGATACCTTCCCCACGGCCATGCACATCGCCGCGGTGCTGGGCATCGAGGATCAGCTCTTCCCGGCCATGGACAAATTGACCGAGACCTTCCGCCGCCTGGAAAAGGAAAACGACGACGTGGTCAAGAGCGGCCGCACCCATTTGCAGGACGCCACGCCCATCAAGTTCTCCCAGGAGATCAGCGGCTGGCGCAACATGCTGGAAAAGACCCGCAAGATGCTCGAAGCGGCGCTGCCGGGCCTCAAGGAGCTGGCGCTGGGCGGCACGGCCGTGGGCACGGGCCTCAACTGCCCCAAGGGCTTTGCCGAGGAAGTCGCCCATCAGGTGAGCCAGATCACCGGCAAGCAGTTTGTCACCGCCGAAAACAAATTCCATGCCCTCACCTCCAAGGACGACCTGGTGTTCGCCCACGGCGCGCTCAAGGCGCTGGCGGCGAACCTGATGAAGATCGCCAACGACGTGCGCTGGCTGGCCTCCGGCCCCCGCTGCGGCCTGGGCGAGATCCACATCCCGGAAAACGAGCCCGGCTCCTCCATCATGCCCGGCAAGGTCAACCCCACCCAGTGCGAAGCGCTGACCATGGTGGCCGTGCAGGTCATCGCCAACGACGTGGCCGTGGGCATGGCCGCCTCGCAGGGCAACTTTGAGCTCAATGTGTTCATGCCGGTGTGCATCTACAACTTCCTCCAGTCCGTGCGGCTGCTTGCCGACGCCATGGTGTCGTTTAACGACAACTGCGCCGTGGGCATCACCGCCAACCGCGAGAAGATGGCCCACAACCTGCACAATTCCCTGATGTTGGTCACGGCCCTCAACCCCTACATCGGCTACGACAACGCGGCCAAGACCGCGAAGAAGGCCTTCAAGGAGAACATCTCCCTCAAGGAAGCGTGCGTGGCGCTGGGCTTCCTCACCGCGGAGAAGTTCGACGAGGTCTTCCATCCCGAACAGATGGTCTGACGCAGGCTCGCCTGCGCTGAACGATGGCCCCGGCGGGCGCCCTTGTCCGCCGAGGCCATGGCACCCTTCGCCGGCCCATGGCCGCGCGAGAAAAACCACGCAAAAGGAGCATGCCCAATGCGCTATTCTTACTACCCCGGATGCACGCTCAAGACCCGGGCCAAGGAGCTGGACAGGTATGCCCGCCTGTCCGCCGCCGCCCTGGGCGCGGAGCTTGAGGAGTTGCCGGAATGGCAGTGCTGCGGCGCGGTGTATCCCATGGCAAAGGATGAGATCGCCACGCGCCTGTCCGCCGTGCGCGCCCTGATGAGCGCCCGCGACCTTGGCACGACGCTTGTCACCGTGTGCTCGGCCTGCCACAACGTCCTCAAGCGCGCCAACGAGGATCTCAAGGCGGACGAGAACTTCCGCACCAAGGTCAACAACTACGTCGCCCCCGAAGTCCCCTACGCCGGGGAAGCGAAGGTCATCCACTATCTGGAGATGCTGCGCGACGAGATCGGCTTTGACGCCGTCAAGGCCAAGGTCGTCAATTCCTTCAAGGGCAAGAAGATCGCCGCCTACTACGGCTGCCTGCTTCTGCGCCCCGGCAAGGTCATGGCCTTTGATGACCCGGAGAATCCCCGCGTCATCGAGGATTTCATCGCCTCCATCGGCGCCACCCCCGTCCTCTACGGCCAGCGCAACGAGTGCTGCGGCGCCTATGTGACGCTGGAGGACAAAGCGCAGGCGCAGAAGAGCGCCAGGCGCATCCTCGATTCCGCCAGGGCCGCGGGCGCGGAGATGATCGTCACCGCCTGCCCGCTGTGCATGTACAACCTCACGGCCAACGCGCCCGAGGGCGCGGTGCCCGTCAAGTACTTTACCGAGCTTCTCGCCGAGGCTCTGGGCGTAAAGGAGGTCCAGGCATGAGCGGACATACGAACCTGAAAGACACCGTGCTGGAGATCAGCGGCGTCAACCCCCGCAAGTGCATGCAGTGCGGCAAGTGCTCGGGGACCTGCCCGGCCTACGGCGAGATGGAGTACCATCCGCATCAGTTCGTCACTATGGTCGATCGCGGCCAGATCGAAAAGCTGATGGCCTCGCCCTCCTTGTACCGCTGCCTTGCCTGCATGGCGTGCCTCGAGCGCTGCCCGCGCGGCGTTGAACCGGCCAAACTGGTCGAGGCCGTGCGCCTGCTCGTCATCCGCCAGCAGGGACAAAACCACATGACCGGCGACGACATCCCGGAAAAGCTCGATCCCGAGCTTCCCCAGCAGGCGATCGTCGCGGCCCTGCGCAAGTACGGCAAATAGAGGAGAGATACGACTATGCAGAAAATCGGCGTCTTTGTTTGCTGGTGCGGAAGCAACATCGCGGGCACGGTGGACGTGCACGCGGTTGCCGAGGCCATGAAGAACGTTCCGGGCGTCGTCTACGCCACGGATTATCAGTATATGTGCTCCGAGGTCGGCCAGCAGAAGATCCGCGATGCCATCGCGGAATACGGCTTGACCGGCGTCGTGGTGTGCTCCTGCTCGCCGCGCATGCACGAGGCCACCTTCCGCAAGACCGCGGAAAAGGCCGGGCTGAACCCCTACATGGTGGAGATCGCCAACATCCGCGAGCAGTGCTCCTGGATCCACAAGGATAAGGAAGTCGGCACCGAGAAGGCCATCACACTTGCCAAGGCGGCGGTGGCCAAGGTGCTCAAAAACGCGCCGCTCACCGCCGGCACCAGCCCCGTCATCAAGCGCGCGCTGGTCATCGGCGGCGGCATCGCCGGCATCCAGACCGCGCTGGACATCGCCGACGCGGGCTATGAGGTGGATATCGTCGAAAAATCGCCCACCATCGGCGGCCGCATGGCGCAACTGGACAAGACCTTCCCGACGCTGGACTGCGCGGCCTGCATCCTCACCCCGAAGATGGTGGACGCCGCCCAGAGCGAGAAGATCGACATCATCTCCTACGCCGAGGTCGAAAAGGTCTCCGGCTTCGTGGGCAACTTCACCGTCACCATCCGCAAAAAGGCGCGCTATGTGGACACCACCAAGTGCACCGGCTGCGGCGCGTGCATGGAGAAATGCCCCTCCCGCAAGGGCAAGAACGAGTTCAACATGGGCCTGAACACGCGCACGGCCATCTACATCCCGTTCGCGCAGGCCATCCCCAACGTCGCCTGCATCGACCCCGAGCAGTGCATCAAGCTCAAGACCGGCAAGTGCGGCCTGTGCGAAAAGGTCTGCACCGCGGGCGCGATCGACTACAAGCAGCAGGATGAGGTCATCGAGCGCCAGTACGGCGCCATCGTCGCCGCCACGGGCTTCAAGCCCATCGACCTCACTGGCTTTGACGAGTACGGCTACAACACCTGCAAGGACGTCGTCACGTCCCTGGAGTTCGAGCGCATCATGAACGCCGCCGGCCCCACCAAGGGCCAGCTCGTGCGCCCCTCCGACGGCGAGCATCCGCATGAGATCGTATTCATCCAGTGCGTCGGCTCCCGTTGCTCGGACGACGCCGGCAAGGGCAAGCCCTACTGCTCGAAGATCTGCTGCATGTACACCGCCAAGCACGCCATGCTCGTGCGCGACAAGTACCCGGACGTCAACGTCCACGTATTCTACATCGACGTGCGCACCCCCGGCAAGAACTTCGACGAGTTCTACCGCCGCGCGGTGGAGCAGTACGGCGTGGAGTACATCAAGGGCATGGTCGGCAAGGTCTGGGAGCAGGACGGCAAATTGATGGTGCAGGGCAGCGACCTGATCAACAACGAGCAGCGCCTCATCGCCGCCGACATGGTGGTGCTGGCCGCGGCCATCGAGCCTAACCCCGGCGCGCGCGATCTTGCCACGATGCTGACCGCCTCCATGGACACCAACGATTTCTTCACCGAGGCGCATCCCAAGCTCCGCCCCGTGGAGAGCCCGACTGCCGGCGTGTTCCTCTCCGGCGTCTGCCAGGGCCCCAAGGACATCCCGGAAACCGTGGCCCAGGCGGGCGCGGCGGCCTCGAAGGTCATCGGCCTTCTGTCCAAGGACCATCTGGTCACCAACCCCTGCGTGGCCCATTCCAACGAGCTTCTGTGCAACGGCTGCTCGCAGTGCGAGAAGGTCTGCCCCTACGGCGCCATCACCTACGTGGACAAGGAAGTCCGCGGCCCCGGCGTGCGTGAGGTCCGCCGCATCGCCCAGGTCAACGAGGCCGTCTGCCAGGGCTGCGGCGCCTGCACCGTGACCTGCCCGTCCGGCGCGATGGACCTCAAGGGCTTCGCCAACCGACAGATCATTGCGGAGGTGGACGCGATATGCAAAGCACAGTAAAGGAGTTCAAGCCCCTCATCGTGGCCTTCTGCTGCAACTGGTGCAGCTATGCGGGCGCCGATCTGGCCGGCTCCAGCCGCCTGAGCTACCCCGCGGATGTGAAGATCATCCGTGTGCCCTGCTCCTGCCGCGTGAACCCGCTGTTCATACTGCGCGCCTTCCAGCGCGGGGCCGACGGCGTGATCCTCTGCGGCTGCCATCCGGGCGACTGCCACTATACCAGCGGCAACTACTATGCCCGCCGCCGCATGACGCTTCTGTTCAGCATGCTGGACTATCTGGGCGTCGACCGCCGCCGCGTGCGCGTGGAGTGGGTCTCCGCCGCCGAGGGCGCGCGCTTCGCCAGCGTCATGAACGACTTCGCCGCCACCATCCACGAGCTGGGTGAGAATGTGAAGCTGGAGGATCTGAGATGCAAGCAGTAGCTGAAAAAGTCATCGCGCGCGCAAAAGAGCTCCTCGCCTCCGGCGAAGTGCAGCGCGTTCTGGGCTGGGAAAAGGGCGAGTTCGATTACGAGCGCACCCCCGCCCTGTTTGAACAAGGCAACATCGACAAACTGGTCTACGACAAATTCTGCGCGGCCAACCTCTCCAAGAAACTGGTTGAGGTTTCCAAGCTGGAGGGCAAGACGCTGGCGCTGATCAAGCCCTGCGATTCTCTGAGCCTCAACCAGCTCCTCTGCGAGCACCGCGTCAAGCGCGAGAACATCTACGTGCTGGGCGTGGGCTGCAAGGGCATGGAGGGCAAGGACGGCCTGTGCATGAAGTGCGAGTTCTGCAAGGGCAAGAACTTTGCCATCTCTGATGAAGTCATCGACGACGAATCCTGCCGCGAGGTGCCCCAAAGCGACCGCTTCGCCGCCGTGCGCGAGCTCGAGGAAAAGACCCCCGAGGAGCGCTACGCCTTCTGGCGCAGCGAGCTTTCCAAGTGCATCCGCTGCAACGCCTGCCGCAACGTCTGCCCGGCCTGCACGTGCATCAAGTGCGTGTTTGACAACCCGGATTCCGGCGTCGCCGCCAAGGCCAACGTCGATACCTTCGAGGAAAACCAGTTCCACATCATCCGCGCCTTCCACGTGGCCGGCCGCTGCACGGACTGCGGCGAGTGCTCGCGCGTGTGCCCGCAGGGCATCCCGCTGCACCTTTTGAACCGCAAGTTCATCAAGGACATGGACACGCTCTATGGCGACTACCAGGCCGGCGAGGACGCCGAGGCGCGCCACCCGCTCATCAACTTCACCAAGGCCGACGCGGAGCCTTCCGTCGTCCTGAACAGGGGGGAATAGCATGCTGAAGCTGAAAACTGCCAACGCGGACGCGCTGTACTCCCGCATCAGCGATTCCGCGAAGCTCTACCTGCCGGTGAAGAGGGCCGGCCAGGTCAACTACGACCTCTGGGAAAGCGGCTGTGAAGTCACGCTGGGAGAGATGACCGTCAAGTCCCCCAAGGATTTGTTCTTCCCCCAGAGCGAGGATCTCATGGCGTTCCGCGTCTCGGGCAAGAGCATCGAGATCGAGAACCCCGAACTCCCCACCGAGCCGTTCGTGCTCTTCGGCGTGCGCGCCTGCGACGCCCGCAGTTTCGACGTACTCGACCGCGTCTTCCTCTCCGACCCCGTGGACAGCTACTATGAGGCCCGCCGCAACTGCGGCACCGTGGTCTCTCTGGGCTGCCTCGAGCCGTTGCGCGAGACCTGCTTCTGCTCCGTGTTCGGCATCGACCTTGCCGAGCCGGAAGGCGACGTGCAGGCATGGGTGCTGGGCGACGAGATGTACCTGAATGCCAGGACCGAAAAGGGCGAAAAGCTGCTTGCCGCCGTCAAGGACCTCTGCGAGGAGACCGACGGCGCGCCGCTTGCCGCCGCCAAGGACGAGGCCCGCGCCAGGATGGCGAAAACCCCGCTTGCCGACCTCGACCTCACCGGCTTTGACGGCGAGCACATGATGGAGAAGTTCAACGCCCCCGAGTGGAAGGACCTCTATCAGGCCTGCCTGGGCTGCGGCACCTGCACGTTCGTCTGCCCCACCTGCCAGTGCTACGACATCCGCGATTTTGATACCGGGCATGGCATCCAGCGCTACCGCTGCTGGGACAGCTGCATGTATTCCGATTTCACGATGATGGCCGCGGGCACCAACCGCAAGACGCAGATGGAGCGCTTCCGTCAGCGCTTCATGCACAAACTGGTGTACTTCCCCGCCAACAACGAGGGCATGTACTCCTGCGTCGGCTGCGGCCGCTGCGTCAGCAAGTGCCCGATGCACCTGCACATCGCCAAGGTGATCCGCACGCTGGGAGGGAAGAAACAATGAACAACAACGCTCTGATCCCCACCATCGGCGTGGTTACGTCCATCCGCCGCGATACGCCGGACGTCAAGACCTTCACGGTCGTGCGCGCGGACACGGGCACGGGCGTGTGCTTCAAGCACATGCCGGGCCAGTGCGCCATGCTGTCCATCCCGGGCGTGGGCGAGGCGATGTTCTCCATCACCTCGTCGCCCACCTGCACCGACCACATGGAGTTTTCCATCAAAAAGTGCGGCTGCCTCACCAGCTGGCTGCACCAGATGGACGTGGGCCAGCAGGTCACCGTCCGCGGCCCTTACGGCAACGGCTTCCCGGTGACCACCGAACTCAAGGGCAAGGATCTGGTCTTTATCGCCGGCGGCATCGGCCTTGCGCCCCTGCGCAGCGTCATTGAGTACATGCTCGCCAACCGCGCGGACTACGGCCATATCGACATTGTCTACGGTTCCCGCTCCAAGGAGGATCTGGTGGACATCGACATCATCCGCGATGTGTGGATGAAGGCCCCGGATGTGGACGTGCACCTGACCATCGACCGCCCGCAGGACGACTGGGACGGCCACGTGGGCTTCGTGCCCGCCTACGTCACCGAGCTGGGCTTTGACCCCAACAAGACGGTGCTGGTCTGCGGCCCGCCGATCATGATCAAGTTCACCCTGCAGTCGCTGGGCGAACTGGGCTTTGAAAAGACGCAGGTCTACACCACGATGGAGCTTCGCATGAAGTGCGGCGTGGGCAAGTGTGGCCGGTGCAACATCGGCACCAAGTACGTCTGCAAGGACGGCCCCGTGTTCCGCTTTGACCAGCTCGACGAGCTGCCGGACGAATACTGATGGAGGGCTGAACCATGGCTGATAAAATGATCACGGTCTATTTGATGGGCAAGAAATACGAAGTGCCGGAGAGCCTGACCATCATGGGCGCTCTGGAATACGCGGGCTACGAGCTCAAGCGCGGCTGCGGCTGCCGCAACGGCTTCTGCGGTGCCTGCGCCACCGTCTACCGCGTCAAGGGCTCCTCGGAGCTGAAAATGTGCCTGGCCTGCTCCACCAAGGTGGAGGAGAACATGTACGTGGCCACGCTGCCGTACTTCCCGCTGGTCAAGCAGGTCTACGACATCGAGAAGGTGCGCCCGCAGGAGCAGATCATGATGCAGCTCTACCCGGAGATCTACAGCTGCATCGGCTGCAACGCCTGCACCAAGGCCTGCCCGCAGAGCCTCAACGTCATGCAGTACATCGCCTACGCCCAGCGCGGCGAGTTCAAGAAGTGCGCCGAGGAGTCCTTTGACTGCGTCATGTGCGGCATCTGCTCCTCCCGCTGCCCGGCCGGCATCTCCCACCCGCAGGTGGCCCTGTTGGCCCGCCGCCTGAACGGCAAGTACATCGCGCCCGAGGCCAAGCACCTCACCGAGCGCGTCAAGGCCATCGAGGAAGGCGAGTTCAACGCCCTCATCGAGGACATCATGCAAAAGCCGATCGACGAGATCAAAGAGCTCTACAACAACCGCGAAATCGAGAAGTAAGGGGGCTTGACCAATGTATTCTCAGGACATGCTCGCATCCATTAAAAAGGTGGAAGCCACCCGCGCTTCGCGCATCGGGGTGGAGCCGCGCCGCATGAGCGCCGAGGAAAAGGACGCGCTTTTGAAGGAATTTCACCCGGACTACCGCGACGTAGGCTTCGATACGCTGCGCGTGGGCGTCAACAAGGGCGACAAGGTGCCCGTCGAGCTGCGCGCGCTGCTCGAGGGCAAGAGCCGCGTTTCCGGCCTCGACCTCGACCTTGAGCATCCCGATTACGATGTGGACGTGCTCGTCATCGGCGGCGGCGGCGCGGGTTCTTCCGCGGCGGTCATGGCGCACGAGAACGGCGCCAACGTAATGATCGTCACCAAGCTGCGCATCGGCGACGCCAACACCATGATGGCGGAGGGCGGCATCCAGGCCGCCGACAAGGCCAACGACTCGCCCGCCCAGCACTACCTCGACGCCTTTGGCGGCGGCCACTATGCGGCCGTGCCTGAGCTTCTGCGCAAGCTGGTCATGGATGGCCCCGGCGCGGTCAAGTGGCTCAACGAGCTGGGCGTGGAGTTCGACAAGGCCGAGGACGGCACCATGATCACCACCCACGGCGGCGGCACCTCCCGCAAGCGCATGCACGCGGCGGCGGACTACTCCGGCGCGGAGATCATGCGCACGCTGCGCGACGAGGTCTGGAACCGCGAGATCCCGGTGGTGGACTTCACCGCCGCCATCGAGCTGATCCTCGATGAAAACGGCCACGCCGCCGGCGCGGTGCTGCTCAACATGGAAACGGGCCGCCACCTCATCGCCCGCGCCAAGACCGTCATCATCTCCACCGGCGGCGCGGGACGCCTGCACTATCAGGGCTTCCCCACCTCCAACCACTACGGCGCCACCGCCGACGGCCTCATCCTCGGCTATCGCGCGGGCGTGCCGCTCCTCTACGCCGACACCCTCCAGTACCATCCCACCGGCGCGGCCTACCCGCTGCAGATCTACGGCGCGCTGGTCACGGAAAAGGTGCGCTCCATGGGCGCCATGCTCATCAACGCCGAAGGCGAAGCCTTCATGCACCCGCTGGAGACCCGCGACGTGTCCGCCGCCTCCATCATCCGCGAGTGCAAATCCCGCGGCAAGGGCGTGACCACGCCCGAAGGCCAGGCCGTGTGGCTCGATACGCCGATGATCGACATGATCCACGGCGAAGGCACGCTGGAAAAGCGCCTGCCCGCCATGCTGCGCATGTTCCTCAAGTACGGCATCGACATGCGCAAGGTGCCGATCCTCGTCTACCCGACGCTGCACTACCAGAACGGCGGCCTGCGCGTCAACGATCAGTGCGAGAGCTGCATCCCCGGCCTCTTCGTGGCCGGCGAGGCCGTCGGCGGCATCCATGGCCGCAACCGCCTGATGGGCAACTCCCTGCTGGACGTCATCGTCTTTGGCCGTCAGGCCGGCATCTCCGCTGCCAAGGCCTGCAAGGACGTGCATCTGGGCAAGCCCACGCTCGAGCATGTGAACAAGTTCATGGCCGAGTTGAAGGCCGCCGGCATCGAGCCGACCGAGGAATCGCCGAAGCTGCTGCCGCACTACGCGCGCACCGGCGACGCCAAGTAACGCCAAGGCGCCAGGCGCCGTCTCCCCACCCGGGAGGCGGCGCTTTTTTGCGCGCGCTGTTTTTTAATCTGCGCTCTTACAAATATCCGTTGCATTCTTTCCCGCGTCTTGCTATAATGATAGAACTGCTTCTGAAACCAGAATGGCTTTTTCTACGCCCCCGATAAGGAGGTCTTGGATGTTTTCCCGCTTGCTGTCGCAGATCCCCGCCTTCTTCGGCCTCATCCTGCGCTTTGGCATCATCTGCCTGGTGATGGGCCTGCTCTGCTTCCTGATTGGCGAGATGATGCCGCGCAAGAACTTTGACTACCGCGCCTTTCCCTATGCCTGCCACGGTTGGGAGCGAAACGGCGATATCTATTTGAAACTGGGCATCAACCGCTGGAAGGACAAGGTGCCGGACATGAGCCGCTATATACCCCATACCTTCCGCAAGAAGATCGGCGTCATGCGCAGCCCGGAGCACGTCGAAGGGCTTATCCGCGAAACCTGCGTGGCAGAGCTGGTGCATGTGGTGCTCATCCTTCTCAGCCCCATGTTCCTCATGCTGCTGCCCAGGGGCTGGAACTGGATCTGCATGCTGCTTTACGACTTCTTCGGCAACCTGCCCTTCATCCTCATCCAGCGCTACAACCGCCCGCGGCTGGTCATCCTGCTGGAGCGCCAGCGCGAACTGCAGGCCATCCAGGCGGCCAAGCGGGTCGCGCGCGCGGCCGGCTGAGGCCGGGAGGCTGCCCCAAAACGACCCCGGATGGTCATTTGGGGCAGCCCTTTTGCATTCCAACGGCGGTTGAAGCGCCGCCCGGCCTGTGGTATAATGGAATCGCCGCGCAAAGCGCGGCGGGGGAGGAAGCTCCATGTACAACGACGACGCCTTTGCCACCATGCTTTTGACCATACCGCTCTCCGCCGACCGCGCCGAATACGCGCGCCCCTTGAACACGGCGGAGTACGCCCGTGTGCTCGCCCGCGTCAAGTCCAGCGCCGCCGGCCGCCTGGGCGCGCTTCTGCGCGCGGACATCAGCGGCCTGATGATGCTCCTGGGCGTCAGCGAGGAGGAGGGCTACCGCCTCTATACGCTTTTGCACCGCGGCGTGCAGCTTACCTACGCGCTGGAGGGTTTTATGGAAAAGGGCGTGCGCATCGTCACCTGCTTCGACGAGGAATATCCGCCCCAGTTCCGCGCCCGCATGGGCAACGCCGCCCCGCCGGCGCTGTTCTTTGCCGGGGAGCGGGCGCTGCTCGATCGCCCGGCGGTGGCCGTGGTGGGCTTGAGCGGCGTCAAGACCACGCCCGAGGTGCGCGAGGGCGTCGAGGGCGTCGTGCGCGGCGCCTGCGAACTCGGTTACAGCGTCGTCACCGGCGGCGAGCTGGGCGTCTCCCGCGTGGCCGCCTCCATGGTAGCGGAGCTGGGCGGCACGCTCATCGACGTGCCCGCCGGCGGCCTGCTCGCCCACATCGCGGAGGAGCCGATGCAAACGCTCATCGCCGAAGGCCGCATGGCGGCGCTCTCGCTTGAGCACCCGGAGGCGCTGCCCACCGTGCCCCACGCCATCGCCCGCAGCAAGCTGGTGTTTTCCCTGGCGCGCGCTGCCTTCGTCTTTAACACGGACGGCAAGCGCGGCGAGGCCGACGCCCTCAAGCGCGGCCTGTGCGACTGGGTCTACGCCTACACCGGCTATGCCGGCAACCGCGCGCTCGTTTCGCGCGGGGCGCAGCCCTTCCGCCGCCTGGACGCCGAGGAGTTCAAGCGCCTCAGCACGCGCTGGAAAACCGCTTTTTCCCAGCAGCTGAACATGTTCGATATGGAATGAGCAAGGCGCAGGGGCACAACCGCCCTTGCCGCCCGTCGGCCTTTGCCCCAAAACGGGAGCCGGCGCGACGGTTTGCTTCGTCGCGCCGGCCATAGAGGAGGCGGCGGCCCTCTCCACCGCCGCGGACGCACGCGCGTCCGCGCCCTTGAGCAGGGAAGAGAGCCATGCAGTGAGCGCCGTGCCCGCCGCGTTCCCCGCGCGCCGGTCCAAGCGCGCCGGGACGGGCCCGGATGCACATGCGGGGCGGAGGTCCTGCCCGGACGCATGGCCGTACCGGGTCGTTTTTCCCCGCATTGGTTAGTTTTAACTAACTACCTAAAGGATACCACGCCCCGCCCGGCTTGTCAAGTAGCTTCCTGCGGTTTAACAATATCTTTTCAAAGCGCGCCCGCCGCTATCGTTCGCTGTCCCGGCCGCCGTCCATGCGCAGCGGCTTGTGGCGCAGGCGTTCGCGCAGGCGCAGCCATTCCTCGTGGTAGCGCGTAAAGTCCAGGGAAGGGAAGGCGTGGCTCAGGCGCTTCATCTGGAAGGCGTGCAGGCCGCGCAGCTGGGGCACGCGCTCCTCCAGCTGTTCGCGCAGGGCCTCGCGCGCGGCGCGCAGGCGCTTGTCCAGCCCCAATACGGTGATGAGCGTCAGCGCCAGGTCGGCGCAGAATAAGAGCGCCAGCGCCGCCGCGCAGATATGCGTCGCCCTGGCCGAAAGCCGCGCCGTCAGCGCCGCCACGCGCGGGTGCACATAGCGGACCACCAGTACGGACATGGCCCCGAAGGCCACGAACCCCCGCAGGCACACGCGGCCGCGGATGTTCAAAAAGCGCTGGGAATAGTCCCACCAGCGGGCGTGAAAGAGCTTTTCCATCGCCCAGGAAGTCAGGTATTCCAGCGCGGTGGTGAGCACAGCGCTGGCCAGGAACAGCAAAACGGGCATGTCCTTGAGCGGCGAGAGAACGAACACCACCGCCACCGCCCCCGTGCCGTAAATGGGACACACCGGCCCGTTGAGGAAGCCGCGGTTGACCAGCTTTTTGCCCGCCACCGAGCAGAGTATGCTTTCATACACCCAGCCGATTAAACTGTAAATGGCGAACCACAAAAACCACCGCTCCAGCGGATGAACCATAGGACCCTCCAAAGAATTGATAATTTCAGAACGATTATACTATAAAAATCATATTTTGTCGAGCCTCGCGGCAGGAAAAACGTCCCTGCGCGGCGAATTTAACTTCCAAACCGCCCCCGGGCAACGAGGAGGTCTTGCGGATGAAGATCGGCTTTATCGGCGTAGGCGTCATGGGCAACGGCATGGTGAAAAACCTGCTCAGGCACGGCTACGAGGTCAGCGCCTATACGCGCACGCGCGCCAAGGCGCTTGAGGCGCTGGACGCCGGCGCCGCCTGGCGCGAGAACGTGGCCGACTGCGTGCGCGACGCGGACGTAGTCATCACCATGGTCGGCTTTCCCCCGGACGTGAAGGAAGTGTACTTCGGAGACAAGGGCATACTGGCAAACGCCCGCCCCGGCGCGCTGGTCATCGACATGACCACCACCAGCCCGCGCCTGGCGCAGAGCATCTATACAGAGGCGGCGGACAGGGGCCTGAGCGCCCTGGACGCCCCCGTTTCCGGCGGCGACTCGGGCGCGCGCGAGGGCACGCTGACCATCATGGTCGGCGGCGACCGCGACGCGTTTGACCGCGCCCTCCCCATTTTCGAGGCGATGGGCACGTCCATCCGCTACATGGGCGCGGCCGGCAGCGGCCAGCATACGAAGATGGCCAACCAGATCGCCCTTGCCGGCACGCTGGCGGGCGTGTGCGAATCCATCGCCTATGCCCGCGAAGTGGGGCTGGACGTGGACGAGGTCATCGCCGCCATTTCCGGCGGCGCGGCGGGCTCCTGGCAGCTTTCCCACAACGGCCCCAAGAGCGCCCATGGCGACTTCGCCCCCGGCTTTTTCATCAAGCACTTTATCAAGGATATGACGCTGGCGGACGGGGAAGCCCGCGAACACGACCTGCCCCTGCCGGTGCTGGAAAAGGTGCTGGCCATGTTCCGCGCGCTGGAAGCGCAGGGCTACGGCGAGGAGGGCACGCAGGCGCTCATCCGCGCGTACCGCTGAAAAGCGGCGGGGGAGAACATTCTCCTCCGCCGTTTTTCATTGCCCGTCCCACGCCTCCGGGGCGTCGAGCAGTTCCTGCGCCTCGCGCACCAGGCGGCAGGCGTGGAAGCCGTCGCAGACGGCGTGGTGCGCCTGCAGCGCCAGCGGCAAAAGCGTCCGCCCGTCGCGCGCGTACATCCTGCCCATGGTGAAGATGGGCAAAAGGTAGTCGTTGCCCCGTGGGAGCTCCAGATGGAAGCCCTCGAAGCTCGCCCACGGCAGCATCGAAACGGTAAACATCCCTTCCGGCGCGTCCGGCTTGGGCATGAAGCCCTCCAAATGCCCGTAGAGGTGCAGGTCCTCTTCGTAGGCCGCCAGGAAGTCGGCGTAGCGCGGCCGGTATGCCGTCCAGAGGTTGGAAAACGTCTCCGTCTCCCGGTGAAACACCGTGTAACAGGGGAAGAGGACGTCGTACACGCCCACTTCGCCGGCGACGATGGCCGTGCGGAACTCCTCGTGGCGGTTGACGACGGTGGAAAGTGCATGGAGCATCGCCGGGTACAGCTTCATCCCCGCCGCGCGCAGCCGCGTTACATCCAAGGGCACGGTCATGCTGTAAAAGCAGGGCACGTCCTCGTGGTAGTGACGGAAATAGGCCTCCCGCTTCCAGGCGCTGCGGTCGATTTTCGTCCAGCCCATCCCAATTTCCTCCTATCCGTAGATGAAATCCCGCAGCGCCTGCGCGTTGGCCGCCGCGTCTATGCTGATGCTCGAGCCGTTGTCCTCGTATGTGCCGTCCACCGGCAGACGCATTTGCTCGATCTCGCCGCCCATCAGCGCCTTCATGCCCAGGGAGGCGATCTCCACGGCGCTTAGGTTCGTCTCCATGGTGTTGAACAGCACGTCCGCCAGCCGCACGTACACCCTCGGGTCGTACAACCGGCTGCGCAGCGCCGTCAGCGCCGCCTGCACCACGCGCCGCTGCCGCGACGTGCGCATAAAGTCGCTGTCCAGCTTGCGGATGCGCGCGTACCCCAGCGCCTGCAAGCCGTCCAGGTGCACGGGCGTCACGCCGTCCTCGCTGTATTCAAGCACCTGCCTGGGCATGTAGCCCAGGTCCTCCGCCACCGCCGTGGAGCCGGCGTAGCGGGCGTTGTTGTGGTTGATCTGCTCCATCTCCGCCTCGGAGATGACGATGTCCACGCCGCCTACCGCGTCCACCAGCCGGGCGATGGTCAGGTAGTCCACCACCACGTATTTGGTGATGTTCATCGCAAACGTCTCGTTCACCGTGCGCAGCGCCAGTTCCGCGCCGCCGTAGGCGTAAGCGCCGTTGATCTTGCCGCGCCCGTGGCCGTCTATGTCCACCATCGTGTCCCGCAGTATGGAGGTCAGCTTCAGGGAGTTGTAGCCCACGGAGGCGACCATGATCGTGTCCGAACGCTGGCCCGCGCCGCGGTCGGCGTCCACGCCCAGCACCAGTATGTTCACGTGCGAATCCGGCAGCCCGGCGGCGATGTTCAGGTCAGCCTCCGGCTCCACGTTGAAAAGCCCCGGCGGCAGCGCGTAGGCCACCACGGCCAGCAGCGCCACCAGCACCGCCAGCTTGAAGATGAGCTTGACGAAAAACCACAGCGCCCGGGGCAGGCAGCCGCCGCGCCGCTCGCGTTCTTCCCTGCGCGCGTCGCCGCGCCGCTTCTTGTACGGCTCGTAATACATCCCCCGGCCTCCCTCCGCGCGCCGCTTTTGTGATAAACACAGTATAGCACATTTGCACCCGCTTGAAAAGCAATGAAAAAACCGCTTCCCCTGCGGCCGCGGATGTGTTATCATATATTCGGAGGTGTCGTCATGCTCAAGGATTATCTCATCGTGGAAAAAAGCGCCCTGCCGGACTATTTTCTCAAGGTGGTCGAGGCGCGCAGGCTGCTGGAGAGCGGCGCTTGCCAGCAGGTGAGCGGCGCCTGCGGGCAGGTAGGCATCTCGCGCAGCACCTATTACAAGTACAAGGACAAGGTCATCGAGCCCACCAGCCTCACCGCCGGGCGCAAGGCCGTGCTGCTTCTGATGCTCGACCACCAAAGCGGCGTGCTCTCCAAGGTGCTCAACCGCCTCACGGGCTTTGCCGTCAATATACTCACCATCACCCAGAGCCTCCCCATCCACGACCGCGCCAGCGTCACCATCTCCATGGACATCTCGGAATTGAGCGACACGCTGGACGCCATGCTCGATACGCTTTCGCAGGTGCCGGGCGTGGAATCGCTGCGGCTGGTGGCTGTGGAGTGACGAAAAAGGGGGAACGACCATGAACAGGCCGGAACGGGCCACGAACGCGGACGCGGCGGAGGTCCTCGCCCTCTACCGCGCCGCTGCCGCCGCCGCCAACCAAAGCGGCCATTCCCACTGGGACGAGGACTATCCCAACGCCCAGACCATCCGCGACGACCTCGCGGGCGGCTATCTCTACGTCTGGCGCGAGGACGGCGGGATCGTCGCCGCCATCACCTACATGCACCCCTACGACCTCGACGGCCTCGGCATTTCCTGGACGATGGTAGAGCGCGCCGTGGAGGCCTGCCGCTTCTGCCTCTCGCCCGCGTTGCAGGGCAAGGGCCGCGCCAGGGCCTATTTCCTCGGCGGCATGGAGCTTCTGCGCGCGCAGGGCGTCGAGGCCATGCGCTACCTCTGCGCCTGCAACAACACCGCCGCTTACAGGATATACACCGGCCTCGGCCATCGCCAGCTGCAAAATGTGAACCTCCACGGCGTTGATTTTTACAGCTTCGAGGCGCTTTTGTAGCCCGGAGCGTTGGGGGAGGGGAAGCGCATGTCAGAGAAAAACATGGCGGGAGCGAGCGCGCACCCTGAAGGGAACAGTCGCCCCACCGCCCGCCAGTTGCGCGCAGCCGGCCGCGAGGCATTGCGCGGCAAGTGGCTGCGCATGGCGCTGATCTGCCTGGTGATTACGCTTCTATACAACGCGCGGCTCAGCGTTGGCGACATGACCGCCGAAACGCGCGTCTCAGACGGTGCGACCGTTGCGGCGGACGCCACGCTGCCGGAAGGATACGATGATTTTATCAGCGCGGCAGACGGCCCGCAGACCGAGTACTGCATCGACCTCAGCGTCGATCTCGGCCCTTTGACGCGCGCGCATACGTCCGTCTGGGCGCGGCGATCGGCGCTGATCTCCCATGTCCCTGATGGGCCGGACATGCCGCAGCTCTTGTCCGCGTGGACGGGCTTTTTCCGCGCGGAACCGGCGTTCTGGCTCGTGGGCCTGGCGCTGACGCTTGTTTCCGCGCTGCTCACCCCCGCGTTGCAGTTGGGGCAGTATGAAAATCTGCACGCCGCCTTCAGCGGCAAAAAGCCCACGCTGCGCCAGCTTTTTTCCCGCCTGCGGCAACTGCCGCGCGCTCTGTGGCTGAGCGTCTGTACCGCGTTCCTCACCGGGGAGTGGCTCATCGCCCTGTGGCCGTTGCTTGCCTCCGCGCGGGATTTTGGCCTGCTTTCCGGCGACGTGATGCTGCCGCTGTCCGTCGCGGTGCTGGCGCTGATCTTCTATTATGCCGTCGCCATGCTCCGCTACGCCATGGCGCCTTATCTGCTCTGGAAAGAGCCGCGGCTGCGCGTCCGCGAGGCGCTGCGCCTCAGCCGCGAGCGCATGCGGGGCAACAAGGCGGCGTATTTCCGCTTTTCGCTCAGCTATATCGGCTGGTACCTATTGGAAGCGGTCGCAATCAGAAGCTTTGTCGCTTTTCTGCGCAACTGCGCCGTCGCCCCATCCCTGCAAACGGCGCTCTACGGGTTCCTGATGTACATCTGCGCCGCGTTCCTCTCCAGCTACGTATCCGCCGGCGGATTCGCCTTCTTCCGCGATCTGGAAACGCGGCAGGCCTTGAAAGACTGACTTCCGGCTGCCCAACGGCGGACGCTGCGCGCCCCGCCGTTTTTGCATTAACGGCTACGCATTAACGTTTCCCTTTCGGAATATTTTTGCAGGCTTTTCTAGCAAAAATCAACCAAGAATGTTGCGTTTTGCATCGTTTTCCTTTATAATGAAGTCGTTCCCAAGGTGACTCCAACAACGCAAAAGGAGCGAGCGAATGATGGAACGGGAAGGAAAGCGCGTGTTCACCAATGCGCGCTGGTGCAAGGGCTGCGGCATCTGCGTGGCGTTCTGCCCGCAGGGGGTGCTGGGGCTGGTAAAACAGAAGATACGCATTTTGGAGCCGGAAAAATGCACGCGCTGCGGGCTGTGCGAGATGCGCTGCCCGGACTACGCCATATGGCTGGACGTCGATGAGGAATGGAGCGGCGCGGCGACGGAAGGGGGCGCGGCGAAATGACGCAGGTCATGCAGGAGGCGAAAACAGCGCGCAAGCACCGCCGGGCGTTGTTACAGGGCAACGAAGCGGTGGTCGAAGGCGCCCTGGCGGCGGGCATGCGCTTTTTCGCCGGCTATCCCATTACGCCCTCCACGGAGATTGCCGAGGGCTGCGCGCTGAAACTGCCCCGCGTGGGCGGCAAGTTCATCCAGATGGAGGACGAGCTGGCGAGCATGGCGGCGGTCATCGGCGCGTCGGTGGCAGGCGTCAAGTCCATGACGGCCACCTCCGGCCCCGGTTTTTCGCTGAAACAGGAGAACATAGGCTTCGCGGCGCTGGCGGAGATCCCCTGCGTGGTGGTGGATGTGCAGCGCTCCGGCCCCTCCACGGGCCTGCCGACTTCGCCCTCGCAGGGCGACTACATGCAGGCGCGCTGGGGCACGCACGGCGACCACCCGGTGATCGCCATCTCGCCCTGGAGCGTGCAGGAGGCCTATTCGGAGACCATCCGCTGCTTCAACCTCGCCGAGGAATACCGCGTGCCGGTGATCCTGCTCATGGACGAGATCGTCGGCCACATGCGCGAGGGCATCGAGCTTTTTGAGCCGGAGGAGATCAAACTCTTCGATCGCCTCACCAAGGCCGACCCCGAGCAGGCCTCCATGCCCTATGACATCGTGCCGCGCGAGCAGGTGCCGCGCATCACGCCGTTTGGCGAGGGCGTTTTTTACAATATCACCGGCCTGATCCACGATAACTGGGGTTTCCCCACCAATTCCCCGGTCAAGGCCAACCGCCAGTGCACGCGCATCATGAAAAAGGTCGAAAACAACCTTGGCGACATCGAGAAATACGAGACGTACAAGCTGGACGACGCGCAGGTGTGCGTGGTCTCCTTCGGCGGCACGGCGCGCAGCGCCCGCGCGGCGGTGGACGCGGCGCGTCTGGACGAGTTCCGCGTCGGCATGTTCCGCCCGGTGACGGTCTGGCCGTTCCCGGAGGAAGCGCTTTCAAAGATCTGCGACCAGGTGGAGCACATCGTCGTCGCCGAGCTCAACTACGGGCAGATGAAGCTGGAAGTGGAGCGCGTGGCGGCGGGCAGGTGCGAGGTGCACCACATCGGCAAAGTCAACGGCACCATCCTCAAGCCCGGCGAGATCTACAAAAAGATCAGGGAGGTGGCAAGGTAATGGCCAGCAGGCTCATTGAAACGTACATGCGCGAAGAGCGCCTGCCGCACATCTGGTGCGCGGGCTGCGGCCACGGCATCCTCATGCGCGATGTGGCGCTGGCCATCGACAACCTGAAGCTGGACAAAAAGGACGTGGTCATCGTCTCCGGCATCGGCTGTTCCTCGCGCGCGGCGGGCTACATGAACTTTGACACGCTGCACACCACCCACGGCCGCGCCATCGCCTTCGCCACCGGCATCAAAATGGCCAAGCCGCACCTGAAGGTCGTCGTCATCACCGGCGACGGCGACGCCACCGCCATCGGCGGCAACCACCTCATCCACGCCGCCCGGCGCAATATCGACATGGCCGTGGTGGTGTTCAACAACAACATCTACGGCATGACCGGCGGCCAGTTTTCGCCGACCACGCCCACAGGCGACTTCGCCACCACCGCGCCCTACGGCAGCATAGACCCGGATTTCGACATCCCCAAGCTCGCCGAGGCCGCGGGCGCGACCTACACGGCGCGGGGCACGGCCTACCACGTGCCGCAGACGGTGAAGCTCATTGAAAACGCCATTACCCACGAGGGCTTTTCCCTGGTCGAGTGCGTCTCCGTCTGCCCCACCTACTACGGCCGCAAGAACAAGAAGGGCGACGCGGTGGAGATGCTCAAGTGGCAGCGCGACAACGCCGTGCCTGCTTTGAAGGCGCGCTCCATGAGCGCTGAGGAGCTCAAGGGCAAGATCGTCTACGGCGAGCTCTCGCGCTGCGAGCGCCCTGAATACACGAAGGAATACGATAAGATCATCGCGGCGGCGGGAGGTGCGAAGGCGTGAAGGAAAAGAAAACGCGCTATGAGATGCGCTTTGCCGGCTCGGGCGGGCAGGGCGTGATCCTCTGTTCCATCATACTCGCGGAGGCGGCGTTCCTCGCCGGCAAGCGTGTGGCGCAGAGCCAGTCCTACGGCCCTGAGGCGCGCGGTGGCCTCTGCCGCGCAGAGCTTGTGGTGGACGAAAACGAGATCACCTACCCCAAGGTGATGCAGCCGGATTTTTTGCTGACGCTGACGCAGGCGTCGCTGGACAAATTCGGCGCCAACACCTCGGAGGACGCGCTCATCATGATCGACAAGTCCCTGCTGGAGCCGGACGACCTGGGCAGTTACAACGTCGTGTCCCTGCCCATCCTCCACACGGCCACGCGCGTGGTCGGCAAGCCGATGACGGCGAACATCGTCGCCGTGGGCGCGATCAACGAATTGCTCGCCATCGCCCCGGAGGACACGCTGCGCGAGGCGGTGAAGATGCACATCCCCAGGGGCACCGAGGAAGTCAACATGCTGGCCCTCACCGAGGGCATGAAGCTGGGCGCGTCGGCAAAGTGGACGGTGACGCTGCCGTAAGGAGGAATTTATGAAGATACACGAATACCAGGCGGCGGCGCTGTTATCCGCCTATGGCGTGCGCGTGCCGGAGGGCGGGTCCGCCTCGACCCCCGCGGAGGCGGAGGCTGTCGCCCGGGCGCTGCAAAGCGGGCCCTTCGTCGTCAAGGCGCAGGTACACTCCGGCGGGCGCGGCAAGGCGGGCGGCGTGAAATTTGCCAACACCCCGGAGGAAGCGGCGCAAAAGGCGGGCGGGATCCTCGGCATGACACTGGTGACGAAGCAGACCGGGCCGCAGGGGCGCGTGGTGCAAAAGGTACTGGTCAGCCGCGCCGTCAAGATCGCGCGGGAATACTATCTTTCCCTCACCGTGGACGGCGCGCGCGGTCGGACGGTGCTCATCGCCTCCCCCGCCGGGGGCATGGAGATCGAGGAAACGGCAAAGACGTCCCCGGAGAAAATATTCACGCAGGAGATCGACCCGTATCTGGGCATGACCGGCTATCAGGCGCGGGAAATGGGCAAGAAGCTCGGCCTTGCGCAGGCAGAGGTCAAGCAGTTCATACCCCTGTGCAAAAACCTCTACCGCCTGTTCACGGAGAAGGACTGTTCGCTGGTGGAGATCAACCCGCTGGCCGTGGACGGCGAGGGCAACCTGGTCGCCGCGGACGCGAAGGTCAACTTTGACGACAACGCGCTTTTCCGCCACGCGGATATCGCCGCGATGCGCGACCCCAACGAGGAGGACGCGCGCGAAGCGGAGGCGGCGAAGTACGACCTCAATTATATCGGCCTGGATGGGGATATCGGCTGCATGGTCAACGGCGCGGGCCTGGCCATGGCGACGATGGACATCATCCAATCCTTCGGCGGCAGCCCGGCCAATTTTCTGGACGTGGGCGGCAGCGCCACGGCGGAAAAGGTCGCGGGCGCGTTTTCCATCCTCCTTGCTGACAGCAAGGTCAAATGCATATTCATCAACATTTTCGGCGGCATCATGCGCTGCGACGTGATCGCCGAGGGCGTGGTGGAGGCGGCGCGCAAGCTGGCGGTACAGGTGCCGCTGGTGGTGCGACTGGAGGGCACGAACGCGGAGGCGGGGAAGGGCATCCTGGCGGGAAGCGGCCTGAACATCGTCGCGGCGGCGGACATGGCGGACGGGGCGGAAAAGGCCTGCCGCCTGGCAAAGGGGGCGGGCGCATGAGTATCTACGTAAACAGGGACACGCGCGTGCTGGTGCAGGGGATGACCGGAAGCCAGGGGCGCTTCCACGCGGAGCAGATGCTCGCCTACGGGACGAAGATCGTCGGCGGCGTGACGCCCGGCAAGGGCGGCGCGGAATGTCTCGGTCTGCCGGTGTTCGATACGGTCAGGGAAGGGCGCGAAGGTACGGGCGCGAACGCCAGCATCCTCTACGTGCCGCCGGCCGCGGCGGGGGAGAGCATATTGGAAGCCATCGACGCGGGCATGGAATTGGTGGTGTGCATCACCGAGGGCATCCCCGTGCAGGACATGGTGAAGGTCAAGGAACATTTGCGGGGCAAGGCGGCGCGCCTGATCGGGCCCAACTGCCCCGGCCTGATCACGCCGGGCGAGTGCAAACTGGGCATCATGCCGGGCTACATCTGCAAGCGCGGCCGCGTGGGCGTGGTTTCGCGCTCTGGGACGCTGACCTACGAGGCGGTGAACCAGCTGACGATGCGCGGCATCGGCCAGTCCACGGCGGTGGGCATCGGCGGGGACCCGGTGAAGGGCACGGGCTTTGTGGAGGTGCTGGACGCGTTTTACGACGACCCGGAGACGCTGGCGATGGTGCTGATCGGCGAGATCGGCGGCAGCGGGGAAGAGGAAGCGGCGGAATGGCTGAAATCGCACCCCGGGAAACCCATGGCGGCGTTCATTGGCGGGCGCACGGCACCGGCGGGCAAGCGGATGGGGCACGCGGGCGCGATCATTTCCGGCGGCAAGGGCACGGCGGCGGGCAAAGTCTCCGCCCTGCGCGAAGCCGGCGCGGTCGTGGCCGAAACCCCGGACAGGATCGGCCAGGCGCTCGTCGAGGCCGCCCAAAGGGCCGGCATCTTCGGGCAGATCCAGGCATGACAAATCGGCGGCGGAGGTTCTTTGCACCCCCGCCGCGCCGTTCAGCGCCGTTTGGCGACAGTTCGCCGCCGCAAACGTACATTCTGACGTTTTTCTCTGTGCGTCTGCCGCGAAAACCGCTATACTGATGCTGCCGGGCGACCGGCGGGAACGGGATGCGGCGGGGACGAGGAAGGCGCGCCATGGTGGAGGGGACGGGGGAACATCCGCAGCCGCCCGACGTCTCCCCCCGGCGCCCGTTCCCTTTTCCCAGGCGGGAGCGCGCGGAAGGCAAAAGACCGCCCCGGCTTTCCAAGGCCGGGGCGGTCAGAGCGCTGACAAAGCCTACAACCGCAAAAATCGCTCTGATATACAAAAAATCAGAAGCGATTTTTGCTTCCTGCGGTGGATTTGTCGAGCCCTTTGGGATCGTCAAATCCAGTCGCCCTTGGCGACAAATTTTGCCGCCGGCAAAATTTCCTCGTCAGCTGCACTTGCATCCTGCGGTCACTTACGTCTAAGTAAGCTCCCTTGGCTGCAAGTACAGCTTCCTTGTCTTGCAGGCTTTCTCAACGCTCTGCCAGTCTGCCCACTTTGTCAACATCCTGACCGCCCCGGCTTTCCAAGGCCGGGGCGGTCTACGCTTACAGGGTCAGGGCTTGCCACACCCTCAGGCGTTGTTGGCCTCTACATGGGAGCGCATGTATTCGCGCACGGGGGTCATCGCCTCGTAATCCTCGGCGGAGCAGGAGAAGTGGTAGAGGTAGACTTTCGAGCCCACGCCGGTGAGTATGGCCATGCCCTCGATCACCTGGTCGCCCTTGTATCCGCGGTAGATGGTGGAATAAGCGGATTTGTCCATGAACGACACGTCGGTGATGAGGTTGCCGATCTCATAGCGGTCGAACTGCGTGAAAATAACGGTGATGAACGCCGAGAGCTGGGAGACCAGCTCATCGTCGTCCGGCCGGTCGTCCAGCTGCTTGACGGACACGGCCATGCGCGCGGGTATGTCGCCCTCGCCGACCGGCTCTTCATAGCAGATGGTGCGCCGCCCGGGGGTCTGCACCCAGTGCGAGGGGTAGGAAAAGCGCACGCCCAGCGTGTCGTTGCTGATGACCGCGTAGGTGTATTCGGAGATCGCCAGGCCGATGGAGCCGACGCCCGCCGTGGGCGTGGGCGTGGCGATGGTGGCGGCGAAGATATCCTCCTCCGCCCGCGCGCTGCCCAGCAGCATTACAAGCGCCAGCAGCGCCATACAAAAGCGTTTCAAGGATGCGTTCCTCCCCAGGGTCGTTGCTGCAAATATTGTACCATCTTTTGCGCCGCCCGTCAAATCAGCCGAGGAAGCCGCTGTTTCGCAGCCGCGCGGCGCAGCCGGAAAGCATGTCCGCGGGCTGCACCAGCGCGAAGCGCACGTGCCCCTTCCCGCGCGAGGCAAAGGCGCTGCCGGGCGTTACGAGTATGCCCGTGCGCGTAAAAAGCTCGGTGACGAAAGCCTCGTCGTCCTCCCAGCCGCGCGGGGTCCTGGCCCAGACGAACATCGTCCCCTTGGCGTCGGGCACGTCCCAGCCGGCGGCGGTGAAGCTGTGGCAGAGGGCGTCGCGGCGGCGCTGGTATTCCTCGCGCTGGCGGACGACGCCCTCCTGCGGCCCGTCCAGGGCGGCGATGGCGGCGCGCTGCGCCACGTAGAACAGGCCGTAGTCGATCTGCGTGCGCAAGGCGCGGAAGCGCTCGAGGATGGCCTTGTTGCCCAGCAAGAACGACAGCCGCGCGCCGGTGAGATTGTAGGTCTTGGAGAGGGAATTGAACTCCACGCCCACCTCCATCGCCCCGGGCACGCTCAAAAACGACATGCCCTCGTTGCCGTCAAAGACGATCTCCGAATAGGCGTTGTCGTGGACGATGCAGATGTTGTATTTGCGCGCGAAGGCCACCAGATCGTCGTAAAAGGCGCGCGGGGCCACCGCGCCCACGGGGTTGGCGGGGAAGGAGACGATCATCATCTTCGCCCGGCGCGCAATTTCCTCTCCGATGGCGGCAAGGTCGGGCAGATAGCCGCTTTGCCCGTCCAGCGGGTAATACGCCACCTCCGCGCCGCACAGCGAGGGGCCGATGGCAAAGATGGGGTAGCAGGGGTCGGGCACGAGCACCACGTCTCCGGGGTCGCACAGCGTCATGGCGATGTGGGCGATGCCCTCCTGCGAGCCGTAGACGCTCATCACTTCATTTTCCGCCAGCGTGACGCCGTAGCGCCGCGCGTACCAGCGCTGTACCGCCCGCGTAAGCTCGGGAAGATCCCCCAGAGAGTACTTGTAGCTTTCCGGGTCGAGCGCCGCCTGCGCGGCCGCCGCGCGTATGTGCTCGGCCACGGGGAAGTCCGGCGTGCCCACGGAGAGGTCGCACACCCACCCGCCGCGCGCAAGCCGCTCCCCTTTCAGGTCTTTGAGGACGTTGAAGATGTTGGGCTGAAAGCGCAGCGCGCGCCGGGAAAACTGCCAGTCCATGCTCTTTTGCTCCTTTTAAGGCGCGCCCCGCCCGCAGGACACGGACGGGGCGCGCGATATGCGTCAGTGGTTGGCCTTCTGGCTGTCGCGCTCGCGCAGCTCCACGCGGCGGATCTTGCCGGAGATGGTCTTGGGAAGCTCGTCCACAAATTCGATGACGCGCGGGTACTTGTACGGCGCGGTCAGTTTCTTGACGTGGTTCTGAAGTTCCTTTTTCAGTTCCTCGCTCGGCTCGTAGCCCTTTTTCAGCACGATGGTGGCCTTGACGATCTGGCCGCGCACCGGGTCGGGCACGCCGGTGATGGCAGTCTCCACCACGGCGTCGTGCTCCATCAGCGCGCTCTCCACCTCAAACGGCCCGATGCGGTAGCCGGAGGACTTGATGACGTCGTCGGCGCGGCCCACGTACCAGTAATAGCCCCACTCATCGCGCCAGGCGAGGTCGCGCGTGTGATACATGCCGTCGTGCCAGACAGCCCTGGTGCCTTCCTCGTCGCGGTAGTAGCCCAGGAACATGCCCACGGGCGTCTCGTACTGCGTGCGCACCACGATCTCGCCCACCTGGCCGGCGGGGCAGCTCTTGCCGTCCTCATCGACGACGTCCACGTCGAACTGCGGCGAGGGCTTGCCCATGGAGCCGGGGCAGACCTTCATCCACGGGAAGGTGCCCACGGTGACGCACAGTTCCGTCTGCCCGAAGATCTCGCGCAGCTCGTGCCCGGTGAGCTCCTTCCACTTTTCAAACACCTCGGGGTTGAGCGGCTCGCCCGCCGTGGTGCAGTGCTGGATGGAGGAAAGGTCGTATTTGGACACGTCCTCGAGGATCATGAAGCGGTAGATGGTCGGCGGCGCGCAGAAGGTGGTCACCTTGTACTTTTCCAGCACCGCCAGCATGTCCTTGGGCACGAACTTTTCAAAATCGTAGACCATGATGGCCGAGCCGGCCAGCCACTGTCCGTAGAGCTTGCCCCACACGGACTTCATCCAACCAGTCTCCGAGACGGTGAGATGCAGACCGCCGTCGACGCACTGATGCCAGAATACCGCCGTCTGGATATGCCCCAGGGGGTAGTCGAAATTGTGGCCGACCATCTTGGGCATGCCGGACGTGCCGGAGGTGAAGTACAAAAGCATGATGTCGTCGTGCTTGAGCGGCTCCGCCGGGCGGGGGAACTCGTCGGATTCCTCAGCAAGCAGCGCCTCAAAGTCCAGCCAGCCCTCGCGCTCGCCATCGACGATGAGCAGCTTTTCCACCGTCGGGCACTCGCTCAGGGCCTCCTCGCAGCTGGCGGCGAAGCAGCCTTCCGCAGAGGTGACCACCATCTTGATGCCCGCGCAGTTGGCGCGGTAGACGATGTCCTTTTTGGTCAAAAGATGCGTCGCGGGCACAGCCACCGCGCCGATGCGGCACAGGGCCATAATGGCGATCCAGAAGGTGTAGTGCCGGCGCAGAACGAGCATCACCTTGTCGCCCTTTTGGATGCCCAGACGGACAAAGAGGTTGGCCGCCTGCTTGGAAAGGCGGGAGATCTCGGCAAAGGTGAAGGCGCGCTCGCGGCCGTCCATGTGCGCCCACTGCAGGGCGCGCTTGTCCGGCTCTTCCTCGGCGATGACGTCGAGCACGTCGTAGGCAAAGTTGAAGTTCTCGGGAACGTTGATGCGGAAATTGTGCAGAAAATCCTCATAGGAGCCGAATTCCGGCTTCCTCAAAAAGCGTTGGTAGAGCGTCATGGCGTCTGTTGACCTCCGGTTATTTGATGACCACGGCGATGAAACGGCAGTCCGTCTCAACGGCATACATGGCGTGGGGGATGGACGAATCGTAGTAGATGGAGTCGCCCGGGCCGAGATAGACCTCGTTGCCCGCCAGCACGATCTTCATGTGGCCGGTGAGCACGTAGTCAAACTCCTGCCCCTCATGGTCGTGCGCGGTCTTGGGCGCGCCCGTGGGGTCGTATTCCACGGTGACGATGAACGGCTCCGCCTTCTTGTCGCGGAAGTTGTAGGCCAGGTGTTCGTAATGGTAGGCCTTGCGGCGGTCGAACGCCAGCCCCTTGCCCGCGCGGGTGAGGATGTAGCCCTTGAGTTTCGGGCTTTCGCCGGTGAGGAGGTCAGAAATATCTACACCCAGCGTCGATGCGATGTTGAACAGGTGGCTGAAGGAGAAATCCCTTTCGCCCGCCTCGTAAGCGACATAATCCTCGAGCGGGACGCCCGAGCGCTCGGCGACCTCCTGCTGGGTGTAGCCCATAATCTCGCGCAGGTCGCATATTCGTATGGCGACGGCTTTGATGTTCTCGTTCATGGGGAAATTCCTCCTTTGTCTGATCTGCCGCCCGAAAAGCCGGACGGCGAATGGCGTTTTATCGTCCCGCGGAAAACCGCGCAAGACGCAACACCGCGGGCGGAATCTTTCCGCCCCGCCGGAGAGACTAATGCTCCGGCACTGTATCTCCATGCAGGGCGATCTGCTCGTTGAGCAGGTCGATGTCCCCGCAGCCGTGGGTGATGACCACGTCGCCCGCCTGCCAGTGGGCGCGCAGATAGGCTTCGGCGTCGTCGAACGTGGGGGTGAGCACCGCGTCCACGCCGCGCTCGCGCAAAGGGCCGATGAGCATCTCCGAGCGGATGTCGCCCGGGTCCTTCTCCCGCGCGGCGCAGATGTCCGTCACCAGCACTTTGTCGGCCTTGTCAAACGTCGTCAAAAACTGGTCAAACAGCGCCTTGGTGCGCGAATAGGTGTGCGGCTGCCACACGGCCCAGAGGGTCTTGTGCGGCTCCATGGCGGCGATGCCCAGCGCCGATTTGATCTCGGCGGGGTTGTGGCCGTAGTCGGTATACACCTTCACGCCGTCGGTGACGCTGGTCAGTTCATTGCGCCGGTGCGCGCCGCGGAAGTTGTGAAGCGCCTCGGCCACAGCCTCCATCGGCAGCTTACGCAGATGCGCCACGGCGATGGCGGCCAGCGCGTCGAGCATGTTGGCCTCCCCGGGCACGCCGAGGGCAAATTCGCCCACGGGCTTCCCCTCCCAGAGGGCGGTGAAGCGGGCGCGGCCGTGTTCGTCGTAGCAAAGCCCTTCCGGCCGCAGCGTGTTTCCCTCGCCCAGCCCGTAGGTGATGTGGGGCAGGCCGCTTTCGTCGATGACGCGCCTTACGCGCACATCGTCGCCCCAGCCGACTGCGAATTTGGCCAGGCGCGCGAACTGCAAAAACGTGCGCTCAATGTCGTCTATGTCCTTGTAGCAATCCAGATGGTCCTCGTCGATGTTGAGGATGACCGCCACGGTGGGGTAGAAGTGCAAAAAACTGCGGTTATATTCGCAGGCTTCGAGGATGAACTCGTCCTTGCCGCGCCGCGTGGAGCCGCCCAGGAAATCCAGCTCGCCGCCGATGTGTACGCTCGGGTCGCGTCCGGCGGTCAAAAACACCTGCGCCAGCATCGAGGTGGTGGTGGTCTTGCCGTGCGTGCCGCTGACGGCGATGGCGCACTCGCTGCCCTTCATCAGCTGCCCGATGAGGTCGCAGCGCTCCATCTGCGCTATGCCCAGCCGCGCGGCCTCGGCGCGCTCGGGGTTGTCCGGCGCGATGGCGGCGGAGTAGACGACCAGCTGCGCGCCGTGCACGTTTTCCGGCCTGTGGCCGATGAGCACCTTCACGCCGCGCGCTTCCAGGGCGTCGGTTTTGTGTGAGCGGGTGCGGTCAGAGCCGGACACCTCGTATCCCTCGTCCTTCAAAAGGCCGGCCAGCCCCGACATGGAGCTGCCGCCCACGCCGATCATATGCACGCGCTTTACGTCGCGGATCTGCGTCATACCGTCCACCTCCGGCCCCAGGGGGTTTGTTCACTACATTATAGTCCAAAACCCGCCCGGAGCAAAGTTAAAATTTTGGATTTGCCCAAAAGCCGAACAAAAAGGATGGAAAAACGCGGGAATCCGAATTATAATGGTGTGCGATACACAAAATCTTCGGGAATGGAGGGCTCCGCGTGGATAAGATCAAGCGGAACGAACGCCTCAGCGCCATTGCGCGCCTGCTCACCGACGCGCCCAACCGCATCCATACGCTGGGGGAATTCTGCGCGCTGTTCGACGCCGCCAAGTCCACCGTCAGCGAGGACATCGACCTGGTGGCCGAGTCCCTCAAGCGCTTCGACCTTGGCAAACTGGAAACCGTGGCCGGCGCCGCCGGCGGGGCGCGCTTCCGCCCCGTCGTCAGCCGCGAGCGCGCCGCGCGCACGCTCACGCAGCTGGCAGAGCGCCTCGGGGAACCGGGCAGGATGCTGCCGGGCGGCTTCCTCTATACATCAGACGTCACCAGCGAGCCGGATACCGCCCAGGCGATCGGCGAAATTTTGGCCACGCAGTACTACGACCGCCAGCCCGACCTCGTGCTCACCATGGAGACCAAGGGCATCCCCATCGCCCTGATGACGGCGCGCGCCCTGGGCGTGCCGCTGGTCATCGCCCGCCGCGACAGCCGCGCCTACGAGGGCTCGGCGGTGAAGATCAACTACGTCTCCGGCGGCGACCGCATCGAGACCATGGCGCTCGCCCGCCGCGCCGTGCGCGCCGGCCAGCGCGCCCTCATCATCGACGATTTCATGAAGGGCGGCGGCACCTTGCAGGGCATGGTGGACATGATGGGCGAATTCCAGGCCGACGTGGTGGGCGTGGGCGTGATGATCGCCACGCGTCTGCCGGAACAGAAGCTCGTGGAGGGCGCGCGCTCGCTGCTCGTGCTCGACCATTTCGACAAGGAGCGCGGCGCCGCCGTGGTGCGCCCCGCCGCGCCTTACGCCCAGTAGCAAAGGAGGGAACGACTTGGATATCGAAAAGATCGCACAGTTCATCGCCGAAGTCACCGCCCTGCCCGGCGTGCCGGGCTATGAGGCGGGCGTGAACGGCCGCATCGCCGAATGGTTCCGCCCCCTGGCCGACGATGTGTTTACAGACGATCTGGAAAACCTCTACGCCCGCGTCGGCGCGCAGGGCAACGGGCCGCGCGTCATCGTCTGCGCCCATCAGGACGAGATCGGCCTCGTCGTCAGCAAGATCGAGGACGACGGCTGCCTGCGCATTTTCAAAAGCGGTGGCGTCGATCCGCGCATACTCCCCGGCATGGAGGTCAGCGTGCAGACAGCCTCCGGCCCGCTCTACGGCGTCATCGGCGCCAAGCCGCCGCAGTTGCTCACCGAAAAGGATCGCGAAAAGGCCCTCAAATTGGAGGATCTCTACGTGGACGTGGGCTACACGCCCGAGGAAGTCCGCGCGCGCGTGCACGTGGGCGATATGGTGGTCATGCTCGCGCCCTCCCTGCGCCTCGCCAACGGCTGCATGGCCGGCAAGACCATGGACGACCGCGCCAGCGTGGCGGCGATGCTCGTGGCCGCGGAACTGCTCTCCCAGCGCAGCGTCCCCGCGGAGACGTATTTTGTCTCCACCACGCAGGAGGAGATCGGCTCCGTGGGCGCGAAGTCGGCCGCTTTCCGCTTAAAGCCCGACCTCGCCATCGTCATCGACGTCACCCACGGCGAAGGCCCCGGCACCGGCAAGTGGGAGGCCTATCCCGTAAACAAAGTGACCGTCGCCCACGGCCCCAACATCCAGCCGAAGCTGGAAAAAATCGCCGTGGAGGCGGCGAAGGAGAACGGCGTGGACACCGTCATGGAGGTCTGCACAGGCGTCACCGCTACCGACGCCTGCGAGACGCAGACCGCCGCCGGGGGCGTTCCGTCGCTGCTTCTGTCCATACCGCTCAAATACATGCACACCACCGTGGAGCTTTTAAAGCTCGACACCGTGCGGGAAACGGGCCGCCTCATCGCGCTGGTGATCGAAAAGATCGCCCGGGAATGGGAGGGATTTTCATGGTTCTAAAGGAGCTTTGCCTGCTGCGCGGCGTCAGCGGCGACGAGGGCCGCGTGCGCGATTTCATCCGCGCCCACGTGGAAAAACACGCCACACGCGTCTGGACAGACCCCATCGGCAACCTCATGGCCTACAAGAAGGGCACGGAGGGCAAAAAACACGTCCTTCTCGCCGCCCACATGGACGAAGTGGGCTTCATGGTATTGGGCATCAATGACAACGGCCTTCTCAGCTACGAGCCGGTGGGCGGCGTCGACGCCCGCGTGGTCGTCTCCAAGCCTGTATTGGTGGGGGAGAAGGAAGTGCCCGGCGTCATCGGCGCCAAGGCCATCCATCTGCAGACGCGCGCCGAGTTTGAAAAAGTGCTCAAACACGAGGAACTGTACATCGACATCGGCGCGTCCACGAAGGAAGAGGCCGAAAAGCTCGTTAGCGTCGGCGACTACGTCTCCTTCCGCTCCGACTGGCGCGAATTCGGCGCGGGCCTTGTCAAAGCGAAGGCGCTGGACGACCGCGTGGGCTGCATGACGCTGATGAGCCTCCTGGAAAACGACTACCCCTGCGACATCACCTGCGCCTTTACCGTGCAGGAAGAGATCGGCCTGCGCGGCGCGGCCTGCGTCGGCCACAATGTCGAAGCCGACGAGGCCGTCATCCTCGAAGGCACCACCTCCAACGACCTGGGCGATGTGCCTTCCCACCTGCGCGTCTGCCGCGTGGGTGAGGGCGTGGCCATCTCCTTCATGGACCGCGCCAGCGTCTCCTGCCGCCCCGTGTGGCAGAAGCTGCGCGACGTGGCCAAGGAGGAGGGCATCGCCTGGCAGTTCAAGCAGTCCGTCACCGGCGGCAACGACGCGGGCGAGATACAGCTTGCGCGCGCGGGCGTGCCCACGGGCGTGCTCAGCGTGCCCTGCCGCAACATCCATTCCGGCGCCAGCGTGGCCGCCTTTTCCGACATCGAGGCGCAGTACCGCCTTGCCGACAGCTATCTGAGGAGGCAGTGAGATGAAACAGACGCTCTTTACGCTTTTGAATACCTACGGCGGCACCGGCCGCGAGGACGCCATCCGCGAGACGATCGCCGAACTGGCCCGCCCCTGCTGCGACGAAGTGCGCGCGGACGCGCTGGGCAACCTCATCTGCGTCCGCCGCGCCGCCAAAGAGGGCGGCAGGCGCATCATGGTTTCGGCGCACATGGATCACATCGGTTTTGTGGTGCTCGACGCCGACAAGCACGGCTTTCTGCGCGTCCACAACGCCGGCGGCGTCAGCAAGCGCGCCTCCCTCAACCGCCATGTCGTCTTTGCAAACGGCGTCAACGGCGTCGTCTCCAACGAGACCGAGCGCTTCTCCGCCGACGACAACAAAATGAGCGACCTCTTCATCGACATCGGCGCGAAGGACCGCGAGGACGCCCTCAACATGGTCGCCCTCGGCGACGTGGCCGTCTACGCCCCGGACGCCTTTGAAATGGCCAACGGCATGATCGCCGCCCCGGCCGTGGACGACCGCGTGGGCTGCGCCATCGCGCTGGAGGCCATGAAGGAACTGGGCGACTGCGAAAACGAAGTGGCGTTCGTCTTTACCGTGCAGGAGGAATTGGGGCTGCGCGGCGCGCGCACGGCGGCCTACGGCGTCGATCCGCAGATCGGCGTGGCGCTGGACGTGACGCTCTCCGGCGATACCCCCAAGGGTCCGAAGATCGCCGTCAAAGCCGGGGAAGGCCCCTGCGTCAAGGTGCGCGACAGCTCCCTGGTCTGCTCCCCGCGCGTGGTCAGGGGGCTGGAAGAGGCCGCGGGGCGCGTCGGTGTGAAAACGCAGCGCGAAGTGCTCACCGCCGGCGGCAACGACGCGGCCGCCATGCAGGCCGCGCGCGCGGGCGTGCTGGCGGGCACCATCTCCATCGCCTGCCGCTACGTCCATTCCGCCTGCGAGACCATCTCCCTTGCCGATTGCGAGGGCGCGAAAAGGATGCTGGTGGAGTTTTTGCGCGATCCGGGCGTATAAAGGCATATTTGTGGAATTTCTGCGGCGCGTCTATTGTCATTCCCGGCAAAATCGGGTATAATGGGGAAAAACAGGCGAGCCGGACGCGGCGGGACGCAAACGCTTGCCCCGCCGCGTTTCCCTGCGCGCCGTCAAGGAGGATATACAGATGGGCAAAGTCGTCGTGGTGGACCATCCGCTGGTACAGCACAAACTCTCTTTAATGCGCGACAAAAACTGTGGCACCAAGGACTTCCGCCAGCTCCTCGAGGAGATCGGCATGCTGATGGCCTATGAGGTCACGCGCGACCTGCCGCTCAGGGAGGTCGAGATCGAGACCCCCGTCTCCCCGTGCAAGACCCACGTGCTCGCCGGTAAGAAGCTGGGCATCGTGCCCATCCTGCGGGCGGGGTTGGGCATGGTGGACGGCGTGACCAACCTCGTGCCCGCGGCCAAGGTCGGCCACATCGGCCTCTACCGCGACCCGGAGACCCACCTGCCGGTGGAGTACTACTGCAAGCTGCCGCCGGACGTGGGCGAGCGCGAAATGCTGGTGCTCGATCCCATGCTGGCCACGGGCGGCTCCTCCATCGCCGCCATCGACATCCTCAAAAAGCACGGCTGCAACACCATCAAGCTGGTCTGCCTGGTGGGCTGCCCGGAGGGCGTGGAGGCTTTGCAGAAGGCGCATCCCGACGTCGATCTCTACATCGCCGCCATCGACGACCACCTCAACGAGCACAAGTACATCGTCCCCGGCCTTGGCGACGCGGGCGACCGTCTCTTCGGCACGAAATAGTCCCGGCAGGTTCGCTGCGGAAACTGCGGGGCTTTTGAAAAGGAGAAAGGAGAAGAAACATGGCAAGAAGAGGAGCGAAGGGCAAGGGCTGGATCCGCCTGATGCGCGTCATCGTCTGGGTGCTGGCCATCCTGATGATCCTGGGCGGCGTTTTCCTCGGCCTCGGCGTCATGGCCGCGATCGACCAGGCGCAGCAGACCATGGCGCAGGCGCAGGACATTTTGCAACAGTTGCCCAACATGCAGGTCGATGGCGCGACCACGACCATCAGCTACGCATACACGATCTCGGGCAAGGTCATGGGCATCGTCGTGATGGTGATGATGATCATCGCGGCGCTGATCATGCTCGCGGAGACCAACGTATTCCTCGACATGGCGGAGAACGTGCGCCGCATCGCCGCCAAGGTCACCCGCCGTTCCATGGAGGAGGAATGACCGATCTTCCCTTCGTGAGGGCGCAGGATGTGGAAAAAACGGCCTGACAGCCGGGACGCTGGGGAAGCGTGCGGCCGGCAGGAAGCACTGTATTCTGTATCGGACGATTTTTGCGGCCGTGGGCCTGACGGCGCCCGGGGCCGCTTTCTCTGCTGAAAGGAGGAAGATATGCAGCTTACCCACCGGGGTACGGTCCCGCTTGAAACGCGCCGCCTCCTGTTGCGCCCCATGTGTCTTGCAGACGCGGGGGATATGTTCCGCAACTGGACGGGCGATGCGGAAGTGGCGCGCTATGTGAGTTGGGAGCCGCACGCAAGCGAGGCGGATTCGCGCGCCTATCTGGAAGGCGTCGTTGCGGGTTACGGCCAGCCGGACTATTACAACTGGGGGATCGTTTTTGAAGGAACGCTCATCGGCAGCGTCGGAGTCGCGCGCATGTCGGAGGCCGACCTGAACTGCGAAGTGGGCTATTGCCTGGGCAGGCGCTGGTGGGGGCGCGGCATTGCCACGGAAGCCCTGCGCGCGCTCGTGGATTTTTTGTTTGCGCAGGTGAACTTCCACCGCATAGCCGCCGTACACGATCCCGACAACCCTGCCTCCGGCCGGGTGATGCAGAAGGCGGGCATGGCCCGCGAGGGCGTGCTGCGTCAACAGCGTTTTCTCAAAGGGCGCTTTGTCGATACAGTGGTCTACAGTATCCTCCGCGACGAATGGGAGGCAAATGCATGAACGATATTTCCCCCGGCCTGCGCGCGCGGGTGCTGCTGGAAAAGCACGGCTTTCAGACCGCCCACGCGCTGGGGCAGAATTTCCTGCTGGATGAAAACCTGCTTTCCCACCTCATCGACCTTGCCGGTGTCACGGCGGCGGACGATGTGCTGGAGATCGGCCCCGGCCCCGGCCTGATGACCTGCCTGCTCGCGCGTCGCGCCCGCTCTGTCACCGCCGTGGAGCTGGATAAGCGCCTGGAGCCGGTGCTCTCTTCCATGCTCGAGGGCTGCGAAAACGCCCGCGTTCTCTACGCCGACGCGCTGAAAACCGACCTTTCCGCCCTCACCCGCCCCCGGCGCGCGCGTGGTGGCCAACCTGCCCTACTACATCACCGCCGACGTCATACAGCGCCTGCTTTTGCGCGGCGCGGGCTATCAGAGCATCGCCGTGATGGTACAGAAGGAGGCCGCCGAGCGCATGACGAGCCTCCCCGGCGACAAGCAGTGGTGCCACCCTCGCCGCCCTGGTGCGCTATTTCGGCGAGCCGCAGATATTGGAAGAGATACCGCCCGAGGCGTTCGAGCCCAGTCCCCACGTCGTCAGCGCCTTTCTGCGCATCGACCTCTACCGGGAGCGCCCTGTGCGCCCCAACGACGAAGCGCTCTTTTTGCGCGTGCTCGCCGCGGCCTTCGCCATGCGCCGCAAGACGCTGCAAAACAACCTGCGCGCCGCCTTTTCCCTCTCCGCCGAAGCCGCCGCGCAGGCCGTCGCCCGCGCCGGCCTTCCCGAGCGCGTGCGCGGCGAAGCCGTGCCGCTGGAGGGCCTTGCCCGCCTCGCCGACGCGCTGGGGGATATGCGGGAAATGTAAACATTTTGCCGCCGGGGCGTCCTGATCCCGGCGGTTTCTTTACGGGGATTTTTCCTCTTAAACCGCACAAAAGCCTTGGTTTAAGAGAACTTTTCCCTTTCAAGAAAAGACTTTCCTGATTTTTTCCATCTCATCCAAAAAAACGCTACATTTTTTTCCATTGCGCGTATGGCTTTTGTTTTGATTTTGCGTTATAATGTTATGTGTAAGTTACAGCTCTTCTATTGCCCAATATTTCATCATATAAAGGCAGGGATGGACGACATGAGAAAGAAACGGTGCATCGCCATGTTGCTCGCTGGTGGACAGGGAAGCCGTCTCGGCTTGCTCACCAAGGTGGTCGCAAAACCCGCGGTCCCCTTTGGCGGCAAGTACAGGATCATTGACTTCCCCCTCTCCAACTGTGCGAATTCCGGCATCGACGTGGTCGGCGTGCTCACACAGTATCAGCCCCTGGAGCTGAACCGCTACATCGGCTCAGGCCAGCCGTGGGGCCTGGATCTGCTCGACGGCGGCGTGTTCGTGTTGCCGCCGTACATGAAGGCCAAGAGCGGCGAGTGGTACCGGGGCACGGCCAACGCCATCTACCAGAACGTCAGTTTCATCGAGCAGTATGACCCGGACTATGTGCTCATACTCTCCGGCGACCACATCTACAAGATGGACTACAACAAGATGCTCGCCACGCACATAGATTCTCAGGCCGACATCACCATCGCCGTGCGTCCCGTACCGTGGGAAGTGGCGCCCTCGTTCGGTATTATGAACGTGGACGAGGAAAACACCATCGTGGAGTTCGAGGAAAAGCCCAAGAACCCCAAGAGCAACCTGGCCAGCATGGGCGTTTACGTGTTCACCTGGTCGGTGCTCAAGCAATACCTCAACAAGGACGCGGCCAACGCAGCCTCCAAAAACGACTTCGGCAAAAACATCATCCCCGCCATGCTGGAGGATAAGCGCCGCCTCAAGGCCTATTCCTTCCAGGGCTATTGGAAGGACGTGGGCACCATCGCCAGCCTCTGGGAGGCGAACATGGACCTTCTGAAGATCCCGCCGGAGTTCAATTTGAGCGACAGCCGCTGGCCGGTCTACGCGCGCAGCCCGGTATTGCCGCCGCACTTCATCGGCGATGACGCCGCCGTGGAGGGCAGCATGATCGCCGAGGGTTGCGAAGTGGACGGCACGGTGAAAAACAGCGTGCTCTTCTACGGCGTGGAGGTCGCCAAGGGCGCCGTCGTGGAGGACAGCGTCATCATGCCCTATTCGCGCGTCGAGGCCGGCGCGGTCGTGCGCCGCGCCATCGTGGCGGAAAACTGCGTCGTCGGCAAGGATTGCCAGGTCGGCACGGAGGACGGGGAGATCGCCCTCGTCGGCCAGGATACCACGCTGCCCGCCGGCTTTAGCGTGGGCGCGGGCGAGCAGGTGGACGCGCAGGAAGTTGCCAAGAGGGAGGCGGACGCGAAATGAAGAACGTGATGGGCATCATCTACACCAACAAGGACGATCTGTCCCTGCGGGAGCTTACCAACCAGCGCTCGGTCGCCGCCCTGCCGCTCGCGGGTCGCTACCGCGTGGTGGACTTCATCCTCTCCAGCATGGTCAACTCCGGCGTGCGCAACGTGGGCGTCATCATGCAGCGCAACTACCGCTCCCTGATGGATCATCTCGGCTCCGGCAAGGAGTGGGACCTGCACACCCGCAACAACGGCCTGTTCCTCCTGCCCCCCTTCGTGACGCAGGAAAACGGCGGCGAATACCTGGGCGTCCTGGACGCGCTGCGCGCCAATTTCGACTATCTGCGCCGCTCCAAGCAGCGCTTGGCCCTGCTCACCAACAGCAACATGGTCTTCAACATGAACTTTGAGCCCATGATCCGCCAGCACGAGCAGACCGACGCGGACATCACCCTGCTCTACACCAAGGTGCGCCGCGATATGGAACTGAGCTCCGCCGGCAAGCACACCCACGCCTTCCTCAACGTGGAAAAGGACGGCCGCATCAGCGATATGGAGGTCAACCCCAACGCCGCCAACTACGATACCATGTACATGAACGTGCTGCTCATCAAGCGCACGCTGCTGATGCACCTGGTGGACGGCGCCGCCGCCCACGGCGAGCACGACATCAACCGCGAGCTCATCCAGCCCGCCATCAAGTCCGGCTCCCTGAAGGTCTACGGCTATGAGTTCAAGGGTTACTACCGCCGCATCGAGACCATCAAGAGCTACTTCCGCTGCAACATGGACCTTCTGGACTACAACGTCCGTCAGGAGCTGTTCAAGAAAAGCCCCGTCTACACCAAGACGCGCGACGACGTGCCCGCCGTCTACCGCGAGGGCAACAACGTGAAGAACTCGCTCGTCGCCGACGGCTGCGTCATCGAGGGCAGCGTGGAGAACTGCGTGCTCTTCCGCGGCGTGCACATCGGCCGCAACGCCTCGGTCAAGAACGCCATCATCATGCAGGACAGCGAGATCGAGGACAGTGTGGAGCTTGAAAACGTCATCCTCGACAAAAAACGTCACCGTCCGCACCCACGGCCGGCTCATCGGCCAGGTGCAGTACCCGATCGTCATTGGCAAGAATGTCACTCTGTAAAGGGGGTTTCCCAACATGAAAGTTCTGTTTGCCGCGAGCGAATGTGTGCCGTTCGTCAAGACCGGCGGCCTTGCGGACGTGGTGGGCGCGCTGCCCAAGCGCCTGCGCGACCTTGGCGTCGATGTGCGCGTGATGCTGCCCATGTATTCCGCCATCGAACCGAAGTGGCGCGAGAAGATGGAGCACGTGCTGTTCTTCTACGTCAACCTCGGCTGGCGCAGGCAGTACGTGGGCGTGGAAAAACTCGTCTACGATGGGATCACCTTCTACTTCATCGACAACGAGCAGTACTTCGGCCGCAACTACATCTACGGCTACGGCGCCGACGAGGGCGAGCGCTTCGCCTACTTCTGCCGCGCCGTGCTGGAGAGCCTGCCGCTGATCGACTTCGTGCCCGACGTCATCCACTGCAACGACTGGCAGACCGGCCTCATCCCGCCGATGCTGGACATCCAGTACCGCAAACTGGAGCAGTACAAGGACGTCAAGACCGTCTTCACCATCCACAACCTCAAGTACCAGGGCCTGTTCCAGATCGACGACATCGAAGAGATGGTCTCCCTGGGCGAGCTGGCTTACACCGCCGACAGCCTCAACACGCGATCTAGTGTTCGTTCATCAAGGGCGGCATCGTCTTTGCCGACCACATCACCACCGTCAGCCCCACCTACGCGCAGGAGATCCAGACTGCCTACTATGGCGAACGCCTCGACGGCCTGCTTCGCGCCCGCGCCGATTCGCTCACCGGCATTTTGAACGGCATCGACACCGTGGAGTACGACCCGGAGACCGACAAGGCCATCGCCGTCAACTACACCGCCGATACCTTTGAAAAGAAGGCCGGCGACAAGATCGCCCTGCAGCGCCAGCTCGGCCTGCAACGAAAACGCCGACGCGCCCATCATCGCCATGGTCACGCGCCTCAACTCCCAGAAGGGGCTCGACCTCGTCGAGCGCGTGCTTGCGGAGATCATGTCCACCGGCGCGCAGATGGTCGTGCTGGGCATGGGCGAGAGCAAGTATGAGGATCTGTTCAACTGGGCGCAGTGGAAGTACGCCGGCCAGCTCTCGGCCACCTTCCAGATGAACCATGAGCTGTCCCACCGCATCTATGCCGGCGCGGGACATGTACCTCATGCCCTCCATGTTCGAGCCCTGCGGCCTGTCGCAGCTCATCTCCCTGCGCTACGGCACGCTGCCCATCGTCCGCGAGGGACCGGCGGTTTGCGCGATACGGTGCTTTCCTACAACGAATACACCGGCGAGGGCAACGGCTTCAGCTTCCTCAACTACAACGCCCACGACATGCTCCACGTCATCGAGCGCGCCGTGAGCATTTACCACGAGAAGAAGGCCGTCTGGAACATGCTGGCCCGCCGCGCCATGCAGGGCAGCTACGGCTGGGACGAATCGGCGAAGAAGTACCTCGCCCTCTACGAGGAACTGACCGCGCCCAAGCCGGAAAAGCCCGCGCGCAAGAAGGCTGCCAAAGCCGAGGAGGGCGAAAAGAAGCCCGCGCGCAAGAAGGTGGCCAAGGCCGAGGAGGGTGAAAAGAAGCCCGCCTCGCGCAGAAAGGCCGCCGCCAAGGCTGGGGAAGCCCCGGCGGAAGGGGCGGAGAAGAAGCCTGCCCGCCGAGCGGCCAAACCCAAGGCTGAGGATGGCGAAGCGGAGAAAAAACCCGCCCGCCGCACACGCGCCAGGAAGGCCGAGCCGGAAGCCTGACCCGCTCGGTCCCCAAAGCCCCGTTCTCTATGCGGAACGGGGCTTTCAGGTGCCGGCAAGGCCCATGGACGTAAGAACCGCCGCCGACCTTCCGTAGATCGGGGCGATTTTCCCGCCCGCCCCATATCATTTCCCACCTGCCGGATGACGTATTTTATCTTGCGGTTTGTGGGGGATTTGTGTTATAATTGCAATGTGAAAACCATGGCATTCTGGCCGGTTCGCGCCCGGCCGAAAGGATATTAGGAGGAAAACACATGAAGATCACTATCTGCATCGGAAGCTCTTGCCATCTCAAGGGTTCGCGCCAGATCGTCGAAGGCCTGCAAGCGTTGGTCAAGGAACATGGCCTGGAGGACAAGGTGGAAATGGCCGGCCGCTTCTGCATGGGCGACTGCCAGAACGGCGTCTGCCTGACCGTGGACGACCAGAAGTTTTCCCTCAAACCCGAGGATGTGCAGACCTTCTTTGAAAAGGAGATCCTTCCTAAAGCCTGACGGGGACATTTGCCGGGGACGTGCCGCCCCGGCCCTCCTGCCGCGGGCATAAAGGCCGTCCCCGCCTTTGACCCGGCGCGCCGCGCGCGTTCCCGCCCCGTCCCTTGCGGGGGGAGGACGCGCCGCCGTGCGCCCGCGCCCGCTGCCCAAGCCCATCCACCGAAAGGCGGTCATCGCTTATGAACAACGAATACCTCAAGCTCAACGAGGCGCGTTGCAAGGACTGCTATGCCTGCATCCGCGCCTGCCCGGTAAAGGCCATTGGTTTCGCCAACAGCCAGGCCAACATCATCGCCGACGAATGCGTGCTCTGCGGCAACTGCTATGTCACCTGCCCGCAGAACGCCAAGCGCATCCGCGAGGATGTGCCCGCCGTGCGCGACGCCATCCGCGCGGGCAAGCGCGTGGTGGCCAGCGTGGCCCCGTCCTTCCCCGTGGCCATGGAAGTGGACACCATTGAGGATATGCGCGACACACTCAAGAAGCTCGGCTTTGCCGACGCGGAGGAGACCGCCGTGGGCGCGGAGCTTGTCTCGCGCGCCTATGAGCCGTTCATGCGCAAGGATTCCGGCGTGATGATCTCCAGCTGTTGCCCGGCGGTCAATTCGCTGATCGAGAAGTACTATCCCGACCTGCTCGGCCACCTGTTGCCCGTCAAGACGCCGATGATCGCCCACTGTGACGTGCTGAAAAAGCGCGACAAGGACGCTTTCACCGTGTTCATCGGCCCCTGCATTGCCAAGAAGCGCGAGGCCGACGAGTCCGCCAGCGTGGACGCCTGCCTCACCTTTGAAGAGCTCATTGCCTGGATGGCCGAAGAGGGCGTGGCCCCGGTGCGCCACCACGCCGCCGTGGACAAAAAGCCCGCTTCCCGCCGCTATCCCACCACCGGCGGCATTTTGAGTACGCTTGACAAGGACATCGACTGCACCCGCATCGCCGTGGACGGCATGCTCAACATCCGCGCCGTGCTCGACGAACTGCGCGACGACGCTTCCGAACACGTCTTTATCGAGATGTCCGCCTGCGAGGGCAGCTGCATCAACGGCCCCGTCATGCGCGAGCACAAGAAAAAGCGCATGCTCGGCGCCATGAAGGTGGAGAACTACGCGGGAGACGACCTCTTTGCCGTCGAAGCGCCCAACGACCTCAGCACCCGCTACGCTCCCGCCGGCCTCAAGCGCGTCATGCCCGGTAACGAGGCCATTCAGGAAGTGCTCAACCGCATGGGCAAGACCACGCCGGACAAGATGTTCAACTGCGGCTGCTGCGGCTATCCCACCTGCTACGACAAGGCCATCGCCGTCTGCCAGGGCAAGGCGGAGATCGAGATGTGCCTGCCCTACCTCAAGGAAAAGGCCGAGTCCTTCTCCGACAAGATCATCCAGAACACGCCCAATGCCATACTGGTCATGGACGAGGATCTCGTCGTCAAGCAGATCAACCAGGCGGCGGTCAGGCTGTTCAAGCTCTCCTGCGCGGGCGACATTGTCGGCGCGCCGGTAGTGCGCCTGCTCGATCCCTCGGGCTACCTCAAAGTGGTGCTCGACGGCCACGGCTTCAGCGGCAAGTGCCACTATGTGCCGGAATACAAGCTCTTCGTCGATGAGACGGTCATCTACGACCGCCAGTACAAGATACTCATCAGCATCATGCGCGACGTCACCGACCGCGAGGAGGAGCGCAAGCAGCAGAGCGAACTGAAGAAGAGCACGGTCGAACTGACCGACCAGGTGATCGAGAAGCAGATGCGCGTGGTGCAGGAGATCGCCTCGCTGCTGGGCGAGACCACCGCCGAGACCAAGGTCGCCCTCACAAAGCTAAAGGACGCGATGAGCCATGACGAATAATCTCTGCACGGAAACCGGCTATATCTCGCTCAACCATGTCGGCGAGCAGCTCTGCGGCGACCGCGTGGAGATCGTCGATAAGGAGAACGAGAACATACTCGTGCTTGCCGACGGCCTGGGCAGCGGCGTGAAGGCCAACATACTCTCCACGCTGACCTCCAAGATCATCTCCACCATGCTGGCCGGCGGCATGCCCATCGAGGAATGTATCGACACCATCGCCAGCACTTTGCCTGTGTGCAAGGTGCGGCAGGTGGCCTATTCCACCTTCACCGTCATCCGCATCCTGGGAAACCGCATCGCCGAGCTGATCCAGTTCGACAACCCGGCGGTCATCGTCCTGCGCGATGGCACGAGGTACAACTACCCCGTCTCCACCCGCGAGGTGGGCGGCAAGCAGATCCACGAAAGCCGCTTCGAGGTCATGGAAAACGATGTGCTCATCGCCATGTCCGACGGCGCGCCCTTTGCCGGCGTGGGCAAGGAGTTCAACTACGGTTGGCAGCGGGACAACATCATCGACTTTGCCGAGGCCAACTACCACCCGGACAATTCGGCCAAGTACATCGCCGCCAACATCGTCGATGAGTGCAACCGCCTCTACGAGGGCGAGCCGGGCGACGATACGACCGTGGCCGTGGTGCGCGTGCGCGCGCGCCAGAGCGTCAACCTGGTCATCGGCCCGCCGGCGGACCCGAAGAACGACATCAAGATGATGAACCTCTTCTTCGCCAAGGAAGGCGAAAAGATCGTCTGCGGCGGCACCACGTCCAACATCGCCTCGCGCTACCTGGGCAAGCCGCTCATCCCCACGCTGGACTACTTCGACCCCGAAGTGCCGCCCATCTCCAAATTGCAGGGCGTGGACCTGGTCACCGAAGGCGTGGTGACGATCTCCAAGGTGCTCAAGCTCGGCGAGGACTTCCTCGCCGGCAAGGATACCTCCGCCGATTGGACCAGCAAGAAGGACGGCGCGTCGCTCATCGCCCAGAAGCTGTTTGAAAAGGCCACGGACATCAACTTCTTCGTCGGCCGCGCCATCAACCCGGCGCATCAGAACCCCGACCTGCCGATCACCTTCGGCATCAAGATACAGCTCATCGAGAACCTGGCCAAGTGCCTGGAACGGATGGGCAAGCGCATCAAGGTGAGTTACTTCTAAAGCACTGAGGGAGGAAGCCATGCGGATCTTCGACACAAACGTCCAGAAGCTCAAATACGAGGTGCTGCGCGAGGTCGCCCGCCACGCCTACGCGGACACCCTGCAGGAAGCCTATCTCGACATCCCCAAGACCATCGCGCCAGGCCCGGAGCCGACCATGCGCTGCTGCGTCTACAAGGAGCGAGCCATCGCCGCCGAGCGCGTCAAGCTGGCAATGGGCGGGGAGAAGGGCGATAAGAACATCATCAAGATCATCGACATCGCCTGCGACGAGTGCCCGGTGAGCACCTACCGCGTCACGGAGGACTGCCGCGGCTGTCTGGCGCACCGCTGCGAGGCCGCCTGCCCGCGCGGGGCGATCAGCTTCGACCGCACGCTCAAAGCGCATATCGATCCCGCCAAGTGCGTCGAATGCGGCCGCTGCGCCTCCGTCTGCCCCTACAACGCCATTTCCAGCCGCAAGCGCCCCTGCGAGGTGGCCTGCAAGGTGCACGCCATCCACATGGACGAGCGCAAGATCGCCAAGATCGACGAGGAGAAGTGCACCTCCTGCGGCGCCTGCGTCTACATGTGCCCGTTTGGCGCGCCGGTGGACAAGTCGTTCATACTCGACGCCATCCGCATGCTGCGCGAATATACGGAGCACGAAGGGCCGCGCGTCTACGGCGTGGTCGCGCCCTCCATCGTCAGCCAGTTCCGCTACGCCAAGGTCGGCCAGGTGATCACCGCCATGAAGAAGATGGGCTTTTTCAGCGTGGTCGAGGCTGCCATGGGCGCGGACATGGTCGCCTGGCACGAGGCGCAGGAGCTCGCCGAAAAGGGCTTCCTCACCAGTTCTTGCTGCCCGGCCTTCGTGCACTATGTGCAGACCGAGTTCCCCAAGCTCAAGGATCACATCTCGAGCAACCTTTCGCCCATGGCGATGATCGCCAAGTACATCAAGGAGTCCGATCCCGAGTGCAAGATCATCTTTGTTGGCCCCTGCACGGCCAAGAAGGCGGAGGTTCAGCGCGAGACGGTCAAGCCGTATGTGGACTGCGTGCTCACCTTTGAGGAATTGCAGGCGCTCATCGACAGCCGCGACATCGACCTTTCGCAGCTGGAGGAGGACGTGCTGGACAACGCCTCCTATTACGGCCGCATCTTTGCCCGCAGCGGCGGCGTCAGCGACGCCGTGGCAGAGGCCGTCTACGAGCAGGGCTTGAACTTCACCGTCAAGGCCATGCCCTGCGACGGCATCGAGGCCTGCCGCATGGCGCTTCTCAAGGCCAGCCGCGGCGTGAAGGACTTCAACTTCATCGAAGGCATGGCCTGCACGGGCGGCTGCATTGGCGGCGCGGGCTGTCTCACCCACGGCCCCAAGGACAAGGGCGAGATCGACCGCTACGGCATGGAGGCCATGGAAAAGCGCATCTCCGACACCATCACCTCCGCCCCCTGACCGCAGTGCGGTCGGCCGGAGCTGCCGCAGATGATTGACGAACGCCCGCCCCACGAGTAGGGGGCGGGCGTTCAGAGCGCTGACAAAGCCCCCAACCGCAAAAATTGCCCTGATAAAAAGTGGCCAGTACCCCAAGCAACGGACAAAGGAAAAAAGTGGCCTCTTGTCGTAGAATAGGAACTGCGACAGGAGGTTTTCTGTATGGCACGAAAGTATACAAAGGTGGAGCAATTGGTTGAAATTGTAGGAGAGCGACATAATCAAGGGGAGACCTATGGCGAAATAGCAGCCAGCTACGGTCTGGAAAGGCGACAAGTGAAGAGCCTGATGGAACGACAGCGAAGGAAGGAACGAATGCTGGCAGCTGGATACATCTCGCGTTCCAAGGGACGTCCCCACAAGGAGCCGGTCAGCGAAGAAGAAAAACAGCACAATGAGTTGGCAAAGCTGCGAATGCAGGTGGAGTTGCTGCGAAATTTTCTGTTCGAAGCTGGAAGGAGGTGAAATTGAAGTATCGGGTGATTGAGCGATTCCGCGGAAAATATAGCATAGAAGCCATGTGCGAAGTGTTTGAAGTAAGCCGCAGCGGATATTATGCCTGGAGAAACCGGCAGCAGAAAGAAGCAAAGGATCAGTGGTTGGTTGACCTGGTCGTGGCGTGCCAGCGGCAGAGCAAGCAGACCTACGGCATTCGCCGCGTTCGACGCTGGATTCAGCGCCGGACCGGGAAGTTGGTGAATGTCAAGGCGATCCTGCGTGTGATGCGCAAACTGAACCTGCTGTCGGTCGTTCGCCGCCGCAGGCCTTATACCCGTTATCGGCAGGCCGTTCACAAGTATCCCAATCTGTTGGATAGGAACTTCGATCAGGCGAAGCCAAATCAGTTCTGGGTAACGGACATCACCTACATCCCGATTCCGGGCAGTATGCTGTACATGTGCGCTGTACTGGATTTGTGTGGAAAGGCCGTCCTTGCGTGGAAGATCGGCGCTGATATGTCGTCCTCCCTGGTTACAGACACCATCCGTGAGGCTCTGAAACGAGAAAAGGTCACTGGTGGACTCGCACTCCACAGTGACCAGGGGTCTCAATACACATCGCAAGCATACTTCGACCTGATGCAAGCATACCACGTTTCTCCCTCGATGTCCAGTCCCGGTTGTCCCTACGATAATGCAGCGATGGAGAATTTCTTCGGCACCCTGAAAACGGAATGTCTGTATCGTGCTCACTTTACCACCCGTACTGAAGTGGAGCAACTCGTCACCGAATACGTCGATTTCTACAATTTCGAGCGTATTTCTCTCAAAAACGGTCTTACCCCGGTTGAATTTCGGGGCAAAACCGTGTAAACTATCCTTATTCTACGACAGGCCTTTTATTTCCCTGTCTGTTGCTTGGGGTACTGTCCAAAGAAAATCAGTGGCAATTTTTGCTTCCTGCGTCAGCTGCACTTGCATCCTGCGGTCACTTACGTCTAGCAAGCTCCCTTGAATGCAAGTGCAGCTTCCTTGGCTTGCGGATTTTCTCAACGCTCTGACAGTCTGTTGACTTTGTCAACATCCTGAACGCCCGCCCCACGAGTATGGGCGGGCGTTCTGCGTTTTCGTTCCGCTTGCGGCGAAAGCGGGAATCGACGGCGGCAAGCCCACGAGCAGGGGCTTGCCGCCTGCGGCGTTTTGGGGACGGGGGATGATGGGGAGATGACTGCCGTTTTCCCCAAAGGGATTCCCAAGGGATCGGTCCCTTGGGCGGATGCGGGCAGAGCCCGCCGTTCTCCCCGCGGGATGGCAGGGGGAGAATGCCCCGCCGCTGAAGAGGTGGGGCGATGGATTTTGCGCCGTTTATGGGCGCTGGAGAAGGGTGGATGCGTTGCATCCTCCATAGAAAAGGGGCACATTTGCGCCACGAAGGGCTTTGCGTTCTCCGGCGCGCCGATAAAGCCCCCGGATGGGCAAAGCGTTTTGGGGAATGGCTTTTTCCGTGACACAGCCATATCCGGCGCGCCACTCTGCAGCGCCTTTGCCCGCAGGGCAAACAGCGTCGAATGCGCACATCGCGGCGTCTCCTTGCCCGCCAGGGCAGGACAGCATCATTTCTCCGTCCTGTGCGCATGAGGAGAGGGATAAACGCTTTGTGGAGAGGTTCCTGAACCGTCAAAAGCGCCATAGAGGCAAGCGCCCCTGTGTCCGCGCGGTGCGGAAACGGGGGCGCTCGTCTTTGCGTGGTTGACTCTAGCGGCGCACGAAGTTGGTCGATACCTTCTTCTCCGTCTCGGGATAGGGCACGCCCTGTTCCTTGCCCACAGCGAAGCAGCGCATCATCCAGATCATGTTGCGGGCGAGGTTGCGCAGCGTCTGCATGCCCTCCTCGTCCTGCGGCGCGTCCTCGGCGACGGCGCCGTGCACCATGTTCCAGTAGGTGGAACCGGCCACGGGCATCTGCGAGATGCCGAAGTACTTGATGAGCGCGTCAAACGAGGCGCTGATGCCGCCGCGCCGCGCCACGGCCACGGATGCACCGGGCTTGAAGCGGAAAGCGTCGGGCATGCCGGCCCGGCCATTGCTGTAAAAGGCGCGGTCGAGGAAGGAGAAGATCCTGCCGCTGGGATGGGCGTAATACACCGGCGTGGCGAACACGAAGCCGTCGGCCTCGCGCGCCTTTTCCACGAATTCATTGACGCCGTCGTCCGCGAACACGCACTTGCCGCTCTTGGCGCAGGCGCCGCACTGCAGACAGTCCGCCAAGGGCTTGCTGCCGGTCTGTATGACCTCCGTCTCCACGCCCTCCGCCTCAAACACGCGGATCATTTCCTCCAGCGCCCGCATGGTCGTGCCATGCGTATGGCTGCTGCCGTTGACGAGCAAAACTTTCATGCCAAAACCTCCTTGCGGCCCGAACCGCATGAACTCCTTTTCCATTATACACCGATCCCGCCGCAAAATCTACCCGGGGTGGCGGCAATGCCGCCTGCCAGCGCCTTTGGCTCGGAATCGACGCACATCCACCACACGAGCAAGGGGTGGATGCGCAGTGTTGCGTTTCGTTTGAGGCGGGGGAGGGAACGGACAGCGGCAAGCCAAAGATCAGGAGCCTGCGTGCCGGCAGCGCCGTTGTGCCCTCATTCAGCCGTTGGCGTCGGGGCAGGTATAGGGAATGCCGTTGTCGATAGCGTACTGGCAGGCATACGAATCCCGCGGTACGGTGAGTGTGAACGTATCCGAACAACCGTCGAACGCGCCCTCGCCGATGGCGGTCAGGCTGTCCGGCAGCGCGACGGAGGTCAGGGAAGTGCAGCCCGAGAACGCGCCCCCGCCGATGGCGATCAGGCTGTCCGGCAGCGCGACAGCGGACAGGGCAAAACAGGCCATGAATGCGTTATCGCCGATGGTCGTCAGGCTGTCTGGCAGCGTGACGGTACGCAGGAGAAAGCAGCCCGCGAAGGCGCCCTCGCCAATGGAGGTCAGGCCGTCCGGCAGCGCGACGGAGGTCAGGAAGAAGCAGCCATCGAAGGCATCATCACCGATGGAGAGTGTGCCTTCCGGCACGGCGAAGGAACTGTCCGCTTTTTCCGCCGGATAGCAGACGAGCGTCCCGGAGGCCTTCTCGTACAGTACGCCATCGGCCTGCGCAAACACGGGATGGTCGGGGGAAATGTCGATCGCCGTCAGCGAGAAACAGCCGAGGAACGGGTTTGCCCCCACGGAGGTCAGGCTGTCCGGCAGCGCGATGGAGGTCAGGCCGCAGCTGAAAAAGGCGTTATCGCCAATGGCGGTCAGCCCCTCCGGCAGTGTGATGGAGGCCAGGGACTCACAGCGCTGGAAGGCGTTATCGCCGATGGCGGTCAGCCCCTCCGGCAGCGTGACGGAGGTTAGGGAGAAGCAGGCGGTGAAAGCCCTGTCCCCGATTTGGCGCACCAAATGGCCGTCCAGCTCAGCGGGGACGGACAGCGCCTCCGCATCCCCCGTATAGTCGATGATGCGCGCGCCGCCGTCCTCCAGCAGCGTGTAGGTATAGTCTCCGCTGGTCGCGTAAGCTCCGTTGGTCAGCGGGTTCGATGCCGCTGTGACTTCCGCGAGGGCGGGAAGGGGCAAAAGAGCACACAGGAGTAGACAGAGAGCGGTCTTGACAAGTTTTTTCATGGCCATTCCCTCCCGGTCACAAGTTATGGCTTTATTATAGTATTGCAATGGACGCGCTGTCAAGGGACAGGCGCGAAGCGAACGGGCCTTTGGCCGACGCCCATACCCCCGCAGCCACCATCCCCCCAAAAAACGCCGCAGGCGGCAAGCCCCTGCTCGTGGGCTTGCCGCCGTCTTATTTCCTTGCCGCCCCAAACGGAACAAAAACGCAGAACGCCCGCCCCCTACTCGTGGGGCGAGCGTTCGCCGCTCATCGGCGGCAGCTCCGGCCGTCGGCACTGCCGGCCTCGTAGGGCGGGCGTTCGCCGCTCATCGGCGGCAGCTCCAGCCGTCGGCACTGCCGGCCTCGTGGGGCGGGGCGCGTCGACCCCGAGCCGAAGGTCCCGGCTCCCGGCACTGCCGACCCGCAGGCGGCAAGCCCCTGCTCGTGGGCTTGCCGCCGTCTGTTCCCGCCTTCGCCCCATTCGGAACGAAACGAAGCGCCCAAGCCCCCTACTCGTGGGGCTTGGGCGCGTCTGCTTCGAGCCGAAGGCTCTGGTTCCCGGCACTGCCGGGGCACTGCCGACTACTCGAGGATCTTGGTCACAACGCCGGAACCGACCGTGCGGCCGCCTTCGCGGATAGCGAAACGCAGGCCTTCTTCGCACGCGATCGGCGTGATCAGCGTGATCTCCATGTCGATGTTGTCGCCAGGCATGACCATCTCAACGCCTTCCGGCAGCTTGATGTTGCCCGTCACGTCCGTCGTGCGGAAGTAGAACTGCGGACGGTAGCCGTTGAAGAACGGCGTGTGACGCCCGCCTTCTTCCTTCGTCAGCACGTACACCTGACCCATGAAGTGCGTGTGCGGATGAATGCTGCCCGGCTTCGCCAGCACCTGGCCGCGCTCGATCTCCGTGCGCTGCACGCCGCGCAGCAACACGCCAATGTTGTCGCCCGCCTCGGCAAAGTCCAGCAGCTTGCGGAACATCTCGACGCCAGTCACAACCGTCGTGCGCTTCTCATCGCTCAGGCCAACGATCTCTACCTGGTCGCCAACCTTCACCATGCCGCGCTCCACACGGCCCGTCGCCACCGTGCCGCGGCCCGTGATCGAGAACACGTCCTCAACAGGCATCAGGAACGGCTTGTCCGTGTCGCGCTCCGGATCCGGAATGTACGAGTCCACAGCGTCCATCAGCTCGAAAATGCACTTGCACTCCGGCGCTTCCGTCGCGTTCTTGCCAGCCGTCAGCGCTTCCAAAGCCAACAGGGCGGAACCCTTGATCACCGGGATGTCGTCGCCCGGGAAATCGTACTCGTTCAGAAGCTCGCGGATCTCCATCTCGACAAGCTCCAGCAGCTCCTCGTCGTCCACCTGGTCCGTCTTGTTCATAAAGACGATGATGTACGGCACGCCCACCTGACGGGCCAGCAGGATGTGCTCGCGGGTCTGCGGCATCGGGCCGTCCGCAGCCGACACGACCAGAATCGCGCCGTCCATCTGCGCAGCGCCCGTGATCATGTTCTTCACGTAGTCGGCGTGGCCGGGGCAGTCCACGTGCGCGTAGTGACGCTTGTCCGTCTCGTACTCCACGTGCGCCGTGTTGATCGTGATGCCGCGCGCCTTCTCTTCCGGCGCCTTGTCGATCTCGTCATAGCGCATGGCCGCCGCCTTGCCCTGCTGGGACAGCGCCATCGTGATCGCAGCCGTCAGGGTGGTCTTGCCGTGGTCCACGTGGCCGATCGTGCCGATGTTTACATGCGGCTTCGTGCGCTCAAATTTTGCCTTCGCCATGGTTCTTTCTCCTCCTAAAATCGTTGTCATGTCTTGCGGGCGTATGGAGCGGGTGATGGGAATCGAACCCACGTGATCAGCTTGGGAAGCTGGAGCTCTGCCATTGAGCTACACCCGCGCGTTTTTCCCGCCGTCATACGAAGTGTATTGTACTTTAGTTTTGCGCTTTTGTCAACAGCTTAATATTAAATTTTCCCATCTTCACTTCTTTTCCAGGTATTTTTGCAGTTTTCGCTTGATGCGCTGCAAGGCGTTGTCCACGCTTTTGACGTGCCGCCCCATGGCCTGGGAGATCTCCACATAGCTTTTCCCCTCCATGTAGAGCACCAGCACCTGCTTTTCAAGATCGGAAAGCATCTCGCCGATGCGCCCCTCGATGAAGGAAAGGTCCTCGCGGTCGATGAGCATGGCCTCAGGGTCGGAGGGCACTTCCTCGCTGATGACGTCCAACAGCGTGCGGTCGCTCTCCTCGTCGTAGATGGGCTTGTTGAGCGACACATAGCTGTTGAGGGGGATGTGCTTCTGCCGCGTGGCGGTCTTGATGGCGGTGATGATCTGGCGCGTGACGCACAGTTCCGCGAAGGCGCGAAACGAGGTCAACTTTTCGCTCTTGAAATCGCGGATGGCCTTGTACAGGCCGATCATGCCTTCCTGCACGATGTCCTCGTGATCCGCGCCGATGAGGAAATAGCTGCGCGCCTTGGTGCGCACGAAGTTTTTGTACTTGTTGAGCAAGAACTCCAGCGCCGCGCCGTCGCCCGCCTGCGCCAGGGCGACGATCTCCTCATCCGCCATCGGTTCAAATCTCTCGTAATACATCAAGTTTCCTTGTCCTCCCGGTGCTCTTCTCCCCGGCGCATGGCTTCCAGCCTCCGGGCCACGTCCTCGGGCAGGCGTTCGATGATCGCCGACCGCGCCTTGGGCAGCGCGGCCATGCGCTCGCGGCCGGCGCGCGACACCTGGCCGACCTCGATGAGCAGTTCCCGCGCCGATATGCGCGTGGCGTGCCGCCCCAGGACCACCATCTGCTCCACCAGGTCGCTGGTGGCTACGCGCACTTCCACGCGCCCCAGTTCGGCGTCGCGCGCGTACTGGTCGCAGAGCCGCTCGATGTAGTTGTCCGCCGTTTCGTCCCTCTGCGTGTAAACGACGGTGAGCGGCCCTGTGCGCTCCTCCGTGCGCGACCTGCGGTCGCCCAGGTAGGCGTCGTAGACCAATACGACCTTCTGCCCGGAAAAGCCCGCGTAGTCCATCAGGCGGGCGGCCAGGGCGTCCCGCGCGTCGCTGAGCGAGCCCGCGTCCATGCCCTGCACGTTTTTCCAGGCGTTGAGCACGTTATAGCCGTCCACGATCAAAACGCGCCGCTTTTTCACGCCCCGCCTCCCCGCGCGCGCACCACCTGATACAAAAGCACGCCCGCCGCCACCGAGGCGTTGAGAGACGATATTTTCCCCAGCATCGGCAGCGTCACGCGCCGGTCGCACAAAGAGAGCGTCAGATGGGAGATGCCATCGCCCTCCGAACCGATCACCAGCGCCAGAGGCCCGGTAAGGTCGGCGGTCAGGGCGTTTTCGCCCTCTAGCGCCGCCGCCACGATCCATAACCCGGCGCGCTTTAATTCCTCCAGGGCGCGGTTGAGGTTCTTCACCCGCGCCACCGGCATGTGCGCAAGCGCCCCCGCCGCCGCCTTTTCGCAGGCCGGCGTCAGCCCCGCGGCGCGCCGTTCGGGGATGACGACCCCGTGCGCCCCCGCGCACTCGCTGCTGCGGATGATCGCGCCCAGGTTGTGCGGGTCGGTCACCTGGTCAAGCACCACCACCAGCGGCGCTTCGCCCCTTTCCTTCGCGCGGGCGAGTATGTCCTCGATGGTGGCGTAGGCGCGCGCCGAGCGGAAGGCCAGCAGGCCCTGATGGGCGGGATAGATCTGATCCAGCCGGTAGCGCTCCACAAACTGCACCACCACGCCCGCCTCCCGCGCCATGCGCACGATGTCGCGCGCCGCGCCGGAGAGGTCGCCCTCGGCCACCAACAGCTTTTCCAGCGGCGCGCCGCTTTTGAGCGCCTCGCGGATGGGGTTGCGCCCCGCCAGCAGGTTCTCCGGCGGCTGGGCGCATCTCTGCGCAGGATGCGCGCGCGGCGGGCGTTCCATGCGCGGCGGGCGCTCGATGGAAGGCGGCGCGGGCAGCGTGCGCGTCTGCGCGCGGTCGCCGGGGCGAACGGGCATCGCCTCCACACGCGCGCGGCCGCCCTCCCGCACGGGAAGCGCCGCAAACGGCCCGTCCGCGCGCTCCGCCGGAGGGATGTCATAAGTCCTGCGCGCCGGCCGGGGCGGGTTCTTGCCCCCCTGGCGCGGCGCAAAACCGCGTTTCTCACGTTCGCGGCGGTCATCGTTTCTCATGGTCGTCCTCCAATGCCAGCGTCAGTATCTCTTCCATGCGCTCCCTCTGCCCGGTGACGAACAGGTAGCCCACCACGGCTTCCAGCGCCGTGGCGCGGTGATATTCGGCGGCGTCGGCGTTTTTTGGCGGCGTCTGATGCGCGTTGCGGGCGCGGCGGGCCACGTCGCGCTCGCGCTCAGTCAGCGCGCCTTCCACGCGCGCGAACGCCTCCGCCTGGGCATGGGCGCAGACGCGGGCCACCGCGGCGCGGTGCATGTCGCGCACGTGCCCGCCTTCGCGCACGAGGCGGGCGCGCACGTAGAGATCATACACAGAATCGCCTAGGTAGGCAAGTTCCAGGGAGCCGGGCAGCGCGCCCGGCGCAAAGTCAAAGTCCATCACGTTTTATCGTTCCACCGTTTCCAGATACTTTGCGTAGGCCGCGTCCCAGGCGGCGGTGTTTTGCGGCTCCAGCCGCCGGGTGGGGAAGGAGGCCTCCACCACGCGCCTGAGCGACGCGACGTCTTTAAGCGCGCCTACGCCCATGGCCTGCATCAGCAGGTTGCCGATCACCGTGCCCTCGTCCGGCCCGGCGACCACGGGGCGGCTGATGGCGTCGGCGGTGAAGCGGTTGAGCATTTCGTTCTTGCTGCCGCCGCCGACGATGTGCAGCACGTTGATGCGCTTTTTGAGCATGTCGTTTTCCAGCCGTTCGATGGCCCAGCGGTACTTGAGCGCCAGGTTCTCGTAGACCACGCGGGCGATCTCCCCGCGCGTGGCGGGCACGCGCTGCCCCGTTTTGCGGCAGTATTCCTGGATGCGCGCGGGCATGTCGTTGGGGGCGAGGAAGCAGGGGTCGTCCACGTCGATGAAGGCGATGAACGGCTCGGCCTCCCCGGCCATTTCCACAATCCGGGAAAAGCCCACCGCCTCGCCGCGGCGGTCCCATTCGCGCTTGCACTCCTGGATGATCCACAGCCCCATGATGTTCTTCAAAAGCCGTATGGAGCCGCCCACGCCGCCCTCGTTGGTGTAGTTGGCGTCCATCACGCCCGGCTCGCACAGGGGGGCGGAAAGCTCCGCGCCCAGGAGCGACCAAGTGCCGGAACTTATGTAGGCAAAGTCCGGGTCGCTCGCGGGGATGGCGGCCACGGCGCTTGCCGTGTCGTGCGAGGCCACGGCGATCACGGGGATCTCGGGGACGCCGCATTCCCTGGCGATCGCGGGCAGGAGCGTGCCGCGCACAACGCCCGGCATCTGTATGTCCGTAAAGATGCGGCGGGGGAGGTGGAAGCGGTCGATGAGGCCGTAGTCCCAGTCGCGCGTGACGGGATCGAGCAGCTGCGAGGTGGAGGCGATGGTGTATTCCGTGCCCATCCTGCCGGTGAGCAGGTAGGCCATCAGGTCGGGCATCATCAAAAGCCGCTCGGCGCCCTGGAGCGCCGGGTCGCCCTCCTGCTGCATGGCGAAGAGCTGGTAAAGCGTGTTGTACTGCGCAAAGGCGATGCCCGTGTGGCGGAAGATCTCCTCCTTGGGCATGACGCCGAAGGCCTTTTCCATCACGCCGTCGGTGCGCCGGTCGCGGTAGTGCACGGGCAGGCCGATAAGGTGGCCGCCCTTGTCCAGCAGGCCGAAGTCCACGCCCCAGGTGTCGATGCCGATGGCGTCGATCTCCACGCCCTCGCGGGAGGCTTTGTTCAGCGCCTGCTTTACCTCAAAGAACAGCCGCGGCACGTCCCAGACAAAGCGCCCCGCTAGCTCCACCGGCTCGTTGAGGAAGCGGTGCAATTCGCGCAATTCCACGTGCTCGCCGTCAAACGCGCCCAGCATCGCCCGTCCGCTGGAGGCGCCAAAGTCAAGGCCCAGGAAATTCCAGGTTCGCTTCATGATTCTTTGCTCCTCTCCCGTCGTTTTTCTCTGACAATAGTATACCAGATATTGCGGGTATTTCACAAGTTCCCCGCGAAAAAAAGCCGGAGTCTGTATAGCATTCATGAGCGCCGCCGTATATACAGTGCATGAAAAGCGCCTTCATCCACACTATCCACAGGGTTTTCCACAGGTTTTGGCCTCGAAAACACTGATTTGGCGGGGTTTTCCCCCGTTATGCACCCCTTGCCCCGGTGAATTGTCATATATTTTCCACAGACCATAGTCTATTTTTGTCATAGAAAAAGAGAAAACAGTCTGTTTTACGACGATATTGCGACGAAAGCTGGCGCAATTTTGTCATAATCGTAGATTTCCACCAGTTTTCCCCACGGCCGGGTACCTTCACAAGGGAGAGAAAGGTCACAAAACAAGCGGTATATTTTACAAATGTATTGCATTTTTAAGTATCCGCTTTATACAATTTCCCGCCTTGTGTAAAACCGGCGCCGTTCCGCGGCCTCCAAACACCGCCGCGCAAGCCCTCAGGCGAACATGCGCAGGGACGGCAGGGCGTTCAAGTCCAGCGCGGCCGCTTCGCCGCGCATCAGGCGGTAGAAGGCGGCGGAACCGATCATCGCCGCATTGTCCGTGCACAGCGCGACGGGGGGCAGATAGACCTTGAGGCCGGCCTCCCCGCCCCGGCGCGCAAGCTCGCGGCGCAAAAGACGGTTGGCGGCCACGCCGCCCGCCGCGGCCAACGAGGCCGCCCCCGCCTCCACGGCGGCGGCCACGCTCTTTTCCGCCAGCGAATCCACCACGGCGCGGCGGAAACTGGCGGCGAAGTCGGCGGCGCTGATCTCCTCGCCCTGCTGGCGCAGGTTGTGCGCCTGGTTGATGACGGCGGTCTTTAGCCCGCTGAAGGAAAAATCATACTTCCCCGGCGTGTGCGTGTGGGGGAAGCGGTAGCGCCCGTCGTCGCCCTCCTCGGCCAGCTTGTCCAACAGCGGCCCGCCGGGGTAGGGGATGCCCAGCACGCGGGCCACCTTGTCGAAGGCCTCGCCGGCGGCGTCATCCAGCGTCTGCCCCAGCAGGCGGTATTCGCCGTAATGTTCCACCAGCACGATGTGGCTGTGCCCGCCCGAGGCCACCAGGCAGCAAAACGGCGGCTCCAGATCGGGGTGGGCGATGTAGTTGGCGCTCACGTGCCCCTCGATGTGGTTGACGGCCACCAGCGGCAAACCGCGCGCGTAGGCAAGCGCCTTGGCGTAGCTCACGGCGGTGAGCAGCGCGCCCACCAGCCCCGGCCCGCAGGTGACGGCCACGGCGTCGATGTCTTTCAGCGTCATGCCGGCCTCCAAAAGCGCCGCGTCCAAAAGCGGGTCGAGCGCCTCCACGTGCATGCGCGAGGCGATTTCCGGCACCACGCCGCCAAACACGGCGTGGCGGTCGATCTGCGACAATATCTGGTTGGCGAGCACCTCCCGCCCGTCGCGCACGACGGCCACGGCGGTCTCGTCGCAGCTGGATTCAAAGGCCAGTATGGCGGCATGTCCCGCCCTTCGCAGCGCCTCTACGCGCCCGTTCATACAAATCGCCTCCCAAAGCGCACGCCGAAGATGGCCAGCGGCACGGCGAGCATATAAGCCAGCGCGCGCACGGCGATCACCCCGGCAAAGTCGGCAAAGAACTGTTCCGGCAACAGCCGCAGGAGCAGGTCGGTCTCCGGGTTTAACAGCCATAGGTCGTTGGTGAACAGCGTCTCATGAAAAAAGGTGAAGGCGCCGGAAAAGTCCGCCGCCGCCCAGAGGGCGAACGCGCCCAGCGGCAAAACCAGCGCCGCCAGCCCGATGCAGCACATCAAAAGCAGCCGCGCCCCACGGGAAAGATATAGCCCCGCCGCCAGCAACGCGGCCGCGCCGACGAACAGGGCGTTGCGCACCGCGCGCGCCAGGTCAAACAGCCCCAGCACGTCGCGCATGTGCGCAAGCTCCTTTTCGTTGAAGGGCGAACCGTCCAGCGCGGTTTCGTCGCCGGCGAGATAATCCGCCAGCATGCCGTCAAGGCGCTCCATCTCCTCCTGCGTCACGCCCGCCGCTTCCGGCAGGCCGTTTGCCTCCTGCAATTCGCGGTAGATGCCGTCGTTGGCGCCGCAGCTTGCCACCACCATCAAAAGAAGCGCGGCAAACAGGCAGAACCACCCCGGCGCGCAAAGCGCCATACCCCATTTTTTCATGCCATACCCTCAAAGCGACAGGGCGGACGGGGGAAACCCTCCCGTCCGCCAAAGTTTATCGCGGTCACTCGGCCATCATTTGCAGATAGGCGGTGACGAAGCCCTCGAGTTTGCCGTCCATCACGGCGGAGACGTCGCCCATCTCGTAGCCCGTGCGCAGGTCCTTGACCATCGTGTAGGGCTGGAAAACGTAGGAGCGGATCTGGCTGCCCCATTCGATCTTCTTCTGTTCGCCCTTGATGTCGCCCATCTGCTCCTGCCGCTGCTTTTCCTTGAGTTCGGCCAGCTTGGCGCGCAGCATGCGGAAGCAGGTCTCCTTGTTCTGCACCTGCGAGCGCTCGTTCTGGCACTGCACCACCACGCCCGTGGGCAGGTGGGTGATGCGCACGGCGGAATCCGTGCGGTTGACGTGCTGGCCGCCCGCGCCGGAAGCGCGGTAGGTGTCGATGCGCAGATCCTCGGGGCGGATCTCGATCTCGCCGTCGTCCTCAATGATGGGCGCCACGTCCAAGGACGCAAAGGACGTGTGCCGCCGGGCGTTGGCGTCAAACGGCGAGATACGCACCAGCCGGTGCACGCCGCGCTCGGCCTTGAGATAGCCGTAGGCGTAGTCGCCGTCCACCTCAAAGGTGACGGACTTGACGCCGGCCTCGTCGCCGTCGAGCAGGTCGATCTCGCGCACCTTGAAGCCCATGCGCTCGGCGTAGCGGACGTACATGCGGTAGAGCATCTGCGTCCAGTCCTGCGCCTCGGTGCCGCCCGCGCCCGCGTGCAGCGAGAGCAGGGCGTTGCAGCCGTCGTATTCGCCGTTGAGCAGTGTGGTGAGCCTGAGCGCGTCCAGATCCTCGCGCACGCTCTCCAATTCTCCCCGTATCTCCTCGGCCATGGAGTCGTCGTCCTCTTCCTCGGCCAGCTCCATCATCACTTCGATGTCGTCGGCGCGGGAGACGAGCGTCTCGTAGTGCTGTATCTTCATCTCCGTCTGGTGGGCGTGGGCGGAGACGCGCTGGGCGCGCTCCGTGTCGTCCCAGAAGCCGGGGGAGGCCATGTCCTCCTGGTATTCGATCAGATCTTCGCGCAGCTTGGCGACGTCAAAGTGAGTCACCTGCCTCTGCGATCAATTTCCGTATGGCGTTCAGGTCCTGCTTGAAGCCTTCCATTTCGATCACGAGATTCACCCCTTTGCGTTCCTGGTCGTCGGGTCGTCTGCCTTAGGTGTTCGCCCCGCAGCAGTTCTTGTACTTCTTGCCGCTGCCGCAGGGACAGGGATCATTGCGCCCCACCTTCTTGTCGGCGCGCGCAGGCCGCTTGGCCGTCTGTTCGCCGTGGCTGGCGACGACGGGCGTGGCCACCTGTTTGCGCTCAAGCGGCTGGCGCGGCGTGATGACGGTGAAGTAGAGGCGCTTCATGGTGTCCTCCTGGATCATGCGCACCATCTCGTCGAACATCTCGAAGCCCTCGAGCTTGTACTCCACCACCGGGTCGCGCTGCGCCAGCGCCCGCAGGCCGATGCCGTCGCGCAGCTCGGTCATGGCGTCGATGTGGTCCATCCAGCGGCGGTCCACCGCGCCCAGCAGCGCCACGCGCTCGAACTCGCGCATGTCGAGCTGGTTGTCCTCCCACATCTTTTCGCGCAGCTCGTAGATCTTCTGCGCGCGCGCGTCCAAAGCCCCGACAAAGTCCTTTTTGTCCTTCTTCGGCAATTCGTCAAAGACCTTCTGCACGCCGCCCTTGTCAATGCACAGGTGCTCCAGGTATTCGGAAAGCCCGGCGATGTCCCAGTGCTCGGGCGCGGCCTCGTCGGGGGCGTGGCGGCCAACCGCCTCGGTGATGAGCGTCTTGCGCATCGCCTGTATGCGCGCGCGCATGTCGCCGCCCTCCAGCACCTCACGGCGCTGGCCGTAGATGATGTTGCGCTGCTGGTTCATCACGTCGTCGTATTGCAATACGTGGCGGCGGATGTCGTAGTTGCGGCTCTCCACGCGCTTCTGGGCGTTCTCGATCTGCTTGGAGACGAGGCCGAACTCGATGGCCTCCTCGCCGCCCTTGGCCAGCCTCTCCAGCATCGGGCGGAAGCGGTCGGAGCCGAACAGGCGCATCAGGTCGTCCTCAAAGGAGATGAAGAACTGCGAACTGCCGGGGTCGCCCTGGCGTCCGGCGCGGCCGCGCAGCTGGTTGTCGATGCGGCGGGACTCGTGCCGCTCGGTGCCGATGATGTGCAACCCGCCGAGCTTGACCACTTCGTCGTGCCCCTTCTCCGTCTCCACGGAGAACTTTTTCAGCAGGTCGCGGAACACCTTGCGCGCCTCGAGCACTTCCTCGGGCACGTTTTCGTTAAAGCCGATGGCCTCCTCGATGACTTCCTCGGCGTACCCGGCCTGCCGCATCTGCTTGCGGGCCATGAACTCGGCGTTGCCGCCCAGGAGGATGTCGGTTCCGCGGCCGGCCATGTTGGTGGCGATGGTCACGGCGCCCTTCTTGCCGGCCTGGGCGACGATCTCCGCTTCCTTTTCATGGAACTTGGCGTTCAAAACCACGTGGGGCACGCCGCGCTTTTCCAGCAGTTTGGAGACAAATTCGCTCTTTTCCACGGACACCGTGCCCACCAGCACCGGCTGCCCGGTCTGATGGCGCTTGACGATCTCCTCGATCACGGCGGCGAACTTGGCCTTCTGGGTGACGAATACGGCGTCGTTCAGATCCTTGCGGATCATCGGCTTGTTGGTGGGGATGGTGACCACGTCCAGCTTGTAGATGCCCTGGAATTCCTCTTCCTCGGTCTTGGCCGTACCGGTCATGCCGGAGAGTTTTTTGTACATGCGGAAGTAGTTCTGGAAGGTGATGGTGGCCAGCGTGCGGTTTTCGCGCTCCACCTTCACTCCTTCCTTGGCTTCGATGGCCTGGTGCAGGCCGTCGGAGTAACGCCGGCCGATCATCAGACGCCCGGTGAACTCGTCGACGATGATGACCTGCCCGTCCTTGACCACATAGTCCACGTCGCGCTTCATCAATACGTTGGCGCGCAGCGCGGCCAGTATGTAGTGGTAAAGCTCCTGGTTTTCCGGGTCGGTGAGGTTTTCCACGCCGAAGAAGGATTCGGCCTTGCGCACGCCCTCCTCGGTGAGCACGATGGTCTTTTCCTTTTCCTCGCGCACGTAGTCGTTCTCCTCGCCCTCGCGCAGGCGCTGGACGAACTGGTTGGCGCGGCCGTACATCTCCGTGGGCTTGTCGCCGCGGCCGGAGATGATCAGCGGCGTGCGCGCCTCGTCGATGAGTATGGAGTCCACCTCGTCGACGATGGCGAAGTTGAGCGGCCGCTGCACCATGCGTTCCTTGTAGGTGACCATGTTGTCGCGCAGGTAGTCGAAGCCGAATTCGTTGTTGGTGCCGTAGGTGATGTCGCAGGCGTAGGCGGCCTGCCTGGCGGGCGCGTCCATGTCGTGCTCGATGAGGCCCACCGTCAGCCCGAGGAAGCGGTAGACCTTGCCCATCCACTCGGAGTGGAAGCGCGCCAGGTATTCGTTGACGGTGACGATGTGCACGCCCTCGCCCGGCAGCGCGTTCAAAAACGCCGGCAGCGCAGCGGTCAGCGTCTTGCCCTCGCCGGTGCGCATCTCGGCGATGCGGCCCTGGTGCAATACGATGGCGCCGATCATCTGCGTGTCGAACGGGCGCTGGCCCAGCGAGCGCACCGCCGCCTCGCGCACCAGCGCGTAGGCTTCGGGCAGCAGCTTGTCCAGAGCCTCGCCGCCCTTGGCGCGTTCGCGCAATTTGCCGGTGTAGGCGCGCATCTCCTCGTCGGAGAGCTTCTGCATCTGCCCCTCGAGGGCGCCGATCTGCTCTACGGTCTTGCGCAGGCGCTTGATCTCGGCCTCGTTGGAGCCGGAGAGTGCCTTTTTGATGAACTCGAACATTGTTTTCCTCCAAAACGGCGGCGCGGGAGCGCGCGGGCCGAAATAAGCCAGTATCTATTATAGCGGGAAACGCCGCGTTTTTCAATATCCGGCGGCAATTTCCGTTTCCGCGCTACGGAATGGCTGTGGTATCGCCCGATCCGTGCAGCGCGCGCTGCAGGTCGAAGCGCCACTTTTCGCTTTTGCGCACGCCCCCGCGCATGCGGCGGTAGGCGCGCACGCCCGTCTCCAGGTCGGCGGCGCCAAGCGGCGCGCGGGCGTAGCGCGAAAGCATGAGTTTTTCGCAGAATTCCTCAAAATCGGGGTTTGCGAGCGTTCCCACGCAAACGCGGTGGGCGAAGGCGCTCAGCTCCTCGCCGCCCAGGGGCGCCTGCCCCGTGCGGGCGAGCAGCGTCAGCATGGCGCGGCAGAGGATCAGCCCCGCCTCTTCCGTGGTCTTTGCCCGCGCCGCCAGCGCGGCGGGGTCCGTCCGCTTCAGGCGCGAACGCAGCCAGTATACCGCCAGGGCGACGAGCGCCGCAAGCAACAGTATACCCAGCAACACCCACAGCCACGCCGGCGGCCGGCGGTCCTCGCCGTCCCCGCCGTCCTGCGGCTCCTGCCCGTCCTGCGGGGCGGGCGTGGGCGAGGGCGCGGGGCTTTCCTGCGCCGCGAAGGGGTCGGGCGGCGTGGGCGAGGGCGTGATGCCGCCATCGTTGGGCGTGGGGGAGGGGGTGGAGGGCGAAAGGTCGTTCGTCGGCGTGGGCGCGGCGTCGGGATGCTCCGGCGGCGGCGTCGGCTCGCCGCCCTGCGCGTCGGGCAGGAGGTTCGCCTGCCCCTCGGGCGTCTCCGCTTCGCTTTCGTGCGTGCCGCCCTGCCGCGTGGAAGCGCCCTGCGCGTCCTGCGCCGTGGCGGTGGGGTCGAACGTCAGCCAGCCGACGCCGTTAAAGTACACTTCCACCCAGGCGTGGGCGTTCTCGCCGGTGAGCACCACGCTTTCGCCGGGCGCGGCATGCAGGGAATAGCCCTCCACATAGCGCGTGGGCAGCCCCGCCGCGCGGCAGAGCACGGCCATGGCGCTGGCAAAGTAGCTGCAATAGCCCTCGCGGGAATCGAGCAAAAAATAGGAAACGAAGTCGCGGTCGGCGGGCGGGTAGTCCACGTCCAGCGTGTAGCGGCAGTTCGCCGCCAGCCAGTCGCGGATGGCCGCGGCCCTGGCAAAATCCCCCGCCGCGCCAGAGGTGATCTGCGCCGCCAGGTCGTATACGCCCTGTTCCACGCCCGCGGGCAGGGCAAGGCAGGTGGCGGCGGCCTGCGCGTAGCCTTCGTCCTCCGCGCCCGCGCGTTCGAGCGTCAGCGCGGCAAGCGCCGCCTCGTCGGCCTGCGCAAGCGCGGTAAAGGCGTATTGGTCGCCCACTTCCACGTTGCGGGCGAGGAATACTTCGCCGATGGAATTGTAATAGACGGCGTTTTGCAGGGACATGGAAAAGTCCGTCAGCCGGTGGGCGGCAAAGAGCGTGCTCGTGCCGCCACCCAGCATCTCCACCTCCGCAGTGTGGGATACGAAGGCCGCCTCGCCGCCGGGGACGTCGTCGGAACCGAAGATTTCCGCGCGCGTGCCCCGCCGGGTGAAGTCGTAGTAGAGGTAGCGCGCCTTTTCGCCCGCGTCCACCCAGGAATGGCCGGTGTAGTCGCGGCGGATGGTGCCGCGCAAAAGCATGTCGCCGTCGGCGCGCACGCGCATCACCGGCGTGGTATCCGGGTCGGCGGGGCCGCCCAGGCGCGGCTCCGGCTCGCCGTCCTCGCCGGCGATGGTGTAGTTGTAGCCGCGCTCCTGCAGGGAAAACGTCTGCCGCACTTCGCTGAAGCGGAAGTAGTCCTCAAAGGCGTTGCGCAGCGAATCGGCGGCATTTTCCAGGGGCGCCCACGTCAGCCGCCCCTGCGGCACCAGCAAAAGCGCCAAGAGCACCGCCAGCGCGGCGGGCACGAGGGCGCGCAGGCAGCCCCTCCAGTCGCGCTCGGGATCGGAGGCAAGGGCGTAGGCCGCCGCCAGGCCGATCAGCGCCGGCACCGCCGCGCCCACGCCTGCGTCCTCGCCGAGGGCGCAGGCGGCGAGGATCGCCACCAGGGCGATCGCCGCGGCAAAGAACACGCTGCCGCGTTTGCGCACCAGCAGGAAAAACAACAGCCCCAGCCCCGCGCCCAGCAGCATGGCCGCCGCCGGCGCGTGCGCGGCCAGCAGGGAAGCGTCGCCGCTCTCGCCAAAGGCGCGCATGGCCTCAAACAGGCCCCGCGCGCCGAAAGCGCCGCCCAGCAGCGTTACGCCCAGGAATACCGCCAGCACGGAAAGCGCGGCGACCAGCCCGGGCGTGCCCGAGCACATCGCCGCGCCCAGCAGCGCCGCGCCGAAGGCCCACAAATAGGCCGGCGGCCAGCCCGCCTTCAGGGGCGTCGCGCCGAGTATGGTGTTGGCCACGCCGCCGGCCACCAGCGCCGCGATCAGCGCCGTGGCAAGCAGGCGGAGAAGTTTCTGCGTTCTGGTCATCTGCGTCCTCCGTCAGGCGGCGGCCGACCAGGGGTCGACCAGCTTTGCCTCGACGTTTTCCATCTTCAATCGCTCGGCCATCTCCAGCGACTGGCTGTTGCGGCTGTCCGTCACCCACAAAAGCCGCACGCGCACGCCCGTGCGCGAAAGCTTCAGCGCCATGTCCGCCACGCGCGTGGTCAGCCGCGACGTGATGAGCACGCAGCCGCCCGTGCGCGTCGTGCGCCGCAGCATCTGCAAAAGCACCTGCTCATAGGCGAACGGGCTGTCGAATTTCACGCGCATCAGCGCCTCGGCGAACATGGAAAGATCCTGCGGGAACTGTCCCGCCGGCTCCCCCGGCCGCGCCGCGAGCAACGGCATGCGCACGGGATAGCCCTCGTTGAGCTGCGCGCGCGCCTGGGAAAGGCAAGCTTCGCACACGCAGTCCTCAATGGTCAGCGCCTGGTCCGGCAGCGCCTGGATCTCGGCAAGGTCGGGCACGATCAGCGTGTCCGGCCGCGAGGATTCCTCGAACGTGCGCACCATCAGTTCGCGCCGCCGCATCGTCAGTTTCCAGTGGACTTTTTTCAGCACGTCGCCCTCCTGCCACTTGCGCACGTCCGAGGGCGAGGAGGCGTCCTCCGTGGCGCGCGAGCGCAATTCCGGCCCGGTGTCCCCGGCCTTCAGTTCCAGGAAGGGCGCGTCGTAACTCTTGGGATACACGTCCACGCGCAAAAGCTTCATGCCGCTTTTGCGGGAGATGGAGAACAGCCCGAAGGCGTCGCGGGCGCGCAGGCGGGTGACGCCCACCTCATAGCTGCCCCGGTGCGGGCAGCGCACCATGTAGCGGAACGTGCGCGTCTTGAACGCCGGCGTGGAAACGCTGATCTCCTGCGCGGCGGTAAACGCCGAGGGCACGTTTAAGCGGATGCGCAGCGCCGCCACCGGCAAAGGCGATGTGTGGCGCACGGTGAAGATGGTCATCATCGCCTCGCCGCGCTCCACGCGGGGCTTGACCCCGCGCATCTCGATGCGCACGCTGTACAAAAGCCACAATACCGAGAAAAGAGAGATCAGCGTGAGCAAAAGCAGCGTGTAAAGCAGCAGGTAGTAAATGCGCCCGCCCGTGGCAAGCCCCGTTGCCAGCAGAGCCGCCATGGCCACGAGCACGCCCGCCAGCCGCGAAGTCATCTGGCCTTCACCGGCACCTGCACGGCGCCGAGTATGTTGCCAAGCACGCGCTGCGCCGTCATGTTGCGCATGCGCGCCTCGGGGCTCAGGACCAGCCTGTGCGCCAGCACCGGCTCGGCCATTTTCTGGATGTCCTCGGGGGACACGTAGTCGCGCCCCATCAGCAGTGCCCGCGCCTGCCCCGCGCGCAGAAGCGATATGGCCGCGCGCGTGGAAACGCCCAATTGCAAAGCCCCGTTCCTGCGCGAGGCGGCGGCGATGGCGGAGATATAGGCGCGCACTTCGCGCGAGGTGTACACCGTGTCCACCTGTTGCTGGAGTTTTACGATATCCTGCGAAGAGCAGATGGGCTTTAATTCCTCCATCGGCCGCGCCCCGGAGGTGTAGCGCTCGAGTATGTCGATCTCCTCCTCCTGCGAGGGGTAGCCGATGGACACGCGCATGAAGAAGCGGTCCAGCTGCGCCTCCGGCAAAGGATAGGTGCCCACGAAGTCCACCGGGTTCTGCGTCGCCAGCACGATGAAGGGGCTGGGCATGCGGTAGGTGGTGCCGTCCACCGTCACCTGCCCCTCCTCCATCACCTCCAACAGGCTGGACTGCGTCTTGGGCGATGTGCGGTTGATCTCGTCCGCCAGGACGATCTGGCTCATCACCAGCCCCGGCCGGTATTCCAGTTCGCCCGTCTTGAAGTTGACGATGGAAAAGCCGGTGATGTCGCTGGGGGTGATGTCCGGCGTGAACTGTATGCGCTTGAACGAGCAGTCCAAAGAGCGCGCCAGCGCCGAGGCCAGCGTGGTCTTGCCCACGCCCGGCACGTCCTCGATGAGCACATGCCCCCGGCACAGAAGCGCGATCATCATCAGTTCCACGGCGTCCTCCTTGCCGACGATGACCCTGCCCACGTTTTTAATAAGAAGCTGCGCGAAGCGCTGCGTTACCTGCATGGCTGCGTTCTCCTTGCGTTTTTTGCATTTTCTTGGACGCGCGCGCCTCCCGGGCGGTTCCCCGGCGCTCCCGGCACGCACACGTACTCAGTTTCCAGTATACAAATTTGCGCCGGGAATGACAAGCGAATCTGTTCAAATGCGCGGGAATGTGCTACAATATTCAAAGGAAGGTCATATTTGGGAGGGACTATGCGCAGGATCATCACCTATCCGTCCGTCGATTCCACCAACGCGGTGGCCAAGAAACTGGCGCTGGCGGGGGAGGGCGAGTGCGCCGTCACGGCGGCGGAACAGACCGCCGGGCGCGGCCGCCTCGCGCGCTTGTGGCAGTCCCCGGCGGGCGAGGGGCTATGGGTATCGCTTTTGCTGCGCCCGCGAAACATCCCCGCGCAGTGCGCAGGCGGCGCGGTGTTCGTCGCGGCGCTTGCCATGGCCGAGGCGCTCTCTGCCTACGGCCCGGCGAAGATCAAGTGGCCCAACGACCTGGTCATGGGCGGCAAAAAGATATGCGGCATGCTCGCCGAGGCCGGTTTCCGGGAAGGGATGTGCGATTGGATCGTCCTCGGCGCGGGCGTCAACCTCCTGCAAACGGGTTTTCCCGAGGAACTGCCCCACGCCACTTCGCTTTTTCTGGAGACCGGCGCGCGCGTCCCGCCCGGCGAACTTCTTCCGATATTCCTTGAACGCTTCGAGCCGTGGTACGCCGTTTGGCGGCAGGAGGGCCTTGCCCCCATCCTCGAAGGCATCCGCCCCCGCTCGGCCACGCTGGGGCAGGGAATACGCATAGATGGCCGCGAGGGGAAAGCGCTGGACTTCCGCGAGGACGGCGCGCTCGTCTGGCAGGCGGACGGCAAAACGGAAACCGTGCTGGCCGGCGACGTCTCCGTGCGCGGCCTGTATGGATATGTGTGAGGTGATGGCATGGAGACAAACTTTTCCCCGGAATTTCTGCGCGCGCTGAAAGACAAGTACTTGCAGAGCCACAAAAGGGCGCGCTCCGCATTTTACCAGCAGACGGCGAATATGCTGCTCACCCCCGCGCAGATGCGCGAGATGGAGCGGCGCTACATGGAGGAAAGCGGCGTTGCCTCCATTGACCTGATGGAGCGCGCGGCACGGGCCCTGACGGATGCGCTCCTCCAGCGCTTTGGCGCGGACAGGACGATTTTCTTCGCCTGCGGCCCCGGCGGCAACGGCGGCGACGGTCTGGCGGCGGCGCGCCTCTATCAGGAGGCTGGCGGCCGGGCGGCTTTCGCCCTCTGCGGCGAGGTCAAAAGCCCGGACGCCGTCGAAAACCTGCGCCGCGCCCGCGAGGCCGGCGTGCGCGAGATCGACGTGGACGGCGGCGAGCGCCCGGACGTGTGGGTGGACGCGCTCTTTGGCACCGGCCTTTCCCGCGCCCTTTCCGGCGAGGCCCTGGACTTCGTCGGGCGCATCAACGGCGACCGCGCGCGCGGCAGCCGCGTCGTGGCCGTGGACATCCCCTCCGGCGTTTCCGGCCTCTCCGGCGGCGGCCCGGACGGCGAGACAGACGAGGACGAGGACTTTGTCCGTGCCGACGTCACCATTACCTTCCAGCGCCCAAAGGTCGGTCACTATCTGGACTTTGGTCTTGTGGCCAGCGGCGAACTGGCGGTGGCGGACATCGGTATCCCTGCGGAATACCTGCCGAAAAAGGAGATTGTCTACCTCTACGAAGTCCCCGCCTCCTTCCGCGGCTATACCTTCCCCCGCAACACCCACAAGGGCGACCGCGGCCATGTGCTCATCGTCGCTGGCAGCATGGGCATGGCGGGCGCGGCTGCGCTGTGCGCGGGCGCGGCGCTGCGTTGCGGCGCGGGACTGGTGACCGTGGCCTGTCCGGCCTCCATCGTGCCCATTCTGCAAGTGCTCGAACCCTGCGCCATGTGCGCGCCCCTGCCGGAAAAGGACGGCGCGCTTTCGGCGGAAGCGGCGGCCCCGTTGCGGGAACTGGCGCGGGGCAAGGACTCCATCGCCATTGGCCCCGGCCTTTCCCGCCGCTGCGCCCCGGAGGTGCTGGAAGCCGTGCTTGAGCCGAGGCAGTACGGCAAGCTGCGTCCTCCTACGGTCATCGACGCGGACGCGCTCAACCTGCTCGCGGCGCACCCCGAACTGCAAGCGCTGCTCGACCGCCAGTGCCTGCTCACCCCGCACCCCGGCGAAGCCCGCCGCCTGCTGGGGCGGGAGATGACCGACCTCGTCTCCGACGCCCGCGCGCTGGCGGCGTTGGGCGCTGGCGTCGTGCTCAAGAGCGCCAGCCGCGCCATCTGCGCTTCCCCGGAAAGCCCCGTCGCCATCAGCGCCACGGGCTGTTCCGGCATGGCCAAGGGCGGCTCCGGCGACGTGCTCACCGGCATGCTGGCGGGCATGGCGCGCACCGCCCGCGAGCCCGCGCGCGTCTGCGAGTTGCACGGCATGGCGGGCGTATTGGCGGAAGAAAAGTACGGCAACGCCTGCATGACCTCCCGCGACCTCCTCGAAATGTTCCCCGAGGCCTTCCGCCGCCTCGCCGCGCGGCGGGAAGAACGGCCGTGACCGCCCCGCGCGCCTACCTTCCCGCGGGCGTGAACGCGCGCCGCGACCGGGGCGAAGGGCTTTTCGTCGCCCGCGAGCGGGTGGAAAGCCCCTACTTTACCTGCGCGCCCGCCGGGGACGTCTGGCGGCTCACCCCCACCGAAGCGCTCCTGCGCGAATACGAAGGAGAAGCCCCGCAAAGCGCCCTTTCCCGCACGTTTCTGCGCTTTCGCGGCCTTCCCGTGGAGAAGGAGAGCCTTTCCATCTTCTGCGAGGCGGCCAAACTTCTGGAGGCCCCGGAGCGCGCCCGCCTCACAGCGCTGGGCAAGGCCCTGCGCCAGCGCGCGGCGGTCTGCCTGCGAACGGGCGGCGGCGGCGGCCTCTACGCCTGCGCGATGATCCTCGATCTGAGAAAAGGAGAATAAGATATGAAGCTCAAGTGGTACGGACATTCCTGCTTTGCCCTCACCTACGCAGACGGCACGGCCATCGTCATCGACCCCTTCGACGGTTCCGTCGGCTACCCCCTCTGCGAGGCGCGCGCCGACGCGGCGCTGTGCACCCACGGCCATTTTGACCACAACTACGTCCAGTCCCTGCGGGGCGAGCCGCAGGTGATCGCCGATAGCGAGCCGCGCACGGTGGGCGGTGTGCGCATCCACGGCCTTGACTGCTTCCACGACGACGCGCAGGGCGCCAAGCGCGGCAGGAACATCATCTTCATCCTCGAAGGCGACGGCCTGCGCGTCGCCCACCTCGGCGACCTCGGCCACATGCCCACGCCGGAGATGTACGCGGCCCTGCGCGGCGTGGACATACTGCTCGTCCCCATCGGCGGCACCTATACCATCACCACGCCCCAGGCGGTGGAGCTCATCCGCGAGGCAAAGCCCCACACCGCCATCGCCATGCACTTCAAGACCGTGCTGTGCAACCTGCCCATCACCGACGAGCAGGAGTTCGTGCGCCTCACAGGCGCGCAATACCTGCCGAACGAAGTGGACGTTGCCCCGGAAACGCTGAACGCGCTGCCCGCCGCGGCGGTGATGCCCTGTCCGAGCGGCTGTTAACACGGATTTCATACGGCCCTGCCGCCGCCTTCCCCCTCCCGGCCAATGCCGGGCGCGCGGGGAGGCGGCGGCAGGGCCTTTCACGCGCCCATGGGAAGCGCGTCCGCGCGGAATATGGCGGTGATGTGACGCGGAATTGTGCGAAATGTGTGCTGAATGTATAAAATATGCGCGAATATGGGTGAATATACCATGTATATATGCAATTATTTCACAACTTTCCCGCAGGAATTTCTATCACCCCGTCGTATTTTTATATGTATATGCAGTGCATATTCACGCTGCACACAGCATAGACTTTCTCATACAATGTGGGAGGGAAAACCATGGAGCCGCAAAAGCGTGTAAAACAAATGTTAAATGCCCGCGTGGTCTTGCCCATCGCGGCGGCATTGATCGCCCTTGTACTCATCGTGCTCATCTGCATATTCGCGGCCAACGCCAACAGCGCCCGGAATGAATATGCACAGGCGCGGGACAGCCTCGGCGAGGATCTCTATACCAGCCTTTACATGTTCATCCGCAGCTACGACGGCGTGACGCTGGCAGGCGCGGACGTGCAGGGGGAGATACTGCCCTCCATGCGCAGTTACTACACCGCCGCCACGGCGCTGGACGACGCCATCGCCACCGCCTACGGCCAGCGCTACCGCTTGATCGACTCGGCTGCGCGGGAAGCCATCGAAGCGGCCTTCAAGGCCTTTGACGACGCCTTCGCCCAGGGCGACAGCACCAACGACGCGGTGGGCAGCATGAGCGCCTGCGTGCAGGGCGTCGAACAGCTCCTCACCACGCGCTACGACGCCGCCACCCGCCTGCAGCCCGCCTGAGCAAAGGGCAGTTTCGCGCTGATGCGCAAAATGCGAAAACAGCCGGTGCCGCGATACGGCCTGGCTGTTTTCTGCATGTTTACGCCTCCACGCGCACGAACGGCCGCGTGAACTCCTGCCCCGCCCGGCGCGCCCCGCTTTCCGGCCCGCCCAGCGCCCACAGGTCGGTAAATCGGCATTCGGCCTCGAAACAGACGTCCCCGCGCAGGCGCGTGGCGTCGGAAATGATGGGCAGCGCCGTTCGCCGGGAAAGTTCGCGCAAAACGCCTTCCGCCCCGGCGCGCAGGCCCAAAAGCCGCGCGTAGGCCGGGCGCTGGCAGGCCGCGGCCACCTCCTTGGTCAGCCCCGCCGCCGCGTGTGCCATCGCCCGCACGATGCGCGCGCGCGTATAGCGGCGCGATTTGACGCGCTCGATCACTTCTTCCAGCGAGCCGCTCTCCCGCGCCGCGCGCGCAAGCAGCCCGTCCAGCCCCTCGCCCGCGTCCGGCAGGGAAAGGCCGCCCTGCCGCAGTCGGTAGAGGAAGGCCATGTCCAGAGGCAGGCGCGTTTTTTTCGGCAGCAGCGGCAGGCAGGCCGCCGGCACCGCCATGGAAACGTCCTCCCCGCCCGCCAGCGCCTTTCGCACCGCCGTGGCCGAGCAGATGGGGGCGAGCGCCGCGTCGTGGTAGCCGCCCACGCGGGGGACGACCAGCGGCCGCGTGCCCGTCCCCCGCAGGCAGCGCAGGTATTCCACCGCCAGCGCCATGTTCGGCGCGTTCAGGGTCTCCGCGGGCAGGCCGAGGTATTCCGCCGCCGCCTCGCCGCGCGCCCGGGCGTGGCTCATGCCCGCCTCCAGCCGCGCGCGCACGAGTTTGGAGAGCGCCTCCGGCTCCTCCTCGCGCAGGCCGGCGAGCGTTTCGAGCAGCGCCATGTCCTCCGTCTCACAGCCAAAGGAAAGTATATCGCAATGAAGCCCCGCCAGCACGCCCACGCCGCCGCGGGCGAAAAAGTCCGCCGTGCGCACGGCGAAGGCCGCGGGCAGTTCAAAAACGGCGTCCGCGCCGCACAAAAGCGCCATGCGCGCGCGCGTCCATTTGGAGAGCATGGCCGGTTCCCCGCGCTGGGTGAAGTTCCCGCTCAGGCAGACGACCAGCCCTTCGCAGCCGCTCCTTTCCCGCGTCGCGCGCAGGTGGTGCAGGTGCCCGTTGTGGAAGGGATTGTATTCGGCGATGACGCCGGCGATGGTCATAGTTTCCACCTCCATCCCTATTGTAACCGTTAAATCTGCCGCTGGCAAGCGCCGGGCAGGAATCCGCGCCCCTTTTGTCGAATACTTGGCGAAAACCGTTTCCCGGGCTGCGCTCCGGGCAACACTGTCAAAGGGGAGAAACATGGCCAAACTTTACTTTCGCTATGGCGCGATGGGCTCTTCCAAAACCGCCAACGCCATCATGGTGCAATACAACTACCGCGAGCGCGGCCAGAACGCGCTTTTGCTCAAGCCGCGTCTGGACAGCCGCGACGGCGAAAAAGCGGTCGGCTCGCGCTCGGGGCTGTGCGCGCCCTGCGAGTTTGTCGAGGAGCTTGACAGGATCGACCTCGATCTCTACGACTGTCTCATCGTCGACGAGGCGCAATTCCTCACCAAGGCGCAGGTGGAACAGCTCGTGGACGTCGTGGACAAACGCGGCATCCCCGTCATCTGCTACGGCCTGCGCGCCGATTTCCAGGGCAACCTCTTCGAGGGCAGCCACTGGCTCCTGGCCTGGGCGGACACCATCGAGGAGATCAAGACCGTGTGCTGGTGCGGCCGCAAGGCCACCTGCAACGCCCGCGTGGCCGGCGGCAAGGTGGTCAAGGACGGGGAGCAGATCGTCCTGGGCGGCAACGAGAGTTACGTCGCCCTCTGCCGCAAGCACTGGAAAAGCGGCGAACTGGCCCCGGAGGAGATTCGCCGCATTGCCGCGGGCAAGCGCGAATACCTGCCGCTTCTGCTCGACGCCGACCCCAGCGAGGCGATGATCGACCGCTATCTGGACGCGGGCGACATGTACGTGCTCTTCGCCCATGGCCGCGCCGTGGCCGAGGCGGTCGTCACCCGCCGCGAGGACGGCTGCGAACTGAAAAACATCGCCACGGAAAAGGACGCGCGCGGCAAGGGCTACGCCACGCGCCTGCTTATGCACCTTTTCCGCCTGCTGGCCGCGGAATACGAGCGCATCTACGTCGGCACCTGCGAAGACCTCCTGCCCTTCTATGAGAAACTGGGCTTTGAATACGCCTACACCGCGCCGCACTTTTTCCGCGATAACTACCCCGGCGTGACCTTTGCAGAAGGCGCGCTGGACGACATGACCTATCTTGTGAGGCCGCTGCGATGATCAAAAAGCTTTGGAACAACGGGCGCCTGCGGGAGATCTTCCTCTACTGCGTCGTGGGCGGCCTGACCACGGTGGTCAACTACGCGGTCTACTTCCTCTTTACCCGTCTGGTGGGCGGGGAGGGGAGCAGCCCCGGCCTTGCCGCGCTCATCATGGACGACAGCTTCCAAAATGTGGGCCTGATCGTCGCGGGCACGCTGGTGGCGTGGCTGGCGGCGGTGGCCTTCGCCTTTTACCCCAACAAGCGCTGGGTGTTCAAAAGCAAAGGCGGCGACGTGAAGCGCGAAATTTGCCAGTTCCTCTCCGCGCGCGTCATCTCCCTGGTCATGGACGTTTTGCTCATGCTGCTCTTTGTGGGCGCGCTGCGCATGAACGACATGCTCGCAAAGCTCATCGTGCAGGTGGTCGTCATCGCCGCCAACTACTTCGCCAGCAAGTTCTGGATCTTCAAGCGGCGCTGAGCGCGCGGCATAAAGACCGTATAAAGGACTTTGCTCCCGTATTGACACAGTTCTGCCCAATATGCTATACTTAACTTTATAAAGGGAAGTTTTGGCTCCGGCAAACGAAACGCCGGGGACGGCGGTCTCGGTGGCGCTGCCCACAGGCCGCCTTTTCCAAGCGCCCGAAAAAACACCAAGGACCAAGGGGGATGTCTATGGACTGGCTGTTGCAAAACATCACGAGCATCACCTGGCAGATGGCCGTCATGTGGGTGATCGGCGGCGCGCTGATCTACTGTGCCATCAAAAAGGACATGGAGCCGACGCTGCTGCTGCCCATGGGTCTGGGCGCGATTCTCGTGAACCTGCCCGAGTGGGGCGCGCTCAAGGAGTTGCAGATACTCTACGACGCAGGCATCGCCACGGAGCTTTTCCCGCTGCTGCTCTTCATCGGCATCGGCGCGATGATCGACTTCGGGCCGCTGCTCTCGAACCCCAAGATGCTCCTTTGCGGCGCGGCGGCGCAGTTCGGCATCTTCTTTACGCTGTCGCTTGCGCGCCTGTTGGGTTTCTCTTTGCAGGACGCGGCCTCCATCGCCATCATCGGCGCGGCGGACGGCCCGACCTCCATCTTTGTGGCGCAGTACTTTAATACGCAGTATATCGGCGCTATCATCGTGGCGGCCTATTCCTACATGGCGCTGGTGCCCATCGTGCAGCCGCCCTGCATCCGCCTGGTCACCACCAAGAAGGATCGCCTGATGAAGATGGAATACAACCCCGCCAACATTTCGCGCACCACGCGCATACTGTTCCCCATCTTTGTCACCTTCATCGCCGGCATCGCCGCCCCCAAGAGCGTGGCGCTGGTCGGTTTCCTGATGTTCGGCAACCTGCTGCGCGAGTGCCTGGTGCTCGATTCTCTCTCTGAGACGGCGCAGAAGGTGCTGGCCAACCTCATCTCGCTGCTGCTGGGCCTCTCCGTGGCTCCGGTAATGACGGCGGACAAGTTCCTCACGCTCAACACCATTATGATCCTTGCCCTCGGCCTGGTGGCCTTCTGCTTCGACACCATCGGCGGCGTGCTCTTCGTCAAGGTGCTCAATATCTTCCTGAAGAAGAAGATCAACCCCATGGTCGGCGCTGCGGGCATCTCCGCTTTCCCGATGTCCTCCCGCGTGGTGCACAAGATGGGCCTCAAGGAGGATCCGCAGAACTTCCTGCTCATGCACGCGGCGGGCGCCAACGTGGCCGGCCAGATCGCTTCGGTCATCGCCGGCGGCATGATCATTTCCCTCATCCCGCTTGGATAAGGAGGTACGCACATGCACATCAATTTTCAGGGCTTTCTTGACTCCCTGCTGATCCTCGTGCAGGGCTGGGCCGGTATCTTCGTCGTCATCTGCATTATCTGGGCGGTGGTGGCGATCCTCAACAACGTCACCGGCAAAAAGAAGGAAGAAAAGCAATAAGGACGCAGACGCGGCCCGTGGGACGATATGCCCACGGGCCGTCAGAGCGCTGACAAAGCCCACAAACGCAAAAATCGCTCTGATAGAATAGAAATCAGAGACGATTTTTGCTTCCTGCGTCAGCTGCACTTGCATCCTGCGGTCACTTACGTCTATGTAAGCTCCCTTGGATGCAAGCACAGCTTCCTTGTCTTGCGGGCTTTCTCAACGCTCTGCCAGTCTGTTGACTTTGTCAACATCCTGGCGGCCCGTGGGACGATATGCCCACGGGCCGTTTTCATCGTGCGGCGGGGGAATTTTCCTCCGCCGCACGCTTTTGTGCGTCAGGCGATGCGCTCCGCCGAGAGCGTCGCCGAGGCGTTGGCCGCGGTATCGGCGATATTGAGCGCCGCGGAGCTGGTCAGACGCACCGATGTGTTCGCGCCCGCCACCAGCAGCGCCTGGCCGGTGAAGGTGGCGCTCTGCCCCGCGCCCTTTACGGCGTGGACGACGCTGGAGAGCAGCGTCTGTTCGTTGGCCTGCAGGCGCAGCACCGTGTCCACGGCGGCCTGCCCCGGCACGAACACCGTGTAGCGCAGAAGATACGTGCCCGCCTCGCGCAGCGTCAGCGCGTTTCGGGAGAGCGCGTACTCCGCCGCCGGTTCTGCCAGCAGCGTGGAGAGCGTCAGAGATCCGTCGGCGGCTTCGTTGCGCAGCGAACCGAGCTGATAGGCCAGCGCCGCCGTGCCCTTGCCAGCAGGGCCGGTGGGGCCGGTCGCGCCGGCGGGGAGCACGAAGTCCAAAAGCCCCTGCCGCTCGTCGCCCACGTCCTGCACGCTGGGCGCGCCGTCCGGGCCGGTGATGCTGATGGAGCGCACGGCCAGGTTGCGCGTGATGCCGGCAGGACCCGTCGGGCCGGTAGGACCCGTCGGCCCGGTCGCTCCCGTGGGGCCGGTGGGGCCGCCCGAAGGACCTGTGGGGCCTGTGGGGCCCGTCGGACCTTCCGCGCCGGTCGCGCCGGCAGGGCCCGTGGGGCCGGTGGGACCTTCGTTGCCCTGTACGCCCTGGGTGCCGGCGGCGCCCTGCGGCCCTGTGGGGCCCGTGGGGCCGGTGGGACCTTCGTTGCCCTGTACGCCCTGGGTGCCGGCGGCGCCCTGCGGCCCTGTGGGGCCCGTGGGGCCCGTGGGGCCTTCGTTGCCCTGTACGCCCTGGGTGCCGGCGGCGCCCTGCGGCCCTGTGGGGCCCGTGGGGCCGGTGGGACCTTCGTTGCCCTGTACGCCCTGCGTACCGGCGTTACCCTGCGGGCCGGCAGGGCCCGTGGGCCCTGTGGGGCCGGTCGGCCCGGTGGGACCTTCGTTGCCCTGCAGGCCCTGCGCGCCCTGTGCGCCCGTGGGGCCGGTCGGCCCGGCAACGCCCTGCGTGCCAGCGGGGCCGGTGGGGCCCGTGGGGCCGGTCGGTCCGCCCGAAGGCCCTGTCGGGCCGGTCGCGCCGGTGGGGCCCGTGGGACCTTCCGCGCCCGCCGCGCCCGTCGGCCCGGTGGGGCCTTCGTTGCCGGAAGGGCCGGTCGCGCCCGTCGGCCCCATGGGGCCGGTGACGCCTGTCGCGCCTACGGGGCCGGTCGGCCCGGTCGCGCCCACAGGCCCGGTCGCGCCGGTCGTGCCCTGCGCGCCGGTGGGGCCGGTCAGGCCGATGGGGCCGGTGGGGCCTGTCGCGCCCGTGGGACCCATGACGGTGACGAGATTGTAGTCCGCGGAGGAGCCGGGCGTGCCCGTGGGGTCGTTGACGTCGGCCTGATAGAGGCTGCCGTCATAGAACACCAGGTCGCCCATTCTGTAAGAAGCCCCGGCGGCAAAGGGCTGCAGCGTTTCCAGGCCCTCGCCCTGCGCGCCGGTGGGGCCTGTCGCGCCGGTCGGCCCTGTCGCGCCCGTCAGGCCGGCTGCGCCCTGCGCGCCCGCGGGGCCGGTGGGGCCGGTAGGACCCGTAGGGCCGGTGGGGCCTGTCGCGCCGGGGCCGGTGGGGCCGGAAGGGCCGGAAGGACCGCAGCAGCAACAGCCATAGGGGACAGGGCGGCGACTGGGTTGACAGCAGCGGCCCGCCGCGCGTAGACCGCCGCCGGAACATGTGTTATAATAAAAATTGGGAAGCATCGACATCACCTCATCATCCTTGCTTCCCTGCATCGTATGCCGCCGCGTCGGGGGGAGTGCGGCGCGCCCTGAGGAGGAGAACATGAAAAGAGGTTGGGGGATCGCCCTGTTCTGTATCTGCTTTTGCGCGCTGCTGCTCGTCTGCGCCCTCTGGCGCGGCCTGACGCTGCGCTCCTACCGCCTGGAGACGGACAAGCTCACCAAAGACGCGCGATTGCGCCTCGTTCTGCTCGCCGACCTGCACAGCGCCGTTTACGGCGAAGGCCACCGCGAGCTTCTAGACCTCGTGCTCGACCAGCGCCCGGACGCCATCCTCCTGGGCGGCGACATCGTCGACGACGTGGCGCCGCTTGAGAACGCCCTGTCCTTCTTCGAGGCCCTTTCCCGCGCCGGCGTCCCCGCCTACTACGTCTCCGGCAACCACGACCGCTGGCGGCCGGACTTTGAAAACGTGCTGGAGACGATCAGGAGTTACGGCGTAACCGTGCTGGAGGACGGCGTGCTGCCGCTGGACACCCCCTGGGGGCAGGTGAACCTCTGCGGCCTGCGCGAATACCGCACGGCGGAGGAATGCGCCGCCGCCCTTGCCGCCGCCTTTCCCGCCCTCTCCCCGGACGCTTACAACATACTCCTCGCCCATCGCCCGGACTACATCGACCTCTACCGCCAGTATCCCTTCGACCTCGTGCTCTCCGGCCACACCCACGGCGGGCAGGCGCGCGTCCCTCTGCTGGTCAACGGCCTTTTCGCGCCCGACCAGGGCTGGTTCCCCCAGTACGCCGGCGGCCTTTACGAGGTGGGGGAGACGTCCCTCGTCGTCAGCCGCGGCCTTTCCTATAACCCGCGCCTGCCGCGCGTGTTCAACCCGCCCGAAGTGGTCGTCATAGATGTCGAAGGAACGCGCAAAGCCGCGCAATCTTAACCGCATCGCGTTTGACAATGCGTGTAAACTGTGATAGATTTTTATATACACGGGTATATCCCACCGACATGTTTGGAAAGGAAGGATCCTTATGTCTCAGCTCAAGGGTGCCTGCATCATCGGCCAGTCCGGCGGCCCGACCTCCGTCATCAACGCCAGCGCTTACGGCGCGATCAAGACCGCGCTGGAGAGCGACTGCATCACCAAGGTGCTGGGCGCGCGCCACGGCATCAAGGGCGTGCTGGACGACGACCTCATCGATATGGGCAAGGAAGACCCCAAGGAACTGGAAATGATGAAATTTACGCCCTCCTCGGCGCTGGGCTCCTGCCGCTACAAGCTCAAGGATCCCGATGAGGACGATACCGACTACAAGCGCATCCTCGAGATCTTCAAGAAGTACGACGTCCGCTATTTCTTCTATAACGGCGGCAACGATTCCATGGATACCTGCAACAAGATCTCCAAGTATATGCTCAAGAACGGCTACGACTGCCGCGTGATGGGCATCCCCAAGACCATCGACAACGACCTGGCCGGCACCGACCACTGCCCGGGCTTCGCCTCCGCCGCCAAGTATATCGCCACCTCCGTCATGGAAGTGTACTGCGACGCGCACGTCTACGATACCGGCATGATCACCATCATCGAGTGCATGGGCCGTCACGCGGGCTGGCTGACCGCCGCCGCCGCGCTGGCCGGCATCAAGGGCTGCGGCCCTGACCTTATCTATCTGCCGGAAGTGGATTTCGACCTCGACGACTTCACCAAGAAGGTCAAGGACATCTACGAGCAGAACAAGAACTGCATCGTCGCCGTCTCCGAAGGCATCCACGACAAGGACGGCACCTTCATCGCCGAGTACGCCAACAAGAACATGGCCAAGGATTCCTTCGGCCACGCGCAGCTGGGCGGTCTGGCGGCCTTCCTCGCCAACCACGTCAAGCAGGCCACCGGCGCCAAGGTGCGCGGCATCGAACTTTCCCTGCTGCAGCGCTGCGCGGCGCATTGCGCCTCCCAGACCGACATCGACGAGTCCTTCATGGCCGGCAAGGCCGCCGTGGAGAACGCCGTCAACGGCATCACCGACAAGATGGTCGGCTTCGAGCGCGAGATGGTGGACGGCAAGTACACCTGCAAGGTCAAGCTCTTCGACCTGAGCATTGTCGCCAACACCGAGAAGAAGGTGCCGCGCCAGTGGATCAACAACGAGGGCGACGGCATCACCGACGGCTTCATCGACTACGCGCTGCCCCTCATTCAGGGCCAGACCAAGATGACCGTCGAGGACGGCCTGCCCCGCTTCGTGCACCTGAAGAAGGTCAAGGCCGAGGCGTAAGGTTCGCACCGCTCCCAAAGGCTCCCGGAGATTCCGGGGGCCTTTTTGCGTGCCATGGCTTGACAAAACATTTTAGAATCGTTATAATATTTTTAGAATCATTCCAATCGCGGTGATCGCTATGACCGATTACGAACGGCGCATCTACGAACTGGTCAACGCCTCGCACAGCCATATGACCGCCGAGGAAGTCCACAAACAGCTCAGGGCAGAATGCCCCTCCGTCTCTCTGGCCACCGTCTACAACAATCTCAACAAGCTCTTGGGTCTGAAGCTCATCCGCAGGGTGTCCGTGCCTGGCTCGCCCGACCGCTACGACCGCGCCGCGCGGCACGATCATCTCGTCTGCAGCGGATGCGGCAGGCTCACGGACATCTGCTTTTCCGACCTCACGCCCGCCCTGCAGGCGCAGACCGACGAGGAGATCCTCTACTACGACCTCAAGGTCATCTATCTCTGCCCCGAATGCCGCCAAAAGGCGAAGGGGGAGGGCAAGCGCTGAACCAACGCGCCGTTTGCTTGCGGCGCGCCGCGATAACGATTCCAAGGGAGGAAGTCATGGCATGAGATACGTCTGCTCCATCTGCGGCTATGTCTACGACGAGGCAAAGCAGGGCAAGCCCTTTGCCGCGCTGCCGGAAACGTGGACATGCCCCCTCTGCGGCGCGGCCAGGTCCGCCTTCGCCCCGGAAGCGGCGGCGAAGAGCGCCGCGCCCGCCCCGACCGTCGCCCCGCCCGCGCCGGTGCATGGCGATATGCAAAAACTCTCGCCCGGCGCGCTCTCCATCCTCTGTTCCAACCTCGCCCGCGGCTGCGAAAAGCAGTATAAGGAGGAAGAAGCCGCCCTCTTCCGCGAGATCGCCGCTTGGTTCGCCGCCGCCGCGCCCGCCGCGGAGGAAACGGGCGTGGACGCCCTCGCCTCCCGCATGAGCGAAGATCTTGCCGCCTACCCCGCCCTCAACGCCGCCGCCGTCCAGGCGGGCGACCGCGGCACGCAGCGCATCTGCGTGTGGGGCGAAAAGGTGACCGCCATCCTCAAGACGCTGCTCGAGCGCTACCGGCGCGAGGGCGAGGCCATGCTGCGCGATACGGACATCTGGGTCTGCTCCGTCTGCGGTTTTGCCTACGTCGGCAAGGAACCGCCCCGGCTCTGCCCGGTCTGCAAAGTCCCGGCGTGGAAATTCGAGAAGATCGAAGGGAGGGCTTCCGCATGAAGCGCGTGGCGGTGCGCAACCTGCGCCTGTGTACCAAGGATTGCCTCTGCCTCTACGTCTGCCCCACCGGAGCGACGGACACGGAGAACAGCGTCATCGACACGGGCAAATGCCTGGGCTGCGGCGACTGCGCCGGGGCCTGCCCCAGCGGGGCCATCTCCATGGTGCCCGTGGACTATCCGCCCCAGCAGAAAAAGGAAGAAAGCGTCGTCGCTCTGGCCAACGCCCTCGCCGAACGCAAGGCGGAAGAGGAAAACATCGCCCTGCAAACGGCGGAGACAGCCGCGGAGGACGGCCTTTACCGCCTCTGCAAGGCCGTGGCCAAGTCCGTGCGCCTCGTCGGCGAGGACATCCTCCGCGAAGCGGGCTACATGCTGCCCCAGAGCGGCAACGCCCACAACCTGCTGGCCTCGTGGGCAGTCTCCCCGCCCGCGGCGGGCTTCCCGCTGGACGCGGTGTGGAAACTGATGGAAGTCGTCCCCTGCAATGATAAAAAGAAAAAAGGAGAGAAACCCATGAAGACCTATAAGTGCAAAGTCTGCGGCCACGTGTTCTCCGTTCCCGAGGGCGAAACGCCCGTCTGCCCCATCTGTAAGGCCACCGGCGACAAACTGGAGCTGGTCGAGGAAGCCAAGACCAACCGCTACGCCGGCACGCAGACGGAAAAGAACCTCGAAGCCGCCTTCGCCGGCGAATCGCAGGCGCGCAACAAGTACACCTACTTTGCCTCCGTGGCCAAAAAAGAGGGCTACGAGCAGATCGCCGCGCTCTTTGCCAAGACAGCCGAGAACGAGAAGGAACACGCCAAGATGTGGTTCAAGGAACTGGGCGGCATCGGCGATACGGCGCAGAATCTCCTCCACGCCGCCGAGGGCGAGAACTACGAGTGGACGGATATGTACGAGGGCTTCGCCAAAACTGCCGAAGAGGAGGGCTTCCCGGAGCTCGCCGCCCGCTTCCGCCTCGTGGCCGCCATCGAAAAGCACCACGAGGAGCGCTACCGCGCCCTCCTGCGCAATGTGGAGACCGCCGAGGTGTTCAAAAAGAGCGAGGTCAAGGTCTGGGAGTGCCGCAACTGCGGCCACATCGTCGTCGGCACCGCCGCCCCGGAGATCTGCCCCACCTGCGCCCATCCGCAGAGCTACTTCGAGATCAACGCCGAGAACTACTGACGCTTATAAAAAACCGCGCGGACGGCTCCGAAGCCGCCCGCGCTTTTTCATATCCGTTCCCTCCGCGCCCCCAGCGCACGGTTTACCTCCCGTAGCCGGCGGCGGATGCCGAGGTATTGCCCCAGCCAAACCAGCGCGTAGATGGCGAAGAAGATGCCGAAGTACAGCGCCACCCCCGCCGCGTCGTGGCGCATCCAGCGGCAGGCCCAGGCGATGGGGAAGGTGGCGGCGGAACAGACGAGCAGGTGCAGCGCGGTCTGCTTCGTCAGGCTCCAGCCGTCCCGCCGCCAGATGCGCGACGCCCCCGCCCAGGCCGCGCCGTAGAGCATGGAGAGCGCCGTTTGCAGCATCACGGCGTTGAGTTCGCTCCCGCAGTCGGCGATCAGCTCCGGCACGACGGCGTAAAAATGCCCGTCGCCCACGGTCAATGAGATCGGGATGGCGATGATCGTACTCAGCGCCACGCCAAAGAGCGCCCCCGCGCCGCAGAGCAGAAACACTTTCTTCTTCATTTCGTCTCCCCTCCGATGCCCAGCCGTTTTTTCAGCGCCGCCACATACCTCCGCGCCGCGTAGGTAATGCTGCCGTCGGCGAAGCGCACCACGATGGTGCCCGTCAGCCGCAGGTCGAAGGCGCGCACGCGGTCGAGGTTGATAAGTTCCGCGTTGGAGATGCGCGCAAACGCCCCGCCCTCCAGCCGCCGCTCCGCCTCGTACAGCCGCATGCGCAATTCGAACTCGCCCCGCTCCGTGGCCGCGTAGACCTTGCCGCCCCCGGCGTAGACGCGCAGTATGTCCGCCGGGTCGAGCAGTTCCGCCTCGCCGCCGCGAAAGCCGGTCAATTTCCGCTCCGGCCCGCGCGCAAGCAGCCGCAGCGCCGCTTCAACTTCTTCCGTCATCCGCGGCGCGGTAATCACGGCGCGCGCCTCCGCGCAGTTTGGGTCGATGCGCACTTCCACGTTCATGGCCGTCCCCCTCTCGTCGCCTCCAGTATACACCGCCCGCGCCGCGAGCGCCAGCCTTTTTCGACAGGTGGTCGCCTTCGCCCCATAGTTGGTTCCTGAAAACTGTTAAATTTAGCGGGAAGCGATTGACAGATACCCCCGAAGGGTATATTATAAACGACGGGGAGAAATACCGGATGGGGGTATATGAAAGGAGCGAGCGCCGATGCAGGAACAGAAACCGGCCTGCTGCCGCTACAAGCACACGCCGCGCAGCGAAGAGGCGAAGAAAAAGCTCACAAACCGCCTCAACCGCATGATCGGGCAACTGGGCGGCATCAAGAAGATGGTGGAGGAAGACCGCTATTGCGGCGACATCCTCATGCAGGTGGCGGCGGTGGAGAGCGCCCTGCAGGCGCTGGGCTACGTGATGCTTCAGGACCACATGGAGACCTGCGTGGTCGAGGAGATACAAAACGGCAATACCGCCATTGTCGATGAAGCCATCGAACTGGTGAAGAAGCTCAAATAGGAGGCAAACCGTGAAAACGCAGAAATTCAACGTCACCGGCATGACGTGCGCGGCCTGTCAGGCCAACGTCACCCGCCGCGTGCAGAAGCTGGAAGGCGTCAAGGATGTGGACGTCAACCTGCTCTCCGGCCGCATGACGGTCGAATACGATGAAAGCGCGCTCACCGCCCCCGTCATCTGCGCGGCGGTGCAGGAGATCGGCTACGGCGCCAGCGACGCCGAGGCCCCGTCGCAGAGCGCGCAGGCGCAGGCCTCTTCCGGCTTCCGCGAGGAGTGGCAGTCGCGCCAGCAGCGCGCCGAGGACGATCAGGCGTCGATGAAGCGCCGCCTCATCTCCTCGATCATACTGCTCATCCCGCTGATGTACGTGGCCATGGGCGGCATGATGGGCCTGCCGATGCCCGCTTTCCTCACCGGCACGGAAAACGCCCTCATCTCGGCGCTGACGCAGCTGGTCATCACCGTGCCGGTCATCCTCATCAACCGCAAGTTCTACATCGTCGGCTTCAAGGCGCTCGCCCACCGCGCGCCGAACATGGATTCTCTGGTGGCGGTCGGCTCCAGCGCCTCGCTGCTCTATGGCATCTTCGCCATGTACCGCATGGCCTACGGCTTTGGCCACGGCGACATGGCCGTGGTACACGAATACGCCCACGCCCTCTACTTTGAGTCCGCGGCGATGATCCTCACGCTCGTCACCGTCGGCAAGTACCTCGAGGCGCGCTCCAAATCAAAGACTTCAGACGCGCTGGGCAAGCTGGTCGATCTCGCGCCCAAGACCGCCGTGGTCGTGCGCGACGGCGTGGAAGTCACCGTGCCCGCCGAGCAGGTGGTCGCCGGCGACGTCGTGGTCATCAGGCCCGGCGAGAGCATCCCCGTGGACGGCGAGGTCATCGAGGGCTTTGGCTACGTCGATCAGGCCGCCATCACCGGCGAGAGCATCCCCGTGGAAAAGCATGTTGGCGACACGGTCATCTCCGCCACCATCAACAAAAACGGCACTTTCCGCTTCCGCGCCTCGCGCGTGGGCAACGATACCACGCTCGCGCAGATCATCCGTCTCGTGGACGACGCCAGTTCTTCCAAAGCGCCCATCGCCCGCCTCGCCGACAAGGTCAGCGGCGTGTTCGTGCCCGTGGTCATGGGCATCGCGCTTGTGACCGCCATCGTCTGGATGGTCGCAGGCTACGGCTTCGAGTTCGCCCTCTCCAACGCCATCTCCGTGCTGGTCATCTCCTGCCCCTGCGCGCTGGGTCTGGCCACGCCCGTGGCCATCATGGTCGGCACCGGCAAGGCCGCTGAGTTCGGCATACTCATCAAGAGCGCCGAGGCGCTGGAGAATTTGCACAACGTCGATACCATCGTGCTTGACAAGACCGGCACCATCACCTCCGGCCATCCCTCGGTGACGGACATTGCCGTGCTTGAGCCCGGCCTTGCCGAGAGCGACTTTCTTGCCCAGGCCGCGGCGGTCGAGGCCGGCAGCGAACACCCGCTGGCCGAGGCCGTAGTGGAAAAGGCCAGGCAGCAGCGCCTTGCCGTGCCCAAGGCCGAGGCCTTCAGCGCCACTTCCGGCCGCGGCGTGCAGGCCACGCTGAACGGCAAGGCCTACCTCGCCGGCAACGCCGCCTTCCTTGCCGAAAACGGCATCGATACCACCTCTGCGAGCGCGCAGATGGAGCGTTTCGCCGGCGAGGGCAAGACACCGCTGCTCTTCGCCCGCGAGGGCCGTATCCTCGGCGTTATCGCCGTGGCCGACACCGTGCGCGAAACCAGCCGCGCCGCCATCCGTCGCTTCCGCGAGATGGGCCTCAACGTGGTCATGCTCACCGGCGACAACCGCAAGACCGCCGAGGCCATCCGCAAACAGCTGGACATCGGCGAGGCCATCGCCGACGTGCTGCCCACGCAGAAAGAAGCCGTCATCCGCCGTTTGCAGGAGCAGGGCCACAAGGTGGCCATGGTCGGCGACGGCATCAACGACGCCCCGGCGCTCACCCGCGCGGACATCGGCATCGCCATCGGCGCGGGCACGGACATCGCCATCGACTCCGCCGACGTCGTGCTGATGAAGGACTCCCTCGAGGACGCGGCCACGGCCATCGACTTAAGCCGCGCCACCATCCGCAATATCCACATGAACCTCTTCTGGGCGTTCTTCTACAACGTCCTCGGCATCCCCGTGGCCGCCGGCGCGCTCTTCCCGGCCTTCGGCATCCGCCTGAGCCCGATGATCGGCTCGGCGGCGATGAGCCTGAGTTCCGTCTGCGTGGTCACCAACGCCCTGCGCCTGCGCTTCTTCAAGCGCCGCGAAAGCGGGGCCGTCGATCCGCCCGCCCCGGCCATGGAGGCCGGTCAGCATACCCCGGGCGACCTGCCCGCGGAAGAAACAGAGAAAGGAATGGAAAAAATGGAAAAGGTACTGCATGTTGAAGGCATGATGTGCGCGCACTGCAAGGCGCACGTGGAAAAGGCCCTGCTGGGCGTAAACGGCGTCACCGCCGCCGAGGCCGACGTGGAGAACAAGCGCGCCGTGGTCCAGTACACTGGCGAAGTCTCCGACGAAGCCCTCGTCAGCGCCGTCAAGGAAGCCGGCTACGAGGCGAAGATGGCGTAAACGCCACTTTGTGAAAACACAGACCGCAGGACGCCATATCCTGCGGTCTGTTGCGTAGAAGTTTCCCTTTACAGGTTCAGGTATTCGCGGATGGAGGCGGCGAGCTTTACCGGCTCCGCGCCGGGCTGCGTCTGAAAGACCTCTCCCGCGCCGCTTTGCCAGACGAGGATGCCGTCGATGGTGGCTTCCTCCAGCACGTACCAGTCCCGCGGGATGGCCGGTTGAGCGCCCCTTGCGGACAGCGTCACCTCCACCACGTTCAGGCGCTTGGACGCGCAAATTCCGGTCAGTTCATGGCCCGCGGCGGACACAGCGCCGAACGCGCGGACGTATTGCCGGTAGTCGTCCGCAAATCGCAGCGACAGGGCGCGTTCCGCCTGCGCGATCTGCTCCTCGGAAGCCCCGACAAGGGCGTGAAAGTCCGGCAGCGAGGAAAGTATGCTTATGAAATCAGCCATGTTCAGATACCGCCTTCCAACAGAGTTGCAAGTTGCCTCCAGTATGTTTGCCTCTGACGGTTCCACAGGACCTCATTTGCGGCGCTGTGGACTTCCGAGGCGGAGCCAAACTCATGCCAGATCGAGTTGTTCCCACCCTGCATGTGCTCGGCCTTTGTCAGAATGGCGAGCGTGGAATCCGTCTTCTGTCCGATGTGATGCAGTTCATAGGGCAGGCCGCTGTCGGGGTCGATGGCGGCAAGCCCCTCCTTCATGCGCTGCAAATTCGTGCGGCCAAAGTCGTCCACATAATCCAGATCAATCGCGCGCACCAGGGATGTTTTTCCGTTGACCGTGACGGGATACAGGCCCGCATTTTTGCAGATCTCATACTGATCCATGGATTTGAACTGCTTGATGACGTCCAGCGGATACTTCGATTCCCGCTGGATGGTTGCGGCTTCGTTCATGGTCAGGCCGCTCCGGGTCGCGCCCTTGAGGGCCATCGCCTCGCTCGCGCCGCCGCTGATGACGCCTGTGACCGCGCCCCATTTGAAGCCCTCGCTGCCGGCCAGCGCCGCGGCTTTGAGCGCCTCGTCCATGTCGCCGGTTTGCACGCCGGTGACAATACCGGCGGCGACCCCGCCCATGATGCCGCCAGACAGAGCCATCTTGGTCCCGCTTTGGGCAGCCACGGAGAAGATCATGCTGACGGCGGGTGCGCCCAATCCTGCGCTGACGAGGGAGACCGTGACGCACACCAGAATGACCCCGGTGCCGATGGCGACGTTCTTCAGCGCGCGGTCGTAGGTGTCGTCGTATTCCTCAAACTCGGTGACGATGGTGGAACCGTCGTCGCCAAGGGTAAAGATGTACTTCTTCCCCTGAAACTGCTCGGCAAGTTCCTGCAGCGTATAGCCGAAATAGATGTTCGCCTGCGAGTTGTAGGCCAGTTCGTCGATGTATTCCTGCGAAATGTATACGGCGCTGACGTTCTCGACGAAGTATTCTTCGCTGTCCAGCGTGGCGACGAGGTTTTCATAGATCGCGTCTTCCGTATATCGCAACAGATTCGGGTCGTTCATCCCGGAAAAGCCCGCCTCGGGAACGCCGCCGGCGGGAAGCTGCGCTTCCTCGGCAAAGGACGCCGTCAGGCTGCATGCCAGCAGAGAGACAATGAGCAACAGGGCAACGATCTTCTTCATATGCCGCGCCTCCTCAACCGTCGATCATGCCGATGATCGTTCCGTCCTCCGCGATCTGCGCGCCCTTGGCGATCTGCTCGCGGACTTCCTCGATGGATAGCCCCGTGACCATGTGCGCAAGGAGGATCTTGTTGGTGCCGACGTAGATCTGCTTCACGGTCTGCTGGCCGGTGTAGCGGTTGCTGACGGTGATGGTGTAGATGCCCTCCTCGGTGTACTGTTCGCCATCCCGGGCGGGGCGGTTGAAGCGCACGTCCTCGGTCAGGCCCGTCGCGCCCTCGGCAAGCGTCTCGCGCTTGACGTTGATGTCCAGATAGCGGGAGAGCGCCAGATCGAGGTAGAAGCCGTTTTCCGTAACGGCGGTGTTGGTCAGCTCCGCGCCGGTGGCTACGTCGAAGGGGTAGACCATGCAGTTGCCGTTGCGCACGGAGAAGTTGAAGGCGATGCGGTAATTGCCGTACTGGGGAGCCAGCTTGTTGGACTGGTCCTTGATCTCATAATCCAGTGCCACCTCGTAGTCGCCTTCCTCAAAGAGCTGCACGGTGGTGTCCGCGCCGCTGGCGGTGATGGCGGAGAGATAGTCGGTGAACAACTGGGGCTCGCCCACGGCGTTCTGATAGTCCGTATGCCGCGTGATCATGGCCCCGCGGCCCAGATTGGTGCGGCTGATGCCAAAGGACTCGTCGAAGCCGTTCGTGTCCTCACAAATCGACAGCGCGTCCTTGCCGTTCAGGCAGTCGATGTCCTGCTCCAGTTCAAACCAGAGCTGTATCTGGTCGCCCAGCGTCTTGATGAATACGGGGTCGCCGTTTTCATCCTCGTAAACGCTGGTAAAGCCGCACACAAAGAAGCGGCCGAGCGTCCAGCCGAAGTGCACATCCCCGTCGCCGATCTCGCGCGCTTCGGAATAGCCGTTGTCCACGCCGGTGTTGACCACCTCGCCCAGATAGTAGCGCGGCTCGTTCGGGTCGGGCGCTTCAAGGTTCGCGGCAAGCATACTCGCCAAAGCGGCGTCCGCCGCCGCCTGATCGGTGATGCCGCTGCCAAGCAGCATGTCCAGCGCGGCCTGCGCCGCGTCGCCTTCCGGGTCCGCCTCCTGCGCATAGGCAAGGGCGGCGAGCGTCAGCTTGGCCTGCGTCACGTTGGCAATTTCGTTGGCGTCCGCGTAGTTCATGGACTGGAGCCACAGGTCGTTGGCGGAACCTGTGTCGATCCCCATCTCCACCGTCGTTTCGTCGTACATGCCCTTGAGCTTTTCAAGCGCGTCGTTGCCGGCAACGCTCATCCAGACGGAAAATTCCTCGCTCTTTGCGCCCAGAAAAGCGCCCGCCTGATTCCACGTGTCGGCGGCAAAGGCGCCCACGTCGTCCCACGCCTGTCCGATCGCTTCCCCGGCGTCGGCGGCAGCGTCGCTGACAGAATCCCACGCGTCCCCCAGAAACTTGCCCGCCGAATCAAAGAAGTTGCCCTCCTCGGTAAGGCCGGGCAAAGAGCCAAACAGCAGCAGCGCCGCCAGCAGCAGACAGAAACGTTGTTTCATGCGGTCAGCCTCCTTGAAGTGTGTTCATGACGGGTGTCACGCATTTTGGGTCTGTAAGAAATGCGTTAGAGCATTTTTGAATATATTATACCTGCTTTTTCCATGCGCCGCAATACCTCCGGGTGACAACCGGCAAAAAAAGCCGCGCAACCCTCCGCCTCCGCCGGGCAAACTGTTTGAGAGGTGATCAAAATGGGAAAAGCCGACCTCACCGCGCTTTTGGAGAGTGACGCCCAGGCGCGGGATTTTTACCTCGCCCTGCCCGCGGACGTACGCGGCAGGATCAGCCGCGACCCGGGCGACATCGGTTCCTTTGCCGACTTGCGGGCCCGCGCTGCGCGCGCCGCCCGGGGACGGTAGGGGGGAGCGCGCTTCTGCAAGCGAATTGTAATCGTTTGATTAAATCAGCGCCTTTTCGCCGCGATCTTGTCGGAAACGGTTGACTTTTGCATGCGGAGGCGCTATAATATCCACAATCGTTCCTTTACGCGGCATCTTACGAAGGAGGGTTGCACGATGAAGCAGTTTGCCATGCGAATGTCCAAGCGCGCAGGCTGCCTTCGCGTGTGATTTGTGTTGCCGGATATTCGCTGAGGAATCGTGGATCTCTGCCGCTTCGCAATCATGCGGAGCGGCTTTTGTATTGCGGACCGGGAAAGGATGAACAGACCGTGGCGCAACCATTGATCGAATTGCGGGATTTAAAAAAGGTCTATCCCGTGCCGGGGGGCGAGGTCGTGGCCCTCGGCGGCGTGAGTTTGAAGATCGACAAGGGCGAGATCTACGGCATCATCGGCATGAGCGGCGCGGGCAAGTCCACGCTCATCCGTTGCATCAACCGTCTGGACGCGCCTACGGACGGCCAGATACTCATCGACGGCGAGAACATACTCGCCCTCAAGGGCAAGGAGCTCATCCGCATGCGCCGCCGCGTGAGCATGATCTTCCAGCAGTTCAACCTGCTGATGCAAAAGACGGTGGCGCGCAACGTGCGCTATCCCCTGGAGATCGCCGGCGTGCCCAAGGCGCAGGCCAACGCGCGCGTCATGGAGCTTCTCAAGATCGTCGGCCTGGAGGACAAGGCGGACGCCTATCCCGTCCAGCTCTCCGGCGGCCAGAAACAGCGCGTGGCCATCGCCCGCGCCCTGGCCAGCGACCCGGAGGTGCTTTTGTGCGACGAGGCCACCAGCGCCCTCGACCCCATGACCACCCAGTCCATCCTCGCCCTGCTCAAGGACATCAACGAGCGGCTGGGCATCACCGTGGTGGTCATCACCCACGAAATGGCCGTCATCCGCCAGATCTGCACGCGCGTGGCCATACTCGACGGCGGCCACATCGCCGAAGAAGGCAGCGTGGACGATGTGTTCGTCCACACGCGCTCGGCGGCGGGCAAACGCCTGTTCGGCATCCTCCCGGAGACGGACGAAGAGGACCGCCCGCCCGTGCCGGCGCTGCGCATCGTCTTTGACGGCGGCATGGAGAACCAGCCCGTCATCGCCGACCTGGTGCGCAAGTGCGACGTGGACGTGAACATACTCTCCGCCAACATCCGCCGCCTCAACGACAAGCCCTACGGCCAGATGCTCATCGAAATGCCGCGGGACGACGCCGCGCGGCGCAAGATCGTCGAATTCCTCACCGGCAGGGGCCTGACCGTCAAGGAGGTGTGGCCGCAATGAACTGGGACCAGATCTGGGAAGCGCTGTTGGAAACGCTGCAAATGACCGTGCCTTCCACGCTCGTGAGTTACATCATCGGCCTGCCGCTGGGCGTCCTGCTCGTCATCTCCCGCCGCGGCGGCATCCGCCCCATGCCCACGTTCAACGCCGTGGCCGGCGCGATCGTCAACTTCCTGCGCTCCATCCCCTTCATCATCCTCCTGGCCATGCTCTTCCCGGTGACGCGCGTGGTCATGGGCCGCGCCATCGGCACCGCCTCGGTGATCTTCCCCCTGACGGTGAGCGCCTTCCCCTACGTGGCGCGCATGGTGGAGGGCAGCTTCAACGAGGTGGACAACGGCATCATCGAAGCCGCCCAGTCCATGGGCTCGAGCACTTTCCAGATCATCCGCAAGGTGCTCATCCCCGAGGCCATGCCCTCGCTGATCAACGGCTTCGCCATCTGCATGACCACCATCCTCGGCTACACCGCCATGGCCAGCGCCGCCGGCGGCGGCGGCCTGGGCGCTCTGGCCATCACCCGCGGCCTCAATTTGCGCCAGTACGACGTCATGTACGCGGCCAGCATCGTGCTGGTGATCCTCGTGCAGGTCATCACCATGCTCGGCGCCTACTTCACCCGCAAGTTCGACCATCGCATCCGCTGACGGTTCCGGGAGCTTTCCCGACGACCATACCAGACCCCAATTTCAAAAGGAGGAGTCCCCATGAAGAAACTGTTTGCCGCCCTGCTGGTGCTCGCGCTTGCCTTCACCGGCTGCGCCATGGCCGAGACGCTGTCCGTCATCGCCACGCCCAGCCCGCACGCGGAGGTCGTCCGCCTCATCGAGGAGGACCTTGCCGCCGCCGGCTATGAGCTGGAGCTGATCGAGGTCACGGACTACGTCACCGAGAACCCGGCCGTCGCCGGCGGGGACGTGATGATCAACTTCTTCCAGCATATCCCCTACCTGGACGGCTACAACGCCTCCGTCTCCGAGGAGGAGCAGCTCGCCGCCGTCATCCCCACCCACTTTGAGCCCATGGGCATCTATCCCGGCACCAAGACCTCCCTGGATGAGATCGCCGAGGGCGACGCCATCGCCGTGCCCAACGACCCCACCAACATGACCCGCGCCTTCCTGCTGCTGGCCGACGCCGGCCTCATCTCCGTGCCCGAGGGCACCACGCTGGAGAGCGTCGTCACCCCGGACGACATCACCGGCGATCTCAACCCCAACGGCCTTGAGTTCTACGAGGCCAACGCCGAACTCATCCCCGGCCTGCGCGGCGACGTGGCCTTCGCCGTCATCAACGGCAACAACGCCGCCCTGGCCGAGCTCAACCCCAACACCGACGCCGCCTACGCCGAGACCGCCGACAGCCTCGCCGGCCAGTCCTACGTCAATGTGTTCGCCGTCAAGCCGGAGAACGCCGAGGCGGATTTCGTCAAGGCGCTGGAAAGCTGCGTCTACACCCAGAAGGTCTACGACCTCATCGTCGAGCGCGGCTTCGTGCCCACCTTCACCGTGGAGGCCGCCGAATAAGCGCCCTTTCGCGCACAACGCCTGCCCGCTCTTGCCATCGGGCGGGCGTTTTTTCTCTTGCGGTGGACACATATATGTGTATTTTATGTTAAAAACAGCTCTATTTGTTATTTATTTGTTGCGAAACGCGACTGTTTCGCGTATAATAGACGTATTGAAAAAACATGGATGGATCCCAAGGGCAGATCTTGAGAGGAGCGTGACCCCGAATGAAACGGATCGGACTTTTGACCAGCGGCGGCGATTGCCAGGCGCTCAACGCCACCATGCGCGGCGTGGTGAAGGGACTTAGCCACAACCTCACCGAACTGGAAGTCTATGGCTTCATGGATGGCTACAAGGGCCTGATTTACGGCGACTACCGCATGCTGACCTCGCGCGACTTTTCCGGCATACTCACCAAGGGCGGCACCATCCTGGGCACCTCCCGCCAGCCGTTCAAGCTGATGCGCGTGCCGGACGAGAAGGGCCTGGACAAAGTCGAGGCCATGAAGCAGAACTACTACAAGCTCCGCCTTGATTGCCTGGTGATCCTCGGCGGCAACGGCACCCAAAAGACCGCCAACCTCCTGCGCGAGGAGGGCCTGAACATCATCCACCTGCCCAAGACCATCGACAACGACATCTACGGCACAGACATGACCTTCGGCTTCCAGAGCGCCGTGGACATCGCCACCGAGGCCATCGACTACATACACACCACCGCCGCCTCCCACAACCGCGTGTTCATCGTGGAGATCATGGGCCACAAGGTCGGCTGGCTGACGCTGCACGCGGGCATCGCCGGCGGCGCGGACATCATCCTCATCCCCGAGATCCCCTACGATATCGACAAGGTCATCGAGGCCATCCAGCACCGCTCCAAGGAGGGCAAGGGCTTTACCATCCTCGCCGTGGCCGAAGGCGCCATTTCCAAAGAGGACGCCGCCCTTTCCAAGAAGGATCTCAAGGAAAAGCAGGCCGACTACAAGTACCCCTCCGTCTCCTACGAGATCGCCGAGAAGATCGCCAAAAAGACCGGCATCGAGATCCGCATCACCGTGCCCGGCCACATGCAGCGCGGCGGCAGCCCCTGCCCCTACGACCGCGTGCTTTCCACCCGCCTGGGCGCGGAGGCCGCCAACCTCATCCTCAAGGAGCAGTACGGCTACATGGTGGGCATCATCAACGGCAAGGTCAAGAAGGTGCCCCTGGGCGAAGTGGCCGGCAAATTGAAGGTCGTCTCCCCGGACGACCAGCTCATCCAGCACGCCAAGCTCATCGGCATCAGCTTCGGCGACTGAGGCGTCTGAAAGGGAACAGGCGGGAAGGCGCTTCCTGCCTGTTTTCCGTCTGCGGCGCGCGTCGCACCGCAGTCACACTTTCTTCAAGAAACTGTTGGCTCATCAAGACATCTGCGCGCGGGGGCTGTGTTACAATAAGGTAAGCGCACCGCGCGCGGATACCAAAGTAAGACCAGGGGGATCTGCATGGCAGGCTTTTCTTACACTCAAAACCGGGAGCTTTCGTGGTTGAAGTTCAACGAGCGCGTGCTGGAGGAAGCGCATGCCGACGAAGTGCCGCTCTATGAACGGCTCAAGTTCATCGCCATCTTCACCAGCAACCTCGACGAGTTCTTCATGGTGCGCGTGGGCAGCCTCTACGATATGTCGCTTGATGGGGACGACCAGGTCGACAACAAGACGGGCCTTTCCCCCTCCCAGCAGCTCGAGCGCATCTACCACGCCGTGGAGCCGCTCTACAAAAAGCGCGACCGCTACTTCCGCGAGGTGGAAAACGCGCTGCGCGCCTATGGCATGCAGGATATGAGGATCGACGAGTTGCAGGGTGAGGACGCCGTGTTCGTCTACGATTACTGGCGTTCGTGCATCCTTCCGGTGCTCGCGCCGCAGATCGTGGACGACCATCATCCCTTCCCCTTTGTGGCCAACAAGGCGCTGCATGTGGCGGTGGAGCTGCAAAAGAAAAAGCGCAACATCATGGGGCTGATCCCCATGCCGGCGGCGCTGCCCTCCTTGCTGTTTTTGCCCGGCGACGGCATCCGCTATGTGCATCTGGAGGACATCATCTGCCGCTACGCAGAGGAAGTGTTCCCCGCCTACCCGGTGCTCTCGCGCAACATATTCTGCGTCACCCGCAACGCCGACATCAGCCCCGAGGACGAGGAATTCGCTCCCGCCGGCGATTTCCGCGAGAAGATGAAAAAACTGGTCAAGCAGCGCTCGCGCCTCGCGCCCGTGCGCCTGGAGTGCGACGGCCTGCTCGGCGACTTCTTCTACGGCATCCTCTCGGAAAAGCTCGGCCTCACCCGCGCCCAGGTCTACGCCACCGAGGCGCCCTTCACCATGGGCTATGTCTACGGCCTCAGCCAGAAGTTCGATGAGGAAATGCAAAGGAAGCTCTGCTACCGCACCTTCACGCCGCAACTGGTGCGGGGCAGCCTCTTCGAGTTCCCCCGCGGGCGGGACGTGCTTTTGTCCTATCCCTACGAGAGCATGCAGCCGTTTTTGCGTCTCATCCGCCGCGCCGCCAACGACCCCAGCGTGACTTCCATACAGATCACCATCTACCGCCTGGCCAAGGAAGCCAAGCTCATCGACTCCCTCTGCCTGGCCGCAGAGAACGGCAAGGAAGTGCTGGTGCTCATCGAGTTGCGCGCCCGCTTTGACGAGCAGAACAATATCGACTGGTCCGAGCGCCTGGAAACGGCCGGCTGCCGCGTCATCTACGGCTTCGAGGGCTTCAAGGTGCACTCCAAGGTCTGCCTCATCACCCGCCTGGAGCACGGAAATCCCCGCTATGTCACGCAGATCGCCACCGGCAACTACAACGAAAAGACCGCCGCCCAGTATACCGACCTTTCCCTCATCACCGCCGACCAGAACATCGGCCGCGACGCTGCGGAGTTTTTCCGCAACATGGCCATCGGCAACCTGGAAGGGGAGTACAAATGCCTGATGGTAGCCCCCAACAGCATGAAGTCGCGCATTATGGGGCTGATCGACGAGGAGATCAAAAAGGGCAAGGACGGCCAGATCATCTTCAAGGTCAATTCCGTGACCGACCTGGAGGTCATCAACAAACTGGCCGAGGCCTCCTGCGCCGGCGTGCGCATTATGATGCTGGTGCGCGGCATATGCTGCCTCTTGCCGGGCGTGCCGGGCTACACGGAAAACATCCGTGTATTCAGCATCGTCGGCCGCTATCTGGAGCATTCGCGCATTTACAGCTTTGGCGTCGGCGCGGAGCAGAAGCTCTACATCTCCTCCGCCGACCTGATGACGCGCAACATGCAGCGCCGCGTGGAAGTGGCCGTGCCCATCTACGCGCCGCACGTCCGCGAGAGGATCAACCACATACTCGACGTCTACTTCCGCGACACCGCCAAGGCCCGCGAGCTCAAGAGCGACGGCAACTATGAGCGTTTCCCGGACTACAAGACCGGCCTGAGCGCGCAGGAGCAGTTCATGGTCGAGGCGCAGGAAAACGCCGACACCGAAAAGCCGCACACCGAGGGCTGGCTGCACCGCAAAGTGCGCGAAAAAGTGACGCGCTGGTACCGCTCCCTGACCAGCGATCTGGACTAGGGCGGAAAGAAAGCGCCTCCGGCAACGGGGGCGCTTCAGGATGTTGACAAAGTCAACAGACTGGCAGAGCGTTGAGAAAGCCTGCAAGCCAAGGAAGCTGTACTTGCAGCCAAGGGAGCTTACTTAGACGTAAGTGACCGCAGGATGCAAGTGCAGCTGACGTAGGAAGCAAAAATCGTTTCTGATTTTTTGTATATCAGAGCGATTTTTGCGGTTGTAGGCTTTGTCAGCGCTCTGAAGCGCCTCCGGCAACGGGGGCGCTTTTGCGTTTGCGGTGCTACCGCCGCCAGTTGAGCGCCGCCGAAAGCGCTGCGAACAGCAGCGCCGCCGCCGGCCAGATCACCCAGGTGTAGTGCCAGCCGCCGCTCAAAAAACTCCACAGCAGATAGGCGGCCACCACCACTGGCCAGTAGACGCCGCCCAGCCGCTCGTTGCGGCGTTCGTTTTCAAGGGCGGTGGCGGTGAAGTCGCCCTCGCGCAGCAGACGGTCGAAGCTGCCCTTGACCACGCAGCCGTCCACCAGCAGATACACGCCCGCGCCCGCCAGGATGAGCAGCAGCGCCACCAGCATCGGCAGCGCGTATTCGGGCGCGCCCAGCACCCCGGCGACGATCAGCGGCAGCGCCGAGAGTATGCACAGCGTCACGCCCGCCGCCATGCGCAGCGCGAAGGGACGCTCATAGGCCGCGGCGCGCTCGCGCACCATGCCTTCCACGCCGTATTCCAGATCAAACGAGCCGCCGTCCAGATGCGCGTAACGCCGCATGCGCGTGCCGCTCAAAATGAACGTCGCCACCGCGATGGCGACGAGTACGAACAAAACGCCCATGCCCGCGCCGATGGCCGCGCCGTCGGAAATGACCAGATACGGGTTCTGCTCCGTCAGTCCGCCCAGAAAGATGAGTATGGCGGGGGAGAGGACGCACAGAAACACGCCCCGGGCGATCTGCCGCGCCTGCGCGCGCTTGTCGCGCAGAAAGTCGTTGGCCTCGGCAAGGCTCACGCGGCGCAGGCCGTCCGAGTCGTCCTCGCGGGTGAATTCCACGTCCTCCATGTCATCCTTCAACAGATAATCCGTAGAGACCCCGAAAACGCGCGAAAGCTCAAGGATCTTGCCTATGTCGGGGATGCTTGCCGCGCTCTCCCACTTGGAGACCGATTGGCGCGACACGCCCGCCTTCTCCGCCAGTTCCTCCTGCGACCAGCCGTTCCTGCGCCGCAGCGCCAGTACCTTTTCCGCAAAGATCATATCCATGCCTCCTTCTTGCTGCCGGCGGCGCCGGCCTATAGATATAGGATAGCAAAACGCGCGGTTGCAGGCCAGCAAGCGCGCTTGACAATTGCGCGCGCGCCAGTTGCAAATGGCGTTTTTTTCGCGCCGGACGGGGGAGCCCCCCTATCATCATACATGTGCGGGCGGCGCAAATCAATAGGAACTGTGTTATCTCTGCCCCAAGCCTTGCGCGCCGGGGCAAAATGGCCTATAATGGTCTGGAGGCCGCTCCCTGTCCAGGCGGGGCGGCGGGATGGGAGAACGCATGAAAAATTACCTCTACATATCCACATCCGGCGACGGCTGGACGAACCTCGGCACGGACGAGTGGTTTCTCGAACACGTCGCCCCGGACGAAATGGCGCTGTATTTTTATATCAACGACAACGCCGTCATCCTCGGCCGCAACCAGAACCCCTGGGCCGAGTGCGACCTTGCCGCCATGGAGCGCGACCATGTGCAACTCGTGCGCCGCATCACCGGCGGCGGCGCGGTCTACCACGACCGCGGCAACCTCAATTTTTCCTTCATCGCCGGCGCGGAGCGCTACGACCAGGACAGGCAGCTGCGCCTCATCCTTGACGCCGTGCGCGCGCTGGGCATCCCCTGCGAGGCCACCGGCCGCAACGACCTCGCCGTGGAGGGCCGCAAGTTTTCCGGCAACGCCTTCTGCAAGCGCAGCAAGGTCAAGCAGCACCACGGCACGCTGCTGGTCGCCTCCGACCTCGATCAGTTGCAGAAATACCTGCGCGTCGATCCGCGCAAGTTGCGCTCCAAGGGCACAAAGTCCGTGCGTTCCCGCGTCTGCAACCTGGGCGATTTTCTGCCCGGCCTGCGCGTGGAAACGCTGCTTGAAGCGCTGCAAACGGCCTTCGGGCGCGAGTATGGCGCGTATGAAACGCTGGAAACGGGGACGCTGCCGTGGGCGGACATCCGCCCCTATATCGAAAAACACGCTTCCTGGGAATGGCGGCTGGGCGAGACGCCGCAGTTCGACCTCGAGATCGAAAACCGCTTTCCCTGGGGCAATGTGCAGCTGCTCTTTACGCTGCGCCACACGCGGGTGGAGGATGTGCGCGTTTTCACCGACGCGCTGGATACGGAGCTTTCCGACGACATCCGCGCCCGCCTGCTCGGCTGCCGCTTCGGCTCCGGGCCGCTTGCGCAGGCGCTGGAGGCCTCGGACAAGGCGGAGGCCCGCGAAATGGGCGCGTTCATCCGCGCGCAGGGGCTGTAAGGAGGGAATGCCATGAAGATATGCGTCCTCAACGGTTCGCCCCGCGGCCAGTACAGCACCACGTTGCAGACGTCCCTCTACCTGCAGAAGCGCTATCCGCGGCATGAATTTGCCTTCGTGGAGGTGGCCTCGCGCATCAACAGCCTGGAAAAGGACCTCGCCCCGGCGCTTACGGCCATGCAAAGCGCCGACCTGATCGTCTTTTCCTACCCGGTCTACACCTTCCTCGCCCCCAGCCAGCTCCACCGCTTCATCGCGGCGCTGAAGGCGGGCGGGGACGGCCTGCGCGGCAAGTACGTCACGCAGATCACCACCTCCAAGCACTTTTACGACGTCACCGCCCACCGCTACATCGAGGACAACTGCCGCGACCTCGGCCTGCGCGTCATCCGCGGCCTCTCCGCCGACATGGAAGACCTGCTGACGGAAAAGGGCCGCAGGGACGCGGAACAGTTCCTTGAATATGCCGTCTGGTGCGCGGAAAACGGCGTGTGCGAACCCGCGCCCGCGCCCCAAAGCGCCACGGCCGCCGTTTCCGTGCCCGCGCCCGCGCCGGTGGGGAAAACCGACGGCCACGACGTGGCCATCGTCGCCGACCTGCGCGAGGGCGACGAAAGGCTCCGGGCGATGATCGACGCCTTCATCGCCCTCTGCCCGATGAAAACGCGCCTGGTCAACATCGCCGAATACCCCTTCAAGGGCGGCTGCCTCGGCTGCTTTCACTGCGCGGGCGACGGGAAATGCGTCTACCCCGACGGCTTCGACGCCTTTTTGCGCGACACCATCCAGAAGGCGGACGCCATCATTTACGCCTTCACCGTGCGCGACCACTCCATGGGCCCGACGTTCAAAACCTACGACGACCGGCAGTTCTGCAACGGCCACCGCACCGTCACCGAGGGCGCGCCCGTGGGCTACATTGTAAACGGCGGCCTCGCCGCGGAGGAGAACCTGCGCATGGTCATCGAGGCGCGCGCGCAGGTGGGCGGCAACTTCCTCGCCGGCGTGGCCACGGACGAAGAAACGCTGAAAGCGCTCGCCAGCCGCCTGGCCTATGCGCTTGAATGCCATTACGCCCCGCCGCGCAACTTCTATGGCGTGGGCGGCATGAAGATCTTCCGCGACCTCATTTGGCTGATGCGCGGCCTGATGAAGGCCGACCACCAGTTCTACAAGGCGCACGGCGTCTATGATTTTCCCCAGAAGCAGCGCGGCAGGATGCTGAAGATGTGTTTCCTCGGCGCGCTGGTGCGCGACCCCAGGGTCAAGGCGAAGATGGGCAACAGAATGAACGAGGGCATGGTCGCGCCCTACCGCAAAGTGCTCGCGCAGGCAGAGCCCAAAACCTAGGCGCGCGGTCTGCCTTGCTCTCAATGCCGCAGGCCGCCCCACGCTTGGTGGAGGCGGCCTGTTTGCGCGTTTTTATTTACGGCTCTGAAAATCGCTGTCGATGCGCCCCTTCCAGTCCGCGGTCAGCGGCATGGCGCAGCGCACGGCGCGCACGGCGTCGCCCACCGCTTCGTAGTTGAGCCGCGTGCCCTGCGCGTCGCAGTGGAAGTTTGCGGCGCGGTCTGCGTCTATGCCCAGGCGCGCGGCGGTGTCCACCGCGTCGATGTTCGCGCCGAGGAAGAGGAACTCCCAGCCGTAGCGCTCCTTTTGCCGCCCGATCATCTCCCGTACGCGGCGCAGGTCGTAATGGCGGCTGGCGTTCTCCATGCCGTCGGTGGTGATGACAAGCAGCGTGCGTTCCGGGCGGTCCTCCTCGCGGGCGTACTTGTGTACGTTGCCGATGTGGTGGATGGCGCCGCCGATGGCGTCGAGCAGCGCCGTACAGCCGTAGACGAAGTAATCCTTCTGCGTCAGCGGCGGCACGTCGCGCGCGTCCACGCGGTCGTGGATCACGGCGCTGTCGTTGCAGAAAAGCACGGTGGAGACTAGCGCCGTGCCCTCGCCCTGGCGCTGCTTTTCCAGCATGGCGTTGAAGCCGCCGATGGTGTCCTTTTCCAGCCCCGCCATGGAGCCGCTGCGGTCGAGGATGAACACGATCTCCGTAAGCCCTTTTTTCATATGCAAAGCCCTCCTTGTTTTGATGCCCCTATGGTATCAGAAACAGGGAGGGCTTTGGTCGCCCCGCAGGCGACAAATTCAGTACCCCAGCGGCGGCAGGTCGAATTTGAACAGCACCTCGTTGATTTCAAAGATGTCGTAATTGCCCGTCAAAATGCAGTATTCCACCACGATGTCCGCCTTGTTGCTGTGCGAGAGGGCGAAGCCGGCCTTCATCAAAAGCTCCTTCGTCTCCGGAAGCGACAGCCGCAGGGCGATGGCGAAGGCCAGCGCCGTCTGCTTGCCGGGGCGGTAGCCGGGGTTGTTCTTGATCTTGTGAAAAAGCCGCCGGTCGACGTTGGCGCGCTTGTAGCATTCGGCGTCGGTCATGCCCTTTTCGTCGATCTTGCGCAGGAGCGCCTGCGCAAACCCCTCGTCCACCTGCCCCAGCATGGCCTCCAGGTCGGGCGGCGCTTCGTGGGGGACGCCCGCAAACGGCGCGGACATGGCCTGCTGCCGGTAATATGCGCAGCGCCGCATCTCGTTGGGCGCGTCGCGGCGCTCCTCCACGTAGACGTCGTCTATGTATTGTTCCACGGCGCTGAAGAGCTTTTCGCCCACCTCCACCGCGTCGCGCGTAAAGACGACGATGTAGACCTCCATCTCGTTTTCCAGCAAAAAGCCGGTGATGGCCTCCACCGCCACCCGCAGCGCCTGCGCCTTGGGGTAGCCGTAGGTCTCGGAGGAGATGAGGGGGAAGGCCACGCTCCCGCAGCCGCGCGCCTTCGCCAGTTCCAGCGCGTTTTGGTAGCAGGAGGCCAAAAGCTCCCGCTCGCCGAAGCCCCCGCCGCGCCAGATGGGGCCTACGGTGTGGAGAATGTACTTGCAGGGCAGGTCGAAGCCCTCCGTCACCTTGGCCTCGCCGGTCTTGCAGCCGCCCAGCGCCGCGCAGGCCGTCTCCAGCCTCGGCCCTGCCGCGCGGTGGATGGCCGCATCCACGCCCCCCTCGCCCCGCAGCGCGTGGTTCGTGGCGTTGACGATGGCGTCGACGCGCATTTTGGTGATGTCGTTGCGAACGATCTTCAGCGGCATGGTTCCCTCCGTATGCAAAGGCCGGCAGGTGTGCGCCTGCCGGCCGGGAGATGGGGCGGGTCGCGCCCCGCGTCGTTTTAGGCCCTGTACGTGCCGTACAGCGCGCCCAGCGCCTTGCAGGCGCGGAAGTCCGCACCCTCGCGGTCCTTGGTGCCGAAGGCGTTCCAGGTGCTCGGGCGGAAGATATCCTTCTCCGGCACGTTGTGCATGCACACCGGGATGCGCAGCATGGAAGCCAGTGTGATGAGGTCGGCGCCGATGTGGCCGTAGTGGAAAGCGCCGTGGTTCGCGCCCCAGTTGTTCATCACGCTGTAAACGTCGGTGAAGGCGTCCGTGCCCGTCAGGCGCGGCACGAACCAGGTGGTCGGCCAAGTGGGGTCGGTGCGCTTGTCCAGCGTGTCGTGCACATCATCCGGCAGTTCGCAGGTCCAGCCCTCGGCGATCTGCAGCACCGGGCCGAGACCGTCCACCATGTTCAGGCGGGACATGGTCACGGGCATGCTGCCGCGCGTGCGCAGGTGCGAGGAATACCCGCCGCCGCGGAAGTAGAACAGGTCGCCGTAGCAATACTGCGTGGCGTCGAAGCACTTGGCGGCCTCCTCGGAGGTGATGTCCCACCAGTGCTTCATGGCGGGCTTGCCGTTGATCTCGCACTGGCCGGTGGCGTCCAGCGTCACCGCGCCGGAGTTGATGAGGTGGATGAAGCCGTCCTTGGCCAGGCCGTCCGGCTTCCAGCCGGTCACGCGCTCCACGGCTTCGGGGCTCCAGTAGGTGCGCACGTCGGCAAAGCCCGCCGCCGTGTTCGTCAGCAGTTTGCCAAAGAGCATGGCCACGCCGTTGAGCATGTCGTTCTCCGTGGCGATGACGAACGGCTCGCGGATGCCGTTCCAGTCAAAGCTGGAATTGAGGATGGACTCCATAAAGTCGCCGTTGGGCATGTGGTCGGTCCACTGGCGCTGGCCCTGGAAGCCGGCGGCGATGGCGTTGTGGCCGCAGCTTTCCTCCACGAAGCCCATCTCGGCCAATTTCGGGTTGCCGATCATCAGGTCGCGGCCGATCATCGCCATCTTCACGCTGTTTTCCAGCACTTCGCGCTTCTTTTCCGGCGTATGGGCGACCTCGGGCGGGTTCTTGTCCCAGCCGAGGGTGATGTTCTCGTCCACCCACTTCATAGCGCGCTCGAACTCGTCGGGATCGTAGATGCCCTCGTTCCAGCGGCGGATGATCTCGGACATGTCCACGGACTCATAGCGCATGCCCAGGTACTTTTCAAACAGCTCGGGGTTGGGCGTGGAGCCGGCGATGCCCATGGCGATGGCGCCCATGGCCATATAGGACTTGCCGCGCATCTCCGCCACCGCCAGGCCCGCCTTGGCAAACCGCAGCAGTTTTTCCTTGACGTCGTCGGGGATCTCGTTGTTGCCGGCGTCCTGCACGTCGTGGCCGTAGATGCCGAAGGCCGGCAGGCCCTTCTGCGCGTGGGCGGCCAGCACCGCCGCCAGGTACACCGCGCCGGGGCGCTCGGTGCCGTTGAAGCCCCACACAGCCTTGGGGATGAGGGGATCCATATCCATGGTTTCGGAGCCGTAGCACCAGCAAGGGGTCACGCTGATGGAGACGCCGACGTTCTCACGGGCAAATTTCTCCGCGCAGTCCGCCGCCTCTTTGAAGCCGCCGATGGTGGTGTCGGCGATGACGCACTCCACGGGCAGGCCGCAGCTGTGGCGCAGATTCGTTTCGAGGAAGACCTTGGCGGCCTTGGCCAGACCCATGGTCTGCTCTTCCAGGCCCTCGCGCACGCCCTTGCGGCGGCCGTCGATGATCGGGCGGATGCCGATCTTCGGAAGCGAACCGCGCAGGCGATGGACGGGTTGGGTCATGGGGATCGACTGGGGATTTGCCTTCATACCGGGTGTACCTCCTTGAATATTCTGTTAAGGCTACCTCTATTATATAACCTGATTCGTCGAATAGCAAGCGCTTTTTGCAAAACTGACCGGCAAAATTTTTGCAGTACGGAAAGAATATGCATATAAGACATGCAAAACGGCGGACGCGGCGGCCAGCGCCGAAAGGCCGCGCGGGGCGGCGCCGCGCGGGGCCGTCGCTTGACATACGCGCGCCGCCTTGCTATAATATCAGCCATAACATACCAAAAGGGGGAATTTGCCTTGGGCCCAATCGCGGGTCAAATCGTGCTGCAATTCGTCTTTATCGCCATCAACGCCATATTCGCGGCGACGGAGATCGCCCTGATCTCCCTGAACGAAAACAAGCTCCGGCGTGAGGCGGACGCGGGCGACAAGCGCGCGGCGCAGATGCTCAAAATCGCCGAAACGCCGACCACATTCCTTTCCACCATCCAGATCGCCATCACGCTGTCCGGCTTCCTCGGCGCTGCCTTCGGCGCGGACAACTTCGCCGACCGCATCACCGATTACTTTGTCAACACCGTGGGCGTCACCGCCATCCCCGCCGCGACCATCAACACGCTCTCGGTCGTGGTCGTTACCGTCATCATCTCCTACTTTACGCTGGTGCTGGGCGAGCTCGTGCCCAAGCGCGTGGCGATGAAGAAGTCCGAGCAGATCGCGCGAGTGATCTGCGGCTTCATCAACGGCATGTCCAAGGTCTGCAAGCCCATCATCTGGCTGCTGACCAAGTCCACCAACGGCGTTTTGCGCCTGATGCGCATCAGCCCCGAGGATGAGGAAGAAGAGGTCTCCGAGGAGGAGATCCGCTACATGGTGGACGTGGGCGAGGAGAAGGGCACCATCGAGACCAGCGAGCGGGACATGATCGAAAACATCTTCGAGTTCAACAACATCACCGCCGAGGACGTCATGGTGCACCGCACGGACATGCGCTTTATCTGGATGGATTCCACCCACGACGAGATCATTGAGACCATCCGCTCAAGCGGCCTTTCCCGCTTCCCCGTCATCGGCGAGGACGCGGACGACGTCAAGGGCCTGCTCATCGCCCGCGATTACCTGCTCAACGAGGAGCGCGAGGAAAAGCAGCCCCTCGAAGCGCTCATCCGCCCGGCCTACTTCGTGCCTGAGAGCGTGCGCGCAGACGTGCTCTTCCGCAACATGCAGATCAAGAAGGTGCACATGGCCATCGTCGTCGACGAATACGGCGGCACCAGCGGCCTGGTGACCATGGAGGACCTCCTCGAGGAGATCGTCGGCAACATCTACGACGAGACCGACCCCCTCGAAGCCCGGGAGATCACCGAACTGGAACCGGGCGTGTTCCGCGTGGCCGGCCACTGCGACCTAGACGCCCTGCGCGAGCGCCTCGGCGTGGACATCCCTGAAAACGACGAGATCGACACATTGAGCGGCCTCATCATCAACGAGCTTTCCAACGTCCCTGAGGACGGCAGCACCTTCGACATCGACCTTTGCGGCATGCATGTGCACGTCGATGAGGTGCGCGACCGCCGCGTGGAGTGGACCACCGTGCGCCTGCCCGAAAAGGACGCGGCGGCGCAAACGCCCCCCGCAGCGGCGAAGGAGGACTGACATGTCTTCCCGTAAATCGGGAAAACAGAAAAAGGACGCGCGCGCGGCGATCGTGTTTGGCGCGGTCGTCGCCGTGCTGCTTTTGGCGCTGGCGCTGCTCCTTTGGCGCTTTATCCTCCGCCCCGCGGGGGAGGCCGCGCCGGCCGCGCCCGGCCCTTCCGCCGCGCCCACCGCCAGCCCCGCGCCTACGCAGCCGCCCTTTACGCCCCGTACCGTCACCATACGCGCCGTGGGCGATGTGATGATGCACCAGGCGCAGCTCGAGGCGGCGGCGCGCCCCGGAGAGGGCTATGATTTTTCCCCACAGTACGCGCAGATCGCCCCTTCCCTCGCGGCGGCGGACTACACCATCGCCAACCTGGAGACCACCGTCGGCCTTTACGGCGACGATCCCTATTCGGGCTACCCCCGCTTCAACGCCCCGCCCGCGCTGCTTGAGGCGTTGCGCGATGCGGGCGTGGACTTTGTCACACTGGCCAACAACCACATACTCGACCGCTTTTACGACGGCCTGCTGATCACCATGGACAGCGTCGAGGCCGCCGGCCTTGCCTACGGCGGCGTCAACCGCTCCGAAGAGCAGCGGCAAGCGCCCAACATCGTCGAAGTGGATGGCGTCGGGCTGGGCATGCTCTGCTACACGGACTACACCAACGGCCTGGAAAAGCGCAGCGACCCGCGGGCGCGCGAGTTCGGCGTCAACTACGTCGAGGACGCGGATTTCCCCGCCGAAGTGCAAGAATTGCGCGAGGCCGGCGCGGACGCGGTCATCGCCTGCGTGCATTGGGGCAGCGAATACAGCCGCGGCGCTGACGAAAACCAGCGCCGCGTGGAAGAGCGCCTGCTCTCCGCCGGCGTGGACGTCATTCTCGGCAGCCACCCCCATGTCGTCCAGCCCGCGGGCATGCGCGAGGAAACGCTGTCGGACGGCACGCGGCGTGCCGCGCTCGTCGCTTACAGCCTCGGCAACTTCAACAGCGCCATGACCGACGAATACACCGATTCCGGCGTCATCCTCGAATTCACGCTCGTCGAACAGGAAGATGGCGGCTTCAAGGTCGAAGGCGCGGGCTTCGTGCCCACCTACTGCTGGGAAGTGGACGGCGTCTTTACCACCATCCCCGCCCTTCCTTACTACGACGAGGCCCCGGAGGGCATGTCGGATGCCCAGCACCAGCGCCTGCGCAAGAGCGTGGACGACGTGATCGCCCTCATGGGCGGGCGGCTTACCGTATTGGAGAAATAGGAACGCCCCGCTGCGGCGGGGCGTTCAGAGCGCTGACAAAGCCTACAACCGCAAAAATCGCTCTGATATACAAAAAATCAGAAGCGATTTTTGCTTCCTTGGCTTGCAGGCTTTCTCAACGCTCTGCCAGTCTGCCCACTTTGTCAACATCCTGAGGAACGCCCCGCTGCGGCGGGGCGTTCCATTTCCCCGCGTGAACTTTTTGGTTCTTTACCTTTCAGCGCTTGACACCTTTTCCGCAGGTGCTATACTTGTGAAAATACCATCAGAAATGGAGGCCTTGCTATGGCGATCATCCGGGAAGGGCTTACTTTTGACGACGTTTTGCTGATCCCCCGCAAGAGCAATGTGCTGCCCAAGGAGGTAGACACCTCCGTGACGCTCACCAAGGGCATCTCCCTGAACATCCCCCTGATGAGCGCCGCCATGGATACCGTCACCGACGCGCGCCTGGCCATCGCCATCGCCCGCGAGGGCGGCCTGGGCGTCATCCACAAGAACATGTCCATCGAGGCGCAGGCCGCGCAGGTGGACAAGGTCAAGCGCTCGGAAAACGGCGTCATCACCGACCCCTTCTTCCTCTCCCCGGATCACCTGGTCTCCGACGCGCAGGAACTGATGGCGCGCTACCGCATCTCCGGCGTGCCCATCACTGAAAACGGCAAGCTGGTCGGCATACTCACCAACCGCGATCTGCGCTTTGAGACCGACTATTCCCGCAAGATCTCCGAGGTCATGACCTCGAAAAACCTCGTCACCGCCCCCGTGGGCACCACGCTGGAACAGGCGCGCGAGATCCTCGCCAAACACCGCATCGAAAAACTGCCGCTGGTGGACGAAAACTACATGCTGCGCGGCCTCATCACCATCAAGGACATCCAGAAGTCCCAGCAGTACCCCAACTCCGCCAAGGACAGCCAGGGCCGCCTGCTCTGCGCCGCCGCCGTTGGCGTCACCCGCGACATGATGGACCGCGTCGCCGCGCTGGTCAACGCCAAAGTGGACGCCGTCGGCCTTGACACCGCCCACGGCCACTCCGCCGGCGTGCTCACCGCCGTGGAGACCATCAAAAAGGCCTATCCCGACCTGCCGCTCATCGCCGGCAACGTCGCCACCGCCCACGCCACCCACGACCTCATCATGGCCGGCGCGGACGTGGTCAAGGTCGGCATCGGCCCCGGCTCCATCTGCACCACCCGCGTGGTCGCCGGCATCGGCGTGCCGCAGATCACCGCCATCATGGACTGCGCCGAGGAGGCCGACCGCTACGGCAAGACCATCATCGCCGACGGCGGCGTCAAGTACTCCGGCGACATCCCCAAGGCCATCGCCGCCGGCGCCAGCGCCGTGATGCTCGGCAGCCTCTTCGCCGGCACGGAGGAGAGCCCGGGCGCGAAGGAGATCTATCAGGGCCGTTCCTTCAAGGTCTATCGCGGCATGGGCTCCCTCGCGGCCATGGCCGAGGGCAGCAAGGACCGCTACTTCCAGGAGGACGCCAAGAAGCTCGTGCCCGAGGGCGTCGAGGGCCGCGTGCCCTACAAGGGGCCGCTGGCGGACACCATCTTCCAGCTCATGGGCGGCTTGCGCTCCTCGATGGGCTATTGCGGGACGCCCACCATCCAGTCCCTGCGCGAGAACGGCGAGTTCATCCGCATCACCAACGCCGGCCTCGTCGAGAGCCACCCGCACGACATCAACATCACCAAGGAAGCCCCCAACTACTCCCGCGTGGGATAAGGCTTCCTCCCCGAACCGCCGCGCCGCCCCGTGCCGCGCGGCGGTTTTGCGTTCCGGCGAAAAAAACCGAAAGCGTGCTTGACATGTCCGCGCAGCTGTGGTATGCTCTAACATGACAACGCAATGATGAAGCCAAGTAGCGGGAAAACGCCGGATCAAGAGAGCCTTCGGCCGGTGGAAGAAGGTGAAAGCGCCCCGCGAATACCCTTCGGAGCGGCCCGGGCGAAACGCCAGTAGTCCGGGACGGCCTGCGCCCGTGAACGCGCCCCGAGACGCCGCGCGTTTTTTCCGCGGCAAACGGAAGTGGTACCGCGATCCGTCGCCTTCCTTTGGGAAGGCGATTTTTTGTCAGGGAGGTTTGCATATGAAATTCACCGAGGAAGCGTTCGCGCCGCACATGCGGCCCATCACCGGTTCCGCCATCCGCGAGATCTTCAAGCTGCTGGGCAAGCCCGGCATGATCTCCTTCGCCGGCGGCAACCCCTCCAACGCGGCTCTGGAGCCGGAGGTCATCTCCGAACTGGCCGTGGAAGTGCTGGCAAAGTACGGCACGTCGCTTTTGCAGTACGGCGCCACCGAGGGCTTTGCCCCCTTTATCGAGAGCGCGGGCGAGTTCCTTTCCGAAGTCGGCCTCCATGCCGGCCCCGGCGAGCTGTTGCCCGTGCAGGGCGGCACGCAGGGTTTTGACCTGCTCGTCAAGGCGCTGGTCGAGCCGGGCGACGTCATACTCGCCGAGGATCCCACCTTCCTGGGCGCTTTGCAGGCCATGCACACCTACAACGCCCGCATCATCCCCGTGGCCACGGATGAAAACGGCGTCATTCCCGAGGATGTCGAGGAAAAGATCAAAAAATACAGCCCGAAGCTGATGTACATCATCCCCAGCTTCCAGAATCCCACCGGCGTGACCCTCTCGCTGGAGCGTCGCAAGGCCATGGCGCACCTTGCCTGCGAATACGGCGTGGTCCTGGCCGAGGACGATCCCTACCGCGATCTGCGCTACGCCGGCGAGGCGCTGCCCGCCATCAAGGCCTTCGATGAAGAGGGCTGGGTGGTCTATCTTTCCAGCTTTTCCAAATACGTCTCCCCCGGCATGCGCCTGGGCGCGGCGGTGGGCAACAAAATGCTCATCCGCAAGATGACCATCGGCAAGCAGTCCACGGACGTGCACTCGCCGCTGCTCGTGCAGGCCATCATCGACGCCTACCTGCGCAAGGGCCTGATGCCCGGCCACCTAAAGCGCATCTGCGGCGACTACAAAAAGCAGCTGGACGCCATGCTCGAGGGCTTTAGGTACCTGCCCGCGGGCACGCGCCACACCGTTCCCGAAGGCGGCCTCTTCGTCTGGGCCGAGCTTCCCGAGGGCATGGACGCCAAGGCGCTGCTGGACAGGTGCGTGGAAAACAACGTCGCCTACGTGCCCGGCACCTTCTTCTACGTGGAGGGCGGCCACGAAAACACCATGCGCCTGAACTTCTCCAACGCCACCATCGAGGACATCGACAAGGGCATGCGCGCGCTGGGCGCGGCATTGGCCCAGTAACAGGAGGATATACCGTTGAACGCACTGGACATCTTGAAAGAGCGCGGCTTTATCGCCCAGGTCACCTTTGAGGACGAGCTTTACAAGGCTTTCGACGAGGGCATGGTCACCTTCTACACCGGCTTTGACCCCACCGCCGACAGCCTGCACATCGGCCACTACATCCCCATCATGGCCATGGCGCATCTGCAGCGCGCCGGCCATCGCCCCATCGCCCTCATGGGCGGCGGCACGGGCATGATTGGCGACCCCTCCGGCAAGAGCGACCTGCGCAAGATGATGACCGTGGAGACCGTCGACCACAACGTCTCCTGCATCAAAAAGCAGATGGCGAAGTTCCTCGATTTCGATTCCGGCCGCGAGAACGCCGCCATCATCGCCAACAACGCCGACTGGCTGCGCAACCTCAACTACATCGACTTTCTGCGCGAAGTCGGCTCGCTGTTCTCCGTCAACCGCATGCTCACCGCCGAGTGCTACAAGCAGCGCATGGAGCGGGGGCTCACATTCCTCGAGTTCAACTACATGATCATGCAGTCCTACGACTTCCTCGAGCTGTTCAAGCGCTACGGCTGCACGCTGCAGGCCGGCGGCGACGACCAGTGGTCGAACATGCTCTCCGGCGCGGATCTCATCCGCCGCAAGGAGCAAAAGCCCGCCTTCGCCCTCACCTTCAAGCTGCTTTTGACTTCCGACGGCCGCAAGATGGGCAAGACGGAAAAGGGCGCCCTCTGGCTCGACCCCAACCGCACCTCGCCCTACGAGTTCTACCAGTACTGGCGCAACGTCGACGACGCGGACGTGGAAAAATGCCTGGCGCTTCTCACCTTCCTGCCCATGGACGAAGTGCGCCGCCTCGGCGCGCTCAAGGACGCGGCCATCAACGAAGCCAAGCGCGTGCTGGCCTTTGAGGTCACCAAGCTCATCCACGGCGAGGAAGAGGCCGTCAAGGCCCGCGACGCGGCCGAGGCCCTCTTTGGCGGCGGCGCGATGGGCGGCAGCGTGCCGACCACCGCGCTCACGGCGGCGGAACTGGCGGAAGAAAACCGCCTCGTGGCGCTGCTTGCCCGCGCCGGCCTGTGCAAGTCCAACGGCGAGGCGCGCAAGACCATCCAGCAGGGCGGCGTCACCGTCAACGACGAAAAGGTCACGGACGTGGACTTCCGCTTCACCCCCGAGATGCTTTCCGGCGAAGGCGCACTGGTGCGCAAGGGCAAGAAGAGCTACCATCGCTTCAAATTGGCGTAAAACCACCGCCGCCCGCGGCAGACCGTCGCGGGCGGCGCTGATTCCAGAACGCGGAGGCGCGCATGAAGCCATACAAGACGCTCGTTTCCCGCGCGGACGCGGAGTTCATCATCAACAAATCGCGCTTCATCGGCCACGGCAAGCCCGTGGAGACGGAGGAGGAGGCGCTTGCCTTCCTCGCCGAGATGCGCGAAACCTACAAGGACGCCACCCACAACTGCTACGCCTACATCGTCGGCGCGAACATGGGCGTGATGCGCTATTCGGACGACGGCGAACCCGGCGGCACGGCCGGCATGCCCATCATCGAGGTGCTCAAGGCGCGCGGCGTCACCAACTGCTGCGTGGTGGTGACGCGCTACTTTGGCGGCGTCCTCCTCGGCGCGGGCGGGCTGGTGCGCGCCTATTCGCGCGGCGCGGCGGAGGCCGTCAACGCCTGTGGCGTGGGCGTGATGCACCCCACGCTGCGCGCCCTCGTGGACGTGCCGTACCCGCTTCTGAGCAGGGTGGAGTTTTTCCTGAAAACCGCCCCGGTGATCGTCGAGGACAAGGCCTTCGCCGAGCAGGTGACGCTGACGCTGCTCGTGCGCGAAACGGACGCCGCCGCCCTGGAAGCGAGCCTTACCGACCTTTCCGAGGGCGCGCTGGAACTGGTGCGCTTCGACGAATTCTACCATCCATGGCCGGAGGCGGACGATACGCCGCGTTAAAATAACGCGCTCCCGCTTGCAATGCGCCCCTTCCGGGCGTATAATGATTCCAAAATTCCATTTTGAGATACGGAGGGTCTACCATGCAGGACATTCGCTTTAAACAGGCGACTTCCTTCAAGCAGAAGCCGCAGGACGAGAGCAAGATGGGCTTTGGCAAGCTCTTTACCGACTACATGTTTGAAATGGACTACACCGTGGAAAAGGGCTGGCACGACCCCCGCGTGGTGCCGTACCACAACTTCTCCATGGATCCGGCCACGGCCGTTTTGCACTACGGCCAGGAGATCTTCGAGGGCATGAAGTGCTATCGCCGCAAGGACGGCGGTTTGCAGCTGTTCCGCCCCCGCGACAACTTTGAGCGCATGAACCGCTCCGCCGAGCGCATGGCCATCCCGCAGTTCGACGTGGATGTGGCCATGGCGGGCCTTGAAAAGCTTCTCGAGGTGGAGAAGGACTGGGTGCCCCACACGCAGGGCGCGACGCTCTACATCCGACCCACCATCATCGCCATGGACGCCATGCTCGGCGTGCATGCGGCGCACACCTACAAGTTCTACATCATCCTCTCGCCCTCGGGCGCGTACTACGCCGGCGGCCTCGCCCCGGTGGACATCTACGTGGAGGACAAGTACGTCCGCGCCGTGCGCGGCGGCATCGGCTTTGCCAAGACCGGCGGCAACTACGCGGCCTCCATCCGCGCCGGCGAGATCGCCGAGGAAAAGGGCTACACGCAGGTGCTGTGGCTGGACGGCGTGGAGCAGAAGTACGTCGAGGAAGTCGGCGCCATGAACATGATGTTCGTCATCGACGGCAAGATCGTCACCCCGATGCTCAACGGCTCCATCCTCCCCGGCATCACCCGCGATTCCATCCTCAAACTGGCCAAACACCTCGGCTATGAGACCGAGGAGCGCCGCATCGCCATCCAGGAGGTCTTTGACGCCGCCCACGCCGGCCGCCTCAACGAGGCCTTCGGCACCGGCACCGCCGCCGTTGTCTCCCCGGTGGGCGCGCTGTGCTGGAACGGCGAGAAGCTCATCATCAACAACGGCGAGATCGGCCCCATCGCCCAGAAGCTCTACGATACGCTCACCGGCATCCAGTATGGCGAGCTCAAGGACGATTTCGGCTGGGTCATGAAGCTGGACTGACAAGCAAACGCGAAGGGGCGGGGCAAGTGCCTCGTCCCTTTTTTGAAAGGAAGAGCGCCGTGCTCACGCATCGCATCCCTCCGGGCGTGCCGGAAACGCCGGCGCGCCGCTACATCCGCCGCGCCTGGCCGCTTTTGCCCGAGCGCGATGTGCGAAACGCCTTCGCCCGGCGCGACGTGAAGAAAAACGGCGCGCGCATCGCCCCCGCCGACACCGTGCGCGGCGGCGACGAGCTGACGCTCTATGTGAACGCATCCTTCCCGCTGGATGTGCTCTTTGACGACGGCCGCCTGCTCGCCGTCCTCAAGCCGCAGGGCCTGCCCGTGGACGTCGATCAGGACGGGGTGGGGGAGGACACGCTGCTTGCCCGCCTGCGCGCCTACAACGGGGAAGCGCGCCTTTTGCACCGCCTCGATGCCCGGACCGGCGGCGTGCTGCTGGCGGCGCTCGATGAAAAGACCTACCAAAGCGGCCTTGCCGCCTTCCGCGAGCATCAGCTTGTCAAGACCTACCGCGCCGTGGCCAAAGGGCCGTTTCCGGCGGAGGCGGGGGAATGGCGCGACTACCTTTTCAAGGACGCGCGCCGCGCCACCGTGCGCGTGGTCAAGCGTCCCGGCGGCGGCGCGAAGCCCATCATCACCCGCTGGCGCGTCCTTGAGCCCCTGGGTGGGGACTGGTATCTTCTGGAAATGGAGCCGGTCACGGGGCGCACGCATCAATTGCGCGCCCACATGGCCTTCTACGGCCACCCCATTTTGGGGGACGATAAATACGGCGACCGCGAAACGCGCGCGGCGCGGCTGCACCTGTGGTGCCGCAGCGTCGAGCCGCTCGCCGGGGCGCTGGGCAAGTACGCGGGGCGCGTTTTTATCGCCCCGGAGCCGGATTGGGGGAAGGAAATTGGACATTCGCCTCATCGCCTTTGACATGGACGATACGCTGCTGGGCGCGGACGGGGAATTCCCGGAGATCAACGTGCGCGCCCTGCGCGCCTGCGCCGAGCGCGGCATTTATCTGGCGATCAACAGCGGCCGCAGCTTTGAAACGCTGCGGGAGTTCGCCTGCACGCTGGAAGCGGCCCCCTTCATCATCTCCGTCAACGGCGCGCGCGTGGACGAAGGGCCGGACGGCCCCACGCTGCTGGAACGCACCTATGACGCTCTCCACACACGCGCCGTCTACGAGGCCATGCGCGCCTCCGGCCTTTACTACACCGTCTACACACGCGGCCACACCTATATGGGCAATTCGGCGCAGCGCTTTTTATACAGCCGCTTTGGCCACCACTACGCCCACGTGAGCCACAGCGGCCCCTATACCTATGAAATGGTGGACGATGAAGAGCGCCTGCGCACAGAGGGGCTGGATCATCCCTACAAGTTCGTCGCCCTGGGCTCGGGGCACGACCCGCGCTTTGCGGGCATACTCGAGCGCATCGCCCCGCTTGGCATGTCCGTTTCCAGCTCGCGCGCGGACAACCTCGAGGTGATGATGCCGGGCGTGGACAAGGGCTCGGCGCTCGCCTTTCTCGCGGAGCGCCTCGGCATCCCCCGCGAACAGGTGATGGCCTTTGGCGACAACACCAACGACCTGCCCATGCTCGCCTATGCCGGCGCCTCCGTGGCCATGGAAAACGGCGAGGAGGGCGTGCGCCGCGCCGCCCGCTTCATTGCCCCGCACCATGCCGAAGGCGGCGTGGGCAAATTCCTCTTTGAGAAGGTGCTTTCATGATGCACGTCGTGCTCGTCGAGCCGGAAATTCCCCAGAACACGGGCAACATCGCCCGCACCTGCGCCGCCACCGGGGCCATGCTCCACCTCATAAAGCCGTTGGGCTTTGAGATTTCCGACCGCTACTTAAAGCGCGCCGGGCTGGACTACTGGTATCTGATGACCTACGAAGTCCACGAAAGCTGGCAGGCGTTTCTGGAAAAATACCCCGACGCTACCCTGCATTTTGCCACCACCAAGGCTCCGCGCGACTATTGCCAGGTCCAATACGGCCAGGACGACTTCCTCGTCTTTGGCCGCGAGACGCGGGGGCTCCCTGAAACGCTGCTCAAGGCCAATTACGAGCGCTGCGTGCGCATCCCCATGCGCGAAAGCGCCCGCAGTTTGAACCTTTCCAACTCCGTAGCCGTCTTATTGTATGAAGCGCTCCGCCAGCAGGGCTTCCCCGGCCTGTCCGGCGAGGGCGCGCTCACCGGCCGCGACGAGGACGGCGCCTGGCGGGACTACGTATAGCCGCGCTTTTGTCACAGCCGCGTCGCGCCGCGGCGCTTGCATTTTGGCCGTGGCCATGGTATACTTGGCAGACTGGGAGGTGTGGAAATGGCAAGATTCGTCACCCGGAAAGAGGCGGAGGGGCGCAAGTTCCGCCTGCGCGTGTTCGCGGGCATGTTCGACTTCCTGGCCACCATCGGCAGCCTCGTGTTGATTTTTGCCTGCGTGGCGCTGCTGGCCTCGCTGGTTACATGGATCCGCAACGACGCCAGAACCACCTTCGCCTCCATCGAGTATTCCATCTCCTCGGCGCTCATCATGCCTGAGGCGGAACAGGCGCCGCAGGCCACGCAACCGCCCCAGCAATGAAAGCGGGCTACCATGGCGTCTGTCCGTCAGGATCGGCAAGCGGGATAACGGGTATTCGGTGTAGAACCAATGCCCGTTATTTCTTTGCCCATAGGTCTGTTTGGCGCAAAAGATATTGCAGCGCGACAACGGTGGCGATGATCCGAACAGCGGCGACGCTATCAAAAACACCGTCGCCATCACCGCGCATCGTCGCGGGGTCTGTCCTTCCGATGAAAGCAACGAAGAAATCATCAACCCATAGCGGTGGTTATAAGCCGGATACAGTTGTATCCACTTTATAACCGCCTTTTGTTTTCGGTATAGCCGCTTTGTAACCGTCCTTTCGTTCTGCGCAAACGAATCGTATAAGGCAATTGGCCACGGCGACCGCCGCAGGGGAAACCCGGGACGAAGGACGGTTGTTTTCCCGGAGGGCAAGATTCTGCCTGTTAAACAAACATCCTGCCGGATGCTCGTTTCCAGCCGATCTTGGTGGGGAATCCGCTCCCCACGCCCTCAGACGCCGCGCTCGCAGCATGGCTTTGCCATGAGGGAACATCTGCGTTTGAAAGGAATTTGGAGGCGTTATGAGCAAAAACAGGAATGACCATAAAAAGCCAGTCGCTGCCAAGGATCGTTTTGCCGGCGTTCGACTGGACAAGGAGATCTTTTCAAAGGTTGAAGAAGCGGCTATGGCTGCCGGAGTTCATCCTGCAGAAAGAGATCGGCGGCACAATATATTCTGTCACAGGCGCCTACGATGGAACGGAGGCGCTGGACAAGAAAATGGAGCGCGTCATGGCGGAACCGTTTATGGAGAAGATGGAGGATTGAGAATGACAAATTTGCTGACGTATGGTACAATAGAAACAACCAATTTATCCAGAGGGCACACAAATACGAGGATTTGGACGAACTTACGCCGTATGCGCTGCGGGAGCTTGTGAAGGCGATTTACATTATTGAAGCGCCGGACAGGAGCGGCGGCAAACGGCGGCGGAACATCCGCATCTCCTACGACCTTGTAGGCTTTATCCCGGCGGAAGAACTGCTGAGACAGGAAACGGCATGACCAGAGCCATGCCGTTCCTGTGAGGAATGTGAGATTACTTTCTTATGGCTCCCGAACAGACCGCCGGGGCGTTTTTTATGGAAAGGGGGGAAGCGCGTGCGCGTTTCCTGGAGTTCCCTGCTCAGCGACGTGCGCGGCTGTGAAAAATGCGGCCTCTGCCGGGGCAGGATAAACGTGGTGCCGGGCGAGGGCGACCCCAACGCCGACCTGATGTTCATCGGCGAAGGGCCGGGCGCGGAGGAGGACCGCCAGGGCCGCCCCTTCGTGGGGCGCTCGGGCGAGCTTTTGACCAAAATGATCCACGCCATCGGCCTGGAACGCTCGGAAGTCTATATCTGCAACGTGGTCAAGTGCCGCCCGCCGGCCAACCGCGACCCCGCGCCGGAGGAGGCCGAGGCCTGCCTGCCCTATCTGCGGGGGCAGGTGGCGCTGGTGCGCCCCAGGGTCATCGCCCTGCTCGGCCGCGTGGCCTGCCAGTACACGCTGCGCGAGCAGATCTCCATCACCCGCGATCATGGCCGCTGGTTCGAGCGCAAGGGCGTGTGGATGATGCCCACCTTCCATCCGGCGGCGCTTTTGCGCGACCCGGCCAGGAAGCGCGAGGCGTGGGAGGACTTCCAGAAATTGCGCGACAAGCTGCGCGAGGTGCAAAATGGATAGGTTTCGCCGCGAGCTGGAAAATTTCATCCGCGAGGTCTACGAGGGCGAGCGCAAGGTGCTCGTCTTTGGCGAAGGCCCTCTGCATGCGCGCGTGATGCTGGTGGGCGAGGCCCCTGGCGAACGCGAGGCGCTGGAGGGTCGCCCCTTCGTCGGCCGCGCCGGCAAAAACCTCGACGCCTTCCTCGAAGGCGCGCGGATAAAGCGCGAGGAGCTTTACGTCACCAACGCCGTCAAGTTCCGCCCCGTGCGCCTGTCCGCGGCGGGGCGCACGGTCAACCGCCCGCCCACGCAGGAGGAGATCCGCCTCTTTTCCCCCTGGCTGGCGCGGGAGATCGCCCTGGTCGGCCCCCGGTGCGTGGTCACGCTGGGCAACGTGCCCTTGCGCGCTGTCGCCGCGCAGCGCCTCGCCATTGGCGATGTGCACGGCCGCGTCCTCGAGGCGCAGGGTAGGCCGCTGTTCCCCCTCTATCATCCCGCCTCGGTGCTATACAACCCCGCCCTGCGCGAAATTTACGCCGCGGACGTGGCTGCGCTGGCGCGCTGGCTGGCGGAGGGAAAAATATAACAAAGATTTTACGTTAATTGTAGCGCAAACGGGTTTTCATCGCGCGGGAAATGTGTATGATAGTACTTGCGTATTTTGCTGTGATACGCCGCCGCTCGCCCTGTGTGGCAGCCGGGGCGCGCGCGGCATAAGTCTTACGGGGAGGCGACGGTATGGCGTTGGTGAAGTGCCCGCGTTGTGAGCTGAATTACATGAATGAAGGCGAAAAGATGTGCTCGGTCTGCCGCAAGGAGCTGCACGGCGAGTCCGAGCAGTACGACGTGATCGAGCTGTGCTCGGAATGCGGAGAAAACCCCGTAGTGCCGGGGCAGGAATTGTGCGCCTACTGCCTGAAGGAATTCGCCCGCCGCAATTCCGATACCTCCGAGGACGGCGTGGGCGACAGCTCCATAGGCCTGGACGCCATGGACGCGGTCAGCTCCATGAACGAGATCGACCTGGGCGACGACCTGCCCGACGATGACTTCGGCGACGAGAGCTTCGAGGAGGATCTCGACGAGGAGGACAAGGACGACCTCGACGACGAGGACAGTGAGGGCTGACCTTGGCGCTGTTTGCGATCTCCGACCTCCACCTGCCGGCGCGGGAAAAGCCCATGGACGTGTTCGGCGCGCATTGGGAGAACCACTTTGCGCGCATCCGCGAGGACTGGCTCGGGCGTGTGGGGGAGGAAGATGTGGTGCTTTTGCCCGGCGACCTCACCTGGGCCATGCGCCTGGAGGACGCTTTGGAGGACATCGCCCGCGTGGGCGAGCTGCCGGGCCGCAAGGTCATACTGCGCGGCAACCACGATTACTGGTGGAACGCCATTGGCCGCGTGCGCCGCGCCCTGCCCGCGGGCATGTACGCCTTGCAAAACGATTCCCTGGAGCTGGACGGCGTGCTCTTCGCCGGTTCCCGGGGCTGGACGCTGCCCCCCTACGCGCAGGATGCGGACGATGAGCGCATCTACGCGCGCGAGCGGCTGCGGCTGGAGATGTCGCTCAAGCACGCCCGCGGCGTTTCCCCGGACGCTCCGCTGGTGGCGATGACCCACTATCCGCCCCTCACCGAGGGCTGCGCGGGCGTTTCCGACCTTCTGGAGGCCTACGGCGCGCGCGCCTGCGTCTACGGCCACCTGCACGGCGCGGCGCTTTCCGGCGCTTTCCGCGGCGAGAAAAACGGCGTTACATACTACCAGGCCTCCTGCGACGGCCTTGGCTTCAAGCTCCTGCGCATCCCCCTGGACGGGGAGTGACAAAAAACGCGACGGCTGTGCGCCCTCGCGTTTTTTCTTGGGCAAATACCTGTAAACTTAACGTTGCCGTCGTATAATAATACAAGATTTTTCAACGCAGGGGGTGTTGCGCTTGTCCGCAACCAGAGAGCACCGCATGTTCAACCCGAAGATGGAAGCCATCAGCCGCGATGAGCTTCACGCCCTCCAGTCCGAGCGCCTGCGCCGGACGGTGAAGCATGAATACGATAATGTGCCCGTCTACCGCGCGCGCATGGACGCCAAGGGCATCCGTCCCGAGGATATCCGCGATGTGGACGACCTTAGATACCTGCCCTTCATGGAAAAGACAGACCTGCGCGACCAGTTCCCCTACGGCCTGCTCGCCACGCCCTTGCATGACATCGTGCGCATACAGGGCTCCAGCGGCACCACCGGCCGCCCCATCGTCTCCGGCTATACGCAAAACGACGTGGACGTGTGGACGGAGCTGATGGCGCGCTGCATCGCCGCCGCGGGCGGCGGCGCGGACGACATCGTGCAGGTTTCCTACGGCTACGGCCTGTTCACCGGCGGCCTCGGCGCGCATCAGGGCGCGGGGCGCCTGGGGGCCACGGTCATTCCCATGTCCAGCGGCAACACCCAGCGCCAGATCATGATGATCAAGGAACTGGGCGCGACCATGCTCTGCTGCACGCCCTCCTACGCCCTGTATCTGGGCGAGTCCATCCGCGAGGCGGGCATCCCCGTCTCCGACCTCAAGCTCAAGGCCGGCTGCTTCGGCGCCGAGCCGTGGACGGAGGAGATGCGCGCCCAGATCGAGGAAGTGCTGGGCATCAACGCCTACGACGTCTATGGCCTTACCGAGATCGCCGGCCCCGGCGTGGGCTACGAGTGCTTCGCAAAGCACGGCATGCACGTAAGCGAGGATCACGTCATCCCCGAGATCATCGACCCCGTCACCGAACAGCCTTTGCCCTACCGCACGCCGGGCGAGCTGGTGTTCACCACCATCACCAAGGAAGGCATGCCGATGCTGCGCTACCGCACGCACGACATCTGCACGCTGGACGATACCCCCTGCGAGTGCGGCCGCACGCTGGTGCGCATGGGCAGGATCACCGGCCGCACGGACGATATGATCGTCGTGCGCGGCGTCAATGTGTTCCCGACGCAGATCGAGAGCGTGCTCGTCGGCCTCGAGGGCGTGGCCCCGCACTACCTGCTGGTGGTCGACCGCGTCCATTCCGCCGATACGCTCGAGGTGCAGGTGGAAATGACCGAGGAGATGGTCTCCGATACCGTTTCCCACATCCAGGGCCTGGCGCGTACCATCCACGAGCGCATCAAGTCCGTGGTAGGCATCTCCACGGACGTCAAGCTCGTTGCGCCCAAGTCCATCCCGCGCTCTGAAGGCAAGGCCAAGCGCGTCATCGACAAGCGCAAGCTGTAAACGAAAAGGGGGGCTACCATGTTCATCAAGCAGATCTCCGTCTTTCTCGAGAACAAGCGCGGCAGCTTCCGCATGCTCACCGAGCTGCTGGGCAAAAACGGCATCGACCTTCTGGCCGTCTCCATCGCCGACACCAAGAACTTCGGCATCGTCCGCTGCGTCGTGCGCGGCACGGAGTGCGACAAGGCGCTGGAGCTTCTCAAAAACGCCGATTACTCCACCCGCGTCAATAACGTCATCTGCGTGGCTGTGCCGGACCGTCCCGGCGGCCTTGCCGAAGTGCTGGCGCTTTTGGACGACAACGACCTGTTCATCGAATACACCTATTCCTTCGTGCGCGGCCGCAAGGACAACGCGCTGATCATCCTGCGTCTTTCGGAGCAGGAGCGCGGCCTCAAGGTCTTTGCCGAAAACGGCGTGCGCGCGCTTTCGCAAAACGAGGTGGACGCGCTGTGAGGAGCACCTGCCTGACCGTCTCCCTCGCCGCCATCGAGGCAAACTACCAGAAGATCCGCGCGTCGCTTCCGCCGCAGGTCAAAATCATCGCCGTGGTCAAGGCCGATGCCTATGGCCACGGCGCCATCCCCGTCGCCCGCCGCCTCGAGCGCGCGGGCGCGGACATGTTCGCCGTCGCCATCCTGGAGGAAGCGCTCGCCCTGCGCGAAGCGGGTGTTGAGCGCCCCATCCTCATCCTCGGCGGCGTCACGCCCGGCGACGAGCGCGAGGCCGTGCGCGCATCCGTCTCCCCGGCGGTGTTTGCGCCGGACGCCCTCGCGCGCCTGGAGGCCGCCGCCGTCGCCGAAAACGTCCCCGCCCGCGCCCACCTCAAGGTGGATACCGGCATGGCGCGCATCGGCACGCGCGGCGACGCCGAACTGGACGCCCTGCTTTCCCGCTGGCGGGAGTGCCCCCACGTGGCGATGGAGGGCATGTTCACCCACTTCGCCGTGGCCGATACGCAGGAGGACTTCACCCGCGCCCAGGACGCGGCCTTTCAACGCGCCGTCGCGCGCGTGCACAGCGCCGGCTTCGCCCCGCTCATACACGACGCGGCCACCACGGCCATCCGCTATCCCGGCCTGCGCCACGACGCCGTGCGCCCCGGCATCGGCCTTTATGGCTACTGCATGCGCGAGGTGCCCGGCCTGCAAATGGCGCAGCGCCTCACGGCAAAGCCCGTGCGCATCGACTGGATCGAGGCGGGGGAGACGGTCGGCTACGGCCGCACATTCACCGCCCGTCGCCGCACAAAGGTGATGACCGTGCCCATCGGCTATGGCGACGGCTACCCGCGAGCGCTCGGCAACCGCGCCGACCTGCTGGTGTGCGGCAGGCGCGCCCCCATCATTGGCCGCGTCTGCATGGATATGCTCATGGCCGACGTCACCGACGTGCCCGAGGCCGCCATGGACAGTGAGATCGTCCTCCTCGGCGCGCAGGGCGATGAATGCATCGACGCCGCTGAGCTGGCGCAAAAGTGCGACACCATCCCCTACGAGATCATGCTCGGCTTTTCACCGCGCGTGCGCCGGGCGTGGGAGGGCTGACACCGCCGGCGACAACGCGAAAACCGCTTCCCCGAGGGCGGTTTTTGCCTTTCCCGCCGGGGAAATGCCGCCAAGGCCGTCAAAACGGGCGGCGCTTGCGGGAAAACGTCCGGGGAAGGCGCCCTTTTTGCAGCCTTTGCGCAGAAATTTCGATTTTATTTCGAAAAAACACTTGGCAAATGTTGCACAAATATGATATAATTACGACAAATAGCGTGGGTGAGGCTATGCGCATAATAGCGGGAGAGGCAAAGGGCCGGAAACTGTTCGCGCCTGTCGGCGAGGATACGCGCCCGACGGCGGACAGGATCCGTGAGTCCGTATTCGGCATTTTGGGTTCCCGCGTTGAGGATGCCCGCGTGCTTGACCTCTTTGGCGGCACGGGCGCGCTGGCGCTGGAGGCCCTGAGCCGGGGCGCGGCGTGCGCCACCATCGTGGACAGCAACGCCAGGGCCATTGCCTGCATCCGCCGCAACGCCGAAGCCGTGCTGGGCGGGGAACTGGCGCGCGTGGACATCATCCGCGCCGACTACCGCAAGGCCATTGAGCGCCTGCAAGCGCCGTGCGACCTCGTGTTCCTCGACCCACCCTACCGCCTGGAAGCTGCCTATGCCGACGCCCTTGCGCGCCTGCGCGGACGGGGGCTGCTGGCAAAAGGGGCGCTGGTGATCCTCGAACGGGCGCAAGCGCGCGCCATCGCGCTGCCGGAAGGCTTTGCCGTCCGCGACGCGCGGCGCTATGGCGAGACGTGCGTGGAATTCATCGCTGAAGGGGAAGAGGCATGAAGGTCATCTATGCGGGCAGCTTTTCGCCGCCCACGCTCGGCCACTTGGACATCATCCGCCGCGCCTCGGCGCTGTTTGATGAAGTGGTGGTGGCGGTGCTCTCCCAGTCGGAGAAAAAGTACCTGTTCCCCCTGGAAAAGCGGCGGGAGATGCTCGCGCGCGTGACGGACGGCCTTGCCAACGTGCGCGTGGCGGCATTCGAGGGCATGCTGGTGGAGCTTGCCAAACGCGAGGGCGCGGACGCGATACTGCGCGGCATCCGCGACGCCAGCGACCTGCCCCTGGAGATGCAGATGGCCACGGCCAACCGTCAGATCGGCGGCCTGGACACGGTGTTTCTGATCTGCTCGCCGGCCTACAGCCTGCTCTCGTCGTCCATCGTGCGCGATTGCGCGCGGCATGGGGCGCCGATCGAGGGCATGGTCCCGGGGCAGATCGTCAACGATATATACGCGGCGTGTATCCCGGCGCCGGATCAAAAAAGGAGTGTGTAAGATGGAGCGCGATCAGGAGAGATTCTATGAGGATGAGCTGGATCCCCGCGAGGAAGAGACCGCGGAGCAGGGAAACGACGAGGTCGACGACCTTAAGTTTTTCCTTGAACTGCTCAAACTCATTCGCATGGCCATCAACGCCGGCGCCAACGTGCCGCTGACGAATAAAAAGATCATAGACGCCGACAAGTGCCTGCGCATCATCGACGATATGGAGAAAAACCTCCCCGACGCGGTGCAGTACGGCATGAAGATGTATAACGAGCGCGAACGCCTGATGACCAACGCCGAGACCACGGCCATGAACCGCGTCACCAGCGCCGAGATGCGCGCCAACGCCGCCCTGGAAAAGGCCAAGGAGGAAGTTTCCCAGCGCCTTGCCGACGCCGAGAACCGCGCGCACGACATCATCGCCGACGCGCAGGAGCGCGCCGACCACATGCTCGACGAGAGCGAGATCGTCCGCCGCGCCCGCGAGGAAGCGCGCATCATCAAAAACGACGCCCGCGTCGAGGCCAACGAGCTGCGCATCAAGGCCAGCCAGGACGCCTACAAGGTGCTCTCCGCGGTGGAGGGCGAGCTTTCCCAGTCCCTCAACACCGTGCGCCGCCGCCGCGCCGAATTGGGCGCGGAGAGCGAATAAGCGCCGGATAAGACCGCGCCGCCCCGGACGTTTTCCTGTCCGTGGGCGGCGCGCGGCGTTTTGGAGCGCTCAGTCCTTGACGATGACGGCGACCAGCACAAGGTCGGTGTCGCCGATATTTTCCACCGAATGGCCGTGGCCGGAGAAGGTGGCCATGGAGTCGCCGGGGTGGACGAACACTTCCGCATCGTCGTCCATCACGCGGCCTTCGCCTTCGAGGAAGAGGAACATCTCCGTCTCGTTTTCATGCACGTGATGGCCGATGGACGCGCCGGGCGCAAGGCGGATCTCGGAAAACAGACGGGCGTTGGCGGGCAACTCCTTGCTGGCGGGGGTCAGAAGCGCCGCGCCGGCGCCGCCGCGCATGTGTTCGCGCGTTTCGGTGACGCGTTCGGACTTGCGGGTGATCATGGAAACATACACCTCCTGTGTTTTCTACCGCCATTATACCATCCCGCCGCCCATCTTACAACGATTTTTACACAATAGCATACAAAACCATGCGTTCTTGTGTTATAATGTGCGCGTCGGCATCCGCAGGGAGCCGAACGCAGTTTCCCGGCCGCCACATATTTCGTAGGGTATCGAACGACGAACTCGAACGGAGGGACCTTTCCATGACCACCCATGAAAAACTTCGCCAACTCACGCTCACATCGCTGTTTATCGCCCTGGTCGTCCTGTTTGGCATGACGCCGCTGGGCCTCATCCCCGTCGGCACGCTCAACGCCACCATATTGCACATCCCCGTCATCATCGGCGTCATCGCGCTGGGTCTGAAGCCGGGCCTCATTCTCGGCCTCGCCTTCGGTCTGGTCAGCACCTTGCGCGCCTTTGGCATCCCGCTTCCAGCCTCGCCGCTGGTCATGACGCTGATGGACAAAAGCCCCCTGCTGGTCGTGGTGATGAGCGTCGCGCCGCGCCTTCTGGTGCCGCTGCTGGCATATCTCGTCGCGCGCCTGCCGCTGCGCGGCGTCAGGCGCTATGGCCTTCTCTGCGGCGCGAGTCTGGTCGGCTCGATCACCAATACCGTTTTTTATCTTGGGTTGATGCTGGTCTTTTACGCCTTCATGGGCCTTGACAACGCCGCCATCATCGCCACCATCACCGGCACCGGCGCGGTGCAGGGCGCTCTGGAGGCCGCCGTTGCGGCCATCATCGTCCCGCCCGTGGTCCTCGCCCTGGAAAAGATACAAAGAAAAGATACAAAATAGGAAGTAGGGGAATACCATGATCCTTGCGCTTGACATCGGCAACACCAACATCAAGGCCGCCCTCTTTGAAGGGCTGGAGCAAAAGACGTACTTCCGCATCTCCTGCGACCGCAACAAGTCCTCGGACGAATACGGCGTCACGCTTCTGAGCATGCTTTCCCACGCCGGCTACACGCCGCAGGACGTCACCGGCATCGTCTTTTCCTCGGTGGTGCCCACCATCAACTTCACCATCGAGCACATGTGCCGCAACTACTTCGACATCGACCCCATGAGCGTGCAGCCCGGCATCAAGACCGGCATCAACATCAAATACGAAAACCCGCGCGAGCTGGGCAGCGACCGCATCGCCAACGCCGTGGCCGCCTACGAGCTCTACGGCGGGCCCTGCATCACCATCGACTTTGGCACCGCCACCTCTTTCGGCGTCATCTCCAAGCGCGGGGAGTTCCTGGGCGGCGCCATCTGCCCCGGCATCAAGCTGGCCGCCGACGCCCTCACCGACCGCACGGCCAAGCTGCCGCGCTTTGAATTGCAGCGCCCGGAGTCGGTCATCGGCAAAAACACCGTGGCCAACATGCAGTCCGGCATCGTCTACGGCTACATCGGCCAGGTCAGCTACCTCGTCGAGCGCATGAAGCGCGAGATCGGCGAGCCGAACGCCAAGGTCATCGCCACCGGCGGCCTCGCACTGCTCGTGGCCGGGGATTCCAACGTCATTGACGTCTTGGACGGACTTCTCACCCTGAAAGGACTGTGCCTCATCTATGGAAAAAACGCCGGATAAACGCGCCTGCCGCTATGTGGAAACGCCCATCGGCCCGATGACGCTCGTCGCTTGCGGCGGGGCGCTGGTGGAGGCGCGCTTCGGCGGCTTCCCCATCGCCCATGAAAGCCCGGTGCTGGACCTTGCCGAGCGCGAATTGCAGGAATACTTCGCCCGCCAGCGCCGCGATTTCGACGTGCCCATCGCCCCGCAGGGCACGCCCTTTCAGCTGCGCGTCTGGGAGGAAGTGCGCTCGATCCCCTATGGCGAAACGCGCGCCTACATAGACGTCGCCCGCGCCATCGGCAACGAAAAGGCCTGCCGCGCCGTGGGCCGCGCCAACAACCGCAACCCCCTGCCGCTGTTCGTGCCCTGCCACCGCGTCGTCGGGCGCGACGGCTCCCTGGTCGGCTACGCCGGCGGGCTGGCGGCGAAAAAGTGGCTTCTGCGGCTGGAGCAGGGGCGATGAAGCTTTGGGAGGACGCCTATGGCCAGGTTTGAAGGCGTCGTGGAAAAAATATCATACAGAAACGACGAAAACGGCTTCACCGTGGCGCAGGTCAAGCTCGAGGGCGGCGAGCGCCTGGCCGCGGTGGGGGCGATGCCCGTGCTTTTGGCCGGCGAGCGCGCCGCCTTTGAGGGCGAACTGGTGGAACACCGCGAATACGGCCGCCAGATCCGCGTTTCCTGGGTGGAGTCCGCGCGCCCCGAGAGCCTGGACGGCATCGAAAAATACCTCGCCTCCGGCCTCATCCGCGGCGTTGGCCCGGCCACGGCGAAGCTCATCGTCGAAAGTTTCGGCCAGCGCACGCTGGACGTGCTCGCCGCCGAGCCGCAGCGCCTCACCGAGGTGCCCGGCATCGGCGAAAAGCGCGCCGCCATGATCGCCGAGAGCTTTCAGGAACACGCCCAGATGCGCGGCGCGATGATGTTTTTGCAAAAATACGGCCTCACCCCGGCGATGGCCGCGCGCGTCTATCGCGCCTATGGCGAGCGCACGGAATCCGTCGCCCGCGAAAACCCCTACCGCCTTGCCGACGAGGTGGAGGGCGTGGGCTTCAAGACCGCCGACCGCATGGCGCTGGCGATGGGCTTCTCCCTCTCCAGCGAGTTCCGCCTGCAAAGCGGGCTGCGCTACGCGCTCAGCGAGGCCGCCAACGCCTCCGGCCACATGTACCTCCCCCTCACCATCCTGGTCGAGCGCGCCCGGCAGATGCTCGGCGCCGACGAGGATCTCATCGACAACGCCCTGCGCGGCCTCATACTCTCCGGCGGCCTCGAGGCCGAGGATATCGACGGCGAGACGGCGGTCTACCTGCCCTGGTACCACGAGGCCGAGACCGACGCCGCCTTTCGCCTTACGCGCCTCCTGCGCTCTTTTGAGGGCGGCGGGGAAGAGGGGCTCGCCGCGCAAGCCGTCGCCGAGGTCGAGGAAGGGGAAAACATGCGCCTGTGCGACGAGCAGCGCGAGGCTGTGGAGGCCGTGGAGCGCGAGGGCGTGCTCGTCATCACCGGCGGCCCCGGCACGGGCAAGACCACCACGCTCAAGTGCATCCTCCGCCTGCTGGACGAACTGGGCGGCGCGGAACTGTGCGCGCCCACGGGGCGGGCGGCCAAGCGCATGAGCGAGGCCACCGGCCGCCCGGCGCGCACCATCCACCGCCTGTTGGAATACGCCGGCGAGGAGGGGCGCTTTCTGCGCAACGAGCAGGAGCCGCTGGACTGCGCCGCCGTGGTGGTGGACGAGATGAGCATGGTGGACATCTTCCTCTTCCGCGCCCTTTTGCGCGCCCTGCGCCCGGGCACGCGGCTGGTGATGGTGGGGGACAAGGACCAGCTCCCCTCCGTGGGCGCGGGCAACGTCCTAAAGGACATACTTGAAAGCGGCGCCGTGCCCTCCGTGACGCTCACGGAGGTGTTCCGCCAGGCGGCTTCAAGCATGATCGTGCGCAACGCCCACCGCATCAACCGCGGCGAATATCCCGTCGTGCGCACGCGGGACACGGACTTTTTCCTCGAGCGCAAGGAAAGCATGCGCGCGGCGGTCGATTCCGTGGTGCAGCTGGTCACGAAGCGCCTGCCGCGCTACCTGGGCGTCGACCCCCTGCGCGGCATACAGGTAATGGCGCCGATGAAGCGCACGGACGCGGGCGTTTACGCCCTCAACGCCGTGCTGCAACAGGCCATCAACCCGCCCGCCCCGGAAAAGCGCGAGCTGCGCCGCGGCGAGACGGCGTTCCGCGTGGGCGACAAGGTCATGCAGGTGAAAAACAACTACGACATGGGCTGGACGCGCGGCATGGAGCACGGCCTGGGCGTGTTCAACGGCGACATCGGCTACGTGCTCGACGCCAACGCGCACGACGAGGAACTGACCGTGGCCTTCGACGACGGCCGCGAGGCCACCTACGGCCTTGCCGACCTCGAAGAGCTGGAGCTGGCCTACTGCATGAGCGTCCACAAGAGCCAGGGCAGCGAGTTCGACTGCGTGGTGCTGCCCCTCGTCGCCGGCCCGCGCCTTTTGATGACCCGCAACCTGCTCTACACCGCCGTCACCCGCGCCCGCCGCCTGGTGGTGGTGGTCGGCCGCGAGCAGTGCATGCGCGCCATGGTGGACAACAACTACATCGACCGCCGCTTCAGCGCCCTGGACGCGCGCCTTGCGGCGTGGTTGACGAACTGACGGGGCTGCGGTATAATGGTACAAGCGCGTCCGCCCGCGTCCGTGGTTGCAAGTCGATGCCAGTCGCAGGCGAAACGACCCACGTAAGCGGGGAAAATTCCCGTGAGCATGGTGCGGCCTAGAAGTAAGTCCGGCCAGCCTTCGGGCTGAGAGGGCCAGTAGTGGGGAGGCCATTGCCTTAGGAGCGAGCGCCCCAGCCGGCGGGTGTGGGGGCAAAGACCAGGTCGGGCGGGCGGACGCGCCCCTGTATTACAAAGGAGAACGCCATGCTTTACGACGCCATACTCATCGACGCGGACGATACGCTCTTCGACTTCCGCGGCGCGGAGAAAAACGCCATCGGCGCCATCATCCAGCAGCTCGGGATCACGGACGAGGCCGCGCCGCAGGTCTACCACCGCCTCAACAGGGCCTGCTGGGAGGCCTTCGAGCGCGGGGAGGTGACGCAGGCGGAGCTGCGCGTGCGCCGCTTCCGCGATTTTCTTAAGCACTACGGCCTCGACGCCGACCCGCGGGAAGTCGGGGAAGCCTATACGGAAGCCCTTTCCCACCAGAGCCTGCTCCTGCCCGGCGCGCTGGAGGCGGTGCAAACCATCGCCGCGCGCTTGCCCGTGGCCGTGGTCACCAACGGCATCCCCAAGGTGCAGCATGGCCGCATGGATCCATCGCCCCTGCGCAAGCACATCTCCGCCTTCGTCATCTCCGGCGAACTGGGCGTGCAAAAGCCCGACCCGCGCATGCTCTACGCGGCGCTGGAAGCGCTGGGCGGCATAGACCCCTCCCGCGCCCTGATGGCGGGCGACAGCCTCACCAGCGACATACGCGCCGCCAACCGCGCCGGCGTCGACGCCTGCTGGTACAACCCCGAGGGCAAGGCCGCCCCGCCGGAATACAGCATCCGCTACGAGATCGCCGACATCCGCGCCCTGCCGGACGTCGCCCTGCAATAAACCCACGGCCAGGAGCCGCTTTCCGCGCGAAGGCGGCTTTTGCCGTCCCCGCCCATATGCCGCGCAGGCGGCGGACAGGCCGCCCGACCCGTACATTGTACCGCCCAACACAATTTTTCTGTGTTGGGCAGGGAACCATATACCCGGCGGCCTACTGGCGCCGGTATTGCGCCAGGGGCGGAAGCAACGGCGATGGAAGCGCCCGCGGGGTTTGCCGGGACGGGAAAAACAGGGGCCGTGCCCCCGGAAGATCGTCTGGACGGCTGGTATGCGCCCTGCATCGCCGCGACCGCGTCGGACGGCAACAGCGCCCGCGGCGGGACGGCGTTGAACATGCGCAGACCGCGCGCCTTTCCGCACCCCAAAAGACAGCCTCCCGCCGCAATGTCCCCACTGCGGCGGGAGGCCTTTTCCTTTCCCGGGAAGCGCTCAGTCCAGTTCGAGCGCGCCGGTGTAGAGCTGATAGTAGGTGCCCTTGAGTTTGAGCAGGTCGTCGTGCGTTCCGCGCTCGATGATGCGGCCGTGGTCCAGCACCATGATCGCGTTGGAATTGCGCACGGTGGAGAGGCGGTGGGCGATGACGAACACGGTGCGGCCCTGCATCAGGGCGTCCATGCCGCGCTGCACGATGGCCTCGGTACGCGTGTCGATGGAAGAAGTCGCCTCGTCAAGGATCATCACCGGCGGGTCGGCCACGGCCGCGCGGGCGATGGCCAGCAGCTGCCGCTGGCCCTGGCTGAGGTTGGCGCCGTTGCCCTGCAACTTCGTATCGTAGCCCTCGGGCAGGCGGCGGATAAAGTCGTCCGCGCCGGCCAGCCTGGCGGCGGCGATGCACTCGTCGTCCGTGGCGTCCAGTTTGCCGTAGCGTATGTTCTCCATCACCGTGCCGGTAAAGAGGTTGGTGTCCTGCAACACGATGCCCAGCGAGTGGCGCAGATCGGCCTTCTTGATCTTGTTGATGTTGATGCCGTCGTAGCGGATCTTGCCATCGTTGATGTCGTAGAAGCGGTTGATGAGGTTGGTGATGGTGGTCTTGCCCGCGCCGGTGGAGCCGACGAAGGCCAGCTTCTGGCCGGGCTTGGCGTAGAGGGAGATGTTGTGCAAGACCGTCTTTTCCGGCGTATAGCCGAAGTTGACGTCGAAGAAGCGCACGTCGCCCATCAGGCGGGTGTAGGTCAGCGTGCCGTCGTGATGGGGATGCTTCCACGCCCACACGCCGGTGCGCTCGCTGCACTCCTCGATGGTGCCGTCCTTGTTCTCCCGGGCGTTGACCAGCGTCACATAGCCCTCATCCGTCTCGGGCTGTTCATCCAGCAGGGCAAAGAGACGGTGCGCGCCCGCCAGGCCCATGATGACCATGTTCACCTGGTTGGATACCTGGCCGATGGCGCCGGCGAACTGCTTGGTCATGTTGAGGAAGGGGACGACGATGCTGATGCCAAAGGCCATGCCGGAGATGCTGATGTTGGGGATGTCCGTCAAAAGCAGCGCGCCGCCGACCAGCGCCACGATCACGTACATGACGTTGCCAATGTTGCCCAGAAGTGGCATCAGCACGTTGGCGAAGCGGTTGCCGTTGCGGGCGTTGTAGAAAATCTCGCCATTGACCTTGTCAAAGCCCTCCTTGGCGCCGTCCTCATGGCAGAAAACCTTGACCACCTTCTGGCCTGTCATCATCTCTTCCATGAAGGCCTCGGCCTTGGCCAGCGTCACCTGCTGGCGCAGGAAGTACTTGGAGGAATGGCTGGTGATGTAGCGCGCCGCGAAGGTCATGCACACCACGCCCGCCACCACGATCAGGCCGAGGATGGCGCTGTAATACATCATGATGCAAAAGACGGTCAGAAGCGTCACGCCGGAGATGAGCATCTGCGGCAGGCTCTGGCTGATCATCTGGCGCAGCGTGTCCACGTCGTTGGTGTAATAGCTCATGATGTCGCCGCGGCCGTTGGTGTCGAAGTACTTGATGGGCAGGTCCTGCATGTGGTCGAACATCTTTTCACGCATCTTTTTCAGGGAGCCCTGCGTGATGATGGCCATCATCTGCGTATAGAGGAAGCCGGCGATGAGGCTGACCACGTACATGGTCACCAGAATGGCCACAAAGCCAAAGATCTTGCCGGAAACGGAGGCCCAGTCGCCACTCTTGTAGGTATCGTCGACGATGGCGATGATGTTCTGCATGAAGATGGCCGGCGTGGCGCTGACGATGGCGTTGATGAGGATGCACACCAGCGTCACCGGCAGAAGCACCGGGTAGAACTCGAACAGCGTGCGCAACAGGCGGCGCAGAACGCCCTTGGGCGCGCGCTGGCCGCGGGCCGTGGTCTTGCGCGGCTGGGAAGAAGCGGCCTTTTCCTTATTCTGCATCCTGATCACCTGCCTTGTTCTGGGTCGTGTAGACCTCGCGGTAAATATCGCTGGTATTCATCAGTTCCTCGTGCGTGCCGATGGCGCTGATACGGCCGCCGTCCATGACCACGATGCGGTCGGCGTCCTGCACGGAGGCGACGCGCTGGGCGATGATGATCTTGGTCGTCTCGGGGATGAACTCGCGGAAGCCCTCGCGGATGAGCGCGTCCGTGCGCGTGTCCACGGCGCTGGTGGAGTCGTCGAGGATGAGGATCTTCGGCTTTTTCAGCAGCGCGCGGGCGATGCACAGGCGCTGCTTCTGGCCGCCGGACACATTGGCGCCGCCCTGCTCGATCCAGGTGTCGTATTTGTCGGGGAACTGCTGGATAAATTCGTCCGCCTGCGCCAATTTGCAGGCCTCGAGCATCTCCTCGTCGGTGGCGTTGGGGTTGCCCCAGCGCAGGTTGTCCTTGATGGTGCCGGAGAAGAGCACGTTCTTTTGCAGCACCATGGCCACGCTGTTGCGCAGCGCTTCCAGATCGTACTTGCGCACGTCCACGCCGCCGACCTTGACGTCGCCCTCGGTCACGTCGTAGAGGCGGGGAATGAGCTGCACCAGCGTCGATTTGGACGAGCCCGTGCCGCCGAGTATGCCGATGACTTCGCCGGAGCGTATGTGCAGGTTGACGTCCGAGAGCGCCATGCGCTCGGCCTTTTTGGAGTACTTGAAGCTCACGTCGTCAAAGTCGATGGAGCCGTCCTTGACCTCGGTAATGGCGTTTTCGGGGCTGACGAGGTTGCTCTTTTCGTTGAGCACCTCGACGATGCGCTCCATGGATTCCATGGACATGGTGATCATCACGAACACCATCGAAAGCATCATCAGGCTCATGAGGATCTGGAAGCTGTAGGTGACGATGGCGGACATCTGCCCCACGGCGATGTCCACGCCCCGGCCGGTGATGACGGTGTAGGAGCCAAAGGTCAGAACGAACACCATGCCGGCGTAGACGCAGAACTGCATCATCGGGTTGTTGAAGGCCATGATGCGCTCGGCGCGGGTGAAGTCCTTGCACACGTCCTCCGCGGCGGCGGCGAACTTCTGCTTTTCATAGTCCTCGCGCACGTAGCTCTTCACCACGCGCATGGCCTGCACATTCTCCTGCACCGAATCGTTGAGCGCGTCGTACTTGCGGAACACGCGGCGGAAGATGGGCATGGCCTTGCGGATGACCATGATGAGGCCAAACGTCAGAAGCGGGATGGTTACCAGGAAGATCAGCGCCAGCCGTCCGCCCATGACAAAGCCCATGATGAAGGAGAAGATCAGCATCAAAGGCCCGCGGATGGCCACGCGGATGATCATCATAAACGACATCTGCACGTTGAAGATGTCCGTGGTCATGCGCGTCACCAGGCTGGAGACGGAGAACTTGTCGATGTTCTCAAAGGAATAATCCTGTATGCGGTAGAACATGTCCTGCCGCAGGTTGCGGGCAAAGCCCGTCGAGGCCGTGGCGCAGGTGTTGCCGGCGGCGACGCCGAACACCAGCGACAAAACGGCCATCAAAAGCAGCTGCACGCCGTAGCGGACGATGACGTCCATGCCGCAGCCGGCCTGCATCTCGTTGACCAACCTGGCGATGGTGAAGGGAATGATACACTCCAGGATCACCTCCACCGTGACCAGCAGCGGCGTGAGGATCGCCGGCTTCTTGAACTCGCGGATGCTGCGAGCAAGGGTCTTTACCATGGGATACCTTCCTCCTTAATATGTTGTATGCGCCGCGCTCGGCATGCTTCGCCATCACTGGCGCGCGATGCGGCGCTCATCCGTCCAGATTGGCGGACATTTGCGCAGCCACATCCTTGAATTTTGCGAGCTGCGCGTCGGACAGGCCGCGCGTGAGACACTGTTCGGCCTGGCGCAGGCAGGCGTTCACCTGCGCGTCCAGCTCGATGGCCTTTTGCGTGGGGATGAGGCTCTTCAGCCGCGCGTCGCCGGGCACGCCTTCGCGCCGGATGAGTCCGTCCCGCTCCATCTGTTGCAACATGCCCGTGACCGTGGAACGGCTCACGCCGAATACGCCTTCCACGTCGCGCTGATAAACGGGCCCTTCAGCGCTTTTGACGAGTATGTAGTGGATCGCGCGGCTCTGTATGCCCGTAAGGCCCAAATCCTGCACGTCGGCGTTGACGCGCTTCCTGAGCTTGTGGAACAGCACGCTGATCCAACCGCCGCAGTCTTTCTCCACGCAGCTCCCCCTTTCCTGTCCCCAAGGGATGTAGGGCTCCCCGCTCATATTGTTCGGAAGCAAACAATATTTTAGCGCGCGGCTTTTCGGTTATCATGCAGTTTTCGGCTGATTTTTTGTGAAACCAAGGTGAAAAATCAAGGGCGTTTTCATGCGTTTCCCGCGCGGGGAGCGAACGCCGCCGCGCCGGGCGGCCGCGGTCCTGTATCATGGGGCGGCCAGGATTGCAAAAAGCGCTCCTTTGCGGTATACTAACAGGGACAGGACACGCGATGTTTGTGGCAATATACTGCCAACGTTGGCAGTATATGGGAGGGAGCGGCCATGGATTACAGGACAGTCAAGGAAACGGCGCGGCGCTGGGGCGTGTCGGTGCGCACGGTCAATATGCACCTCAACGCCGGCCGCGTCCCGGGCGCCGTGCGCAGGGAGCACGGCTGGCTCGTGCCTGCGGACGCGCCAAAGCCCGCCGACCGCCGCCGCAAGCAGGCGGAGGCGCCGCCCGCGCGCGACGTCAAATGCTTTATGCCCATCTTCTCGATGACGTTCGAAGAAGGCGGCTTTGCCGAAGCGGTGGAGCGCCTGGACGATGAGGAGGAGCGCCTCGTCGCCTGGGCGGGGCACCGCTACTTCCGCGGCGAGGCGCAACAGGTGATGGAGCTGGCCGCCCGCGCCTTTGCCAGCGACAGCGCCGAGATCCGCCTTTCCGCGCGCTGGCTGCACGCCATGGCTGCCGTCGGCCTCGGCGATGCGGAAAACTGCCTGGCGGACTTTGCCGAGGTCGCGCGCGAGGGCGAGGAAGCGCCGGACGACGCCGTGCGCGCTCAGAGCGAGTTTATCCGCCTGGTCGCCAGGATCTATTTCCATGAGGAGGAAATAGACGTTTCCCAGCTCCTGCCGCATTTTGCCCATCTTTCCAGGGGCGTGCGCTATATGGCGCTCTATGGGCGCGCCCATGCGCTCTATCTGCGCAGGGAATACCAGCAGGCCATTGGCGAAGTGGAAGCGGCCACGGCGCTGATGCAGCGCGCCTACCCCGTGGCGGCCATCTATTTAAACATCGTCGGCGCCATGGCCTCCAACAGCCTGGCGCGGCATGGCGAGGCGCAGCGCTTTTTCGACCGCGCCTGGGAGCTGGCGCAGCCGGAAGGTTACATAGAACCGTTTGCTGAGCACCATGGGATGTTACAGGGGCTGGTGGAGCGCAAATTGCGCGGCGCGCAGCCGGAGCTTTATCAGCAGATGTCCGACCTCGTCTATCGCTTCAGCCGCGGCTGGATGAAGATCCACAATCCCGCCTCCGCCCTCAAGGTGACGGACACGCTCACGCCCTACGAATTCTCCATCGCCATGCTGGCGGCAAAGGGGCGCACCAATAAAGAGATCGCCGATTATATGTCCATTTCCTTCAATTCCGTGAAGGCATATTTGGCCACGATCTACCAGAAAATTGGCATTACGAAACGTTCGGACCTGAAAAACTACGTAAATTATTAGCCATTTTCCCCTCAAAATGGGCGATGACATATTGCTTTGGCAGGCCGTATAATGTAAGTAGACGGCCTGTCTCTTTTTGCGCCCTGGCAATGGGCGCGGGCAGGAGAACGGAGGGGTTGGGATGCGCGCATGACGGGTACGCAGGGCTTGCGCCGGGGGCGCCGCGTCATCGCCGCAGTGCTGGTGGTGGCGATGCTCGCCGGCGCCATCGTCACCGACCGGGCGGGCGTGGGCAGCAAACGCGAACGTTACGCGGGCTCGCCGGCTTACGCCTATCTGGCCGATTCGATGGAATGCCTGTCCTACGGCTGGCTGCACTGGATCGCCTATTGGCTGGGCGCGCAGTTCAGCGACGCGGGCAGCGCCACCGGGCAGTACCGCCGCGCCTGCGTAAGTGTCGCCAGCGGCGATTTTGAGGATGCGGAAGCCTGGCTGGCGGCGTATATGGAGTCGGGGCCCGGGCGGGATGGCGCGCAAAGCGCCGCGCCCCTTATGCAGTTGGCCTGCGTCCGCTCCCTGGGCGGCGACGCATACGGCGCGGCGCAGGCCGCCCGCGAGGCCACGGCGCGGGACGATGATGACGCCCGTCTCTGGCAGCTGTCCTATCGGTTCAGTCTGGACGCCGGCGACGCGCGCGGGGCGGCCGAAGCGCTGCGTACCTGGGCAGCGCTTTCGCAGGATGACACGCGCTATGAGGAGATCGCCGACCTCTACCTGGAAGCGGGAGACTATGAGGAATCCGGTCGGTTTTATGACCTGGCCATGGAAATGGAAGGCGAAAACGACCGCCTCCTCTATATGCGCGGCACGTGCAGCATGCTCCTGGGCCGCTATGCGGAGGCGATGGAGGATTTCGCCGCCAGCGCCATGCCGGGAAGCGATTATTCTCAGGGCGTGTGCGCAATGGCGCTTGGAGACATAGAACAGGCCGAAGTCTGTTTTATGGAAGCCATGACGCAGGAAGGACAGGCGAACGACGCGCGGCTGATGCTGGCCGTGTGCCGCCTGGAGGGCGGCGAGCCCGCGGAGGCGGAAGCGCTGCTCAACGAGTACGTGGCCGCCGGCGGCGGCTACGAGGACATCGCCTATTACCGCGCCAACGCGCGCTCCATGCAGGAAAACTACGCGGGCGCGGCCGAGGACTACGAAGCCGCCGCCGAGGCCGGGCAGTTCCGGGAGGAGAGCCTCTTTTCCGCCGCCCGGTGCCGCTATTTCGCCGGCGACTATGCGCTGGCGGCCGAGGGCTTTGAACAGTGCGTGGACGAGGGGATCGACCTTGCCCAGAGCTGGTACTATCTCGGCCTTTCCCTGTTGGCCGTGGGCGAAAACGACCGGGCGGCCGAGGCGCTGGACAAGGCGCTCGCCGCCGGCGCTGCAAACGGATGAGGAGGATGACCATGCGCACGATCAAACGCATCGCCGTGTGCCTGCTGGCGCTTGTTTGCTGCCTGATGCCCGCCAACGCGGCGGCGCAGTCCCTGGTGGCGGAACAGCAGCTCAACGCCTGCTATACGCTGATGACGCTTTCGATTTCCGGGGGCGACTTCGAGGCGGCGCTGGACTATGCGGGGCAGTGCCTTGCCATGGACGGGCTCCTTGACGACGCCCTGCGCGCGGACATCTATCTCAAGCAGGGCTACGCGTTTTTGTACCTGCAGCGCTTTGAAGAAGCGTTAACGGCGCTGGATGCCTGCCTGACGCTTTTGCCCGACGCGGCGGACGCCATGTTGCTGAAATTGCAGGCCTACGCCGCCATGGGCGACGCGCAGGCGGCGAAGGGGCAGGCGGAGGAATACCTGGAAACCTATCCAGAACAGACTGAAGTCTACTCTGTGCTCGGCGAACTGCTTGCGGCCTCCGGCGACTACGCAGGCGCGGCGGACGCCTACACGGGCTACATCGCCTCTGTGGAGGAAGCGCCCGCGTCCGCCTACGAGATGCGCGGCCAGTGCCTCTTGCAGATGGGGCGCTACGAGGAAGCCGTGGCCGACCTTACGCAGGCCATCGCCCTGCATGAAACGGAACAGCCGCGCACGCATTACCTGCGCGCCATCGCCCGCATGCAGCTGGGCGATAACGCGGCCGCCATCGAGGACCTGGACCTGTGCGTGGCCAGCCTCGAAGCGGAGGAAGCGCGCATGGCCGAGGACGCGCAATACACGCCCGAGATCGACGCGGACGTGCTTTACAGCCGCTATTACCGCGGCATCGCCCACATGCAGACGGGCGGCTACGAGGCCGCCATCGCCGACTTCACGTCCTGCGTGGAGGACGGCGTCAATGCGGAAACCGCGCGCTTCTGGCGCGGCGCCTGCTATCTGGATACAGGCAAGTACGCGCCGGCGCTGGAGGATTTCTCTTTCTGCCTCCAGGCGGGCGTGGAGGAGGAGAGCAGCTTCTATTATACGGCATTGTGCCATATGGGGCTGGAGGACTATGAGGCCGCCGTGGAGGGCTTCAGCGAGTGCCTTGCGCGGGGCGTTATGCCCGAACAGGCGCTTTACAACCGCGGCATGTGCTATCTGCAGCTGGGCGATACGGAAAAAGGCCAGGCCGACCTGGAAGCTTCCCTTGCCCAGGGGGTAGAACAAACCGAAGTTGGATAACAGGATGAAAGAAACGCACGAAAAACGCTCTGCATAGACGATGCGTGGGGACGCGGCCGGGGAGGCGAAAGCGATGAGGAAAAATATGAAAGCCAGAAAATTCAGGATGCGCGTTGGCGCGGTGCTGCTCATGGTGCTTATTATGCTGGTGGGCAGCTGTTTGAGCGACATGCGCTTGTCCGCGCTGGCGACGGATACAGGCGAGGCATTTGCGGAAACGCCGGAGCCCGCGCCGCAGCCAGAGCCGGAACCCGCGCCGCAGCCGGAGCCTGAGCCCGCGCCGCAGCCGGAGCCTGAGCCCGCGCCGCAGCCGGAACCTGAGCCTGCGCCGCAGCCGGAACCTGAGCCTGCGCCGCAGCCGGAGCCTGAGCCCGCGCCGCAGCCGGAGCCGGAACCCGCGCCGCAGCCGGAGCCTGCCCCTGAAACGGAGCGGCAGGAAGAACCTGCCCCCGAAACCCCCATCGAAGAAACCAATCCCGAAACCGAGCCGGGCGACCCTGAAACGCCCGCGCCGGAGCCTGCCCCTGAAACGGAGCGGCAGGAAGAACCTGCCCCCGAAACCCCCATCGAAGAAACCAATCCCGAAACCGAGCCGGGCGACCCTGAAACGCCCGCGCCGGAGCCTGCCCCTGAAACGGAGCAGCAGGAAGAGCCTGCCCCCGAAACCCCCATCGAAGAAACCAATCCCGAAACCGAGCCGGGCGACCCCGAAGCGCCCGCGCCGGAGCCTGCCCCTGAAACGGAGCAGCAGGAAGAACCTGCCCCCGAAACCCCCATCGAAGAAACCAATCCCGAAACCGAGCCGGGCGACCCTGAAACGCCCGCGCCGGAGCCTGCCCCTGAAACGGAGCGGCAGGAAGAACCTGCCCCCGAAACCCCCATCGAAGAAACCAATCCCGAAACCGAGCCAGGCGACCCTGAAACGCCCGCGCCGGAGCCTGCCCCTGAAACGGAGCGGCAGGAAGAACCTGCCCCCGAACCTCCCATCGAAGAAACCAATCCCGAAACCGAGCCGGGCGACCCTGAAACGCCCGCGCCGGAGCCTGTCCCTGAAACGGAGCGGCAGGAAGAACCTGCCCCCGAAACCCCCATCGAAGAAACCAATCCCGAAACCGAGCCGGGCGACCCCGAAGCGCCCGCGCCGGAGCCTGTCCCTGAAACGGAGCGGCAGGAAGAACCTGCCCCCGAAACCTCCATCGAAGAAACCAATCCCGAAACCGAGCCGGGCGACCCTGAAACGCCTGCGCCGGAGCCTGCCCCTGAAACGGAGCGGCAGGAAGAGCCTGCCCCCGAAACCCCCATCGAAGAAACCAATCCCGAAACCGAGCCGGGCGACCCTGAAACGCCCGCGCCGGAGCCTGCCCCTGAAACGGAGCGGCAGGAAGAACCTGCCCCCGAACCTCCCATCGAAGAAACCAATCCCGAAACCGAGCCGGGCGACCCTGAAACGCCCGCGCCGGAGCCTGTCCCTGAAACGGAGCGGCAGGAAGAACCTGCCCCCGAAACCCCCATCGAAGAAACCAATCCCGAAACCGAGCCGGGCGACCCTGAAACGCCTGCGCCGGAGCCTGCCCCTGAAACGGAGCGGCAGGAAGAGCCTGCCCCCGAAACCCCCATCGAAGAAACCAATCCCGAAACCGAGCCGGGCGACCCCGAAGCGCCCGCGCTGAAGGCCGCCCCCCAAAACGCAGGCGCGCAGGAAGGCAACGCCGATGATACGGAAACCGCCCCGCAGGCATCCGCCCTGTCTGCGGCGCTGAGCAGCGCCGTGGCCGCGCCGACGCCTGTGGAAGCGCCGCGTCTGCTGATGGCGTCCGCCGCCTCGCAGGCCGCGGAAGCGCCCGCCGTGGACAACGGCGAGACGGAGACAGAGGAAGATTACGCCGTCGCCGCCGGAAGCGCCACGCTGACCATCAACGGCATACCCGTCGGCGGCTCCGCCTACGTGAACGACACGGCCAACAACGCTATCCGCAACGCGTTGCTCGGCGCGGTGGAACATCTGCGGACCAATTTCCCCGCCGCGTCCGGCAGCCCCGTTGATATACTCGTCACCGTCGGCGAGGGTACCTACGAAGGCGGCGTCGACCTCGGCGCGGATGGCGACGCGAATTCCCTGCGCGCAAAGCTTCTGGGATCGCTCGGCCTCACGGGCGAGGGCGAGGGACCTATCGCCAACATCTCCATCGTCGCTGAAGGCGCCATGGAAACGGCGCGGACGGCAACGAGGCTCCGACCGCGAACGCCAACGGCAAGGCCGTCATCGAGGGCGACCTCATCTTCGACGGTTTCAATACGCTGCTGGCCGGCATCTACATCGGCATGAACGGCAAGATCAGCGCCGCCAACGGCGACCGCTTCGCCTATTATGGCACGGAGCAGGACGACGATGTGGATATCGACATCGACGGCGTCGGCGAAGTCACCATCGATACAGGCGCGGGCGACGATACCGTGGCGCTCACTGTCAAACAGGAGCCGACCACGCGCGTGGACGTCGACCCGCAGGCCATCCGGGACATCATCGCCACCGAGGTCATCAACAAGGTATCTTCCGGCGAAGTGAGCGGCGAACAGCTCGCCTCCCAGGAGGACTTTGAGCAACTCGTGGTCGACACGGTGGAAAAAGTTGTCGAGGAAAGCGTCTCCGGCTCCGGCAAGCGCGAGCGCGCCAGTGTCACGGTCAATACCGGCGCGGGCGATGATGTGGCGGACGTAAAGGTCGTCAACACCACGGCCTTTGACGCGGAACAGGCCGTCAACCAGAACGCTTACAGCTTCGCCTTCGACCTCAGCGCCACGGATGTGGTCATCGACCTCGGCGAGGGCGCGGACGAAGCCACCGTCTCCGGCGGCATGAGCCTGCTCTACGGCCGCAAGGCGATCGAGGCCGCGCTCGATTACGCGCACGACGCGCTGGGCGCGACGCTTGAGGCAAGCCGCATCTCCATCAACGGCGGCGCGGGCGACGATACCATTTTTGTGGATACCAGCGCCGCATACTATGACCTTTTCGGCGCGGATGTGCATATCGCCGCGGGCGATGGTTTTGATCGCACGCATCTCACCGGCGAGCTGGCCGAGGCGGTGGACGTGGCCGACCGCATTTCCGGTAACCTTGCGCGCCTCGACCTCAAGACGCAGGCCGAAGTCCAGGTTTTCGAGGAGATCCTCGGCCACTTCACCGATGAAAACCCCGTGACGGCGGCGCTGGCCCTGCGCCAGACGCTGGAGATCAACATGGTCCGGCGTCGAGGCCGTCACCGACCTTCTGGACAACAAGGCGCTTATCGAGCTGGATGGCAATGAGACGCGTCTCGCCGCCCGGCCCTTCACGGACTACATACTCTCCGCGGGCACGGACGGCAAGGTGTCCTTCGCCGTCACGGTCTCGGGCAAGGGCTTCCTCTCCAACCTGCTGGTCAGGGCGGCGGAGAGCGCCGAGGAAAACCGCCTCACCATTGATACACTGAAAGCGGACGGCCTCAATGTGTTCATCATCGCCCCGCAGATTGAGGTAAGCGGCGAAGTCGTCGGCGAAAACGTCGCCTTTGTGGCGGAGTCGCTCAACACGGAGGCGCTCGACGCTTCCATCACCATCGCGGAGGACGAACTGACCGGCGAGGCGCTGGAGTACGGCTTCGACTTCATCGAGGCGAAGGAAACGGCTTCCATCTCCGTGGGCGCGGACGCGTCCATCCTCGCGGGCGGCTTTGTCGATCTGCGCGCGCGCACGTTGCAGACCGGCGGCTATATCGACCCCAAATTCGGCGAGTCCATTGACGTGCCGCACTTCGTGGTGGTCAAGCTCGGTTCCGCGACCATCGACATACTCGGCGACATCACGGCGACGGATGGCTTCGTCAACGCCCTCGCCAGCGCCCGCAACGAGTTTGATACCGAGAATCTCCTTTCCCTCATCCCGCTCTCCTTCGGCATGGGGGATGTGGAGGCAAAGGTCACGCTCGGCGGCGAGGCGAAGGTCAGCGCCGGCGCGGGCGCACGCCTGATGAGTGATACCTTCGTCTATGTCAACAGCTATGACAAGGGCAGCTTCCCTAAATTCAACGTCTCTTTGGCGGGCAATGTCGTCACCGCCGATACAAAGACCATCGTTTCCGGCAGCGCCAGCGTCGTTTCTGCGGACGACCTGCGCGTGGACGCGCGCAGCCGCGCCGCTTCCTACGCGATCAGCATGGCTACGCCCACGGACGCGCTCATGCCCACGGCGCGCAGCGGCATCTTCCTCGGCGCGAACTTCGCCTTTGCCGAAACCATGGCGCAGGTGCTGGACGGCGCGTCCATCCAAAGCGGGGCGGGCAACGTCTCCGTCGAGGCCGACGGCATCCTCCACACGCGCACCTACGCCATTTCCTCGCCCGTGAGCGTCTATGCCGTGGATGGTGAAGGCAACACGGTCGTGGACGCGGATGGCAACCCGGTCAAGGCCACGCAGACCGCCTCCGTCCTCAGCCTCGTAAGCGCGGTGGAGGAGATCCTCGGCCACGTGCCCAAGGAGCTTAACAGCACCAAGGCCAAGCTGATCGGCGGTATCACCGGCAGCAACAGCCTTGCCCTCAAGTTCGATTCCGGCACCGAGCCGCGCAAGGACGCGGTGACGCAGGCGAGCACGCAGTTCGTCGGCGCGCTTTCCATCGCCGCCGTCTTTAACGAAGTCAGCGCCCTCATCGACACCAGCGGCGGCGTCCGCGCGGCGAAAAACCTCTCGCTGCGCGCCGCGGGCGACACCACCTCGCGCCAGCGCTCGGACGGCTCTCTCTATGAGAATGCGTCCCTCATTACGCTGCCCGGCATCGGTCAGGTCCGGCGCACGCTCGACCCCAGCAACAACGCCGCCGGCGTCGGCGTGGCCGTGGGCGTGTTCAGCCATGATGTCAGCGCCATCATCCAAAATGGCACGGCGACCGCGAGCGAAGGGCTGGACGTCTCCGCCCTCAGCCGCCGCGTGGAGTCCTCCGTCGTCACCAAGGCAGGCCACATCCCCGCCACGTCCACGTTCGGCCTCGGCGGCGCGGTGGCGGTGCACATTGCCTCTGTGCGCAACGAAGCGCGCCTGAAGAGCGCCGCCCGTTACGCGCTCGAGGGCGCGGTCAACGTCGAAGCCGCCATCGCCCATGGCATGTTTGAGACGATCGGCGACGCCAGCGGCAAGCGCGTGCGCAAGGCGCTCGCGCTGGGCCCCGTCGATATACCGCTCATCGATACGCCCACCTATCGCGCGGACAGCGTCGGCGTCGGCGCGGGCATCGCCGTGGGCGTCATTGGCGTGGACGTCTCTGCCGTCATCGAGGACGGCGTGAAATTTAATAATAAGAAAAAACTCGATAGCCTCCGCGTGGCGGCCTCCTTTGCCGGCACGGAAGAGCTGCGCGCGGCGGCGGGCGCGTCCGGCGGCATCTCCGCCACGCCCGTGGCCGCCACGGACATCTCCGGCATCATGGTCGAGGCCTGCCTCGGCAAGAGCGACGAAGCGGCGAAGATCCTCGGCGACGTCTCTGTCACCGCGCAGGGCAGCATCGAGCGCACGCTTACCGCGGACGCGGAAGCGGCGGGCGCGCGCGTGGGCGCGGGCGCGGCGCTGGCGGTGAGCGTCTTTAACGACAGCGCCACTGCCGACGTGCTGCGCAGCCTCAATGCCGGCGGCGATGTGCTCGTGAACGCGGACAGCGTCAGCCGCCTGGAGGAAAACGTCAAGGCCTCCACCAACGGCGCGCTGCCCGCCACGACCACCACGGGCGGCGGCTCCAGTTCCGAGCCCTCCAGCACCACGCAGGAGCGCGACGACGCGCTCAGCGGCAAGACCGAGCCCTCCGGCACCACCGTCAACCCGGACGTGAAGGATCAGGCCGACAAGCAGGCCGACGAGGCCCTCGCCCGCGGCGGCAAGCTGGCCGGCGACGTCAATAGCAAAAACGTCAACACGCAGAATGTCTTGGGCGCCTCCGCCTCGCGCCAGCGCGCGCAGACCTCGGAAGGTTCCATTCAGGTGGCGGCGGCCATGGCGGTCAACATTCAGAACAACCTCTCCCGCGCCAAGGTCTTTGACGGCAATGACGTGCTCGCCCTCGGCGACATCACCGTGCTCGCCCGCAACGATACGGACGCGGTCGTCGCCGCCAACGCCAGCGCCACGGACAGCCTCTACGGCGTCGGCGTGGCGGTGGCCGTCAATACCGTCGCCCATGAAAACATCGCCTATCTCGGCACCGGCTGCGTCTCGGGCGCGTCGCTGACCGTGGCGGCGGAGATCTATGAAAAAGAGGACGCGCAGGCGCTGGAAAAGGCCTACGAGGATCTGGTTTCTTTCCTCGCCCGCAACGGCGCGATGGGCGACCTCATCGACCTGATCCGCAAGAGCGACTATGAAAGCAGCGCCGCCCATCAGCTCGACGAATTGCTGAAAAAGAGCAGCTGGACAGAGGAAGAACGCGCGCGCATCGCCGGGTATGTGGACGAACTGACCGACCGCGCTCTCTGGAAGGAAGAGGATGCGGCAACGCTGCGCGAGCGCGTGGACGACCTCATACTTTCCACCTGGGAGGCGGGCCGCACGGACCTTACCCGCGACCACGCCTACGCCATGGAGAACTACGTGCGCGAAGCGCTGCGCGCCCATTATGCGCAGGAAACAGCGCCCGATGGTTCCCTCTATGGCGACCTCTGCGCGCCGCTGATCGCGGAATTGATCGCCGGCATCGACGCCTATCGCGCCGAACAGGCGCACAGGCAGCGCATGCTCGACCTCGCCTGCGACCTTGCCGAGGGCAAGACGCTCTCCAGCGAAGATCAGGCCGCGCTCAACGCGTATCTCGGTATGGAGGCGGATGCTGAAAATATGCAGGCCATCCGCGAGATGATCGTGGACGAGGCCATCGCCCAAATGACGGGGGAGGAGAGCGCCCTTTCGTCGGCCTCCGTCTATCCCGCCGCGCTGGGAACGCTCCTCAACGACCAGTTCGCCGCGCTCGCCAATCCGCAGGCCTGGCGGGACATCCTCTATGCCTATGTCACCGGCGGCAGCTGGAATCCGGATCCGACGCTGGTCATGGGCGTGGAAAGGACCTACACGGCGCTCATCGAGCTGCTGGGCGCGCGCTTTGGCAGCGGCGGGGAGCTGGACGGCGTCGGCCACAGGATCTCCACGCAGGCCATTTCCGGCGTGGGCGCTTCCAGCGTCGGCGTGGCGGGCGCGGTGGCCATCACCGTCGCGGACGCCCGCTCCGAGGCCACCGTCGCCGCGCAGAACAATGCCATCGACCTCACCGGCGACGCCGCCATCCGCGCCGACGAGGCGCAGAAGGTCTATACCACCGCCAGCGGTTCGGCGGACAAGGTGCTGGGCAACATCGCCAAGATGCGCACCGTCAACAACCCCGGCACCTCCGTGGGCGTGGGCGCGTCCTTCGCGCTCAACCTGCTCACCGCCGACGTGCGCGCCACGCTCGGCGCGGGCCGCGACCTCACCGCCGCCTCGCTGGACGTTTTCGCGCGCCTGCGCAACGATGTGGACACCATCTCCGTCGCCGGCAGCGACCCCATCGCCCGCCGCGACAAGGCGATGCAGGCCGTGCCGACGCTGGGCAACGCCGGGAACGCGGCCGCCCTCAAGGCGCAGGCCGAGGCCGCCAACGCCGGCACCAACACCAAGGGCATCTCCGCCGACGCCTCCGTGGCCCTCGCCATCGTCGAAAGCAATGTGCAGGCGCTGGTGGACGCGGGCGCGACGGTGAAGACGACGAATGAAGAAGATACCATCGAGACGCTCCGCGAGGGCGCTGAGGGCGCAAAGCGCGCTAACGTGGCGGTGCAGGCCATGCAGAGCGGCGATTCCTATGCCGAGGGCAAGGCATTCTCCGCCGGTTCCCGCGCCGCCGTGGGCGCGACGGTGGCCGTCAGCCTGATGAGCAGCGACGTGCTCGCCGCCCTGCGCGCCGATACCACCGCCGCGGGCAGCGTGCGCGTCTACGCGCTGACGAAGAATACAGACGAGGTCAACGCCGTCGCCACCAGCATTGGCGCGAGCATCGACCGCGTGCTGGAGAAGTTCCGTCTCGGCCTCAACTACGTAAGCCCCGGCGCCGGCCCCAGCAACCTGAGCGCCAAGATCGCCACCGCCCTGAGCGAAAAGGGTACGCCGCTGGTGGGAAAATCCACGGCCAATCTCAAGAAGGCCAGCGAATCCATTCCGCTTTCCAACAACATACTGCGCGTATTCAACGTCGATCTCGACGCCGCCACCCAGCGCGCCACGGCTCCCGCCTCCTCGGCGAGCGCCGCGGCGAACGCCGAAAGCGGCAGCGCGGCGAAGCCGCAGGATGTCGCCATGAACTCCGGCACGCTCAACATCGCCGCCGCCATCGGCGTGGCCTACAATAACCACGCGGCCCTGGCCGAGATGACCGGCAAGGTCGTCTCCGGCGGGGATGTAGAGGCGCACGCCGAGAACCGCGCCAATTTCCGCACGCGCGCCAGCGGCGCGACGGCCACTTCCGCCTCTATCGCCAACGTGGTGGGCACGGCCGCGGCCATCACCGTCAACCGCAACAGCGCCGAGGCTGAAGTCGCCGGCTCCGTGGAGGCGGCGGGCAATTTGGACGTCTCCGCCGTCACCACCCAGAACGTCGACGGCAACTACATCGCCTACCTGGGCGCGCAGGCCGTCGCCCCGACGGTCGCCGCCAGCCCCGGCGGTACGCTCAACATCGCCGGCGCGGTCGCTGTGCTCTCCGCGCAGGCGCAGGCCGTGGCCCGCGTCGCGGAAAACACCGTCATCGAGGCCCAAAACGTCGCCGTCACCGCGCGCGATCAGAGCAAACTCGGTGTGCGCGCCCTTGGCGTCAGCGCTGGCGGCGGCCAGACCGTGGGGTTCGGCGCCTCCTTCGCCATCCTTTACGCCGGCAACACCGTCCGGGCGCTGGTGGGCGATGGCGCGACCATCACGGCGGACTCCATGAAGGTCGTCGCCCGCCGCGAACACATCGACGAAAGCCAGTACCGGTTCCCCTTCGACGTTTCCGACCTCTTCACCGTCGGCGCGACCGAGGACAGGGACAAGGGCCTGTTCAACCTCACCATCGACAATGACATCTCCAACGTCACCGACCTCAAGTTTGAAACCACCATCAGCACAGACAGCATACTCGACGTGCTGGATATGCTCAACTACCTCGCCATGGTCGATTACTATGTCGAAGCCGTCTCCGGCACGGTGCAGGCCGGCGCATCCAGCCAGGCAGCGCTTGCCGGCACGGTGGCGCTGCTGCTGACGGAGAACGATGTGCGCGCGGACGTGGGCAAAAACGCCGCGCTCACCCTAGGCGAGAACGAGGATGCTGAGAGCCTGCGCGTCGAGGCAGACAGCGCTTCTTCCGCGCGCGTCATCGCTGGCGCCATCTCCGGCTCCTCCGCCAAGGCGGGCGTGGGCGCGACCGTCGCCGTCGCTGAGCGGCGCGACAGCGTCAGTGCCGGCGTGGGCGAGGCAAGCGCCGTGACCGCCGCGGGCGACGTCGCCATTCAGGCGGCCGCGCAGAACGACATCTGGGCCGTGACCACGGCGGACGCGGTGGCCACCGGCGCGGGCGGCGCGGCCATCGGCGGCGGCGTCAACGTCATCCTCACTGGCACGAGCGCGCAGGCGACGCTGGGCGACCATGCGCTCGTCGATACAGACGGCGCGTTTGCCCTCACCGCGCAAAACGATGCCAAACTCACGCTCATCTCTGCGGACGTGGGCCTGGGAACGGGCGCGGCCGTGGCTGCGGGCGGCACCGTCGCCGTGCTCGTGAACGAAAACGCCACCGTCGCCGAGGCGGGCAGGGAAAGCGCCGTCACCGCGCGCGATGTGCGCATCGAGGCCGCGAGTTCCGACGCCCTTCTCAACATACTGGCCTCGGCCTCCGGCGCGGGCACATCCTCCGCCACCGCCGCGGGCACCATCGGCGTGGCCATCACTACGTCCCAGACCCGCGCCGAGGCGCTGGAGGGCAGTTCCCTCACCGCCGAAAGCGGCCATGTGCGCATCCACGCGAAAAACGACACGCAGTTCATCTCCGGCATGCTGGCAGCCACGGCGGGCAACGCCGCCGCCGCGCTCGGCGCGAGCGTCAGCACGCACCTGTTTGAGCAGTCTGTCATCGCCCGCGCGGGCGATCGGGCCGCGTTGACGGCAAAGACGGGCAATGTATCCCTCTCGGCGCTGGCTAACAACCGTTCCTTTGACGTCGCCGTGGCCGGCGCGGCCACGCTCGGCACGGCGGCGCTCACCGGCACGGTGCTGACCACCGTCAGCCGCACCGAGGCCACCGCCGAACTGGGGCAGGCCGTCACCGTGCGCGCGGATGATTCCGTCGGCGTGGTCGCCGACGCCTCCGGCACGCTGGCGTCGGTCGGCGGCGCGGGCACGGTCAGCGCTGGCACCATCGGCGCGGGCGCGACGGTGAACACCGTGATCGTCGAAAACGCCGTCACCGCTCAGGTCGGCGATCTTGCCGACCTCATCGGCCTGGCGGCAACGTCCATGCCCTCCATCTCCGGCGTCAGTCAGGCGGGCATCGCCATTCCCAACCGCGCCGAGCGCCGTCGCGGCGTGGCGGTATACGCGGGCGGCGATTTCAAGCTCTACATGGGCGCGGCCAGCGGCGCGCTTGCCATCGGCACGGCTTCCGTGACCGGCGTGGTGAGCACGGCGGTGGTGCAGAACCGCATCCGCGCGCAGGTTGGCAATGGCGTGCGCATCAACGCAAGTTCCGCGCTCGGCGCGAGCGCGGCGGAAGGCGCGTTCACGCAGGCCGAGGGCTCGGGCGACGCGCAGGAAGCGAGCGTCGACGCGGAAGGAGAAACACAACTATACCACTTCGCCGGTGGCCTGAACATCGGCAACGCTGCTGGCGTCGGCGCGACCGTGGTCGTGCAGGTGCTGAAAAACAGCGTGCAGGCCGGCATCGGCGATGATGGCGTCGCCTTCGCCAGCGGCGATGTCCGCGTGGCGGCGCAGTCGCGCGCGCAGGTGGCCCTCGCCGGCCTCGCCTTCGGCATCGCCGGTACGGCGGCGGTCAGCCCGGGCGCGAACGCCCTCGTCTTTGAGGATACCGTTTCCGCCGCCGCGGGCGGCAAAATCACCGCGGGCGGCAAGATCGAAGTTACCGCCCTTGGCGATACCGAGCTTTACAACATCGGCGCGGCGCTGGCGGGCGCGGGCAATGCCGCCGTCAGCCCCATCGCCATCGTCACTTACTTTAACGGCGCCTCCGAAGCCACCGTGGGCGCAAGCGCCGCCCTCGAAGCCGCGGGCGCGGTCAAGGTCGCGGCGGATTCCAAACAGAACGTCGTCACCGCCGCCAACGGCGTCAGCGCCGCGGCGGTCGCCGCCGTGAGCGGCACGGTGTCCGTCACCGTCTCCAAGCGGCAGACGCGCGCCAGCGCCCTCGACGGCGCGACGCTGCGCGGCGCGAGCGTGGACGTGACCGCCACCGACCTCTACGACTTCTTCGGCGAGGCGGCCACCATCGGCGCTTCGGGCACGGCGGCGGTGGGCGTCACCGCCATGGTCAACGTGCTGAAAAACAGCGTTGAGGCAAGCCTTGGCCGCAACAGCACCGTCTACGCGCTCACGGGCGACGCCAACATCGCCGCCAAGGCCGAGCGCGACGTGGCCAGCTACGCCGGCAGCGTTTCCGGCTCTGGCACGGCGGCGGTGGGCGCGACCGTGATGGTCACGGTCATCGGCGACAAATTGCAGCAGGACGCCCGCGACGCGCTGCTCATGCAGTATGGCGCGAACGGCGGCCGCACCTCCGGCGGCCTGGACATCGACGCCCTCATGGACACCTTCGCCAGCGGCAACGCCGCCGCGCACGAGGCGCTTCAGGGCATGACGCTCTCAGAAGACCTCGCCGGCGACGGCCAGAGCGCCGCCGATTTGCAGGTGGGCGACAAGGACGGCGTGGACGTGATGGGCGGCTACGTCTCCGAGGAATTTGCCACCGCCACCGGCGACAAGACGGCGGGGGAGGGCGAGAACCATACATTTACAAGTGAACAGAACGCAGACCTGAACGCCGCCGCGGCGCTCGGGCAGGCTGCGCGCGGCTACGATCCCATGAGCAGTACCGGCGCGTTCGTCGGCGCGGGCAGCTCCGTGTTCGCCGCGGGCGACATCCGCGTCACCGCGGACCAGCTTCTCACCGCCGACATGATCACCGGCACCCTCGGCGCAGCCGGCGTTGCCGGCGTGGGCGCGGGCGTTGCCGTGGCCGTTACCTATGCCGACGTCGCGGCGCTCGTGGGCGAAAACGCGACCCTCGAAGCGGGCGGCGACGTGGTCGTCGAAGCCACTTCCGCCTCCGCGCAGCAGGATCAGCAGACAGAGCAGGCCCAGAGCGTCACCGAAGGCCTTGCCAAGGAACTCGGCGAGAGCCTTGCGACCTACGGCGTGCGCGCGCTTTCCGTCACCGCCGGCGGCGGGTATGTGGGCGTGTCGGTTTCGGCGGCGGTCATCGCCCTGGACGACGCGCTGCGCGCGGAACTGATGGGCAGCGTCCTTTCCGCGCAAAATGTCTCCATCCGCGCAGGCATGCGCCATGAAAACGTGCTGGCGGCGACGCTGGCGGCCAGCGGCGGCTTCGTCGCCGTGAGCGTGCCCGTCTCGCTGGTGCGCGCGCAGGGCACGGTGCGCACGGGCATCTCCGGCGCGGGCAGCGTCGCATGCGCGGGCGCGGTTTCCGTGACCACGGACATACTCTTTAAGAACCTCTCGGCGGCGGCGGCCTTTGGCGGCGGCGCGGTGAGCGCCAACGCGGCCCTTCCGCTCTCCATCAGCGGCGTCACCGGCGATACGTTCATCGCCCGCGGCGTCAGCGTCGAGGCCAAGACGGTGGACGTCGCCGCCAATTCCGTCACATCCGCGCGCGCGGCGCTGCTTGGCGTCAATGGCGGCGCGGTGGCGGCGGGCGCGGGCGTGGCCATCGCCATTGATAAGACCAGCCTCGCCACCTATATCGGCGCAGACCCGCGCACGAACGCCGCCTCCGGCAGTGCCGGAACGGTCAGCGCTGCGGGCGACGTGCGCGTGCGCAACACCATCGCCTCCCTCGCCGAACCGTCCATCTTCGCCGCCAGCGCCGGCGCGGTGGCCGCCTCCATCAATGTGCTGCTCGCCTTCAACCAGAGCGACGCCGTGGCCTCCATCGCCGGCATGAATGTCGCATCCGGCGGCAATATCGCCGTGGAAGGCATGCTTTCCGACGCCGTGGCCCGCGCCGACCTCTACCGCGCGGGCGCGGGGGCCATCACCGCGGGCGTCAGCGTGGCCTACGCGCAGATGCGCGCGATCAATTCCGCGAAACTGGACGGCACAGGCGTGACCGTCCGCGCGGACGGCGATATAAACGTCTACGCCGGCACGCAGGCTGCGCCCGGCAAGGCGCTTGCCGAAGCCTCCGCCATGTCCGGCGACGTCGGCGCCATCGCCGGCGCGGTCAACGTGGCCATCGCCGACAACGATGCCCGCAACGAGGCAAAACTCCTCGGCGCGGCGTCGGCGGACAACGTATTCGTGGAAGCGTGGCTGCAAAGCGGCGCGCCTGTCAGCCTCCACGGGCTGAATATCGGCGCCATCAGCGTCGGCGTGGGCACGCTCGTCTCTGTGGACCGCGCGCAGAACCTCGCTGCCGTCGAAAATGGCGATCTTCACGCAAACTCCCTGCAAGTCATCGCGCAGGCGGATCCCCTCGATGGGGAGAACGTGGCCAGCGTCGAACTCGTGCAGGGCGCGGGCACGCTTGTTGGCGCGGGCGTCAATGTGGCCGTGGCCTACGCGCGCGTGGAGAACACCGCCAGCGCCAACCTGACAAATCTCGAACTGTCGGGCGATCTGCGCGTGCTCGCGGAAGGTTCGGCCAACGCCGAAGCCAGCATCGTCAACGGCCCCAACATCCACGGCGTCGCCATCGGCGTGATGACCGGCTACGCCTACGCGCAGGGCGCTTACGCGGCCCGCCTGACGCTGCCCGCCGGCGGCAACGCGCGCACGGACGGCATCGAGGTGTCGGCCAACGTTAAAGCCAACGCCAACGCCGTGGTCGAGCCGTCCCTGGGCGGCGTGGAACTGGGCGCGGCCGCCGTCAAGGTCAACATCGCCATCGCCAGCGTCTCCACCGAAGTCACCGCCGCCATCGCCCGCGCGGGCGAGGGGACGCTCCCCGTCCTCAACGCCGCGGGCGGCGTGGTTGTGCGCGCGGAATTGAACGCCGGCGCGGACGCCAACGTGACCACCGCCAAACTCGTCTTTGAAACCGTCAATATCGCCGTCAACGTCTCCTCCGCCAAGCTCTCCGGCACGCAACAGGCGCTGGTGGAGAACGTGCAACTGGCCGCGCCCTCGCTCGCCGTGACCTCGCTGCTCAATCAGAACGGTGGCACGGGCGCGCAGGCGCTGGTCGGCGCGTCCGGCGGCGCGAACGTCACCCTGCAGCTGGGCGGCGTGGCCGCCAACACCGCTACCGCCCGCAACGCGCAGGAAAGCGCCGCCCGCGTCTTTGCCAGCATGCTCAATATCGCCGGCGATCTCGCCATCGAGTCGGTCGGCAAAGTGCGCGCCGTGGCCGATGTGGAGAGCGGTACCACTGTCACGCTCCTCAACGTAGCGCTGATGCAGACCATCGCCCGCGCCGAGGCCGGCCTTTCCGCGCAGCTCGAACTGGGCGGGGCCACGGTCAAGGCGGGCACGCTCACCGTGCGCGTCAGCTACAACGACGAAGCCACTGCCAGGGTCGCCCCCGGCGGCTCGGCGGCGGACGTCTCGCTCGGCAGCCTTACTGCCAACACTGCCACGGCGGACGCGGACACCGCCGCGCAGGCCGGCATCGGCGGCAACGGCGCGCTCACCGTCGCGGGCAAGGCTACTGTCTCCGCCATCGGCGCGGGCGGGGCCACGGCGGAAGGCCGCACCGTCAAGGTGGACGTCACCGCCCTGCGCATCACCGTCAATACGGCGGTGGCCAACGCCGCAGGCCTGCTCGAGGCGCGCATCACCGGCAACGCCGTCTACGACCTCGGCAGCCTCGAAGTGCTCAGCCAGTACAAGGGCGAGGGCGCGAAGGCCACCGTCGGCGGCCTGGCCATGGGCGGCGGCGCCAGCGTCAGCCTGCTTGGCAACGTCAATACCAACGTGGCCAACGCCGCGGCCAACATCCAAACCAGCGCCGCCGTCCGCGGCGGCATGACCATCACCGCGCGCGACGGCCTGAGCGTGCAGGCCGTCAGCGCCGGCAAGGCCAGCGCCGAGGCGCTCGCCTCCAGCGTCAATGTGAACCTCCTCGGCATCGGCAACCTCCACGCCGACGGCTCCGTGCGCGGCTCCACCACCGCCGAACTCACCGCGCGGCAGGTGGACGTGCTCGCGGGCGACGCCGTCGTTTCCGCCAAGGACACGCCCAGCCTCCACGTGCTTTCCCAGCTTCCCGGCGTCAGCGTCAGCGTTATCTCCGTCAACGTCGCCACGGCTGAGGGCCGCATCGGCGAGGAGAACAGCACGCAAAGAAACAGCGTGCGCGCCCAGGTGGGCGATGGAACGACGCTCAACGTCCACGATGGCGACTTCAGCCTGCTCGCCGCCAACGAGCCGGCGAAGAACGAGATCGTCATAGACAACGGCCTCAACGTCGGCCTTGTCAACGTCACGGTGAGCTGCGCGGGCACGGAAACCTATCTGGAAACCGCCGCCACCGTCGGCAAGGGCGCAAGCATCAAGGCCGTGGGCACTTACACGCAGCTTGCGCAGGACAAGCCCAACGCCGCCACGCGCGCCAGCGGTTCTTCCATCGGCATCGGCATCAGCGCCGACAACTACTTTGCCGAGAACATCGCCGTCAGCGCCGTGCGCGCCACCGTCGGCGAGGGCGCGAACATACAGGCTCTGAACGGCATCCGCGTGGAGGCTGTCTCCGACGCCGTGCTCAGCGCCATCACCGACGCCGACCAGGGCGGCGTGTTCACCGAGGGCGTGCTCAAGTCGCGCAACGCCGTGGAGCGCGAATTGCGCACAGAGCTTGGCCGCGACGTCACGCTCTATACGCTGGGCGGCGACATCCACGTGCGCGTCACTTCCGGCCAGCACGACAGCATCACCACGCGGACGCTCGACTCCGCCGCGCAGCTGATCGGCATTTCCGACGTGCGCGCGAATACCACCATCACCACCAAACAGTACATCGACCTCTATCCCGGCCTGCACGTCGAAAACCTCACCGGCGACGTCTACATCGTCGCCACGGCGGGCGCGGACAAGATCGAGAACTACTCCGAGAACCGCACCAGCGCCGCTTACGCCTCCCAGACCGGCAAGGCGGAAACAACGCTCGATCTCACCACCCACATCGTCTTTAACGATGAGGGAACAGAGCCGGAGCAGTTCGTCTTCATCGGCCGCGACCTCTGGTTCTTCAACTGGCTCAACGAGATCGATGTCAAAAACGAGCTGTATATCAGCAACGCGGGCTTCTCCGGCAGCATCTATCCCACCAACACGGTGCTGATCGATCTTGACATGCTGCTGGACGTCTGGTACGGCAAGACTGTGGCCAACGGCGGCATTCGCTACCTCAATATGGGCTACCACGAGGACTACAACGCGCCGGGCAGCATGCGCTTTGACAACCACGCGCGCCTTGATCTGCCGCTTCTCTCCCTCTCTGCGCTGCGGGCGATGATCGAGGGCGGCAATCAGAACACCGTGGTCAGCTTTGAAGGCAGTCTCCATACCTACACGCACAAGACCCGCAACCTTTTCACGGTGGGCGACGATTGCGAGACCCTCACCGGCTTCCTGGGAGAGGAAAGCAGCGGCATGCTCCGACGCTCGGATATCGAGTACACGCTCCTGGGCAGCGACAGCTTCAAGTACAGCGTCTTTAACTCCTTCGACGACGGCGTGAACAACAGCCTCATCCACGATTACGCGGACTTCCCCTGGCTGGGCATCCCGCAGATGCTCGAGGAGGAAGGCCCGGTGATCGTGGACATCACCGACGATGGCGTGACCGTTACCGGCGATACCGACGGCATCATCCGCGCCGCCTACGACGCCACCGCCGGCGCGTGGGTGTTCGAGCCCATCGTCAAGGATATCTACGAGGGCATGATCATCGAGAGTTTCCTGCCCGAGGATATCATCATCGTCAACCGCAGCCGCTCGGATCTCATCCTCCAGGGCATCGCCTTCGCGGGCGATGTGATGGGTTCAAGCTCGGTGAAGATCGTCTCCGGCCGCGATACCGACCTCTACATATGGGGCGACATCGCCCAGCGCATCGATCACCCCGACGCGCCGGACGGCCACTACTCCCTCTATGAGCAGGTCACCTGGTGGGGCCCCGAGGGCGGACGCCTCTATCAGGGCCGCAGGAACGACATAAGCATTACCATCGACGGCGACGGCCGGTATACGCGCACGGGCGAGGGCAGCGAGAGTATCGAAATATCCGCTTCCCCGGACGCCTACACGCTCAAAAACATACTGCAAAACGCCGCCAACGTGGTCAGCATCCGCGGCCAGATGACGCTGGAGAACTGCCTTGAACACGTCATCTACAACGGCGGCCACGTCACCATCACCAACAACACCGCAAAAGACCTCATCTTCGAGGGCGCGGGCTTTGGCGGCGGCTCCTTTGAACACGCGATCTAGTGTAACCACTATCAGGTCATCACCGAACCCAGCGATTCCAGCTTCCGCGTCATCAACAACGCCGGCGGCGCTCTGCACTTGCGCGGCGACGTGACCACCAAGCGCTTCGAGGCCGTCTGGAACGGCGCTTCCGGCGATTTCACCCAGCAGGCGGGCACGACCATCCACGCAGACCGCATCGCCATCCGCAACGCCGCCAACATCGGAACGGAAGCGGAGAGACTCAACGTCTCCGTGCTGCCGGACGGCGTCGAGGCCCTCGAAGCCTCCGGCAACATCTGGGCGACGCTGGCGCTGCGCGCCTCCGGCTACGCGGTCGCGCCCATGGGCGTCATCGAAACGGCGGGCGATGTGAACATCGAGTTTATCAACGCCTCCCAGAACTACGCCTATTCGCAGGATGTGACCTTCGAGCGCCTCGCGGGCCGCAACATCACCCTCTGGCTGGATCGCTACCTGTCGCTCACCGGCGCGCAGGACGGCGCGGCGGTGGAAATCGACGCCGAAAACGACCTTTCCATCTTCCTCAGCGAGATCTCCGTGCTCACCACCATCGGCACGAGGGAGGACCCGCTCGCCATTTCCGTGGGCGGCAAGTTCCACGCCGCCGCCTTCGACGAGGACGGCAACATACTCGACGCGGACTTCAAGTTCTTCCTCGAAGTGCCGGAAGGTGACCTCGACGCCACGCCCACGAGCATGAAGCTGTGGACGCTGGACATGCCGCTCTACATCAACGTGCAAAATGGCAGCCTCACCATCGGCGACATCGCCGCCAACGGCGCCATACTGCGCGCCAGCGGCGATATGACCATCGGCAACGTCTCCCTCGCCACCCAAACCGAGTCCTACGACGTCCGGGCCGGCGGCGACCTGCGCATCGCCAGCATCACGCTTAACAGCATCGTTTCCGGCGACCTGAACTTCGCCGCTGATGGCGACCTCACCGTGGAAAACGGCCTGACCACCTTTACGCCCGTCACGCTGCAGGCCGACGGCGACATCTACCTGCGCGGCCAGGCAAGCGTGCAGCCGGGCGGACATCTCACCGTGCTTGCCGGTGGCGACGTCTACCTTGACGACCTCGTCAGCAAGCACCAGACCACCATCGACGTCTCTGGCGACATCATCGCCGGCAGTATCTGGGTCTGCGGCGCGGCGGAAATGAACGCGCAGGGCGTCCTCACCGCCGAAAAGCTCCACTTCCGGCGCGAGTACGCGCAGGTGGATCACGATCTGCGCCTCACCGTCGCCGGAGACGTCTCCATCGGCGAACTGATCGTCGATTACGGCGACTTCTATCTCGAATCCACGGGCGGGAATATCGACGTGGACGCCTACTCCGTCCACATCTTCGCCACCGGCGGCCAGTTCGCCCTCGAAGCCCCGCAGGGCAGCGTGACCATGCGCTCCGGCAGCGCCCTGAGCGTTGACGGCTTCACGCCGGGCACGCTCTCCGGCTTCGAGGCCACCGCGCGCATCCACGCGGGCAAGGATGTCGACCTCTCCGCGGACGGCGCGATCTTCCTGGACGGCCCCTTCGGCTTTGCCCTCGACATCCTCTCCAACGCCGGCGCGATCCGCCTGGGCAGCATCGACAACAGCTCCCAGGTCTACGACCTGCGCCTCAGCTTCACCGGCGACGCCACCATCCGCGCCCTTACATACAGCGGCTACCTCATGGGCAGCGAGGGCACGCTGCGCTTGACTGCCACGGGCGACCTCACCATCGAGGAAACGCTGCGCTTCCGCGCCCCGCTGGCCGTGGACGTGGCCGGAACATTCGCCGTGGCCGCGCTCGAGGGCGACAGCGCCGCCATGGACGTGCGCGCGAAGAACATCCGCTTTGGCAGCGCCAACATCACCCTCAGAGGCGCGGGCAGCATCGTCGCGGACGAAGAATTCTCCGTAAACGACTTTTACTATTGCGGTTACAGCTATGACGCGCTCGACATCCGCGCCGCGCGGCAGGCGGGCACGATCACCAGCTTCGGTGTCTACAACGGGGATCTGACCTTCGCCATCGAAGAAGGCGACCTCCGCGCCGATTACGTGAACATCGAAAGCGGCAACGTCACCCTCGAAGCGCTGACCGGTTCTCTGCGCATAGACACCGTACACGCCGCCTATATCACCGGCCTCTACGCCATCGAGTTGCGCGCCGGCCTCGACATCGGCAGCAGCGCGGCCCGCTCAAGTACGTCGTTACCAGCGCGTGGACGCCCGCCAACTGCACGGAGAACTTCGTCTGGACGCGCGACCTCTACCTGGACTACGACCGCACGGGCAGCACACCGCTCACGCTCAACAAGCAGGGCGCGGGCAACATCTACCTCACCACCCGCGGCCGCGGCGTGGAGATCACGCAGTCCGGCGCGCTGGGCGGCGTCATCGACGCCTCCGGCCAGTCCGTCTCCATCACCACCACGTCCGGCAGCATCGGCACGCAGGAAGCGCCCCTCGTCATCGAGGCCGCATACAGCCTGACGCTTACTTCCGCGCAGGACATCTGGGCGCGCGGCACGAGCGGCCTGCGCATAAGCAGCGTCGCCGCCCAGGGCAGTGTCTCGCTGGAAACGCAGGGCGCATTTACCGGCGTCGCCGGCCATAGCGCGAACATTACCTCCGAAGCGGGCGAGATCGACCTGCGCGCCTCCAGCATCTCATCTGCGACCCTGCACGGCGCGGCGGGCAAGGCCCTGACCGCGCGCGTGGCGGCGAATCTGGCGCAACTGTATGTCGACCACGACGCGGACGTCACGCTGCTCTTAAGCGGCGTCGGCCGCCTCGGCGGCGAGTTGCGCTCCGCCGGCACGCTCACCATCGAAAACCACGGCGGAAGCGGGCGCGCTGACGCTGGAGGGCACGCTGGAAGCCGAACGCATCACCCTGCGCGTCCCCGGCACATTGACGCTGGGTGGCACGGCGCAGGCGGGGAACATCGACGCGGAGGCGGACAGGATCGCCATCGACAGCACGGCGCGCATCGCCGCCACGGAAAACATCCGCCTCCACGTAAGCGGCGATCTTGGAACCGACCACTACCTTGGCTATTCCCCGGACTATGACGAACTGCCGGCCATCTCCGCAGGCGGCCTCGCCGAGATGCACGCCGGCGGCAGCCTTGCGCTGTATGCCGACGTCGAAGCCGGCAGCCTCTCCCTCGAAGCCGGCGCGGACGCCACGCTCTTTGGCGCATTCAACGCCACGGCAGGCGGCCTCAACATTGTCGCCGGCGGCGGACTCACGCTCCTGATGACTGAACCGGGCGAGTACACAGGCGACACGCGCGACCATATGACGCTGCGCGCAAACGGCGATATAACCATCGCCGCCGCCGGCGCGTTCGCGGCGCTGTGCTACGACCGCTCATGGGAGAAGATCATGCAGGACAGCGGCGAGATGGCGCGGCAAGGCCGTGACCATTAAGAGCGCCGCGGGCAATATCTCCATCACCGCCGCCGACATCTCTACCGGCGCGCTGCTCGCCCCCGCGGGCGACGTGCTGGCCTCGGCAGAGGGCGCGCTGCGCCTCGAATACGCCAAAGCGCAGGGCATGATCGACCTGCGCGGTCTGGAAAGCATCGCCGTCTTCGCCAATGCGGACGAAAACGGCGCGCCCGCCCCCGGCCTCGAAGCGGCGTCCTTCGCCTTTACAAGCCACGGCGACATCACGGATGGCGACGGTGGGGAAGTGCTGCTGCGCTTCACGGGCGGGCTTACCCCCGTGACCCTGCGCGAGATCGGCCACGGCGCGCAGGTACTGCTCGCCGATCTGAACGGCGGGGCGCTGACCCTCACGGCCACCGCCGACCCCGGCGAACTGGGCTACATCACCACCGCCGATGGCCTTGCGCAGGCGCTGGGCCTGGCGAGCGCCGCGGGCGATACCGTCACGCTGCAGGGCGACCTTACCCTCAGCAAGGGCCTCTCGCTGCTGCTGGCCGCGGATCAGGCCATCACGCTCGACCTCAACGGCCACACCCTGCGCGCCGGCGCGGAACTCCTGCACGCCCTCATCGCCCTCAGCGGCGAAGGCACGCTGCGCCTCACGGGCGGCGCGCTGCGCGGAAGCGGCGAAGAACTGCCGCTGGTGTTCGTCGTCGACGGCACGCTGGAAGTGGCGAACGTGACCATCGACAATGCCGGTGGCACGGCGGCGCGCCTGCTCTCCGGCAGCCTCCACGCCCCGGCCACCGAGGAAGGCGCGCAGGCGATCCTTTCCGGCAAGACCGCCGTCCTCGCGCAGTACGACGCCATCGTGACCACGGACAACACCGTGCGCACGCAGATCACCGACGCCTCCGGCGAGGCGCGGGACTACTACGCCGTCTTTGGCCACGACCTGACCGCTGCCGCCGCTGGCGCGACGCGCCTTTGCTTCCGCGTGCTGGCGGACGACGCCTACATCGTCCGCATCGATGCGCAGAACGCCGCCTCCGAGGCGGGCAGCGCGCAGCCGTGGACGCCCGACGTCACCGCCTACTCGCTGAAAGACGGCCAGTATGTGACCCTTGACCCCGACGACTACGCCTTCACCTTCTACAAGCTGGACGCGGACGGCAACTGGATCGTCCTTCCCGACGCGCCCACGCTGGGCGAGCCGGGCTCGTATCAGGCGAAGCTCACCCTCACGGACGGCACCCTTGAGGACGGCAGCGTCGATACCGTCACCTACCACATTTACAGCCGCGGCGATACCGGCGTGACCGTGGAAAGCGTGACGCGCTTCGTGTTCGAAGACGACGGGAAGGCGTATGGCCCCTCGGTCAGCGGCCTTCTGGGCGGTGATGCGCTGCTCTTCAGCATCGACGGCGACACATTCACCGCCGCGCTTCCCACCTTCGGCTTTAAAGACCTCAAGGGACAGCGCTCGGCCGTCAAGACCGTCTACTACACGCTCCAGCGCGACGGCCTCACCTTCTACGGCGAGGCGACGGTGAAACTGGTGCTGTTGGATACGTCCGTCGAGTTCACGACGGAGTACGACCACGACCCCAATAAATCGGATATACCGTACAGCCACGCCATCGCCCTCGACCGCCCGGATGTGACCTATGGCTATGAGGACGCCTCTGGAGACGTGATCGTGCAAGGGATGTTTGACGAGGAGATGTGGCGCTACTACTTCCAGGGCGCGATCTATCAGCTCCTGGTCGACGGCTCAGCCGAAGACCGGAAGACCGTGCTCGGGGAAACGCAGTTCTTCGACCCGTCCTCCGCCAGCACGGACGCTCACGCTGTGACGATCAAGGCGTCCATCGTGCCCACAGAGGCCGGACGCGAGTTGTTTGACGACTATTATCACAGTTGGTTCCTCGACGTATACGGCAATCTGGTCGCGTCGCAGCGCACCTGGCAGGTCGTCAAGGGCGCTGCGCAGGACTGGACTCTCAAGGATGAGGAGGGCGCGCATGTCGTGCGCGATGGCAGCGCCGTCGATCTTTCCGGCCTCATTGCCTTTGACGACGCGGACGCGCGCCTGGACGACTACACGCCCGTCTACACCGTGAAAGACGCGGCGGGCAACACCATCTTCACCGGCGTGACGCAGGATCGACTCCTCCTCGAACCGGGCGCGTACACCGTAGAGATCGCGCTGGAAAGCGACCGCTACAAAGTGTCCGCCACGTCGCAGACCTACGCGCTGTCTCTCTACGGTGAATCCCAGTTCTTCGAACTCGCCCTCCGCGATGAGACGCGCGGCGCGCGCGTGGACGCTCCTACCTATCCCGCTTACGCCTACGACCGCTCCACGGGCGCGTTCACCGTCAGCGCCTGGTACGGCACGGCGCTGGGCGCATACACCTTCTACGGCTTTGTACTTCAGGACAACACCGACGGCGCAGACCTCGACCTTACCGGCATGACCTTCAGCCTCACGGGCGAGGAAGGCAGCTTCGTATCGCTCGAAGCGCTGAACTTCCGCGCCGATAAGCCGGGCCAGTACACGCTCTACTACCGCATGACCGGCACTGCCGAAGGCAAGCCCGTCGCCGGCGGCGGCGCGGTGACGCTGGACATCCAGCCCATCGACCTTGCAAGCGTGGTCGACGCCCGCCTCGATGTGGAAGAGGGGAGTTACCCCAGTTACAACGCCCTCTACGACGGCCACGCGGCGCAGACCTCCGACATACTCGTCCTCGAAGATGTGCGGCCCATCGCGCCGTGGGGCGGCTACCTGCTCAGCGTGGACGACCTGACCGTGACCTTCGTCGACGAATACGGCGTATCCCACGTCGGCGTCGTGGACATGGAACTGGGCGATGGCGCGGACTGGCTGGATATCGAGGAGATATTCGTCCAGCTCGATGCCTACCACACGCAGCTCTCCTTCCGTCCTTCCAGGGGGCTCACCTACTGGTACAGCGCCTACCTTGCGACAGACGACAAGCCCCGCTACGAACTCGATCACGACTGGCGCCCGGCCGATTTCGGGGAGGTCGGCGGCATTACGTGCGTCATCGGCGACCCGGACGATCTGGACGACGTGCTGCGCATCGTTCCCGAATTGCTGGACGGCCACGAATCCCACTTCTCGGACCGGCAATTTGCCAGCGCCTTTGAGGAAGTCGGCCTCACGCGCCTCGATTGGGAACTGCTCGTGGAGTTCTACGACTACGACAGCCTCGCCGCCGGGACGTTGAACCCCGGCGAAGAGCGCCGCCTCTCCGGCAGCATGAGCGTCTCGTCGGCCACCACTGCCGAGGATCTGGCGTTGCTTGTCGAGGATATGGGCCGCGTCGGCGCGTACTTCATCGGTATCGCCTACACAGGCTACAACGCCGAGGGCGCGCAGCTGTTTACCGCGACCGACTACGTCACCATCCGCACGCCCACCCAGCTGGAAATGACCGTGGACAGCGATACAGAGATCTACTACGACGGCCGCGAGCACACGGTTGCGCTGGACGGCCTGGAGGAAGGCGACATCCTCGAAGTGCGCCATCAGCAGGTGGACGCGCAGGGCCAGCCCGTCGGCGGCGAGCAGGCGCAGTTCTTCTACATTTCCGGCTTCGATCCCGACACGCTCGCGCCCCTCGGATATGTCTGCGACGCCGATGGCTACTACGACTCCGATACTGCGCAGGTGTCCGTCCTGCCGGCCTTCCTCGGCGAAGCCGTCAGCGACAGCATCTACCAGATCTCCTACACCGTCCGGCGCGGAGACAACAGGCTTGTCGCCCACGCCATGTCCGCGCGCGCCGTCAATGTCTTCGAGGATGTTGATCTCTGGCGCAGTTGGCTGGTCGGCATGGAACCCATCTACGAGCCCTTCCACAGCGATACGCAGCTTACCATCAAGGCCAGCGCCAGGTGGGAGATCACCGGCGTGTCCGCCGAGGGCTACGAGGGTCTGGCGGACGGCGACGCGCACGGCTTCACCATCCGCGGCCTCAACGTGGAAGATGGCGATGTGCTCGACAGCGTGCGCATCACCGTGCGCGACGCGCAGGGCGCTCCCGTGTCCGGTCTGGACGGCGTGCCCCTCAGCGACCTTGCGGCGGCGGTGGGCGCGGACGGCGCGGTCTATGTGCCGCTGCTCTCCGCGGCGGGCGACTATACGGTCGAATACACCGTCGAGCGCGGCCTGCTGTTCTTCCCCTTTACGGAAACGACCGGCCTGCGCCTGCTCAAGGGCGCGCCCGTCGTCGGCGTGGACAAGAGCGTCGTCTACGATGCAAAGCCGCACACCATCGAACTTGAGAACCTCGGCGGCGCGCAGGTGCTCCATTGGTGGACGAGCGTCGACGGCACGCAGACCGCCGTGCAGCCCACCTTCACCGAAGCGGGCGCCTACACCATCTTCTTCGAGGCCCAGCGCGAACTGACCGGCGACCAGGGCACGTATTTCGAAACCTACCTCGGCAGCGCCGTCCTCGAGATCCGGCCCTTCACCGTCACCGCCGGCGGCTGGACGGGCGTCTACGATGGCGCGAGCCACGGCGTGACCCTCGCGGACGTCGATTGGTCGAGCGACAAGGTGGAATACGCCGTCGGTTCCGGCGCGTTCACGGCCGCCGCCAGCGCCGCGGAACTTCCCGCCTTTACCGATTCCGGCGAATACGCGATCACACTCCGCGTGACGCGCGAAAACGCCACGCTGGATATCCCCGTGCTGGTGCGCATACAGCCGCGCCAGATCACCGGCATTTCCGCCGGCACCGTGCGCGGCTACGCCGACGGCACGGACTACGCCATCTGCGTCGAAGGCGCGCCGGAGGGCGTGGAGATCTACTACTACGTAAACGGCGCCTGGACAAAGGAGAACCCCGCCTACCGCGATGTGGGCAGCTACGATGTGCCCTTCGAACTGCGCGGCGCGAACTACCAGACCTACAGCGGCGTCGGCCACATCGACGTGCTCTACCTCTCCGGCATCGTCAGCGAGGGCTTCGAGGGCACTTGGGACGGCAAGGCGCACGCCATCGAGCTCTATGGCCCCACCGCCAGCGACGTCGTCTACTACCGCGTCGGTGAAAACGGCGTGGAGACCACCGTCAAGCCGCAGTTCACGGATGTGGGCAAGTATGCCGTCTACTACCGCGTGGAGCGCTATCTGGACGGCGCGCTCAGCCACGTCGAATACGGCGTGGAGACGGTCAACATCCTCCCGCTCAACGATCCCACCATCACCGCCCACGCGTACAGCGGCGAATACGATGGCAAACACCATGCCGGCGTGACGCTCTCCGGCGACCTCACCGGCGTCACCGTCCGCTACTTCGACAACGCCAGCGGCACATGGCTCACCGACCCGCCGCTCTTTAAGGATGCCGGCGAATATGCGCTCACCGTCGTCTTTGAAAACGCTCTGGGCGAGGTATTCTCCGTCCAGCCGGTCACGGTCAGCATCCAGCCGCGCCAGCTCTCCTGGGACATCAGCGGCCTTGATCTGGATGGCGTCACCAAGGTGCGCGATGGCGAAACGGGCATCGAAGGCGCTCTGGGCACGCTGGGCATTCTGGGTGCGCTGGAGGGCGACAGCGTCCACCTGACGTATGACGGCTATCTGGCCTACCTGCTCAGCAACGAGCTGGGACAGGGCCTGCCCGCCGCCGTCGAGTTCTACGGCCTGCGCCTCGATAACGCCAACTATGCGCTGCCCGAGGACGCGCTCTTCACCTTCCGCGTGCGCCACATCCCCGGCCTGCCGGCCTCTCTGGGCATCCCCAACGAGACCTACGACGGCGGCGCGCACGAGCCTTCCATCTACTTGGATAGCCTCATCGAAGGGCTGGATTACCGCGTGGACGGCTACGAGCGCAATGTGGACGCCGGCACCGCTACCATTTACGTCACCGGCATTGGCGCGCTGGCGGGACAGAGCGCCGCCTACACGTTCGTCATCAATCCGGCGACGCTGCCGCAGCCCGAGGCGCTGAAAGACCAGGCCTACACCGGCAATGCCGTCGAACCGGGTGTGACCATCGCCGGCCTCGTCGAGGGCAGGGACTACACCGTGCGCTACGAGGACAATGTGGAGCCGGGCACGGCCACCGCCGTTGTCACCGGCATCGGCAACTATGCCGGCAGCTACACGCTGCACTTCACGATCCTCGAGAAAGAACCCGAGCCGACGCCGGAACCGACCCCCGAACCGACGCCCGAGCCCACACCCGAGCCGCGGCCGGAAGAGGGCCCGTCGCGCCCGTCCTCCATCGTCACGGATGAAAACTGGCGGCCCGAGGAATACCGCCGGCAGGCGCTGTGGATGCGCCTGGACGGCGCGGAGGAAGCCGTGCGCGTGCTGCTCATCGACGCCTGCCCGGTATTGAACGCCGACGGCACGCCCGTGCTGCGCGAGGACGGCAGCCCGCTGTACCAGCTGCGCAACCTGCACCTCTCCGCCGCGCTGATCGCGCGCCTGAAGGGCGAGGGCTACGCCTGCGTGCTCTTCCGCCTTGGCGACGCCGTGCTGCTCATCCGGCTGGATGAACTGAAAGACGCCGACCACATCTTCACGCTCGAACCCATCCTGCCGGGCGAGGCGACGGCGGCCGAGGAAGAAGCTTTCCTTGGGTTCGCGCCGTTTTCCGATCCGCATCGCCTCTGCGTGCGCATTGGCGGCGAGATCGTGGAGCTGGCCGATGCCGGCTTGCGGTTCGGCGCGGTTTGGAAACAGGACCAGGCGCCCCCGGAAGATGTGACGCTGCGCTTCTTCTGCGAGGAGAACGGCCTTATGGCGCTGGAGGACGGCCAAATGGCGCTCCTTGGCGAAGAAACAGCCTTCGACGCGCCGCTCTGGTCGCTGCTCGTCACGCCTTCCCCGCAAACCGAAGCCCGCAGCCTGACCTTCGCTTCCGTCCGCACCGATCCGGCCGGGGACTGACGCCTGCCCCGCCCCAAGGCCGCATGCCGTCCCACGGCATCGCGGCCTTTGTTTTTGCCAACGCCCGGCCGCCCTGAGCCCAGCGCCCCATGCCGCCGGCGGTTTCCCGTGCCCGGGGCATGCGCCGCGGCCAACGCGGAGGCGGCGCAGGCGGTCATGGAGATCACCAAAAAGGGTTCGGAGGCGGCCGCTGCGCATTCTCTCCGCGGTTGTCTGGCGCAGGGAATGAAACGCCGTGGTATATCGACAGGCTGTTAAGGGCGCGGGGTTTGGCAAGCGTTACGCGCACCGTCGCCGCTGCCATATAGGCATCCTCTTCAACAGCCTGCTCGCCCGTCTGGTTTCGGCCCGACGGTCACCGCTGCGACAATTGCAGGATCCGTAGGGAATACGGTTTTCCCAAGCGAGAATGTTAAATTATGTATTGATGTATTGAAAAACAATAAAAGGCAACGCGTGGGGGTTAACGCTCCGTGCACTGTATATAGGGGCTGTGAGGGACGCACCTTTATACGGGCGCGGGACGCCGCGCGTTTCCCGCACTGCCGCCGCTATATGGACGCAGGGGACGCCATAAATCCGCTAGCAGCGTTATGCGCAGGCCGGCCGCGCTATAAGAGCGCCAACAGAACGACACCCATCGCACGAGGGTCGAGCGTCACGACACAATGCCGCCGCTATACAGGCAGCGTCAGGGCATCACCCGCCCGCCCACAACGTCGCGCGGCGGGCGGAGCGTCACATCACGCGACCCGCGCTATGCAGGCGGCAGGCCGGCAGCGTCACGCCACCACCACCGCCGCTATATATACAGCGCGCCACCCCCCGGCCACACCTACACAGAGACGAAACCCGCGCCGCCGGAAAGGAGGACAGCGGCCGCGCGGCGGCAGGCACCACGACGCAAAGGAAAGGAGATCATTATGCAGGAAATGAACGACACCGAGTTTCTCCGTATGGTCGGCCAACTCTACGAGTACGCCCTGAGCAAGGAGGACGACGACGATTACATACTCAACATGCCGCAGTACCTGAAACTGGTCGAGGCGCAGGTTGTCTTTACCCGCTTGGCGGAAGCAAACGACGGCACGGTGGAGACGGTGCGCCTCTCGCCGCGGGAGCGCTGCGCGGGGCTGGAAGCGCAATTCCTCGTGCTCGACCTGAAGCCCGGGGACCTGCCCGGCTTCTTCCGCGTCCTGCAATACGGCACAGGACTGTACGTCGAGGCCAAGACCACGGGCGAGGTCTGCATGAGCATGACCATCCCGGACGTGTTCATCAAGCGCTCGGAAGCCGCCCGGCCGGCGCAAGAGGAATTCGACGAAGGAGAGCTTTGAGAGGAGGAAGCGATTCTATGCAATATTTTTGACGATCTCTTTGGCGGCGCGTTCGACTTCAACGGGGATGGCAAGACCGCCATGGACGAAGCGTTCCTTGGCATGCAATGCATGGAGGAGGCGGAACAAAAGGCGGGGGACGATGATCTTCGGAACGAACTTCCCGCGGCGCGAGGAGAGGGCGAAGGCCTTCTCTTTTTCTTTGCGCCGAAACAAAGGCCGCGCGCCGCCAACAACGGCAGGAGAACAGGGATTATTTTGCGGAGGGAAAAGGAATGCGATGCTTTATACTGTGCGCCGCAGACGATGGCAGGCGCATCGCGTATTTCGCCACGCGCAGATGGGTCAGACGGACGCTGGCCGCGCTGGAAAGGGAAGAAGCGATCCACATTTGCCATACGAATGGCGGAGGATGGAACGAGCGCTGGCATTTTACCATGGATGAATGGGAAGTTACGATCTTTGAGATGCGACGCGCCAAACGCTGACCGCAAAAGGAAGCGCTAATGGCGGGGATACGGCTTTTTCTCATCGGTAAGTCCCGCCAGATAGTCCATGCTGGTGTCCAACGCCAAGGCGATGCGCTTGCACTGCTCGAAGGTGAAATGACGTTTCTCAGACTCAATTTTGGAATAGTCGCTCTGGTCGATGCCGGTAAGCATCTGCATTTTGATCTGCGTATAGCCCTTTTCCTTCCGCAAATCCCTGAGCCTGGACACATAATCACCTCCACGGTATTATTATGGCTGAATGACCTATTGACAATTATGGTGAAATTGACCTATAATGATTGCGGGATACGCAATGGAAGGCTTGTTTGGAGGGTTCGGCATATTCCTTCAGGCAGCGTAGGACTGCCCGACGTTACAGAATCGCAGTTTCGCACGACCATCGCTTCCGACCTGCAAGAAGAAACGCATAACGTTATGCAAGTCCAACAGCTTTTGCGGCACAGCAAGGCGAGTACGACTTTGAAGCATTACATCAAGCCCAGAAGCGAGATCACGCAGACGGCAAGGACGGTCGAAGCGATCTATTTCCATTCGCAGGAATGACGTTTTGGGGAACAACTTCTGGAACAGTTATTTTTGGGGGCATTAGATGAAGTAAAAAACCGCGAACAGGCGCTTTGGGGAACACTTTTTGGAACACATCGCGAGAACAAGGTCATGGCGTTCAAAAAATGCAGGAAAGCGTGTGCTTTTCCTGCAAAAAACGTCCAAAACGCAACAAAAAACCGCCATTTCTGACGGTTTTGTTGCGGAATGACCGCGAAAACAATACAATTCGGGGCTTTCGTTTTTTAGTCGAGCTTTCGTTTGGAATTTGGTGCAGTTGGGTGCAAAGTGGGTGCAAAACTCGAAGAATTTGGTGCACCCACAGCTTTCGTTTTGCTGTTATCAGCGAAAGAACGATGGCCCGGGGCCGAAAGAAGAAATTTTCGGATTACATCCGTACGGAGGTTGCGAGGATTTACAGATTACTCCACAATGTAGGTACCCTGCGCAGGGTGCCTATTTTTCATTTTGGGTGCATTTTCATAGGGCTGACTTTCCTATGCCCATAACGGGTTTCATGGTAGTACGGCTACAATGACAAGAGCGCCGGAAGGTGGCATAATATATGTGCAGAGTAATTGATCTGGTGAAAACCGGAAAGAACATCGAGCGGCTTCTGGCTGAACGCGGACTGACAGCAAAGGACGTTCAGCAGCGCTTGGGCTTTGCAGAGCGGCGCCCGGTATATTTCTGGATTGCAGGCAAGAACCTTCCCTCAATCGATAACCTGTTCATTCTTACAGAAATGCTGCAAGTTCCGATTGATGAGATTCTCATCGCCAAGGATGAATACATACAGCAGAGAGGTGAAAATTCACATGAGTGAAATTGTTCATCAGCCCGGGAAATTGGATTTTCTGATCGTAACAAAAGATGTAAGCGTGACTGAATTCCGCAGAAAGCCATCCGCAGTGTGGGCCTATTTGAAAACGCCCGGGCATGTCATTTTCTTCACTCGCCGCGGCAAGCGAAACTGCGCGATCATGTCCATCGAGACCCATGCTTGCCTGAGCGGTGATTACGAAAAGACCATGCGTGAAATTGAAGAAGCTGCGGCTGCATGGCGCGAGGAGCAGAAGGCTCTGAGGAGGGCCAGAAGGGAGGCCAAGAGTGGTACCGGAAAAGATTGCTCAAATGCTGACGGCGCTAAAGACGCCTGACTTTTTCATCAGGGACAATAGAACCGCAACTGAAAGCATCCATGATATCCTCCGTGATTATCTTGCACGCGCTACCGATACCATGACCGTTGAGGTCGATGCAGAACTGCTTATGGTGAAAATGTATGAACTACTATATTGCTGATCTTCATCTGGGTCATGCCAATGCAATCCGCTTTGACAATCGACCATTTGCTGATGTTGATGAAATGAATGAATCACTTATCCGCAGCTGGAACAGCATGGTTACCAAGCAGGATACGGTCTATGTACTGGGCGATTTCATTTAGGCAAAGGAGTCACAGTGGCCAGCCTTTCTTGAAAGGCTCAACGGCGGAAAAGTTCTGATTCGCGGCAATCATGATCCCAGAGAATTCAGTCAGACCACCAAACGGTATTTTCAGGATATCGCACCTATAAAGGAAATCACCGACAGCGGCAAGCATGTAATTATGTGCCATTACCTCATCCCTTTTCATAGGGCTGATTATGATGAAAACTGCTATATGCTTCATGGGCATGTTCATAATACCCGTGAAAATACTTTCCTTCTTCGATGGCGCGAAGAGATTCGCAATGCCTGCACGGAAAGACATCATGTCCGCGGGCAGTTCATCAACGTCGGCTGTATGATGCCTTGGATGGACTATCAGCCAAGAACATTGGCAGAAATCATCGAACGGGAGGAGGCTGCTTCTCATGCATTGAGGCTCTGGAACAAACAGGGCCGGATTTCTAATCTTCTTCATCCTATCTCTCATCTGCCTGATAGATATATGGCAGCGAGTTTCTTCCCGGCTGATGTGTCCCAAATATGTGCTGAAATATGGCATGAGCATCCTTCCAAGATTGGAGTTGTCAGCCAGTCATCTTTAAAATCACTCCGCCCACGTCTCGACCGCATACATGCCGTCATCCATTACCAGCAATCCCTGGTAAAATTCAAATCTCGCCAGAAAAGCGCCTTCGGGCGAATGAAGCGTGTACACCTCCGTATTTCCCGTCACACACAGGGCGTTGCGCTTGCCTGTCACCACAAGCCCGGACAACCACTCTATCTTTTCCCCAGTTTCCTCTTCGTCAATCTCAATGTCGATGTATCCAGCCTCGCAATCCAAACGGCTTGCGGTGAGCGTCGCGCCCTCAAACACGCCTTCATCAACCCCCAGAAACTCGGCCAGCGGAGTACGGCGGATGTTCAAGGGCTTGATCGGGCAATCAAACTCTGCTTCCAAATCGTAACCCATGACCTCTGTAAAGCAAGCTATGTAAAGCGCATAGGCGTTAGGCTCCAGATTCTCCACCACCCGGTTGCCTGTGATTGCCAACGGGATGATCTCCACAATGCCATCCGAGCCATAGCGCACGGCGCTGTATGTATCCAGGCCGTAGTCGCGTATCCCAAAGGCTTGATCCTCCATCTGTGGCTCGGCCGCAGCGGCAATCAGGCTTTCCAGTTCAAGAACGCGGTTCACATCAAGCCGCCTGACAAGAGTCACGTTCTGGCACTCCGCCAGAAATGCCAGCCGTTCTTCATCGGTATCCGGCAGCGGGTCGTCGCTTTGATATTGCCACACGCACCCCTCCTCATCTAGCAAGACAGCTTCAGAACAAACGCCTGATCTGTCTTGCTGGTAGCAGCGCATGAGCAAAATGCGCGCGTCCTCCGCCTCACAGTTCGCTGGCGCAGCGAATATCAGTATCAGGGCTGCTATCAGTATTAGCGCCGTCCATGTCCGCTTTTTCTTCATGGATGATTCCTCCTGTAAAATGCTGTCATCGGTCGGGATTCCGGCTCTCGCCGGCCTCCTGCTCATTCAGGGGCACAATCATATTTTCTATCGCCACGCACAGCTTCGGATGGTGAATGACAAAGTGAATGGTGGGTTTTCTACACTTGGATATGCTTACCCACTTTCCTTCACTGATGAATATCTGAATATTCCGGAATGCGCCACGACCATTTTCCCGGGCGGTATAGCCGGGGTGCGACTGCGCGAAGGCGCGTGTGAGGCGCAGGTGTTCCCAATAGTCTGCTTCGTCGTAGTGAACCGGCATCCCGGCAAACACCTCAGACATCGCGACCGACACGCTCTCCTGCCCAAACTCTTTCTGCGTCAGGACGGGGAATTCTTCCTCGTAGCTTCCGTTGTCGAGCATTGCCGCCACAAAACCTTTCATCTGCGCGCAGGCCTCCAGCATACGCCGCCCATCGCTGTCAGGAACGCCGTTTTTCTCCAGCAATCGCGATAGACATTCCTCCGAAAGCGTGTGGGTCGGAAGGGTGGTCAGGAGACTTCGGCGCTTCCCCGGCTTAAGCGCCTCCGCAGCAAGGAATGAGCCATAGACGTTTTCCGCCGTCCCGCGGTAGATATCCATCAGTGGCTGCGCCTTTTTCAGGATAGATTCGGCGCGCCGCCGGTAATAGGCCAGATCGCTGCCGGCTTTGGAAAACAGATAGCGACCGTGGGCAAAATCTCCAGAGATGCATTCGCCCTCCGCCGCCGCCACACCGGAGCAAAACAGCGTATGCCCGTATACGCTGTTCTGCCTACCGGGGAGATACCACGGAGTAATCTGGCCCGTCATGTACAGCGGAATCCAGCTTTCCAGCCCCAGCATCATTTCGCCAAAGGGGCGGTTGAGGTCATGCACCATATCCAGGCGCAGTCCCTTTTTGAGGATTGCCGCCAGTCCGAGCATCCATTTTTTGGAGAATTCCATATCCTGCGCCAGTTCCTCAATTGGCATATCGCTGCAGATAAATACCGGCTCACGCGACCGGGAAAGCGCCGTGGCCTTGAGAAAATCCAGCGTGGCCTGACGGAAGTTCTCCAGCCCATAGCATGTCCTGGTCGTAGGAAGCTGGAAGGGAACGGTAGGCACCTTCAATTCGTCAAAGCGGATAGCGCGAATATAGTCGTTCAGGTCAAAATTGTCCAGCTTTTCCAAAAAGGAAATAATCGGGTTTTTCTGGCTGGCCGCACCGCTCAGCAGCCACTTTGCCACCTCGCAGGCGCAAGCGCCGTCTTCGCTGAGCGCACCTTGCTGCACACCCATCAGATGCGCAAGCGCAGCGCGTTCAGACGGCTCTGCGCACCGGCGGGCCGCAAAATTACCCACACCTTGCGCAAACGCGGCGGAATTCGCGGGCGTGCGCTGTCCCGTGCGGATACGGGACAGATAGGAGGGGTCGAAATTCAGCGCCCGCGCCATATCGCTGGAACGCAGGTTAAGCACATTGATGAGCAGATCGAAATTCACTGCGAGCCGGTTTCCCTCTTTTTCGTCATATCTCAGTGATTTTTGCAGGGCCGAAAGCAGCTCCGGCTGTGTAAATCCGTCCATTCCTTTACGCTGCGCAAGGCGAGCCAACCCCTTGGAGAGATTGAGAAGCGGTTCGCCATCCGGCGCGGGCGTACGCTCCCCGCTTCGGTAGCGGCTGATAACCGCCGTGGACAAGCCGCTGGCGTCGGCCAGATCCTTTGCGGTAATGCCTATTTGATGGATATAACCGTTAAGAGCCTCTTCGAATCGCATGACCTCTTTTATCTCCTTTTCTCATGGCCGGACGCCGTTTTTCCTGCCCTGATTATACCATGAAAAGGAGGCCCTTTCAAATCCGTTCCTTTCGATGGCAAAGCCTGCGTTTCCTGCGCAGCGGTCCAGCGCTTCATCATTCCGTTCTTTTTTTGATGCCTTCCCTCGTCCTGTCGATGGCATCCTGCGCATTTTTCAAGTCCTCTAACTTTTCAAGTTCCTCCGTGCTTAGTGCTTCCACCGTATACATGCCGTCTGGCCGCGCCAGCAGACTGTCGCTGAACACAAATTCTGCCTCCGCCCCCTCCGGCGTGACCAGCAGGTACGTTGTTTCGCCGCCTTCAGGTTTCAGGGCGCTGCGCTTGCCTGTAACCGCGAGGCTTTGAAGCCATGCCAGCTTTTCCTCCGCCTCCGTGCCCTCGAGCGTCCGTTCCGTGCCGTTTTCCCGCACCGCCACCGTCGCGTCTTCAAAAATATTCTTTTCAACGCCGCAGAAATCCGTCAGAGACATGCGCTCAAACGGCGTGGGCTGATACAGAAATTCATATTCGTCGCTGTCCAGATCATTGCCCAGCACTTCCGTAAACAGGGCCAGATAAACCGCGCGGGCGTTGATATCTGTATTTTCATAGGTCCAGTCTCCCCACTTCGCCAGGCAGATGATTTCCGCCTCTCCACCGTCTCCGTAACGGATGGCGCTGTATGTGTCAAGACCGTAATCCAATATATGTCCCGGACCACGTTTCACTTCTTCAGGCTGTATGGCAGCGATCAGGCTCCGGATTTCCTCCACCCTGCGTTTGTCCAACTGCCCCACGTGCTCCACGTCTTCAGTTTTACCCAGCAGTTCCAGCCGTTCGGCGTCTTCTCTGGGCAGCCCCATTTCGTTTTCGTAGTGCCAAATTCCGCCCTCTTCATCCAGGAACGCCGCATCTGCGTAAACGCCCCATCCCACCTGCTGATAGCAGGCCATCAGGATGATCTGCGGCCGCTCTCCTCCCTCGGCCAGCGCCGGCGCCGCCAGCGGCAGGCACGCTGCCAGCAAAAACAGCATAATCCTTTTCAGCATATTCTGTTTTCCTCCTGTTATGGTATGTCAGCATCATCCAGAAGCCATCCGGGAGCGCGCCCCATAGTCAAGGCGATAGAGGGAAAATGCAAGGATAATCCATTCCTTTATGGGCTTATATTCCTGCGCACGTCTCCACTGCGCTTTTCCGCTCATATATAAGCCGGCAGCCCATTCCCTCATATATGCCAGCCAATGCGCGCGATCATTTATCCGGTTTTCTGCGGCCCTTTCCAAGTCCGGAAAGTCCTTCAACAATATAAACCAGCCCCATCACCGCCGGCGCCACGCCCAGCGTAAACAGCCCGGCGCCCATCACCAGTGACGGTATGTGGGGCGACGGATACCCTATCTCCGAAGCCAGCAGATATCCGCCCCCGCCCAGGCAGGCCGCCCCAAGGATCAGCCAAAGCAGGGCAAAGAGCAGGAAAAATGCCGGATGCATGTTGATATAACAGTTTACCATCCACGCCGTATGAGGGCTGTATCCCCCTTCCGGAGGGCCCCCTGTATTCAGCGCGGCCACGATTTCAGCGGCAGTCCGGGCATACGGTTTCATGAACGCCCCTATCAGCATCCACATAGCCGCGCCGCAGACTGCCATGCCCAGAGCCGCCGGGGCGCGCGTCTCTCCGCGCAGCAGCCACCATATCCCCATCCCTACGCATACAATCGTCAAAAGTGCCAGCAGCCACCGGAAAAGCCGCATCACGACAAAGCATATTCTCGTCTGGCGCAGGGCATATTCCTGATTTTCGCGCCATGTATCTTCCATTCTATCCACTCCCCCTTTCTTATCGCTTCCTGACTGCCCAGGCGCTCCTGGCGTATACGACGCCCGCCGCCCCTAACGGCGCCCCGATGAGCGCAAAAAGGACGCTCAGAGGGACAAACAGCCAGAAAAACTCCCTGAAATCCACATCTATCAGAACAAAAGCGATGCCCAAAACCCCCATTCCGGCGAATGCGACCGCGCAAAAGAGCAGAAAGCCTGCGATAACCGCCAGTTTTCCACAGATCGCGCCCAGCATAGGCTCGCGCAGCTTCTGTGTGTCCGGCGTATACTCCGGCGGAAAACTTCCGCTTTCTCCACGACGCACCGCAGCCACCGCCGCTTCCACTTCCGCATACGCGCTGACATAGCTCCCGTTGAATTTAGGCTTACAGAGTTTGATTTCTTTGTATATCAGTACAACGCCAAACAGCACAACGATGAGATTCCTCTCAATCAGCCCCACGGCCAACATGATGGCCGCCACCAGTGCGGCGATAATGCCCAGTATCCGATAGCCCCACCGAAACATAGCCGCCGACACCCTGAAGTGATTCAGGATGACCTCCTCGCGCTCCAGCCACGCATTGCGCAGGCTTTCCATCTGCTCCCGTTCCCTGTCGGCTGATAAATCCCAGGCCATATTTGCCCTCCTTCCCTGAAAGCTCGTATGCGCCCTCAGCCTGCGTAGCGTATTCCCTCAAACAACGCCTGCTCGCCAACGCCGCCGATAATATAGCCCCAGCCCGCGGTTTCATCGGGCGCTATGGTCAAATAACCCCTGCGGCCGTCCTGCACGGTGAACCATGCCCGGGAAACGCCGTCTGTGGCGGTGATCAGTATCTTTATTTCCGCCGCCAGTTCCCCCCGGGATTCCTTCCCGGTCAAATCCACATAGGTAACCGGCACTGCCGTTTTCGCCGTCAAAGCCTGCTGCGCCCAAGTTTCCTCGCTTTGCAGGTCGTATTCAAAGTGCCACAGCCCGTCTCCGACCGTGACCAGCTTCCCGTCCTCTACCGTCAGGCGGCGAATGCCCATGTGGGTTCCCAGCGCGTCCACATATCCGGCCATGGTCATTCCTTCCGCGTCCATGCCCGTAATCCGGCCCTGCGCGTATTCCGCGCCTTCAAACGGCAGCGGCTTGAGCTCTCCCGCCTCATACGTCAGGCACCATGTTACGTCGTCGTCAGACATGGGATCGCCGCTCACGCAGATCTCCTTGACACCGTTCCTGTCCAGGTCGGCAATCCACACCTGCGCCTGCGAGCAGTCCATGCTCCATTCCGCCTGCGTCCCATCTTCTTCAGCCACAGTCATCTTCACGCCCGCGCCGTCCTCTGTCTGCGTCCACTGGATCGCTTCCGTGCCGCGGTTCCTATCAAGGTTCATATCCAATATCTCGTCCGCCGGCAGCTCCAGCGCGGAGAATCCGTTCTCCGTCGGGCTTTCTGCCGCCGCCATAGCACCAACCAGCATGCATACCGCGCAGCACAGCGCCAGCCATCCTTTCATGATCTTTATGCCTCCGATTTTCTCCATCTTTTACAGGCAGGAGGGCAGCGATTGCCGCCCTCCCCGCTTCTTATTCCGCCGTCTGCCGAACCGGCATCGCCTCCAGGCAGCCCGACAGCGCCGTTGTGAACCGTTCGATCAGTGCGCTCAACTGTTCCTCCGAAAGGGATTCCAGCGCCACATCCGTGCCGCCGAGCTGCAGAGGCTCGGCCTCATGCAGTTCAAAGCTCAGCCCCGTCAGCTCAGGCATATCCTCCGTTCCAATCATAAGCCTGCCCCTGCCCTGCAGTCCGTCCGGGCCGGGCTCCACGCCCGCTTCCAGCGTAAAGGCGTAGGTATCCGCGCTCTGCGCCGCGTCCGGACACAGCGTGCCTTCCAGTGTAAACGCCTCTCCGCCGTCGGGGGTCATAAACGCATTCATCTCATGTTCGTATTCCATTACGATTTCCGGATTGCCGACGCCTATGTAGACCTCGCCTCCATAGCCCGGCAGGCCTTCCTCCGTGGTGGTGGGTCTCTTGAGCGCACTTATCCGCAGCAGCCCCGTGTCCGTCTCGCCCTCGCTGACGGTCAGCTGCACACCCCAGCCCGTCAGCGCAGTGTCCGGAATGCTTAAGATGCCCACAATCAGCTGCATGCCGTCGCCCAGGCTTCCGTCCACGAGCGTCTGCGAATAGCCAAGGTCGAAGAAATACGGGGTGTTTTCCTCTGCATAGGGCTCAAAGCTCAGATACCATTCATCGGTCGCGCCGTCCTCCTGCGTATTGGTAACAATGACGTACCACGGCTCGGCAGCCGCATCATAATTCGTCCCGGCGCCCAGTACGAAATGGCCTTCGGACTGCGCAAGCGACCCGGCTGCGCCACGCATCATTTCCACAATCGCGGCAGATCCCAGCCCCTGAGAGGCGAGCATCACGTCCAGCACCGGAGCCAGTTGCCCGTCGCCTTCCAGCTGGTCGGCCAGCCGTGTGAGCAGTTCTGCCGCCTGCGCATGTGTACAGGTAATGTAGATCTCGTAGGCCACGGCGGGAAAGCCGTATTCCTCGGGCACGTCGTAGAATTCCTTCACGGACAGTTCCTGCATAAATTCGTCAACGATCGCGACATACGGCTCCATCAGCGGTTCCAATGCGCTGATAGCGGCCGCCGTCTGCGCCGTCTGCATTTCCAGCGTGCCGAGCAATCCGGCCGTCATTTCCTCCAGATTCATTCCCAGCAGCGTCTCCCAGTTCATCGTATAGCGTTCATCCGGCAGAAGATCGCTCGCTATAGCCAAACCCTGCGCGTCCGCATCCAGCGCGATGTCAAAGCCCACGTTTTCCTGGCTTTCCCGCAGGCCCAGTTCCAGACGCGCACCCTGGCTGAAGGCCACGCCCAGCCGCAGGACGAGATCCGGCATCTCCGCTTCAAGGGGGATACCCTCGCCGCGTACCTCCGCCACAATCATTGTACCGTGTTCCTGCCCAAACGCCTGAGCCAGCAGCCCGGACGCAATATCGCCCGGCTCGTAAACATGGGAGACCAACTGCCCGCCACCATTATCCCCTGTGGATTCCACGGCTTCCTGCTCTGCCAGAGCGCCGGGAAAGCAAAACACCGTTGCCAGCAGCAAGGCCAGCAGCATCGTCCATTTTTTCATCATTTTTCTCCTGCATGATCCGTCTACTTATTGGTAATTGTTAAAAAACGTCCCAGCGCAGCAGTATGCACTGCGCTCCCCCCGTCGGCCAGCCCCAGAACCGCCACCGCGTCTCGCCGTTATGGCGGTTCGTCACCCGCGTCATCGCTGCGTTGATGCCGTCTATAGGCAGTTCCTCACCATAGCCAAGGAGCAGTACCCATATATCCCGCTCGCCGTCATATACGCGCTTATTGTAGCAGTACTGCGCCATCGCGTCCAGGTCGTCGAATGTCGCGCCAAATCCGGGAATTCCCGCGTGAAAGAAGTAACTACCGCCTGAACCGTCCGCGATATCCGCGGTTTCCCAGACGGGATCCCAGGAAAGAGCACCCGCGCAACGGTCGCGGCCTGCGTTAAACAGCGTATAAACGCCGGTTTCCGGCGCGACCAGGTCGCCTGCAATATCCGCTGTGGAGACGTCCACAACATACCATTGCCCGCCTAGTTCCACCGTGTTCCACGCATGCAGAACCCCGGCGTTGTATCCATTTTGGAATCCCACCTCAAATCCCGCCATGCCCGCCAGCAGGTAGAAAGCGTCGGAATAGCCCTGGCAGTTGGCCCAGCCATGGGTCAGCGCGAAGGCGGCGCTGACGCCGGGGGCGTCCTCGCCCGGCTCCTTTTCAAGCATCTCATTGAACGTCAACTGGGCGCACAATTCGTCAAAGATCGCCCGCTCCAGTTCAAGCGAGGAGGAGTACCGCGCCTGTAAGCGCTCTACAATGGCTTCCGCCTCATCCAGTGCCGACCGTTCCTGATGCGAAAGCGCGCTTTCGTCGCCGGTTCTCCATGCGTCCAGCATCCTTACGCCCGCCCGGTATACCGGCGTGATTACAACCTTCACGCTGTTCCTGTCATAGTCGATGGAGGCGTACAGGCGGCTCATCAGCGGCGCCATCTGCAAAAACTCCTGACGCAGATCAGACTTCTGCATGGTCAAAGCCTCCGGCTCCGACAGTGTAAAGCGAATTTCCTTCGCCCTGTCCTGCGTGCAGCTGCGCAGATACTCCGCCGTTTCCCACCATGTGTCAAAGGACGGCGCGCGCTCGCCCATGGCCGGTATGGCCACGGCCAGCAGGCAGACCGTAAGTATCCAGAAAACAAGACTGCGCCTGAACATCGGAATCTCTCCTTTGCGCCGCGCGCCTCCCGCCGGGTCGGTGAGAGGCGCGCGTTCAGCCGTATCGTTATCCGTTCACGGTAAAGCTGCTCAGAATCGTGGCCGCGTCCGCGTCCGAAACGTTCGTCAGCGTAATCGTATAGAACACGTTGTTGACGATGTAATAGTACTGCATCGTGGGATAAACCGCGTCATAGGTGCCCGTATAATACGTTCTTCCGGAAAACTCCACCGGGCCCGCCATATCGTAATTGGTTATGCCCATGCTGGCATAGGCGGCGGCGTAGTCCGCCTCCAGCGTCGGGAGCGTATCCATGGTAATGCCCTGCGCGCTCTCCTGCGCCACGTTCATGTTGGCATTAAGATCCGCCGAGTAATACAGCAGAATGCCCATCGACTGGGTATACTGCAACTGCTGGCTGAGCCCGGCAGCGTCCACAGCCGCCTGACCGTTGGTCTGTATCAGCTGCTGAAGCGTGGCTTCGTTCAATTCCATCCAGCCCTGCGGAACCTGCAGGGTAAAGCCGTTTCCAGTTACGGTCTGCCCGCCCACAGCGGGGGGCATGGTCGAGGGCAGAGCCGCGCCGCCCTGACGCGCCATAAACAGCGTTATGCCGTCTACATCGACGCTGATCGTGCCGTCCGCCTGCATGACAAACGTCCAGGTGTATCCATCCTGCTCCGTCACGGTGGCGGTGGAGCCGTTCTGCACCCAGGTGCAGGCGAGCGATTCCTCGCCGTCCCAGATTGTGCCGCTTCCGCCGGCGTTGAAGGTCGCGGTCATCTGCACACCCATGGCCGCTGGGTCAATGGTCTGGCCGTTTGCGGAAGCCTGCGTCAGCACCCACTGGCCCTCAAAACTGCCCGTGGCGGGAGCCGTGCCGCCCGTGGAGGGCAGCAGGCCGTCCGGCAGCAGCCCTCCGCCGGGCGCGTTCGTCGCCTGCGGCGCGGCTGCGGTCTGCGTAAAGTACATGGCCACGCCGTCCACCATGGCCAGCAGCGTGCCGTCCGACTGGAGCGTGAACGTCGAAACCTCTCCGGTGAGCTGGCTGGTGATCGTGACCGTGTTGCCGGCCTGCGTCCACGTCCCGTTCTCTTCCATAGGAGCACCGTTGATGGTTTGTCTGGCAAAAGCCGTACCGTCGGGGTTAAGGACAATCGTCATGCTGAGGCCATAGGCTTCCGGCGACATGACCACGCCGCTTGCGACTGTCTTCGTCATCGTCCATTCACCCGCCAAGCTCGCCGTCTGGGCGAATGCCGGCGCGGCGAGCAATAGCGCCACCAACAGTACCGCCAATAATTTCTTCATGATATCCTCTCCTTTTTTCTCAATCTGATTTCAGAGCGCGCCCGCGCCCGAAATGCTTTTGTCATTCTCCCGCTCAGGCAAGCCCACGGATGCCGAGCGTCTGCGCAAGGTCGCAGTCGATCACATATACGCCGTCTCCGGAGAGATACTCCCGCCATTCGTCCGCCGTCAGGAAGCGGGCAAAGGCCATCGTTTCCTCCTCGGTCGCGTTATAGGGCAGCATGGTCGTCTCCAGCAGGTAGTACGTGCCGCTGTTTTCCCAGGTTTCCAGCGCCACCTGCGCGTGTCCCGGGGTGATGATGATCATGGCGTGCATCTGCGCCGACTGCAGGGCGGACGCCATCAGAAGCGCGGTTTCAATGCAGATGCCCGACCGGCTCTGGATCACCGCATCGGGGGTCAGCACGCGCTGCGAGCCGCCAAAGGAATACGGTCCCATGTTATAGCGCACGCCAATATCGCTGATCGCACCTTGTATGGCCATGGCCTGCAGTACGGTGGTAGATGGCTCGTCGGTACCGTCCGGATAGGCGAGCTGATAGCCGGGCAGGGAACTGTAACCCGCGCCAGCGTTGGTTTCCAGCCAGTAGATGGCCTCGCGCCGCAGCGCCAAAACCTCCTCCGCGTCGGGCCGGAGCCACGCCAGCAGGTTGTACGGTTCGATCACGCCGAACTCGCTGTTCAGCATCGTAAAATCGTATATGCTGTGCAACGTGATCGTTTTGCTCTCCGCGACCAGCAGTTCGCCGGTATCCATTTGGGTCACGCGCAGCGTGATCTGCGTCTCGCGTCCGCTTCCCAGGCTGGTCAGGCCGCTCATGGCCGGGGGCTTGATCATCAGATAGGTGATCTCCGGCCCCACGTTCACCGTCCGCTGGTATTTTTGCGAAAAGCCCTCGATCTCCACCTCGACCAGCAGCCGGGTTTTCCCCGCATCCGTGCTCAGCGCCAGGTTCACCGCCGAATCCATGGAGGGATACAGGTTAGGATAGATTTCTTCGGCCATCGAGTAATCCACCCATATCTGCTGCTCGCCGGTATCATCCTCCAGCGTCAGCATGTTGGCCAGGTTGACAAACTGCTGCTCTATGACGGCGTACATCAGTATTTCATAGCGCAGCATCAGGTAAGGCTGGCGCATAAGAAGCTGCGTTGCGGAAAAATCCATCAGCGCGTCGTCCAGCAGCGCCGCCTTGTAATCAGCATACAGCTTTTCCTGGAAGGCGTCGATCTGACGGATATACAAGGGCCATGTCTGCGTCATGGCCGGCGGGCATGCCAGAGCCTGATAATTCTCCTTGACATCGCCCATGGCGATATACATGGCGTTGAGGGAATCGGCTTCCGAGGCGTACATTCCCTGCGCGGCCTTTTGCTGATACGCCCCGAGCGGGTCGCTGGAATCGTAGTACCCGATATAAAAGGCCAGCAGGCTTTCCGCGATGCGGCAGGCCTCCAGCGCGTTCTCATACTGAAAGGCGCCTTCTCCGCCAGAAACCATTCCCTTCATGCCCTCCAGTGCGCTCCGGCAGGCGGAAACCTTTTCCAGCTTCTCCCTGCACAGCGCCGCGTACGCCTGCATTTCGGCGGCGTAAGCCGTATCGGCATTGTTCACGGACGCCTGATAACTCCGGGCAAACGCTGCCGTGGCCTGCGCGATCTCCATGCAGTCCTGATAAAGCGCCGCCATCCATTCGGAAAGTGCTCCGCCCTCCGGTACTTTTTCCTGAGCGCCCTCCGCAACGGGCGAAAACGTTTGCGAGGCCAGCACCAGCCCGGACAGCACCGCGTCGGCCTCCGCCGGGATATATGCCGCGCCGTAAAGTATGCTGTAGCCCTCCCGCTGTTCCCACAGATAAGCGCCCTCTATGATCTGGCCGCTTTGCGCGTCGGTATAGGCATACATCATGGCGTCCATGGGGATGCCCCGCATATCCATAGGCTGGCTCTGCGTGCCGGGATCGTACACCATGCTCCCGCCCATGGCGGCGCGCAGCGCTTCGCCCGTCTGGGCAAAGAAGTCCTCTTTGTTCACATCGCCCTCCTCCGCCCATGTCAGGCGGAAATTAGAGGCGGTTTCCCCGGGATAGACCCATATATAGCCATCCCTTTCCGTAACGCTGTAGCCAGCGTCCACCTGAAAAGAGAGCCTCAGCGCTTCGCTTGTATAGGTGGTATACGCCTGTTCCGCCGCCGCCGGAAATGCGGACAGCAGCATAACCGCCGCAAAAAGAGCAGCCATTCTCCTGCAGTGCTTGCGTTTCATCCACGCACGCTCCTCTCTAAAACATAAGCTTACTTATATTATATTTCAGCGATGCATGGCAGTAAATATTGTTGACGTATTTGTCAATGACAAGTACAAGCAGCGTACTTTGAGCCCGCAAACAAATATGTATGATACAAAAAATACATGTCGCGCAGGGATGCTGAAAAACGGAAAAGAAAAAGGTGTTGTTTGTCACGCTCTGCATAATGGTTGCGGAGATAGTTTTGCCGGTACACGGCACACTCTCCGTAAGCGTCAAATAAACCGCCGTGAGATGTAGCAAGGCATTTCGAGGTATGATGCACCTGTTCTTTGTAAATCAAACGCAGATAGCTCGTTCATCGTCCGCGCTTTTGAACCCCAAGTCTCCTACACGGCAGACCGCCTCTCTCGCTTCACTTCTTTATCTGATAACCGGCAAAGATGCCTCAGAAGTTGACACACCTGAGAACCGTAAGCTGAAAAAGGCACGCCGGGAAGCGATCATCGCTTATATTGATGAAAGTATAAAACATCTAGGCGAGAAGATCGTTGCAATGGAAGAAGAACAGGCTGCTGCGAGCATACCAAATCTGGATGAGGCAACGGCGTCTGTGCAGGCAGAGATCGACTCCGTCCAGCGCGAAATTGATACAGCAATCACAGAAAGCCGCTCTTTGATGGAGAAAATATACGCAGGCAACAGCAAAATCAGCGAATACGATACCATCCGCAGCAGATTTGAATCTTTGCAAAGCCAGTATACTTCGGATATGGAACGACTCGCCTTCATTGCTGATGCAGAAGCTGCTGGCACCGATGTACCTACACCGCATCAATGCCCCTTCTGCAATGCAGAGATTGCGATTGACAATGCTGAACCGCTATTTACAGCCACCCTGCAGGAACTCACACATATCAAATCCCATCTTGCAGAACTGCGAATTGCGTCATCAGACATTGATGCAAAGAGAAGTGTGCTGTCTGCCGAAGTACAGCGGCTGGAGGATCGCCGCAGTGAAATCGATCAGCTGATTTCTTCTACGCTGTCGCCGAGAATTCCTGCTCTGAAAGAACAGCTTCGGCAGTATACGCTGATCGCTCAGCGTGCTCAAGAAATTAAGACAATAAAGGCAGAAAAGACGCGCTACGAAGCCGACTTGTATACGCGACAGAGAGAACTGGAAGAAACCGAAAACAAGCCCAATTATGATATCAAGGCTGAATATGGATTCGATTTGTTCCAGAAAATTCAGGAGAAGCTTACCGAAATATTGAAAGCAATCCAATTCCCGGGCGCGGCATCAGCAAGGCTGAACACTATTACATTTGACATCGAGGTCAACGGAAAGCAAAAGGCCAATGTAATGGGTGGCGGTTTTTGCGGAATCCTGAACTCAGTTGTTTTGCTTGCGATTCGGGAGGTGCTGTACGAATCCGGTGCGCACACGCCAGGAATTCTTATTCTGGACTCTGCGCTCACTCAGCTTTCTGAAACACAATACGGTGAGAAGGCAAATGTCATCCGTGATTCTTTCATCCAGTACCTGCTCGACCATCAGGAGAGCGGACAAGTTATTTTCATTGACCAAAAAGAAAAAATGCCCACATGGCTCGGTGAGAAGTCGAAATGCAAGTATCACGAATTCACCAAGGCACGTGGGAAAGGACGTTATGGTCTTCTTTATGATGTTTATGATGAGGAATAAGCTACCGGAGGGAACCATTGAAAATCAGTTATAAAAAATTATGGCATCTTCTTATTGATCGCGGCCTGAATAAACAGGATCTTCGCCGTATGACAGGTATTAGTACTGCATCCATCGCCAAGTTAGGCAAGGGCGAGAACATTACAACAGACATACTGGTAAAAATCTGTGAAGCCCTTGACTGTGATGTCACGGACATTATGGAACTCGTAGACAAATAAAAAGGAACATAAAGAGCAGTGGTATGAAAAGAGATATCACTGCTCTTTGAATACCCAAAGAATAGATGCCGCTACCCCAAAATACATTTGCACCCAAAAACAAAACGAAAGGGCTATTCGACAAAAGGAAAGCCCTAATGTCAAAACGAAAGCCTGAGCAATCGTTTTGTTATGCACCCACCGAGGAGAGTGGGTGCATTTTCCGTATTCGGTTTTTCAACAGGATTCCGGGTGGAAATCGATGGTGACGGTATAGGACGGAACTAATGCAAATTCCCGGGTGCATTTGCCGTTTCGCATTAGGTTTCTGCAAGAACATAAAGAAAAGGACTGAAACCTTGTATCAAAGTTTCAGTCCTTTTATGGTCAGATCGTCCGAAAACGGGTGCGAATCTCGTAAAGAGCCAAGAGGGGGGCCTGTTCGAAAGAATGGTCAGGGAATTGCGTTTCAAACCGTTCGACCTGGCGCATGAGAAACGGAATGACATCGACGTTGGCGCGGAAGCCAAGCACAAGACACAGCATGGAACGGCCATAGGGTTCGCGCACATCTTCGTAGTTCTGCAATATCCATTCCGAACAGTTTTCATCACACCTGGCCATGAACCGAACGCAGTTTTCAATCGCGTTGTCGTTAAAGGTTTTCAGGATCAGACGCCGGATTTCCGGCAATGCCTCCGCCTCCCGTTTCAACAGCTTTTCAAGCAGCGCCCCGCGAACATCGGGCGCCAGCGTCTGCCGGAGCATACGCAGCAATCTGCCGGTATCCTCTTCCTGCTCCAACGCAACCATCTGCTGTGTGGCGTCAGGAAGCGCAATTCCTCTTTGGGCCGCCAACCCGCGCAATGCGGGCAGCATTTTATCCACAGAAGATACCGCCTCCGGCATCAGCAACATGGAATACTCAAGCCGTGCCGCCGAGTGTTCCTTCACGGGATGCTGGTGAAACCAGTCCCTTGTGAGCAGCTTTACAGGCTCCTTCAACGCTTCTCCCTCCCCTGAAAAAGTGAAATATCTCTTGGAAAACCAAAAGGATATTTCCGCTTCATGTCGAATTATATATGTATACGGGCGATTCGTCAACATCCCGCACCGGGCGGACAGTATCGATTGGGAGGCTGTTTCATGGGCTATATCACCGGCACGGACAGCAGACAGATGACCTTGGGCATATGGTGCGTCGAGGACGAAGTTTCACACGACAGCCCCGTATGGTTCATTGCGGTGTTTGTGGACGGACTGGACCTGGAAGCGCTGGGGTTCGAGCACGCCCCGCCCGCGGCCACGGGCCGGCCACCTTACAGCCCCTACGACCTGGTGAAGCTGTACATCTATGGCTACCTCAACGGGATACGCTCCTCCCGGCGCCTGATGCGGGAATGCCGGCGCAACGTCGAACTGTTCCTTCTACTCAACCGCCTGTGCCCGGACTTCCGCACCATCGCCGACTTCCGCAAAAGGCACGGGAAACTGCTCAAAAAGATATTTCTCATCTTCGTGCAGGCCTGCCGGGAAATGAAGCTCATGGACGCGCAGACGCTCTGTCTGGACGGAACCACCGTCCGCGCGGTCAACGGCAAAAAGCAGGCGACCAGCGCCGAACTGAGCCGCAAGAAGCTGGAGTACGCCCGCGCGCAGCTGGCGGCTGTGGAGAAATATCTGGACACGCTGGATGAAAACGACCTCCACGAGGAGCGGATCGACCATCCCTTTGCGCTGAATCTGGACAGGGATCGCCTGCCCGACCCGAAGTGGCTCAAAGAGCGCATCGCCTTTCACGAAAAATGCCTAAAGGAACTGGAAGAAACCGGCCGGAAGTCCCTGACGTTCACCGACCCGGAGAGCGCCATGATGCCCGCGAAAGAGGGCGGCATAAAGGCCTGCTACAATGTACAGACCGTCGTGGACGCGGGAAGCCACATGATCGTGGACTTCCATGTCACCGACAGCCCCAGCGACCGGGGCCAGATCAGCAGAAGCATGGCGCTGTGCAAAGAGGAGCTGGGGCTTGAGGCCGTATCCGTCATCGCGGACAAGGGGTATGAGAGCGCGAAGGACATCCAGGAGTGCCTCATGAGCGGCGTTGTGGCGGACGTGGGATTTATTCAGGACCGGGAGGAACGGGTGTTTCCGCTGGACTACGTGGAGCGGGAGATAACGGCGGAAATGAAGGCTTCTGCCAAACCCGAGGACATCCAGGCCTGCCTCCACGCGGGTGTGCTGCCAGACCGCTACGAAAACACCAACATCCGCATCCAACTGCAATCCCTGGGGCCGGTCAGCTGTTTCATCCGCCACGAAGACGGCCGGGTCACCTGCCCTATGGGGAGGGAACTGTTCAAACAGAAGGCCACCCGGTACGGCATTGAGTATTCCAGCAAAGAGGCCTGCCGCACCTGCCCCAACCGCTGCACCGACTCCCGAAAGGAAAAGCACGTCAATATTGGCCACAACAGCCGCTATGTCCCCGTGCGCATGTATGGAGACCCCCGGTATCCGCTCCAACAAATCCCGGACGCGGAACAGCGCAGCCCGTACAATAACTTCGGCAAACTGAAGCGGGCGGAAAAGCGGGTGATGGTCTTTATCCAGCGGGACGTGCAGAAGCAGAAACTGCGGCAGCGCACCAGCGAGCATCCCTTCGGAACCATCAAGCATTACGACGGCGCCGGCCACTTCCTGTGCAAAGGGAAGGAGAAGGTCACAGCGGAGTTTGCCCTGTCCGCGCTGTCCTACAATATCCGCAGGGCGATCAACATATGCGGAGGCGTACAAAATCTCATTGAGCGCTACCGCAGGATAACGATGCCCAAAATGCGGGAAATCGCGGGTGTTTGAGGGGAAGCTCTCTCTTTTTCGTTGATTTGGGTGGGATTTGAGGTGCTTTGCAGCGGATATAACGAAATATCCGTCTGAAAACAGGAGTTTTCAGACGGACTGTGGTCAGATCGTCCGAAAACGGGTGCGAATCTCGTAAAGAGCCAAGAGGGGGGCCTGTTCGAAAGAATGGTCAGGGAATTGCGTTTCAAACCGTTCGACCTGGCGCATGAGAAACGGAATGACATCGACGTTGGCGCGGAAGCCAAGCACAAGACACAGCATGGAACGGCCATAGGGTTCGCGCACATCTTCGTAGTTCTGCAATATCCATTCCGAACAGTTTTCATCACACCTGGCCATGAACCGAACGCAGTTTTCAATCGCGTTGTCGTTAAAGGTTTTCAGGATCAGACGCCGGATTTCCGGCAATGCCTCCGCCTCCCGTTTCAACAGCTTTTCAAGCAGCGCCCCGCGAACATCGGGCGCCAGCGTCTGCCGGAGCATACGCAGCAATCTGCCGGTATCCTCTTCCTGCTCCAACGCAACCATCTGCTGTGTGGCGTCAGGAAGCGCAATTCCTCTTTGGGCCGCCAACCCGCGCAATGCGGGCAGCATTTTATCCACAGAAGATACCGCCTCCGGCATCAGCAACATGGAATACTCAAGCCGTGCCGCCGAGTGTTCCTTCACGGGATGCTGGTGAAACCAGTCCCTTGTGAGCAGCTTTACAGGCTCCTTCAACGCTTCTCCCTCCCCTGAAAAAGTGAAATATCTCTTGGAAAACCAAAAGGATATTTCCGCTTCATGTCGAATTATATATGTATACGGGCGATTCGTCAACATCCCGCACCGGGCGGACAGTATCGATTGGGAGGCTGTTTCATGGGCTATATCACCGGCACGGACAGCAGACAGATGACCTTGGGCATATGGTGCGTCGAGGACGAAGTTTCACACGACAGCCCCGTATGGTTCATTGCGGTGTTTGTGGACGGACTGGACCTGGAAGCGCTGGGGTTCGAGCACGCCCCGCCCGCGGCCACGGGCCGGCCACCTTACAGCCCCTACGACCTGGTGAAGCTGTACATCTATGGCTACCTCAACGGGATACGCTCCTCCCGGCGCCTGATGCGGGAATGCCGGCGCAACGTCGAACTGTTCCTTCTACTCAACCGCCTGTGCCCGGACTTCCGCACCATCGCCGACTTCCGCAAAAGGCACGGGAAACTGCTCAAAAAGATATTTCTCATCTTCGTGCAGGCCTGCCGGGAAATGAAGCTCATGGACGCGCAGACGCTCTGTCTGGACGGAACCACCGTCCGCGCGGTCAACGGCAAAAAGCAGGCGACCAGCGCCGAACTGAGCCGCAAGAAGCTGGAGTACGCCCGCGCGCAGCTGGCGGCTGTGGAGAAATATCTGGACACGCTGGATGAAAACGACCTCCACGAGGAGCGGATCGACCATCCCTTTGCGCTGAATCTGGACAGGGATCGCCTGCCCGACCCGAAGTGGCTCAAAGAGCGCATCGCCTTTCACGAAAAATGCCTGAAGGAACTGGAAGAAACCGGCCGGAAGTCCCTGACGTTCACCGACCCGGAGAGCGCCATGATGCCCGCGAAAGAGGGCGGCATAAAGGCCTGCTACAATGTACAGACCGTCGTGGACGCGGGAAGCCACATGATCGTGGACTTCCATGTCACCGACAGCCCCAGCGACCGGGGCCAGATCAGCAGAAGCATGGCGCTGTGCAAAGAGGAGCTGGGGCTTGAGGCCGTATCCGTCATCGCGGACAAGGGGTATGAGAGCGCGAAGGACATCCAGGAGTGCCTCATGAGCGGCGTTGTGGCGGACGTGGGATTTATTCAGGACCGGGAGGAACGGGTGTTTCCGCTGGACTACGTGGAGCGGGAGATAACGGCGGAAATGAAGGCTTCTGCCAAACCCGAGGACATCCAGGCCTGCCTCCACGCGGGTGTGCTGCCAGACCGCTACGAAAACACCAACATCCGCATCCAACTGCAATCCCTGGGGCCGGTCAGCTGTTTCATCCGCCACGAAGACGGCCGGGTCACCTGCCCTATGGGGAGGGAACTGTTCAAACAGAAGGCCACCCGGTACGGCATTGAGTATTCCAGCAAAGAGGCCTGCCGCACCTGCCCCAACCGCTGCACCGACTCCCGAAAGGAAAAGCACGTCAATATTGGCCACAACAGCCGCTATGTCCCCGTGCGCATGTATGGAGACCCCCGGTATCCGCTCCAACAAATCCCGGACGCGGAACAGCGCAGCCCGTACAATAACTTCGGCAAACTGAAGCGGGCGGAAAAGCGGGTGATGGTCTTTATCCAGCGGGACGTGCAGAAGCAGAAACTGCGGCAGCGCACCAGCGAGCATCCCTTCGGAACCATCAAGCATTACGACGGCGCCGGCCACTTCCTGTGCAAAGGGAAGGAGAAGGTCACAGCGGAGTTTGCCCTGTCCGCGCTGTCCTACAATATCCGCAGGGCGATCAACATATGCGGAGGCGTACAAAATCTCATTGAGCGCTACCGCAGGATAACGATGCCCAAAATGCGGGAAATCGCGGGTGTTTGAGGGGAAGCTCTCTCTTTTTCGTTGATTTGGGTGGGATTTGAGGTGCTTTGCAGCGGATATAACGAAATATCCGTCTGAAAACAGGAGTTTTCAGACGGACTGTGGTGGAGCATACCGGACTCGAACCGGTGATCTCTACACTGCCAGTGTAGCGCGATAGCCAACTTCGCTAATGCCCCATGTGCTCTTGCGAACAGTGGATATTATAACAGAACATCGGTGCGTTGTAAAGTGTTTTCGGCAAGATTTAACCTGGAAAAATTATTTTCCGCCCGTTCCGCATTTGACAAGCCCCGGCGCGCGGTTTAGAATAGCCTTGGAACCTGGGAATGCGCGGATGAAAAAGGGCTTCCGATTTTTCTGCAAGCTCTTTACATCCACGTTTACGCGCAGCGCCTTCACCTTTGTCGGCTATGTTATCATGCCCATGATGCGGCGCAAGTTCGTGGAGCGGTATCGCCGGGTGGAGGAGGATGAAGCGCTGGACATGACCGCTATCGCCCAGCCCTCGCCCCGCCGGCACGCGCCCGCGCACCCGTAGGCCACGCAAAGCGGCCCCGGGCATTCGCCGCGGGGCCATGGGGATGACGGTCGTCCGCGCTCCTTCGCGCGCCCTGCGCCGTCGCCGCGCCGTTTGGCGGGCAAAGCGGGGGCGTTCAGCCGCTTCAGGCCTGCCCGGAGAACTTCTGCCGCACCTGGTCGATCTTCTGTTGATCGGCCTGCTGGGTGGGGTACCAGCCCTTGGAGGCCATCTTCTGATACAGGCCGCTCTGCATGCACAGGCTCTTGTTCAGCGCCTTGTCGAACGTATCGTGCACATTGCAGGTGGCGGACTCAATGGCGCCGTGCATATACAGATCGCACACACCCTTGGTGGTCAGAAGCAGGTTTTCCATAATAAATCGGTCGTTCACAGGGGCGCCCTCCTTACACCAGCTGGTAGAACTGGCTGAACAGCTGCTGATGGTCGTTCATCATCTGCTGCACGAAGCCTTTCAGTTCCGGGTCGGTCAGTTCGTTCAGCGCCTGCTGGCACTGTGCCTTGAGGATCTTCTCATGGCCGAGCGCGTCCTCCACATAGAGCAGTTCCTTGGGACTCATGCCCGATCACCTCCGCCCATACGTTGCCCCGCGCGCCGCGCGCGCATGCGGGGAATTTTTTCCAGAGAAAGGGGAAACAGCATGGAGATCATCGCCCGCGTGTATACGGACTTCCCGGAAAAATTCGGCATCCCCCGGCAGAGCGGCCTTGTGGACGCGCTGGAGGCGCGGGTGGTGTTCGAGCCCGCCTACCGCTCGCCCGAGGCGCTGCGCGGGCTGGAGGGCTTTTCCCACATCTGGCTGATCTGGCAGTTTTCGCAGTCCGTGCGCGAAAAGTGGTCGCCCACGGTGCGCCCGCCGCGGCTGGGCGGCAATGTGCGCATGGGCGTGTTCGCCACGCGTTCGCCCTTCCGCCCCAACCCCATCGGCCTCTCCTGCGTGCGGCTGGAGGGCATCGACTACGGCGGCAAGGACGGCCCCGTCCTGCGCGTGCGCGGCGCGGACATGCTCAATGGCACGCCCGTTTACGACATCAAGCCCTACCTGCCCTTCGTGGACAGCCACCCCGAGGCCACAGGCGGCTTTGCCGACCCTGCGCGCGAGCACGCCCTGCGCGTGGAGTTCCCGGAAGCGCTTCTGCAAACCGTCCCCGAGCGCGCCCGCGAAGCTCTCGTGGCGCTCCTTTCCCAGGACCCGCGTCCCTCCTACCAGCACGCCCCCGAGCGCCTCTACGGCCTGTCCTTCGCCGGCGTAGACGTGCGCTTTACGGTGGATGGCGACACGCTCACCGTGCGGGAGGTGGGGGAGTACAGGCCGGAACATGGCGAGTCAGAGGCTGAATGATTTCATCAAATCTTAACATAAAAAATCTCTGTCAAACCATTGACTTTCTTTGATTTTTGACCTATAATATATCCAGCGATCAGAGATGAGAGCGGTGGTCAAAGACCACAAACGCCCGACCTGCAAAGGCCAGAAGTGCCCCGCATGGCTGGCGGATACGCCAACCGGCGCAAGGCCATGAATGGAGGTCAATAATATGAGTACTTATCTTCCTACGATCTTTGGTGAAAATTTGATGGATGTTTTTGACGACTTCGACCGCGACTTTTTCCGCGGCTTTGGCAACATCGACCGCGCGCTGTACGGCAAGCACGCGCAGCGCATGATGAAAACGGACGTCAAGGAGACGGACGAGGGCTACGAAGTGGACGTGGAGCTGCCGGGCTTCAAGAAGGACGAGATCCAGCTGGAGCTGAACAACGGCTACCTCACCATCACCGCCGAAAAGGGCCTAGACAAGGAGAACAAGAAGGGCCGTATGCTCCGTCAGGAGCGCTACGCGGGCGTGATGCGGCGCAGCTTCTACGTGGGCGAGCATGTGACGGAAGAAAACGTCAGGGCCTCTTACGAGAGCGGCGTTCTGCACCTGGTGGTGCCGAAGCAGGAAGCGCCGAAGCTGCCTGAGAAAAAGACCATCCAGATCGAAGGCTGAACCCCGCGCCCCACAGGAGCGATCCCGTGGGGCGCCTCCCTTTTTCTGCCGGAAACCCCTGCGAAGGTTTTCCGCTGCGCGCGAGGAAGTGCTCTCCCCGCGCGCTTTTTTGCGTTGCGCACGGTAGGCAGTTTCTTCCTCCTTGCTGTTTTGATGCATGTTTCGCATTCTTGATGCCGCGCGAACGATTTGTAATGCGCAATTTGTAAATGCAATGGGCGACGGGCTTTAATGCGGAACATGCATCAAAACCGGCGCGCGGCCGCGCAAACGCACCCGTGCGCATTGGACGCCGCCGTTGACATCGGCAAAAGCGGCATGAAAAATGGAACAGGCGCGCAGAACGTCGGGCGCCGGCGGCCGCGAGAGGATAAAAATCGAGCGGAGCGGGCGGCAAAAATGCTGGACGCGACCATCAAACGCAAAACAAAAGCAGGCGCCTTCCCAAGCTTTTCTGGCGTCTGCTTTTGCGGTTTCCATCGCCCCATGCCGGGCGTTTTTTCTGCCGGACGCGCGCTTTACGCCTCCGTGCCGTCCTCCTCCTCCAGCCCGCCGCGCATGGCGATGTCCAGCGGCATGTTTTCCCCCAGGCGCTCGTAGGCGCGGCGCACCTGCCGCGCGTGGCGCACGGAAAGGTCGTGCGTAGCGCGTATGCGGCGGATGAGCTCCGTGACTACCTGCTCCAGCTCGCTGCCCGCGGAGTAATCGGCCTCCATGGCGAAGTCCGCCCGGCCCTGCGTCAACAGCCCGTCGGCCACGTCCGTCTCGCCCGGCGCGTGCACGGCGATGGAATAGCCGCCCTTCTGCTTGGTCATCTTCATGCAGGGCACGTCGGTGAGCCCGTCGCCGACATAGATCATGTTGGAAAAGGGCACGCGGCGCTTGTATTCGGGCGTGTAGGCGTTGAGGTCGCGGTCGTTGGTGACGTCGAGTATGCCCTTGTTGATGCGGAAGAGGTACTGTGTCTTGGAGGTGTAGTTGACCGCCGAGGCCGGCCATTCGGCGCGCCCCTGCTCGTCGTAGCAGAACGAGGCGGCGAACACCGCCTTGAAGCGGTCGCCGATGCGCGAGCCGAGGATGATCTCCTGGAGCCCCGAGGAGATGATGTAGTGCTCCACGCAGACGCCGCTTTGCCGTCCGATCTCGCCCACGCGGTCGAACCACGTCTCTACCCCGGGGAAGAACTCCACTTTCTCGCCCAGTTTGGAGAGAGCCTCGCGGGAGAGCTCCATCGTGCCCCCGGCCATCTTTTTCATCATGTACATGTAGGCGAGTATGCCGTCCATGTTCGTGCGCAGGGAAAGCTCGCGGCACAGCCCCCAAAAGGCGTCCGGCTCCATGCCCAGGCCGGGGATGAAGCTGTATTCCTGCATGTCCTTGGGCGAGAGCGTCTTGTCAAAGTCGTAAATGAGCGCCACGATGGGTGTCTGCACGTGTATCTCCCTCCAATTCGGTCGTGGGGGCGAAAAAGCGCGAGGGAAAACTTCCCCCGCGCGTGCGGTTAATAAGGTCAGGCCTGCGCGTCCGCGTCGCTCCCGGCCTGCGCGCCCGTTTCCTCAGCCGGCGGCGCGGTGGGCGTTGGCGCGGCGGTGGGGGTGGGCGAGGGCTGGGCGCTGGGATGATAGGGCGCGTCCTCGGCAAACAGCGCGGCCTGCATGGCGGGGTCGGCGATGCCCGTCTCCTCCATGCCCACGGCGGACTGGAAGAGCTTCACGGCCGTCTGCGTGTTGCCGCCGAAGTTGCCGTCGATGCTGTCGTTCAGGTAGCCAAGCTCGGTCAGGCGCTCCTGCAGGGCGATGACGTCGTTGTTCTTGTCGCCGCGGCTGAGCGTGGTGTAGGGCACGGGCGTGGGCGAGGGCGTCGGCCCGGCGGTGGGCTGGTTGACCTGCACCACTTCGCCGCCGATGATGGCGGTCAGCTCCGCGGCGCTGGTGGCGTTCGCAAGCTCGGTAATGTCGTTACGCACGATGGCCCAGTTCTCGCTGGAGCGCGCTTCCTTGTCCGCGGCGCTGGTGGTGGTATCCGAGAGCGCCGAAGCGTCCACGGTCACGGCGTTGTTGATGTTGTCCTGTATGGAGACCAGCGCCGAGAGGAACTGCTGGTCGCCCTCGCTCGGCTCCGCGGGCAACAGCGCCTGGATGGCCTGCGTGTCGCTCTCCATTACGCTCACGAGGCTCAAAAGGCCGTTCTGCTGCGCCTGCGTCAAAAGGGACTGCACATAGGTGTTGTCCGCGTGCTGCTGGATCAGCGCCAGGCCCTGCTCATACAGGTCGTTGGAGACGCCGGCGATGGGGGAGGACTGCTCCTGCGCGCTGTTCAGGTTGCCCACGAAGTACCAGACGCCCACGGCCACCACGGCCACGGCCACCAGCGCGCCGATGATTTTGAAAAGCATGCTGGAGTTGAGGCGCGGCGCGGGCGCGTATTCCTCTTCGGGCAGGTCGGAAAATACGTCCTCGCCGCCGTCCTCCGGCGCGTAACCGGCTTCCGGCTGGACGTATTCCTCGCCATACACCTTGCGCCGCCGCCCGCGCTTGCCGCGCTCGGCGGCCTCCAGGCGCTCGACGTATTCGGTCACGTCGCGGCTGATGCCGGCGCGGCCGTCCGAGGTGATGGGGCGGGAACGCAGCTGGGAAAGGTCGAAGTCGTCGATGCCGCTTTCGCCTTCATCGAACATTTCGCGCACCAGCGGGTCCTCCTCGGCACCCGCCGCCGGCTGCGCGCCTTCCTCGGCCTCCTCGCCGCCCATGGCGCGGCGCACGTCGCCGCGGATCTCCTCCGGCACGGAAGAGCCCCCGTATACGGGGCGGTAGGTCGTGCGGGCGTCGTCGTCCGCGTCGGCCTGCATCTGCTCGTCCTTGCCGGTATAAGTGGTACGGGTATAGGGCAGCGCGTCCTGCGCGGCGTCCGCCTCCGGGGCGATGCGCGGCTGCGCGGACGTATAGGGGACGCCGTCAAAGCGCCCGGCCCCGACGGCCTGCCCGCAGGAACAGACTTCAGTGCCCGGCTTCAGCGTCTTTCCACATTTGGAGCAAAACATTGAGTGCCCTCCTTGCCGCCACACATTTCCATGGCATACCTATTGTATCTTACATGATACGGCGGCAAGGGAAGTCCGTCAAGTATATTCTTATGACTTTCCTACGACAAATGCACGATTTTCTTTACAAACGCCGCCTCCGCCGGCGCAACGCGGCGCGCGGGGGTCCATGTTTACAGCTTTACGCACCCTTTTGACACGGAAAAGACAAAATATCCCACTTTCAGGAAAACATCACAAACTTTTGCGGGGGAAGAGGGCTGCGGGACGGGGAAAAAACGAAAAACACACCTACAAATATCGGAGAAAAAGACATTGTCCGTCCATTAAAATCATGTTACAATACACACAACGGGCGGATTCCGCTCAAATATGGAAACGGAGGGTATTCCAAATGAAGAAACTGATTGCTTTGGTTCTGGCCCTGATGCTGGTGCTGAGCGCCTCCAGCGCTTTCGCGCTGACCATCGGCTTCTCCCAGATCGGCCAGGAGTCCGACTGGCGTACCGCCAACACCGACAACGTCTGCAACGCCATTGAGGAGCAGGGCTGGACGCTCGTCTACTCTGACGGCCAGCAGAAGCAGGAGAACCAGGTGCAGGCCCTGCGCAGCTTCATCACCCAGGGCGTGGACTACATCCTCTTCACCGGCGTTGTTTCCACTGGCTGGGACGAGGTGCTCAAAGAGGTCAACGAGGCTGAGATCCCGCTGATCCTGCTCGACCGCATCCCCTCCTGCGTGGATGATATCGAGTACGCTGCCGCGTTCGGCGGTGACTTCGTCGAGGAAGGCAAGCGCATGGTGCGCTGGCTGGCCAACTACCTTGAGAAGGAAGGCCGTGGCGAGGAAGAGATCAACATCGTCATGCTGGAAGGCACCACCGGCGCTGACGCGCAGGTCGGCCGCTCCGAGGGCATCCTTGCCGAGCTGGAGAACCATCCGAACATGACTCTGGTCGAGTCCCAGACCGGCAACTTCACCCGCGCTGAAGGCCAGCAGGTCATGGAGACCTTCCTGAACTCCATCGACGACATCGACGTCCTGCTCGCGCAGAACGACGACATGGCTCTGGGCGCCATCGAGGCCATCAAGTCCGCCGGCCTGAAGCCCGGCGAGGACATCATCATCATCGGCTGCGACTCCGTCAAGGCTGCCTTTGAAGCCATCGTTGCCGGCGAGATGAACTGCACCGTCGAGTGCACGCCGCTGTACGCCGATTTCCTCATCCCCACCATCGAGGGCCTTGAGGCTGGCGAGACCTACGGCCGCGACATCATCCATCCCGAAGAGTACTGCTACGACGCCGAGGGCGGCATCCCCTACACCGAGGATGGCGAGACCCTGTCCATCAAGGCCGCGGACGTCATCGACGAGCGTCTCTACTAAGATCAAACGCTGAGCGATCAGCCAAGGCGGGGCTGCCGGGTGCGGCAGCCCCGCTGCTGAATCTGCCTCCGAATCCTGTTTGCAAGGAGGGATCCATTTGTCGGAACTGTTGGAAATGCGGGGGATCGAGATCCAGTTCCCCGGCGTCAAGGCGCTGGACAAGGTGGACTTCACGCTCCGCGCCGGCGAAGTGCACGCCCTGCTGGGCGAGAACGGCGCCGGTAAGTCTACGCTGATCAAGTGCCTGACCGGCGTCAATAAGATGGACGCGGGCGAGATCCTCCTCGAGGGCAAGTCCATCCGTCCCACTTCGCCGCAGGCTGCCATCGAAATGGGCATCTCCACGGTGTTTCAGGAGATCAACCTCTGCCCGAACCTCACCGTGGCTGAAAATATATTCGTCGGCCGCCAACCGATGAAGCATCATCAGATCAACTGGAAGGAGATCAACCGCCGCGCCAACGAATTGATGGAGCGCTTCAACGTGCACATCGACGTCACCCGGCCGCTCTCCTACTATTCCACCGCCATTCAGCAGATGGTCTCCATCGCGCGCGCGGTGGACATCGACGCCAAGGTGCTCATCCTCGACGAGCCGACCTCCTCTCTGGATGAAAACGAGGTCAAGCAGCTCTTCGCGGTCATGCGCTCTTTGAAGGAGCAGGGCATTGGCATCATCTTCATCACACACTTCCTCGATCAGGTCTTTGAGATGTCCGACCGCCTGACCATTTTGCGCAACGGCCACCTCGTGGGCGTCTACGACATCCACGAGATCACCAAGCTCGAGCTGGTCACGGAAATGATCGGCAAGGACATGAACGAGATCTTCAACCTCAAGCGCGCCGCTGTCGCCGAGGACGCGTCCATCATGCTCAAGGCCGAGCATCTCGGCGCTCCGGGCAAGGTGGACGACGTTTCCCTGCAGATCAGGAAAGGCGAGATGATCGGCTTTGCCGGCCTGCTCGGCTCCGGCCGCACGGAGACGGCGGAGATGATCTTCTGCGTCGCCCGCCCCACCAAGGGCACGCTGGAGATGAACGGCGAAACGCTCAAGGCGCGCAACCCGCTCGATTCCATCAACCACAAGATGGCTTTCTGCCCCGAGGACAGAAAGCGCGACGGCATCATCGGCGATCTGTCCATTCGCGAGAACATCATCCTCGCCATGCAGGCCAAGCGCGGCTTCCTGCATCCCATCAGCCGCAAGGAGCAATCGGAGATCGCCGACAAATACATCAAGATGCTCTCCATCGCCACGCCGGACGCCGAGAAGAAGATCGGCGAACTCTCCGGCGGCAACCAGCAAAAGGTCATCCTCGCCCGCTGGATGGCGACGCAGCCGGATCTGCTCATCCTCGATGAGCCGACCCGCGGCATCGACGTGGGCGCCAAGGCCGAGATCCAGCGCCTGATGCTGGAAATGTGCAACAATGGCGTGTCCGTGATCTTCATCTCCAGCGAGCTGGAGGAAGTCATTCGCTGCTCCAACCGCATACTCATCATGCGCGATGGCAAGAAGGCCGGCGAACTGGGCGGCGAATTTGGCACGGATACACAGAGTGAGATCCTCAAGATCATTGCCGGAGAGGGGGCGAGCGCGTGAACAACAGCAAAAACAAGCTCAGTCTGGCCCTGCTGGCGGTCTTGTGCATCGTCATGGTCGCCATGGGCATTTGGGGCTTCACGCTGGGCAACACCGTCACCCTGAGCGCCGCCGAACTGGCCGCGCCGGCGGCCACGGAAGTGCCTGCGGAAGAAGCCGGGACCGCGACGGAAGAAGCCGCCGCCGAAGAAACGGCGGAAGAAGCCGCCGCCGGGGAAGAGCTGGCGGAAGTGGCCGAGGATTCGGCCGCCAACCTGCAGGAATCGGCCATCGCCGAACACCTTGCCGAGCGCAGCGGTCTGCAGTCCTTCGCCTATCTGAAGCGTTTCCCGCTTCTGATCACGGGCATCCTTCTGGGGCTCGCCTTCGTCGTTGCCCTGTTGATCTCGGGCAACAAGATGCGCATGCCGGAGGGCATACTGCATTCCAAGCTGACCTACGCCGTGGTTGCGGAGCTGGCCATCCTCATGGTCTGCCTGTGGATCCGGCCGGACTTCTTCTCCATCCGCTATGAGCCGAGTTCCGGCATGCTGATCGGCTCCCTGATCACCATCCTCAACCGCTCGGCGGAGATCACCATCATCGCCATGGGCATGACGCTGGTCATCGCCCTGGGCGGCACGGACATTTCCGTGGGCGCCCTGGTGGCCGTGTCCGGCGCACTGGCGCTCAAGTTCCTGCGCTGGGACATCGACGTGTACACCACGCCGGGCGACTACACCGTGCAGCCCTTCGTCTGGGTCATTGTGGTGCCGCTGGCCGTCTGCCTGCTGATGGGCCTGTTCAACGGCGCTCTGGTGGCGAAACTGAACATACAGCCGATCATCGCCACGCTGATCCTCATGGTGGCGGGCCGCGGCATCGCCCAGATCGTCACCGACGGCAAGCAGTACACCACCGGCTACACGCCGTTCCAGATCATCGGCGGCGGCAGCTTCCTGGGACTGCCGATGCCGGTCATCATCTCCATCGTGGTGGTAGCTGCGGTGGCGCTGTTCACCCGCAAGACGGCGTTTGGCATGTTCGTCGAGTCCGTGGGCGTCAACCGCAGCGCCAGCCGCGTTTCCGGCCTGCGCTCGGATCGCATCATACTCATCGTCTACATGCTCACCGGTTTCCTGGCGGGCATCTCGGGCCTGATCTACTCCAGCCGCATCTCTTCCTGCGACTCCAACAACGCCGGCCTCAACTATGAAATGGATGCCATACTCGCCGTGGTTATCGGCGGCACCAGCATGTCCGGCGGCAAGTTCTCCATTGCCGGCACGGTGATCGGCTCCATCATCATCCGCACCATCGTCACCTTCGTGCTCTACTTCGGCATCACCTCCGAATCGACGATGGCGTTCAAGGCCATGATCATCGCTGTGGTCATCGTGTTGCAGTCCGAGCCGATGCGCAACTGGATGTCCAAGCGCTCCAAGGCCCGCAAAAGCACGGTAAGGGGGGAAGTACATGCTTAATACGCAGCCGAAGCGCCGGAGCCCGCTCTCGCGCATACTCAACCCCAAGTACATCATGGTCTATTCCACGATCGCGGTTTTCCTCGTCATCTACATCGTCGGCGCCATCGCCTACGGCAGCAAGGGCTTCACCACGCTTCGCACGTTCCTGCTGCTCTTCAGCGACAATGCCTACATCGGCATCAGCGCCGTGGGCATGACGATGGTGCTCATCACCGGCGGCATCGACCTGTCGGTGGCGGCGGTGGCCTCGCTCACGGGCATGTTCATCGCCTATGGCAACAGCATCCTGGGCATCGACCCCTTCGTCTGCATCGCCTTCTCCATCGTGGTGGGCGTGGGCCTCGGCCTTCTGATGGGCGCGACCATCCACTACCTGAACGTGCCGCCCTTCATCACCACGCTGACGGGCAACTTCCTGGCGCGCGGCGTCTGCTCGCTGATCAGCCGCGAATCCATCCCCATCTCTAACGAGGCCATCGACGCCCTGGCGGGCTGGAAGATCACCTTCTACCATCTGGTGGACGGCCAGTGGGAGAAGATCAAGCCCGTGGCCACCATCAACTTCAGCGTGCTTTTGTTCCTGGCGATGATCGTCATCGGCGCCATCATCATGCAAAAGACGCGCTTTGGCCGCAACGTCTACGCCATTGGCGGCAACGAGCAGTCGGCCAAGCTGATGGGCCTGCCCGTGGCGCGCACGAAGGTGCTCGTCTACGGCTTCAACGGCCTGTGCTCCGTGCTGGCGGGCGTGGCCTACGTGCTCTACGTCAAGTCCGGCTGGAACCTCGCCCTGCAGGGCGGCGAACTGGACGTCATCTCCGCCACCGTCATCGGCGGCACGCTTTTGACCGGCGGCGTCGGCTACATGTTCGGCACGCTCTTTGGCGTGCTCCTCAAGGGCACGATCCCGGCGCTGATCACCTTCAACGGCACGCTGTCCTCCTGGTGGGGCAAGATCGCCACGGGCGCTCTGCTTTTGCTGTTCATACTGCTGCAGCGCGCGGTGGTTTCCGGCTCCGAACGCAAAAAGAAGGTTTAACACAAACACCTTGACACAGACGCCATCCTTTGCTATAATAGGCGTTGGCTGAAAAGCCGCTTCGCCATAGACAGCGAGCGCGCAAGCTCAATGGCCTTCGGGCCGCTCGCCGAGGCGCAAAGGAAATGTGTGTCAAACCAAGCCCTTGCGCCATGCGCAGGGGCTTTTTCATGGGTCACCCCATGCAGCCGTCATCTGGGACGGGTCAGGAGGTGTCAAACGCAATGTCCAAGAATTTCGAGATCAAAAAGACAGTCGTCGCCGACATCAAGGATAAGATGTCCCGCGCGCAGTCCATCGTGCTGGTCGACTATCGCGGCCTCACCGTTGAGGAAGTGACCGACCTGCGCAACCAGTTCCGCAAGGCGGGCGTTGAGTACGCGGTGCTCAAGAACACCATGCTCACCCTCGCGGCGCGCGATCTGCAGATCGAAGGCCTCGAGGAGCATCTCAAGGGCCCGACCGCCGTGGCTTTCGGCTACGAGGACGCGGTCGCTCCCGCCAAGATCATCACCGAGTACGCCAAGAAGAACAAGAAGATCAGCGTCAAGTGCGGCCTGGTCGATCAGAAGGTGATCGACGTCGACGGCGTCACGGCGCTGGCCGAACTGCCGCCGAAGGAGGTCCTCATCGCCAAGTTGATGGGCAGCCTCAATTCGCCGATCAGCGGTTTCGTGGGCGTGCTTTCCGGCGTGCTGCGTTCGTTCGTGTACGCTGTGGAAGCTGTCCGCAAGCAGAAGGCCGGGGAATAAACGTCCCGCTGGCCGCATGACCAACATTCGATTTTAAGAAATAACATGGAGGTATCATCATGAATCGCGAAGAGATCATTTCCGCCATTGAGTCCATGACCGTTCTGGAGCTTGCCGACCTCGTGAAGGAACTCGAGGAGAAGTTCGGCGTTTCCGCCGCCGCCCCCGTCGCCGTGGCCGCCGCTCCCGCCGCTGCCGCCGCTGCCGCTCCCGAAGAGGAGAAGACCGAGTTCGACGTCATCCTCAAGGATGTTGGCGCCGAGAAGATCAAGGTCATCAAGGTCGTCCGCGAAGTGTGCTCCGGCCTGGGCCTGAAGGAAGCCAAGGACCTCGTCGACAACTGCCCGAAGCCCATCAAGGAGGCTGTCTCCAAGGAAGCCGCCGAAGAGATCAAGAAGAAGTTCGCCGAGGTCGGCGCGACTGTCGAGATCAAGTAAGCGAGTTTATCGCCATCCGCCCCGCGAGGGGCGGATTTTTTGCGTTGACGCGCCCTGTGCGCGCGTGGTATGATGCTCCCGTCGGGGGAACGAGCGCCCCGAGGGGCTTTCTTGACAAAATTTCCCCCGCGCGGCAACTTTTGCCGCGCGCGTGCGTTTATCAGGTGAAGCGAGCGGGAAGGAGGCGAGGGCATGGAGGCGCGGGCGCTGTTGCAGGCCGCCAAGCGGGGCGAGATGGAAGCGCTGGAAGAACTCTGCCGCCTCTACCATCCCCGCCTCTGCCGCTACGCCTATGCCCTCACGCGTTCGCGCGAGGAGGCCGAGGACGTGGCGCAGGAAGCGCTTGTTTCCATGCTGCGCGCCCTGCCGGACTTTCGCGGCGCGGACGCGGGCAAGTTCGAGGGCTGGCTTCTGCGCATCGCCCGCAACCGCGTCTACAGCGAAGCGCGGCGCAAGCGTCCCGCGCCCATTCCCGAGGGCTTTGAGCCGCCCGACCCCGCGCCTTTGCCGGGCGAGCGCCTCGAACAGGCCGAGCGCCGCGCGCGCCTTTTGCGGGCGCTGGACGGCCTCGACGCCGAATCGCGGGAGATGGTGGCGCTCCGCTACGATCTGGAACTTTCCTACGCGCAGATCGCCGCGGCGCTGGAAACGAGTCCCGCGCGCGTCAAGTGGCGCTTGCGCGACGCGCGGGAAAAGCTGCGCAAACTGCTGGGGGACGGGGAAATTTGAGGGCCGACGGGGAAGGGGAGCGCCGCCGCGCGCACGGGGCCGCGGCGGCGCGGAAAAACGCCAGGGGAGGACAGGACATGAACGAAAAGCTCTTTGCGGAGATGGACTGGCAGACCGACGCCGCCGTGCGCGCCCTGCGCGGCGAGATGCTGCTGGCGGCGGCGCGTTTGGAGCGGAAGCGGCGGCGGCGGCGGGAGACGCTGCTCTTCGCCCTCTGCGCCTGCGCGTTTGCGCTGTTTCTGGGGTTGGGGCTGTGGCTGGCGCTCGCGGGCGGCCTGAAGGCCGCGGCGCTCTCCGTTGGCGTCAGGGCGGCGCTCATCTGCGCCGGCGCGACGCTGCTCTTGTCGCCGCTGCTGGCGTACTTCATGGAAGGGAGAGGGGAACATGCGTAAGAAGATAGACTTTCTCGCCATACTGCTCGTCATACTGCTCACGCTCTCGCTGGGCATGGCGGGAGTGCCCACATGGATCGACAGCACGCTTCGGGGCATGCCTTCCAGCGACAAAGCGCTGGGAGGGCTCCTGGATGACCTCGCGGCCGCGGCCGGGCAGGGCGGCGCGCCGGCTGTAGAGGACTTCGACGTATCGTCCTGCGGCCTCTGGGAGGGCAAGGCCGACGAGAACTTCAACGCAGTGCTCGTCGATCAAGACGGCGCCATACTCGCACGCACAGGCACGCTGGCCTGCGGGGACATGTCCACGCTCGATGTGATGCTCGCGCGCTACGAGCGCCCCATCGAAATGCCCGCCGCGGACGGTTCGGCCGCCCATCGCACCACCTGGGCGCGGCTTGGCCTGCTGCTGGGCGAGGGCGGCCGGACGCCGTTCATCGCCTACTGCATCGACAATGCGCCGCTCAAGACCGGCAGCGTGCCCACCCCCACCTATGCAGACAGCTTCCCCGCCCTCGACGAACAGCTCTACGCCCGCATGACCGACGTTGGCTACGGCGAGGAGCAGGCCGCCACGGTCAGCGATAAAGACGTCGCGACGGCGGAGGCATACGTCCGCTGGGAGAACGAACAGCTTGCCCGCGTGGGCGAGCTGCGCGCCGACGTGCGCTCTCTCTCGGGCGCGTTCGCGGGGCGTACGCTGGTATCCTTCTATCTGGACAACGACGCGCTGCGCGCCGTGGACGCGCAGAGGATGCAGCTGCACGCCTGCGCGGTGGAGGCCATCACCGCCGCGCTCATCCTCTACGCCGCCTTCACGCTTCTGCTGGCCGTGTGGGTGTTCCGCGACGCCCGCCGCCGCGATTTCCTGCCCGCCATGTGGGGGCTTTTGACACTGATTGGCAACGTCGTCGCCTGGCTGGTCTACATGCTGGTGCGCTCGCGCGGCGTTGGCAGCCGCTGCCCGCGCTGCGGCACGGCGCTGCGCATGGGCTTTGCCTATTGCCCCGCCTGCGGCGCGCAGGTGCGCCGTTCCTGCCCCGCCTGCGGCCATGCCGCCGAAGATGGCTGGAAGGTCTGCCCCTACTGCGGCCGGGAGCTGCCCGCGCCGCCCGCTGGCAACGCTGTATAGATAAATTTCCCCAGGACATTTCCATCCTGCAAAAACCCCGGAAAACCGCGCGCTTTCCGGGGTTTTCTGCATCTTTGCGACGGGAAATATCCATCGCCGGTAAAAAAATTTTCAAAAGGGGGTTGACAAACGGGAAAAATGGTTGTATCATTGCATCAACCGTTGAGGGAGAAAAGTACCCGGAACGGCGTCCTTCCAAGAGAGTCGCGGGCGGTGGGATCGCGGCAAGGGGGCGTCCGGCGAATGGGCTTCCGAGGGCGCTCCTGAAATCACAGTAGGGAGCGACGGGATCCGCACCCGTTATCATGGCGGCATGTGTGATGGCACATGGAACGAGCGGGTCGAAAGACCAAGTTGAGTGGCACCGCGGGCAACCGTCTCAAGCAAATGGCTTGAGGCGTTTTTTGTTCCCCGGCTCGACGATCTCCATCAAAAGAATTTTTTGAGGAGGTACCCCCATGAAGAAGTTTGCCGCCCTGATGATCGCCCTGATCCTTGCCCTGTCCTGCTTTGCCGTTGCCGAAGAAGAAAGCTACACCATCGGCATCGCCCAGTTCGCCGAGCACGGCTCTTTGGACAACTGCCGCGAAGGCTTCCTCGCCGGCCTTGCCGAAGAAGGCATCGTCGAAGGCGAGAACCTCACCGTCGAATACCAGAACGCCCAGGCCGACACCAGCATGGCCACGACCATCGCCTCCAACTTCGTCGCCAATGGCTACGACCTCATCTGCGCCATCGCCACGCCCATCGCCGTATGCGCCTACAATGCCGCGGAGGACGAGATCCCCGTGATCTACACCGCCGTGTCCGCCCCCGAGGAGGCCGGCCTCACCGACGGCGGCAACGTCACCGGCACCAGCGACGAACTGCCTGTCGCCAAGCAGCTTGAAACCATCCGCGCCATGCTGCCGGATGCGGAGAACATCGGCATCCTCTACACCGTGGGCGAGGCCAACAGCCTCGTGCAGCTGGAAAGCTATAAGCAGCTGGCCGGCGATTACGGCTTCACCATCGTCGAAAGCGGCGTCACCTCCGGCGCGGACATCTCCCTTGCCCTGCCGCAGCTTTTGCCGAACGTGGACTGCCTGACCATGCTCACCGACAACACCGTGGTGCAGTACCTTGAAGTTGTGCTCGACGAAACGGACGCCGCCGGCATCCCCGTGTTCGGCAGCGAGATCGAACAGGTGACGCTCGGCTGCGTCGCCGCCGAGGGCCTGGACTACGTGGCGCTGGGCGTGCAGACCGGCAAGATGGCCGCCAAGGTGCTCAAGGGCGAGGCGGAAGCCGCCGATATCCCCTATGAGACCATCGAGGAAAGCGCCCTCTACGTCAACACCGACGCCTGCGAGGCGCTGGGTGTGACCGTTCCCGAAGAGCTCATGGCCCGCGCCACCGATATGGCCGACGCCGAATAACGATCACATTGTCCGGCCCGGGACGCTTCCCGGGCCGGGCGGCCGCCCGAGGAACGCGACGGGAGGATGAAACGCTGTGCTGATGAACTTTGTCAACGCCCTGCCCAGCACGCTGGAGCAGGGGCTCATCTACGCCCTGCTGGCCATGGGCGTGCTCATTACCTATACCATTCTGGACTTTCCCGACCTTTCCGTGGACGGCACCTTCCCCCTGGGCGGCGTCATCTCCACCATGGTCATTGCCGCCGGCCACAGCCCGCTCCTGGCGCTTCTGGCCGCCATCGCCGGCGGGGCGGTCGCCGGGCTGTGCACGGGGCTTATACACGTCAAGCTCAAGGTGCGCGACCTCTTTTCCGGCATCATCGTCTCCACGGCGCTGTATTCCATCAATTTGAAAATTTCCGGCGGCAAGTCCCTGGCCACCATTGGCCGCAAGGACGTGACGCTGTTTCAGAACAACGCCGTTTCGGACTTCTTTTCCGGCCTTGTGGGCGACTTTAGCACGCTCATCATCATCTTCCTCGTCGTGCTGGTGGTGAAGATCGTCCTGGACCTCTTTCTCAAGACACGCGCGGGCTACCTTTTGCGCGCCGTGGGCGACAACGAGCGCGTGGTCACGGCGCTTGCCTGCGACAAGGGCCGCGTGAAGATCATCGGCCTGATGATCGCCAACGCCTTCGCGGCGCTCTCCGGCGCGGTGCTCTGCCAGCACCAGCGCATGTTTGAAGTCTCCATGGGCACGGGCGCGATGGTGCTGGCGCTGGCCAGCGTCATCATCGGCATGAACCTCTTCCGCCGCGTGTCGTTTGTCAAGGGCACCACGGCCGCCATCGTCGGCGCGGTGGTGTACAGGATGTGCGTCTCCCTCGCCATCGCCTGCGGCATGGGCGCCAGCGACTTAAAGCTCATCACCGCTGTGCTTTTCCTCATCATACTCGCGGCGGGGCTTCTGCGCAAGGGAGGGAAGAAGCATGCTTGAACTGCGCAACATCTGCAAGATCTACAACCCCGGCACCGTGCAGGAGATCTGCCTGTTTGAGAATTTCAACCTCTCCGTGCCGGAGGGGCAGTTCGTCTCCGTGGTCGGCTCCAACGGCTCGGGCAAGACCAGCATGCTCAACATCATCTGCGGCTCCATCGCCCCGGATTCGGGCAGCATCATACTCGCCGACAAGGACATCGTGCGCGAAAGCGAGCATCGCCGCGCCCGCCGCATGGGCCGCGTCTACCAGAACCCCGCCATGGGCACCTGCGCCTCGATGACCATCCTCGAAAACATGGCGCTGGCCGACAACAAGGGCAAGCGGTACGACCTGCGCCCCGGCACCGACCGCCGCCGCGTGGAGGCCTACAAAGAGCTGCTGCGCCCGTTGGGGCTGGGCCTGGAAAACATGATGAACTCCAAGGTGGGCAGCCTCTCCGGCGGCCAACGGCAGGCGCTTTCGCTGATCATGTCCTCGATGACGCCCATCGAGTTCCTCATACTCGACGAGCACACCGCCGCCCTCGACCCCAAGACCGCCGAGATCATCATGCAGCTGACCGACCGCATCGTGCGCGAAAAGAAGCTCACCGCCCTGATGGTGACGCACAACCTGCGCTACGCCCTCGAATACGGCGACCGCCTCATTATGATGCACCAGGGCGGCATCGTGCTCGACAAGGCCGGCGAGGAAAAACAGGCCGTGCAGATGGACGATATATTGAAGATCTTCAACGAAATCAGCATCGAGTGCGGCAACTGAACGCAAAAAACGCCCCGCCCCCATCGTTTGTTTGGGGGCAGGGCGTTTTTGCGTCCGCGCGGCGTTCAGCCCGGGTCCTTTTGCGGCGCTTTCTGCTTCTTTTCCCGGTTTTGCACGCTTTCGCGCACCAGCCGGTAGATGGCGGTGGTCAGCGGCACGGCCAAAAGCATGCCGCCGATGCCCATCACGTTGCCGCCCACGGTGATGGCCGCCAGCACCCACAGCGCCGGAAGCCCCAGCTGTGTGCCCACCACGCGCGGGTAGATGAGGTTGCCCTCCAACTGCTGCAAAACGACGATGAACACCAGAAACAGCAGCGCCTCCACCGGCGAAACGGTCAAAATGAGGATTGCGCCCACGCCCGCGCCGATGTACGCGCCGGCAATGGGAATGAGCGCCGTCGCGCCCACCAGCGCGCCGATCATCGTCGCGTAGGGGAAGCCGAAGGCGAGCATGCCCAGCATGCACAGCGTGCCGAGGATTACCGCCTCGATGCACTGGCCCACCACATAGCGGTGGAAGCTGTCGTTCAGCACATTCAGCACATGGAACGTCCGATCACACCATGCGGGCTTCAGATACGTGCGTATCAGCCGCCGCGCCTGCCGGCCGAGCTTTTCCTTGCCGTAGAGTATATAGAAGGAGAACATGAAGCCCATCACCAGCGTCACCGCGCCGGAAAACACGCCGGATACCGTGGCCACTACGGAATTCATCAGGCCGTCCCAGCCGCCGCCCAGCCATTCGAGCACGCGGGTGAGCAGCTGTTGCCAGTCCGCGCCCAATTCGCCCAGGTTGGCCTCGGCGTTGGGCAGATACTGCGCGATCTCCGGGTATTTCATCAGCTCCCCGTAGAGCCGGTCGATGAGCGCGGGCGTCTCGTTGAGCAATAGCTGCACGGCCCGTATCAGTTCCGGTACGATGAGGCCGACGATGAGGCCGACGATGACGAGGATCGTCAGATACGCCGCCACCATGCACACGCCCCGCCGCAATTTGAGAAACAGCGGCCGGCGGAACTTGCGGAAAACGCGCGTCTCGTAAAAGCGCATCAGTATGTTGACCACATAGGCGATGCCCGCGCCCAGCAAAAGCGGCCACGCCGCCCCGATGAGCACCCCCAGCGCCGCGGAGACCGGCCCCCAGTAGTGGATGGCCAGATACACGAGGGCCACCGTGACCCCCGCGCGCAGGCAGGTTTTCCATTGCAGCACGCGCATCCCTCCCGCAAAGAGCGTATGCTTTATTGTACCCCAAGGCGCGACGTTCGTCAAGGCGCGGCGCGCAGGATTTAATCTGCGGGGGGATTGTAAAATCCGTTAAAATATGGTATCATGGTCACACCATAGATATGGGGGTTGGAGAGATGAAAGCCATCATACTGGCGGCCGGCTACGCCACGCGCATGTATCCGCTGACCAAGGATAAGCCCAAGGCGCTTCTGCCCATCGGCGGCAAGGTCATGCTGGATTACCTCATGGACGAGGTGGCCACCATCCGCGAGATCGACGCCGTCTATATCGTCACCAACAGCCGCTTCGCCGGTCAGTTCTCCGCCTGGGCGGAGGAGGCTGCCGCGCGCTACCCGCGCCTTAAACTGGACGTGCTCGACGACGGCACCGACTCCAACGAAAACCGCCTCGGCGCGGTGGGGGACATACGCTTTGTGCTCGACCATCGCCCCGTGGACGACGACCTGCTCGTCGCCGCCTCGGACAACTTCTTCACCTTCCCCCTCCAGGACATGGTGGACGATTTCAAGGCCCACGGCCGCGATACGCTGCTCGGCCAGCACCTCGGCTGGGTGGAGGACCTAAAGCGCTTCGCCGTGGCCACGCTCGACGAAAACGCCCGCGTCACCGCGCTGGTGGAAAAGCCGCAGCAGCCGCCCACGGACGTCGGCATATACGCCCTCTACCTTTACAAGCGCGAGACGGTGCCCCTCATCTATCAGTATCTGGACGAGGGCAACCCGCCCGACGCCCCCGGCCACTTCCCCGAATGGCTCTACAAGCGCAGGGAAGTGGGCGTGTACCTCTTCGAGGGCGAGTGTATCGACATCGGCACCCCGCAAGCGTACAAGGAGATATGCGAGCGCTTCGCCAAAAAATAAAATGGCGCGCGTCCTTTCCATCGCGGAAGGGACGCGCTTTTTTGCGCTCAGTTTTCCCGCAGCATTTTCTTCACCGCCCGCAAAAGCGTCTCCACGTCCTCAAACGTCGTCTCGTGCCCGACGCTGGCGCGCACCACGCCGCGCTCCAGCGTGCCGAGGAAGCGGTGCGCGCCGGGGGCGCAGTGCAGCCCGCCGCGCACGGCGACGCCCTCGCGGGCCAGGTAGTCCGCCGCCTCGGAGCTTGTCAGGTCGCCGGCGTTGAAGGAGACGAGGCCGGCCCGCGCTGCTTCTTCTGCCGGCGCATAGACCTCCACCCCGGCGATCTCGCGCAGGCCGTCATAGAGTGCCGTGGTCACTTCGCGCTCGCGCATGAAGATCTGCGCAAGGTTTTCCCTCACATAGCGCGCCCCCGCGCCCAGCCCCGCCAGTCCGGGCAGGTTCAGCGTGCCGGATTCATAGCGCTCGGGTCGCTCCGTGGGCTGGAGCATGCTCTCGGATGATGACCCCGTGCCGCCCTCGCGCAGAGGTTGCAAGTCCAGTTCCGCGTCGATGTACAGCCCGCCCGTGCCCTGCGGCCCCAGGAGGCCCTTGTGGCCGGGAAAGGCGTAGAGATGGCAGGCGAGGGCGTTCACGTCCACAGGCATCGCCCCCAGCGCCTGTGCCCCGTCCACCAGAAAGGGCACGCCCGCCTCCCGCGCTGTCTGCCCGATGGCGGCCACCGGCTGGATGGCCCCGGTGACGTTGGAGGCGTGCGTCACGGCGATGAGCCGCGTGTTCTTGCGCAACGCGCCGCGCACATCCTCGGGGTCTACAAAGCCGTCCGGCCGCGGCGTGAGCAGCGTCAGTTCGATCTCCTCCCGCCGCAGCTTTTCAGCCAGCACGCGCAACACGGAATTGTGTTCCAAAAGCGTGGAAATGACATGGTCGCCCGTCCGCAACGCGCCCTTGATGGCCAGATTGAGCGCGTCTGTACAGTTGAAGGCAAAGGCCACGCAAAAGGGGTCGCTCGCCCCGAGCACGGCGGCGACCGCCTCCCGGGCGGCGAGCACCGCGCGGGCGGCCTCCAGCGAGCGGCGATGCCCCGAGCGCCCCGGATTGGCGTTGAAGTCGGTCAAGGCGGCGCGCATGGCCGTCAGAACGCACTCCGGCTTCGGATGGCTGGTAGCCGCGTTGTCGAGATAGACGTCCCTTTTCTCCATTCCCTCACCCTCCGTTGCGAACAGGCGTAGTATATCCTACGCGAAGAAAGAGGGGAAATGACCATGCAGGAACGCTTCGGCATCGCCGCCTTCCGCTCGCGCCAGCAGGCGCTCAGGCTGGAGGCGGCGTTAAAAAAGGAAGGACTCCCCGTGCGCATGATCTCCACGCCGCGCGAGGTGGCGCTGGGCTGCGGCCTTTCCGTGCGCTTTGAGGGGCAGGACGCCCCGCGCGTGCTTGCGGCGGTGGAGCGCCTGCGCCCGCAGAACATGATCGGCGTCTACGATGTGGAAAACGCCGGCGGGCGGACGAAACTGACCGTCCTGCGCCGGTAAGCGCGGCAAACGCTGGAACATGCGGCTACGCCACGCAAAAAGCCGCCCCGGACAAAAAGTCCGAGGCGGCCTGTCATATGTCCCTAGTCCCTGAAATAGTCTACCGCGCCGCGGAAGATGCCGCTGTCCTGATTTCCGGGCACGTTCCTGTACAGCTGCGCGCCGGTGCGTTCTGCGTGGGCCATGCGGCCAAACACGCGGCCGTCGGGCGAGGTGATGCCCTCGATGGCGCACACGGAACCGTTGGGGTTGCCGTCTATGTCCATGGTCGGCTCGCCCGCGGCGTTCACGTACTGCGTGGCAATCTGCCCGGCTTTCGCCAGCGCGCGCACAGTCTCCAGATCGGCGATGAAGCGGCCCTCGCCGTGGGAAATGGGCGCGATGTGGATGTCGCCGACGCGCGCGTGCATCAGCCACGGGGAGAGCGTCGAGGCCACGCGCGTGCGTACGATGCGCGACTGGTGGCGGCCAATGACGTTGAACGTCAGCGTCGGCGCGCTTGCGTCCGGCTCGCGGATCTCGCCATAGGGCACCAGCCCCAGCTTGATGAGCGCCTGGAAGCCGTTGCAGATGCCGCCCATCAACCCGTCGCGTCCCTTGAGCAGCTCCATCACGCCCTCGCGGATGGCGGGGTTGCGGAAGAAGGCGGTGATGAACTTGCCGGAGCCGTCCGGCTCGTCGCCGCCGGAGAAACCGCCGGGAATAAAGACGATCTGCGCTTGCTTAAGGCTCTGCGCGAACGCCTCCACGGATTCCTGCACGTCTTTGGCCGAGAGGTTGCGCACCACGATGGTTTCCGTTTCCGCCCCGGCCGCCTGGAAGGCGCGCTCGGTGTCGTACTCGCAGTTCGTGCCCGGGAACACGGGGATGAGCACGCGCGGGCGGGCGATCTTCACGGAAGCCTTCGCCGGAGTGTTGCGCTCGAAGCGGAAGGCCTCGACCTTCTCCTCGCCCTGCGCGGCGCGCACGGGGAACACATCCTCCAGCTTCGCGTCGTAGATGCTTTCCAGCTCCGCGCAGTCCACGCGCTCGCCGCGATAAGTCAGCGCGTAGTCCTCCGTCGTCCGGCCCAGAAGATGTTCGGCCTTCGCGCCCTCGGCGTATTCGACCACGAAGCCGCCGTAGCAGCGCTTGAACAGGTCTTTCGCGCCCTCGTCAAAGGCGAAGCCGATGCGGTTACCCAGACCCATCTTGAACACGGCTTCAGCCGCGCCGCCCATGCCCAGCGCCTGCGCGGAGACGATCTCGCCCCTGCGGATCAACGCCGTCACCTGGTCGAACAGCGCGCGCAGGCTTTCTGCCACGGGCAGGCCGTCTTCGCCATACTCGGGCAATAGCAGCCCCACGTCCGCGCCGGGGCGCTTGAACTCGTTGGAGACGATGTTCTCCGCGCGGCAGGCGGCCACGGCGAAGGAGACCAGCGTCGGCGGCACGTGCATCTGCTCGAACGAGCCGCTCATGGAGTCCTTACCGCCGATCGCCGCTGCCTCGAGGTCGAGTTGCGCCATCAGCGCGCCGAGCAACGCCGCCATGGGACGGCCCCACTTCTCCGCCTCGCCGGTCATGCGCTGGAAGTACTCCTGGAAGGTCAGGTGCGCCCCGCGCCAGCCCGCGCCGCAGGCCACCAGCTTGGCCATGGACGAGACTACGGACAGGTACGCGCCCGCGTAGGGGCTCTTTTCCATTACAAAGGGGTCAAAGCCGTAGGCCATCACCGAGGCGGTTCGGCTCTCGGCGCCGCGCACGGGCAGCAGCGAGGCCATCGCCTGCGCCGGGGTCAGTTGCCGCTTGCCGCCGAAGGGCATCAGCAGGCTCATCGCCCCGTTTGTGGAGTCAAAGCGCTCGCACAGGCCGCGGCGGGAACACATGTTGAGGTCGCCCGCCATCGCCCGCAGGCCGTCCGCGAACGCCGGTTCTTCTTCCAAAAGCGCCTTCTGCGCCTCCACCAGCGCCGTCGCCTGCTTGGGCGCGCCGTTGGAATTCAAAAACTCGCGGGAGACGTCGACGATGACGCGCCCGTTCCAGCGCATCACCAGCCGCTTTTCCTCGGTGACTTTGGCCACCACCGTGGCTTCGAGGTTTTCCTCGTGCGCCAGCGCCATGAACGCATCCACATCTTCGGGCGCGAGCACCACGGCCATGCGCTCCTGCGATTCGGAAATGGCCAGTTCGGTGCCGTCGAGACCATCGTACTTGCGCGGCACGGCGTTCAGGTCGATGGAAAGCCCGTCGGCCAGTTCGCCGATGGCCACGGAAACGCCGCCGGCGCCAAAGTCGTTGCAGCGCTTGATGCGCCTGGCGGCTTCGGGATTGCGGAACAGCCTCTGCAGCTTGCGTTCCTCGGGAGCGTTGCCCTTCTGCACCTCCGCGCCGCAGGTCTCCAGAGAGTGCGCGGTGTGCGATTTGCTGGAGCCGGTCGCGCCGCCGCAGCCGTCGCGGCCGGTGCGACCGCCCAGCAGCACCACGCAGTCGCCCGGGGCGGGCGTCTCGCGGCGCACGTTCTCCGCCGGGGCCGCGCCCACCACCGCGCCGATTTCCATGCGCTTGGCGGCGTAGCCGGGGTGGTAAATTTCATCCACCAGCCCTGTAGCCAGACCGATCTGGTTGCCGTAGGAACTGTACCCCGCCGCCGCCGTGGTGGTCAGCATGCGCTGGGGCAGCTTGCCTTCGATGGTGTTCTCTACCGGCTGGGTGGGGTCGGCCGCGCCGGTGACGCGCATGGCCTGATAGACGTAGCCGCGCCCGGAGAGCGGATCGCGGATGGCGCCGCCGATGCAGGTGGCCGCGCCGCCGAAGGGCTCGATCTCCGTGGGGTGGTTGTGCGTCTCGTTCTTGAACAGCAGAAGCCACTTTTCCACGCCCTTGTCCGTTTCCACGTCCAGTTTCACCGTGCAGGCGTTGATCTCCTCGGATTCGTCCAGATCGGTCAGCGCCCCGGTGAGCTTCAGATAGCGCGCGCCCACCGTGGCCATGTCCATCAGCGTCACGGGCCTGTCGCTGCGCCTGAGCGCGGCGCGAATTTCCAGATAGCGCCCGTAGGCCTTCTCCACGCGCGCGTCGTCAAAGCGCACGTCGGTAAACTCGGTGAGGAAGGTCGTGTGGCGGCAGTGATCGGACCAGTAGGTGTCGATCATGCGAATTTCCGTCAGCGTGGGGTCGCGGCGCTCGGACTGGAAGTACTTCTGGCAAAACGCCAGATCGGCGTCGTCCATCGCCAGCCCGTACTGGCGGCGGAAGGCGTCCAGCTCCGCCTCGCCATAGCCCGTGAAGCCTTCCATGACCGCCACAGTCTCGGGCAGGGCGTAGTCGGCGCGCAGCGTCTCCGGCTTTTCCAGAGAAGCCTCGCGGCGTTCCACGGGGTTGATGACGTGCTTTTTGAGCGTCTCCACATCCTTGTCGGACAAATTTCCCTTGAGGATGTACACCAGCGCCGTGCGCACGATGGGGCGCTCGCACTGGGCCATCAGCTGGATGCACTGGGCGGCGGAGTCGGCGCGCTGGTCGAATTGCCCCGGCAGGTACTCCGTGGCAAAGACCACGCCCTCGTCCTGCGGCAATTCGTCGTAGACGTCGTCCAGCTGCGGCTCGGAAAAGACGCTGCGCCGCGCCTGCGCAAGCAGCGCCGCATCGAGCCCCTCCACGTCGTAGCGGTTGAACAGACGCAACCCGGTCAAATTGGTCACGCCGAGGAAGGAGCGCGCGTCCTTTAATAGCGCGCGGGCCTCGTTGTCAAAACCGGGCTTTTTTTCCACAAACAGGCGGTCAACCATGGTATCCCTCCACTTCCAGCGCCCGCTTGCCGATGTCCGAGCGCATGAACATGCCGTCGAAATGCACCCTGCGGGCGGCGTCGTAGGCGCGGTCGATGGCGGTCTTGAGCGTATCGCCCGTGGCCGTCACGCCCAGCACGCGGCCGCCGCTGGTGACGAGCTGCCCGTCCTTTACGGCGGTGCCGCTGTGGAACACCCACGTGTCCGCAAGCGCGTCCGCGCCGCCCAGGTCGATGGCCTTGCCCTTTTCGTAGGCTTCGGGGTAGCCGCCCGAAGCGAGGATGACGCAGCAGGCCGCGCCGCCCTTGAAGCGCACGTCGATCTCCGAAAGGCGCTCCTCCTCCACGGCGCGCATGATGGTCAGAAGGTCGGTGTCCAGAAGCGGCAGCACCACCTGCGTCTCCGGGTCGCCAAAGCGGCAGTTGTATTCGATGACCTTGGGGCCGTCCTTGGTGAGCATGAGGCCGAAGTAGAGGCAGCCCTTGAAGGTGCGTCCCTCGGCGTTCATCGCCCGCATCGTCGGCAGGAAAATTTCCCGCATGCAGCGCTCGGCCACCTCCGGCGTGTAGAAGGGGTTGGGGGCGATGGTGCCCATGCCGCCGGTGTTGAGGCCGGTGTCGCCGTCGTGGGCGCGCTTGTGGTCCATGGACGAAACCATCGGCACCATGGCCTTGCCGTCGGTAAAGGCGAGCACGGACACTTCCGGGCCTTCCAAAAACTCCTCGATGACCACGCGGTCGCCGCTCTTGCCAAAGGCGTGGTCGCACATGGTGTGCCTGACCGCTTCCTCGGCCTCCCGCGTGCTCTTGCAGATGAGCACGCCCTTGCCCAGCGCCAGACCGTCGGCCTTGACCACCAGCGGCGCAGGCGTGTTGCGCACGTAGGCAAGCGCCGCTTCGGCATTGTCAAATACCTCGCACTTGGCCGTGGGGATGCCGTACTTCTGCATCAGGCGCTTGGAAAAGACCTTGCTGGCTTCGATCTCGGCGGCGCGCGCCTCGGGGCCGAAGCAGGGGATGCCGAGCGCGTGCAAACGATCCACGCAGCCCATGGCCAGCGGGTCGTCCGGCGCGACCACGGCGAAGTCGATGCGGTTCTCCGCGGCGAAGCGCGCCACGCCCTCTATGTCCGTGGCCTTGATCTCCACGCACTCCGCGTCCTGCGCGATGCCGCCGTTGCCCGGCAGGGCGTAAATCTTCTCCACCTCGGGGTTCTTTTTCAGCATGCGGATAAGCGCGTGCTCGCGCCCGCCGCCGCCAACGACCATCAGCTTCATCGTCTTTCCTCCCAACGCCTTAGTGGTGGAACAGGCGCACGCCGGTAAAGGCCATGGCCATGCCGTACTTGTTGCAGGTATCGATCACGTGGTCGTCGCGGATGGAGCCGCCGGGCTGCGCCACGTAGGAAACGCCGCTGCGGTGGGCGCGCTCGATGTTGTCGCCAAAGGGGAAGAATGCGTCGCTGCCCAGGGACACGCCAGTGACCCCGGCGAGATATGCCTTCTTTTCCTCCGCCGTCAACGGCTCGGGGCGCACGGTGAAGAAGTTCTGCCAGACCTCGTCGCCCAGCACGTCGCCGCTTTCCTCATTGGAGAGGTAGAGGTCGATGGTGTTGTCGCGCTCGGAGCGGGAGAGGGCGGGACTAAACTGCAGGGCGAGTACCTTGGGATGATGCCTGAGCTGCCAGAGGTCGGCCTTGTTGCCGGCCAGACGGGTGCAGTGTACGCGGGACTGCTGGCCCGCGCCCACGCCGATGGTCTGCCCGCCCACCACGTAGCAGACGGAGTTGGACTGCGTGTACTTGAGGGTGATGAGAGAAATGAGCAGGTCGCGCTTCGCCTCCGCGGGCAGAGTCTTGTTTTCGGTGACGACGTTTTCAAGCAGGCTTTCGTTGAGTTCCAGCGCGTTGCGCCCCTGCTCGAAGGTGACGCCAAAGCACATCTTGCGCTCCAGCGCCGCGGGCACGTAGTTTTCGTCGATCTCAATGACGTTGTAATTGCCCTTGCGCTTGCGGCCGAGGATCTCCAGCGCTTCCGGCTCGTAGCCGGGGGCGATGACGCCGTCGGACACTTCCTTGGCAATGAGTTTGGCCGTGGCCGCGTCGCAGACGTCGCTCAAGGAGATAAAATCGCCGTAGGAGGAAAGGCGGTCGGAGCCGCGGGCGCGCGCATAGGCGCAGGCAAGGGGGGAAAGCTCCGCCTCGGGGTCGATAAAGTACATTTTGCGCAGCACATCGTCGAGGGGCTCGCCCACGGCGGCGCCGGCGGGGCTGACGTGCTTGAACGACGCGGCGGCGGGCATGCCGGTGGCGCGCTTGAGTTCGCTCACCAGCTGCCAGCCGTTGAGCGCGTCGAGGAAGTTGATGTACCCGGGGCGGCCGGAAAGCACCTTCAGGGGCAGTTCGCCCTCCTCCATGAAGATGCGGGCGGGCTTCTGGTTGGGGTTCACGCCGTATTTGAGTTCGATCTCTCGCGCCATGGTTCCTCTCCCTTTCAAACCACATTCCCACGGCGCGCACCGCGGGAATGGAAGTCGTATGCTGTTATTCGTTGGCGTTGACGATGCGCGTGCGGACCTCGCCGGTGCGCAGGTCGATGGTGCGCGTCCACAAAGAGACACGGTTTTCCCTGTTAAGGGCGTTCCACACCGCCTCGGTCAGGCAGTTCACGCAGCCCTCGGGCAGGCTCACGTGCTCCGGCTCGCCCGCAAAGGAGGGCAGGGGGCTGCCGTCGCCTGTGTAGGTGTGGATGAAGCACGCCTCCCCGGCCTCCACGCCGTCGTAGGCGTAGAAGCACTTGAGCGCCGCCTTGCCCGCCGCGTCCGCGGCCTTCAAAACGCTCATCTCCAGCGAAAAATCGCCGTTTTCCAGCGTGGCCATGGCGCTGATGCGGGGGGTGAAGTTGGGCGCGTCCGGCTCGAAGGTGCGCGTTTTCAGCGCCGAGACGAACGTGCCGCCATTTTGCAGCGCCTCATACACGGTGTCGGTCTGGTCGCCGTTGGTGACGATGATCCTGTTTCCCAGCACGCGCACGGGCGCATAGATGATGAGGGAAGGGTCGGACAATTTCGAGGGGTTGAAGGCGCGGGTGCGCAGCCCTTCGCCGTCCTCCACAAACACGCGGTTGCGGCTGTTGACGCTGCGGCCCATGATGAAGTAGGCCAGAAACAGCCGCGTGCCGTCCGGGGTCTTGCCGGCGAGTATGCCGCGTCCGGGATAGGAAGTCGCGCCCACAGCCTGGGCGATGGTCAGTTTCTGCATCGTTTTTCCTCCAATTCCTTGGCCACCATTTCCGCCGCGCGGGGCAGAAGCTGCCATTCGGCCTGCTCCATCACGCGGCGCTGCAACGCCTCGGGCGTGTCGCCCGGCTCGATCTCCACGGCCTTTTGCAGAAGGATGCGTCCGCCGTCGGGGATTTCGTTGACCAGATGCACCGTCGCGCCCGTCACCTTCACGCCGTAGGTAAGCGCCGCCTCGTGGACGCGCAGGCCGTAAAAGCCCTTGCCGCAGAACGAGGGGATCAACGACGGGTGGACGTTGAGTATGCGGTCGGGATAGTTCTGCACAAACTCTTTGGAGAGGATGGCCATGAACCCGGCCAAAATCAGCATCTCCACATCGTGCGCGCGCAAAACCTCCAGCATGCGCGCTTCAAACGCCTCGCGCGCTTCGCCCTTTTCCCGCTGGCAGACCGCCGAGGGGATGCCGGATCGCTCCGCGCGCTCAAGCGCGTAGGCGTCCGCGCGGTTGGAGAGCACCAGACAGAGGTCCACGTGCGGCATGTTGCCCGCGCGGGAAGCGTCGATGAGCGCCTGCAAATTCGTGCCGCCGCCGGAGACGAGCACCGCCGTCCTTACGCTCATGCCAGTTCCACCCCTTCGTCGCCGGGAACGACTTCGCCGAGCATGTAGGCGCCTTCGCCCGCCGCGCGCAGCGCGCGCACAGCCTCGTCGGCCTCGTCCTGCGGCACGATGGCGCACATGCCCACGCCCATATTGAAGGTGTTGAACATGTCGCGCTCGGGGATGCCGCCCAGCTTGGCCAGTACGCCGAAGATGGGCGGTGTCTGGACGTTCTTTTTCTCGATGCGCGCCGTCAGGCCCGAGGGCAGAGCGCGGGGGATGTTTTCATAGAAGCCGCCGCCGGTGATGTGGCAGACGGAGCGCACGCGCACCTTCTCCATCAGCGCGAGTATGGGCTTTACGTAGATGCGCGTGGGGGTCAGCAGCGCCTCGCCGACGCGCATGCCCAGTTCCTCAGAGAAGATGCTCAAATTGCGGTTTTCCACATCGAACACGCGGCGCACCAGCGAAAAGCCGTTGGAATGCAAGCCGGAAGAGGGCAGGGCGATAAGAACGTCCCCCGCCTGCACGTGTTCGCGGTCGAGTATCTTTGCGCGATCAACCGCACCGACGCTGAAACCGGCCAGGTCGTACTCGTCTTCCGGGTAGAATCCGGGCATTTCGGCGGTTTCGCCGCCCACCAGCGCGCAGCCGGCCTGCACACAGCCCTCGCTCACGCCCTTGACGATGTCGGCGATGCGCTCCGGCACGTTCTTGCCGCAGGCGATGTAGTCGAGGAAGAGAAGGGGTTTGGCCCCGCAGCAGACCACGTCGTTGACGCACATGGCTACGCAGTCGATGCCCACGGTGTCGTGTTTGTCCATCAGAAAGGCGATTTTCAGCTTCGTGCCCACGCCGTCCGTGCCGGAAACCAGCACCGGGCGGGAAATGCCCGTCAGGTCCATCTCGAACAGGCCGCCGAAGCCGCCGATGCCTTCCAGCACGCCGGGGATGGCCGTGCGCGATACGTGCTTTTTCATCAGTTCCACGGCGCGGTATCCGGCGGTGATGTCCACGCCGGCCTGCTTGTAGCTCTCACTGGCGCTTTTCATGCTTCAGCCTCCGAGATCTTGCGCTCGTACTTGGTCTTGGTGCAGCCCTTGGGCGGCTCCACGGGATATTTACCGTCGAAGCAGGCGGTGCAGAAGCCATGGGAATTGTCGGCCAGCTTCCTGGCGCTCTCGCAGCTCAGGTAGCCGAGGGAATCCGCGCCGATGATCTGGCAAATTTCCTCGATGGAATGCTTGCAGGCGATCAATTTGTCGCGGCTGTCGATGTCGGTGCCAAAGTAGCAGGGGTTCATAAACGGCGGCGCGGAGGAGCGCATGTGCACTTCCGTCGCCCCCGCCTCGCGCAAAAGCCGCACGATGCGCGCGCAGGTGGTGCCGCGCACGATGGAGTCGTCCACCAGCACCACGCGCTTGCCCTTCACCGTGGCCGCCACGGGGTTCAATTTGATGCGCACGAGGTTCTCGCGCTCGGACTGCGTGGGCTGAATGAACGTGCGGGCGATGTACTTGCTCTTGATAAAGCCGATACCGTAGGGGATGCCGCTCTGCCGCGCGTAGCCCAGCGCCGCGTCGAGGCCGCTGTCCGGCACGCCGATGACCACGTCGGCCTGCACGGGATGCTCCAGAGCCAGGAACGCCCCGGCGCGCACGCGCGCCACGTGGACGCTGGAACCGTCGATCACGGAATCCGGGCGGGCAAAGTAGATGTACTCGAACACGCAGGAGGTCTTTTCCGCCTCGCCCACGTGCGTGCGGTCGGAGCGCATGCCGTCCTTGTCCACCACCACGATTTCGCCAGGCTCCAGATCGCGCACCAGATGCGCGCCGATGGCGTCCAGGGCGCAGCTCTCCGAGGCGAAGATGGTGCTGTTGCCCAACTGCCCGATGCACAGGGGGCGGAAGCCGTGCGGGTCGCGGGCGGCGATCAATTTGCTGGGCGACATGATGACCAGCGAATACGCGCCCTTCAAGTGGTTCATCGCCCGGCAGACGGCCTCCTCAATGGACTTGGAGGCGATGCGCTCGCGGGTGATGGCGTAGGTGATGACCTCCGTATCCGAGGTGGTGTGGAAGATGGAGCCCTCCATCTCAAAGGCGGAGCGCAAGTCGGCGGCGTTGGTCAAAGCGCCGTTGTGCGCCAGCGCCATGCGGCCCTTGATGTGGTTGACCACCAGCGGCTGGGCGTTGAGGCGGGGGTCGGTGCCCATGGTGCCGTAGCGCACATGCGCCACAGCCATCTGGCCCGTGCCCAGGGAGTGCAGGGCTTCGGGGTGAAGATGTCGCTGACCAGCCCCGCGCCCTTGTGGCAGTGGATCACGCCGTCGTCGTTGATGGCGATGCCGCAGCTCTCCTGGCCGCGATGCTGCAAGGCGTACAGTCCGTAATAGCACAGCGAGGCGACGTTCAGACCATCGCGGCTGTAAACGCCGAACACGCCGCATTCCTCATGCAGTTCGTTAAACATACGTTTCCCTCTTTATTCGCCCATCAGGCGGCGCAGGATCTCGTGGTAGGCGTCCTCGACGTGGCCGAGGTCGCGGCGGAAGCGATCCTTGTCCAGCTTTTCGCCGGTGGCGCTGTCCCAGAAGCGGCAGGTGTCCGGGGAAATTTCATCCGCCAGCACGATGGTGCCGTCCGCCAGACGGCCAAACTCCAATTTGAAGTCGATCAGTTCGATGCCCAGATCCTTGAGATAGGCGGAAAGCACTTCATTGACCTTCAGCGCGTACTGGCTGATGAGCTTCAATTCTTCCTCCGTGCAGTACTCCATGGCGAGTATGTGATACTCGTTGACCATCGGGTCGCCCAATTCGTCGTCCTTGTAGCAGAACTCGAGCACGGTCTTTTTCATCTTCGTGCCTTCGGCAAGGCCCAGACGCTTGGCCAGAGAACCGGCGGCGATGTTGCGCACGATGACCTCAAGCGGCACGATGGAAACGCGCTTGACCGCCGTCTCGCGCGGGGAAAGCTCCTCCACGAAGTGCGTGGGGACGCCGTTTTTCTCCAGCAGCTTCATCAGGTGGTTGGTCACGCGGTTGTTGATCTCGCCCTTGCCGGCGATGGTGCCCTTTTTCAGGCCGTTGAAGGCGGTGGCGTCGTCCTTGTAATCTACGATCAGCAAAGAGGGGTCGTTGGTCTCGTAAACCTTCTTGGCCTTGCCTTCATACAAAAGATTCGTCTTTTCCATGGTGCCCTCCCGTTATTCCTGTGCGAATTCGGCGCTGATCTGCGCGTCCTTTGCGATGATCTTTGCTTTGGTGGCCTCGCGGTCGGCCATGAGGCGTTCCGCAAGCTCGCTATCTTCCACGGCGATGATCTGCGCAGCCAGCAGCGCGGCGTTCTTGGCCCCGTCGATGGCCACGGTGGCCACCGGCATTCCCGGCGGCATCTGCACGGTGGACAAGAGCGCGTCCAGCCCGTCCAGCGTCGAGGACTTGATGGGCACGCCGATGACCGGCAGCGTGGTATTGGCCGCCATGGCCCCAGCCAGATGCGCGGCCTTGCCCGCGGCGGCGATGATGGCGCCAAAGCCCTCCTCGCGCGCGTTCATGGCAAAGGAACGCGCTTCCTCCGGCGTGCGGTGCGCGGAAAGCACGCGCACGCAGAACGGCACGCCCAACGCCTTGAGCGTCTCGGCGCAGGCGCGCATGACGCCCAGGTCGCTGTCGCTGCCCATGACTACGGCTACCTTGCGCAAAGTGATCCCTCCTGTTTACGAACATTGATCGTGACAAAACCATGATATACATTACATCCGCTCTTGTCAACGAACGTTGGACTATCAAAAGCATTAAAAGTTCGGAAAAAACGCGAACATTCGCCTTGGGGCACGCTGACGATGTACGGGCAGAAAAAAGCCCGCGGTCTCTGCCGCGGGCAAGGGGGTCAGTAGTAAATGAAGTTCTGCAGTTCGCGCGCGTTGGTCGTCCAATCCACATCGTAGAACATGGACTGGTTGTTGCGCGTCTCCTGCACGTAGGTGTCCGTCACGGGGAGCACCATCGTCTCCGCGCCGTCCAGGCCGCTGTTGAGCACCTTGTCGGCAATGTTGATGATCTCTTCCAGCGTCATGTTCGTCTCGACGTACTGCTGCAGCGTCATGCCCAGCTGCAACAGCTGCATGGCGTTGGTGCCGCGCATCTTTTCCATCATCGCCACCAGCACCTTGCGCTGGCGATTGGTGCGCTCCCAGTCGCTGTCGATCTTGCGGATACGGGCGTAGGCCAGCGCCTGCCGTCCGTTCAGGTGGACGTTCTCGCCATACTCGGTCAGGTCGTGGTTGGTGCTGATGAGGTTGCTCTCGTCCCAGCCGTTCTCCTTGGCGATCTGATACTGGCCGTAGGCATTGTGGTTGATCTGCTCCATCTCTTCCTGGGTGATGTCCATCTCGATGCCGCCCAGCGCCTCGCAGATCTGCGTAAAGCCGGTAAAGTTGACCAGCACGTATTTTTCAATGTTCATGCCCAAGAGCTGGTTGATGGTGCGCATCGTCAGCTCCGGCCCGCCGAAGTAGTTGGCGGCGTTGAGGCGGTAGGTGCCGTTGTTCGCGCCCAGCTCGGTGAACTCCACGGCCATGTCGCGCATCAGCGAAGTCAGCTTCACCTCGGAAGTCTCCGTGTTGATCGAGCAGATGATCATCGTATCCGAACGGCAGCTCTCATCCTGCATGCGCTGGTCGACGCCCAGCAGCAGTATGTTCTGCCATTCGGGGGAGAGGCCGGTGTTCACCGCCAGGTCCGTCACCTGCACCATCTGGTCGTCGGTCAGGCCGGCGATTTCGGTGTTTTCGCTGCCCAGGAGCTCGCTCAGGGGCGTCGAGCCCTGCTGCGCCGCGTCGCCCGCGCCCGTCTGCGCGTCCGGGGCGACGGTCGCGTCTGCCGCCGGGGCCATCGCCGCCGGCGTGGCCGTTACGGCGACCACCGCTTCCCCCGGGTCGGGGTTCGTCGCCCACGGCCGCCAGATGAGCAGCACCACGGCGACGATAATGAGCGCCAGTATGCCGAGGAATACGTAAAAGCGTCCGCTTGCGCGCCTGCCACCGCGTTGCGGGGGATTGCGCCGGGGCGCCGCGCCGCCCGAAGGCCGCGCGCCGGAGGGGCGGTATCCCGAGGGCCGTGCGCCGGAGGGCCGGGAGCCGGAGGGCCGTGCGCCGCCCGGCGCGGTTCGCCGCGCCGTGGACGATACAGGCCGCTGCGGAGGCCGACGATCTGCCATGGAATCCATCTCCTTAATCATCAGGGTTTGCATATACGGTACCATTATACACATCTGATCCCCGGAAATCAACTTGATTTGCCGGGGATCGGGGTTACAAACGGGGCAATGCGACGAAAAAATTGTGTCAAAACGGTTATTTTCCCGCCACCGAGAGCGCCGGGATGAGCAGCGATGGGCTGGCAAAAGCGCTTGCCGAAGGCGCGGAGAACTTCAAATCGCCGCCCACGGCTTCCACGCTTTTGAGCAGCGCAAAGAAGTTGCCCGCCACTGTGATCTGGTTTACGCAGCCGGCGATTTTGCCATTTTCCACACGGTAGCCGCGCGCGGGCAGGGAAAAATCGCCGCTCACCGCGTCCGCGCCGGCGTGCCAGCCCTGCAGGTCGGTGATGAACAGACCGTCGCCCAGGAGGTCGAGCATGTCCTCAAAGGTGAACTTCGAGGGCTGCACGCAGAAGTTGGACGGCGCCACGCCCACGGGCGAGGCGTAGCCGCCGCGGCAGAACACGCGATCTAGTGTTTGCCCGTCGTCTCCACGCCCTGTTTTTTTCGCGGTCTTGAGGTTGTGCAAAAGCGTCTTTAAAACGCCCCCGGAGACGACCTCCTTGCGGAAAGTGGGCACGCCCTCGCCATCGAAGGGCGTGGAGGCGGCCTGCCCTGGCAGGTGGCGGCTCGTCCGCGATGGTCAGACACCCCGCGGCGATCTTCTCGCCCTCGCGCCCTTTGAGCAGCGAAAAGCCCCTTCTGGGCGCGGTCCGGCGGAGAACACGCCGGGAAAACGTGCGCAGCATCTGCGCGGCCGCGTCGTTTTTCAGAAGCACGCGGTAGTTGCCCGAGGGAACGCTTGCGGCGTCCAGGCCGTCCACGGCCTCCTTCACCGCCTCGCGGGCGGCCTTTTCCGCGTCGATCTTCGCCGGGTCGTTTTCAAAAAACAGCGCGGAGCCGGAGCTGACGCGGCCATCTACCTCGGCCACGGGCTGCACATAGCCGCCGATGATGTTGGAGCGGTGGCGCACATTTAGGCCGAGCGTGTTGACGATCTCCACTTCGCCGGACTCGCTGAATCACGCCCGCCTCGGCCTCGCGGCGCACGCGCGCGTCCATGCCCACGGCCATGGTCTCCAGCGGATTTGCAAAGGTGGATCTTCTCCGTCACGGGGACGTCGTCGATGTCGGGGTTATCGTTGCATACCTCGGCGTACTTCTCCGCCCCCGGCAAAGAGGAACTGCTCGTCCCCGCACTCGATGAGCCGCGCGTTCTCCCGCGCGCCTTCCACCAGCAGGGCGATGGAATCCTCGTCCAGCGCCTGCGTGGAGGCGTAGCCCATCCTGCCGTCCACGAGGCCGCGAAAGCCAGCCCGCAGCTCTCAGAGGCGGAATAGTCGGTGATCTCGCCGCCGAACACAGTCACGGAAAAGCTCTCCCCGGCGGCGTAATAGGCCTCGCAGGCGGAAAAGCCCGCCTCCTTCGCCCGCTTGAACAGAAGCTGATAAAATTCGCTTCGCTCCATCTCAGCGCCCTCCCACGGTGATGTCGGTCACGCGGATCATCGGCTGGCCCACGTTGACGGGTATGCTGCCGCTCACCGAGCCGCACATGCCCTGCCCAAGTTCCAACGTCTTGCCCACGCGGTCGATCTTTTTGAGTATGTCCGCGCCCTTGCCGATGAGCGTCGCCCCGCGCACGGGGCGGTCGATCCTGCCGCCCTTCACAAGGTAGCCCTCGGAAACGGCGAAGTTGAACTCCCCCGGTGATGGGGTTGACCGAGCCGCCGCCCATGGCCCTGGCGTACAGCCCGTCGCCCATGGAGGAGATGATTTCTTCCTCGTCGTCGTTTCCTGGGGCGAATGAACGTGTTGCGCATGCGCGAAGTGGGCGCGCAGGTGTAGTCCTGCCGCCGGGCGCTGCGGTGACGGCCATGCCCATGCGCCGGCCGTTGAGGCGGTCGACCATGTAGTTTTTTGAGGGACGCCGTTTTCAATGAGCACCAGCCGTGTGGCGGGATTGCCCTCGTCGTCTATGTTGATGGAGCCCCATTCATTTTCCATGGTGCCGTCGTCGATGGCGGTGACGATGGGGGAAGCGATCTGCTGCCCCAGCTTGCCGGCGAACTCGGAATTGCCGAAGGCCACCGCCGTTGCTTCCAGCGAGTGCCCGCAGGCCTCGTGGAAGATGACGCCGCCAAAGCCCTTGTCGATGACCGCGCACATCACCCCCGCCGGGCAGGGCTCGGCGTGCAGCATGGTCACGGCCTGTTTCGCGGCGCGGCGGCCCACCTCCTCGGGGTCCACGCGGCCGTCGAACAATTCAAAGCCCATCATCGCCCCGGGATTGTAGCTGCCGGTCTGGCTCTCGCCGCCTGCGGAAGCCACCGCCGTCAGCGCCAGGCGGGTGTAGACGCGGCGGTCGGGGGACGAGCAAGCCTTCGCTGTTGGCGATGACCACGTCCGTCTCCCAGTCATAGAGGCGCGCCGTCACCTGGCTCACCTCCGCGGACACGGCGCGGGCGGCGGCGTCGGCGCCTTGACCACCCGCGCGCGCCGCGTCCCCGGGCACGTCCATGGGCAGTTGGGCGATGGCGTGTATGTTGCGGGGGATAGCGCCGGTCAGGCGCACGTCCACTGTGCGGGTCGGCGGAACCGATGGCGTCCGCCGCCTTCTGCGCCGCGCGCACAAGGCCGGAAAGGGAGACGTCGTTGGTGAACACATAGACGCTGGAAAGCCCTTGTACACGCGCACGCCCGCCCCGGCGCTGCGCCCCGTGAGCGCCGTTTCGATGGCGCCGGCGTTGAGCGTCAGGCTGCTGGAGCGCGTATCTTCACAGAATATTTCGGCAAAGTCGCCGCCGGTCTTTAAGGCGGCGGCGAGCGCCTGTTCAGCGATCAAACGGGATAGCATGACGACCTCCTGTCAGGAAAAGAGTTTTTGCAGCTCGTCGAAGCGCTCGTGGGTGATGAGCGCGTCGCGCTTCGTGCCGCACAGGCGCACGATGTACGTCCAGCGGCCGTAGGGCGTGACGGATTCGATCTGGCCGATGTTCACGATGTAGGATTTGTGGGTGCGGAAGAACATATTCGCAGGCAATCTCTCTTCCAGCTCGCTCAGCCCTTCACCGGTGACGTAGCGGCCGTCGCCCACGGTGTAGATGACGGTCTGCCGCTCCTCGCGCTGCACCAGCAGTATGTCCTCGATGTCCACGAACGAGAGCCCGTCGCGGCTTTTTGAGCATCAGCCGCGACGGCGCCGTCGCGGGGCCGGGGGCGCGCATTCACCGCCTGCGCGGCGGCGCTCTCCCGCAACCGCTCGCGGATGAGCCGCAGCGTGTTGAGGGCGCGCTCCACGGGGAAGGGCTTCACCAGATAGTCAAAGGCATAGACCTCAAAGGCGCTCTTCATGTACTGTTCATGCGCCGTGGCGAACACCAGCACCGCCTTGGGGTTCTTGTCCTGGATGACGCGCGCGCAGTCGATGCCGGGACATGCCGGGCATCTCCACGTCCATCAGCACCACTTCGGGCGTGAACTTCTCATACAGCGCCAGCAGCTCCTCGCCGCTCTGCGCTTCGCCCACGAGCTGGTAATCCTCGGCGCGCGCGATGAGCTTGCGCGTCATCAGGAGCATGCCGGGGTCGTCGTCGGCGATCAGTATGCGGATGGGCTCCATGGTCTTGTCTCCTTTTCACGTTTCCTTTTTCACGTTTCTTGTAAATGATTCTTCCACGGGCGGCGAAAATCCTTCGCCCCAACGAGGATTTCTTCCAAAATACAAGCGTGCGCGCCCACGGGGGACGCGCACACGGGCGATGTGTTTACAGGCGGTATCCGTTGCGGCCGCAGCGCCACGGGGCGGGCGAGCGCTTCCGCCGTGATCACGGCGCGGCGCATTTCCGCCGCGGTGAGCTTCGGCTGGCTTTTGACGTGCGAGGCGGCGTCCAGCAGCACCGGGCGGGTGTCCGGGGCCTGCTCGCGCGGCGTCGCGCGCTGGCGCGGGGGCCGGTCGTCGTGGGGGAGCGAGCCGCCCACGCAGCCGTCGGCGTAGGCGACGCTCTTGCCCTCCGTATCCGCCTCGTGGGGCAGCGAACCGCCTGCGCAGCCGTCGGCAAACACGGGGCTCACGCCCTCCGCCGCGGGCTTTGCCGCGCTGACAGGCGTGGGTTTGGGTTTGGAGCGTTGTACTTCTTCGCCGCGCCCTTGCCGCGCTCCCTGGCCAGCACTTCCCGCACATCGGGCGGGAAGGCCTCTTCCCAGTCAACTTCCTTGCGCGTCGGGTCGTAGCCGGCCTTTTTGGGGCGGCGCGGCCTGCGGTCTCTGCGCCTGTCCGGGACGCTTTTTCGCGGTCTTTTTGGCGTTTTTGATCACGGAGCCGACGATCGGCGATGAGGGCGATCACAACGATCAGAGCATCATCCAAGCGCGTCCCTCCCTTCTATGGTTGCGGAGGGCGGGGCCGCCGCGCCTCCGCGGGGTCGTCATGCGGTTTACTTCTTGCCGCCATTCTGTTCGTCGAGCGGCTTGGCCACGGTCGCGTCCGTGCCGGCGATGGAATCGCGCATGCGGGTGTCGGAGATGACGTTCTGCATGTTGTAGTAGTCCATCACGCCCAACTTGCCCTGGCGCAGCGCCTCGGCCATGGCGCGCGGCACTTTCGGCCCGTCGGCCTCGACCACGCGGGCGCATCTCCTGCACGGCGGCGATCATTTCCTGCTCGTGGGCAACGGCCATGGCGCGGCGCTCCTCGGCCTTGGCCTGCGCGATGCGGCGGTCAGCCTCGGCCTGATCGATCTGCAGCTGCGCGGCCCACGTTGCGGCCCACGTCCACGTCGGCGATGTCGATGGAGAGGATCTCAAAGGACGTGCCCGCGTCCAGACCCTTGGCCAGCACCGTGCGGCTGATGAGGTCCGGGTTTTCCAGCACTTCCTTGTGCGTGGGCGAAGAGCCGACCGTGGTGACGATGCCCTCGCCGACGCGGGCAATGATCGTCTCCTCGCCGGCGCCGCCGACCAGGCGGGCGATGTTGGCGCGCAACGGTCACGCGGGCCTTGGCGCGCAGCTCGATGCCATCCTTGGCGATGGCGGCCACCACCGGGCGTCTCAATGACCTTGGGGTTGACCGACATCTTTACCGCTTCGAGCACATCGCGGCCGGCCAGGTCGATGGCGCGGCTCTGCTCGAACTCCAGCGGTATCTGCGCCGACTGCGCGGCGATCAGCGAATCGACCACGCGGTCCACGCTGCCGCCCGCGCAGCAGGTGCGCTTCCAGCTCGTTCATGTCAAGGTCGAGGCCGGCTTTGGTGGCCTTGATCATCGGCAGGACGACCTTAAAGGGGTTGACGCGACGGAAGCGCATGGCGATCAAAGAGACGATGCGCACGCGCACGCCCGCGGCCGCGCCGAGATCCACAATCCCAGCGGCACAAAGCGCAAAAAGAGAATGAGCACAAGGATGATGCCGATAATGGCGATGAAACTTACAACGATGCTGCCCGTAGTCACGATAGATTCCTCCCTTCCAAATCCGCCGCGTTCGCGGCGTCCCTCAAGCGTTTACGCCTGTTGCGCCTCCCGCACCACGATGCGGTTGCCCTCTACGCGCTCGACCGTCACCGGCCGCGATGCCTCCACAAACGCGCCTTCAGAGACCACATTGAGCTTCACGCCGTCGAACACGGCGATGCCCGCGGGGCGCAGGGGCGTTTCGGCGGTGCCCGTCTTGCCGACGAAGTACTTCAGTTCGTTCTCGCTTTCCGGCCTGGTGGCCAACTTCCTTGAGCACCAGCTTCGAGTTCGCCAGCCGCCCCTTGGAGGCGGAGTGTATGAAGATCGAAAGCGCGACGCACAAAAGGGCGACGATGATCAGCGCCATGATCAGCGCCTGCAAAGGCGTCGGCCTGGCGGGCGACCACGCCGGCCACCAGCAGTATGCAGCCGAGGATGCCCGGCGCGCCAAAACCCGGCAGGTACATCTCCAGCACGACCAGCCCAAAGCCGAGGATCAGCAGTATGATGGCCGGTATATAGGAAACAAAGTCCATTTCCACGCCTCCTTTCGGCATCCATTATACAGCGCGCGGCCGGCAAAGGAAAGCCCTGCGCGCCCAAAGATACAGTTTTTGCGCCCAACCGTCGCCGGGGGCACTTCAGCGCGCGCCAAACAGCTCCGGCCCGCCGCCGCAAAAACAGACTGTCCGCCGGGGCGAGGTCGTATGCGGCCACGTCCCTCCGGCAACGCCCAGTCAAGCGCGCGGCACTCCACCGTTCGCGGCTCGCCGCGCACGATTTCGCTCTCGTAGAACAACAGCAGCAGATCGCCGCCGTCGCGGCTATCCATGCGCAATGCGTCCAGCACGCGCCCCGTGCGCGTCTGAACGTCCAACTCCTCGCGCAGTTCCCGTTCCAGCGCTGCTTCCGGGGTTTCGCCCGCCTCGACCTTGCCGCCGGGGAATTCCCACAGAAGGCCGAAGCGCTTCCCCTCCGGCCGCTGACAGAGCAGCACGCGCCCCTCCCGGCGCACCACGCCGGCCACCACCGCGATCATGCCCCCGCCTCCTGCTTCTCCAGCCAGGAAAGCACGTCGTCATACACGGCCTGCCTGCCCGCTTCGTTGAGTATCTCGTGGCGCATGCCGGGGTAGAGACGGCTGTCCACTTCCCGGTAGCCGCGCCCGCGCATCATCTCCACGGCCTGCGCAAAGCCCTTGTCCCCGCCGCGACAGGCGTCCTCCGCGCCGGAGATGAAGAGTATGGGCAAATCCGGCTTGCCCGCCTTCACATGCCGGTCGTAGCACTGCTCCATCAGCGTATAAAGGGAAGCAAAGCCGTTGCAGGTAAACGTGAAGCCGCACAGCGGGTCCAACTCGTAGGCGGCCACCACGGCCTTGTCCGAGCAGATCCAGGCGCACTTGCTCTGTTCCTTTTTGAACGCGCGGTAGAACGGCCCAAAGGTCAGCACCTTCAAGAACCTGCTCCGCGCGCGGCCGCCGCTGCGCGCCCCAAGGACGCGCGCCATCAGCCGCCCAAAGGGCGCGCCGGGATTCCAACCGGGGCTTCCGCAGACCACGAGGCCGGCAAGCTCCTGATCGAAGCGCCCGGCATAGACGCGCGCCGCCAGCGAACCCATGCTGTGGCCAAAGAGGTAGACGCGCTTGCCGGGGAAGCGCTCGCGCAGCCACGCCGTCACCTGGTGCAGATCGTCCACCAGCGCGTTCGCGCCGTCCGCGCCAAAGTAGCCCAGCTCCCCGCGCTTAAGCGCCGCCGCGCCGTGGCCGCGATGGTCGTGGATGGCGCAGGCGAAGCCGCGTACCGCCAAATACTCCATAAACGGCGCGTAGCGCTCCTTGTTTTCACACATGCCGTGGGAAAACTGCACCACCGCGCGCACATCGCCGTCCGGCACGCAGATAAGCAGCGGCAGTTCCAGCCCGTCGCGCTCGGAGAAAAGCGAAAGCGTCTCCATCTGTGGCATAGAAAACGACCTTTCTGTGGGTAAAATAGAAAAATGCGGCACGACGAAAGGCCGTGCCGCACAGGCATGATGTTGTTATTCCTCGGCGGGAGCTTCCTCGGTCTCGGCGGTGGGGATCTCCACCGGCACGGCTTCGGGCTCGTCCTCAATAGCCTCGGGCACGTCCACGATGGCGTACTCGTCCAGGTCGTTGCCCGCGGGCATCTGCTCCATGGCCTCGTCCTCGAGCACCTCGCGGATGGACAGGGAAATGCGCTTGGCTTCGGTGTTGACGTCCAGCACCTTCACGCGCACGATGTCGCCGACGTTGACCGCGTCCTCGACCTTGGCGATGCGGGTGAGGGCGCACTGGGAGATGTGCACCAGGCCGTCCAGGCCGGGCTCGAGCTCCACGAAGGCGCCGAAGGTGGTGATGCGCACGACCTTGCCCTCGACGATGGAGCCGACCGGGTACTTCTCGCCGGCCACGGTCCACGGACGCGGACGGGTCTGCTTATAGGAGAGGGAAATGCGCTCGCGGGCGGGGTCGACGTTGAGGATCTTCACATCGATCTCGTCGCCGACTTTGACAACATCCGAGGGATGCTGCACGCGGCCCCAGCTCAGGTCGGTCACATGCACAAGGCCGTCCACGCCGCCGATGTCGACGAACGCGCCGAAGTCCGCCAGACGGCGAACGACGCCCTTGACCACGCTGCCAACTTCCAGAGCGTCCCAAATGGCCTTTTTGCGCTCGGCTTCCTCAGCCAGAAGCACCTTCTTGCGCGAAGCGACGATGCGCTTCTTGGGCTTGTCCACTTCGATGATCTGCAAGGTCAGCTCCTGACCCACGAACTCCTCGATCTTCTCCACATAGCGCAGGGAGAGCTGGGAGGCGGGGATGAAGCAGCGGATACCCATCACGTCGGCCAGCAGGCCGCCCTTGACGGCTTCCTTGCCGGTGCCGGTGACGTATTCGCCGGACTCATACTTGGCCATGATCTCGTCCCAGATCTTGCGGTTGACGATGTTGCGCTGCGAGAGCAGCACGTTGCCTTCGCCGTCGTTGACCTTGACGACTTCGACTTCGATCTCGTCGCCAACCTTTACATCGGTCGAGGAGAGGTCAGCTTTCTTAACCAATCCGTCTGCCTTGTAACCGACGTTGACGCAGACCTCGTCATTGGTGATCTGCACCACGGTGCCCGTGATCGTCTGCCCGGGACGGAGCTGTACCATGGACTTTTCCACGTCCGCCATAAAGTCGGATTCCGCGGAATTGGCCTCGGCCTGCTGCTCCTCGGACGGAGTGACCTGCTTCTCGATGTCGTTCATTCTTGCTGCTACCTCCTTAATTGTACAATCCGGCGTAGAGGCGCCGGCTGTAATTCCCACCCGGTCTGCTTGTTGGAACCATGTATTTTCCACCTCGCGCGCGCCCTCGATGAAGTGCGCGCGTGGGCAAACCGCTTTGACCAGCTCAAACAGCTTGCGGCTGTTGGAACTCTCCCTGCCGCCCACCACCAGCATTACGTCCACGCTTTTTGCCAGACGGACGGCTTCCTCCTGCCGCTCGCGCGTGGCGGGGCAGATGGTCGTGCGTATCTCCATATCGCGCACGCGCTCTTTCAGGGCCGCGCATACGCATTCAAAGCGCTCGAGGATGAACGTGGTTTGCGATACCACCAGCGCGCGCGCCATCTCCGGCAGCGCCCGGGCGGCGTCCTCGCTGGCCACGGCATAGCTTTTGCCGCGCGTCCAGCCGCGGATGCCTTCCACTTCCGGGTGGCGCTCCTCGCCCACCACGATCAGGGGCACGTCCCGCGCCTCCGCTTCCTGCGCCATTTCGTGGATGCGGTTCACGAAAGGGCAGGTGGCGTCGCACACCTCGCGCGCGCGCGCGCGTAAACGGGAAAGCGTCTCCCGGCCCACGCCGTGCGAACGCACCACCGCGACCGCGCCCTCGGGAATGCCCTCCGGCGCGTCGGCGCTGACTACGCCCAGTTCGGCAAGTTCCGCCACCACGCGCGGGTTGTGGATCACCGGGCCGAGCGTCCAGGCCGGCGCGGCGGCCTTCGCGGCTTCCACCGCCCGGCGCACGCCAAAACAGAAACCGGCATGTTCCGCCACGATCACCTTGGAAACGGGAATTCCTCCTCATCCTGTACGTGTTTCGAAAATACGCTAACTTATATGATTCGAGAAGCGAAAATCAATTCCTGCAAGGCAGAACTTTTCTCAAAGATTTAACATAAATTTGCAGGAGAAACTTCGCCTTCTGTGCTATGGCGGCGGCAAAACGCCTCATTGCCCCTGCCGTCCGAACAGCACCAGCGGGTCGCCCTCGGGATAGACCTGTACGTTTTGCACATAGGCCGCCTCCGCCCCGGCCAGCTTGCCGGCCACGTCGAGGTACCAGGGCACGCGGCGGGCGATGTAGAGGCCGATCTCCCCGAAAGTGATCTGCCGGTCGTAGTCCGTATCGGCGCGCAGTGCGGCGCGCCGGCCGCCGCCGAGGCTCCAGCCCGCCCCATCGCACAGCGCCCGCGCCAGCACGGTGGCCATGTCGCTTTCGGTGATATTTTCGTCGAAACTGATGCGGTAGCTGTCCTGGTCGAGCGAGGCGCTGGCGATGACCTTGTACTTGCTGCCGGCAAACGTGGGGGCGCCCACATAGCCGGAAAACACCTGCACGATGCCGCGGTTGAAGTCCTCCAGCGTCGAAGCCCTGCCGATCAGCCCGCCGCTGCCGCAGCAGTCGGCGATGACCACCACCGTGCCCGGCACCTTGCGCAGTTCGCGCTCCAGGTCGCGCGCGGCGATCACGGAGCCGTCGTACAATTCAAAAAAGCTCATGCCGTGGGCATAATAGCCGTGGCAGGTGATGTAAAGCAGCGATATATCGCCCTCCTGCGCGCCTCCAAAGGCCGTGCGGATGGCGGAAAGCGTCTCGGCGCGCGTGGAGTCGAGCAGCACCGTGGTCTCGTAGCTCTCCCCGTCCACGTTCTGGTTCTGCAACAGGAAGGAGACGCTCTGCGCGGTGTTGATGGAGCCGACGCGCACGCTGTTGACCCCTTCTTCATACATCTGCTGGCCGACGATGAGCGCGCGCAGCCTGGCGGCGGCGGGTTCGACCGTCACGTCGAGTATGTCCGTGTGCCCCCCGTCCGCGGCCACGGCCACCAGCCGCGCCGTGCCCTCGGAAAGCCCGGTGACAACGCCGTCGGGGGAAACGGCGATCACGCCCGTGCCCTCCACGCTGTAAGCCACGCGCCGGTCGGAAGCGCCCTCCGGGTAGAATTCCAGCGCCGTGCCCACCTGTTCGCCCACGCGCAGCGTCAGGGCGCTCTGCGAAAAGCCGATGCCGGAAAGGGGCACGCCCGCCACGCGCACCACGCAGGAGGCGCTCGCCCCGCCCCAGGCGCGCGCGGTGATCACGGCTTCGCCCGCGCCCACGGCGTAGACCTCGCCCGATTGCGAAACGGTTGCCACGGCGCTGTTGGAGCTTACGAACGTCACGGTGGGGTGCGCATCCTGCGGCGATACGGCGGCGGTGAGCGTGCGCGCCTCGCCGATCTCCATATCGATCT
>CAWVKS010000006.1:0-25675 GCA_963930055.1 uncultured Bacillota bacterium | reverse complement strand
ACGTGTATGATTTTGACAACACCATCCTGCGGGGGGACTCCACCGCCCGCTTCTTTGCCTGGTGCCTTTTGCGCGCGCCGCGCATGTGGCCGGACGTGCCGGGGCAGATCGGGAACGCCGCCCTCTTCCTGCTCAAAAAGCGGGAGAAGCAGGCGTTCAAGGAGCGCATGCTCTCCTTCCTTTCCCGCGTGGACGTGGACCGGGAGCTTGCGCGCTTCTGGGAAAAGAACCTTCCCCGCGTCAAGGCGTTTTACAGGGAACGGCATCGGGAGGACGACGTGGTGATCTCCGCCTCGCCGGAATTTCTCATCCGCCCGGCCTGCGCGGCGCTGGGGATAAAGCATGTGCTCGGCTCGCCGGTGGACAAATACACCGGGCGCTTTTCCGGGCCGAACTGCCACGGGGAGGAGAAGGTGAGAAGGTTCCGCGCCGCCTTCCCCGACGGCGGGATCGACGATTTTTATTCCGATTCCTACTCCGACCAGCCGCTGGCGGGCCTGGCAAGGCGCGCTTTCCTCGTGCGCGGGGACGCGGTCTTGCCCTGGGATGCGAAGAAAAGGCGGTAAGTGTGTAAAATTTGGCTGTAAGGGGCGCTTTTCCCTTGCAATCGGGGGAAAACTGGTTTATAATATACTGGTCTGTCCCGGATGGGGCTTTATTGTCGTGCAGCCCTTATGAGGCGGCGCGAGGGCGCGAATCTTAAAATGGGAGGTGTCCAAGGATGGCATCTGATAAGCGAGTCAAGGTTACGCTGGCCTGCTCGGAGTGCAAGCAGCGCAATTACAATACCATGAAGAACAAGAAGAACGACCCCGACCGCCTGGAGATGAACAAGTACTGCCGCTTCTGCAAGAAGCACACCAGCCACAAGGAGACCCGCTAAGGGTCAGAAGGAGTTGTCCAACATGGCTAACACCGCTGAAAAGAAGAATATCTTTAAGCGCATCGGCGGCTTCTTCGTGCGGCTCGTCAAGGGCATCGGCCGCAAGTTCCGCGAGATGTTCTATGAGTTGAAGAAGGTCACCTGGCCCACGAAAAAGGATATGATCAACTATTCCATCGTGGTGCTGGTGTTCATCGTCATCATGGGCGTCATCATCGGCGTGATCGACTTGGGCGCTGGCAAGCTCGTCGATCTGATGGTCAGCTAAGGTGGCCGTCATGGCTGAGAATCCTGAAGTCAAATGGTATGTCGTACATACCTATTCCGGCTATGAAAACAAGGTCAAGGTCAACCTGGAAAAGGCCGTGGAAAACAACGGCCTGCAGGAGCTCATCCCCGAGGTGAGCATCCCCACCGAAGAGGTCGTGGAGATCAAAAACAACAAGCGCAAGGTGGTGCAGCGCAAATTGCTGCCCGGCTATGTGCTGGTGAAGATGCTGATGACCAACGAGACCTGGTACATCGTGCGCAACACGCGCGGCGTGACAGGCTTTGTCGGCGCCGGCAACAAGCCCACGCCCCTTTCGGAAACGGACTTTGCCTCGCTGTTCGAGCCGCGCACGCAGACGCGCGTGGATATACAGCCCGGCGACACTGTGCGCATCCTGAGCGGGCTGTTTGAAAACTTCTCCGGCCGCGTGGTCTCCATCGACGAACAGACGCAGACCGTCAACGTCATGGTGCTGATGTTCAAGCAGGAGACGCCCGTCGAGCTCAAGTTCGACGAGGTCGTGCGCGAAGAAGAGTAAGGCGCATTGCCCGGGCGTCACGCCCGCGGCGCGCAGACGCTGATCCCCCGGCGCAGGCCGGGTTTTCAGGGAGTGGGAGGTGCGCTTCAACGCGCTCCGCTTCACCACATACAAATAAGGAGGATTCCCCAATGGCAAAGAAAGTTACCGCGCTGATCAAGCTGCAGGTACCTGCCGGCAAGGCCACGCCCGCGCCGCCGATCGGCCCGGCGCTGGGCCAGCACGGCGTGAACATCCCCGGCTTCTGCAAGGATTTCAACGACCGTACCGCCAAGCAGGCCGGCCTGATCATCCCGGTGGTCATCACCGTGTATCAGGATCGCTCGTTCACCTTCATCACCAAGACGCCGCCGGCTGCGGTGCTCATCAAGAAGGCCTGCGGTCTGGAGCACGCCTCCGGCCGCCCGAACCGCGACAAGGTCGCCAACATCACCAAGGCGCAGGTCCGCGAGATCGCGGAACTGAAGATGCCCGACCTCAACGCCGCCTCCGTCGAGGCCGCGATGAGCATGGTCGCCGGCACCGCCCGTTCCATGGGCGTCGTGGTGGTCGACTAAGCGCCGCAAGGGCGACACAAGCGTGGGAGGGCCGTTGGCCCGCTTGACCACAAGGAGGATATAATCTATGAAAAAGGGCAAGAAGTATTCCGACAGCCTCAAGCTGATCGACCGCACGAAGCTGTATGACCCCGAAGAGGCCGTGGCGCTGGTCAAGCAGACCGCCAAGGCCAAGTTTGACGAGACCGTGGAGATCTCCGTGCGCCTGGGCGTCGATCCCCGTCACGCCGACCAGCAGGTCCGCGGCGCGGTGGTGCTGCCCAACGGCACCGGCAAGACCGTGCGCGTGCTGGTGTTCGCCAAGGGCGACAAGGCCAATGAGGCCCTGGCCGCCGGCGCGGACTTTGTCGGCGCTGAGGACATGGTCGCCAAGATCCAGGGCGGCTGGTTCGATTTCGACGTCTGCGTAGCCACCCCGGACATGATGGGCATGGTCGGCCGTCTGGGCCGCGTGCTCGGCCCCAAGGGCCTGATGCCGAACCCGAAGAGCGGCACCGTGTCCATGGACGTGACCCGCGCCATCAACGATATCAAGGCCGGTAAGGTCGAGTACCGCGTGGACAAGACCGCCATCATCCACTGCCCCGTGGGCAAGGCTTCCTTCGACGAAGTGAAGCTGCAGGAGAACCTGCGCACGCTGATGGAGGCCATCATCAAGGCCAAGCCGGCGGCCGCGAAGGGCACCTACATCCGCTCCGCCGTGCTGTCCACCACCATGGGCCCCGGCATCAAGCTCAACGCCCTCAAGTTCTAGTCGACGGTGTCGACGGCCAGTGCCATTGGCCCGAAGGCGACGCAACCCCGCCCCGTCACGAATGGGGCGGGGTTGCTGCGTTTTGGTTCGGTTGGGGCGGTGGTGGGAGTAGACGGCGGCAGGCTCAGGAGCAGGAGCCTGCCGCCTGCGGAGCCGGCAGTGCCGGCGGCCGGAGCTGCCGCGGATACGTGACGAACGCCCGCCCCACGAACAGGGGGCGGACGTTCTGCGTTTCATTTCGTTTGGAACGGAGGAAGGGATCGACGGCCAGCGCTACCGCGGATACGTGGCGAACGTCCGTCCCATGAGCAGGGGGCGGACGTTCTGCGTTTCACTTCGTTTGGAACGGAGGAAGGGATCGACGGCGGCAAGCCCACGAGCAGGGGCTTGCCGCCGTCTGCTCCCACTGCCACCCCAAGCGGAACGAACCGCAGCGCGCCTGCCCCCTGCTCGTGGGGCGGGCGCGCGTCTCCATGGGGCCGAAGGCACTGGAAGCCGGCACTGCCGGCGGGGCCGCTGGGCGCGCGGCGATTCCTTGCTCCTGCAGAGCAAGGAATCGCCGCGCCAGCATTGAAAACGCTGGTCTGCTGCTCGTTCTTTCCTCTTTGTGATGTTTTGCCCACTTCTTCAGTGCAGGAGGAAGAAAGGTCGGGCAGGCAGGGGGAAATGACGCTGCCTTGCCCTGCGGGCAAGGGGCGCTGCGGGTGTGCGTATTCGACGCTGTTTGCCCCGTTGGGGCAAAGGCGCTGCCGAGTGTGGCGCGCCGGATTTTGGTTGGTTCACGGGGAAAAGTTATTTGCGGGGCGGTCTGCCCTTGAAGAACGGGCGGCGGGCGCGCCGGAGGACGGAGATACGGCGCTTTGGCCGTGGCGTCCATCCCATTGCCCGTGTTTTTCGTGATCGTCGTCCGTTGCGCCCTTCCTTTCGCCTTTTCGCAGCGGGCGCGCCAGGCGCAAATCCCCACCCCCTCCCGCAGCCCCCGTTTCCCCCGCGGCCATCCCGCGGGGGGGGGGGAACGGCGGGCTCTGCCCGCACCCGCTCAAGGGACTCGTCCCTTGAGAATCCCATCCGTACCCCAAAAATATCACAGGCGGCAGGCTCCTGCCCGTGAGCCTGCCGCCGTCTGTTCCCTCCCTCGCCCCAAACGGAACGAAAACACAGAACGCCCGCCCCCTGCTCGTGGGGCGGACGTTCGCCACCCATCCGCGGCAGCTCCGGCCGCCGGCACTGCCGGCTCGAAGGCGGCAGGCTCCTGCCCGTGAGCCTGCCGCCGTCTGTTCCCTCCCTCGCCCCAAACGGAACGAAAACACAGAACGCCCGCCCCCTGCTCGTGGGGCGGACGTTCGCCACCCATCCGCGGCAGCTCCGGCCGCCGGCACTGCCGGCTCGAAGGCGGCAGGCTCCTGCCCGTGTGCCTGCCGCCGTCTGTTTCCTCCCCCGCCCCCAAACGGAACGAAAACACAGAACGCCTGCCCCCTGCTCGTGGGGCGGACGTTCGCCACCCATCCGCGGCAGCTCCGGCCGCCGGCACTGCCGGCTCGAAGGCGGCAGGCTCCTGCCCGTGAGCCTGCCGCCGTCTGTTCCCTCCCCCGCCCCAAACGGAACGAAAACACAGAACGCCCGCCCCCTGCTCGTGGGGCGGGCGTTCGTCGCTCATCGGCGGCAGCTCCGGCTGCCGGCACTGCCGGCCCGCGGCACTGCCGCCCTAGTCGGTGGGACGGTGGTGGAAGCGGCCGGCGAACTGGTCGGTCTTGATGATGTTGATGAAGGCATGCTCGTCCACGCGGCGCACCTCGCCCAGCACGCGACGCATCTCGGCAGAGGAAACTACGGAATAGACCATGTTGCGCTCCTTCTGCTCGTACAGGCCAATGCCGCGGAAGAGCGTGGCGCCGTGGTGCGTGCTGATACGGATGCACTCGTAGACGTCGGCGGGCTTTTCCGTGATGATGAACAGCGTGTGCTTCTGATAATTCTTGTAAAACACATGCAGCCCCTGCGTGACGGTAAACTGATAGATGATGGAATACATGGCCTTGTCCCAGCCGAACAGATACCCGGCCACGGCCAGCATGATGGCGTTGAAGATGAAAATGGTGCCAAAGGCATCGCGGTCGTGCTTCTGCGCCATGTACATGGCGATGAAATCCGTGCCGCCGGTGGTGGCGTCGGCGCGCAGGCACAGGCTGCTGCCAAAGGCGTAGAGTATGCCGCCGAACACGCAGTTGAGCAGCGGGTCCTGCGTCAGCCCCAGGTCGGGCAAGAGGTCGGTCAGCACCGAGGACAGCACGATGGTGATGATCGAGAGGACCGTGAACTTGCGCCCCAGGAAGCGCAGCCCGATATAGACCGGGATGGCGTTGAAGATGATGTTGAACACCGTAAAGGGCACCTGCAACCCCAGATAGGTGGAAAAGATGGTCTGTACCAGCATGGACAGGCCGTTCATGCCGCCGGGATACATCTCCGCCGGGCGCACGAACATCTTCAGGTTGATGGCGATGACCACCGAGCCGACAATGACCAGCAGGAGCCTGCGCAAATCGCGCTTCCAGTCGATCTTCATTCCGCGTCCTCCCCCTCCATGTCCACATAGGCCGCCTCGTGCCCCAGCGCCGGCAGAAGTCGCTCAAAAAAGTCCACGCCCGAGACGGCGAGCGTCGCCGTGTTCACGCAGGGATGGAACAACAGCCGTTCCTCGCCCCGCAAAGCGCGGTCGATGGCCAGGCGCACCTTCTTTTCCCCGTCGAACAGAAGCCCCATGGGGCTGATCGCCCCCGGCAGCGTGCGCAGCATGTCCATCAGTTCCTCCGCCGTGGCGAAGCTCAGGCGCGAAACGCCCAGCTGCCGCGAGATGCGCGACGTGCGGAACGGCGCGTCCGGGCGGGCGATGAGCAAGTGGTGCGAGGCATGGTTGCGCGGCGTGAGGAAAAGATTCTTCGGCATCACGCCGCCCAGCGCTTCCTCGGCGGCCTTGCAGTCCTCCATGGTGTGTACCGGCGCGTGCTCCAGAAGGTCGTAAGGAACGCCCAGCGCCGCGAGCGCCGAGAGCACGTCCTCTTTAACGGATGCCATGCAGCCTCAAATCCTTTCCCTCCAGCTTGATGGCCAGCGCGCAGGCGCGGTCGAACAGGCGCGAACACACGCGCTCGCCGTAGCGCTCCTTGACCTGCGCCGGGGTGAGATTGGTGGTCACCATCGTCGAAAGCCCCGCCTCCATGCGCTCGTTGACGAGCAAAAACAGGTATTCCACGGTGATGTTGCGCATCATCGGCTCGGTGCCGAGGTCGTCCACCAGCAGAAACGGCGTTTCCAGCAGGGCGGCAAAGCCGTCGGCGTCCTCCGCGTCGCCCACGTGGCGGCGGCGCATGGCGTCGAACATGCGGTAGGCGGTCGTGCGCGTGGCGGCAAAACCCCGGCTGTTCACGCGCTCATAGACGCAGTTGAGCAAAAAGCTCTTGCCCAGCCCGCCCGCGCCGGAGAGCACGATGTTGCGCCAACGCGCCTGCGGATAGCGGTCGGCAAATTCCTCCAAAAGCCCCTTCGCCTCCAACAGCCGCGCCCGCTGGCCGCCCTCCTCGGGCACGAAGGCGGCGTTGAAGGCCTCGAATGTCTGCGCGGCCTGCCCGCCCTGCTCCCCCATCGCCAGCCGGCGCTCGAAGCAGGCGCAGAAGCGTGCCGGGGCGTCGCCCACATAGCCGGTGTCACGGCAGACGGGGCAGCGGTAGTGCTCCTCCAGATAGTCCTCGCTCAACCCCAGCGCCCGCAGGCGGCGGCGCGTTTCGGCGTTGAGGAGCGCGCCCTTCTGGCGCATCTCTTCGGCAATGGCGCGGCGCTTGTCCGCGTCCGGCTCGTTCATGGCCGCGCGCAAAGAACCCGCCGCCAGCTCGATGCTGCGCGCGCGCAGGTTTTCCAGCTCCGGGTCGCGGGAAAACGCCTCCCGCTCCCGCGCGCGCTGGTCGCGCTCGTTTTCGTAGCGCTGACGCGCGTATTCGTCCAACAGCGCCCGCACGCGCTCCGCTCTGGTCATTCGCCGTTCCCCCTGTATTTTGAAAGGTCGGTAAACAGTTCGTCGCCGTCGCCCTCGAACGCGCGCTGCTCGTAATGCAGGGCGGGGTTGTCAAAGCCCTTCGCCGGGCGCTCCCGCCGCGCGCGCGCCTGTTCGGGCGTGGAAACGCCCTCCTTCTCCCACGCGGAAAGCAGTTTGTCGATCGCCCCCACCGCCGCGCCTTTGCCGCGCGCCCGCTCCGCCGCCAGACGCAGCATCTCCGGGGAAAAGCGCGCCTTCCAGCCCTCGAACAGGGCGATGTCGGCAAGGCCGGGCGTCCTGTCCGAGCCGGCCAGGCGCAGAAGCCCGATCATCTCCGCCTGCAGGCCGCGCTGCCTTTGCAGGTAGGCCTCGGCGGCGTCGGCGCGGAAGAGCTCCTTTTCCGCCCACTGCGCAAGCAACCGCTCGAGATCCTCGAAGCGATGGCGGTTCTGCGCGTTGAGGGCGACGGCCGCCGCCGTCACCGTGGCCGCCTCAAAGCCGGCCTCGAGGAAGGCCGCATAGCGCCGGAGCGTCTCCGGCGTGGGCTGGGCGGAGGCGCCCAGTTCGCGCAAAACGTCGCGCAGGGCGGCGAAATTGACGTCCGTCTGCAGATAGCGGCCCTCGAGCACGCGGTCGAGATAGGCAAACGAGGGATTCTGGGCATTGGTCATGGCCGCGCAGCCATCGAGGATGGCCTCCACCTCAAAGCCCCGGCCGCGCCACTTGCGCACCAGCGCCAATTCGTCCTCCGTGGGCCGCCTCCGCAAGCCGAAGCGCTTGAGCACCGCCTCCGCCGCGGCCAGGTCGCCGCTCTTTTCGGCGATCATGCGCTCCACGTCCGCAAGCGTGCGCGCGCCGCGCTCATTCCACTCGCGGGCGACGTTGTCCAGCTTGCGCAGCGTGGCGCGCGGCGTCTTGCGCGAAAAGCGCAGGCCGGCGAGGCCGTATTCGACGATCTTCAGCGCCGCTTCCGGCGTATAGCCAAAGGCCGTCACCCACTCCTGGGGGATGGCCACCTCGCCGTGGAGGATGACGTCGCCGAACAGGCGCTGCAAAGAGGCGTTGAAATCGCGGAACTGGTAGTACTGCTGGTCCATCTCCGAGGCCGCGCCCGCGCCGCGCATGGGCAACAGCGCGTAGGTGGGCGGCCGGTCTGTGAGGCGCTTGACCAGCCCCTCGCGCTCCCAGAAGCGGAAGGCGTCCTCCACGGCCTCGTCCGTGAGGCGCAGGGCGCGGGCGACGTCGGAAACGCTGCCGCCCAGCTCCGGGTGGACGCACAAAAGGCGCGCGTAAAGGTAGACGCGCAGGCAGTCGTCCGGCGCGGTGGGCAGGTATTCCAATAAAAACATGTTTTCCACGGGCGTGGCGCCATACACCGCCGCCCCGTGGTCGAAGCTGAGAAAGGCCATCGGCGCTCCCCTTTCGTGGCAAAACCCCAGTTAATCATAACACAATTTGGCCGGAATGACAATCGCATTTTTGCGCGCCGCCGCGATTGACACGCACGCGCGCGTCTGCTATAATAGTACGCACAACGGCGATGACGCAGCGCTCGACTGTTCCGCGCGCGCAGAGAGCCGGGGCAGCTGAAAACCGGCGGCGGGGCGTTCGTGCATAGCTCGCCCCGGAGCCTTTCAGGTGAAGAGCCTGGGACGACGCCCCCGTTATCGGGCGCTGAGATCGCCGCCGCGCGCGGTGAAATTGGGTGGTACCGCGAAGCACGCCTTCGCCCCAACAGGGGCGGAGGCTTTTTTTGACGAACAGCGAGGGGAGACGCGACCATGAAAAAATACGTGCCCTGCCCGCCGATGACACTGCCGGACCGCCAGTGGCCCTCCCGGCGGCTGGAAAAGGCCCCCATCTGGTGCTCGGTGGACCTGCGCGACGGCAACCAGGCGCTGGTGGAGCCGATGAACGTCGAGGAAAAGATCGAGATGTTCAAAATGCTGGTGCGCATGGGCTTCAAGCAGATCGAGGTGGGCTTCCCCTCGGCCTCGCAGACGGAGTTCGACTGCGTGCGCACGCTCATCGAAAAGGACCTCATCCCCGACGACGTGACCATCCAGGTGCTCACACAGGCGCGCGAACACCTCATCCGCAAGACCTACGAGGCCGTGGAGGGCGCAAAGCACGTCATCATGCACCTGTACACCAACATCTCCCCCATGTTCCAGAAGTGCGTGTACAAGACCACGCGCAAGGGCATCGTGGACATCGCCGTGCGCGAGATCGAGCTTTTGCGCATGCTGGCGGAGATGCGCGAGGACGGCGGCGAGGGCGTGACCTTTGAATACTCGCCGGAGTGCTTTTCCGAAAGCGAGCCGCGCCTTGCGATGGTGGTGCTCACCTCCGTGATCGAACACTTCGGGGCCACGCCGGAAAAGAAGCTCATCCTCAACCTGCCCTCCACGGTGCAAAAGACGCCGCCCAACGAGTTTGCCGACCGCATCGAATACGTGGACCGCTTCCTGCCCGGGCGCGAAAGCGTCATACTCTCCATCCACCCCCACAACGACCGCGGCACAGGCATCGCCGAGGCGGAAATGGCGCTGCTGGCCGGCGCGGAGCGCGTGGAGGGCACGCTGTTTGGCAACGGCGAGCGCACCGGCAACGTCGACCTTGTGACGCTGGGGCTGAACATGGCGGCGCTGGGCGTCCACCCGGGGCTGGACTTCAAGCACCTGATGCGCATACGGCAGGTATATGAGCGCTGCACGCGCATGCGCGTGCCGGAGCGCTCGCCCTACGCGGGCGATTTGGTGTTCACGGCCTTCTCCGGCTCCCATCAGGACGCCATCCGCAAGGGCTTCGCCTACCGCGCCGAGCACCCGCGCCAGCCGTGGCAGGTGCCCTATCTGCTCATCGACCCCAAGGACATCGGCCGCAGCTACGAGCCGATCATACGCATCAACTCCCAGAGCGGCAAGGGCGGCGCCGCCTATGTACTGCAAACGCGCTTTGGCTACAACCTGCCCAAGGCCATGCACCCGGAACTGGGCGCGCTGGTGAAAAAGGAGGCCGTGGCCTACGGCGCGGAGCTGCCGCCGGAGCGGCTTCTGCACCTGTTTTTGCGCGAGTTCGTCTCCGTCAATAAGCCCTATTCGCTTTTGCGTCACACCATCACCGAGATCGGCGGCGAGGGGCATTCGCAGGTGAAATTCACCGGCGCCATCCGCTACCATGACGAGGAGCACGAATTGTGCGGCGAGGGCAACGGCCCCATCGACGCCTTCTTCTCCGCCATGCGCGCGGCGCACATCGAGGGCTTCCGCTTCGTCAGCTACCACGAGCACGCCATCTCCTCCGGCTCGGACGCCAAGGCGTGCGCCTACATCGAATTGGAATACAGGGGCCGCGACGTGTTCGGCGTGGGCATACACTCCAACGTGTCCATCGCCTCCATCCGCGGCGTTTTGGCCATCAACCGCGCCCTGACGCTCTACGGGGAGGGATAGGCATGCAAAACGCTTTCAACGCCGTGGGCTGCATATTGCTGATCGCCCTGGCGGGCGCGGGGGTCTACCTGCTCGGCTGGGTGCGCGACGAACACCTGCCGCTGCTGTCCGGGCTGGTCATCAAGGTGGCGCTGCCCTGCATGATCCTCAATAATGTGCTGGGGCAGTACACGCCCGAATCGCTGGCGGAGAACCTGCCGGCGCTGGCGGCGGCGCTCCTCTCCGTGCTTTGACGCTTGTTTTTGGCGCTGCCCATCGGCAAGGCGCTCAACTGCCGGGGGCACGGCTGGGCGTGTTCGTGGTGATGTTCGCCTTTTCCAACAGCGTGTTCATCGGCGTGCCGGTGTCGCGGGCGCTGTTTGGCGAGGCGGTATTGCCCTACACGCTGCTTTACTACCTGGCCAACACGTCGCTTTTCTGGGGGCGTGGGCTTCCGCTGATGCGCAGGTGGGGCGGGGCGGCCCGGGGCCGGCGGCAGGCGCCGCCCGTGCCGCTGGTGGTCATCCTCATTTGCTTTTTGCTGGTACTTGCGCGCTTCCGGCCGCCGCAGTTTTTCATGGACGCCTGCGCTATCTGGGCAACCTCGTCACCCCGCTCTCGCTCCTGTTCACCGGCGCGGTGATGGCGCGCATGGTGCGCGCGCGCAACGTTTCGCTGGGAAAAGGGCTATCTGGCCGCCACAATGGGGCGCTTTATCGCCTGCCCGGCGCTGCTGCTTTTTGTGCGCGCTCCTGTTCCATTTGGAGGGCATGAGCCGCGACGTATTGATGGTGCAGGCCGGCATGCCGGTGATGACGCAGACGGCGCTGGTGGCTGCCTCCACCGGCTCGGATGAGGAATACGCCGCCGGCGGCACGGCGCTGACCACGCTTTTGTCGCTTCTGATGATTCCCCTTTACATGCTCCTCATCGAGCGCGTGCTGTGAAGCCGCGCGCCCGGCGCGGAAAAATCAACGCAAAGTTAGCGCGCCAGTGAAGATTAAGTCTTGTTTTCGTGGTGGAAATTGGTTGTAAGCGGAGCAAAGCGTGGTATAATAAAATATGGTATAAGTATTCTGAGGCTGCTCCCGGATGTCTTTTCCGGGGCTTTTTCCATGACAGACTCGGTTTGGAGGGGTTTGGTTGCCTGGCAGGGCAGACGATGCCGGTGAAGGATGCGGCGCGCCTCGCGCAAAAGCTCGCGGATGAATTACAGCTGGAATTGGTGATGTGGAGCTGGTCAAGGAACCGACCGGCCGCTTTTTGCGCTTTTTCGTCGATACGGACGAGGGCGTTTCCGTGGACGAGCTGGAAATTTCCATCGCCGCATACTGCCGCGGGTGGAGCGCGTGGGACTACGACTACATGGAAGTCTCCTCCCCCGGCGCGGGACCGTCCCTTAAAGACAGAGCGTGATTTCGAGCGCGCGCAGGGCATGCGCGTGGAATTGAACACCTACCGGGCCGTGGAGGGCGCCAAGCACTTACGGGCGAACTGGCCGGGCTGGTGGATGGAAACGTCGTTTTAAAAAGCGGACGATGGGCGCGAGCTGGCCTTCCCCCGCAGGGAAGTGGCCGTTGTGCGCCCGCTGATCGAATTTGACGAGAGCGACCTGGACGCCTTCTTCCCCGAGGAGGGGGACGCGCCCGGCCGGAACGGATAGGGGGTCGTAGCCATGGCACAAAGCAACATCAATTCGGGCGAGCTGATCAGCACGGTCAACGAGCTGGCAAGGAGCGCCGCGTCAACAAGGACGTGCTCTTTTCCGCCATCGAGGCGGCGCTGATTTCCGCATACAAGAAAAACTACGGCAAGAACGCCAACGTGCGCGCTTCCATTGACCGCGAAAAGGGCGAGATCGAGGTGCTTTCGCGCAAGACGGTGGTCGAGGAAGTGGCCGACCCCCAGTGTGAAATGACGCTCCAGGAGGCGCGCGAGATCGACCGCCGCTACGAGGTGGGCGACCTGGTGGAAGTGCCCGTCTCCCCGCGCGACTTTGGCCGCATCGCGGCGCAGACCGCCAAGCAGGTGGTCGTGCAGCACCTGCGCGAGGCTGAGCGCGGCGTGATCTACGACGAATACAGCCAGAAAGAGAACGAGATCCTCACCGCCATCGTCCAGCGCGTGGAAAACCGCAGCGTGTATGTGGAGCTGGGTCGCACCGAGGGCGTCATCGAGCCCAACCAGCAGATGCCCGGCGAGGAGCTTGCCCCGAACGACCGCATCAAGGTCTATGTGCTGGAAGTGTCCCGGCAGGGGCGCGGGCCGCAGGTGTACGTCTCGCGCACGCACCCGGGGCTGGTCAAGCGCCTGTTTGAACTGGAAGTGCCCGAGCTCGTTTCCGGCGTGGTGCAGATCAAGGCCATCGCCCGCGAGGCTGGCTTCCGCACCAAGATGGCCGTGTTCTCCACGACCCGCTCATCGACGCGGTGGGTTCCTGCGTCGGCCCGCGCGGCATGCGCGTGGAAAACGTGGTGTCGGAGTTAAAGACCGAGAAGATCGACATCATCAAGTGGTCGTCCGATCCGGCGGAATACATCGCCAACGCCCTAAACCCCGCGCGCGTCATCAGCGTCTTTACCGCCGACGGGGAAAAGAGCGCCCGCGTGATCGTGCCGGACAACCAGCTGTCCCTGGCCATCGGCAAGGAAGGGCAAAACGCCCGCCTCGCCGCAAATTGACCGCTGGAAGATCGACATCAAGTCCCAGAGTCAGGTGGAACAGATGATCGCCGAGGGCGAGCTGGCCGTGGAGGGAGGAAGAGGGCGTCGTCGTCGCCGACGACGGCTTCGACCTCGACGCCGCCGTGGATCTGGAGGGCTTCGACATCCCCGACCCCGGCGAGGACGATCTGGGCGGTGAAGCGTAATGCCGCTCAAGCCGAAGAAGATCCCATGCGCATGTGCGTTTCCTGCCGCGAGATGCGGCCCAAGGCCGAGCTTCTGCGCGTGGTCAAGCCGCAGGACGGCGAGGCGCACATAGACTTCAAGGGCAAGGCCCCGGGGCGCGGCGCGTATATCTGCCCCAGCGAAGAATGCTTTAAGCGCGCCCGCAAGACCCGCGCCCTGGAACGCGCGCTGGAGGCGAGCATCTCCCCGGAGGTGTTCGACGCCCTGGAGGAGCAGCTGCGGCGCGGGTGAATAAGGCGCTGAACATGCTGGGGCTGTGCGCCCGGGCGGGCAAGCTTGCCTACGGCGCGGACGCGGCGGCGGACGCCGTGCGCAAAGGGCGCGCGGGCGTGGTCGTCATGGATGAAGGCGCGGGCCAAACACGCGCAAGATGCTGAAAAACGCCTGCCTGAGCACGGCGCGCGCCTGTTCGAGGCCGCGGACGTGGGGCTCCTGACCGGCAAGGGCGGCCGCATGGCCGTCGCCGTGCTGGACGAGGGCATGGCCGCGCGCGTGGCGGAATTGTTCGACCGGGAAGATGGCTGACATTTTCCCTTTATACTTCACTTACATTCGGGAGGGCTAAGACCAATGGCGAAAGTCAGGGTTCAGGATGCGACCAGGGAACTGAGCGCGAAGGCGGGCAGGTGCTCGACGGACGTTTCACGCCTGCGCAAGCAATCGCAGGACGTGCTCGATTCCTGCGCAAAATTTCGGACGGTTTCGTCCGCGAGGAGCGCGAGCGGCAGGAGCGCGCGGCCAAGGAAGAGCTGCAAAAGCAGTACGAGGCCGCGGCGCAGTTCATGACCGCTTATTCCAGCCAGCAGGCGCCCGAGGTGCCCAAAGAGGCGGGCGCGCCGCAGCCGGAGACGCATCAGCCCCCCGCCCCCAGGGCCGAGGCGCAGCCCGAAGCGCCCGCCGCGGAAAAGGCGGAAGCGCCCAGGGCGGAGCCGCAGCACGCCCCCGCCAAGGCCGAGGCCGCCGAGGCGGGAGCGCAGCATGCTCCCGCCGCGCCCAAGCCCGAAGCGCAGCACGCCCCCGCCGGGGCCGAAGCGCCCAAGCCCGAAGCGCAACATACGCCTGTCGCGCCCAAGGCGCCCGAACGCCCCAAGTTCGTGCCCGGCATCCGCGTGGTGCAGACCAAGGCGGAAGTGGAGGCCAGCGAGGAAGCGCGCCGCCGCCAGCTTGCGCAGCAGCGCCAGCAGCGGCAGGCCAACCCGCAGGGGCCTTACGGCCGTCCCGCCAACCCCAGCGGCCCCTACGGCCGTCCCGCCAACCCCAGCGGCCCTTACGGCCGTCCCGCCAACCCGCAGGGCCCCTATGGCCGCCCGGCCAACCCGCAGGGCCCTTACGGGCCGGTCCCGCCAATCCCAGCGGTCCCTATGGCCGTCCCGCGGGCAGCAGGGCGCGTATGGCCGCCCGGCGACGCCCGGGCAGCAGCGTCCCGCGCCCGGCGGCGCGCCCCGTCCCCAGCAGGGCGGCGGGCGCTTTGGCGGCAGCGCGGGGCGGCGGACGCGGCGGTTTCGGCCGCCGCATGAGCGACCTCGCCCCCTCCGTGGAGAAGGAGCGCGTCAGCAATTACGACCCCAACAAGAAGCAGTACGTGCGCCAGAACGACCCGAGCGCGCCGCGCGCACGCGCCGCAACAAGGGCGTGAACATAAACGGCGGGCTGGATGACGAGATCGTTCGCGGCAAGCGCAAGAAGAAGCAGCAGGCTTCCGCGCCGCGCCCCCGAGCCGGTGAAGATCGAAAAGGCGTTCATGACCGCCGAGACGATCACCGTGCGCGATTTGTCCGAGCGCATCGGCAAGCCAGCCGGCGAGATCATCAAAAAGCTGATGATGCTGGGCATCATCGCCACCATCAACAACGAACTGGACTTCGACACCGCGCAGCTGGTCTGCTCCGAATTCGGCGTGGAACTGGAGATGAAGCTGGCCGAGACGGCCGAGGACGCCCTCAAGAACGAGGACGTCGAGGATTCCGAGGAGGATCTCCTCCCCCGTCCGCCGGTCGTCACCATCATGGGTCACGTCGACCACGGCAAGACCTCGCTGCTGGACTACATCCGCAAGACGCGCGTCACCGCGGGCGAGGCCGGCGGCATCACCCAGCACATCGGCGCGTACACCGTGGAGATCCGCGGCCAGAAGATCACCTTCCTCGACACGCCGGGCCACGAGGCGTTCACCGCCATGCGCGCCCGCGGCGCGCAGGCCACGGACATCGCCATCCTCGTGGTGGCGGCGGACGACGGCGTGATGCCGCAGACCATCGAGGCCATCAACCACGCCAAGGCCGCCGGCGTGCAGACCATCGTGGCCATCAACAAGATGGACAAGGTGGGCGCCAACCCCGAGCGCATCAAGCAGCAGCTGACCGAATACGGCCTGGTGGCCGAGGAGTAACACGCGATCTAGTGTATGGTCCCCGTCTCCGCCATCACCGGCGACGGCGTGGACCAGCTCCTGGAGATGATCCTGCTGGTGGCCGAGGTGCAGGACTACCGCGCCAACCCCAACCGCAAGGCGCGCGGCATTATCATCGAGGCCCGTCTGGACAAGGGCCGCGGCCCGGTGGCCACGGTGCTGGTCAAGACCGGCACGCTGCGCGTAGGCGATACCATCGTCGCCGGCACGGCCTATGGCCGCGTGCGCGCCATGGTCAACGACCGCGGCGAGCGCGTCAAGGAGGCGCTGCCCTCCGACCCGGTGGAGGTCATCGGCTTCAACGACGTGCCCGAGGCGGGCGACATCATCACCGCCGTGGACGACGACAGCCTCTCCCGCCGCGTAGCCGAGGAGCGCAAGGACAAGTTGCGCGCGGCCCTGATCAAAAACCAGCAGAAGGCCTCGCTGGACGATCTGTTCAGCCAGATCTCCGCCGGCCAGATCAAGGACCTCAACCTCATCATCAAGGCCGACGTGCAGGGCTCGGTGGAGGCGGTCAAGCAATCCCTCGAAAAGCTCTCCAACGACGAGGTGCGCGTGCGCTGCATCCATGGCGGCGTGGGCGCGATCACCGAGACGGATATCATGCTGGCCTCGGCCTCGAACGCCATTATCATCGGCTTCAACGTGCGCCCGGACAACAACGTGCGCGAGACCGCCGAGCGCGAGAAGATCGACATCCGCCTCTACCGCGTCATCTACAACGCCATCGAGGACGTCGAAAAGGCCATGAAGGGCATGCTCGCGCCCAAGTTCCGCGAAGTGGTGCTCGGTTCCGCGCAGGTGCGCCAGGTGTTCAAGGTCACCGGCGCGGGCACGGTCGCCGGCTGCTACGTCACCGACGGCAAGGTCATGCGCAACGCCCAGGCGCGGCTTCTGCGCGACAGCGTGGTCATCCACGAAGGCAAGGTCGACTCCCTCAAGCGCTTCAAGGACGACGCCAGGGAAGTCGCCGCCGGCTACGAGTGCGGCATGGGCTTTGAGAACTACAACGACATCAAGGAAGGCGACGTCATCGAGTGCTTCCAGATGGAGGAGATCGAACAGTAAGCGCCTTCCCGGAGTCCCGGATATACGGTCGGGCGTTCCAGGCGGACGCCCGATTTTCCGCGAAAGCGGGCGTTTTTCCCGCCTTTCGCGCCACTTTTGGATCACACAGGAGGGAATATGGCTGGTTTTGACCGCATCGACCGCATCAGCGCCGAAGTTGCCCGCGAACTCGACCGCATATTGCGCGACGAGGTACACGACCCGCGCCTTGGCGGCACCTGGTCCATACTGCGCGCCGAGGTGACGCGCGATCTGCGCTACTGCAAGGTGCGCATAAGCGTCCTCGAGCCGGAAAAGCGCAAGGATGTGATGGCCGCGCTCAAGTCCGCCGCGGGCTTCATCCGCCGCGAACTGGGCAGGCGCGTGGAGCTGCGTTACGTGCCGGAGCTGCTCTTTGAGCTGGACACGAACATCGAATACGCCGCCCACATCAATGCTATACTCAGGCGCGAGGAGGAGAAAGATGAACGTCACGATCCCTGAACTGGCCATCTGGCTCAAGGGCTATGACGACATCGCCGTGTTTGGCCACCGCGCCCCGGACGGGGACGCCTGCGGCTCCTGCGTGGCGGTGACGCTGGCGCTGCGCGCGCTGGGCAAGCGCGCCTGCGCCTGCCTGCCGGAGGGCATGCCGGAATATCTGCGCTTTTTGCCGGGGCAGGACTGCGTGGTGACGGACGGAAACCTGCCGTTCGCGCCGAAATGCGCGCTGGCCGTGGACGTGAGCGCCCCGGACATGCTGGGCGACAACCGCGCCCTGTTTGAAGCCTGCGAAGCGCGCGCCGTGCTCGACCACCACGAGAGCAACCCCTTCTTCGGGCAGGTAAACCACGTGGAGCCGGAGCGCGCCGCCGCCGGGGAAATGGCGCTTCTGCTCATTGAGGCGCTGGGCGTGACGCTTACGAAGGACATGGCCTCCTGCCTCTTTGCCGCCGTCTCTTCGGACACCGGCAATTTCAACTATTCCAACACCACGGCGGAGACGTTCGAGGCCGCCGCCGCCTGCGTGCGCGCCGGCGCGGACGTGGACAGGATCACCGGATACATCTACCGCACGCGCACGGAGGCGCGCACGCGTCTGCTGGGGCTGGTGCTCGCCGAGCTGCGCAGAGAGGGCAAGGTGGCCTGGGCCTGCGTGACCAACGCCATGTTCGAGCGCGCCGGGGCGCTGCGCTGCGATACCGAGCGCATCGTCAACTACCTGATCGAGATCGAGGGCGTGGAGATCGCCGCGCTGGCCACGGAGCAGGAGGACGGCGCTTCGGCCAAGTTCTCGCTGCGCTCCGTCGCCCCCTACAACGTCGCCCGCGACGTGGCGCAGCCCCTGGGCGGGGGCGGCCACGAGCGCGCCGCTGGCATCACCGTGCACCGCCCGCTTTCCGAGGCCGTGGACGTGGTGCTTTCCCGCATCCGGGAGATCGTCTGATGGACGGCTTCCTGGTGCTCAACAAGCCGCTGGGCAAAACGTCCAGCGACTGCGTGGTGTTCGTGCGCAAGCGCCTGCCGCGCGGCACGGCCATCGGCCACGGCGGCACGCTCGACCCCATGGCCTCGGGCGTTTTGCCCGTGTGCGTGGGCGCGGCCACGCGGCTGTTTGACTACATCATCGACAAACAAAAGACCTACGTGGCCGAACTGCAGCTGGGCGTTGTCACCGACACGCAGGACGCCACCGGCGCGGTGGTGGAAACGCGAAGCGTGAACGTCACCGAGGCGGACGTGCGCGCCGCGTTGCCCCGCTTCATCGGCGAGATATGGCAGACGCCGCCCATGTACTCGGCCATCAAGCGCGGCGGCAAGCGGCTGTATGAACTGGCGCGGCGCGGCGAGAGCGTCGAGGTCGCCCCGCGCGCCTGCCGCGTGGACGACGTGCGCCTCACCGCGTCCCTGGGCGACGGCCGCTACCGTCTGGAAGTGGACTGCGGCAAGGGCGTCTACATCCGCACGCTCTGCCACGACATCGGCGCTTTCCTGGGCTGCGGCGGCCATATGGCGACGCTTGCGCGCACGCGCGCCGGCGTGTTCACGCTGGAAAACGCCCTGACGCTGGAGGAAGTGGACGCCCTGGGCGCGGAGGGGCTGGAAGCGCGGCTCTTGCCCATGGACGCGGCCATTTCCCACCTCCCCGCCGTGCGCGTAGAGGCAAGGCATCGCGCCGCCGTCCGCAACGGCATGCCTCTGCGCCCGGAATGGCTGGACGCCCCCGCGCCGCAGGCGGAGGCGGTGCGCGTCTACGTGGGCGGGGAATTCGCCGGCATCGGCGCGCCGCGCGAGGACGGCTCCGTGCGCTTCCGCGCCATGCTGCTCAAATAAGGCAGGCGGAACGTTTGCCCATCGAAACACGTTAAAGGAGGCCGCGCGGCCTTGCAGATCATTCACAGCGAACGGGAATATACGGGGAAAGCCTCCGTGCTGGCGCTGGGCACGTTCGACGGCGTGCATATCGGCCACGCGGCGCTCATCCGCCGCGCCCACGACATCGCCGCCGATATGGGCGCGGACTGCGTGGTCTGCACGTTCGACCGCCATCCCCTCGCCGTATTGCACCCGGAGCGCGCCCCGGCGCAGCTGAGCACGCTGGAGGAACGCTGCGCAAAATTCGCCCGCCTCGGCGCGGATTACGCGCTGGTGCGTCCTTTCACGCTGGAAGTGGCCCGCGAGGACGCGCGTAAGTACCTGGCCTCTCTGGTCAAAGCCATGCGCGCCGCGGCCGTGGTGGTGGGCGAAAACCACCGCTTTGGCTATCACGGGCAGGGCGACGCCCGCCTCATCGGCGAAATGGGCGCGGCCATGGACTTCGCCGCCGTCATCGTCCCCCCCGTGTACGAGCAGGGGGAACTGGTTTCCTCCACGCTCATCCGCCGCCTGCTCCGGGAAGGGCAGGCAGCGCGGGCGCAAAAACTGCTGGACATCCGCGCGGCGCTGTGAGACGCAAACGGCCCCGCCTTCGCAAAAACGCGAGGGCGGGGCCGCTTTCTGTGGCGGAAAAGGGACGCTCAAGCGCGCATCGCGGTCGTGAGCCCTGTCAACGCTCCAGACAGCCTCCCCTCCGCAAAACGCGGGAAGCGAGGCTGTTTTCGTTGCCAAAAATGGCCAGAGCGTCGAGAGAGCCCGCAAGCCAAGGAAGCCGGAAGCGAAAATTGCCGCTGGTTTTTTTATATCCGTGCGATTTTTGCGGTTGCGGGCTTTATCGGCGCTCTGCCCGCACCGATTCCCTCCCCGGTCATAGTATGCAGCGTGGGCGGCGGCCCACATTCTATCCGAGGAGGAATGAACCATGTCGTTTTACAGCTACAAGAACGCCAATGCCGAGGCAAGCCCCGGCGCGGTGGGCGGCAACGTCCTGACGGGGCTCAACAAGCGCGTCTGCATCCAGGTCAAGAACGTCTACGATTCCTGTCTCTGCCAGGAACAGCTCGACGACAAGAAGATCGTCATCTCCAACATCGTGCCCGTGCTGCCCGGCGACTGCCACGGCAACTGCGCCGCCAACTGCAATTGCTCCTGCGAGGGCAACGAGTGCAGCTGCACCTGCAACGCCTGCGGCGGCCCCATCACCCACGAACAGGCCGTGGAAAATGCCGAGAACAGCCCCTGCCCCCTGCCCTCGCCCTGCGGCACCTGGACGTTTGAGAGCTGCCGCTCCTCCACCACCAAGGGCCGCATCACCAACCTGTGCGTGGAGCGCCTCTGCGACCGGCCGCAGTTCGCCCGCGTCAAGGCCACCGTGGACGTGCCCATTGACGTGCTGTTTACCGACCAGAGGTGTCAGGAATGGGTCGGCCAGGCCGTATTGCAGGTGGACCGCGACGTGCTTTTGTGCATCCCGGACGATTCCATCATCCCCTTCACCCTCGAGAGCCTTGTGAGCGCGATTTGCGTCTCCGGCAGTTACATCGGCAATTGCACCTTCGAGATCACCATCTGCGTCACCATCGTTCTGAAGGTGCTCGCCGAGGTGGACATCATGGTGCCCACCTATGGCTTCTGCGAGATCCCGCCGGCCGAAGAGTACGCCGAATCGGTCTGCGACGAATTTTTCTCCTGATGTTATCTTTCTACCTTGAAGCCATGGAAAAGGGGCGCGTTTCCTCGCGCCCCGTCAGTCCTACTTGCCTTGTCCTACTTGCTACCCCTCCACCGCACGCAGAGATGGCCGCGGACGATATACAGCGTCGCACTCTCCGGCAACGCCGCAAGGTTGCGCAGATCGTCGTCCGTCGGCTCAAGGCCATGCTGGTAGTGGTTGCTGTACAGCGCGATGCGCGCGCCCTCCGGCCAACCGTCGGCAAATACATCCTCTGCCGGCGCGTAGGGGTCGAAAAGGCGCAAAATGGCCTTCCCCCGCTCCGACTGGATCACCAGTGCGGCGGCATCCGTGTAAACGTCCCCGAACAGCGCGACCCCGAAGGCCGCGCCTATCCTACCCTCGCACGACACATGCAGGGCTTTGTCCTTCTGTTCATTCCTCATGCGCATTGGCATATAAATCACCCTTTCCAGATGTATCAGCCATGCGCATAACTGTATTTATATAATATCATAATGCTTTCGTAGCTTCAAGCCGATTTTAATGCTTGTTTTGCATTAAAAAGCAGGCGGAACAATCGCCCCGCCTGCCGGTGATCATTCGTCCGTTTCTTCCTTGGTTTCCTCAGTGGTGACCGTTACCATGTTCAACTGCTCCGCTACCGCCGCTTCGATTGCGTCACGATCAGCGGTAAAGCCTCTCTTTTCCAGTCCAGCGATCACATAGTCCAGCTTTTCCGCTCCTTTACCTGCTCCGTAGAGCTGTTCGGCAGCGTAGACCAACGTCCTGACCGTGGCGCTCAAAAGCGCCTGCTGGCTCTCGGTCGTGCGCGCCTTTATCCACGGCACCAGCTTGTACGTCACCAGCGCCGCCAGCAGCGCGATGATTGCCTGAAAGATGGGGGTCAAATCAATGTTCATACGTATCCTCCTTTACAGCCTGTCCACCAGAAATTTGAGCACGTATCCAACGATGCCACTGGCCAGCGCGGTAATGATGGTCAACCGCACCTTTTCATAGTTGGCCATGGGTTTTGCCTTTAACTCATCGACGTCCTGCCGCACGGCGCGCACGTTTTTCTCTATGCGTTCCTGTCCCTCGGCCAGCGTCCCAACATTGGCCGTCAACTCCCGCATGGATTCGATGAGCGCGTCTTGCTTGTCCAGGCGGTTGAAAATCGTGTGGATCTGCTCGCGCGTGCCCGCCTCAAACTCGCGCAACTCGACGATGTTGCGCGTGATCTCTGTCTGCTCCATGTGCTATGCCACCACCTTCGCGTATTTCCCCGACACCCAGAGGATGCGCCCTCCGGCCAGCACGGGCACCCAGTTATCTTCGTTGGCGTAGGTGAGTTTGTCGCCGCTCTTCACCACGCCCGCCTTGTCGTAGGCCGTGCCCGGCCCGGTGCGCAGCCAGGCGTCGCCGCCGGAGATGAGTACGTTGCCGGTCGCAGGCTTGTCCTCCGCCTCGGGCACGTCTTCCTCCACTTCCAGCGCCAGCAGCGCCGCGTAGCTGTCCGGGCCGAACTCACCATCCACCAAAATATGCGCATCCTTCTGGAGCGCTTTGACGGCAGACGCCGTGTTCGGGCCATACTCGCCGTCGATCTCGCCCGGGTTGTAGCCAACGGCCTTCAATCTGCGCTGGAGATCTTCGACATCCTTGCCCTCGCTGCCGTTCCTCAGGATGCGCGCGCCCAGCGGCACGGATGGCTCTTCCACCGCGCCGTCGTATCGGTCGCCGTTGGTCAGTACCACGGCGGTGTGGCCCTTCGTTTTGGTCACGAGGATGTCCCCCGCACCGAGATAGTCGTCCTGACTGGTGTACTTGCTGGACGTGAATTTCACGAACTCGCCCGTGTCCATCAGGTACGCGGCCTCCGTCGCCGTGTAAAAGTCCTTGGCCATGATGCCGGCGTAGGCGCAGCAAACGCGCACCAGCCGCGCGCAGTCCGTCTCGCACTTCACCGTGGCTTTGGCCGGGTCGTAGCCCTTATCCTTCACCGCGTTCCACAGCGTCTGGTTCTGGTACTGGTCGTAGCCGATGTTGTCGTTCACGCAGGCTGCGCGCATTGCCTGGGCGATCTTCGCCGCCTTGATAGGGTCTTTCGCCCGCAGCACCACCCAGCCCTTGGAGTGCTTGTACCAGTTCTGCGTCGATACCTCTTTGCCGGTCTGGTCGCCGGCCTTGCCGCCGCTGGCTTTTCCTCTTTCATCTATTCTTGCGCTGCCAATGATAACTGCCATATTTTCTCCCCCTTTTTTTGTCCTTATTGCTCAACCATTTCAGTATTGGTGCTTTCTGCCTGCACCTCCCACCCCGCCGGGTAAGCATCCGGCGTCCACACGCAGCCGTCCATCTTGCAGATGTAGTGCTGGCCGTTGTATGTAATCTTGTCGCCGATCTTGTAAGCATCGTGCGCCCCCGTTGGCTGCACAAACTCCGGCCACTCCTCCACCGGCGTCGCGGGCGTGTCTCCCGTCGTACCGCCCGCCATCCTCCAGCGCCGCGACCCTCCGCGTCAGCGCGTCGATGCGCACGGCCAGCGCGTCCACCTGCTCCTGCAAAGGCGCGTAGGTGGCCTCCGGCGTCGCCTTGTCCCGCGCAAGGGCAGTCAGCTCCGTCCTCTGTTCGTCTGTGATGCTGCCCTGCACCCACATCGTGTCGATTTTGCTCAGCATGTCCGTAAGCTCGTAGTTGCCGCTGTTGATCACCGATTTGATAATTGCGTACATAATCATCCCTCCGTTGTATTGTTGATCGAATTAACTGCCGCCTGCTCCAGCGCGGCTACTCTATCCGCAAGCACCTGCACCGTCGCCACGGGGTCGGCACGCCCGGTCACGGTCAGGCTGTCCGCGTTGGTGATGAGGACGTTTTCGCCGGAGAGGGCGGGGAGGAGTTGGGAGCCGGTGGCGGTGATGGGGGTGGGCGTGGCGAGCTTGTAGCACATTTTCGCATTAATCGACGCGAGAAACGCCTTTGCATCCTCAACCGTAGCCGCATGCTCTTGAAATATCCGAACATAAAATGCGCTGGCATTCGCTTTGTACAATGCTTCTTTCGTCGCTGTGGCGATGAGTTCATCATCGATCGGGAGCGAAGAGGAGATAAAATCGGCATTACCTTGAACGGGATCAAGCCCATTCGCGGATGAAACAAACATGAAATTACAAAGTCCTAGACTATTAACACTTTGTAGCACATAAACAGCTGTCGATAAGTCGAATATTTTCCACGTCTCGCTTCCATGCCCCGTCGCCAAATCCACCTCGCCGCCGTATACGGTGGACGGGAGGTCGAGCGTGGCGGTGGTGCCGGTGCCTACGCCATCTGATAACGTCACTGTCACCTCATCCAACCCTGTAATCGGCCGCACGTTATCCGGCGACGGATCGCCTTCGCCGGACTGTCTTGGCTCCCAACTCGCCTTAACCCCCAGCGGATACCCCGCTACGGGATAGCACTGCACGGGATTGCCGGTTGCCTCCAACGGCGGACAGAGCGCGTCGATGATCTGCTTGCTCGTCCACGGCTTACCATCCACCGCGCCGTCATCCGGCGAGATGGCCTCGATAGCCTCCCCGACCGCCGCCGCATCCGCCGGTGCTCCCGCCTCCGTCAGCGTCGCGTCCACCTCCGGCACAGGGTCGCCCAATGTGTAGCTACCATCCGCGCCCACCACCGGCACTTTGCCCGCGTCCTCCGCCGTCGCCACCGGCAGTCCGATGCCATCTGCACCCGCAGGCCCCTGAGGTCCAGTCGCGCCCGTCTCGCCCTGAGGCCCCTGCGCGTCCGTGTCCGTGTCCACATACGCTCCAGTCTGCGCGTCCCACACCTGCCACTTGCCGGTCTCCTCATTGATCTGCGGCGCGTGTGCATTGGCCTCATTGATCTCCGCGAGCTTGCTGTCCCCGGCGTCCTCCACCGCGCCCACTTGTGTTGTTCCCGCCGCTTGCACCTGCGCGATGGCTATTCGCTCCACCTGTCCGATGGCCTCCAGCGCCTGCGTGCCGCTGCTGGCTACAGCCGCCGCCTGTCTCTGCCCCTCGGCCTCGATGCCGCTGATGGCCGTGTTTACGATATTCTCCGCGCCCGCAGCCGCGTCCTCGGCGCGGATCGCGGCCGCGTCTGCTCGGTCTGCGTCGGATTTGACCTGCGCCGCGATCACGTCAAGCGCCGACGTCTCCCCCGGCGTCACCGCCTCCGCCGCGTTGATCGCAGGCAGCACGCGCGCGTGGAACTCGACGGACTTCCATACCTTCGTCTCGCTGCCGTCCGCCCTGCTGCCCACCAGCTGCAATGTCGCATACCCCTCGACGACCTCCCCGGCCTAACACGCGATCTAGTGTTCGCTTGCCCAGCAGGCGGTAGCCCTTTTGCCCACCCTGCTCCATTTCCACGCGCCACGAAAAGCCCTCCATGCCCTCAGGCACGGCCAAATCTGAGCGCGTCCACGCCGTTTTGACCGGTCGATGGAGATGTTGACGCTGCCACCGACCCCGTCATCACCGCATGGCTTTTGAGCACTGTGATTTCCCGCGTCATCCTCATGCCCCCCCTTAAATCTTCGTATATTCCAGTATGCACACGACGTCGAACGTCCCCCGCCCATCAGCTCGCCGACGATGATGCGCAGCTTTGGCGCGCTGTCCGCGTCCACGAGCAGGTGGGAGTAGATCACCCGCGTGTCGCCGTTGGGGTAGGACGCCGGCCTCCACGCCCCGTCCTCCGCGCTGTGCAGGTATACGTCCATGCGCAATAGCGTGCCAATAGATATACGTATAG
>CAWVKS010000005.1:0-183149 GCA_963930055.1 uncultured Bacillota bacterium | reverse complement strand
CTATACGTATATCTATTACCGAAGGCTTTGCCGGAGACGATGGCGCGCACCCTGTCCGACTTGAGGACAAAAGCGTGATGAGGCTGTGGACGGTAAAGAGCGCCATGAAGGGCAGTATGCCGTACAGAAGCGGCGTGGAGACCGAGCCCATGGGCGTGGAGATAAGGTCGGCCAGCAAGATGGTCATGGCAAATTCGTAGGCTGGAACTGGCCCAACTGCCGCTTGCCCAGGCCGCGCATGGTGACGATCATCACCACATAGAGGATCAGGGCGCGCAAAAAGAGCGTAAACATCAGATCACCCCCGCTTACCTTCCCCCGTGCAGCGGTTTCCATGCGCCCCTGGAGAATTTACTTGCATTTGACGGGAAATGGTATTATGATAGAAGGGGAGTTTGTTCCCGCCGACGAATTTTTTTGCAGGAAGGGGAGTTTTTCAATGGCTTCTTTTTTCAGCGACCTCGGCAAGAGCTTCCAGAGCGCTGCCAAGACGATACAGAAGAAAACCGCGGAGGGCATGGAAGCGTCCCGCCGCAACATCGAACTGCGTTCCCTGCGCGATGAGCAGAAAAAGCTGTTTGCCGCGCTGGGCGAAACCTACTACACCGCCCGCAACGACGAGGGCGGCAAGGAACAGCTCGACCTGCTGGTGCGCCGCATCGACGAATTGGCCGAGCGCATCAAGGCCGTCACCGCCGAGCTGGACGCCCTCAACGACAAGAAGCGCTGCCCCGGCTGCGGCGCGGTGGTGAACATGGAGGCCAAGTTCTGCCCCGCCTGCGGCGCGAAGATGCCCGAGCAGACGCAGGCAGGGACGGAAGATGGTCAGGAAGCGTCCCGCGCCGAGTATTGCCCCGGCTGCGGCGCGCTCCGGCAGGGCGAGGCGCGCTTCTGCGCCGTGTGCGGCCAGCCCTTCGCTTCCGAAGAAGCAAAGAGAGAGGACGCGCGCAAGCCGGAAGTGGAGATCAACTGGCCCGAGGCGGGCGTGGAAGAGCCGCCCGTCGAGGAACCGGCGCAGGATGGGGACGAACAGCCCTGACCGTCAGACAGAGCGGCCGGCGTTGGCGAGACTGCCAGCGCCGGCCGCTTCTGTTTTAGCGTCATGCCCCGCCGGGGACGAGCGGCAAACGCAGCACCGTTTTGCGCTTTTCCGGGGCGACGCGGCGCGGGTCGCTGAGATAGATCTCGTGGTGGCGGCGCGCGTTGCCCGTGTCCGGCCGCCAACCGGCTTGCGCGGCAAAAACACGCATTTCCGCGAGCGTGGCCGGTTCTTCCTCGTAAGGGCCCACGTGCAGGCACTGCACGCAGTCGCCGTCCGCGTAGGCAAAATACTCGGCCGCGGAACAGTCAAGCCCCTTTTTGCGCGCGGCCTCCGCCTGCGCCCAGCGGAAATCCGCCTCCCTGACAAAGTCCGGCAGACGGATCATGGAAATCCACGAAAGCGCGTCCTTGCGGGAAAGGTCGACCGTTTCCGCGCCACACTGCCACCAGAGCCCTTCCAGGGGCGGCACGACGTAGTCGAAGTAGCCTTCGATCCTGCGGTCGCCCAGTTTGCTCATTTTCAGCGTGTAGCAGAGGGCATAGAGCACGGAAAGCGCCCGCTGGTACGCGCCGCCTTCCTCGTTGGGGTCGCCCTGGCCGCGCACGGCGGCAAAACGCATCTCCGGCACGCGGATGAGCTGCGGCTTTTGGGGCGGCAGATAAAATTCCTTGTATTCCTTCTTATAGTCGAACGGCATATATACTTTCCTTTCTTCCCGCGCGGCATCCGCCCCTCAGCGCCTGGCCAGAAGCGGCGCAAGGCGCGCAGAGACAAGCGCCGCAAGGGCGATCTTCACACAGTCCGGCACAATAAAGGGAAAAACGCACATGGAGAGCGCCGCGCCCAGCGCGATGGGGCCGTTCGCGCGCGTGTAGACGGTCATGAACCACGCCGTGCCGAAGGCATAACAGAGGACGAGGCCAAGCGCCATGCCGATAACGCGCGCGGCCATACCCCTGCCAAACTTCGCCTCCACGCCCCACATGGCAAGCGCCGCAAAGACAAAGCCGAGGATATAGCCGCCGGTGGGGCCAAGGAGCACGCCCACGCCCGCGCCAAAGCCGGAGAACACCGGCAGGCCTACCGCGCCCAACAGCATATAGAGCGCCACGGCGCACAGGCCGCCGCTGCCGCCCAGGAGCGCGCAGGATGTGAATACGGCGAATGTTTGCAGCGTAAAGGGCACCGCCGCGGGGACGGTGATCCACGAACAGACGGCGATGAGCACGGCGCACAGCGCCACATGGGTCATCCGCCGGGCATCCACTCTCTTTTGCATCATCTGCACCTCCCGCTACAGCATAGCACGCCCCCCGCATCCGGTCAACCGGTTTTCTTTTTGCGAATGGCGCTTCTTTTGTTGCATCGTTGAAATCTTTGGATACTGTGATAGAATAACAAATATCATATCCCCGAAAGGCGGAGGTCGGTTTGATACGCTTCAACTGCGATTACGGCGAGGGCGCGCATCCGCGCATACTCAAGCGCCTGCAGGAGACGAACCTTGTGCAGACGCCGGGCTACGGCGAGGATGAATACTGCCGCGAGGCGGCGGACATCATCCGCGGCCTGTGCGGGCGGGACGATTTGGACGTGCACTTCCTGATGGGCGGCACGCAGGCCAATTTGACCGTGCTCTCGGCGGCGCTGCGTCCGTGGCAGGGCGTCGTTTCCACCGACGCGGGCCACATCGCCGTGCACGAGACGGGCTCCATCGAGGCCTGCGGCCACAAGGTGCCTGTGCATCCCCACGAAAACGGCAAGCTGCGCGCCGGGGCGGTGGCGGAGCTTTGCGCGCGCACTACGCCGACGCCTCCTTGAGCACATGGTGCAGCCGGGGGCGGTGTATGTCTCCAGCCCCTCGGAGCTGGGCACCATCTACTCCCGCGCGGAGCTGGCGGCGCTGCGCAATGTCTGTGACGAATACGGGCTTTTGCTCTTCCTTGACGGCGCGCGGCTGGGCTACGGCCTGGCCTCGCCGGAAAACGACGTGACGCTGCCCTTCCTGGCGGAGACGGCGGACGTGTTCTACATCGGCGGCACCAAGCAGGGCGCGCTCTTTGGCGAGGCCGTGGTCATCCGCAACGAGGCGCTCAAGCGCGATTTCCGCTACCAGATCAAGCAGCGCGGCGGCATGCTGGCCAAGGGGCGGCTGTTGGGCATACAGTTCGCCGAGCTTTTGCGCGACGGTCTCTACTTTGACCTCTCCCGCCACGCGGTGGGACTGGCAATGAAGCTCAAGGCGGCGCTGACGGAAATGGGCTGCGAATTCTATATCGACAGCCCCACCAACCAGCAGTTCCCCATTTTTCCCGATCAGCAGCTCGCGCGGCTTGGCGAGGAATACGCCTTTTCCTACCAGTGCCGCGTGGATAAAGCGCGCTCGGCAGTGCGCATCTGCACAAGCTGGGCTACGCGCGAAGAGGACGTGGACAGGCTCATCAGCGACATAAGGAGAGGATAACATGGCCAAGAATTACCGCGCCGAACTGGTCGGCGTATTCGGCGACCCCGTGGACGACAACCCCACGGGCGTGATGGAGGAGGCGGGTTTCCGCGCCAAGGGTCTCAACTACCGCTACATCACCGCGAAGGTGCTGCCCGAGGCGCTGGGCGCGGCCATCGCCGGCGCGCGTGCGTTGCACATGAAGGGTTCAATCTCACCATGCCCCACAAGGTGCGCGTCATCCCCTTTTTGGACGGCATGAGCGAGGCGGCGCGCATCATCGGCGCGGTGAACACCGTGTATGAGGAAAACGGCTGTTACATCGGCGAAAACACCGACGGCAAGGGGTTTGTCGAAGCCATGCAGATGCAGGGCGCGCCCATCGAGGGGAAGAAGATCGTCCTGCTCGGCGCGGGCGGCGCGGGCAAGGCCATCGGCGTGGAATGCGCGCTGGCCGGCGCCAGGCACATCACCGTCGTCAACCGCAACCGCGAGCGCGGCGAAGAGCTTGTGCGCGTGATCGTGGAAAACACGCCCTGTGCGGCGGAATACCTGCCCTGGGAGGGCACGGTGCAGATCCCCGAATGCGACATACTCATCAACGCCACCTGCGTGGGGCTTGCCCCCAATGTCGGCGAAAAGCCGGACATCGACTACGACGGCATCCGCCCGGGCATGGTGGTCTCGGATGTGGTGTTCAACCCCGAATGGCCGCCGTTTTTGCGCGAAGCCCGCGCCCGCGGCGCCAAGGCCATCACGGGGCTGGGCATGCTGGTATGCCAGGGCGCGCGCAACTTCACCCTCTGGACGGGCGAGGAAGCGCCGTTTACGGCCATGTTCGACGCGCTCAAGGGCGAGTTCGACAGTTAAAGGGCGTCAGCCGTTTTTACAAAAGTACAGGGGAAGCCACGTCGCGGGGCGGCGGGGTTTCCCTTTGTTTTTGCGCGACGTGGAAAATGCCTTGGGACGCGCCTTCGGCGCGGGGGCGTCGTCTTGACTCTCCTCCCCTTTTGTGTATAATTTGTATTACAATTATGTAATCTCCAGGATGGACAAGGAGTGCTGCCGATGTCTTTGCATCCATACATCGCCCATTTGTCAAAGGACGGGCGGAAACAGACCGTATCGGAACACTTGCAGGGGACCGCGGAAAAGTGTTCCGGCTTCGCCGCGGATTTCGGGGGCGGCAACGCAGGGAAGGCTTGCCGGGCTGACCCACGACGCGGGAAGTGTACCGACGGCTTCCAGCGCCGGTTGCTGGAAAACGGGCCAAAGGTGGACCACTCCACCGCCGGGGCGTTCGAGTGCATGAAGCGCGGGCAGCTCTTCGTCGCCTTCGCTGTGGCGGGACATCATGGAGGATTGCCGGACGGCGGCGGCGGGGCGACGGGCCGGAAACAGGCACGTTTTTCGGCCGCATAAGGCGGGCTGCCGAAGGCAGGCTGGAAGCGCCCGCCGGCTGGCCGGAGGGATCGCCGCTGCCCGACCTGTCCGTGCCGCCGGACTATGCGGTAAAGGACAAGCTGGCGGGGATGTTTTTCACCCGCATGCTGTTTTCCTGCCTGGTGGACGCGGACTATACCGACACCTCCGCGTTCATGGACGGCTATCCACGGCGCGCCGTCGATGCGGACAGCATGGAGACGCTCTGGGCGCGGCTGCAGGCGCACGTCTCCGCCTAGTTCCCGCCCCAGGGGGCGCTCAACGCCCGGCGCTGCGCCATCCTGGAAACCTGCATGCGCGAGGGGCGGCGGCGCGCGCCCGGGCTGTACACGCTGACGGTGCCCACCGGCGGCGGCAAGACGGTCGCCTCCCTGGCCTTCGCGTTGGCGCAGGCGCGGGCGCGGGGGCTGAAGCGCGTGGTGTATGTCATCCCTATACCTCCATCATCGAACAGACCGCCGCGACCTTCCGCGGGATCCTCGGGGAAAACAACGTGTTGGAGCACCACTCCGGCGCAACCTTCGAGATGGAGGAAAACGAAGCCTCCACCCCGGAGACGGAGCGTTTCACGCGCTCTTGCGAAACCTGGAGACGCCCGTGGTGGTGACGACGGCGGTGCAGTTCTTTGAATCGCTGTTCTCCTGCAAGCCCTCCCAGTGCCGCAAGCTCCACAATCTCGCAAAAAGCGCGATCATCTTCGACGAAGCGCAGATGTTGCCCTTGCCCTACCTGCGCCCCTGCGTATGGGCCATCGCCCAGCTGGTGCGGCATTACGGCGTCTCCGCCGTGCTCTGCACCGCCACGCAGCCCGCCCTGTCCCCCATCATCCGCTCTTTCGCGCCAGAGCTTGCCCAGGAGGAGCTCTGCCCCGTGGCGGCATCGGATCGGGACGCCTTCCGCCGCGTGACCTTCCGTCGCGCGGGGCGCCTGTCCTGGGAGGCGCTGGCCGGGGAGTTGCGGGCGCACGCGCAGGTATTGTGCGTCGTCAACACGCGAAAGGCCGCCCGGGAGGTGTTTGAAAAACTCCCCGGCGAGGGGAGCTTCCACCTCTCCACGCTGATGTGCCCCGTCCATCGCCGCGCGGTGCTGGACGAGGTACGCAGGCGGCTCAAGGAAGGCCTTCCCTGCCGCGTGGTCTCCACATCGCTGATCGAGGCGGGCGTGGACGTGGACTTTCCGGCGGCGTACCGCGAGGAGGCGGGGCTGGATTCCCTGTTGCAGGCCGCGGGGCGCTGCAACCGCGAGGGGAAGCGCGCCCCGGAAGAAAGCGTCGTCACGCTCTTTCAGGGCGAGGGGCGTCCGCCGCGCCTGTTCGAGACTGCCATCGGCGCGGGGCGGATGGTGCTGGAGCGTTTTGAGGACATTGCCTCCCGCGAGGCCGTCCATGCCTACTTCAGTGCCCTGTTGGACTTGAAGGGCGAGGAGGCGCAGGATATCCGCGGCATACTGCCCCTGATGGAGTCAGAATTTTTCCCTTTCCGCACCGTGTCGGAGCGCTTCCGCCTCATTGACGACCCCACCGTGACCATATACATCCCCATCGGCGAAGGCAAGGAACTCGTGGGGCGCCTGCGCGATGGCGAGGGCGGGCGGGGGGCTTTACCGCCGGTTGGGACAGTATGGCGTATCCGTCTATGAGCGGCAATTCGAGGCGCTGGACAGGTCCGGCGCGGTCGAGCGGTTGGCGGACGGCTCGTTCGCGTTGGCCGACCCTGACGTTGTATTCGGACAGGACCGGGCTGGCGATGGACGCGGAGGGCGGGAAAAGTTTGTTTGTGTAATATATTGATTTTTTTAGAATTTATGTTAAAATTGCAACCGTCTCCTGTCCCTGTTTTTGTTCCGGCTTAAAAAGGAGTGAATGCCATGCCGATCTCCCTGGAGGTCTGGGGCGACTATGCCCTCTTCAGCCGCCCGGAGATGAAAGTGGAACGGGTGAGCTACGATGTGATCACGCCGTCGGCTGCGCGCGGGCTGGTGGAGGCCATCTACTGGCACCCAGGGATGCGCTGGGTCGTCGACCGCATACACGTCTGCTCCCCCATCCGCTTTTCCAACCTGCGGCGCAACGAGGTCAAGTCCACCATTTCCGCCCGCGCCGCCCGCACCGCGATGGAGCGGGGCAAGGGCGAGCTGTATCTGTGCACCGCGGACGACATACAACAACGCGCGGCGCTGCTTTTGCGCGACGTGCGCTACGTCATCGAGGCGCACTTCGACATTCTCCCCGAAAAGGCCGCGCCGGGGGACAACGCGGGAAAATTCCAGGACATCGCCAGGCGCCGCATCCGCAACGGGCAGTTTTACCACCAGCCCTGCTTCGGCTGCCGGGAATTCCCCGCCCAGTTCCGCTGGTGCGACGAACTGCCGCCCTGCCCGGAGGAGCTGCGGGGACAGACGCGCGACCTGGGCTGGATGCTCTACGACATGGACTATAGCGACCCGACGGACATCAAGCCCCTGTTTTTCCGCGCGAAGTTGGAAAACGGCGTGCTGCATGTGCCGGCGCGGGACAGCGGGGAGGTGCGCGGATGATCTTGCAGGCGCTTACCGAGTATTACCGCGCGCTCGAACAGAAAGGGAAGATCGCCGCGCCCGGTTGGGCGCCGGTGAAGGTTTCCTACGCCCTGTTGATCGACGGCGACGGGGCGCTCAAGCAGGCCGTCAGCGTGCAGACAGAGCAGATGCGGGGAAAAAAGGCGGTTGCTTGCGCCGCGCGTCATGTCCCTCCCCGCGCCCGTGAAGCGGACGGTAGGCGTGGCCGCCAATTTCCTCTGTGACAATTCCAGCTACATGCTGGGAATCGACGACAAGGGCAGGCCGGAAAGGGCACGGGAGTGCTTCGAAGCCTGCGCGACGCTGCACGGGCGGCTGTTGGACGCGTGGATTCCCCCGCCGCGCGGGCGATCCTGGCCTTCTTCCGCTCCTGGAAGCCGGAAGCCGCGCGGGAACACCCCGCCCTTGCAGGAGCCCTGGAGGGCATACTCGCCGGCGGGAACCTGCTCTTGCGTACGGAAGATGGCTTTGCCTGCGACGACCCGGACGTGCGGCGGGCATGGGATGCGTATTACAACGCCGCCGGGGACGGGCCCCAGGGCGTATGCCTGGTCACAGGCGAACGTGGGCCGGTGGAGAGCATCCATCCCGCCATCAAAAACGTCGCCGGCGCGCAGAGCAGCGGCGCGGCGCTGGTGTCCTTCAACGCGCCCGCCTTCTGTTCCTACGGCAAGGAGCAGAACCTCAACGCGCCCACTGGAAAATATGCCGCCTTTGCCTACACCGCCGCGCTCAACCACCTTCTTGCCGACCGGGAGCGCGTCTACCGCGTGGGCGACGCCACCGTGGTCTGCTGGGCGAGGGGCGGCGGCGACCTCTACCAGTCCCTGTTTAGCTGGGCGGCCATGGGGCAGCCGCAGCCAAATTACGATGAAAGCGAATTGCGCGGCATGGTCAGGTCGCTGTGCCGGGGCGAAACGGTGGAATTCCAGGCGGAACGCCTTGACCCGGGGATGGATTTTTACATCCTCGGCATTTCGCCCAACGCCGCCCGCCTGTCGGTGCGCTTCTTCCTGCGCAACACATTCGGCGGCTTCTTGCGCAACGTCCAGGCGCACCAGGAGCGGTTTGAAAATCGTACGCCCCAGCTACGACGCGTTTGAGGGGCTGCCGCTTTGGAAGCTGCTCGACGAAACGGTAAACCCAAAGGCGCGCGACAAGGCCCCTTCCCCAGAGCTTGCCGGCGAGGTGGTGCGCGCCATCCTCACCGATACGCGCTATCCGGCCACGCTGCGCAACGGCGTGACGCTGCGCATACGCGCCGAGCGGGAGGTCACCCGCGGCAAGGCGGCCATCCTCAAGGCCTATTACCTGAAAGATCCCCATCCCGACGTACCAAAGGAGGTTCTGACCGTGGGACTCAATGAAGAAAGCGCCAACATCCCCTACACGCTTGGCCGGATATTCTCCATACTCGAGGCCATCCAGGGCGCGGCCAATCCGGGCGTCAAAACGACCATCAAGGACAAGTACTTCAATTCGGCCGCCGCTACGCCCGCCGTCATCTTCCCCCTGCTCATAAGCCTCGCCCAGAAGCACTTGAAGAAGCTCCGGGGGAGCAATACCGGCCTGGCCGTTTCCCTGGACAAACAGCTCACCGACCTGTTGAGCCGCCTCGGCGAAAACTACCCCGCCCGCATGAACCTGCCCCAGCAGGGGGCGTTCCAGTTGGGTTATTACCACAAGACGCAGGCCCGCTACCAGAAAAAGGAGGAGAACTGACATGTCCGAGCCCATCAAAAACCGCTATGAATTCGTCATACTCTTCGATGTGGAGAACGAAACCCCAACGGCGACCCCGACGCGGGCAACATGCCCCGCGTGGACCCGGAAACGGGTCTGGGCCTCGTCACCGACGTCTGCCTGAAGCGCAAGATCCGCAACTATGTGGAAACGGTAAAGGAGGACGCGCCCGGCTACCGCATCTACGTAAAGGACGGCGTGCCCCTCAACCGCAGCGACAACGAGGGCTTTCTCAAGGCCGGCATCGAGGCGCCGCCGGCATGAAAAACGACGAATTGAAAAAGAAGATCAAGGCGCAGAAGGAGCATGGCACGGATGTGGACCGCGTCGTGCGCGACTTCATGTGCAGCAATTTCTTTGATATCCGCACCTTCGGCGCCGTGATGACCACCATGGTCAAGGGCGCGCTCAACTGCGGCCAGGTGCGCGGGCCGGTGCAGCTGGGCTTTGCCCGCAGCGTGGAGCCCGTTGTGCCGCAGGACGTGACCATCACCCGCGTGGCATCACCACGGAGGCGGACGCCGAGAACAAGGACACCGAGATGGGGCGCAAGTACATCGTCCCCTACGGCCTCTACCGCTGCGAGGGCTATATTTCCGCCAACCTGGCCCGCAAGACGACCGGCTTTTCGCAGGATGACCTGGAGCTTTTGTGGCAGGCGATCCTCAACATGTTTGAAAACGACCGCTCCGCCGCGCGGGGCAAGATGGCCGTGCGCGAGCTTATCGTTTTCCGCCATGACAGCGAATTGGGCTGCGCGCCCGCATGGAAGCTCTTTGACGCGGTAAAGGTCGCCCGCAAGGAGGCGCGGGACGCCGCCCCCGCCCGCTCCTACGCCGATTACGCCGTCTCGGTGGACGAAGCTGCCCTTCCCGCCGGCGTCACCTGCACGCGCATGGGGTGAGCGCATACCGCGACGAGGACTTCCTCCAGCTCTCCGGGTTGCAGCACTTCGCTTTCTGCCGGCGGCAATGGGCGCTGATCCACGTCGAGGCCAATGGCAGGAAAACCTGCGCACGGTGGAGGGCGGCCTTTTGCACCGCCGCGCGCACGATGAGGCGGCGCGCGAGCGGCGGTGCGATACGCTCATTCTCCGCGGCCTCGCCGTCGCTTCCCTACCCTGGGGGTATCGGGCAAATGCGACGTGGTGGAATTCCGCGCCGACCCGCAGGGCGTGCCCCTGCGCGGCCGAGGAGGGGACGTGGCTCCCCTATCCCGTGGAATACAAGCGCGGCAAGCCCAAGGAACATCTCGCCGACGAATTGCAGCTGTGCGCGCAGGCCATGTGCCTGGAGGAGATGCTCTGCTGCGATGTGCCATCGGGCGCGCTGTTTTACGGCGAGCCGCGGCGGCGCACGGCGGTGGATTTTACGCCGGAGCTGCGCAGGGCCGTCCGTGACGCCTGCGCGGAGATGCGCCAGTACGCCCGCCGCGGCTACACGCCCAAGGCAAAAGCGGGGAAACACTGCAACGCCTGTTCCCTGAAAGACCTGTGCCTGCCGCAGCTCACCCGGCGGGGGAGCGTGGCCGGCTACCTGCAAAGGCGATGGAGGAACAGCCATGAAGCATCTGCTGAACACACTGTTCGTCACCAGCGAGGACATCTATCTTTCCCTGGACGGGGAGAACGTGGTCGCCAACCGGGAACGGCAGGAAGTAGCGCGCTATCCGCTGCATACGCTTAGCGGCATCGTCTCCTTTTCCTATTCCGGCGCTTCGCCAGCCCTGATGGGCGCATGCGCCAGCCGGGACGTGTCTTTGGCCTTTTGCACGCCAAGGGGGCGGTTTTTGGCGCGCGTCAGCGGGGAAAGTTCCGGCAACGTGCTGCTGCGCCGCGCCCAGTATCGGGCGGCGGACGACCCGGAGGGCTGTTGCCTGCTGGCGCGCTGCATGGTCTTTGGCAAGGTGTACAACGCACGCTGGAGCATCGAGCGCACGCTGCGGGACCACGCGCTGCGCGTGGACGCGGCGGCGCTGGAAGGCGCCTCCACGCATTTGAAGGGACTGCTGGCGCAGGTCGCGGAGGAGACGGCCATGGACAGCCTGCGGGGGCTGGAAGGCGCGGGCGCGACCGTCTACTTTGGCGTCTTTGACCAGATGGTCCTCGGCGAGAAACCTCTGTTCGCCTTTGCCGGCCGCAGCCGCCGGCCGCGCTGGACGCGGTGAACGCCCTGCTGTCCTTTGCCTACAGCCTGTTGGCGCACGATTGCGCCGCCGCGCTGGAAAGCGTCGGGCTGGACGCGTACGTGGGTTTCCTCCACCGCGACCGGCCCGGGCGCACATCCCTGGCGCTGGACCTGATGGAAGAACTGCGTCCCTGCCTGGCCGACCGCTTTGTGCTCACGCTCATCAACAACCGCGTAGTGGGGCGAAGCGACTTCGATTTCCGCGAAAACGGCGCTGTGTCTCTCAATGACGCCGGCCGGCGCGCTTTCCTCAAGCGCTGGCAGGAGCGCAAGCAGGAGGTCATTACCCACCCCTACCTCAAGGAGAAGCTGGCCTGGGGGCTCGTGCCGTACATACAGGCGTTGCTCCTGGCGCGCACGTTGCGCGGCGACCTGGACGGCTATCCGCCGTTTTTATGGAAGTGAGGCACGTATGCTCGTACTCATCACCTACGACGTCAACACCGGGGACGCCGCCGGCCGCAAGCGCCTGCGGCAGATCGCCAAACAATGCGTCAACTATGGCCAGCGGGTGCAGAATTCCGTCTTTGAATGCCTGTTGGACGCGGCGCAATGCAAGATGCTGCAGGCAAAGCTCCTGACGATCATGGATGTGGAAAAGGACAGCCTGCGCTTTTATTACCTGGGCAAGCGATACGAAAACAAGATCGAGCACTTTGGCTGCAAGCAGACGTATATGCCGGAAGAACCACTCATTTTATAGGTGCGAAGGCCAAGCAGGCACATCCCCCAAGGGAGGTTCGCACCGAAAAATGGCGTCCGAAGGCGGCCCGGGAGGTAATCCTGCGCACGATTTGGGAGGAGATGGAGGGAGTTTGGTTGAATTGAATATGATGATGGGCATTTTGTGAAAAATGTCTGAGGTGAATTTGGTTGAATTTGATGTCGCTCCCCTCGCGGGGAGCGGGGGTTTGAAATTTCGTCGGTCTTGCGCTCCATGGCGTCGAACTCCGTCGCTCCCCTCGCGGGGAGCGGGGGTTGAAATGTGGCCTCTCCGTCCACCCTGCTGCCCACCAGCTGGTCGCTCCCCTCGCGGGGAGCGGGGGTTGAAATGGTGTGCATTTTGCCCGACGCAGAGGGGCAGATAGTCGCTCCCCTCGCGGGGAGCGGGGGTTGAAATTGTACGCGGTATTTTTACGGCTTCGGCCGGATTAGTCGCTCCCCTCGCGGGGAGCGGGGGTTGAAATAACGTCCACCACCTCCGCGTACTTATTGCTCACGTCGCTCCCCTCGCGGGGAGCGGGGGTTGAAATGACGTACCAGCCCACCCCAACCGGGTGGACGTCCAAGTCGCTCCCCTCGCGGGGCGCGGGGGTTGAAATTGGGTGATGGTTAGGCTTGTCGTCGCGCGAAACGGTCGCTCCCCTCGCGGGGAGCGGGGGTTGAAATTGTTGCCATGAAAGGCGAGGTGCTGTGTATCCGGGTCGCTCCCCTCGCGGGGAGCGGGGGTTGAAATAAAAAATTCCCAAACAAAAAGCGGCCTCGCGGTCGGTCGCTCCCCTCGCGGGGAGCGGGGGTTGAAATGGAGGTCGTGACCGTGCGCATAGGTGTCACCTCCGTCGCTCCCCTCGCGGGGAGCGGGGGTTGAAACCGCGATGGCGTCGAGTATGAATGCACTGTCTTCTTGTCGCTCCCCTCACGGGGAGCGGGAGTTGAAATGTCTCCGAGCCAAACTCGCCGTCCGCGCCGTAGTCGTCGCTCCCCTCACGGGGAGCGGGGGTTGAAATGAATTAACGGACATGTTGGGCAAGATCGACACCAGTCGCTCCCCTCGCGGGCGTTGCGCGACAAAACAGGCTGCCGCTGGGTATGGCGGCAGCCTGTCGTTTGGGAAATGTCATTCGGGGGTCAGCTGTGGCGGTAGACTTCCCAGCCCATGTAGTTGCCCAGGGCTTCTTCCAGTATGTCGGCGCATTCCGTCTGCGCCAGGGCTACGTGGTGCTCGAAGCCGTTTTTGCAGATGTAGTGCATCAGGCCGTTGAGGTCCGGCACTTCGCATACGGCCACGCCGCCGAAAGTGTGCAGCTCGTCGTCGGTGAAGCGGCCTTGGCCGAGGTAGCACTTGATGACGCCGCGGCGGTCGTCGGTGGAGACCTTGAGGAAGGTCATCGCCGAGGGGCGCACGCGGCCCTTGAGCGCGCCGAAGGAGCGCTCCACGCCCAGCGTGGTGGCGAGTATGTCGAGGTTGGCAAGCTCCGGCTTCTCGGTAAAGGCCGTGACGGGGTAGTTGCAGCAGTGGACGTTGATGCACTTATCGGGCACGGTAGCGTAGTTGTTGTCCCAATCCTGATAGATGGGCGGCACGCCGCCGGCCTTGAGGAGCGCCAGCATGGACACGGCGCCCATCACGTCCGTCTCGCAGGCGGAGGGCATGCCCTTGGAGCCCATCATGCTCATGGCCAGGCAGGCCGCGCAGCCGTAGTTGGCCTCGACGCTGTCCCAGCACTGGATGGCGCTGGCGTCGCAGTGGTGGTCGCGCATCCAGTTTTCCAGCGCCAGCACCAGCCGCGCCTGCCGGAGTACCTTTTCCTCGGAGATGCCGGGGCAGATATTGGCGTAGGCGCGGATCTCCTCGGCCTTGGCCTGCGCGTCCGCCTCGGGGATCTCGTCTATGTCGGCAAAGATCTCGCTCATGTCCTCGGTTTCCACGGAGATGCCGCTGTTTTGCAGCAGCTTTTCCGAATAACGCACCGTGCGGAAGGGCGTCACGCGGGCGCCGATCTGGGCGATGCGCGCTGTGCGCAGCGCCTTGACCACCGCGCAGACGCGGGCGAAGCGCTCTACGTCGGCATGGAATTCCTCGCCGTCCACGGGGCAGGTGTGGCGCGTGGTCAGTGAGTACTTGATGCCATACTGGTAGAGGTTGTTGCACAGGGAGAGCTTGCCGCAGAAGGCGTCGCGGCGGTTTTCCAGCTGGAGCTTGTCCAGGTCGTCGTCGCAGGCCTGGATGAGGATGGGGCAATCCAAATAGATATACGTATAGGCGTCGGCGATGCCGGTCTCCTCGCCGAAGTTGGGCAGGCAGACGATGATGCCGTCGATCTCGTCGGCGTAGCGGCGGAACAGCTCCGCGCACTTGACGGCTTCCTCATAGGTCATGGTCTGGCCCATATTGGTATCTTCCGGGGAGAGCGTCACATAGCGATGTCCCCAGGCGTCCAGGCTCTTGAGCAGCTTTTCGCGCGCCGTGCGCACGAGATGGTCCGGGAAGAAGGAACGGTTGCTGATGATAATGCCGAATGTTGCCATATTTTCTTTTCTCCTTTACTTTGTACGCGCGCGCTCGACCGCGGCCTTCCACTGCGCGCGCAACGCTTCGCGGCGCGCGGCGGGCATGGCCGGCGGGTAGCTGGGCGCCCGTGCGTTCGCGCGCGGGATCCGATCAAACGCGGGGAACACACCCGTCTTGAGGCCGGCGATGTAGGCGGCGCCGAGCGCGGAAAGCTCGCTGGATACGGCGACGCGCACTTCACAATCGGCGAGGTCGGCCTGCGTCTGCATCAGCAGGCGGTTTTTGGTCGGCCCGCCGTCGGCCAGCAGCACATGGGCGGCGTGGCCGCTCTCTGCGCGCATGACTTCGAGCACGTCCGCATCCTGTTGGGCGATGGATTCCAGCGCCGCGCGGGCGATATGCGCGCGGCTGGCACCGCGGTCCATGCCGCAGAGGAGGGCGCGCGCGTCCGAGTCGAAATAGGGCGCGCCCAAGCCGGCGAAGGCCGGGACGAGGCTGACCCCGCGGTCATCCTCCACGGTGGCGGCCAATTCCTCGATCTGCTGCGGGCTTTCAAAGAGGCCGACGTCGTGGCAGAGCCACACCAGCGTATCGCCGGAGCAGGTGACGTTGCCCTCGAGGGCGTAATCCGTCCTGTCGCCGAGGCGGAAAGCCACGGAGGCGGAAAGTCCGCGATGGGAGATGACCGGCTCGCCGCCGACATTCATCATCACCGAGGAGCCGGTGCCATAGGTGGCCTTGGCCATGCCCGGGCGGTGGCAGCCCCTGGCCGAAGAGCGCCGCGTGGCTGTCGCCGAGCACGCCGGTGATGGGGATGCCGCGGTAGCTGCCAAAATCGTCGTCCGCGCCGAGGATGGCAGCAGGCATGAGCGCGGCGGGGATGCCGAACAGGCCGAGCAACTCTTCGCTCCACGCGAGCGTGCGCAGATCCATCAGCTGCGTGCGGCTGGCGTTGGTGGCGTCCGTGAGGTGGTTGCCGCCGGAGAGGCGGAACACGAGGTAGCTGTCGATGGTGCCCAGGCGCAGTTCGCCCTTTTCGGCGCGCCGTTTCAGATCCGGCCGTTCCGCAAACAGGGAGCGCACCTTGCCCGCCGGGAAATAGGGCGAGAGGAACAGGCCGGTGATCTCATGGACGCGCTCGGCGTGCCCCCGCCAGCTCCTGGCAGGCGGCTTCGCCGCGCACGTCCTGCCAGACGATGGCGCGGCAGACGGGCTCGCCCGTGGCGGCGTCCCACAGAACCGTGGTCTCGCGCTGGTTGGAGATGGCGATGGCGGCGACGTTCTCCGCGCCGGCTTTGCCGATCATCTGATCGACGAGCGTCTGAACGTTGCGCCAGATCTCCGCGGCGTCGTGCTCGACGCGGCCGGGGGCGGGATAGTGCTGCCCATGCTCCAGGGCGCCGCGCTCGACGATGTAGCCGCCTTCGTCGATGAGGAAAACCTTGCTCGCGGAGGTGGACTGGTCGATGGCGAGTATGTATCTCATAGCTGTTTCACCGCCGCGGCGATGCCCTCCGGCGTCAGTCCGTAATGCTGGAAAACTTCTTTGTTGGTGCCGGAGAAGAGCGTCTCGTCCGGCAGGCCGAGTATGCGCATCTTCACGGGATGCGCCTGGCAGACGACCTCCGCCACCGCGCCGCCGAGGCCGCCGCGCACGCTGTGTTCCTCCACGGTGACGAGTTTGCCGGTCTGCGCCGCCGCGAGCACGGCCTCGACATCCAAGGGCTTGATGGTGTGCATGTCCACCACGCGCACGTTCATGCCGTCCTTTGCCAGCAGTTCCGCCGCCTTCAGGGAGGGGCAGACCATCTCGCCGCAGGCGATGATGGCCGCGTCCGCGCCCTCGCGGGCGGTGATGGCCTTGCCGATCTCCACCTGCACGTTTTCGGGATAGACGTCCTCCACGTCGCCGCGTCCCACGCGGATGTAAGCCGGTTCCGGGGAGGCGACCAGCGCGCGCGTGAGAGCGGCGGCGCTGTTGGCGTCCGCGGGCAAAATAACCTGCAGGCCGGGCACGGCGCGCATGAAGGCGACGTCCTGCACGGCGTGGTGCGTGCCGCCCAGCGCGCCGTAGCTGACGCCGCCGGACACGCCCAGCACCTTGACGTTCATGTGGGAATAGGCCACGTCCACCTTCACCTGTTCAGCGGCGCGGGTGGCGTAAAAGCTGGCCGGGCCGCAGACGAAGGGCTTGAGCCCCGAGGCCGCCAGGCCGGCGGCGATGCCCACCGCGTCCTGCTCGGCGATGCCGCATTCCACGAACTGCGACGGCAACTCGCGCACGAAATCGTTGAGCGTGACCGAGCCGGAGGAGTCCGTCGCCAGCGCGAAGATGGTCTTATCCTCGCGCGCCAGTTTCAAAAGGGTTTCCGTGATCGCTTTTCTTGCCGCTTTCATGCCCATTCGACCCCCTTCACGCCCAGCGCCTCATAGGCCTGCTGGAGCTGTTCCTCACTGGGCACATGGTGGTGCCACTCGGCGCGGTTTTCTGCAAAGGGCAGGCCCTTGCCCTTGACCGTGTGCGCCAGGAGAAGGTGCGGCATGCCCGTGGGATGGCTGCCATGATAATAGTCAAGCAGCGCCTGCATGTCGTTGCCGTCCGCCTCGACCACGTCCCAGCCGAATGCGCGCCACTTGGCGGCCAGGTCGTCCAGCGCCATGACCTTTTCGGTGGGGCCGCTGATCTGCAGGCCGTTGCGGTCCACGACCGCGAAGAGATTGTCCAGATGGTAGTTCGCGCCGGCCATGGCCGCTTCCCAGATGCTGCCCTCGGCCTGTTCGCCGTCGCCCATGACGACGTAGACGTTGGCGTCCGTGCCGGTGCGCTTGGCCGCCAGCGCCATGCCCACGCCCACGGGCAGGCCATGCCCCAGCGCGCCGGTGCAGACCTCGACGCCGGGCACCTTGTTGTTCGGGTGGCCGATCAGGGGGCTGCCCGCCTGCGAGAACGTGCGCAGGTCGGCCTTGGGGAAATAGCCGAGGTCGGCGAGGATCGCCCAATAGCCCTCGACGGAATGCCCCTTGCTGAGCAGGAAGTGGTCCTGCGGCCGTTTGACCTCATAAAACAGGCAGGTGAGCACGTCCAGGCAGCTCATCGCCCCGCCGGTGTGCCCCGTGCGGGCGCGGGTGATCATCGTCACCGCGTCCGCGCGGCGCTCGTTGGCAATGCGTTGAAGTACGCTCGCGTTCATGGGTGTTTTATCCTCCTTATTGATTGCGCAGCTGCAGGGCGATCTTTCTTTGCAGGCTTGCCTGCAGCTGGTCGATCACCACCGCGACGACGATGACCACGCCGCGGATGACCTGCTGCCAGAATGAAGAGACGCCCATCATGGTCATGCCATCGTTGAGCACGTTGATGACCAGCGCGCCGACGATGGTGCCGCCGATGGTGCCGATGCCGCCGGACATGGACGTGCCGCCCAGGACGACGGAAGCGATGGCGTTCATCTCCCAGCTCTCGCCGGCAGCCGGGTGCGCCGCGCGCAGCTGCGATGTGTTGATCATCGAGCAGATGGCCGCCATCAGCGCCGAGAACATGTAGACGAACAGTTTGATGCGCCTGGTCTTGATGCCGGAAAGCGTGGCCGCGCGCTCATTGCCGCCCACCGCGTAAATCTGGTTGCCCAGGGAAGTAAACTTGAGGATGAACAGCGACAGGAGCGCCAGCACAATGAAGATGAGGATGGCGTAAGGGATATCAAGCCCAAACACCGTGATCGAGCCGGAGCCGATGGTGGGGAAACCGAGGTTGCCCAGCTCTTCGCTGCCCAGCAGGTTGGGGAAGGTGGCGCCGCCGTTGCGCAGCATGGCGAAGCCGCGGCAGATGTACATGGTGCCCAGCGTGGCGATGAACGCCGGCACGTTGAGATAGGCGATGAGCAGGCCGGAGACCAAGCCGATGAGTATGGCGACCACCGCCACGATCAGCAGGATCAGCGGCACGTTGGGGTAGATGGTGCCGCTCATAAACGGCAGGCGCAGGCCCTCGTTGAGCATGCCGCCCATGAGCATGCCCACCAGGCCGACCACGGAGCCAACGCTCAGGTCGATGCCGCCGGTGATGATGACCAGCGTCATGCCCAGCGCCAGGAGGCCGTAGAGCGACGTATGCCTGAGCATCAGCACGATGGAGTTCGCCGTGGTGAAGTTCGGGGCGCAGAACGAGAAAAAGATGACCAGTATGATGAGGGCGATGAACGTGCGTCCCTTGAGCAGGATCATGCCCAGAGAATTGCTTTTGACAGTCTTGCCGGCCATTTGTCAGTCTCCTCCCTTGTCTTTCCTGCCGGTGTGCAGATTGGCGGCCGAGGCCTTCACCAGCGCGTCCTCCCGGATCTCCTCGCCGCTGAGGTCCGCCGTGACCTTGCCGTTGGACATGACCAGCACGCGATCGCACACGGACATGATCTCCTTGAGCTCGCTGCCGATGAAAAGCACGCCCATGCCCTGGGCGGCAAAGCCGCGCATGAGGTTGAAGATATCCGTCTTGGCGCCCACGTCAATGCCGCGCGACGGCTCGTCCATGATAAAGACCTTGGCGTGCGCCATGACGCACTTGCCGATGACCACCTTTTGCTGGTTGCCGCCCGAGAGCGCCGTGACCAGGTGGTTGACGTCGGCGACCTTTACCTGCAGGTCCCGCACGGTCCTGGCGACCTCGCGGCGGGATTCCTTTTCGCGCATCACGCCATGCGTGGAGAGGCGCTTCAGGCTGGTCAGGCGCATGTTGTTGAAGATGGACATGCACTGCACCAGGCCGTCCTTCTGGCGGTCCTCCGGCACCAGCACCATGCCGCGGGCGATCTGTTCGGAGACCACGGGATGGGTGATCTTCCTGCCGTCCAGCACCATTTCGCCGGAGGCTTCCGGGTGCAGGCCCATCAGGGACTCCACCAGCTCCGTGCGCCCGGCGCCCATCAGGCCGTAGATGCCCAGCACCTCGCCGCGGTGCAGCGTGAAGGAGACATGGTCCACCGTGTAGCCGCCGCCCAGGCGGGGGAGCTTGTAGTCGATGACCTCCAGCACGGGCTCCGGGTCGCCCGGATAAGGCTTCTTTTCGATGGTGAGCTGCGCGTGGCCGACCATGCGCTCAATGATCCAGTTTACGTCTATATCCCTGACCTGCGCGGAGTCGATCCTGCGGCCGTCGCGCAGGACGGTCACCTTGTCGCAGATGCGCATGATCTCTTCCAGGCGGTGGGAAATGTAGATGATGGCCACGCCCTGCGAGCGCAGGTCCTCGATCAGTTTGAAGAGCACTTCCACCTCCGCGTTGGAGAGCGAGGAGGTCGGCTCGTCCATGATGAGCACGCGCAGCTTCTGCTTGAGCATCGTCTTGCCGATCTCGATGATCTGCTGCTGGCCGACGCGCAGGTTCATCATCTTTTCATCCGGGTCCACGTCCAGCTGCAGGCGCGAGAGCACTTCGCGCACGCGCTTTCTCTGGGCGGCGCGGTCGATGACACCGAAGCGGGCGATCTCGTTGCCGGCGAACATGTTGTCGGCCACGCGCATCTCCCGGAACATGTTCAGCTCCTGATGGATGATGCCGATGCCCTCCGCCGCCGCGTCGCGCGTGCTGTGGAAGCGCACTTCCTTTCCGTCCAGATAGAGCTTGCCGGCGCTGGGCTGCTCGATGCCGGCGAGTATCTTCATCAGCGTGGACTTGCCCGCGCCGTTTTCGCCGATCAGCGCGTGCACTTCGCCGGGGAAAACGTCAAAGTCCACGTCCTTGAGCGCGATCGTGCCAGGATAGACCTTGGTCACGCCGCGGGCTTCCATGATCGGCGCCATGCTATTCACCCGCCTTTGGCCCGAGTTCGACCGGCACGATCAGGCAGTCGTCCGGCTCGGTGTATTCGCTGAGGGCGACGCAACCGAGGAAGTCCACTTCCTGGCCTTCCAGGGAGGGGATGTCCAGCGTGGAGATCACCGTTTCCTGCACGCGGGCGTTGAAGGCGGTGGTCAGGTCGGCGAATTCCACCTGGTTGGCGAAGTCGTCCAGCTTCAAAAAGCCGACGGCGTCGCGCAGGGCGTTGGTGCGGATGACGGAGGAAACCTGGATCTTGGCGTCCGGCTCGCCGTCATAGGGGGCGATATCGACGATCAGGCGCGTGCGGGTGGTGCGGTCCGGCTCCTCAATCTCCAGGACCTGCACGGTGCCGCTCACGCAGAAGCTGTAAGGGCTCGTCTCATTTTCGCGGCTGGCGTACTGCTCGCCCGCCGCGGCGATGTCCTCGCGGATCATAGGCAGCAATGTGCCGATGTCCTGGGCGCGCTCCTGGATGGTGGGCATCATCAGGCTGTCCCAGTTGTCCTGGCAATACTGCTCGGCGACGGAGAGCTCCTCGACGACGACGACGGCGCCCGTCTCATCGACGACGGTCTCCTGCACGGGATCGGGGATATACGTGACGCGGCAGGTGCAGGCGATCAGTATGACGATCGCCACAGCGGCCACAAGGGCGGGGAAATGATCCTTGAGTTTGCTCATACCGTTCCATCCCTTCGTGTTGCGGATCAGGAAACCCTTTCACTGGCAGGGCCGGGGCAAAGGAACCCGGCCGCGGGGAAACAGGGCAAAGAGAGGGACGCAGCCCTCTCTTTGCCGGCGGTCAAGCCGCGCTTCGCGCTTATTCCGTGACGGTGAAGTTGTCCAGCTGCTCGGCGTTGTCCGCGTTGATGAGCACGCAGTCCATGAGCTGCTTTTCTTCCTCGACCATGGGCTCGCCGTTCTGGATGTAGTAGTCCGCCTGGATGACGGCCTGCTCGGTGATGTAGGCGATGGGCTGGAGGCCGGTGGCCTTGATCTCGCCGCGCAGGATGGAGTCGCGCACGTCGTTGGAGCCGTCGAAGCCCACGACGATGACGTCGGTCATGCCGGCGTTGAGGCAGGCCTCGATGACGCCCATGGCCATGGTGTCGTTGCCGCAGATGACGCCCTTGATGTTCTCAGCGCCCTGGGCCTGGATGATGGTCTCCATCACGGTGTAGGCCTCGGTCTGCTCCCAGTTGGCGGTCTGCTGATCGAGCATCACCAGGTCGGGATACTGGTCGATGACGCCGTGGAAGCCCTCGGAGCGGACGCTGGCGTTGGTGTCGGACTCCTTGCCCAGCAGCTCGACGTAGCCGCCCTCTTCATCCATCAGCTCCACGAAGTACTCAGCCACCAGGCTGGCGCCCTGGTAGTTGTTGGCGACCAGCTGCGCGATGGCGTCGCCGGTGGAATTGATCTCGCGGTCGACCAGGAAGGTGGGGATGCCCGCTTCCTTGGCGGCCTGCACCGGGGCGATGGTGGCGTCCGCGCCGGCGTTGTCGCAGATGATGGCCTTGGCGCCGAGCTGGATGGCGGTCTCAAAGGCTTCCTGCTGCTTGGTCACATCGTCGTCATGCTGGATGACCTGGGCCTCATAGCCAAGTTCTTCGGCCTTGGCCACGGCGACGTCGGCAACGGTCTTGAAGTAGGGGTTGGCGTGGCTGGGCGTGATGACCATGATCAGGCCCTTGGACTCCTCGGCAAAGCCGGCGGCCGCGCCGAGGATCATCAGCATAGCCAGTACCAGTGCAAAGATTTTCTTCATTGGGGTTTCCTCCTTCGCTTTTTCGGAACTGCTGCGTTCCGTTCCTGCGAGAATGATAACACACTTGGTAAACAAAGTCAAGTGTACTAATGAAATTAAATTCAATTAATTTATTATCTGTTTGCAGATATCGCCTGAGTTTTCATTAATTTTCACCGATTGATGGACAAAAAAATTCGCGCCCAGGCGGATTTGGGCGTTTACAAACCCTTTCGGGTGTGCTATAATGGTAAACAAACTGGTAAACAAATTTTTTGTGGAGGATACCCTATGAAAGTCACCATCCGGGACATTGCGCGGGAAGCGGGCGTTTCGCCGGCGACCGTCTCCAATGTCTTTAATGGAAAGAACAAGATCAGCGACAAAACGCGCGAGCTGGTCCTTTCCATTGCCCGGGAACGCGGCTACGCCGGGGTCGCGGGGATGTCCCCGGACAAGCGCACGCTGCGGTTCATCATCTTTAAGCGGCATGGCAAGGTCATCATGGACACGCCCTTTTTCTCAGAGCTGATCAGCAGCATCGAGACCGCCTGCCGCGCCCACCAATACGAATTGCTGGTCACATACATGGACGCAAGCGACCCCAACGTGCGCTCCCAGGCGGCGGACGTGGTGAAAAACGGCAATCAGGGCATACTCCTGCTGGCCACGGAGATGAACGACGAGAACCTGCGGATGTTCAAAAACTGCAAGCTGCCGTTGCTGGTGCTCGACAGCCTGTTTTTGTGGGACGACCACAACGCCGTGGTCATCAACAACCGCGAGGCGGGCTATCTCGCCGCGGAACACTTCATCGCCTGCGGCCACCGCAGCTTTGCCCTGGTCACGTCCTCCTTCCCCTTCAACAACATGGGCGACCGACGCGACGGCTTCACCGCCTGCCTGAAAAAGCACGGCTACGCGCTGCGCGAGGAGGACATATTCTTTGTGGAGCCGACGATGGAGGGCGCGGCGCACGACATGCTCGCCCTGCTGGACAAGCGGACGGCCCCGCTGCCCACGGCGCTGTTCGCCTCCAACGACATCATGGCCGTGGGCGTCAGCCGCGCGCTCAAGCAGCGGGGGTACGTGCTGCCGGACGACATATCCATCATCGGCATGGACGATCTGCCCATCTGCGGCATCGTCAGCCCGCAGCTGACCACGCTGGCCGTGCACAAGAGCCTGCTGGGCACGACGGCCGTGAACCGCCTGATCGACATGATCGAGCGGCGCGACAACACCGTGTTCAAAATCTCCCTGGATGTGGAACTGGTCGCGCGCGAGAGCGTAAAGGCGTTGCCCGCAAAGGCCACGGACGCGGGCTGAGACAGCGCGGGCGCGGCCAAAAAAAACGCAAGGGCCGCCTCTGATTTTTCATGGATCAGGGCGGCCCTTGCGTTTTGGGCTGTGTCGGCAATGTCAGCAGACGTTGAAATCCGTGTGCCGCCAGGCGGCCAGCTCGTCCGCCATCCGCGCGCCGTAGGTTTCGGCGAGATCCGCGAGGACGGCGGCGGCGACCGCCTCGCCCGCGGCGGCGAATATGGCGCAGACGACCTCGCTGAACGACCAGTAGAGGTGGCCGCAGTGGTAGGAAAAATCCTTTTTGCAGGCCAGCATCGGCGGCTCGTCCGGCAGGCCGTCCGGGTTCGCGCCGGCCACGCGCTGGACGCAGCAATCGGCGCTGTTGAGGTTGGAGAGGGACTGAAAGGGTATGTCCGGCGAAAATCCGCGGCAGAGCGCCTCGTCGATATGGCGGCAGTAGGCGTCGCCGGCGCGCAGACAGCCCATGCGCGCAAACTGCGCGTGCCACGGGCAGGCGGTGATGCGGACTTCATAGTCCGGCGCGCTGCTGACGCGGCGCAGCTGCGTCGGTTCGACCTCGTCGGTCATCTTCAGCTCCCCGTATTGCAAAAACGTCGCGTGGGTCAGCGGCTTCCCTTCGCGGATGGCCCTTTGCGCCATGCGCCGGCCGCGCTGGCCGGCGTAGTATTGCACGGCGTGGATGAAGGCCGGCTCGGCGCGCGTGCCGAACGCCTCCTGCAAACGCACGTAGTAGCGCGCGGCGATGAATGCGTGTACGCTTTCGTTGAAACCCATCTGTGCCCCTCCTTTGTCCCTTATTCATAGGTTATGTTCGCCACGCGCGGGGGAAATCCCTGCCATGCGGCGGCGTTTTCCCCCGCCATGCGCCTTTATGCCGGCACAAAGCGCACCCACCAGCCCCGCGGGCCGCCGAACCACCGGCAATCCTCCAGCCCCGCGGGCGGCGTGGGCGCGTATTCGCCGGGAAAGGCGTAGGCAAGCCGCGCCGGCACACCGTTTTCCGCGCGCACGCCGACGGCCACAAAATCGGGGCCGGAGGCGTCGGGCAGCGTCGCGCGCACGAATGTGTAGCCCGCCAGCGGCGGTTCGTCCATGGCCTCGCCGCCGGCAAAGAGGGCGCGCACAGACTCATAGGGCTCCGGCCAGGGGCCTTCGACATCGAGTTCGCCCTCCACGGCGGGGAGGTCGGCAAAGGCCGCGTCCCCGGTGGCGGCTTCCGGCGCGCCGTCTGCCTCCACCGTCCCCGCGGCGGGCGCGTCCGCTTCGTCGGCGCCGGTTCCTTCCTGTTCCACGGCGGGTGCGTCCGCCCAATCCGGGATCGGCTCCCTCCCCTCCCCCGCGGCGGGCGCGTCCGCTTCATCCGCGCCGGTTCCTTCCTGTTCCACGGCAGGCGTATCCGCCCAACCCGGGCCGGCATCCTCGTCGGGGGCGGCTTCTTCCGCGCCCTCCCGGGCGTTCGCGCCCGTCGCAAAGAGCGCACAGGCCGCGGCGCGCACGCGCTCCCAGTCCATCTGCACCGAGCCGCAGACATTGCCGGAGAGTACCAGGCGGCAGGGGTCGCCCGCATCCACGACCACCAGGAGCTGATAGTCCTCCAGCTCCCTGCCCTCAATGTTCCTCGGGTCGAACGGGGCGACGAGGGAATACTGGCCGCGGCTGTCGCGGCGCATCGCCCCGAGCGGGGCGGCAAAGTAGCCGTCCCCCTTCCGCCCCACCAGCGCCGCGCGGAGAGAAGCCGCGCCCGGGGCGGAAGCCGTGAGGCAGAACGTCCCCATCAGCGTCCGCCGCTCCAGCCGCGCGTGGCCGGAATAGCCGCGCATGAGCGGGCGGAACATGATCAGCGCCCGGCGGTAATCGTTGCGCAACATACACTGCACCTCCCGGTTGAGCCTATGCGCGCCCGTATTCGGACATTCCAAGGGCAAAAACGCTGTTTTTGGCATGAAAAAATGAAGTTTTTTGGTATTTGCCGCCATTCTCGGCCCGCGCTCTTGCCATATTGACAGAATGTGATATAATATTATCTGTGTATCCCTGCCGCTTTCCGCCAGGAAAGCGCGCAAACAGCAGCCTCGCGCCGCGGGGCGAAAGGAGAGGCGGTCATTTCAATGGCAAGAAACAGGGAGAATCGCCCCGAGCTGGACTACGACCTGCTCGTGGAACGGCACGAGCGCTTCCGCAGCCGGCATCCGCAAACAAAGACGGAGCGGCCCTCTGATCGCGTTGCCGCCAATGCGGGCCAGGCGCCCGAAAAGGCAGAGGCGCAGCCGGCCGATAAACCGCAGGCAGCGCCGGAAAGCGCGCAGCCAGCAGCCGCGCCCGAGGCGACGGAGGCCGTCGCCGCCACGGAAGCGCCGGCGCAGGAAGCCGTCGCGGACGACGTGGAAAAGGCCGTGGACGCGGTGGAAGCCGCGGACGTGGCCGCGGCCGACGCCGACGTCGACGCGGTGGACGATTACGATTACGACTACGACGAGGAGGACGAAGAAGGCGAGGAGGAGGACGGCGAAGAAGAAGCCGTAGACCCCAACCCCTTCGGCTCCATCCTTTCCTTCCTTTCCCGTTCGCGCGACGCCATCGGCAACAAACTGCGCCGCAAGCATGAGGATGCGAACGAGGATTATGAGGACTATGACGAGGAGGATGAGGAGGACGAAGAGGACGGCCTCGAACCCGCCGGGAACGATGCCCTGAGCGAGAGCGACGCCAATACTGCGCAGGGCGACGTTCATGAAGCGGCGGACGCGCAGGACGTTTCTTCCGACGCGCCCGCCGATGTGGCGGACCTGTTCGACATCCCCGCGGCCGACGCGGACGCGCAGGGCTTCCTCGATGCAGACGAGGAAGAAGGCGACGCGCTCGACGAGGAGGACGACGAGGATGTGGCCGAGGACGACGAGGAAGAGGACGAAAACGCTTCCGAAAGCGCCCTGACGCGGTTTTTGCACCTGTTCGTCGACCGCAACGACGATGAGGACGAGGAGGACGGCGACGGGGAAGCCTATGACGGCGGCTTCGACGACGAGAATGAAGGCGAGTTCGTCCCCTATATAGAGCGCCAGCAGGCGGGAGGAGAGATCAGCATGGATGAACCCCGCAAGGTGGAAACGGTCGATACGGAAATGACGCAGCTGATGGCCGAGGGCCTGGGCGAGCGCACGCTTTCGCGCCGCGAGCGCCGCGAATTGCAAAAGCGTCAGGAGGCCGCCCCGGAAAACGCCGCGCACGAGGAAAGCGCCCCCGCGCAGGATGACGGGGAGGAAGGCGTGGACGAGCCGACGCGCGAATTCATGCCCATTTCCCGCGAGCGCGCCGCCCGCAGCGTCGAGCCGCCCGTATCCCTGTTCGCCGACGAGGATGAAGAAGAGGAAGAAGAAGAGATCGAACCGCCCATCTCCCGCCGCGCGCAGCGCCGCGCTGAAAAAGCGCGCCGCCTGGAGGAGGAAGAAGACGAGGACGATTACGACGACGAGGATGACGAGGACGAGGACTACGAGGAGGAGCCGAAAAAGAGGCGCCATTCCCGCAGCGCCCGCCGCGACGATCCCGACGACGAAGATGATGATGAGGACGACGAGGACGACTACGACGAGGAGCCGAGGAAGAAGCGCCTCTCCCGCAGCGCCCGCCGCCGCGACGATTACGACGACGAGGATGACGAGGACGATTACGACGACTACGAGGATGAGGACGACGATTACGACGAGCCCCGTTCCCATCGCGGCGGCCGCGGCCATCGCCACCACGCGCATTCCCGTCGGGACGACTACGACGATTACGACGACGAGGACGATTACGACGACTACGACGAGGACGACTACGACGACGATTATGACGACGACGAGCGCCGTTCCTTCGGCCATTACCTGCTCGGCTTCTTCAAGGCCGTAGCGTTGATCCTGCTCGTGCTCATACTGGCCGTGTTCGGCATGAATTTGCTGCACTTCACCGGCGCTGTGGACATCAGCGGCATGCGCGACACCGTCAACGGCTGGTCGCCGTCGATCGCGGATGCGCTCTTCTTCGCCGTCGGCGAGGAAGCGCCTGAAGCCGCCGGGACGGAGCAGGACGCGACGCTGAATGAAAACGCGGATCTCCCCGCGCTCGAGGACGGCGCGGAGGAGGCCGCCGCCCCTGACGCCGCGCAGGCGGGGGAGGACGCGCAGTCCGGCCTGGCGCCGGTCGCGCCGGCAGCCTGAGTTTTGTACAACAGGCGGGTCATCATTGCCTAGGGCTTTGGCGACCCGCCTTTTTCTTCGACCATTTTCAGCGCCGTCCCGCGACGGCAGACAGGGAGAGGAGAGGCGACATGGCGGACGCAAAGAAGCGGCGGCGCAAAAAACAGCCGCGCAAAAAGATTCCCGCAGGCATCGCGGTGTTTTTGGGCGTCGTGGCGGCGCTTTTGGCGCTTTTGGCGCTTTTGATCCGCGCGCTGGTAGGCGGCGGACAGGGCGGCGCCGTCGCGCCCACTCCCTCCCCCACCGCCGCGGCCTCCGCCGCCGCGGAAACCCCGGAGGCCAACGCCCTGCCTACGCCCGCCCCCACGGCCGGGCCGGGGCATTCCCCGGCGCAGGCCGCGCCCGATACGCTGCAGCGGCTAGGCCTGGAAAGCATCATCGTGCAAAACGGCGCGCGGGCGGATGCCTATGCGCGCACGCCGGAGATCCACATGGGGCTTTCCGGCGAATACACGGATGTGGAGGGCGTGACCACCTTCCGCGGCAACAACTACCGCGACAGCGCCGCCCACGGCAATATCCCGGACGACCCTGAGGAGCTGGAGATCGTCTGGAGCGTGGCCGTCAGCCAGATCGACGACTGGGGCGGCGTGGGCTGGACGGGCCAGTGCGCCATCGTGCGCTGGCCGGAGGAGGTCGTGCGCATCATGAACGTGCGCGAGGAAAAGCAGGGCGGGCCGCTGACCGAGGTCATCTACGCCACGCTGGACGGCCGCATCTACTTCCTCGACCTCTACGACGGGCAGGCCACCCGCCCGGCCATCAACATCGGCGCGCCCATCAAGGGCAGCGTCACCGTAGACCCGCGCGGCTACCCGCTGCTCTATGTGGGCCAGGGCATCCCCGAGGTGGACGGACGTTCGGTGGACATCGGCACGCGCATCTTCAGCCTGATCGACCAGGAGCTGCTCTTCTTCCTTGACGGCGACGACCCCTTCGCCCAGCGCTCCTGGTACGCCTTCGACGCCGCGCCGCTCGTCGACGGGGCGACCGACACCATGTTGCAGGTGGGCGAAAACGCCCTCCTCTACCTGGTCAGGCTCAACACGGACTACGACCCGGCGGCGGGCACGATCGCCATCGACCCCGAGGTGGACCGCTATGTGTTCCGCTCAGCCATCTCCGACCAGCCGGGCATGGAGAATTCCCTTGCCGTCTATGACCATTACGGCTATTTCGTCGACAACTCCGGCCTTTTGCAGTGCGTCGACCTCAACGCGCTCACCTGCGTCTGGGCCGGGGATGTGGGCGACGATACGGACGCGACCATCGTCCTTGAGGAAGAAGCGGACGGGACCGTGGCGCTCTACACCGCCACCGAGCGCGAGCACAGCGCTTCCCACGACGAAAACGCCTACCTGCGCAAAATCAACGCCCTGACCGGGCAGATGATCTGGAAATTGCCGGTGAAGGTGTATACATCGGCGGACAACGAGGGCGGCTCGTTCGCCACGCCGGCGCTGGGCAAGGGCGACCTTGGCGACCTGGTCTTTGCCCATATGACGCGCACGCCGGACGACGGGGCGACGCTGATGGCCGTGGACAAGGAAAGCGGCGAAGTCGTCTGGCGCGTGGCGATGGGCTCGGGCGGCTGGTCCTCGCCGGTATGCGTGTACGGCGAAAGCGGCAAGGGCTATGTGCTGGTGGGCAGTTCTTCGGGCGCGCTGCGGCTTTACGACGGGCGGACGGGGCGCATCATCAGCATCTGCGACCTGGAAGGCAACATCGAAGGCTCGCCGGCCGTGTTTGAGGACATGCTCGTGGTCGGCACGCGCGGAAAGCGCATCTTCGGCGTGCGCATCAAAGGAGGGAACGTCGCATGAAGTACATATTGGCGCTCGATCAGGGAACGACCAGTTCCCGCGCGGTGCTCTTTGACGAACACGGCAAGCCCGTGGCCTCGCATGGCATCGAGTTCCCGCAGCTCTATCCCAAGCCGGGCTGGGTGGAGCACCGGCCGGAGGACATATTGCAAAGTCAGGTGGACGCCGCGCGCGCGGCGGTGGAAAAGAGCGGCGTGCGCCTCAAGGACATCGTGGCCGTAGGCGTCACCAGTCAGCGCGAGACCACGCTTTTGTGGGAGCGGGAGACGCAAAAGCCGCTCTACAACGCCATCGTCTGGCAGTGCCGTCGCACCGCGCCGCTAATCGAGCGGTTGAAGCGCGACGGGCTGGGCAACGTGGTGCGCGACCGCACGGGGTTGATCCCCGACGCCTACTTCTCCGGCACCAAATTGCAATGGCTGCTGGATACGGCGCCGGACGCGCGCGCCCGCGCTGAAAAGGGCGAACTGTGCTTTGGCACGGTGGACAGCTTTCTTGCCAACCGCCTGTGCGTCGGACATCCACACGTTACCGACGCCACCAACGCCGCGCGCACCATGCTCTACAACATCTACGAGCACCGCTGGGACGAAGTGCTTTTGCGGGCGATGGACATCCCGGAGCAGGTGCTGCCCAGGGTGGTGGACACCTCCGGCGTCGTCGGCATGCTCGACAAGCGCGTGCTTGGGCGGGAGATCCCCGTGGCGGCGCTGGTGGGCGACCAGCAGGCGGCGCTGTTCGGCCACGGTTGCTACGCCCCGGGCATGTCGAAAAACACCTATGGCACGGGCTGCTTTTTGCTGATGAACACGGGGCTGCACCCGGTCAAGTCCGTCAGCGACCTGATCACCACCATCGCCTGGCAACTGGACGGGCAGGCGCGCTACGCGCTGGAAGGCAGCGTGTTCGTCGCCGGAGCGGTGGTCAAGTGGCTGCGCGACGAGATGGGGTTGATCGCCTCGGCGGCGGAGTCCGAAGCGGTGGCCGCTTCCATCGCCGACAACGGCAACGTCTACTTCGTGCCCGCCTTCACCGGGCTGGGCGCGCCGCACTGGGACATGTACAGCCGCGGCACCATCGTCGGCCTTACGCGCGGCACGGGCAGGGCGCACATCGTCCGCGCGGCGCTGGAGGCCATCGCCTACCAGTCCGCGGACGTGCTCGAGGCAATGAGCCGCGACAGTTCCACGCGCCTGAACGTATTGCACGTGGACGGCGGGGCGAGCGCCAACGATTTTCTCATGCAGTTCCAGGCTGACATACTCGGCACGCGCGTGCAGCGCCCGGCGGTCATTGAATCCACGGCGCTGGGCGCGGCGATGCTGGCCGGGCGCGCCGTGGGGCTGTGGAGCGACGACCAGCTGCGCGCCCTGAGCGAGAGCGAGCGCGAATTCGTGCCCAATATGGACGAGGCCACCCGCCGCCATCTGCTGCGCCAGTGGCACCGCGCGGTGGAAAAGAGCAGCGGCTGGGAGGAGAGCTGATGGCATCCATGAAAGAAAACCGCTACGACGACCCTGTTTTCTTCGCAAAGTACGGCGAAATGCCGCGCTCTCGGGGCGGCCTCAGCGCGGCGGGCGAATGGGAGACGCTGCGAACGCTGCTGCCCGGCTTTGCCGGCAGGCGCGTGCTCGATTTGGGCTGCGGCTACGGCTGGCACTGCATTTACGCGCTGGAGCACGGCGCGGCGGCGGTGACGGGCGTGGACATCTCCGAAAAGATGCTCGCCGTGGCGCGGGAAAAGACGGGAAACGGCAATGCGCGTTACATCCGCGCCGCCATGGAGGACATAGACTTCCCCGACGCCGCCTTTGACGTCGCGCTCAGTTCGCTGGCGCTGCACTACGTGGCGGACTTCGGCGGGATGGCGGAAAAGGTGTATCGCTGGCTCGCGCCGGGCGGGGCGTTCGTCTTTTCCATCGAGCATCCCATCTTCACCGCCTACGGCAGTCAGGACTGGTACCGCGACGAAAAGGGCGAAATCCTCCACTTCCCCGTGGACAACTACTTTGCGGAGGGGGCGCGCGAGGCGGTGTTCCTCGGCGAGCGCGTCACCAAGTACCATCACACGCTGACCACCATACTGGACGGCCTTTTGACGCGCGGCTTCCAACTGCGCCGCGTGGTCGAGCCGCAGCCGCCAGGGCATATGCTGGACATGGAGGGCATGCGCGACGAACTGCGAAGGCCGATGATGATGCTGGTGGCGGCGCAAAAGGTGTGAAAAGGACGGCGGGAGCTGGGGAGCTTTCGCCGTCCTTCATAGGAGGGAATGGGTATGAACGCTGCCATCGAACGCATGATCGTGGAAGGTATGGTCATCAAGCGCAAGCGCGAACGGGCGCTGTTTGAGCTGTCGCATCCGCAAAAGCGCGACCACTTTCTCGGGCATATTGAGCAGTATCTGGAGCCGTTGCTTTTTCACCGCATCATTGTTGACAGCCCCCAGGACGCATATTCCCTGCTCAAGGAGCGGGGCGCGCCGGAAGATTGCTATATCCTCAGCCGCTTCAAGGCCGTGGACGGCACATTTGCCCCGCTCCGGCAGATGCTGACTTGGGAGAACGTCGATTCTGCCGACCTCATCTCCTGCATTCCCGGCCAGCTCGCCTATTGGCATGGAGAATATGGCGACCATTATCTGCTCTATGCGGATCGAGCCTGACCTTCTTACAGGTCGAGCTTCATATCTCCGAACTTGATCCAGCCCTTTTTGCGCATGAACTCGGAGATGAGCAGCGTGAGGGCGGCGGGCAGGACGATGTGCAGAAGCAGTATCTTGAACAGCACGCCGCTCTCCCCCGCCATCGCCGCCCAGGTGCCGAACTGGCCGACGAGGCCGGAGGTACCCATGCCCGCCGAGGCGGAGGTGTTCTTCATTTGAAAGAGCGTGGTCGCCAGAGGGCCGGTGATGGCCGAGGCGATGGTAGGCGGCAGGAGGATGGCCGGATGCGCGAGTATGTTGCCCACTTGCAGCATGGAGGTGCCGATGCCCTGCGCGATGAGGCCGGCGACGCGGTTTTCCCGATAGCTTGCCACGGCAAAGCCCACCATCTGCGCGCAGCAGCCAGCCGTGGCCGCGCCCGCCGCCAGAAGCAGGCCCTCCCCCATGACTTCGCCCTCGGCCACGGTAAAGACCATGGCCGCCAGCGCCGCCGAGGAGATGGGCGCGGTCAGCGCCAGGCCAAAGACCACGGAGACGATGACGCCCATGGGGATGGGCTGCAGCGTGGTGGCCATTTCCAGAAACCTTTGCAGGGCGGCGACGGCGTTATTGATGCCCGGGGCCGACCAGGTGGCGATGAAGCAGCCGGAGACGATGGAGACGATGGGCACGACGATGATGTCCACCCTGGTCCTGCCGGAGACGAGGTTGCCCAGTTCCGCGCCGACCACGGCGGCGAAGTAGGCCCCCACCGGGCCGCCGAGCTGATAGCCGAGCGCGCCCGTGGCGGCGGAGGAGAACATGGCCAGCGGCGCGACCTTGAGGCCATAGGCGATGGCCACGCCGATGGCCGCGCCCACCACCGGCGAGGAGGCGGAGACGATCTCGCCATAGCTGGCGAGGAAGTTGAGCGCCGGGATCATCGAAAGCTGCGTGAGGATCAGGCCGATGATGAGCGAGGCGAACAGGCCCAGCGCCATGGCGCTCATGGCGTCGAGCAGATAGCGTTGATAGAATTTGCGTACAAGTGCTTTGAAGCGCATTTCCCTTCCCCCAGATTTCTGTCTATGCTTCGCGCGCGCCGGAAACTTCTGGCGCGCGCGTCCGTCCGTATGGCTTTGTCTACTTCCCGGCCTTCTCCGCATCCTGCTTGCGCAGGCGGGCGCGCTGTATCTTGCCGGAAACCGTCTTGGGCAGCTCGTCGACAAATTCCACGATGCGCGGGTATTTATAGGGCGCGGTGACGTGCTTGACGTGGTTTTGCAGTTCTTTTTTCAGCTCCTCGCTCGCTCGTAGCCCTTGACGAGCACCACGGTGGCCTTGACCACCTGCCCGCGCACGGGGTCCGGCACGCCGGTGATGGCGCACTCGATGACCGCGGGGTGGCTGATGAGGGCGCTTTCGACCTCGAAGGGGCCGATGCGGTAGCCGGAGGACTTGATGACGTCGTCGGCGCGGCCGATGAAGTGGTAGTAGCCCTCCTCATCCGCCCAGACCATGTCGCCGGTGTGGTACATGCCGTTGCGGAAGGCGTAGCGCGTCTGTTCCGGGTCCTTGTAATAGCCCATGAACAGGCCGCAGGGACGGCCCTCGGAGACGTCGATGCACAGTTCGCCCTCCTCGCCGCGCTCCACGTCGCGCCCGGTGGCGTCCACCACGCGGATGTGGTAGTGCGGGCTGGGCACGCCGGTGGAACCGGGCACGGGCTCCATCCACTTGTGGGTGACGAGCAGCGGCGTGGTCTCGCTCTGGCCAAAGGCCTCGTGGATCTTTACGCCCGTGAGGCGGTAAAACTGGTTGTAGACCTCCGGGTTGAGCGGCTCGCCGGCGCAGGTGGCCCACTGGAGGGCGGAAAGATCGTGGCCGCTGAAATCCTCCTTGATGAGGAAGCGGTAGATGGTCGGCGGCGCGCAGAAGCTGGTGACATGGTATTTGGCCAGCATGGAAAGCATCTTCTGAGCGTTGAAGCGGTCGAAATCGTAGATGAAGTTGACCGCGCCGGCGATCCACTGGCCGTAGAACTTGCCCCAGCCGCACTTGGCCCAGCCGGAATCGGCGGTGGTGATGTGGATGCTCTTGTCGGTGAGGTTGTGCCAGAAGGCGCCGGTGATGAGGTGGCCGAGGCCGTAGCGGAAATCGTGCGCCAGCATCTTGGGCATGCCGGTGGTGCCGGAGGTGAAGTAGATGAGCATCACGTCCTCCGGCGCGGGGTCGTAGCAGCCGTCCATGGTGTCCGGCGCTTCGGCAAGCAGGTGGTCAAAGTCCTCAAAGCCCTCGTGCGCGCCGCCCAACGCGGCGGTGACGCGCAGATGCGGGCACTTTTCCTTCGAGGCGCGCACATGGGAGAGCAGCTCTTCCTCGCCCACGCAGATGAGCGTGCGGGCGTCGGCGGCGTTGACGCGGTAGGTGATGTCCTTTTCCTGCAACTGGTGGGTGGCGGGGATCTGGATGGCGCCGATGCGCATCAGCCCCAGCGCGCACAGCCAGTATTCATAGCGGCGCTTGAGCATCAAAAGCACCGGCTCGCCTTTCTGCACGCCCAAGGCGCGCAGGGCGTTGGCCGCCTTGATAGAGAGGCGGGCAAGCTCGGCGAAGGTGAAAATGTGTTCTTCGCCAGCGTCGTTTGTCCAGATCATCGCCACCTGATCGGGGGCGAGGCGGGCGTATTCGTCGATGACATCGCGGGCGAAGTTGAAGTTTTCCGGGGCGGTATAGCTGTAATGGGCAAGGAAATCCTCGCCGTCCTTGTAATCAGGCCGGGTAAAGCGCGACAGCAGATTCATCGTTTCCTCCGTATTCTGCCTACGGGATCACCATCGCAAGGAACACGCACGTCTTGTCCCCATGCGCCTGCATGGCGTGGGGATGGATCGAGTCGTAATAGGCGGAATCGCCCTCGTTGAGGATCATGTCCTGGTCCCCGACCTTGAGGCGCAGCGCGCCCTGAAGCACATAGTCGAATTCGTGGCCCTCGTGGCTGTTGGTCTCCATATCGGCGTTGGTGCCGGGCTCGACCGTGACCAGCAGCGGCTCGATCTTGCGGTGGTTGAAGTTATAGGCGAGATTCTTGTAAATGTAGTGTTTGGCACGCTTGACCGTCGTGCCCATGTTGCGGCGGGTCAGGGCGCAAACGCTCAGGCGCGGCGCCTGCCCGGTCAAAAGCGTGGTGGTGTCCACGCCGTACAATTCGCTCAACTTGATGAGCAGGCTGATGGACATATCGACGCGGCCGCTCTCGTAGGCTTCGTATTCCTCGGGGGACAACTCGACCTTCGAGGCGACCTCCGCAACCGTGAGGTCCGATATTTCGCGCAGTTCCTTCACCCGTTGGGCGATCTGCCTGACCTGATCGGACACTTGAATCCCTCCTTAGGCCGTGGAATTAACCATAGTATACCTTTTTTTCGCCGCCCTGACAAGCGGGAAATGTTAAAAAGTGTTGCGGAGCTTTACGATTTGTGATAGAATTTGGGCGAGAGGCGCAGACAGCGCCGCGCGAGAATGGGAAAGGAGCAGACAATGTTTCACCGCACGATCTACATCAAATACAAGCAGGGCGTGACGCAGGCCGACGCTTCGGAGATGCTGCGCGCATTTCAGAACCTGTCCAGGCAGGTGGAAGGGCTGGTCAACGTCTCGGTGAACCTCACGGAGATGCTTTACGACGCGGGCATAGACCTCTGCTTTGCCACGGAACAGGCGCGGCGCGCCTGCGATTTCAGCGACGCCTGGCGCGCTGCCTGGAGCCGGGCGCAGGAGCTCGCGGAACAACTGGAGAGCAAAGAATCGGTCGATGAACAGGGCGCGGCCTACGACGCCTATGGCACGGCCCTGCCGATGAAGTGGCACAAATTCCTCATCTATTTCGCGCTGTGGGCGGGGGCGATCCTCAACGGCGTTTCCGGCATATCGACGCTTTTCAGCTGTTTTGGCGGCGAATATGCCGCCGTCTACGACGCTTATCCGGCGCTTTGGGGGTTGGATATTTTCAGCAGCCTCTGTCTGATCGGCATCGCCGTGTTTCAGTTCATCACCCGCAACGCCCTGGCGCGCTTTTCCCGCAAAGCGCCGCAGATGGTGGTGTGGCTGTACGCCTCCACGGTCATTCTGAGCGTGTTGCAGGTGGTGGCGGTGTGGCTGGTCAGCGGCGTGGGGCTTTCCTACGTCATGACGCCGGACATGTGGCTGATCCTCATCGAGGGCGCGCTGATGACCTGGGCCAATCAGGTCTACTACCGCAAGCGCGCGGCGATGTTCGTCAACTGACGCGGCAAAGGAGGCGGCGATGTTTCACCGCACGATCTGCTTAACGTACAAACCAGACACAGCGCAGGCGGACGCCGACGGGCTTCTGGCGGTGTTCGCGGCGCTGCCTTCGCAGGTGAGAGGGCTGAAAAGCGCCTCCGTCATCGCGCCGCAGGAGGGCTTTGACGCCTGCGTGGATCTCGCCTTTGCCACATGGCAGGCGCGCAAGGACTGCGCGCTGGACGAGTTTTATCAGGCAGCCCTGTCGTGGGCGAAGGAGATTTCCGCGTCTTTGGAGAGCCGCGACAGTTCCGACGTCGGACCCGCGCCGGGCGCGGGCATGCCCCTGCGGTGGCACGGCTTTCTCGTCTATTTTGCGCTCTGGGCCGAGGCGCTGGTCCTTATGGCGGAGGGGCTGCGGATGCTATCCCGCAACAACACGACGCTCGGCCTCTCCCCCACCGCCGACGCGCTGGCGCTGATGAACGCCTTTACCGCCCTGTGCATGTTCGGCATCGCCTTTTTGCAGCTCTTTGCCTGTTGGGAACTGGCGCATTTCCGGCGGAACGGGCCGCGTCTTTTGCTGTGGGCCAATGTTGCACCGCTCGCCTATTGTCTCGCGGCGCTCGCGGCCTTGTGGCTCATCGTCGGCGAGGTCATGCCCGGCAACGTGTTTATCGCCATGTTCGCCCAGCTTCTGCTGACGGTGTGTAACCGCGCCTACTACCGCAGGCGCGCGGCGATGTTCGTCAACTGAACGCCATGAAGTTTCGGTAAAAGCGCTTGCGGGGGCGGGCGCGGCGTGCTATAATGGTGGGCGTAGATACGGCGATGACGGAGAGAGTAGCCGCGCCGCGTCCCCTCAGAGAGCCGCGCATTTGCTGCGAGCGTGGCGGCGGAACGCGCGGCGAAGTTCGCTTCCGAGCCTTTTTGCTGAACTGGCAGTAGGCGAAACGGCCTCATCCCCCGTTAGCGGGATGCAAAGGCGGCAATTTGCCGCAAAATTGGGTGGTACCGCGGAGCATGGCTTCGCCCCTTGCCGGGGCGGGGCTTTTTTGTACCCCGCGCGTCGCGGAGAAAAGGAGTGTTTATTTTGGAACAGCAGCTTCAAACGATCCGGGAGAAGGCGCTTGCGCAGCTGGCGGAGGCGCAGGACACCGCCGCATTGGAGCAGTTGCGCGTCAGCGTGCTCGGCAAAAAGGGCGAACTGACCGGCATACTGCGCGGCATGGGCAAGCTGCCCGCCGAGGAACGGCCGAAGATGGGCCAGATGGTCAACGAGACCCGCGCCGCCATCGAGGAGGCGCTGGAAGCGCGCGCGGCCGTGCTGCGCGAAAAGGAAAAGGAAGAGCGCCTAAAGCGCGAGGCCATCGACGTGACCATGCCGGTGCGCCCCCGTTCTGCCGGCGCGCCCAACCCCCTGTACACCGTGCAGGAAGAATTGGTAGAAATTTTCGTTGGCATGGGCTATGAGGTGGTCGAAGGGCCGGAGGTCGAGTACGACCACTACAACTTTGAACTGCTCAACCTGCCCAAGAACCATCCCGCCCGCGACGCGCAGGACACCTTCTATATCGACGACAACATCGTCTTGCGCACGCACACATCGCCCGTGCAGGCGCGCATCATGACCACGCGCAAGCCGCCCATCCGCATCGTCTGCCCCGGCCGCGTCTATCGCGCCGACGAGGCCGACGCCACCCATTCGCCGGTGTTCCACCAGATGGAAGGCCTGGTCATCGACGAGGGCGTGACCATGGGCGACCTCAAGGGCACGCTGGACGCCTTTGCCGCGCGCCTGTTCGGCGAGGGCGTGACCACGCGCTTCCGCCCCTCGTTCTTCCCCTTCACGGAGCCGTCCGCGGAGGTTGACCTCACCTGCGCCAGCTGCCACGGCAAGGGCTGCCGCATGTGCAAGGGCACGGGCTGGATCGAGGTGCTGGGCGCGGGCATGGTCAACCCCAGGGTGCTCGACATGTGCGGCATCGACTCGAAGCGATACACCGGCTTCGCCTTCGGGATGGGCCTTGAGCGCATCGCGCTGCTCAAGTACAACATCCCCAACCTGCGGCTGATGTATGAAAACGACCTGCGCTTCCTGGCGCAGTTCCGCTAAGGAGGGCGAAGAAATGAAAATTCCCATGAAATGGCTGCGGGAATATGTGGACGTGAAGATGACGCCGCAGGAATACGCCTCCCGCATGATCATGACCGGCACCGCCGTGGAGGGCGTGGACAAGACCGGCGAACAGTTTGACGGCGTGGTGGTGGGCCGCGTGCTCACCTGCGAGGACCATCCCAACAGCGACCATCTGCACGTATGCACGGTGGATGTGGGCGATCAGGCGCCCCTGCAGATCGTCTGCGGCGCGCCGAACGTGGCCGCGGGCCAGCTGGTGCCGGTGGCGCTGGAAGGCGCGCGCCTTCCGGGCGGCAGGATCAAGCGCGGCAAGCTGCGCGGCGTGGAGAGCCAGGGCATGATCTGCTCCGGCCCGGAACTGGACGTGCCGGAAGGGCTGTACCCGCACATCGGCGACAAGGGCATACTCGTCTTTCAGGAGGAGTATGCGCCCGGCACGGACGTGAAGGAAGTGTTCGGCCTCGGCGACGACGTGGTGGACTATGAGATACTCGCCAACCGCCCGGACTGCCTGAGCGTGTGGGGCATCGCCCGAGAAAGCGCCGCCGTGCTCGGCGAGCACTGCGTGATGCCGGAGATCGCCGTCGAGGAGGACGGCAAGGGCGCGTTCGAGGACTACGCCACCGTCATCGTCGAAGATACCGAAAACTGCCCCCGCTACTGCGCCCGCGTCATTGATGAAGTAAAGATCGGCCCCTCGCCGAAGTGGATGCGCGAATACCTGTACGGCGCGGGCGTGCGGCCCATCAACAACATCGTGGACATCACCAACTTCGTCATGCTGGAAACGGGCCAGCCCATGCACGCCTTCGACCTTTCCAAGGTGCGCGACCAGACCATCGTCGTGCGCCGCGCGCGGCAGGGCGAAACGCTGACCACGCTGGACGGCAAGGAGCACGTGCTGGACGACACCATGCTGGTCATCGCCGACCACGAAAACGCCACCGGCCTGGCCGGCATCATGGGCGGCGAGGAATCGGAGATCGTCGAAGGCACGGCGCGCGTACTGTTCGAGTCCGCGGCCTTTGACCGCGCCAACAACCGCATCACCGCCCGCAAGCTGGGCATGCGCACCGAGGCCAGCGGCCGCTTTGAAAAGGGCGTGTGCGCCGCCGGTTCCATGGAGGCGCTGGAGCGCGCCTGCATGCTGGTGAACATGCTCGGCTGCGGCAAGGTCGTGCCCGGGGCGTACGACAACTATCCGCACCCCATCGAGCCGCGCGTGGTGGAAGCCAGCGTCAAGCGCATTTGCGGCCTCAACGGCGTGTCCGTGCCCGGCGAGCGCATGGAAGACATCTTAAACGACCTCAACATCGAGACTGTGCTGGCCGGGGACATACTCACCTGCGAGCCTCCCGCCTGGCGGCAGGACATCGAGACCGAGGCTGACATCGCCGAGGAAGTGCTGCGCATGGTCGGCTACGAGCACATCCCCTCCACGCTGATGCGCGCCGAGACGATGGCCGGTTTCCGCTCCGACAAGCAGAAGTTCATCTCCCGCGCGCGCCGCGAGCTGGTGGGCATGGGGCTTTATGAAATTCTCAACTACTCCTTCATCAGCCCGCGCTGGCTGGAGCATCTGGGCATCCCCTCGGCGGACTGGCGGCTTAACCCCGTGCAGCTGCGCAATCCGCTGGGCGAGGACACCTCGGTGATGCGCACCACGCTGGTGCCTTCCATGCTCAACACGCTCGCAGGCAACCTGCACCGCGGCGTGGCCGAGGCCAGACTGTTCGAGCTTTCCACCACCTTCCAGCCGCGCGCGAAGGGCGAGCTGCCCGAGGAACACCCCATGCTCTGCGTGGGCATGTACGGCCCGGACGTGGACTTCTACACCGTCAAGGAGATCGGCACCTGGCTGGCGGCGGCGTTTGGCGTCGACTGCAAGGCCGGGGAGGGCGGCGAGGTATACTACCATCCCGGCCGCCGCGCCGTGCTGACGCATGACAACGAGCGCTTTGCCGCGCTGGGCGAGATCCACCCCGACGTGGCGGCGCGTTTCGACATCGACGGCCGCGTGTACGTGCTGGAAGTCGATCTCACGGCGCTGATGGCGATGGCCAAGCCCATCTACGGCGTCAAAGAGCTGCCGCGCTTCCCCGCCGTCTCCCGCGACATCGCCATTGTCGTCAAGGAAGCGGCGCGTGCCGGCGATATGCTCGACTGCATTGAAAAGGCCGGCGGCAGGACGCTGGAAGAGGCGCGCCTGTTCGACGTCTACCGCGGCGAAAAGCTTGGCGAGGGCAAAAAGAGCGTCGCCTACGCGCTCACTTTCCGCGCCGGCGACCGCACGCTGACCGACGCGGAGATACAGGCGAGCATGGACAAGATCCTCAAGGCGCTGGAGACGAACTTCGGCGCGGAAATTCGCAAGTAACTGCATGCGGCGCGGGGCGGCGGGCGCTTCCCCGCGCCGGGAAAGGATAGAAGAATGCAAGTCGGCACCGCAGAATGGGTCGTCAACGACAAAAACACCGCCGCTTCCATGGCCAGCGGCCAGCTTCCCGTGTTCGCCACGCCGGCGCTGGTGGCGCTGATGGAGCAGGCCGCCTGCAACGCCATCGCTGAAACCTTGGAGGAGGGCATTTCCACCGTCGGCACGCAGATCAGCGTCGAGCACCTCTCGGCCACGCCTGTGGGCATGCGCGTCTGGGCGGAAGCCACGCTCACCGCCCACGAGGGCAGGGGCTATGATTTCACCATCGAGGCCTTCGACGAGGCCGGGCTCATCGGCCGCGCCACCCACAAGCGCGTGGCGGTCAGGAGCGCGCGCTTTCTGGAGAAGGCCGAGGCCAAGAAAAACGCATAGTCATACAGTATACAGCTTGCCGCCATGGGCGCTTGCGCGGAAACGCGGGGCGTCCGGGCGGCAGGCCTGTTTTACGGGCAAGCGCCCAAAGCGCTCAGGAGGGATGAGCGCCATGTTCGACGAGCGGCGGGGCGCCTGGCAGCTTCTTAAAGAGCCGCGAGGGCAGTCCCGGATCCGGCCCCGCCCCTGAGGGGTTTGAGGCAGGGAAGAATACGGGGAAGCGCGCAACGACGAAACGCATGCCTGGCGCCTGCCCTGCGACGAATAACAGCGGCGCGCCGCATGAGGAAAAGCGCGCCTGGAACGACGGCCGCACAGACGGCGCCTATCCCATCGATCCGGCGAAGCGCATCGCGCGCCGCTGTGCGCCGGCGGAGGATGACGGCGCTTGCGAAAATGGCGACGCATGAGCCGTCTTGCAAAATACCGCGCGTGGAGGTGCCCCATGGAGGACAAAAACGCCCTGCGGCGGCGGATGAAGGCCGCGCGCGAGGGCTGGGAAGCAGCGTCATCGGCAGGCCGCCGACGCCGCCATCGCCCGCCATGTGCTGGCAAGCGAGGCGTGGCGGGCGGCGGGGACAGTGTTTACCTATGTCAGCGTCGGCTTTGAGGTGGACACGCGCGCGCTCATCAAAGCGGCGCTTCGGGAAGGCAAGCGCGTCTGCGCGCCGCGCTGTTTGGGCAAGGGGCGCATGGAGCGCGCGCGCGGTCGAATCTCCGAAAGCGCTCGTGCGCGCGTCCTACGGGCTGTTGGAGCCCGCGGAGAGCGCGGCCATCGTGCCGGCGGAGGAAATCGACCTCATACTCGTCCCCTGCCTCGCCGCCGACAAAAGCGGCCGCCGCCTTGGCTATGGCGGCGGCTACTACGACCGCTTTTTGCGGGGAGCAAAGGGGACGTCCCTCTGCCTCTGCCGGGGGCGGGCACTGCTCGACGCCGTGCCGCAGGAGGCACACGACGCGCCCGTGGATGGGATCGTGACAGAGGCGGGCATGCTCCTGTAAAGCCAGGCGGTGGATGGGCAAACCGCCGGCCTGCCCGTCCGCCGCGAACTGGCGCGCGCCCCGGGCGTATCAGATGCCCCAGACGATCCAGATGTAGATGTAGCCTGCGAGCACTGCGGAGAGCGTGAACGGCACGCCGATGCGCAAAAAGTCGCGCAGGTGCACGGTTTCGCCGTTTTTGCGCAGTATGCCGATGGCGGCGATGTTGGCCGAAGCGCCGATGGGCGTGAGGTTGCCGCCGAGCGTCGCGCCGGTGAGCAGGCCAAAGTAGAACACGTAGGGCGGCAGGCCCGCGCCGCCGTTCATCAGCGCCGCGATGCCCTCCACCACCGGCAGCATCGTCGCCACATAGGGGATGTTGTCGATGAAGGCCGAGAGAACCACCGAGGCAAAGACGATCAGCGTATAAAGCAGGAAGGGATTGTCGCCGGAGATATTGTAGAACAGGTCGGCCGCCGCGTCGATGACGCCGGCCACGCGGATGCCCTCGATGACCATGAACAGGCCGAAGAGCAGCAGAAGCGTATCCTTGTCAAGATCCTTGAGCACGCGCAGGAACGTGCCGCCCGAGCGCTTGCGGACGCAATCGCGCACGATGCCGATCAGGCACAGGCCCACGCAGACAAGGCCGCTGCGCAGGTCGTAGACGGCTTTCAGCGTCGGGTCGGACGGCTCGGGCAGGAAGGAAGCGACGATCAGGAGGGCGACCGTGCCGATCATCAGCGCCGAGGGCACATAGTCCGTCACTTCCGTCTCCACCGCGGCGGCGACCTTTTCCGTGTACTTGCGGAAGATCAACAACAGGGCGACCAGCGAGGCCAGCGCGCCCAGCTCCACGCCCCAGAAGATGCCGGGCGGCCCTGCATCCAGAAAAAGTCGAGGAAGTTCATGCCCGCGTAGCTGCCCAGGAGCATGCTGGTGGTATCGCCCACCATGGTGGCCGCGCCCTGCAGGTTCGAGGAGACGGCGATGGCGATGAGCACCGGCACCGGCGAGATCTTCAGCTTGCGGGAAATGGCCAGGCCCACCGGGGCGACCATCAGCACCGTGGCCACGTTGTCCACAAAGGCGCTGACCACGCCGGCAAACAGCGCCAGCACCGTCACCGCCCACTTGACGTTGGGCACGCGCACAATGAGCTGTTCGGCAAGATAGGCCGGCATGCGGCTGTCGATGAACAGCGTCACCAGCCCCATCGTGCCGGCAATCATCAGAAGCACGTTGTAGTCCACCGCCGCCAGCGCGTCGAGCGGCCGGAAGTCGAATACGCCGCACAGGCCCAGCACGATGAAAATCAGCGCGCTGGAAAGCGCGATCGTCGGGCGGTATTTTTGCAATGTGAGCATCAATACGTATGTCAAAAGAAAGATGCCCAATGCCAGATACATGGTTTGCATGGTCATTCCTCCGTTCCTTTCGGCGGCCGCACGATCGTGGCCGTGGCATACAGTATAGCACGCGGAGGGCTTAAGATGTTGTGAAGATTTATGCCGTACGGCTCTATATCCCGTGAAGAAAACGCCGCGGATCCCTCGCGCGGGCGGGCGCTGCCGCTTGCCAGCAGTGTGGCGGGGCGTGGTATAATCTTGCCAAAGCAACACGCGATCTAGTGTGACGATCCTGGGAAACAACGGCCCCTTCCCCGCCCCCGGCGGGGCCTGCTCCAGCTACCTCCTGGAGAGCGACAGCGGGGAGACGAAATTGCTCCTCGACGCGGGGACCGGCAGCCTGGCGCGCCTGATGGAGGCCGCGCGGCCGGAAACGCTCGACGCCGTGGTGCTTTCGCACCTGCACTTTGACCACATGTCCGACCTTTTGCCCATGCAGTACGCCCTGCAGTTCTCCGCCCGCGAACGGCCGCTGCCCGTGTTTTTGCCCCGCCGGCCGGAAAGGGCGCGCGCGCTGCTGGAATGCCCGTATTACGACCTTTTCGACCACGCGGACATCGCCGTGGGCGAAATGCGGCTGAGCTTCATCCCCGCCGTGCACCCGGTGGAGGGTTCCTGCGTGGCCGTGGCCTGCGACGGGGCGAAGTTTGTCTTTACCGGGGACACGAACCTCAACCCGGCGCTGGAGCTGTTCGCGGACGGCTGCGACCTGCTGCTGGCGGACGCCGGGCTTGCGCGCGCGGACTGGTCGGATAAAAAGCCGCACCTCTCCGCCGCCCTTTGCGGGGCGCTTGCGCGCGACGTGCGCGCGGGGGCGCTTTTGCTGACGCACCTCAACCCGCTCTACGACCCCCAGGCGCTGCTTGAGGAAGCGCGCGGGGGCTACCCCGCCGCGGAACTTGCCCGCCTCGGGGAGCGTTACAGGATATAAATGAAGCGCCAGGGCCCTTCCCTGCCCCTGCGCGCGCTGCGCACGCGCCCGCTGATGCTCGCCGCCGCCTTCTTTGGCTGCGGCGCGCTCCTGGCATGGGATGGGCGGCTGCCGCTGGGCGTTTTGCTGGTCTGCGCCGCCGTGCTGCTGCTCCTGTGGTGCCTTTCGCACCTGCGCCGCCGGCAGTGCGCGGCGCTGCTGGTCGCCTGCGCGCTCTTCCTCGGCGCGGCGCGCATGACGCTCGCCGTCTCCGGGCGGCCTTCGGTGGAGGATCAGTTCTCCGTGCCCATTGCCGGCACGGTGGCGGACGCCCCTTTTGTGGACGCGGAGATCGGGCGGCTCACCTGCCGCCTTGCGGACGTGCGCGTAAGCGGCGAGGCGACGGGGTTCGACATCCGCCTCTACCTGCGCGGCGACGTCCCGTCGCTGCGGGACATCGCGCCGGGGCAGCGCGTTTCCATGACGGGGCATTTATGGGCGCCGGACGAGGCCACCAATCCCGGCCAGTTCGACTTCGCCGCCTACCTGTGGCGCAACGGCCTGGCGGCCTATGCCACGGCGGAATTGGCGGACGCAACCGTTTCCGGGGAGGCGTCGGGCTTCGCGGCGTGGCTCCACCGCCTGCGCACCGCCCTGGGCGAGCGCATCGATGATTTGTTCCCTCGCAGCGCCGACATGGTGCGGGCGCTGTTGCTCGGCGACCGCGGGGATATGGAGGAAGGGCTGCGCGAGAGCTTCGACCGCGCGGGCGTGACGCACGTATTGTCCATCTCCGGCTTGCACATCACCATGCTGGCCATGGCGATGATGGCACTCCTGGCTCTGTTCCTGCCCCGGCGCTGGGCGTTCTGGCTGACGCTCATGCTGGTGACGTTTTACGGGCTGCTGGTGGGCATGGCGCCCTCGGTGGCGCGCTCCATCCTCATGTACGCGGCGCTGGGCGCAGGGCAGGCGACGGGCAGGCCGACGGACTCGTTCACGCGCCTGGCGCTGGCCTTTTTGCTGCTGCTTTTCTGGCAACCGCTGTATTTGAGCGACGCGGGGTTTGTGCTTTCCTTCGCCGCCTGCGCGGGCATGCTCTGCCTGACCCCGGCGCTGACGTCTCTTTTGCGCCTTGACCGCCTGCGCGTGCCGGAATGGTCTGTGCGGCCCTCGGCGCTGCTTTTGCGCGCGGGACGCTATTTCGGCTCGCTCCTGTGCGCGACGCTGGCGGCGCAGCTCTCCACGCTGCCCGCGGTGATCGCCTATTACGGGCAGTTGCCCCTGCTGGCGACGGTGGGCAACCTCGTCATCGTGCCGGTCATACTCGCGGGCATGTATCTGGCGGTGGCGGCGCTTCTTTTGTCGTTTTTGTGGCTGCCGCTGGGCGCGTTCGTCGCCGCCCTGGGCGACGTGGCGCTGCTGTGCTCGACGCTGCTGACGCGCCTGTGCGCCGCCCTGCCGCTCAACGCCGTGGCGCTGCCGGCCTTCCCCCTCTGGCTGACGCTTTTGTTCGCCGGCGTCGTGGCGGCCATTTCGCCGCTGACGCGGCTGCGCAAGGGCGTGCGCCGCGCGTTGCTGGCCGTCTTGCCGGCGCTTGCCTGCGTGGCGGCGCTGCTGCCCGGGCCGGAGGGGCTGCAGATCGCCTTCCTGGACGCCGGGCAGGCGGACGCGGCGGTAGTACTGGCCGAGGGGCGCGCTTACCTGGTGGACGTGGGGCTGAAGGGCAGCCCGGTGAACGACTACCTGGCGCACGCCGGCCTCGTGCCAAAGGCGGTGTTCCTCTCCCACCCGCACACCGACCACGCCGGCGGGCTGGCCACGCTGCTGGACGAATACCTGCCGGAAACGATCTACATCCCCGCGGGCTGGGACGACGTAGAGGCCGACGCGGACGTGCTCGAGGATATGCGCAGGGCCGAATCGCTGGGTGTGGAGATCGCAACGCTTTCGGCGGGCGACGTGGTGGCGCTTTCGGAAAACGTCTCCGCCGCGGTGCTCTACCCGCCGGGGAACATCGAGGCGAGCGGCGACGCCAACGCCGTTTCCATGCTTTTGCGCATCGACTACGGCGAAGCCTCGGCGCTGTTTACCGGCGATCTGGAAATGGCGGACGAACCGGGGCCAATGCCGGATATAGACGTGCTCAAAGTGCCGCACCACGGCTCGGACAATTCTTCAAGCCTGATGTTTTTGCACTCGGCCTCGCCCTCGGCGGCGGTCATCCCCGTGGGGCGCGGCAATGCCTACGGCCACCCCGCGGAAGCGCTGCTCGAACGCCTGGAAGGGACGGGCGCGGCCGTTTTCCGCACGGACGAGTGCGGCGCGGTGACGGCGCGGCTGTACGAGGATGGCACGGTCTCTGTTTCTACATATCTTTTGCCGGAGGGCGAGGCATGACCTGGAAGGAATTTTACGCGCAGATCAAGGGAAGCGCCGTGCAGGGCGTCTATCTGTTTGCCGGGCCGGAGGAATACCTCAAGCGCGAGGCCATGCAGGCGCTGCGGCGCGCGCTGCTGCCCGCGGGGCTGGAGCAGCTCAACGAGGCGGTGCTCGAGGGCGCGACGGCGGCGCAGATCATCGAGGCGGCGGAAACGCTGCCATTCATGGCCGAGCGGCGCATCGTCGAGGTGCGCGACTGGGCGCCGCTGTTGGGCGGCAAGGCGCGCGACGAGGAAAGCGAGGCCGCGCGCATGATGGAATGGCTGAAGGACCCGCCCGCGAGCTGCGTAGTGGTGTTCACGATGCACGGCGAGGCGGACGGGCGCAAGAAGCTTACGCAGGCGCTGAAAAAGCGCGGCGCGGAGGTGCGCTTTGAGCCGCTTAACGACGCGGAGCTTTTGCGCTGGATGAGCGCGCGCCTCAAGCCCCTGAAAAAGGGCATTTCCCAGCAGGCGGCCTCTCACCTAGCCTTTACCGCCGGGCGCGACCTCACGCGGCTGAGCGGCGAGGTGGACAAGCTGGCGGGCTACATCGGCGAGCGCGCGGAGATCACCGTGGAGGACATCGAGGAGGCCGTCTCACCCTCGCTGGAATTCAGCGTGTTTGAAATGCTGGACTTCCTCTTTGCCGGCGACCTTGCCCGCGCCGAGCGCAGCCTGCGAGCGCTGCTGATGGGCGGTCAGAGCTGCGTGGGCGTATTTTCCATGCTTGTGCGGCAGCTTCGCATGCTCGCGCACCTGGCGCTGGCGCAAAAGGGCGGCGGGGACGCGGCGGCGGTGGAGAAGGCGCTCAAATTGCACCCCTATGCGGCGAAGCGCGCCGCCAGACAGGCGCGGGCGATGGACGCGGAGGCGCTTTTGCGCCTTTACCGGCAGGGCGTGCAGGCGGACGAGGACATCAAGTCCGGCCGGCTGCGCGACCGCGAGGCGTTGGAGTTTTTTATGCTGAAAATCGTCGAAATGCGCGGCAAGGGCGGAACTTCGGGCAGGCGCTGAGCGTCTAAAAAGTAAGCGAAGCCCTGGAGGTCCTGTTTATGAAGCTGAAACGAATCGTATCGCTGGCGCTGCTCGCGGCGCTGCTTTTATCCGCCGCCCTGGCGGAGGGCGTGCCGTCCATCTCGGGCGAATTGTTTTCCGCGGCCAAGGAAGCCCTGAGCCTGCTGTCCTATGGCGAATACGCGCGCGTATCGGAGGCGTTGCCCTTCTCCGGCGGCGCGCCGAGCGCGGAAGAATGGCAGCAGTTTGCCGGCAGCTTTTCCCACGCTGGATTCCGGCACGGTGCAGCGCGATGTATCCGTGGCCTATTGGCAGGGTTCCTGCTGGTACCTGGCCGTGCCGGTGACGGAGCCGAAGCGGGATTCCGTGGAGGCGCTGGTGCTGCGCTCGGACGACGGGGCGTCCTTCTCCGGCTACAAATACGCCACCTGGGGCGATGTCAAGGCCGGGTATCAGGCCAGCGACTATGTGACCTGGAACGAGGAATACGTGGCGGGCACGCCGGTCATCATCGCCGATTCATAGCGTGCCGTCGGTGCGCAGAAAAAAACCGCTTTCGCAGACGCGCTGCGAAAGCGGTTTTTGTTTGGGCGCGGACGCCCCCGGGCGGCTCTGCGCCGTTTCGGGCGTCCGCATAGCTGATTTACTTGTTGGCCTTGGCCCAGCTGTCCTTCAGGGAGACGGTGCGGTTGTAGACGGGCGTCCCCGCCGTGGAATCCGAATCCTTGCAGAAGTAGCCGGTGCGCAGGAACTGGAACACCTTGCCGTTTTCGGCCTCGGCCACGCAGGGCTCGCAGAGCCCGTGGACGACGGTAAGGCTTTCGGGGTTGACGCGGGCCATGAAGTCGCTGGCGGCGGCTTCCGCCTCCTCCCCCTCTTCCTCGTCGGCGGCCTCGGGCTCGGGCACGTCCTCGAGAAGGATCGGCTCATAAAGGCGCATCTCGCAGGGGCGGGCGTCCTGCGCGCTCAACCAGTGCAGCGTGCCCTTGACCTTGCGGTTGGCGCCCCTCGCTGCCGGAGCGGCTGTCCATGTCCACAGAGCAGACGAGCTCGGCGACTTCGCCGTTTTCATCGTGGATGACTTCCTCGCAGCGGATGATGTAGGCGCCCTTGAGGCGCACTTCACGGCCGGGAGCGAGGCGGAAGAACTTCTTGGGCGGCTCCTCCATGAAGTCCTCGCGGTCGATGTAGAGGACGTTGCCCATGTGCAGCGTGCGCTCGCCCATCTCGGGGTGGTCGGGATGGTTTTCCATGGCGATCTCGTCCACGAAGCCCTCCGGCCAATTGGAGAGCGTGACTTTCAGGGGGCGCAGCACGGCCATGGCGCGCGGGGCGCGGCCGCCCAGATCCTCGCGCACGCAGTGCTCCAGCAGGGCCAGGTCCACCGTGGAATCGGCCTTGGCCACGCCCACGCGGCCGAGGAAATCCTTGACGGCGGCGGCGCTGTACCCGCGGCGGCGCATGGCGGCGAGCGTGGGCATGCGGGGATCGTCCCAGCCGGCGACCACGCCCTCCTCCACGAAGCGGCGCAGGTGGCGCTTGGACATCACCGTGCGGGTGAGGTTCAGGCGGGCAAACTCGATCTGGCGCGGCGGATGTTCAAAGCCGGCTTCGCGCACCACCCAGTCGTACAGCGGGCGATGGATCTCGTATTCCAGCGAGCAGAGGGAATGGGTGATGCCCTCGATGGCGTCCTGCAAAGGATGCTGGAAATCGTACATCGGGTAGATGCACCAGTTGTCGCCCGTGCGGTGGTGATGGCAGCGGAGGATGCGGTAGAGCGTGGGGTCGCGCATGAGCACGTTGGGCGAGGCCATGTCGATCTTGGCGCGCAAAACGCGCGAGCCGTCCGGGAATTCGCCGTCGCGCATGCGCCTGAAGAGGTCGAGGTTCTCCTCCACGCTGCGGTCGCGGTAGGGGCTGTTGACGCCGGGCCGGGTCAGCGTGCCGCGGTTTTTGCGCATCTCCTCGCTGGTCTGGTCGTCCACATAGGCCACGCCCTTGCGGATGAGGCCGCAGGCGATCTCGTAGAGCTTCTCGAAGAAATCCGAGGCAAAATGCAGCTCATCCCAGGAAAAGCCCAGCCATTCGATGTCGTTTTGTATGTTTTCGACGAACACCGCGTCCTCCTTGGTGGGGTTGGTGTCATCAAAGCGCAGGTTGCACTTGCCGCCGTATTTTTCGGCGATGCCGAAATCTATGCACAGCGCCTTGGCGTGGCCGATGTGCAAAAAGCCGTTCGGCTCCGGCGGGAAGCGCGTGCGCACATGGTCGTAGCGACCGCTGGCGAGGTCCTCGTCGATAAATTCCTCGATAAAGTTGGCGGCGCGCCGCTCCTCAGACATATCCACGACCTCCTTGTGGTTGCAAGACGGAATGATACGTCCATTATACCACGTCCGCGCCCAAAGGAACAGCGCTTTTCCGGTAAAATGTGCGAAACGGCGCACAGGGGACGCGCATGCGCGCCGCCCGTGCGCCGTTTTCCGCCCCGGATGCTCAGCGCATGCCGGTATAGCTGTCCATCCAGAGGATCGAATCGACCGAGGAGAGCGAGGCGACCTTGGAAATGACCGCGTCGGCGGCCTCGCCGCTCAGGGGCGTGGGCTGGTAGTTGTTGGTGGACTCCACCGAGCTGATGGAACAGGGAATGATGTTGATGCCGCCGTCGGACACCTCGCCCGCGCCGCTTATGTTGAACGTCTGCTGGAAGATCATCGTATCCTTGTCGTCGGGGTTGGAATTGCCGCCGAAGCAGAAATTGCCGAGACTGTAGACGATGTATTTGCCCTTGTAGCGCTCCAGGCCGCCCAGCACATGCGGGTGATGGCCGAGCACGAGGTCCGCGCCGGCGTCGATGAGGGCGCGGCCGTATTTTTCCTGCGTGGAAGTGGCGCGGGCGCGCAGTTCCTCGCCCCAGTGCATGGAGACGATGACGATGTCGCTGCCCTCCCGTTCCTCGCGCACGCGCGCGGCGACCTCGTCAACGCTGTAATCCCATTCGGTGAAGGCGAGGAAACAGACGCGCACGCCGTCCTTTTCCTCATACCAGGCGTTTTTGTAGCCCGCCGCGCCCATGCCGGCTTCCATGACGTTGGCGGCGGTGTCGTTGACGCCTGCCTCGCGGAAGTCCAGGGCGTGGTTGTTGGCCAGCGTGCAGACCTCGACGCTGGAGCCGGAAAGTATCTGCGCGTATTCGGGGCTGCCGCGGAAGTTGAACTGCCGGCCGGGGCGCTCGGAGGTCTGCGTGGTCAGCGGACCTTCGAGGTTGACGACGGTAAAATCGTCCCCGGCGAAGATGTCGCGCACGTTGGCAAAGAAGTAGTCCAGGCCGTATTCGTCCGCGTAGCGGGAAAAACGGCTGCCGCTGCTGGAGCCGACATCGCCGCCAAGCGTGCAGTCCCCCACCGCGGAAATGAGGATGGTAGTCCTGGTGAGCTCGTCCTCTGTCTCCAGCACGGGCACTTCCGCCGGCAACGGCACGGACGCGGCGTCAAGCGGCGTGGGCGACGGCTGCGGCGTGGCGGACGGCGAGGGAGCGGCGGACGGCGAGGGCACGGCGGCGTCGGGCGCGGCGGTGGCGTCGGGCGTCCGCGTCGGCGCAGGGGAAGGCGCGGCCGGGCGCTGCGTCGCCTGCGGCGGCACGGATGCGGGCGCGCTTGCGTCCGGCGCGCCGTCCATGCCGCGGAAAAAGAGTATGCAAAGGCACAAAAGCGCCACGGCCAGCGCGGCGCAGATGCCGAGGGTCAGCCGCCTGCCCCGCTGCTCAGCGCGGCGGCGCTCGGCGGCGTGGCGCGCGGAACGGGTGCTGTTGGTTTTCCTGTTTTTCTCGTCCATATGTGTATTATACATGCATCCGGCGCCGATCAGGGCAAATCGGCGCGAATCTTCTTTGTATGTTTGTCATTTTGTAATATTTTCGCAATTTTCCCTCGGAGCGGGCGGGAAAGGTGCTGGCTGCCCCCGGCAAACAAAGGCCGCCCGCGCAACTTGACTTGCGGAGGCGGCTTGCGGGCTGTTGCCCGTCAGGGCTGCGGCGTCGGGGAGACGCTGGGCGCGACCGATGGACTTGGCGAAGGCACGGCCTGTTGCGCGGTATAGTAGCCCTGCGCGGCGTTGATGGCGATGGAGACGCCAAAGCCGAGGACAAAGACGATCAGCATCCACTTTTGCGCCAGGGGGATGCGCTGCTCGATCTTGCGCTCCACAACGCGCGGCACCCACATCACGAGCACCAGGGCGATGACGAAGTTCCACATGCTGGTGCCGCCATCGTCGTTGGGGATGTGGATGAGCATGGCCAGCGCGGCCAGCGCGCCGAGGACGATGCCGAAGATCATCTGCGCGCGGCGGAACTGCTTGTCGTCCATCTTGGCGACGAAGTTATAGAGCTTGCCCTTGAATTCGGGCTTGTCCTCCTCCAGGGAGGGAAGCTCCTCATCTTCCATGGGAATGTCCGGGATCGCGCCCTGCGCTTCCGGGGGCAGATCCTCGGGGTCGAGACGGGGGAACTGCTCGGCGGTCACTTCCGGCTCCCACGCCTTTTGCGGCTCCTGCGCCTGCTTGCCCTCCTGCGTATCGGGCGCGGACCCGGCAACCTGCTCCTGCGCGGCGGGTCGACCCTCGGGGGCCGGCTCCTGCGCGGCCTGCTCCGCTTCCAGCTTTTCGCGGTCGTTCGTATCAGACAACGGCGATCCCTCCGTTCAAAAAATACATCGCTTGTATCATAACACGAAATCGCCGTTCACGCAAGGGGGTTTTTACGCCGCGGCCTTGCCGCGCGCGCGCTCCAGCGCCATCACCAGCGGCGGGATGATGAGTATGTGGCAGATGATGCCGGGAATGGCCGAAGTGAACGCGCCGGCGAGGAACTCGGCGAAGGTGAACACTCCGTTGCTCAGGCCGGCCAGCGCCAGGCGCGCCGCGCCCCAGGCCACGCGCCCCAGCAGCATGGCGAGCACGAGGGAGACATAGAGATACACGGGGCGCTTGGGCAGCGCGCGGCGCAAAAGCGCGGAGGCGAGGCCATAGACGGCCAGCTCCACCATCATCGCCGCGCCCGTGGGCATGATGGGCGGCATGCCAAACAGAGCGAACCGCAGCGCCGGGGCGATAAAGCCCACCGCCGTGGCATACGGCCAGCTGCACAAAAGGCCGCAGAGCAGGACGGGGATGTGCATCGGCGAGAGCATGTTCCCCCACTGGGGGATCTGTCCGGTCAAGAAGGGCAAGAGGAGGCACAGCGCCAGACAGACGGCGGCCGTGACCAGTTCGCGGATATTTTTTTGCATGGTTTTCTCCTTCCCGGCGACCAAAAAGCCGGACGCGCCCCCTTCTGGGGACGTGTCCGGCTTCTGCCGTTGTTGTTGAAAAAATCCTACCACGCGCGCGGGCGCGGCGCAAGTTAAGTTTTCGCGTCGCCCGCCCCGGGGCGGAGGATGGCCTCCACCGCCAGCGCGGCCAGCTGCGCCGTCGTCGCGCCCGCGGGCACGCCGACGACGAAATTGCCGCACTGGTTGACGGGGATGAGCACCTTGCGGGCGCGGCTCTGCCCCACGGCGGCGGCCATGCGCGGCGTGACCTCGCCCAGCAGCGCGTCGGCGACGACGATGCCGACGGGCCCGGCGATGACGTCCGCCTCGCGGCAGGCGACCGCCACGGCGTTTTCGCCCGTGGCTACGCGGGTGGCCCCGGCGCGGAGCATGGCGCTGGTGGCGATGGCGTTGGTGCCCACGCAGGTAATGTCGCGCTCCCCTTCGCGCCTGATCGCTTCGACGAGCTGACGGCCGATGCCGCCGCCCTGCCCGTCCACGATGAGTATCTTCATGGTATCTTCACCTCACAATACGATCTCTTCGCCCGTCGCCAGGAGGCAGAGGCGCTTTTCCCGCACCGGCAGGCCGGTAATGCGCGCAAGCGCCAGCGCGTAGATGGCGAGCTGTTTTTCATAGTGGCGCACGAGGGCTTCGCGGTCGCGCGTTATGTCGGTCTTGTAATCGAGCAGCACCCAGCCGCCTTCTTCGACAAAGCAGCAGTCCACCGTGCCCTGCACGAGCACCTCCCCGCCGCCGTAACGCGCGTGGGCGTCCTCCCCGAGGGCTTCTTCCACCTTCATGCGCACGTTGAACGGCCATTCGCGCCGCACCGTGCCGCTCCGCAAGAGCCGCCTGCCCGTCCCGCCGGCGAAGAAGCGCGCCAGGCGCTGGGAGGACACGGCCTTGCGCTCCGCCTCGGTCAGGCGGTTCCGCTTGCGCAGGCCGTCGAGTTGGGCGCGGACGGCGTTTGCCAGCGCAGCGCCGTCGAACGCGCGCAGGGGGTCGAGCTCCAGAAGTTGCAGGGCGCGGTGATAGGCGCTGCCGCGCTCCGCGCCGGTCATGCCCGCTTCCTGCATAAACTGCGGCCGCTCGGCCAGCGTTGGCAGCTCGCGCGGGCCTTCCGCCTCGCGCAAAAGGCCGGAGGCCGTGAGCTTGACGGGGCGTTCGCTGTCGAGAAGGTGCGGATAGACCCAGGCCATGGCCGCGTCCGGCTCCCCCGCCTGCCCAAGCGCCGCGTCCAGCACGTCCGCCGCCGACGGGCGCGGCCGCTCCGCAGCGGGCGCGGCAAGCTCGTCCAAACCGTGGACGACGACGCGCGCCGACGGCGCTTCCCCGGCGCGCTTTTCCCCTTCCAGCGCCCCCAGCATCCACTGCAAATGGCTGGTGGCGGAGCTGGGGCAGGCGCCCATGGCCGCGTACAGGGGCAGGCGCGCGTCGGCGGAGCGCAGGCTGCCCACGAGGAAAAGGCGGCGTTTGGCGCGCGTGAGCAGCACGTAGAGCAGGCGCAGCTCCTCGGCGGCGTCCTCGCGCCGCTCGCGCTCGCCGATGGCGATATAGGAAAGCGGTTCGCGCCGCGTGCGCAGCGCTTCATCGACATAGTACATGCCCAGCCCCAGTTCGCGGTGGGCGCGGAAGGGCTCGCCGCCCGCCGCGCCGCGGAAAGAACGGGCGGTGAGCGCGCCAAAGACCACAGGAAATTCCAGGCCCTTGCTCTTATGGATGGTCATCAGCCGCACCACGTCGTCGCCCTCGCCGAGCAGGTGGGCGCTGTCGCCGTCGCCGCGCGCGCGCATGTGCTCGGCATAGGCGAGGAAGCGCGTCAACGAGCCGGAGACAGACGCGTCGAAGGTTTCAGCGCGCGTCACCAGCGCGTCGAGGTTGGCCTGCCGCTGCGCGCCGCCGGGCAGGGCGCCGGCATAGGTATAAAAGCCGCTCTCCACGCACACGGCGCGCACCAGTTCGCCCAGCGGCAGCGCCCCCGCGCGCAGCTGCCAGGAATCAAGGATCCCGAAAAAGGCGCGCAGCTTCTCCGTCAGCGCCCCCTCCCCCTCCCCGGCACAGGCGCGGGCGGCGTCGGCAAAGGAGGCGTCGGGATGGGCGAGGCGGATCTGCGAAAGCTCCTCCAGCGTGAGGCCCGCCATGCAGGAGCGCAGCGCGCCGATCATCTCTACATCCTCAAGCTCGTTGTCCACCAGCCGCAGAAGCGAGAGCGCGAAGGCCACCTCGAGGGTGTCGAAATAGCCAGAAAGCCCCTCGGCGTAGGCGGGGATACCTTCGGAGAGCAGCACAGGCAGCATCGCGGCCGCCGCCGAGCTCTTGGCGCGGGTGAGGATGGCGATGTCGCGGTAGCGCAGGCCGGGTTCCTCGGCCATGAGCCGGCGGATGCGGCCGGCAATCCACTTGGCCTCGCGGCCGGCGCGGCCGATCTCCTCCAGCGCCTCGTCGGCTTCGCCGCCCGCGTCGGCGGCCTCATCGAGTATGTGGATCTCGGGGATGGGCGCGTCGTCCGTCCCCTCAAGGCCAGCGTTGAGGCGGGCGAGGTCGTCGTAGACGATTTCCGAATCGCCGCCGGTCATCGTGCGGGAAAAGACGGCGTTGACAAAGCCGATCACCGGGCGGGTGGAGCGGAAGTTGCGCGTCAGGGGCAAAAGGCGGCCTCCCTCGCCGCGCCGGTAGCGCTCGTAGCGGGCGAGGAAGAGGCGCGGCTCGGCGAGGCGGAAGCGGTAGATGGACTGCTTGACGTCGCCGACGGCGAAGAGGTTATCCCCGCGCGAAACGGCGGTGATGAGCGCTTCCTGCAGATCGGACACGTCCTGGTATTCGTCGACGAACACGTAGTCATACTGCCCGCGGACGCTGTTTCGCACCTCCTCGCGCGTGAGGGCGCGCAGGGCGCAGCGCTCGAGGTCGGCGTAGGAAAGGCCGCCGCGTTCCTCCTTGCGGCGGGCGTGGGCTTCGCCGATGCGCCTGGCGGCTTCCGCCAGCACGGGGAAAACGCCGTAGAGCTTGAGCGCGTCCTCCCTGGCCTGCGCAAGCGGAAGCTCGCTGAGCCGGCAGCGCTTGACATAGTCGCCGGCGGCCTTGCGCAGGGCTTTGACGGCCTCGAGGTCCTCGGGGGCCACGTCGCGGTTGCGGCCCGCGGGGCGCGCCTGCTTGAACGCGCGCAGGCGGGCGGACAGCGCTTCCGCTTCCTCCAGGCCGCGCAGCTCCAGCAGCGCATCCAAATCCTTTTCCAGCGCCGCGGCGTAATGCGGCGGACAGCCGGGATGGTCGTGGGCGGCGCGCGTCATGGCCAGCGCCGCGTCCAGCCCGCGACGGGCGGCGCGCAAAAGCTCGTCCAGCCACGCCTGCACGGGCGCCTGTCCAGCGTCAAGGGCGCGCGCCAGCCATGCCTCGGGGTCGGGGCGCTCGCCGAGGAAGGCGTAAAGGCGCAGCGCCAGATCGCGCACCTTGTCCGGGCCGCGCCCGGCGTCGAGACGGGAAAGGGCTTCGCCGCCTTCCTCGTAGAGGGCGTCCATGGCCTCGTCCGCCGCCTCGTCCAGCAGGCGCGCGTCCTCGGCGTCGTCGAGTATGCGGAAGGCGGGGTCCACGCCCGCGGCCTCGAAGTTGGCGCGCAAAAACTCGGCGCAGAAGCCGTGCAGCGTGCTGATGGAGGCGCGATCCAAACAGAGCATCTGTTCGCGCAGGCGCGCGTCGCCCTGCGCCGCCGCTTCGCCCAGGCGCGCTGCCAGGCGCTCGCGCATCTCGGCGGCGGCGGCGCGCGTGAAGGTGACTACCAGCATGCGGCGCACATCCGCCCCCTCCTCGATGAGGGAAAGCACGCGCTGCACAAGCACCGCGGTCTTGCCGGAGCCCGCCGCCGCGCTCAAAAGCAGGTCCGTGCCGCGCGCTTCAATGGCGCGGCGCTGTTCTTCGGTAAACTGCATTCTGTGTCCCTCAGCGCACCGGCGTGTAGCCGGGCGTCGCTTCCTCATCCGTGGCTTCCAGTTTGAAGATCACCGGGCGCAGGCCGTCGTTACAGGAACAGATGGCCACCCCGGGCTGGCGGATCCAGTCGCCGAAGTAGAACAGGCCGTCGCCCGCGCCGTGCGCGAGGGCGAACGCATACTGGTAAATGGCCTTCCAGGCCTCGTCGCACAGCCCCTCGGGCTTGGCGTAGTCGGCGTAGAACACCTGCCCCGCGCGCAGCATCGGGCAGGCCGTCAGGCCGGGAACGCCGTACTGGCGCGCCAGTTCTTCATCCAGCGTGGTCTTGAGCACCGTGATGCGGACTTTTTTCATGTGCATCCACCCTTTCTTTGCCATTGTATCACAAAACGCCCGGCGCAACAAGGCCGGGCGTCGGTATGCAAAACCTTTACAGCCCCCAGAGCCCCACGACCCTTTGCAGGGCGTTTTTCAGCCCTTTTGCGGTCACTTCCCGCGCGGCGACGACGGGAATGCGCGCCACCGCGCGGCCGTCCACCACCACCTGCACGCCGCCGATCTCCTGGCCGGCGGCGACGGGGGCTTCCACCGCCTCGGGCAGGTCGGGCACGAGCTGCACACCCTGTTCGTCGCCCTTCTGGATCAACAGCGTCAAATCGCCGTCCAGCACCAGCGGCACGCCCTCGCTGTCGCCGCCTGTGACCGGCATTTCACCGCGCACCTTCGTGCCCTTCTGCGCCACCGGGTAGAGGCGGTAGTGGGCAAAGCCATAGTCGAGCATCTCCGAGGCGGTGTCAAAGCGCATGCTGCCCGTGTCCGCGCCCAGCACCACGGCGACGAGGCGCATGTCGCCGCGCCTGGCGGTGGCGGAAATGCAGTATCCGGCCTCGTTGGTGGAGCCCGTCTTGCCGCCGTCGCAGCCGTCGTAGAGGCGGATGAGCTTGTTGGTGTTGGTCAGTTGGGTGATGCGGCCGTCGCCGTGGTCGACCTCGTCCAGCCAGACGGTGGAGAAGTCGAAATACGCCGGGTAGGAGAGCATGGCCATGGTCATCACCGCCACGTCGCGCGCCGTGGTCTGCTGGCCTTCGGCGGGCAGGCCGGTGCAGTTGACGAAATGCGTGTTTTCAAGCCCCAATTCCCGGGCGCGCTCGTTCATGCGCTCGACAAAAGCGCTTTCCGAGCCATAGAGCGCCTCGGCGATGGCCACGGACGCGTCGTTGGCGCTGCCGACGATGGCGCTCTTGAGCAGCACCGAAAAGGGCTGTACCTCGCCCACGTCCAGGAGCACCTGCGAGCCGCCCATGCCCGCCGCCTCCGGCGATACGATGAATTCGTCCTCCAGCGCCACGCGCCCCTGGGAGAGCGCCTCCAGAGCCAGCAGGATGGTCATCACCTTGGTGACGGAGGCCACGGGGCGGGGCGTGTCGGCGTTCTGTTCAAAGATCACCTGCCCGCTTTCGGGTTCGACAAGTATGGCCGCGGCGCAGGAAAGCTCGATGGGCGGCGCGTCCAGGAGCGGCACGGCGCTCAATTGCGGCGGCGCGGCGGGCGGCTGCGTGGGCGCGGGGGTCGAAAAATCCACTTCCGTCAGCGCCGCGCCCGGCAAAAGCAGCGTCAGCGCGAGCGCGAGGCAGAGCATCTTGCGCGGCTTCATAAGCATCCCTCCAGAGAACGTGCTGCCCCATTGTGTGCGCCCGCGCGCCAAAACATGCCTTCCGCACGCGCGCCGCCGGGGAGCATATCATGCCCCAGCGACAAAAATCGGAGGGATCCCCATGACCCGCACGCTCAACGAGCTGCGCCCGGGTGAGAGCGCCCGCGTGCGCGGCCTTTTGCCGGATGACGGCAGGGACATCGTTTCCCGGCTGATGGACTTGGGTTTCACGCGCGGCGCGCGCGTATCATGCCTGTTCGCCGCGCCCTCGGGCGAGCCGCGCGCTTACCGCGTGCGCGGGGCGGCGATCGCCCTGCGGCGCGAGGACGCGGGGCTGGTGTGCGTCGGCGCGCGGGAGGCGGGCGCATGAGCGTCCCGGCGCGGGAAGCACGGAAGATGCCCGTGGTGGTGTTGGCGGGCAACCCCAACGTGGGCAAGAGCACGCTGTTCAACCACCTCACCGGCATGCGGCAGCACACCGGCAACTGGCCGGGCAAGACCGTGGGCAGCGCCTGGGGGCGCGTCCGGCGGGACGGATGGGAATTCCTGCTCGGGGACACGCCGGGGACGTATTCGCTCCTCTCCCACTCGCCCGAGGAGGAGGCCGCGCGCGACGCCATTTGCTTTGGCGGCGCGGACGCGGTGGTGGTGGTCTGCGACGCCACCTGCCTGGAGCGGGGGTTGAACCTTGCAATGCAGGTACTGGAAATGACAAAGCGCGTCGTGATCTGTGTAAACCTCATGGACGAGGCGAGGCGGCGCGGCATTTGCGTGGACGTGCCGGCGCTGGAGGCGGCGCTGGGCGTGCCTGCCACCGGCTGCGCGGCGCGGGACGGCGCTGGCGTGGAGCGGCTTTTGCGCCGCGTGCGGGCGGTGGCCGAAGGGCGGGAAACGCCGCACCCTCACGAAGTGCGCCTTCCCCCGGAGATCGAATACGGCCGCGACCGCATTGCCGCCGACCTCAAGGAGCGCGGGCTTGGTAAAAACGCGCGCTTTACGGCCCTGCGCGTGCTGGAAAACGACCGCGGCGTGATAAAGAGGCTGGAAAAACAGCTCGGCGCGCCGCCGGCTACGCTGCGCGCGGTGCGCGAGGAGACGGCGCGCCTTGACCCCGGCCGCGTGCGCGGGGAGAGCGCGGCGGCGATCTACGGCCGCGCGGAACGCGTGTTTGCCGCATGCGTGCGCGCGCGGCCGGGCAGCGCGTCCCGGCAGGCGCGGCTCGACCGCCTGCTCACCGGGCGTTTCACGGCGCTCCCGGCGATGCTGCTGCTATTGGCGCTGACGCTCTACATCACCATCGCCGGCGCCAACGCGCCCTCGGAGGCGCTCTTTGCCCTCTTTGCCCGTGCGGAAGCGTGGCTGGCCGGCGTCCTGGCGGGCCTGGGCGCGGCGGAATGGCTCGTATCCCTGCTCTGCGCGGGCGTGCTGCGCACGCTGGGCTGGGTGGTGGCGGTGATGCTGCCGCCAATGGCCATCTTCTTCCCCCTGTTCACGCTCCTGGAGGACGTGGGCTACCTGCCGCGCGTGGCCTTTGCCCTCGACGGGCAGTTCAAGCGCTGCCACGCCTGCGGGAAACAGGCGCTGACGATGTGCATGGGGCTGGGCTGCAACGCGGCGGCGGTGGTGGGCTGCCGCATCATCGACAGCCCGCGGGAACGGCTCATCGCCATGCTCACCAATGTATTCATGCCCTGCAACGGGCGTTTCCCGATGATGATCGCCCTCATCGGCCTGTTCCTCGTCCCCGCGGGGCCGCTGGCGGCGCTGCTGCTGGCGGGCGTGATCGTGCTGGGCGCAATGGCGACCTTCGGCGTTTCGCGGCTGCTTTCGGCGACGCTTTTGCGCGGCGTGCCCTCGGCCTTCACGCTGGAATTGCCGCCCTTCCGCCGCCCGCGCGTGGGGCAGGTGATCGTCCGTTCGGTGGTGGATCGCACATTGCGGGTGCTGGGGCGCGCCGCCCTCATCGCCGCGCCGGCGGGGCTGGCCATCTGGCTGCTGGCCAACGCGCCCGCGCCCGGCGGCACGCTGCTCTCCGCTTGCGTGTCGGCACTTGACCCCGTGGGGCGTTTTCTGGGCATGGACGGGGCGCTGCTGATGGCCTTCCTGCTCGCCCTGCCGGCCAATGAACTTACGCTGCCGCTGGCGATGCTTGCCTACACGTCGGGCGGGGCGCTTGCGACGATGGAGGATGCGCAGGCAATGGGCACGCTTTTGCGGGCGAACGGCTGGACGTGGCTGACGGCGCTCAACGCCATCCTCTTTTCCCTTTTCCACTGGCCGTGCTCGACGACGCTTCTCACCATCGCCCGCGAGACGCGCAGCGCCAAATGGACGCTGGTGGGCGCGCTGCTGCCGACGCTGCTGGGCGCGGGCGTCTGCGCGCTGACGGCGGCCATTGCCCGGGCGCTGGGGTTGGCGGCATGAAAACGGGACGGGCGCGCTTGCGTCCGTCCCCTCGCGTTTGGGCGTTTTACAGCACCACCGAAGAGGTGTACTCGATTTTGATGCCGTTGTTCTTGGTGCGCTGCAATTTGGCCTTGTTGCCCTGGCCGTCCTCGAGGGTGAGCTTTTCCAGGTCGAATTTCTCAAAAAAGGTGACGGCCTCGTTTTCGACAAAGCCCGCCCAGTTTTTGCGCTTGGCCTGTTCCGGCTCCACGGTCTCCTCCCAGGTCCTGGCGTGCGCGTTCTGTTCGGTCATGGTATTCCCCATCCTTTCTCAAAGCGATGGATACCATGCTAGCGCAAATCCGCGCCCGGCGCAAGGAAGGTTTGGTAAAGGGAAATGGACAAAGGTTGGGCGGCGCAGGCCGCTACGCCGCGCCTCCCGCTGCCTGCATGACGCCGTCGATGGCCACCGAAAGCGCCGCCATATCGCCGATGGCGTCGCCCAGGAGGGCGGGGCGCACTTCGCAGACGCCGCGCGAGAGCGGCAGCGCCTCCTCCTCGATCACGCGCAGCGCCACATCGCGGAAATGCCGCTCGGCGCGGGCGTATACGCTGCCGATGACGATGCGCTGCGGGTTGAACAGGTCCATGAGCATGGCAAGGCAGCTTCCCAGATGGCGGGCGCTTTCGTGGAGCACGGCCAGCATCGCTTCATCGCCCGCGTCGGCGCGCTCCACCACTTCGCGGGCGCTGACGCCGCCGGCCATTTTGGCGATGCCCGCGCCGGAACAGAAGCCCTCGAAGGAGCCGCGCTTGCCGTAGCCCTCCGGGCCGTCCTTTTCGGCGCGCACATGGCCGACCTCGCCGGCCATGTCGTTCGTGCCCGTATAGAGCCGGCCGCCCAGGATCAGCCCCGCGCCAAAGCCGGTGCCGAAGGTGAGGAAGATCATGTTTTCGCAGCCCCTGCCCGCGCCGAAGCGCCACTCGGCCAGCGCGCAGGCGTTGGCGTCGTTTTGTAGGAAAGCGGGCGCGCCCACGCGCGCCTTCAGCCAGTCGACGATGGGCACGTCGTCCCAGCCCGGCAGGTTGGGCGGCGAAAGTATGCGGCCGCGGCGGCTGTCCAGCGGCCCGCCGCAGCTGACGCCGACCGCCGCGGGCGTTTCCTGCGGCGCATGGGCAAGCAGCGCTTCCAGCACTTCCTGCCAGGAGGCAAAATCGCGCGTGGCCACCGCGTGGCGCGAGAGCACGCGGCAATCGCGCGTGCCCGTGACCAGCGCGCACTTGGTGCCGCCGATGTCCAGGCCCCAATAGAGCTTTTCCATACGTCCTCCCTCAGCCGAAGATGCGCGCTTCCACGCGCATGCACAGCTGGTGATAGAGCGGCAGATGCTTTTCCTGCACTTTATAGGTCTCCGTCTCGTCCACATTGAGCAGTATGTCGGCCAGAGCGCGCATTTTGCCGCCGTCCCTGCCGGTGAGGGCAATGCACGTCGCGCCCAGCGCGTGGGCGACGATCATGGCGCGGGCGACGTTTTCGGCGTTGCCGGAGGTGGAGATGCCCAGGAGCACGTCGCCGGGCTTTGCGTAGGCCATGACCTGCTGCGCGTAGGGGAGCTGGCCATCCTGGTCGTTGGCCACAGCGCCGATGAGGGCGTTGTTGGCCGTGAGGTCGATGGCGGGCAGCCCCATTTGCAGCTTTTCCGCCCACGGCTGGCCGATCTTTTCGATCAGTCCCGCCGGCAGGGGGCGCTTTTTCATAAAGCCCTTGACGAATTCGCCGAGTATGTGCGCCGAATCCGCGCCGCTGCCGCCGTTGCCGCAGATGAGCAGCTTGCCGCCGCGCTCAAAGCAGTTTGCGATCATGTCGACCGCGCGATCGAGATTTTCATGCATGCTCAAAACCCTCCCCGTTGGTCTTTGCCATCACCCGCTCGTAGAGGTTGGGGATGGAGACTTTGTGATCGACGACGAAGTGCCAGCCCTTGCCGCCGGTGCTCACCGGGCGGTTGACAATGTTCTTGCGCGGGCGGTAGTAGTAGTTGGGGTCGTCGTAGCCGATGGGCTTGCGGAAGTCGCCCAGGTCGATGAGGTCGAAGTTGGCGGTGGTGATCTCCCGGGTGGGATGGCCGAGGTTGCGGGCGATGGAGAGCGCCTTCAAAAACACCTCCGGGCCGATGACGCCTGAGCCGAAATTCATGTACACGCCGCCTTCCAGCTCGGAGACGGAATAGCAGAACTTGTGGAAGTCGATGCCGCTGCACTTGCCGATGGCGGCGAAATCCACCGTGGGGTGCTGGTGGATGATGTCCGTACCCAGGGCGATGTGGTAGGTCGCGGGCACATCCGCCTTGTAGGCCTGGTAGAGCACGCAATCCTCAAGGTGCGGGAATTTCTCCGGGTGTTCGTCCATGTAGGCCGCCAGCGCGCAGCCGTAGCCGAGGCCGCGCCGCGCGCCCTCCTGGATGGCCTCGTTCATCCAGCCGCCCGTTTCCTCCCACATGCCGAAGGAACCGTCCTCGATGGCCGTGGGCACATGTTCGGAGGTGCCGCCCAGATAGCAGAGTTCAAAATCATGGATGGAGCAGGCGCCGTTGCCGGCCAGATGGGTGATGACGCCCTTTTTTATGAGGGCGATGAGATAGCGGCTCAGCCAGTTTTTGATCACGTGCGCGCCCATGGAGAGGATCACCGGGCGGCCGTTGCGCCGCGCCGCCACCACGCGGTCCACCAGTTCGTCAAAATCCGCGTTTTCCCACGCGGGCGCCGGGTCCACGCCCGGGGTTTTGAGATCTTCGATCTTTACGAGGTTGACGCGCTCGTGGCTCGACCACGTGCGTATGTTTTCAAAGCCCAGTTGCCTGTCGCGTCGCATCATTGTTTTTCATCCTCCTTCAGCCCCAGCCAGGCAAGCAGCGCGTTTTTGTCGAGGAAATCGCCTTCGATGGCGTCCGCGCCGGCGCGGATGAGGCGGTCGCGCTTTTGCGCGTCCACGCCGCGGCGGCGCGCTTCGTCCGTGGCCAGGCCGAGGGCGCGCGCGCCGATCTCCCGGGCCAGGGCGATCTCCACCTTGCCGTCGCCGATGACGGCGATCTTTTCCCCGGTCAGGCCGATCGTTTCCACCAGCATGCGCAGCGCCGCTTCCTTGGCGCAGCCCTCGGCGTGCTCCGGCGCGCCGGCGATGCCGGCAAAGAAACGGTCTACGCCCAGGGCGCGCGCCTCGTTGCGCACGTCCTTGTCGTCCGTGCCGCTTGCCACATAGCAGCGCACCCCGCGCTCTTGCAGCGCCTGCAAAAACGCCGCCGCGCCGGCGATGCGATAGTCCTCCTGCGGCTGCGCGCCGGACAAGACCGCCTCCACGCGGGCGGAGACCGTCTGCATCAGGCGGCGGTTGTATTCGTCCTTGTACCACCAGGGGTCGTCGGGAAGGTCTGTCCGGCCGGCTTCGCGCACACGCGTGGCCAGCCATTTCATTTGAAAGATGGTCTGTATGCCGGTGGATTCCTCGATATAGTCGTCCACTTCTTTTTCCAGCGCCGCGCTGGACGCGCCGCCGCCGAGCAACTCCAACATCAGCTGCCGCATGACCGGCACCCAGCCGTAGCGCAGCGTGGAAATGGTGCCGTCAAAATCGAACAGCACCGCCTCGACCGGCGTTTGAGGCGTTTTCTGCAGGATCTCCATATTTGCTCCTTTGTTTGCGATGTTTTATGGATCGGCGCGCATAGCCTTTGCGTGCATGGCGCGGATCTCCGCCGCGGAAGCGGTGCCCGTCTGGCCGACCTTTTGAATGGTGACGGCGGAGGCGAGGTTGCCCAGGGCGATGGCCTCTTCAAGCGCCGCGCCCGCGCCCAGCGCCAACGCGCAGGCGGAGAGGAAGCTGTCGCCCGCGCCGACGATGTCGATGGGCGGCGGCACGGACACGCCGGGCGCGAAGCACGCCTCCTTGTCTGTAAGGCACATGGCGCCCACCGCGCCAAGGGTGACGATGACGTCGCCGCCCGTCATCTCCCGCAGGCGTCGCGCCACGGGCAAATAGTCTTCCGGCGTCACGGCCGCGGGCGCGAGGCCGGCGGCGCGGGCTGCCTCCAATTCATTGGGCTTGACGACACAGCCGGCAAAGGACGCGATGTTATCGCGGCTGTCGACCACGACCTTCTTGCCCGCCGCGGCCATGGCGCACAGCGCCTGACGCAGGCGCGCCGTAACGACGCCCGTGGCGAGCTGGTCGGAAACGACGATAACGTCCGCATCCTCCGCGGCCTTTGTAAACGCGGCGAGCAGCGCCTCTTCCGCATCTTCCGCAGGCGGGCAGACGTTTTCAAAATCAATGCGCGGGTCCTCATAGCGCACGTCGCCATGGCCGCAGCGGTAGGGCTTGACATAGGCCGGCGTCACGCGGTCATCCGCCGTGACCAGCCCATCGGGCGGCAGCGCGCAGGCGGCCATGCACTCGCGGACGATGCCGCCGCGCCAGTCGCGCCCCAAAAGCGTCACCGGCAACACATTCGCGCCCAGAGCGCGCATATTGTTCATCACATTGCCGGCGCCGCCGAGGGAATAGCGCTCTTCGACCACCGGCAGGTTAAAATGGGGCGTCTCGCGGGACAGCGTGGAACGGCGCATATCCGCGATCCAATAAACATCCAGGCACACGTCGCCGATGGCGACCGCCCGCACGTGCCCAAGCCGCGCCAGCAGCGCGTCCAAACGCTGCGGCGACAAAACGGTGCTGCGCACGTCTTTATCCTCCTCTTGATATTTTATCAGGGCATGAACGGCAGCGCGCCGTCGAATACCTTACCCACCACCAGCGACAGCGCGCCGGTCGTCACCGCGCGCGCGCCGAACGTGGCGCAACGCACGGACATGCGGCGGCAGTCCGGGGCGAGCATGCGCGCGTAGATGCGCGCTTGCAGAAGTCCCGCAAGCAGTGAGTCCGCCTCGGGGCTCTCGTATTGGCAGATGTAGATGATCTCCGGGTCAAAGACGTTGACCATGTTGACCAACGCACAGGAAAGGTAGTCGCAATACTCTTCCACCGCCGCGCGCGCGGGGCCGTCGCCTTTGACGGCGGCGTTGAGGATGGAAGCCCAGTTCAGTTGCTCGTCCTTTAAAAGCGAAGCTTCGCCCGCCGCCATGCGCGAACGCACGTGTTCGGCCATGCGGGCGGTGCAGGCATACAGTTCCAGGCAGCCGCGCGAGCCGCAGGAACACACGGGGCCGTCAAAGCGGATGGAGGTGTGCCCCAGCTCGCCGCCGAGGCCGTGCTCGCCGGCATGGAGCTTGCCATCGACCACCACGCCGCAGCCGATGCCTTCCCAGAGCATGAGGAACAGAAAATTGTCGTGGGCTCGGCCCTCGCCGAAGAGCTTTTCGCCCTGCGCGCCGGCCATGCTGTCGGCGGTGAAGAACACGGGATAGCCCGTATCTTCCTCGATGGCGCGCACGATGGGCACATCGTGTATGCCGTAGAAATTTGCCGGCCGCAGGAGCGTACCCCGCTCGGTGCTGACCGGGCCGATGGCCGCCGCGCCGATGCCCAGCACCGGGCGGCTGCCGCATTGGGCAAGCGCCTCGCGGACGAGGGAGAGCGTCATATCCAGCAGCTTGCGCCCGTCCATCCAGCCGGGATAGGGCGCGATGCGGTTCCAGAGGACGCGCGCGCGCAGATCCCCCACCGTTACCTGCACGTCGTGGCGGGAGATGAACACGCCGACCTCGCAGGGGGAAGTGTCCGCAAGGTCGAGATACGCGGGGCGGCGGCCCGGCGTGACAGTCTCTGTGCGCGCCTGCGCCGGTTCGCAGACGACGCCCGCCTGCATCAGTTCGCCGATGATGTTGCTCATCGACATCTTGCTCAGCCCCGTGGCTTCGGCGATCTCGGCGCGCGAGATCATTGGCCGCTCGACGATGGTGCGCAGGACGAGGCGGCGGTTCTGCAATTTGACGTCGTTGACGCTGCTGCCGCGAAGGGTTTCCACACACATCGCCTCCTTGCCGAAGGGACGGCCAAGAATGGCCGTCCCCCTGATTTTTGCGGCTATGCGAAACGCTTATTCCTCAGCGGCAAGCATCTCGGTAGCGGCGGCGGCGTCGAGCACGGAGACGCCGGTGTCGACATCTTCAAACTCGGTCTCGCCCTGGAGCGCGGCGGCGGCGGTCATCATGCCCTGATAGCCCATCTCATAGGGGTTCTGGGCCATGGTGCACAGCAGGCTGCCGTCCTTGACCAGGTTGAGGATGGCGTCGGACTTGTCGAAGCCCACGCCGGTCAGCTCGTTGCCGTTGGCGGCGATGGCGTTGCCCACGCCCACGCTGCAGCCTTCGTTCGCGCCGAAGAGGCCGACGACGCCTTCGGTGATGAAGTTATTGGCGATCTCCTGGCTCAGGGTCGCGTCGCCGTTGGAGTACTGGGTCTCGAGGATCTCAAAGGCGGAGCCTTCCAGCGCCTCGCGGAAGCCAGCCTCGCGCTGCGCGGTGGAATCGGTGGCGGCATTGACGTTGACGATGCCGATGGTGCCTTCGGTGATGCCCTTCTCCTCGAGGGCGGCCAGCATCTGCTCGCCGGCGAGCACGCCCGCGTTCTTGTTGTTGGTGGCCAGCGTCTGCACAGCGCCGTCATAGTTGGCGGGGGAGTCAACGTAGATGATGATGACGCCGTTGTTGTTCAGCTCTTCCAGCGTGGCGACCTGGGTATCCGGGCCGTTGGAGGCCAGCAGGATGACCTCGGCGTTGTCAGCGTAGGCATTGTTGATGCACTCGATCTGCGCCGCGTCGTCCTTGCCCTGGGTGGGGGCGTTCCAGACGTAGTTGATATTGATGCCCTGCTCCGCCAGCTCGGCTACGGCAGCCTGGCAGCCCTCGTCCACGCCGACCCAGTGGGCGTCGAACAGGTCCATGGTGATGAGGTAGACGGTGTGGGTCTCGCCCTCGGCGAAGGCCGCGGTGCAGCCCAGCGCCAGCATCAGGCAAAGTACGAGTGCGAACAGCTTCTTCATGACATGGTTCCTCCTTAAGATTTTATCAAAAGCGCTTGTTTCGCGCTTCCAATCAGGCCTTGGGCTTGCGGGAGAAACGGCCGCTGCGGGCGACCACGTCCACCAGCACGCTGAGGACGACGATGACGCCGATGATGACGTTGCGGGGGCCGACGGCAACGCCGGCAAACTGCAGGCCGTTGCTCAAAACGCTCCACACGCCCGCGCCGACGACCGTGCCGAGCAATATGCCCTGGCCGCCCAGCGTGGACACGCCGCCGATGACCGAGGCCGCGACCGCGTACATCTCGTAGGAGAGGCCGGCGTCCATGGTGCCGGTGCCGGTGGTGGCGCACTGGATGAGGCCGACGAGGCCGGCGCAGGCGGCGCTGACGAGGTAGGCCTTGGTGGTCGTCCAGTAGACGCTGACGCCGGAGAGCTTGGCCGCGTCAATGTTGGAGCCGATGGCGTAGAGGTGGCGGCCGGTGCGCGTCTGGCTGAGGATGAAGTTAAAGACGAGCCAGACCACGACGGCGATCCAGAAGGTGTTGTAGATGCCCACGATCTTGCCATAGTAGAAGAAATCGCGGAAAGCGCCGGCGAATTCGCCGATGGAGTTGGTGTTCATGTTGTTGTTGACCATCTGCGCGATGCCGCGAGCCACCTGCATGGTGCCCAATGTGGCGATAAAGGGCGGCAGTTTGCAGCCGGACACCAGCGTGCCGTTGATAAAGCCGGTGAGTATGCAGATGAGCATCGTCACCACGCAGGCCGCCAGGGGATGCCAGCCGTTGCACATCAGCGTGGCCGAGGTCATGCAGCTCATGCCCAGCACCGAGCCGATGGACAGGTCGATGTTGCCGGTAATGAGCACGAACGACTGGCCGATGCCCACGATGAGGAACGGGGCGAACTGGCGCAGCAGGTTGGCCACGTTGCGCTGGCCGAGGAAGTTGGGGTTGACGATATTGAACACCAGGCAGAGCACGATCAGGCCGAAGAACACGGTGACGACCTGGCCCATGCCGCGCTTTGCGAACACTCTTTTGATCACATTGGGCTTATTGACTTTCTGATCCATGAATCCAAGCTCCTTTCGACCCGCGTCAGGCTGTCTGTATCTTCTTCTCAAACTGCGTGGCAAGTTCGAGGATGCGCTCCTGCGTGGCATCCTTCACGTCCAGCTCGCCGGTGATGCGGCCATCGCACATGACGATGATGCGGTCGGAGATACCGAGGATCTCCGGCAGCTCGCTGGAAACGAACAAAACGCCGATGCCGTTCTGTTTGAGGCGGTTCATCAGGTGGTAGATCTCGACCTTGGCCGCCACGTCGATGCCGCGGGTGGGCTCGTCAAAGATCACCACGCGCGAATTGCGCGCCAGCCACTTGCCTACGACCACTTTCTGCTGGTTGCCGCCGGAAAGGCTGCCCGCGTCCACAAGCGTGTTGGGCAATTTGATCTGCAGGTTCTTCACCGCTTCGGCGCTCATGCGGTCGACCTTGCGCATATTGACGGTGGTCAAAGGGCCGGCGACGATGTCGAGGTTCGGCAGGGCGATATTGTCGCGGATAGAAAGCTTGGTGCACAGCCCGTCGCGCTTGCGGTCCTCGGGCGCGAGCGATATGCCGGCGCGGATGGCGTCGATGGGCTTGTTGATGGTGATCGGCTTGCCGTCGAGTATGATCTCGCCGGACTCCTTGCGGTCGATGCCAAAGATGGCGCGCGTGGTCTCCGTGCGGCCCGCGCCCATCAGGCCGGCGATGCCGACGATCTCGCCTTCATGCAGTTCCAGCGATACGTCGCGCACCATGCGCCCGGCGTTGAGGTGCTTGACCTCGAAGATCGTCTTGCCCACCGGGCAGGTGACGCGCGGGAACTTTTCCTTGATCTCGCGGCCGACCATGTAGGAGATGATCTCGTTGAGGGTCACGTCCTTGAAGGGCATTTCCGCCACGAACTGGCCGTCTCGCAGTATGGTGACGCTGTCGACGATGTGCTGCAATTCCTCCAGGCGGTGGGAGATGTAGACGATGCCGCGGCCTTCATCGCGCAGCTGGCGGATGATGCGGAACAGCTCCTCGATCTCCTTGGCGGTGAGGGCGCTGGTGGGCTCGTCCATGATCAGCACGCGCGCGTTCGTGGAAAGCGCCTTGGCGATCTCCACCATCTGCTGCTTGGAGACCTGCAGGTTGCCCACCATCGTGGTGGGCGCAAGGTCTATACGCAGGTTGTCGAGTATCTTGGCCGCCTCGCGGTTCATCTCGCGCTGGGAGAGCCTGCGCAGCGCGCCGACCTTTTCCCTGCCGAGGAAGATGTTCTCCGCCACGGACAGATGCGGGCAGAGGTTGAGCTCCTGATGGATGATGGCGATGCCCAGCTCCTGCGCGCGCTTGGGGTTCAGATTCTCCACCGTCTCGCCAAAGACGCGGATGGCGCCCGCATCCTTCTGGTAAACGCCGGAGAGTATCTTCATCAGCGTGGACTTGCCCGCGCCGTTCTCCCCCAGCAGGGCCATGACCTCGCCGCCTTTCAAGTGAAAGGAGACGTTGTCCAGCGCCTTGACGCCCGGGAACTGCTTGGAGATGTTTTCCATCTCGATGATGTATCCGTCTTTCCTGTTCTCCATAGCCACCTGCGCTTCCTGGCGGCGCCGCCGCCTGAGTCATATTCGTAAAGGGCTTTTAAGATTTATCGTTATTATAACACATGCGCCTTCCCCTGTCAACATTATTTTCAAAACATGTCAAACGGAAGCTTTGTTTTTATGCATGTCTGCGCCTTTGTTTCCTTCGGCAAAAAGCAGCGCGCGCCGGGCGTTTGTTCACAAACCGCTCACAATTTATCACATTGCCCGCCTTATAATGAACGTAGAAACTGTAAAAGGAGGCGCAAGCCATGAAACAGATCGCTGTTTTCGCGCTCGCCATGCTGGTGGCGCTGTTCCCGGCGATGGCCGTTGCCGAAGAAAAAACGGCCCCGGAGGAGGTCTGGTCGGCCACAGTGCTGCGCGTGGATCCCGGCTCCCTGCTGGTGCGCGTCGAGGCCGTGGACCCGGAACACGAGGAACGATACCCGTGGGAAGAGGCGGACAGCCCCGCGCCGGAGGCGACCGGGACCCCGGAGGCGACCGAGGCCCCGAAGGCGCACAGCCTGGCCGCGGAGGACGCATCGGATGATGAAACGTCCGCCGTCGGCATACAGCTCGTGCGCGTGGCCGAAGATACGCCCGTCTGGCGGCGCGACGCGGCGGCGGAGGGCGGCTTTGCCGAAGCCTCGGCCGCGGAGATTTCCGAGGACAGCCTTTTGACGCTGTGCGTGCTGGGCGGGGAGGCACTGGGGATCATCATCGAGGAAAGCAGCCCGGACGCCGGCGCGCAGAAGAGCTGAACGGCGCCAAAAACAAGGCGACCCCGGCCGCATGGTTTCGCGGCCGGGGCGTTTTGCGTTTTTTCAGATTTTCAGGACCAGCGCCTTGCCCTGGCGGATGACGTCCGTGCCGCCGTTCATGGCGCGCACATCCTCCACGCTGACGTTGTAGCGCTTGCCGATGGACCAGATGTCGTCGTCGCACCCCGGCCAGAACAGCACGATGCCGGGGCGTTTTTTTACGTCCTCCCCCTCCTGCGCGCCGCTCAGGACGGTGTATTCCCGGGTCACGCGCGTCTCCGCGCCGACGCTCAAAAGGCAGCGCAGTTCCAGCCGGTCGCCCATCAGGGCGTTGGCCTCGGCGGAAAGCGCTTCCACCGTCACCCAGGAGCTCTCGTCCAATTCGCCCTGCACCTGCACGGAGAAGGGCATCTCGCTCTGCGCGGAGGCGACCTGGTCGGAGCCGCCGGGCATGTAGAGCACCGTGGCCTCGAGCACGCCGTCGATGGCCGTCCTGCCCGCGTCCACGCCCCAGCCGCCGACCACCGGGCGCACGCGCACCGCCAGCACCGTGCCCGCGCCGGGAGCGTCCTCCGGCAGGAGCAGCGTGCCGCGGAAGGCCTCGGAGGCCTGCGCCCGCGCGATGGCCACGCAGGGGGACAGCGCCTGCGTCTCCACCTGCACGCACGGGCCTTTCGTGGCGTAGGCGTCGGTGATGGCCTCGGCCTCCGAAGAGGCCACGGCCTTGACGCTGATTTCCACTTCGGCCTCGATGCGCATGTCCGCGTCCGTCCCGTCGTCCGCTTCGTCGTCCGCCTCCACGCGCGTCTCCATCCGGCTGAGGCGGGCGGTGGCGTAGACGTTTTCCACCAGCCAGTCCGGCATCTCCACCAGGCGCTCAAACGCCAGCGGCACCTTGATCAGCGCCACGGGGCGGCCGGCGACGCCGCTTGCCACCAGCGCCTCCACGTTGAGCTTGCCGCGCACGCGCACGCCGCCCAGGTCCGGCTCCACGCCCTCCACCACCACCGTGCCCCAGTGGATCAGCGAGGCGCGGGCATCCAGCGCCGCCGGCAGGGAGACCGTTTCCGTCAACAATGTGTCCACGGCCGCCTCCGCCGCCACGCGCACCGAGCGGATGGGCTCGGACTCCGTTTCCAGCGCGGGCGAGCCCTCGATGCCGGAAACGATTTCCGCCGGCGTCAGCTTCCAGACCTGCAGTTTCAGCCCCACGCTGACCAGAAAGACCATGTGGCCGTTTTCATATTTCGCCTCCACGTGCTCCACTTCGCCGGCGACGCGGCAGGGCATATCCCCCGCCGCGCCGGGGAGCTCGAAGGCGTGATTGAGCTGTGCCTGCGCCGTCAGGGAGCGCAGCGTGGCCTCGCCGCCCTGCCGGTAAACGGCCTGGCAGTGCGCCGTGCCCTCCAGCACCACGCGCCCTTCCTGCACGTCCACCTGCCCGATGACCAGGTCGGCCTCGGACATCAGCGTTTCGATCGCATCCCGGCCCGCGCCGGGGACGATCGCCTCCGCGCGCAGAAGCGCCTGCCCCTGCCGCGAACCGACCAGTTCCTCGATCTCCAGAGCCTGCTTGAGCACGCTTATCGCCATAGAAAAACCTCCCAACCGCATTTCGCTTGTTATGCTTATGCGTCGGGAGGAGCGCGCATGCGGGGGAAAAGTGAATTTTACCTGCGCGGGCACAAACCGGGCGTGTAGGCGGCGCGGAGGGTCATTCCCCACCCGCGTCAAAGGCCAGCTGGCAGCAATCGCGCACAGCCAGGCGGCTGAAATACATATCCTCCAGCGGGATCCACTCGCCGAGGAAGCGCGCCAGCATCGCCTCGCCGCTGCGCGCGCGTATGCGCGCCTTCTGCGCCTCGGGGGCGATGGAGAGGAACACGCGCAGGTCGTAGGCGTCGCGCAGCCTGGGGTGCAGGCTGTAAACCCCCTCGACGATCTCCACAGGGCGGGGCGTCACGCGGACAGGAGCGACGAACGCGCCCGGATGGCAGCGCCAGGGGCGGTAGGAAAACGCCGTGCCCAGACGGGAGAGCACTTCCGCGGAAAAGCGCTCCCAGTCCACATTGCCGCCCGGCGCGGCCAGGCGTTCTGCCGTCTTGCGCTCCGGGGGCAGGAAAAAATCGTCCATATGGTAGAGATTGCCGCCGTAGGCCGCCGCCAGCAGCGCGCCGAGCGTGGACTTGCCCGAGCCGCTGTTGCCGTCGATGGCCACGCGCGCGCTTCCCTTTTGCGCAAGCAGCGCGTCGATGGCCCCAAAAAGGCTGAGATAGCGCCTGGCCGCCTCCGGCACGAGGCGATAGGCGGGACGGTAGCGCTCCCGATACGTCTGCGAATGGGAGGGCGCGGGGTAGCCCGACGCGCGCCAGGGGGCGACCTCCGCGTCCACCGCCTCCGCCGTCAGGCCCAGCGCGGCGGCGTTTTCGCGCAGAAGCGCCAGCTTCCTTTCCAGCCCGGCGACGCTGCCGCGCGGGACGCAGGCGCAGGCAAAAAGGCCGGCGACCGTCTCAGGGCGCAGCTTCAGCGCCGGCAGCAAGCGCAGATGCAGGCGCAGAAGGCCGCCGCCCACGTCCGTGAACGGCGTTACCCCCGCGTCGGCAACGCCGCAGACGGCGCACTCGGCGCGCAGGCGCGCAAGGGCGGTTTCCGCGTCCGGCGCCATGTGGCCGGCGCCGAATTCGCTTTGATAGAGGAGCTTGCAGAAGTCCCGCGCCTCGGCGGCGGGACAGCGCGTCTTTTCCGCAAGGAGCAGATCGAGCATCGCGTGTTTCCCTTCCTGTATCGTCTTTGTGTGAACTGGAAGCCGCTGGCAGCGCTGGTAACTTATGGAAATTGCACAATTTTTCTTGACATAGTATGGATATATTGTTACAATTTAACCGCAATATATTTCAATTCTATGACGAAGGAGATGCGATCCCATGAAAAGAACGCTTGCATGCCTGCTGCTTTTGTGCCTGCTTACCGGCGCGGCGCTGAGCGAAGCGACGCTGGAGGCGCGCCTGGGAAGCGGGGGGCTGTCCGTGCGCTGGGAGGGCTGCGCCTGCCCGCAGGCGACGCTGACGGTCTACCGCGACGGCTGGCCGGTGCTGGTGACGGATGTGGCGGGGACAGACGGCTGCTTTGACGCGCCCGTCTGGTACACGCAGGAGCCGGGCGACTACGCCGTGCAGCTGCGCTGTGCGGAGGGCTGCGTGCGCGTCGCGGCCGGGGAGGCTGACCCGCCGCCCGCCGGGGAAGCACAGGAACCGACCGAAGTCGTGACTTTGCCGCCCGTTACGCCCGTCCCCACGCCCGTGGCGACGGCAATACCGACCGAAATTTCCACTATACCGCCCACACCCGCGCCGACGCAAGAGGCGGGCAACGCCCTACCCTCCCTCGCGGGGGAGGTCGTGCGCCAGACGAACATGGAGCGCGCCGCGCGCGGCCTTGGGGCGCTGCGCGTGGACGCGGAGCTGGAGCGCGCCGCGATGGTGCGCGCCCGCGAGATCGTGGAATCGTTCAGCCACACCCGGCCGGACGGCAGCGGCTGGTCCACCGTCTCCTCCGCGGCCAGCGGGGAAAACATCGCCAAAGGCCACGATAGCGCCGACCGCGTGATGGCCGCCTGGATGAGCTCTGACGGGCACCGGGACAACATACTGCGCGCCGGCTATACGCGCATCGGTGTCTGCGCGCTGGAGGCGGACGGCGTGCTCTACTGGGCGCAGCTCTTCGGCGCCTGAGTCAGCCGGCGATGAGGAAGCGGCGGATGGGCGCGAGCGTGCCCCATCCGATGCCCTCCACATGGTCGAGCGCCTCCACGGAAGGAAACGGCCCGTGCGCCTCGCGGTATTCCACGATGCGGCCGGCCAGCACTTCGCCGATGCCCGGGAGCGTATCCAGCGCCCGGACGTCGGCGGTATTGATGTCGATGAGGTAGCCGCCGTCCTCGATCGCCGCGCCCTGCACGGTCTGGATGGGCAAAAGCCTTTCCTCGCGGGCAAACAGTCCGCCATGCGCCCAGCCGTACAAAAGCAAAAGCGCGCAAAGGGACGCCGCCAGCACCCAGCGTTCCAGACGGGCCATTGGCATCCCTCCCGCGCCCTGCAGGGCGTTTTTTTTCATACTATCACAGCTTTCCCGCCCGGTCAAGCGCCCACGGGCGGCCTTTTCCGCGAAAAATCCTTGTGAAATTCGGGAAAAACTGAAAAACATGGTTGCTATTGGGGAAAAAGCGTGGTATAATACTCTGGCAGTTTGCTTGATGATAATATAGGAGGAATTCCATGAACGCCTGGACCGTTATTCTTGACATCGTACTGATTCTGATTTCCATCGTGCTGATCATCGCGGTGCTTTTGCAGCAGGGTCAGCGTCAGGGACTGGGGGCCATTGCCGGCGGCGCGGAGACCTTCTTTGGCAAGAACAAGGCCAAGGGCTATGAGGCCAAGATGGCCAAAATCACCAAAATCGGCGCGGCGATCTTTATCGTCGCCGCCATCGCCGCGACCATCGTTTCCGCGCACACCGCGCCGGGCGATACCGCTGACATCACCGACGATGTCGTTTACACGGCCGAAGAGCTCGAGCACGACCACGACGGCGACGGCGTCCCGGATCATACCGCGGATGAGCACACCGACGAAACCGCGGCCGACGCGACCGAAGCGCCCGCGGACGAGTCTGCCGCGACCCCCGCGGCCGACGAGGCTGCGGAAGCCACCGATGAGGCCACGGAAGCCCCTGCGGCCGACGTGACCGAGGAAGCCACCGCCGCGCCGACGGAAGCGCCCGCGGCGTCTACCGAGGAGCCGGCGGAGGAAGCCGCGGAAGAGCCCGCGGAAACTGTGGCGGAATAAAGCGGCAATATGGCAAAGAGGTCGTCCAGCGGCGGCCTCTTTCTTTGTATTTGTATGGGAAAGGCGGTAGTTCCATGCGCGATCCACGCATCGACAAACTGGCGGAAACGCTGGTCCATTTTTCCACGGAGGTGCGCGATGGCGAGAACGTCCTCATCCAGGCCTCGGACGCCAACCGGGAACTGGTCAAGGCGCTGGTGGACGAGGTCTATCGCGCCGGCGGCCTGCCCTTTGTATGGCTGCGCGACGCCGGGATCGAGCGTGCGCTGCTCATGCGCTGCACGCCGGAACAGCTCGACCTGCGCGCCCGCGCCGACGCCGCGCTCATGGAGGGCATGCAGGTCTACATCGGCGTGACCGGCATTGTCAACCGCGCGGAGCAGTCCGACGTGCCGGCGGAAAAGCAGAATCTCTTTGCCGCGCACTATACGCACGCCGTCCACGGCCTGCTGCGCGTGCCGAAAACGCGCTGGGTCGTGCTGCGCGACGCCACGCCGGCCATGGCGCAGATGGCGGGGATGTCCACGGAGGCTTTCGAGGACTTCTATTTCGACGTCTGCACGATGGACTATTCCCGCATGGAGACGGCCATGGAGCCGCTCAAGGCGCTGATGGAGCGCACCGACCGCGTGCGCATACTCGGGCCGGGGACGGATCTTTCCTTCTCCATCCGCGGCCTGCCCGCCGTCAAGTGCGCCGGGCGCGTCAACATACCCGACGGCGAGATCTTCACCGCGCCTGTGCGCGAAAGCGTCAATGGCGTCGTTGCCTACAACACGCCTTCCACGCAGGCGGGCTTTTCCTTTGAAAACCTGCGCCTCACCTTCCGCGAGGGCAGGATCGTCCATGTGCAGGGCAACGACGCGGCGCGCGCGGAACGCATCTTCGACCTGGACGAGGGGGCGCGCTATGTGGGCGAATTTGCCCTCGGCGTCAACCCCTACATCACCAAGCCGATGAACAACACGCTCTTTGACGAAAAGATCATGGGCAGTTTCCACTTCACCCCCGGCGCGTGCTACGACGAATGCGACAACGGCAACCGCTCGGCGCTGCACTGGGATCTTGTGTGCATACAGACGCCGGAATACGGCGGCGGCGAGATCTGGTTTGACGACGCGCTGGTGCGCAAGGACGGGCGCTTCGTGCTGCCGGAGCTCAAGCCGCTCGACCCGGAGAACCTGCGCTAGGCAGCGCACACGTCCGCGCCGCGCCTTCCCCGCCACACGGCGGCAGGCGCGGCGCGCGTTTTTTGGGCGGTTCTGTTCCGCGGCCGGGCGCGCATAAAGTCCCCTGACAGGAGGGGACGCGCATGCAGGCGGAGACTACCAGGCTCATCATCCATACCGGCGCGGGGCCGAGAGCGGCGCGGGATACGGAAAGGCACGCGGGGCAACGGAAGGCGCGCCCTGCCCGGGTGAAGGCCGGGGAAGTCGTCGTCTGGGGCTTCGCGCCCGGGGCGGAGGCGGCGAAGGGCGGCCGGGCGCGGCGTTCCGAAAGGGACAGGGCCGAACCCTCCGCGCCCGACAGGGCCCGAAAGGCCCGTATGTTCCCGCGGCGGCGCGCCGGGGAAAACACAGGCGTAGAGAAAAGGCCGGCCGACGCGGCGGCGACGGGAACCGCTGCCGCAGGACCATCCAACGTAAAAGCCCATGCCGGCGCATGGGAGGGGCACGCGGAAACGGCGGGAGCGCAGCGCAGCGCCCATGCGCGCAAAGGCGTCGCCCACGGCCTGCGGAAAAGCAGGCGTCGGCCCGCAAAAACGCGGCTGACGTTTGGCGAGCGGCTGTTGCGCAACAGCGCCGTCGCCTGCGCGCTGCTGCTGGCGCTGTTGGCGGCGCGCAATATCGACACGCCGTGGACGCGCGCGGCGGTAGAGGGCGTGGAGCGCGCCCTGACGATGAAGATCGACCTGGACAGCTCGCTGGGCAGCCTTTCCTTTGTGCGCGACCTGATGCCCGAATCCATGCTGGTGTTTTTTGACCTCTCCACAGCGGGCGAGCTGGCGCAGCCGGTGGAGGGGACGCTGGAAAAGCGCTTTGACGAACAACAGCCGTGGGTGGAGTTCGCCTGCGAGCCCGGCGCGGTGGTCACGGCGGCGGAGGCGGGCACGGTGGTGGCCACCACGCAGCTCTCCGGCGGCGGCTGGGGCGTGATGATCGAGCACGACAATGGGCTGGAATCCGTCTGCGCCTATCTGCTTGAGCCGGAGGTCAACGCCGGCGAGCGCGTCGAGCGCGGGCAGGCCATCGCCGGCAGCGAGGCGGGCAGGGTCTACTTTGAGGTGCGCCGCGAGGGCGAGATCATCGACCCCGCGCCGCTGCTCGGGGCATGATGCGCTTTCGCATCGGCGGCACGAATGTGCGCGTGCACGCGCTGGCGCTTTTGATGCTGGCGCTCTCTTACGCGCTGGGGGCGCGCGCGGAGCTGACGGCCATGCTGACGGCGCTCTTCCTCCATGAGGGCGCGCATTTGCTGGCCGCGCGGCTGTTGCGCGTGCGCGTGGAGGCGCTGGAGATGATGCCCTTTGGCGGCGCGCTGACGCTGGAGAACCCCTACCGGCTGGGGCGCGGGCAGCTGCTGGGCGTCTCGCTGGCGGGACCGCTTTCCAACCTGCTGGGGGCGGTGGCCACGGCGGCGCTGGCCTGGTGGCGCGCCCTCTCCCCCGCCTTTGCCGCGGAACTTTTGCGCTTCCACTGCATGCTGGCAGCCTTTAACCTGCTTCCCGCCCTGCCGCTGGACGGCGGGCGGGCGCTGTTTGCCCTTGCGCGCACGGCGCGGGGGCGGGCGAGGATGCTTTCGGCGCTGACCGCCTGCGGCTACGCGCTGGCGCTGGCGTTGGCCGCCGCCGCCCTCGTCGGCTGGGCGCGCAAGGGCACGATGAACCTTGCCATCCTCCTGCCGGCGGTGTTTCTCGCCGCCTCGGGCAGCCGCGAAAAGCGCAGCGCCTCCCTGGGTGTGGCGGAGGCGCTGGCGGAAAGGCTGCGCCCCGGGGCCGGCACGCCGGAGCGCCCCCAGCGCATGCGCGTACTGGCCGTGGATGAGGACATGGTCGCGCTGGATGTACTGCGCGCGCTCGCGCCGCGGGAAGAAGCGCTGGTTGCCGTCTACCGCGGCGGCATGCTCGCGCGCCTGCTGGATTCCCGGGCGCTGGAACAGGCGCTGCTGCGCGCGGGCGACGCGCCCCTGCGGATGCGCGACGTCGGGCAGCCGCCGCGCCTGAACGCTTCGCCGGCGCAAGGGGCGCGCGCCTGAGCGCCTGGCGGCGGCTTCCCCGCGGCCGGGGCGTTTTCCCCTGGCCGACAAAGGCCGCCGGCGCGGGGTCGGAAGCCCGTGCCGGCGGCCTTTGTCTTGGGGAAAGGGCGGATCATTCGCCCAGCTGGTAGCCCGCGCCCTTGCGGGTGAGTATGAAGTTCTCCAGGCCGATGCCCTCGAGCTTTTTGCGCAGGCGCGTCATGCTGACGGTGAGCGTGTTGTCGTCCACAAAGCAATCCGTCTCCCAGAGGCGCAGCATCATCGTCTCGCGGGAGATGACCTTGCCGGGCTGCTCCATCAGCGTTTGCAGTATGCGAAAATCGTTCTTCGTCAGTTCCAGACGCCTGCCCTCGTAGGTCAGCGAGGCGTCGCTTAAATCGAGCACCGCGCCGCGGTATTCGAGCAGCTGGCGCATACCGGAAAACTCGTAGGCGCGGCGCAGCACCGCCTGTACCTTGGCGGTGAGCACGCTCAGGTCGAAGGGCTTGGCGATGAAATCGTCGCCGCCCATGTCCATGGCCATGACGATGTTCATGTTGTCCGAGGCCGAGGAGATGAAGATCACCGGCACTTTGGAGACATTGCGTATCTCCCGGCACCAGTGGTAGCCGTTGAAAAACGGCAGGGAGATGTCCATCAGCACCAGGTGCGGGTCGAAGGCGACGAACTCCTTGAGCACGTTGCGAAAATCCTGCACAACGCGCGCCTCGCAGCCCCAGCTCTCGATGTGGCGCTTGACGGCGGCGGCGATGACGCGGTCGTCCTCGACGATGAATATGCGGTGGTTCACCGCCCGATCCTCCGCATTTCCAGATAATAGCGCTTGTCGCGCGCCTCGCCCATGGAGAAGGTCTTGCGCGGCAGGACGCCGTTTGCGCGGATATAGGGAAACAGCTCCGCCTTGTCAAAGGCGCGGGGCATGAAGCCCACGGCGTCCTCGCGGGAGAGCAGCGCGCGCAGCGCGTCCTCGCCGTGGATGTAGTCGATCTTCGCCCCGGGATGCTTTTTGAGGAAGTTGTCGAGGAAGTTCTGCAGGGGGCGGATGGGATGGCCCGCCGTGGCAAAGCCTTCTTCCCCGCCGGCGAAGGCGACGCGCACATCTTCCCCGCCGCGCTTGAAGAAGCGGCTGCGGCGCATGGAAGCGAGCGCTTCCTTCGGCTCGACGCCGAGAAGCACGCGGTGGATGGGCTCGAACTTCAGCGCCGGGCAGTGGAGGTTGACCAGCTCCACCAGCGCGTAGCGCGCCGGATGCGAGTCGAATTCCGCCGCGGAGAGGCTGCCCTTGATGTCCTCCCAGCACTGTTTGGCCGCGGCGAGGGAATGGTTGCCATCGCCCACGGCGTAGAGCAGGCCGTCGCTCTTTTCATGGAGGCGCGCCAGCGCCTCGAACACGCGCAGCGCGCGGCCGTTTTCCAGCGCCCAGCCCTGCACATGGCCGCCGCCCATCATCAGGTCGAAGTTGTAAAGCTCCTGGCCGGGGTCGTCGAAGGCCGGTTCGATGACGGTATGCCCGGGGTCGTCGATGAGCATCATCACGTGCGGACATTCGAGGGGCGCGCCGGCGCGGATCTCGGCGCGGGGCGGCACGCGCTCGGACACGGTGCCCTCCGTGGCGCGGATGAGGCTTTTGCTGCCGGGGGCAAAGTCGTACTGCTCCAGATCGACGCAGGCCAGCAGGCCCTCGCGGGGGCCGGAGGACGTCTGTCGCCGGGTGAGCACGAAGCCGTCCGGCACGGCCACGCGCACGGCATTGCCGAGATAGACGCGCATGGCGCCGTGGATCTCGCGGATGCGCTGCTTGCGCTCTTCCAGATAGAGCTCCGGCAGCACGATGTGCAAAGAGGAAGGCGCGTCGCCGACGAACGCCTCCACGCCATGCCAGTAGTCCGGCTCGGCGGTGAACTGGTCGCAGGCCACCACGGCCCACTTCTCGTAATTCAGCCCGTGCGCGGGAAGGAGGATCTCCCCCGTGGACAGGGCGATGTTGCTGTCTTTCATGGCTGTTTCCCTCCGAAAAAGAGGGGAGTCCCCGCGCGGGGAGCCCCCTCGAATGTGATTTTCTAGGGCAGTATGAGGCGCACGCGGTAGGTGGTATCCAGCGCCGCCAGCTTGTCCATCAGCGCCTGGCTGGGCTGCTTGTCCAGCTCCACCACCGTGTAGGCGTAAGCGCCGCGGGATTTGTTGATCATGTTGTCGATGTTGTGCCCCTCGCCGGCGATGAGCTGCGTCACCGAGCCGATGACGTTGGGCACGTTCTTGTGCAGCATGGCGATGCGCGGCTCCGCGCAGCGGCCCAACGGGCAATCGGGATAGTTGACCGAATGGACGATGGAGCCCCAGCGCAGGTAATCGTCCACCTGACGGGAGACCATGCGCACGCAGTTGTCCTCACTCTCGGGCGTGGACGCGCCCAGATGCGGTATGCACAGCACGCCCGGCGCGCCGATGAGCTCGTCCGAGGGGAAATCGGTGACGTAGGCGCGCAGAAGGCCGGACTTGAGCGCGTCCATGGCCGCGCGCGCGTCCACCAGGCCGCCGCGGGCGAAGTTGAGAAGCGCCGCGCTGGGCTTCATCCTGGCAAGCGCCTGCGCGTCGATCATGCCGCGCGTGGCGTCCATGAGCGGCACGTGGACGGTGAGGTAATCGCTGGTCTTGAGCACTTCGTCCAGCGAATCGCTGTGGCGCACGGCGCGGGAGAGCTTCCAGGCGTGTTCCACGGAGATGTAGGGGTCGTAGCCGAGCACGTCCATGCCCAGCGCCACGCCGGCGTTGGCCACGAGCACGCCAATCGCGCCCAGGCCGACGACGCCGAGCGTCTTGCCCTGCAATTCGGGGCCGGTGAACTGCCCCTTGCCCTTCTCCACCAGTTTTTCCACTTCCGCGCCCTTGCCGGAGAGCGTCTTGCACCACTCGACGCCGTCCACCACCTTGCGGGAGGCGAGCAGCATGCCGGTGATGACCATTTCCTTGACGGCGTTGGCGTTCGCGCCCGGGGAGTTGAACACGACCACGCCGCGCTCGGCCAGTTTGTCCAGCGGGATGTTGTTTACGCCCGCGCCGGCGCGCGCCACGCACTGCACGCTTGCGGGGATGTCCATTTCGTGCATGTTCGCCGAGCGCAGCATGATGGCGTCGGGGTTCTCGGCGTAGGCGTCGAATGTATAGTCCTCCATGTTGAGGACGGTCTGGTAGACCGGGGAGATGGCGTTGAGCGTTTTTACCTTATACATTTACCTGTGCTCCATTTCAAATTTCTTCATGAACTCCACCAGCGCCCTGACGCCCTCCGGGGGCATGGCGTTGTAGATGCTGGCGCGCATGCCGCCCACGGAGCGATGGCCCTTGATGTTGGCAAGGCCGGCCCTGGCCGCGGCCTTGACGAATTCGGCGTCCAGATCCTCGTCGCCGGTGCGGAAGGTGACGTTCATGATCGAGCGGCTGCCCTTCTCGGCCACGCCCTTGAAGATGCGGCTGTTGTCGATAAAATCGTAGAGCCAAGAGGCCTTTTCGCGGTTGACTTCGGCGATGCCCTCGACGCCGCCCTGCTTTTTCAGCCACTTGAGGCAGAGGCCGGCCATGTAGATGGCGTAGGTGGGCGGTGTGTTGAGCATGCTGCCCGCGTCGTCGAGCTTTTTGTAGTCCAGCACCTTGGGGGTGATGGGCATGGCGCGGCCGATGAGGTCGCGGCGCACGATGGTGAGGGCGAAACCTGCCGGGCCGATGTTCTTCTGCGCGCCGGCGAAGATGACGCCGAACTTGCTGACGTCATACGGCTCGGAGAGTATGTTCGAGGACATGTCCGCCACCAGCGGCACGCTGCCCGTCTCGGGAAGGGAGGCGAATCTGGTGCCGTAGATGGTGTTGTTGGTGGTGATGTAGAAGTAATCGGCCTCGGGATCGAACGTCTTTTCGTCGAGGTCGGGGATGCGCACATAGCCTTCCTCGCGGGAAGAGGCCACGCAGCGGGGGGAGCCGTACTTCTGCGCCTCGACGAACGCGCCGTGGGCGAAGTTGCCGCTGTCCACATAGTCGGCCCTGCCGGAGCCGGTGAGCAGGTTCATGGCCACGCCGGCGAACTGGCCGGTGGCGCCGCCCTGTATAAAGAGCACGGCGTAGTCGTCCGGCACGTGCATCAGCTCCCGCACCAGGGCCTCGGTCTCACCAAAGATCTCCTGGTACATCTTCGAGCGGTGGCTCATCTCCATGACGGACATGCCCGTATCCCCATAACAAAGCATCTCGTTGGCAGCCGTGGCCAGGGCCTCGGCCGGCATCACAGCGGGACCCGCCGCGAAATTGTATACGCGCTGCATAAAAATGCCTCCTCGTTTTGCCATTGCTTTTATGATTATACCGGCATTTCCCGGACAACGCAAGTGTTTTTCGGAAAATCGTAAGATAAAATTCTCATGTAGCGGACAGTTGTGTTTGTGATACGTACATTTTGCCGCATATACCGGCCTTGTACGGGCATTTTCCCGAACGGCCGCCTAGGCGCGCAGGAAACGCGGCGCCTGGCGGTAGTCGTCGATCCAGGCGTCGGCGATGGCGAGTATGGCCTCGCGCTGCGGCACGGATGTATAATCGGCAATGGCGCACACGCGCATGCCGGCGGCCTTGGCGCTCTCGATGGCGTGCAACGCGTCCTCGAACACCCAGCACTCCTCCGGCGCGCAGCCCAGGCGGCGGGCGACCGTGGGGAAATAGGCCGGGTCGCTTTTGCTGATGCCCACCTCATAGCTGTCGGTGACGAAATCGAAATACCCGCGCAGGCCAAGGCGCTCAAGCCCCGCCGCGCACAGCGCCCGCGGCGCGGCGGTGGCCACGCACAGGCGCGCGCCGCCCGCGCGCAGGGAAGCGAGGAATTCCCCCACGCCCTGCTTTTCCACCACGTCGTAGCGGTAGTGCCGCCCCATGCGCTCCTCCATCTCCGCGACGATGCTCTCGTACGTCGCGCCCGGCTCGACCTGGGCGATGGCCGCAGAAAAATCGCGGCTGGAATGGGAAAACATCTCCCGCAGCGTCATCTCCCCGGGGATGGGCAGGCGGTGGGCAATGATATATTCGATCCCGGCCAGGCGCCAGTAGTACATGGACTCCATGAGCGTGCCGTCGTTGTCGAAAATCGCGTTTTTACAATTGAATTGCATGCCATTTCCCCCCGACATAGCGCCGGTGCATGAGCACCATGCGCGTGATCATATCCACCGTGGCCATGCTCCAGGCGCCCAGCAGCGCCATTTCCGCAAGGCCAAACACCTCGCCGACCACGTAGATGGCCAGCTGCGAAAGTATGGGACGCATGACGACGGCCGTCAGGATCATCGCCATGGCCACATAGCGCGTGTCGCCCGCGCCGCGCAGAGCGCCGGAATAGACCACCGCCGAGGTCTGGAACGGCTGCATGATGCCGACGATGACCATGGCGTTCATCGCCAGATGGCGCACGTAGGCGTCGTTGGCGGTGTCTGAATAGATATACAGTCCCACCAGGGGCCCGCGGCAGGTGATGACCACCGAGGCCAGCAGAAGCGCCGCCACCAGGGCAAAGCGCTGGGCGATCTTGCCGTACATGTGGGCGACGTCCGGCCGCTTTTCGCCCAAGGACTGGCCGACCAGCGCCGTGCCGGCGATGCCGATGCCGTCGCCGAAGGAGAAGGAAAGGCTCAAAAACTGCATGGCGATGTTGTGCGCCGCGTAGACGTACACGCCCAGCCCGGCGACGATGCGCGCGTAGAGGAAAAAGCCGATGCGGATGAACACCTGCTCCACCATCGCGCCCTTGGCCACCTTCGCCATTGCCCCCAGCGCCTCGCGGTCGAGTTTCCAGGAATCCTTGCGGGTGAGCTCCAGGAAGTGGGCGTGGCGCTTGCCGGGCAGCAGGGAGATAAAGCAGAGCACGAGGCCGACCAGGAGGCCGATGTCCGTGGCGATGGCCGCGCCGGCGATCTCCAGGCGCGGGAAGGGGCCGACGCCGTTGATGAGCAGCCAGTTGAACAGGACGTTGACGAGGTTGGAGGTGACGTTCACATACATGGTGAGGCGCGTGTTGCCCACGCCGCGCTGCGCCGCGCAGACGCACAGCGAAAGGGCGTTGACGGGCAGCGCCGCGGCGATGATGCGGAAGTAGGAAAGCGTGTCCTCCATGGTCTCTTCGGCGCCGGCCAGCCGCATAAAAGGTTCGGCCAGCCACAGCGCCAGCGCCATGATGACGAGGGACAAAAGCAGCGTCACCACCAGCGAATTGCGCATGGTGAGGTTGGCGTCGGCGCGGCGCATTTCCCCGTTGCGGCGGGCGACGATAGCCGTGACGCCGGCGTTGAGGCCATAGAAGATGCACAGGAGGATGAGGCGCGGCTGCGTCACCAGGCTGACGGCGGTGATCGCCTCCGTGCCCAGCGTGGAGACCATCATCGTGTCCGCCATACTGATGAGGCTCATCAGCGCCATTTCCAGCACCGACGGCAGGGCGATGGCGCTCATACGCCGATACGCCTCCCGGTTCGAGGGCAGTTCCCCCCGCCGCATGGACGCGGGCACCATGTTCTCCACATCGAAAAAGCCGCGTATGCCTGTCATTGGCACGCCCTCCCCTTGCCTTTGTTTTTTATTGCCCGAGCAGGCGCGCGCGCGCCGCTTCCAACACTGCGGACGGGCCGCCGCCCTGCGCAAAGTCCGGCTTGCCGCCGCCCTTGCCGCCGTTCTCGCGGGCGCAGGCGGTGAGCAGCGCGCCCATGTTTTCCCCCACATCCCGCGAACGGGCAAAGACGAATATATTGTCCTCCCCCTGCGGCGCGGCCAGAAGGGCGACGGCGTTGCCCTGTTCGGTGATGGCCGTGGCCAGGTCGCGCAGAAGCGGCATGTCCGCCCCCACCGTCTCCGCCACCAGGCGCGCGCCCGCTTGTGTGCGCGGGGCGTCCCTGAGCAGCGCCGGGACGCTTTGAAGCAGCTTTTCGCGCCGCAGGACGGACACTGTGCGCTCCGCCTCGCGCAGATGGGCGCGCAGCGCCATGACCGCGCCGGGCAGGTTGTCCACCGCCGTGGAAAGCTCCGCCGCCGCCGCGTGGGCGAGGCCATAGGCCTTGCGCAGCTCCTGGAAAGCGCGTTTGCCGCAGACGAAGGAAAGGCGTAGTTTGCCCTTGCTCGGCCGCGCGTCCACGACCTTCAAAAGCCCCACCTGCCCCGAGGAGGAGGGGTGCGTGCCGCCGCAGGCCACGTACTCAAAATCGCCGATGGCGACGATGCGTATGTGCTCCTTGACCGTGGGCGGCTTGCGCAGGGGCATGCGCCCAAGCGTCTCCGCGTCCGGAAACGAGCAGACGACGGGCACGTCGCGCTGTATGTTTTCGTTGACGGTATCCTCGAGGGCGCGCAGTTCCTCCGCCGTAATGTGCGTGCGGCCGCCGGGGAGGTCCGCGTCGATGCTCGACACTTCCGCGCCCAGGTGCAGGCCGATGACGTAGCCGCCGAGCTGCCGCCAGACGGCGTTGGCCAGCATGTGCTCGCCGCAGTGCTGCTGCATGTGGTCAAAGCGGCGCGGCCAGTCGATCTCGCCGTGGACGTCGCCGCCCACCGGCAGGGGCGCGTCCACGCGGTGGAACACGTCGCCGTCCCGCACGAACACATCCAGTATATTCGCCCCGCCCAGCGTGCCCGTATCGTAGGGCTGGCCGCCGGAGGTGGGATAAAACGCCGAGCGGTCGAGGCGGACGAGATATGTGTCCCCGTCCGGGGCGCAGTCCGTCACCCTGGCGTTAAAGGCGGTCAGATAGGCATCGTCATAGTAAAGGCGCTCAGTCATACGGTTCATCTCCTGCATCCATCTTAACGCATGGACGGGGAATTATCAAGCCCCGACGCGGGCAAACTTGCACATGGGCAAATGGAAGATGTGAACAGTTTGTAAACGTTTGGAGATCGCTATTGACTTTCCTTGACTATTGATGTATGATAACACTGTCGAAAGACAAAGAAAGTCAACAACTTCGCAGGAGGTTTTCATCATGAGCACTTTGATCCCCTATCGCCACAACAACCACCTCAGCCGTCCCGACGCCATGTCCTTTATGGACGATTTCTTCCGTCCCTTCTTCGGCATGGATAACTTTACCAGCACGTTCAGCGTGGACGTGAAGGATGAGGGCGACAAGTTCGTTCTCGAAGCCGACATGCCCGGCGTCAAGCGCGAGGACATACACATCGACATAAACGACGACGTGCTCACCATCGCCGCCGAGTGGAACACGGAAAAGAAGAACGAGCGCCAGAACGGCTACATCATGAACGAGCGCCGCTCCGGCCGCGCCAGCCGCTCCTTCACGCTGGAAAACGTCAAGGAGGACGCCATCTCCGCCGAATACAAGGACGGCGTGCTGACGCTGACGATGCCCAAGGTCACCGAGACCAGAAAGTCCCCCCGCAGGATCGAGATCCAGTGACACTTGCTCCCCTCGCCGCCCGGCCCCATGCCGGGCGGCTTTTGTGTTAATTCTCCCCGTGAAACGCCGCCGCGCTTGACTTTTCCAGCCCCGGGCTATATAATCGGAAGCACCGGCGATGACTGGGAGAGTAAGCGGAACAAGGACGGCCAAGCGAGGGCGGCATGGTGCGAGCGCCCGCGTCGTTTTCCGCCCAAGGACACCCACGAGATCGGACGTATGCCGGCGTTAACGGCTGAAGATGGGCTGTGGAGCAACTTCCATCGCTCAAGCAGGGTGGCACCGCGAGACCTTCGCCCCTACGTCGGGACGGAGGCTTTTTTCGTCCGCCGCCCATCGGAAAGGAGAAATCACTATGCTTACGCAGGCGCCCAAGGGAACGCAGGACATGTTGCCCACCGACGCGCACCGCTGGCAGAAGATCGAGGCGGCCATGCGCTCTGTGTGCGCGCTGGCCGGCTACCGCGAGATCCGCACGCCGATGTTCGAGCACACGGAGTTGTTCGCGCGCGGCGTGGGCGACGGCACGGACGTGGTGCAAAAGGAGATGTACACCTTCGAGGACAAGGGCGGCCGCTCCATCACCCTCAAGCCAGAAGGCACGGCGGGCGTGGCGCGCGCCTTCATCGAGCACCACCTGTTCGCCGAGCCGCTGCCCTGCAAGCTCTATTACGTCTCCTGCCCCAACTTCCGCTATGAGAAGCCGCAGGCGGGGCGGCTGCGCCAGTTCCACCAGAACGGCGTGGAGGTCTTTGGCGCCAAGGACGCCTCCGTGGACGCGGAGATCATCGCTCTGGCGCTGGACGTTCTGCGCGCGTGCGGCATCGAGGGGTTGAGCGTGCGCATCAACTCCATCGGCTGCCCCCAGTGCCGCGGAGCCTATCAGGCGGCCCTGAAGGAGTACCTCGCCGGCAAGCTCGGCTCTTTGTGCAAGACCTGCAACGAGCGCTTCGAGCGCAACCCCCTGCGCATACTCGACTGCAAGGAGGACGCGCACAAGCTCACCGACGCGCCGGAGATGCTGGACTACCTGTGCGAGGACTGCCGCGCCCACTTTGCCGCGCTGCGCGAGTATCTCGACGCGCTGGGCGTTGCCTACAGCGTCGATCCCCGCATCGTGCGCGGGCTGGACTACTACACCAAGACCGTGTTTGAGATCGTCACCCCCACTGAGGATGGCGAACTGACCGTCTGCGGCGGCGGGCGTTACGACGGGCTGATCGAACAGCTGGGCGGCCCGGCCACGCCGGGCGTGGGCTTCGGCATGGGCGTGGAACGCATGCTGCTGGTTCAGCAGATGCAGGGCGCCAGCGAGGACGAAGCGCCGCTCTACGACGTGTTCGTGGCCACCATGGGGCAGGCGGCGCGGCTGGAGGGCATGAAGCTCGTCCGTGCGCTGCGCGAACGCGGCCTGCGCGCCGACATCGACCACGCCTGCCGCAGCATGAAGGCGCAGTTCAAGTACGCCGGCAAAGCCGGCGCGAAGAACGTGGTGGTCATCGGCGGCGACGAGTTGGAAAAGGGCGTGGTCAAGCTGCGCGACATGGAAAACAGCGTCGAGGCCGAGGTCGCCCGGGACAAGATCATCGAAATACTGCTGGAAATGAAGGGAGAATGACCCATGCTTTCCTATAAACGCGATACCTACTGCGGCCAGGTGACGGAAAATCTGGCCGGCAAGGAAGTCCATCTCTCCGGCTGGGTGCAGCGCGCCCGCGACCTGGGCGGCGTGGTGTTCGTCTGGCTGCGCGACCGCGAGGGGCTGGTGCAGCTGGTGTTCGACGAGGCCGTCTGTTCCCACGAGGTATTCGAACTGGGCCGCACGCTGCGCTCGGAATACGTGGTCACCTGCACAGGCGAAGTGCGCATGCGCGCCGAAAACGCCGTCAACCCCGACCTGCCCACGGGCAAGGTGGAGGTGTTCGTGCGCGAGTGCGAACTGCTCAACAAGAGCGAGACGCCGCCCATCTACATCGACGACAAGGCCGAGGAAAACGAGACGGTGCGCCTCAAGTACCGCTATCTCGATTTGCGCAAGCCCTCCCTGCAGCGCAATTTGCGCATGCGCGCGAAGATCGCCTCGGCGGTGCGCGCCTACATGGACGGTCAGGGCTTTGCCGAGGTGGAAACGCCCGTGCTGACCAAGTCCACCCCCGAGGGCGCGCGCGATTTCCTCGTGCCCAGCCGCCTGCATCCCGGCTCCTTCTACGCGCTGCCGCAGTCGCCGCAGATCTACAAGCAGCTTCTCATGCTGGCGGGCTTTGACAAGTACTATCAATTGGCGCGCTGCTTCCGCGACGAGGACAACCGCGCCGACCGCCAGCCGGAGTTCACGCAGGTGGACGTGGAGATGTCCTTCATCGACGAAAAGGACATCCAGACGGTCATCGAGGGCGCTTTCCAGCGCGTGTTCCACGACGTGATGGGCCTGGACATCCAGCTGCCGCTGGAGCGCATCACCTGGCGCGAGGCCATGGAGAACTACGGCAGCGACAAGCCCGACCGCCGCTTTGGCATGCTGCTCAAAAACGCCTCCGACCTCTGCGAGGGCTGCGGCTTCCCCGTGTTCGAGGACGCGGTGAAGGAGGGCAAGTGCGTGCGCGGCATCAACGCCGAGGGCTGCGCGGACATGACCCGCAAGCAGATCGACTCGCTGGTGGAGTTTGTCAAGACCTACCGCGCCAAGGGGCTGGCCTATGTGACCTACACCGCCGACGGCGGGGTGAAATCGTCGTTCAACAAGTTCCTCACGCCGGAATTTGCCGAGAAACTGCGCGAGCGCTTTGCCGCCAAGCCGGGCGATATACTCTTCTTTGTCGCCGACAAGGACGCGGTGGCCTTCCAGAGCCTGGGCGCGCTGCGCATCGAGATCGCCCGCCGCCGCGGCCTCATCCCCGAGGGCGTGTACGACCTGTTCTGGGTGACGGAGTTCCCGCTGTTTGAGTACAGCGAGGAGGAGGGCCGCTACGTGGCCATGCACCATCCCTTCACCAGCTGGATGCCCGAGGATGAGCCCTATCTGGAAAACGAGAAGGACAGGGTGCGCGCTCGCGCCTACGACCTGGTGATGAACGGCATCGAGATGGGCTCCGGCTCCATCCGCATCCACAGAAGCGACATGCAGGCGAAGATGTTCAAGATGATCGGCCTGTCCGACGAGGAGGCGCAGCACCGCTTCGGCTTCCTCACCGACGCCTTCAAGTACGGCACGCCCCCGCACGGCGGCTTCGCCTTCGGCCTCGACCGTTTGTCGATGATCCTCACCGGCAGCGACAGTTTGCGCGACGTGGTGGCCTTCCCCAAGGCGCAGGGCGCAAACTGCCTGATGATGGAAACGCCGGCGGACGTCAACCCCGAGCAGCTTGAGGCGTTGAAGATCAAGGTGGACTTGGGAGAATAGTAAAAACAAGGCCCGGGGCGTTGCGCCTCGGGCCTTTTCGGAGGGATGGTATGGCGCTCATTCGCGCGGTCGCGGGGGAAAAGGACGCCGGGCGCAAGCTCAAGTACTTCGTGCGCGGCGATTTGGGCGTGTCCTACACGCAGTTTGCCTCCCTGAAGGCGTCCGGCGGCGTGCGCGTCAACGGCGAGGCGGCGCTGGCGAACACACTGCTCAAAGCGGGCGACGTGGTGGAAGTTTCCTGGCCGGAGGACGCGCCCGCGCAGGCCGTAGCGCCGGAATTTTTGCCGGTGAACGTCGTTTTTGAAAGCGACGATTTTTACATCGTCGACAAGCCCGCCCCCCTTCCCTGCCAGTGCTCGCAGCGGCAGACGTCCGGCACGCTGGAAAACCGGCTGGCGGCGCGCTTTGGCGAACCTTTCGTCTTTCGCCCCCTCAACCGGCTGGACAAGGGCACCAGCGGGCTGATGTGCGCCGCCAGGCACGCCCACGCCTGTCAGCTTTTGCAAAAAGAACTGCACACGGGCGGGTTTTGCCGGGAATATCTGGCCGTGGTGGAGGGCATTGTCGAGGGCGAATTTACCGTGGACGCGCCCATCGCCAAGGCGGACGCGGCCAGCGTGCGCCGCGTGGTCGATCTGGCGCGCGGCAAGCCCTCGGTGACGCACGCCCGCGCCATGGAGCACGGCAACGGCCGCACGCTTTTGCGCCTGAAGCTGGAAACGGGGCGCACGCACCAGATCCGCGTACACATGGCGCACATCGGCCATCCCGTGGCCGGCGATTTCCTCTACGGACAGGAGGACGTGGCGCTGCCGGGGCGCTTCGCGCTGCACTCGGCATATCTGGCGCTTTGCTGGGATGGCAAGCGCATGGCCTGGGAGTCGCCCCTGCCGGAGGAACTCAAGGCGCTGCTGGAGGAATGACGGCGCGCAGATCGCGGCCACGCTGCATCCATTGCGTGGCCGCCCTCTTTTACCGTTCGCGCATCATCTCGTACATCATGATGCCCGCCGCCACCGCCGCGTTGAGCGATTCGGCGCGGCCGCGCATGGGGAGCTTGACCAGCGCGTCGGCCTGCGCGCGCACATTTTCCGAGATGCCGTGCGCTTCGCTGCCGATGACGAGGACGAAACACTCCCCCACTTCGGGCCTTTGGTAAAAGTCCGCGCCGTCGAGCGCCGAGGCGACCACCGTCCAGCCGCGGCCGCGCAGCGCCGCGAGCGCCTCGCAGAGCGGGTCGGCGGGAATGGCCGGCAGGCGGAAGCCCGAGCCCATGGCCGCGCGCTGCACCTTGGGGCTGTACGGGTCGGCGCAGTTCGCGCCCAGCAGCAGGCCGCCAAAGCCCGCCGCGTCCGCCGTGCGCCAGATGGTGCCCACGTTGCCGGGGTCCTGCACGCCGTCGAGCGCCACCAACGTTTGCGGCGCGTCTGACAGGGCGCGGGGCGGGGGCAGTTCAAAGGCGGCGCACATGCCCTGCGGTGTCTTTGTATCGCAGACGGCCTCGAGCACGCCGCGCGTCACCAGCCGCGCTTCGGGAAAGCGCGCGGCAAGGGGCGTTTCCGCCTCCGTGAGCAGCGCGCGGGGGACGAGGAGGGAAGAAAGCGCTTCGTTGAGCATCGTCTCGCCCTCGACGAGGAACAATCCCGTCTCCCTGCGCGCCTTGGCGGTTTTGAGGGCGCGCAGCGAGGCGACGAGCGGGTTTTTCACGCTGGTGATGGTTTCCACGGACATTCCCCTGCCTTTCCTGTAAATTGTAGCAGATTTTGGCCTGCCGTTCAAGGCGGCGCTTGTTTTTTGCCGCGGAATATTATACAATAAGGTGAGTTTACTTTGGAGGTCACCGCCATGCGCGTTCTCGATATCATCAACAGCGACCACGTCACCGTTTCCTGCGAGCTCTTCCCGCCCAAATTGGGCAAGCCCCTGCGCGATACCGAGCGCATCGTGGCGGAGATCGCGCGGCTGAATCCCTCGTTCATCAGCGTCACCTGCGGCGCGGGCGGCTCGACCGGCGACCACACCGTGGAAATCGCCCGCTGCGTGCAGAAGGACAACGGCGTGACCGCGCTTGCGCACGTCACCTGCGTCTCCACGCCACGCGCGCAGATCCACCGCACGCTGACGCTTTTGCGCGAGGCGGGCGTGGAAAACATACTCGCCCTGCGCGGCGATCTGCCCGCCGACGGCTCGCCCGCCTGCGCGGACTTTGCCCACGCCAGCGACCTGATCGAGGAGATCAACCGCTTCGGCGGCTTTTGCGTGGGCGGCGCCTGCTATCCCGAGGGACACCCGGAATCGCCCAACAAGCAGGCCGATCTCGACGGCATCCGCAAAAAGGTGGACAGCGGCTGCGCGTTTTTGACCACGCAGATGTTCTTTGACAACAATATCCTCTATAATTTCCTCTTCCGCCTGCTCAAGCACGGCATCAATGTGCCGGTGGTGGCGGGCATCATGCCCATCACCAACGTCCGGCAGGTCAAGCGCACCTTCTCCCTCTCGGGGGCGAACCTGCCGCCGCGCTTCCGCGCCATCGTCGACCGCTTTGGCGACGACCCCGCCGCCATGAAGCAGGCCGGCATCGCCTACGCCACCGAACAGATCATCGACCTCATCGCCAACGGCGTCAGCCACGTGCATATTTATACGATGAATCAGCCGGACATCGCCGGGCGCATCATCGGCAACCTTTCGGAGATCTTTCGGTGACGGCCTTCGAGCGCGAGGTGTTGCGCTATCTGGGCAACGCCGACCCGGACGGGCGGCTGATGGCGCTGATCGCCTCCGTGGAGGCGGAACTGCGCGGCGAAGTGCGGCCGCGCGGCGTACACCGGCGGCTGCCCATCGCGGTATCGGAGGGGCGCGTGGAGGCCGGCGGGCATGCGTTTGAAAGCAGCACCCTTGCCAAAAACCTCTGCGGCTGCAGGGAGGCGTTCTTCCTTGCCGCCACATTGGGCGCGGAGGCCGACCGCCGTCTGCGCCGCTTTTCCGCGCTCGACCTGCCCCGCGCCGCCGTGTGGCAGGCCGGCTGCGCCGCCTATCTGGAGGAATACTTGGGCGGCATGGAGGACGGCCTGCGCCGGGAAGCGCCGGGGCTGTACCTCCGCCCCCGCTTCAGTCCCGGCTATGGCGACCTGGATATATCGCACCAGCGGGCGATGTTTGATCTGCTGGAACTGGAAAAGCGGCTGGGCCTTTCGCTGACGCAAACGCATATGATGCTGCCGGAAAAGTCCGTCACCGCCATCGCCGGCCTGTCGGACGTGCCCGGCGCGCGCGAGGGCGGCTGCGCCGCCTGCGCAAAGACCGACTGCCCCAACAGGAGGAGGACCCTATGAAGAATTTCCGCGACCGGCTGGGCCGGGAGCTGCTTTTGATGGACGGCGCCATGGGCACGATGCTGCAATCCCGCGGCCTTAGGCTGGGCGAGCTGCCCGGCAGCATGAACCTGCGCGCGCCGGAGGTGGTGCGCTCCATCCATGCCGAGTACGCCGCCGCCGGCGCGGACGTCATCCAGGCCAATACGTTCGGCGTCAGCCGCCTGAAGTTCGGCGATGAGACGGCCAAGGTAGTGCGCGCGGGCATCCGCATCGCCCGCGAAGCCGTGGACGCGAGCGGACGCGAGGCCTATGTGGCCGCCGACATCGGCCCCCTGGGGCGGCTGCTCAAGCCCGTGGGCGACCTGGAGTTCGAAGAGGCCGTGAAATTGTTCCGCGAGGTGATCGAATCTTCGCGGGAGGCCGACCTTTTGCTCTTTGAGACGTTCACGGACGTATACGAGTTGAAGGCGGCGCTCTTGGCGGCGCGCGAGGTCAGCGCCCTGCCCATCGTGGCGATGATGACCTTCGACGAGGGCGGGCGCATGCTCACCGGCGCGGATGTGCTGAGCGCCGTGACGGTGGCCGAATCGCTGGGCGCGGAGGCGGTGGGCTTCAACTGCGGGCTGGGGCCGGAGCAGATGCTGGCGCTTTTGCCGGAACTGCGCGCGGCGGCGGGCGTGCCGCTCGCCTTCAACCCCAACGCCGGGCTTCCCGTGGTGGTGGACGGGCAGACGCAGTTCCGCGTCTCGCCGGAGGACTTTGCCGCCGCCGCGCGCAAATTGGCCGAGGGCGGCGCGGCGCTGCTGGGCGGCTGCTGCGGCACGACCCCCGCGCACATTGCGGCGCTGAAAAAAGCGGTGGCTGGCGCCGTTCCCCCGCCGGCAAAGGCGACGGGGCGCACGGTGATCTGTTCCTACGCGCGGGCGGTGGAGTTTGGCGGCGCGCCGGTGCTCATCGGCGAGCGCATCAACCCCACCGGCAAGCCGAACCTCAAGCGCGCCCTGCGGGAAAACGACATGGGCTTTGTGCTGCGCGAGGGCGCGAAGCAAATGGAGGCCGGCGCGGACGTTTTGGACGTGAACGTGGGACTGCCGGACATCGACGAAAAGGCCATGCTGCCCCGCGCCGTACAGGAATTGCAGGCCGTCCTGCCGCTGCCTTTGCAGATCGACTCCGCCGACCCCGAGGCCATGGCGCGCGCGGCGCGGCTCTACAACGGGCGGCCGCTGATCAACTCCGTGAGCGGCAAGCGCGCCTCCATGGACGCGGTATTCCCCGTGGCGCAGAAGTACGGCGCTGTGCTCATCGCCCTGACGCTGGATGACGACGGCATCCCGGAGACTGCCGCCGGGCGCGTGGCCGTGGCCGAAAAGATACTCGCCGAGGCGGAAACATACGGCATCGGCCCGGAACGGCTCATCTTCGACCCGCTGGCCATGTCCGTCTCCACCGGCGGCGGGGCGCTGGCGACGCTGGAGGCGCTCTCCGTGCTTTCCCGGCGCGGGCTGCGCACGTCCTTGGGCGTTTCCAACGTCTCCTTCGGCCTGCCTGCCCGAGCGCGGCTCAACGCGGCCTTTTTTGCCGAGGCGCTCTCGCGCGGGCTGAGCGCCGGCATCGTCAACCCCCTCGACGCGGGGCTGATGGACGCCGCCGCCTGTCACCGCGTGCTCTTTGGCTACGACGCGGATTGCAGCGCCTACATCGCCCGCTTTGCTGAGACGGAGGCCGCGCCCGTCAAGCCCGCGGCGGCGAATCTGACGCTGCGCGAGGCGGTGTTGCGCGGACTGCGCGAGGAAGCGCGCGCGGCCGCTGAGGAACTTCTGAAGGCGCGCGCGCCCATGGACATCGTCGAAGGCGAACTGGTGCCCGCGCTCAACGATGTCGGCGAAGGCTTTGAAAAAAAGACGGTGTTTTTGCCGCAGCTTTTGATGAGCGCCGAGGCCGCGGGCGCGGCGTTCGAGGCCGTGCGCGGGCGCATCGCCGCCACGGGCGGACAGGCGGGCAAGGGCACGGTGGTGGTGGCCACCGTGCAGGGCGACATACACGACATCGGCAAGAACATCGCCCGCGCCCTCCTGGAAAACTACGGCTACACGGTCGTGGACCTGGGCAAGGACGTGCCGCCCGAAGCCGTGGTAGAGGCCGCGCGCAAAAGCAGCGCGCCGCTGGTGGGCCTGAGCGCCCTGATGACCACCACGGTGGAGAGCATGGAAAAGACCATCCGTCTGCTGCGGGAGAAAGCAAACGTGAAGATCGTCGTCGGCGGCGCGGTGCTCACCGAGGATTACGCCATGCGCATCGGCGCGGACTTCTATGCCCGCGACGCCATGGCCACCGTGCGGGCGGCGGAAAGCGTGTTCGGCGGGGATTGAACCTTCTCCCCCACGCCCGCGTCTAAGAAGTACGAACTTACGAAAGGGGGGACGCCCATGAAGCGTCTGACGCTCCTGTTGGCCGCCGCGCTGCTTCTGTGTCTGCCCGCGGCGGCGGAAGGTTGGAGCTTTGGCGACAGCTGGGAAGAAGCGCCCTCGGCATATGCCGGGGAATGGGACGCGGACAGCGCGCCCGCCGTCCCTGCGGATGAAGGGACCCGAAACGACGCGCCCGCGCAGGACGCGGGCTGGGAGGCGTCGTCCAGCGCCGCAACCATGTACGTCGTCAACTGCAGCGAATACGTGAACCTGCGCGCCGCGCCGGACACGGCCTCGCAGTCGCTTGCGCACATCCCGCTGGGCGCGCAGGTGCTCGCCTATGGCGGCGAGGGGGATTTTTATCGCGTGGAATACGCCGGCATGCGCGGCTATGTGCACGCCGACTATCTCTCCACAGAGCCCGCGCCCTTCTCCATGCGCCTTGCCGGCGATCCCGGCTACGCGCGGCTGGACACTTCCGCCATCGAAGCCTACGCTTCCAGCGAACAGGTCGACCAGTACGGCTACTACGCCGCCGCCAACGCCAACGACGCCGACCCATCCACCGCCTGGGCGGAAGGCGCGGGCGGCGCGGGCGAGGGCGAATGGCTGTCCCTGTTCTTCAGCGAACAGAAGGTGGCGGGCTTCGCCATCCGCGCCGGCTACCAGCGCTCCGCCGACACCTACAACGCCAGCGGCCGTCCGGCGGCCATCCGCGTGAGCGTGGCTGGGGAGAGCGACTGCACCGTGACGCTGGACGACGCGCGCGGCGAACAGGTGGTGCTCTTTTCCTATCCCGTGGTGACGGACTTTCTCTCCATCGAGATCAGCTCCGTCTACGGCGGGGCCAGCAACGCCTACACCTGCATAAGCGACGTGCGCGTGCTGCTGGCCGGGTAAGGCCGAACAACGGGCGCAAAACCGCCTTCCCGCAACGCGAAGGGAAGGCGGTTTTGTCATACCTGATTTTTCCGGCGGCGCTTTCGCCTTGTTCGCGGCCTGCCCGGGGAAGGCGAAGGCCGGACGCGCGTTTGCCCGGCTTTCGCCGGCGGCCCGGACGCGGGCGCGACGGTTCCCGCCCGGGGCGCGCGGATTTTCCTGCGCGGGGGATTGACATCGTTTTCCAGGCGTGTTAGAGTATAAACAGGACGGCGCGGGCGCGCCGCCCCGCAAAGGATAAATTTGACGGGGAGGTATATTTATGCAATACGGTCGCATCGACCACGTTTCCAAGCCCATTTCCCACATCGTCTTTGGCACCGCCACGCCGAAGATGTTCGCGGCCTTCCGCTCGGTCTATGGCGAGGCCCCGGATTTTGACGCGCGCCTGCAGGCGGCCTTCCAGCTTCTGGACGACATGTACGCCGAGGGCGTGAACTGCTTCGACTGCTCCGACCACTACGGCGAGGAGCCGCTGGGCGAGTGGCTGGAGGCGCGCGGCCTGCACGACAAGGTAGTCATCCTCACCAAGGGCGCGCACCACAACCGCTGGCGCAAGCGCGTGACGGACTTTGACATCCTCCACGACGCCCACAACTCGCTGGCCAAGCTCAAGACCAACCATCTGGACATTTACATGCTCCACCGCGACGACCCCACCGTGCCCGTCGGCCCCATCGTCGAAGTGCTCAACCGCCTTTACGACGAGGGCAAGATCGGCGCTTTCGGCGGCTCGAACTGGACGGTTGAGCGCACGGAGGAGGCCAACGACTACGCCCTCAAGCACGGCCTGCAGCCCTTCACCGTGGCCAGCCCCAACTTCGGCCTTGCCGACCAGCTGGGCGACCCCTGGGGCGGCGGGTGCGTGACCATCTCCGGCCCGGAGAACAAACCCGACCGCGAGTGGTACGCCAAGAACCACATCCCCGTGTTCGCCTATTCGACGATGGCGCGCGGCTTCTTCTCCGGCCGGCTCGAGAGCGCCCACCCGGAAAAGGCCAGTGAGATCCTGGACGACGCGGGCATGAAGGGCTACTGCTACCCGCAGAATTTCGAGCGCCTGCGCCGCTGTGAGATACTGGCCAGGGAAAAGGGCATGAGCGTGGCGCAGATCGCCATGGCGTGGATCTTCAACCAGAAAGACCTCGACGTCTATGCCCTCACCAGCCCCGTGACGCGCGAGATGATGCGCACGAATATCGACGCCTCGGAGATCGTCCTTACCGAGGACGAGTGCAGGTGGCTCGACCTGGAGATCGAGCGCTAAGCTATTTCCGGCCCGGGAGACGTTTGGCGTCCCCCGGGCCGATTTTTGCTTCTGGCGGCGCTGGACAAACCGCCGCCCTTATACCACGGGGCGGGCGTCCTCCCTTCCCCGCCGCTGCGCCTGGTTCTGGAAACAGACGTCCTGCTCCCTGAGCAGCGGATAGCTGGCCAGCGTCGCGCCGTCCAGGTCCTCGTTGTGCATATCCACCGCGCAAAGCCGGCTGTTTTCATAGGTCGTGTAGTAGTAAATGCCCCTGTCCATATTGCAGCAGGAGGAATAGACGGTGGTCTCAAAGCGGTCGCCCGAGGCGCGGGCGCAGCCGCGCGTCTGTGCGACGGAGCCGAGAATGTGGAAAAACTGGCTGACGTTTTCCGCCTCCGACGCCCCGGGGGCGGCATTGAGCTTCGTGAACGCCGCCCGCACGAAGCGCGAGGCGGAGGACAGGTCGCCCGGCAGGCCCATCGCGCCCATGCCCAGGCAGTAAGGTTCCAGCGCCAGCCCCTGCGCGAAGCTGTTGCGCGGCGCTTCCCGTGTGAGCTGCATGTGGTTGTTGAGATGAAACATCTGGAACGCGAACGGCGGCTCGTTGGTCAGCACGCCCACGGGGTCATCGTAGACCTTCAACCCTTCCTTTACGGATTCCACCACGATCGCGCCGCTCTGGTCGGCGACCAGCCAGTGCAGCGGGGAAAGCGGCAGTTGGTCGCTGAAGGGGATGTTCACCAGGTTGATGCGCGCGAGCAGCTTGCGCGCCTCGTCCAGGCAGGCGCACTGGCCGAGCAGCCAGGGAATGAACTCAAAGGGCGCGATGTTGTCGCAGCCCGGCTTTTCCGCCTTGTAATCAGCGCTGCCGGGGAAGTTCAGCCCCGCCATGCTCAGGCCCTTTTCGTTGGTGGCGTCGTAGTAAAGCGGATAATCCTCCACCACGAACGCCATGCCGATCATGGCGTAGTGCGCATCGGGGGAGGCGGCGCGGCGGAAGGCGAAGGGGTACCCGCGCGGCGTGACGGTGACCGTCTCGTTATAGGAATGGTCGAGATCAAGGTTCCTGCCGAAATAGTGTTCCCCGGATGCGTAAGTGATCGCCGTGCACATATCCGTCCCTCCCAAATCAGTTTCTATTGCCATTATACCGCGTCCGCGCGGGAAAGCGGGCGTCGGGGCCTCCCCTGTCACTTGCCCGCGTGTTTTTCCTTCCATTCCCGGATCTGCGCGAGGCGCGATTTGAACTTGCCCTCCACGCCCTGCTCGGTGGGGCGGTAGTATTCGCGCCCCAGCAGCGAATCGGGCAGGCATTGCATGTTGGTCAGCTTTTCTTCCGCATCGTGGGCGTACTGGTAGCCCTTGCCGTAGTCGAGCTGACGCATGAGCTTCGTCGGCGCGTTGCGGATGACCAGCGGCACCGGCTCGGCCAGCTGCGAAAGCGCATCCTCCCGCGCGCGGCCGTAGGCCTCGTAAAGCGCGTTGGACTTGGGCGCGAGGGAAAGATAGACCACCGCCTCGGTCAGGTGCACCGTGCATTCGGGCATGCCGATAAAATGGCAGGCCTGATAGGCGGCCACGGCGATCTCCAGCGCCCGCGGGTCGGCCAGCCCCACGTCCTCGCTGGCAAAGCGCGTCACGCGGCGGGCGATGTAGAGCGGATCCTCGCCGGCCTCCAGCATGCGCGCCAGCCAGTATACCGCCGCGTCCGGGTCGGAATTGCGCATGGACTTGTGCAGCGCGGAGATGAGATTGTAGTGTTCCTCGCCCTGCTTGTCGTAGAGCAGGGATTTTTTCGACGTGCACTGTTCAAGCGTCTCTTTGGTCACAGTGACGCCGTTTTCATCCACATCGCCGTTGAGCACCACCATCTCCAGCGTGGAAAGGGCGCTGCGGGCGTCGCCGTTGGCGAATGTGGCGATGGCCGTGAGCATCTCCGGCGCGATATCGACCCGCGTGCCGCCAAAGCCGCGTTCGTCCTTCAGCGCCCGCTCCAGAAGCGAAACGAGGTCGTCCACATGCAGGCTTTGCAGCACGAACACCTTGCAGCGGGAAAGCAGCGCACCGTTGACCTCAAAGGAGGGGTTTTCCGTGGTCGCGCCGATGAGTATGATGCTGCCCTTCTCCACGAAGGGAAGGAAGGCGTCCTGCTGCGCCTTGTTAAAGCGGTGGATCTCGTCGACAAAGACGATAGTGCGCTCGCCAAAGCGGCGGTTGCCCTCCGCCTTCTCCATCACGGCGCGGATCTCCCGGATGCCGCTGGTGACAGCGGAAAAGTCGATAAACGCCGCCCTGGTGCGGCTGGCGATCACCCGCGCCAGCGTCGTCTTGCCCACGCCCGGCGGCCCCCAGAAGATCATGGAGGAGATGTGGTCATCCTCGATGAGCCGGCGCAGCACCTTGCCCTTGCCGAGCAGGTGTCGCTGCCCGACGATCTCTTCCAATGTACGCGGCCGCAGCCTCGCCGCCAAAGGCGCGGCGGCGTCCTGCGAAAAAAACGTCTGCTGTTCCATCGCGCGACCTCCCGTGGGGATGCCCCCATTACGCAGTATAGCACGCGCGGGGGCGGACTGCAATACGCTACATGACACCGTACCAATGTAACTGTAAAAAATCATCGTCATGTGCGGGAAAAACGGAGGAAAAAGGGAAACCGCGTCGAATATACGACTTTGGACATCTTTGGACATTACGGTGAAAATATACCCGTTCTTCCGCGTTCGTTGACGCGGACACCGATATGTTTTCATGCGCAGCCATTATTTGTCAAGGTGAGTTTATGCAAAAGAGATACAGAAGAAGGCGGCAAAGGAGGATCGGGATCGCGCTGCTGATCGCGTCGGCCATCGTGGTCATCGCGCTCGTGATCGTGTTCTGCTCCCGATGCGGCGGCAAAGCGCCCGCCGACCCGTCGATAGAGGCAATGGCTCCGGCACAGACGCCGTCCGCCGCCACCGTCGAAACGCCGTCCACGGCGCAGCCTGTCGCCGCGGTCGAAACGCAGCCCGCCGCGGTGGCCACGGCTGTCGCGGCCCCGGCCACGCAGCCGCCCGCGCCCACGCAGAGGCCGTGGGATCAGCCCTGTGTTTCCGAGTACGACTATCAGTATGAGGACGCGACGCGCTACATCCACATCGACCGCGTCGAGGAGAACGGCACCACCTATTTCGTCGCCGACGTGCAGCTGCAAAGCGCGTCCCAGTTCGGCACCTGGTTCGCCGGCGATACCTACGGCGGGCGCGATGAGCCTCTCTCCAGCATGGCGCAAAAGGCCGGCGCGGTGTTCGCCGTCAACGCTGACAACTACAACGCCCATGAATATGGCGTCATCATCCGCGACGGCGAGCTCTACCGCACGCGCGAGACAACGCGCAACATGCTCATCGTCGACAAAAACGGCGATTTCAGCGTGCGCACTGACCGCGCGGACGACGACCCCGAAGCCGTGGGCGCGGAGCTGGTGGCGCAGGGCGTGATGCACACGTTCGAGTTTGGCCCCGAGCTGGTGCGCGACGGCGCCGCCGTGGAGTTCGACCCCGGCTTCAACGTCATCTCCACGCGCGACACGCGCCTGGAGCCGCGCACGGCCATCGGCCAGATCGGGCCTTTGCACTATATCGTCATCGTCGCCGACGGGCGGCAGGACGGCTATTCCCGCGGCCTTTCCCTGCAGGAACTGCAGCAGCTCTTCGTGCGCTATGGTGCGCAGACGGCCATGAACCTGGACGGCGGCGGCACCACGGAGATGTGGCTGTGCGGTGAAATCATCAACCGCCCCTCCGGTGGGCATGAACGCTCGATGTCGGACATCATCTGGTTTTAGGAGGCTGGGACAATGCTGAGAAAAATGGCGCGGCGGGGGCTCATCGGCCTCGTCGCCGGCGTGGCGTTGGAACACGTGATCGCGCTTATGACGTCGATCATCCTCAATATGGGCTATTATTCGCCCTGCCTCGTCTCCCTGCCGGAGCGCGTGGGCGGCGAAATCAACGCCGTGATCTGGCAAACGGTGCTGTGCGCGATCCTTTGCGGCGTCATTGGCGCCTGCTCCGTGTTCCTCGGCAACCGCCGCCTGCCCATGCAGCGGCGCTGGCTGCTTTTCGGCGTGCCGGTGCTCGTCTGCCTGCTGGTCATCGTGCTTTTGTATCTGCTATGATGCGCGTGGTCGTCATCCCGGCGCTCCAGCCGGACGGGCGTTTGATTTCCTATGCGCGGGCGCTGCTCGCGCGCGGCTTTGCGCGCGTCGTGGCCGTCGATGACGGCAGCGGGCCGGACTATGCCGCGATCTTCGAGGCCGTGGCCGCCCTGCCCGGCGCGACGGTGCTGCGCCATGCGGCAAACCGCGGCAAGGGCGCGGCGCTGAAAACGGCTTTTGCGCATTTGAAGGAGACGCTTTCGCAGCCCGCCGTCATCGTCACCGCCGACAGCGATGGGCAACACGCCGAAGCCGACGTGGAAAACGTCGCCAAATGTCTCGAAGAACACCTGCCCGCGCGGGCATTGGTACTCGGCACGCGCGATTTTGGCAAGGAGAACGTGCCTTTCAAAAGCCGCGCCGGCAACCGCATCACATCCGTCTGCTTCCGCCTTGCCTGCCGGGTGAAATTGCCCGACACGCAGACCGGCCTGCGCGCTTTTTCCTCGGAACTGCTTCCCGAGATGCTCGAAATCGAGGGCGACCGCTACGAATACGAAATGCGCATGCTGGCCTACGCCGCGCACAGCCGGATCGCGCTGGTGCAGTGCCCCATCGAGACGGTCTATGAAAACAACAACGAGGGCTCGCATTTCCACCCCTGGCGGGATTCAGCGCGCGTCTACCGGGCGCTGTTCGGGCCGGTCGTCAAGTACGCGCTGGCCTCCCTGGCAGGCACGGCGGTGGATTTTATCGCCTTTTTCCTCCTCAGCGCGCTGATCTTCCGCGGGGAATCGCTGCCCGAGATCGCCGCCGCCACCGTGCTGGCGCGCGTGCTCTCCGCGGCGGCGAACTACCTGCTCAACCGCAATTTCGTCTTTCGCAGCAGAGCGTCAGGCTCGGCCGCCCGCTATGCCATTTTGGCCGTTTGCACCATTCTCGTTTCCTCGGCGGCGGTCTATCTGGGCGTGCGCCTCTTCCGCTGGCTGCTGGGCGGGAGCGCGAACGCAGAGACCGTCAAGACGGCGCTGAAGGCCGTCGTCGATACGCTGCTGTTCATCGCCAATTATCACCTCTGCCGCCGCTGGGTGTTCCCGGCAAAACCGAAAAAGGACGCCTGACGCGACGCCATGCCCATGGAAACGCTCCCGCCGCAGCGAGGTTTCCCCGCTGCAACGGGAGCGTTTTTCGCGCGCCCCGGATGCGGCAAGGGCAGCCCGGGGGCGGCGGACAAAGGCGGGAAAAACCGCCCCGGCTGCCTGGGCGGAGGCGATTTGCCGTCCTGCGCGCCGGACTGATCGGCGGTAGCTTCGATGAAAAACGGATATGCGCCTGCCCATTTGCCATCCTTTCCCAACGCGGCAGGGCGGGCATCATTAAATCGGTGGCGTTTCCCTATGCGACGGCATATTGTTCATCGGCCATTCCCGGCGCAAAAAAAAGGCGGAATCAAAAGATAAATGGACGCGATCCAGATGGAAAGCGGGGGGCTTGCGATGGCCCCATCATCAAGAGCGGCTTGAAATATCTGCCATTGTGGATTTTTCGCTCAAATCTGTTCCATGCAACGCAAAATCGCGGGAATTGGCGCGCGATTTGCGCAAAGCGATGTTTGTGCAATACAAAGAAAAAACCGCCCGGGAATCAGGCGGTTTGCTGGTGGGGTTAGGAGGGCTCGAACCTCTGACCTTTACGATGTCAACCTGTTAGAATATGGATATTTATTCATTCGTTTGTGTAGTTTTCAACGGACGGATTTAAAGACGATATGTCATTAAAATTGCTTATATCAGTATGTTTTCGTCATATCATGGTTCAAAATCATGCTATAACGAAGCCGTACAGATATACGAAATATACAAATAATTTCACATAATTATTCATACAAAAATATTGGATCAAACATTGCCTGCAAGCATCATAATAATTCTAAAAGGATTATATTCCTTTTTGAAGGAACATTCTCATTCACGCTCACTTTAGCGTGATAAAGCACCCATAAGAGAAACCACCCTGCCAAGTGTGAAATGGCAGGGCGAAGGGAATTTCAAAGTCTGATTGATTTTGAAACGTAAACTATTATTGCTTTATATACACTTAAACATTGCGCGCCTAAATACACTTAAACGGCGCTGCACGCAGGCATATACACTATTTAAGTGTGCTCCTGTTCTTTTCCCGGCCATTCATCTACACCGAGCCGCGCAAGGATAGCTTTGATGATATAGCCATTGATGGACAGCCCTTCCCTATCAGCTGCCTTTTGCACAGTTTCCTTTTGTCCCTTGGGAATGGCGATATTGATACGGTCATACGCTTTTGCGTTATAGCGATTGTTCGCGTCTATCCGCGCTTTGCTGTTTTTTCTTTCCGGCAAGATATACTTCACCACCTTATACCTTAGTATACCACAGATCAAAGCACTTAACAAGTGTATAGATCAACCAAGATATACACTTAAACATTGTAAATTTCGTCAATGGACTGTACTGTTTAAGTGTGCTACAATACAGCCATGAGGTCAAGGGAAGCAAGACAATGCTTCAGCGAGGCGGCGGCGGTCGTACCTGTGAAGGATGCCCAACGAGTGAAGTACAACACCACGCAAGACGCGCCGCCCTTGACCACGGCAAGGCGGGAACGACCGACACGCAGAAGGGAGACAGGGCAATGACTATTACGGAAGTGCAGGCCAAGGCGCGGGAGTTAAAGGAACTCAAGCGCATGCGGGAAGAACTCGACGGGGAGATCGGGGAACTGGAAACAGCCCTGAAGGACAGCATGGGCGAATGCGAACTGCTCATCGCGGGGGAATACAAGCTGACGTATCAAAGCGTATCTTCCAGCCGCTTTGACACGGCGGCCTTCCGCAAGGCGTTCCCGGACATCGCCCGGCAATTCACGAAGAACACGGTCTATCGCCGCTTCTGCGTGCAGTAACAAAACGACGAGGGGGCGCGTCCATCGCGCCCCGGAAAGGGAAAACGATGGAAAGTTGCACGGGCGGTATCACGCTGGAAGAAATCCTGCGCGTATACGGACAGATCAGCGCCTATCTGCAAGGCCCGTATGAGGAAAGCCGGGAGGATGAAGAAAGGCAGGCATTCTTATACAAGAGCCTTTTCCACATCAACACGGCGTTTCTCGGATTCATCGGGGACAACTTCGATACGGAGGTGATGACAGCGGAAGAACTCATAGACCTGTGCGCCGCCCTGCGCTGGCCGAAGGGCATGCAACCGAACCCGGATGACCTGCTTGCAACGCTGTTTCCAAACGACGAAGAATGAAAGGAGCATGACACCATGGCTGTGACTGTGACCATCGACGACATCAAGCGCGTATACAAAGCCTTTGAAGAACTGGCCGTAGAGGAATACCGCGAACTCATCGACAAAATGCCCAACTACAAGAGCGAGCCATACGAGAGCCTTTCCCTTCTCAACAACGTGCGCACGGCGTTTCTGCACATCATCGAAAGCCGGGAAGATGTATGGCAGGAAGCGCAGGGGCGCGCGGAGGAAGTGGCGCAGATGTTCCAGCTTCCCGAGGGAATGCCCGACGTGGACGAACTGGACATGAATAGTACATACTGCTACGGCTACCCCGAACCCACGGGCAAGGACTTCCTGTATCCCTTCGGCGGCAACCCGCAACTGTGTCTCGATGAGGCGTAGTCCAGAGCGACAGGCGGAGGGAGCCTGAAACCATCGCACAAGCGTTCCTTCCCGGTGTTTTGCGACATATCCGCCGGGAAGGGACTTCAAAGCGACAGAAGGGAGGGAACCACATGGCAAAAGTGGGCTACATTCGCGTTTCCACCATCCGGCAGAACACGGGACGGCAGGAAGTGGCGATGCCCGAGGACGTGCGCAAAGTGTTCATCGACCACCAAAGCGGCAAGGACACAGACCGCCCCAGCCTCAAAGCCTGCTTTGCGTTCCTGCGCGAGGGCGATACGCTCATTGTGGAAAGCATCAGCCGCTTCGCGCGCAACACACGCGACCTGCTTTCCCTTGTGGCGAAGCTGCAAGAGATGGATGTCGCTTTCGTGAGCCTGAAGGAGAACATCGACACGCAGACGGCGCAGGGGCGCTTCATGCTGACCATCTTAACACGCGATCTAGTGTTGGAGCGCGAGCAGATATTGGAGCGACAGGCGGAGGGCCATAGCGCTTGCCAAGGCGCAGGGCAAATACAAAGGCCGCGCGCCGGTGAAGTACGACATGGACGCGCTCAAGGCCGCATGCAGGGAATGGCGCGAAGGGAAGATCACGGCGGTGGAGGCCATGCGCAGGACGGGGCTGAAGCGCAACACCTTCTATCGGCGCGTGAAGGAATTGGGGCTGTAGCTTGTGAGAAGCAAAAGAAAGCAATAAAGTGTTAAATTTTTGAGCGTGTTTGTTTTTTGGCGAAAAATGGCACTTATTTAAGTGAGAGGGTGCGGAGTTTGCTACTAAGCATTTCGGTCAATGGAGATGCGGTTTGATATATGTGCAAATAAAATTTAACAAAGCACTAAGGTGTCATTCTCGAAAAACGGGGTGCCTATTTAAGTGTAGAGGGTTGAACGCCATCCCCATTTTACCCCCACGAACTCGCGCATTTTGACCTGCGAAGGGAGGTGAAGCCCCATGACCACGGAGCAGACGAAGGCCTGCGCCATCTGCAAACGCGCGTTTGAACCTACGGGCAGGAATCAAAAATACTGCCCGAAGTGCGGCAAGATGCGCAGGGAGCGTTCCTCAGCCATCGCCAAGCGCCGCTCGGAAGAACGCGAGCGCGAGAAGAAGCGTTCTTCGGCCATCTGGCATTGACAAAATCTCATGGAAAACGGTGAAACTTTGTGAGCAAATCCACGACAAATTCCCCAAAACTCATCTGCAAATCCATCAAAACCACGGACAAAACCAAGGAAAGGCGGAACCGCTATGATCCCTACGAACATCTTTGAACTGACGCGCGCGCTCGAATCCTACGAAGACTATGTTGTCGATGCAGCCGCAGACATGGCGAATCTGGCGGCATGCGTGAAGGGCGAAGCCGAACGCGAAGAAGCCCTGCGCGAAGCCGGGAAATGGATAGAAACGCGCGTCCTTGCGCTCGACACGGTGAAACACGCATTCAGGGATTACGTCATGAACACCCCGAAGCTGCTCGCCCAGATGAACAACACCGATAACCGCTTCCTCGAATGTGTTGAAGAATGGCCCGAGGAACTTCCGACCATGGAAGAAACCTTCGACCTTTACCCCGATGAGGAAGAAGCATGACAGTCTTCCTCATCCCCACAAAAGTCAATAACAACAATAGGCAAATCAATGAAAGCAGGTAAAATATATGGCTACTACGAACCACTCGGAACACCAAAGGCACCACGAACATTGGCGAGATCATCAGGGTCATCAAGGCGTATGAGAACTACACGACGGAACAGTGCCGCGATCTCATCGCGGAAGCGAAGCATGAAGGCCCGGAAGCCCACGCCAAAGCGTTAGAATATTGTGGCGACATGATTAGTCAATTTGGTCTATTCAAGACCCTGCTCGAGGAACTTGTGCAGGAAAAGTTTGCAAAGCAGGCGGAGGGGAACGGAGTTTTACGAACTGGCAAGCAAAATGCCAAAGAACTGCAAGCCCTTCGGGATGACTACAACAAACAGCAGGAAGAACAGAGGCGCAAGAAGTGGGGGCGTATATAAGCCCCTTCCGCGAAGGAGATGACGCTATGACCAAACCCCGGAAACAGCTGCGAGAATATCACCGCATGCCCGAGGCAAGACGCCTGTTCGGAAATTACACGCCTCTTGCAAAATCGACCTTGCGCGCATTGAAAGCGCTGGCGCGGAACGAGTGCGCGAACTGCTATGACGACGGCAGAGTGTGTGTTATGACCGATAAACCCTGTTTTCAGATCAACGCCTCAGGCGTTGCCTGCGAATACTTCAAACAGTGCGTCCTTCCGCTCGACAAGGAATTGTATGCCACGCTCATCCAGAGAACCAGTCTGAAGAATTGCCCGCGCTGCGGAAACGACTTTTTTCCTGCCAACAACCGCCAAATCTATTGCCCCGATTGCGGAGCCATCGAACGCAAAAAGAAGACCGCTGAACGGGTGCGAAAGCGCCGCGAAAAGCTGGCGGCGCAAAACAGGGGTATCGCGTAACGCTTTAGGGCTTCAAGAAGCCCTGTGCCGCAGGCGTTTTCAAAGCCGGTTTTGGGAAGTGCGATAAAAATATCGTCTACCCCCAAAACAGGGGGTCTAAAGCGTTACATGGGGCCATTTTGAGGCTCGTTTCAGAAACACACTTTTTAAGTGTATTCACTCATACAGACCCATCACAACAGAACCGCCCGGAAAGGAATCATTGCTTATGACAAACGGACCCAAATTTGAAACATCGTGGCCGCCGGTATTCAACAGCGCATGGCAACAGGGAAGCATGCTGTTTTACGTACCGCCCACCATCCGAAGCAACTATGACAACTACCTTGCCACGAACGTACCCGGCCACACGTACAACGCCACGCTCAACGGCGAGCAGGCCATCCGCTGCGCGTTCCACGCAGACGGCAAAGCGGCGGGGGGCGAAGCTGCTGCGCGTATCGCTGAAGACCCCCATCCGCTGCGGCGACATTCTTGACATCGAAGGGGAAGGGGCGTATCTCATTCCCGAAGTCACCCGGCAAGTGGATTGTTACGCCTGCGAACCGCTGCTGCTGAACGCGCGCATTCCCGCATCACCCACAAATACCCCCGGAAAGCGGACAGCCTCGGGCATGTCGTTCAGGAGGCAAGGGAGATGACCATCTGCACAGACCTGCTTGCCCACAGTGCCGCGCAGGACAGCTTCCAGAAGCAGGACATGGGAACACTCGTTCTCGGGGAACCGCTGTTCCTGCTTCCGCTCAACGAAGATACGCGTACGATATGCAGGGGCGATGAATTTGCGCTCGACGGCGACAGTTATTCCATCTATCAGGTGAACTTTGACCGCTGCGACCCGGTCGCCGACATGGCATCATCACGCTGCATTGCCGCCGAAAGGCAGGCGAAAGCGCATGATTGAATGTTACAAGGGACAATACGAGATGACCACGATTACCATGCGCGGCGAGACACAGGAAGCGGGCGTGTATACCAGCGACCCCAATATTGCAAACACGCTCGACGAAATTTGCAAGCAGTACCCCATGGCCGCGCAGGTGACGGAGATCAAAAGCACCATCCCGAGGGGAACAAGCTGCCGAAGGTGGAGAGCAAGCGCTACAAGCTGCAAAAGGACATCGTGCAATTCTGCGGCGAGAAGGGCAAGCCCATCTTCGAGGAACCAGCAAAGCCCAAGGAAAACGAACCCATGCCCGAGGAAGACGAAGAAGAACCGAACGAAGAACAGGACATGCCGAGGAAGACGAAGAAGAACCGAACGAAGAACAGGACATGCCCGAGGAAGAAGACGAAGCGCCTTTCGACCTCGACGGCGGGGAGGAAGACGAATGAACAAGAAACAGTATACCATCACCGAAACTGCGGAAAAGACGCTGCGCTACATCGGCGAGACGGACGGAAACGCCATGGAACTGAACTGCCGAGGGCTGTTGCGGACTACGCGCTCAACGGCACATTGCCCGAGGACAAGGAAATATCATCGCGCATTGCGGCGATCCGCTTCGAGATCGACCGGCAGGCGGAAGAAGAAAAGCGGCTCAAGGAAGAACAGGCCAAGGCCAAAGCACGCGAGAATACACGGAAGTACGACTATGCCGAACTCATACGCCTGCGCGAGGAAGGAAAGACACTGCGCGAGATCAGGGAAGAGACAGGGGCGACCGCGCCCAGCGTCTACCACGCTTTGAAAGTGCGCCCCAAGAATTGCTTCAGCGGCATGAAGCCAAGGACGCTCATGCCGAGGATGATAAAGCGATGGAGATGAGGCGGCGACATAGCCGCCTCTGGCGAACAATGGACAGCAAGGAACACACGGAGGAATTTAGACATGGCTCAATATCAGCGGGAAAAGGGATTCACGTATTTCAACTCGTTCGAAGAAGTGCTTCAAGCGATCGGCGAGCGAAAAGGGGAACAGATGGAATTGGAGTGCCGCCGCGCTTTGGCACGGTATGGACTGTATGGCGAAAAACCCGAAGACCCAGACGTTGACCTGTACCTTATGGGGATGTATCGCAATATCGAATATTCGCACCAACGAAGGGAAGACGGCTTCAAGGCGGCGAGATATGGACAAGCGGGAGGCAGGCCGCACATATATGACCACGACGAAATCCAGCGCATGCACGAAGATGGAAAGTCGCTGGATGAGATCGCCAAGGCGACAGGCGCTTCCAAAAGTACCATCAAGCGGGCGACGCGAAAAAGCAAAGAAGGTGATGATGAGGGGGCCATAACCAACGATGGTTATGCGCCCTCGTGCTTATATAATAATTATAATAATATAAACACTATGGATAATGGCGGCGCACTCAAAGCGCCGCCTAAAAGAGAATTTATAGAACAAAGAGACAAATATAAGAATGAATCCAATGATGATACTGATGATAACTATGAAGATAACGATGAATATGACAATGAATATAACCATGAGTATAACAATAATCATAAGTATAATAATAAGAGCATGGGGTTATGGACTTATGAACCCCAGTACGACATACCACGAGACAGAGAATTTGAATCCCTCATGGAAGACGATAGCCCATTCTGAAGCAGGCTTCTAAACCCTTCTGAACCCATGAGCCAAAAAACTACGGAGGAACGACACATGAACAAACATCATCCCTTGACAGGAAGAAAACTCGACCCGTATACTATAACCGTCCTGCGCGATTACATCCATGCGCAAGTTGACGCATGGCTTGACGGTTTGTAGGGCGAAGCGAACCTTGAAAACTGCACAACGGATGAATATATCCCATGTGAATCGAAAGGAGCAAAAACGATGGGATATAAATACAAGCAGCGCGTGAAAGTGGGAACAGACGAACACGGGCAAGCGGTTTACCGTTGGGCAGTAGGGCAGACGATAGACGAACTGCATGAATCCATTTTCAGCCTCAAAGCGCATGGCGAACGGAAAGAAGATCAGCCCGCCCCGGTGAGTTTCGGCGAATACCTGCAAAATTGGTTTTCAGTATACAAACGTCCGAAGCTGAAACCAAAGGCGCTTTCGCAGTATGAATGCAAGCTGAAAAAGCACATTTTGCCCGCCTTTGGGCAAAAGCCCATTGCAGAGATTACAGTGTTCGACATCCAGACGTTCTTGAACGAGCGGAAAGACTATTCCAAGTCTTATATGCGCGACTTGATGAACATCCTCGGGCAGGTGTTTCAAGCTGCTTTTGACGATGGGCTCATCGCAAAGAACCCCATGGCTTCCAGAAAGATATTTAATCCGGCTACGCGCGTAGAGAAGCGCAGGGCCTTGACAGACAAAGAAGTTGCGGACATCATCGCTCACATTCCCGACTTGCAGAATCAAAACGACAGGATGTTCATGGCGTGTTTGATGTTCACAGGCATGCGCCCCGGCGAGATATACGGCCTGCGGTGGGAGGATATTTCCCCCGATGAAGGGATCATCCACATCCGCAGGGCTATCGCGTTTTGCAAAAACAAAGCGATCATCGGCGATACAAAGACGAAAGCGGGCGTAAGGAGTATACCGCTTTCGCCCCGCCTGCTGAAATCCCTCGAACCATGCGGCGAAGAAGGTTTTATCATCAACCGCGAGGGCGAGCCCTACACCGAACAGGCGCACAAGCGCGCATGGGAGCGGATCAAGCGCACCATCGACGTACACGGCATGACGCCCTACATCGGCAGGCACACGTATTTGACCGCCTTGAACCGCGAAGGCGTAGACCTGAAGACCATTCAAGCCATCGCGGGCCATGAAGACGAACGCATGGCGCTGCGAACATACATCCATTGCGACGAAACGCTCGTGAACAACGCAGGCAAGGCGATGGAAGCCCGGTTTGAACGGATGACGGCCATGTGACAGATTTTGTGACGCTTTTTTGACTTGCATATCATAGAAGCGAAATACGCGCATGTGACACTTTTTGTGAATTTTTGCACAGAAATCCGTTTTATGCAATGCAAAACTGCAAGAAACATTGCGTATTTTACACAAATTTAATTGATATTTGTGCAATACAAAGAAAAAACCGCCCGAGAATCAGGCGGTTTGCTGGTGGGGTTAGGAGGGCTCGAACCTCTGACCTTTACGATGTCAACGTAACGCTCTAACCAACTGAGCTATAACCCCACGCGACGGATAATATTATACCATGGATACAGGGGGAAAGTCAATAGTTTTTTCCCGAAACCGGCAAAAAAGTGCGTAAAAGTTCTGCGAGCGGCGGGGCGCGTCGCCGCATTGGATCCTGTTTTGCGCGGCTGTCACAGCGCGGCGCATTCCTCAACTTCCAGCATGGGCGAAATTCCCCAGGGCCTGCCCTTCCTCAAACAGCCCGCGAGCCCCCGCAGCGCAAAGCTTCCCGACAAATGTAAGAAACAGGACGCGCTCAGCGTATCATTGAGCGCGTCCTTAGGTGGCCTATCATAAGCATGGTGATACGAGAGAATAGAGTGAACCCGGGGACGGAGTTTCGTTAAATAGTCCATGTGCAGAACCATGTTACCGATCTTTTTCATCTTATATGCAGAGTGCTTCTTTGAGGGAAACTTCTGAGTACTGCCTTGAAGTGGACGCTGTTTGCGCAACAGATAGGAGCCAACATGAAGTATTCGAGATATGGCACATTTCTCCGAAAGAGCAGCTGAAGCAGCCATACGCATACCCGAAAAGAACCTCCCGCAACCCTCTGTGAAAAGCGCGTGAAAAGGGGCGTGAAAAGCTGTACTGGAAGGGGGCGCATGCTGTATGATGGGCGCGTAAGGAAGTTCCTTCCAAAAAGCTTTGCAGAGGAGTTGGATAGTTTGAAGAAGTTTTGTATCGTCGCGCTGGCGTTGCTTTTGACGCTGGCCGTCGCGCTCACCGCCGCGGCCGAGGGCAGCGCCCTCGACGCTTTCCAGCAGTTGACCGGGCAGAATGTCTCCGGCGGGCAGGCCCCTGTGACCTTCAAGACGAATGAACAGTACCTCGACGAAGTGATGATGGGCAACTATTCCGTCATCTTCACCGACGCCGCCGGCGCGCAGGCCATCGCCCCGGCGCTGGACGGCCTGTGCGCCATCACCACGCAGGACATCGCCGCCTATGCCGCCTCGCACGGCCTCTCCGTGGCGCAGGTGCGCAACGCCTACTACCGGGCGCTTGCCAACGTGCTGCGCGCCGAGATCATGGTCAACCCCGCCTCCGAGGAGCGCTACCGCAACGTGCAGGTGATCCTCTCGCTGTTCCTTAACAGCGACGACGATCCCGCCAACGAGGCCTCGCGCGATACCATCCGCCGCAGCATGACGCCTGAGCATGCCGCCACCATCGCCGCCGACTACAACCTGCCCACCGGCTTTGTCGAGTTCATCATCATGGACGACGACTGGGACGACGACGATTGGGAGAACGACGACGACTGGGACGACGCCGCCGACGACACATGGGCGTGGGGCACGGCCAATACCGGCGCTTCCCTCGGCGAGGGCAGCCGCGACGACGCCTCCACCACCCGCGTGGCCGAGCTGCAGGAGCGGCTCATCGCCCTCGGCTACCTCACCGGCAAGGCCGACGGCATCTTTGGCCCGCGCACGCAAGCGGCCCTGCGCGAGTTCCAGCTCGCCAACGGCCTGACGGCCACCGGCAGTTACGCCGAGGACGATGCCCATCGCCTCTTTGCCGATGATGTCGTCGCCCGCTGGGACTACGTGGAAGACTTCTACGACACCGACGATGACGACGACTACTATGACAGCCTCTACGACGACACCGACGACGACTACGACGACACCGACGACGATGACGGTTACTACGACGACACCGACGACGATGACGGTTACTACGACGACACCGACGACGATGTCTACTACGACGACACGGACGATGACGACGACCGTCCCGTCTCGCAGCCGAGCCGCCCGTCGCAGCCGTCCTACGACGACACCGACGATGACGACGACTGGGACGACGACTACGACGACACCGATGATGACGATGACCGCCCGGCGTCCCAGCCGAGCCAGCCGTCGCAGCCGTCCTACGACGATACCGACGATGACGACGACCGCGATGACGACTACGACGACACCGATGATGACGACGACCGCCCCGCGCCGCAGCCCCAGCCCGAACCGCAGCCGGAACCGAAGCCGGAACCCAAGCCCGAGCCCAAGCCCCAGCCGTCCTATGACGACACGGACGACGATGACGACTATGAGGACACCGACGACGATGACGACGACTATGAGGATACGGACGACGACGACTGACGTTTGACCGTCGCCTGACCCCTGCGCCGGACGGGGAGCCGCTTCCCGTCCGGCGTTGAAAGGAGGAACGCCCGTGCGCAGGCTGTCCGCCGCGCTGATCTTTTTGCTGGTCTTTTCGGCGCTGCTCTGCCTCGCCGCGCCCGCCTTTCTCGAAGCGGATACGGTAAGGACAATGATCGACGGGCTGGACGGCCTGCGCCTGCTCTCGCCTGAAGAGGCGAAGACCTTCCCCGAACCCTCGAGCAAGGTGGAGCTGACGCTCGCGGGCGCGCCGCTTCCCTACGACGCGGAGGCCAACGCCTACCTCATCCCCCAAAGCGCGGAGACGGAGGGCTTCGACGGCGCGGTGGAGCTGCGCCGCGAGGCGGGCTATACCTATTATCTCTGCCCAAGCGCCGCGGGCGGCAAGGCGGAGGCGCTTTCCGGCAACGTGGAATACGACATCTACGCCGTGCGCGGGGATTCCTGCCGCTTCTCCCGCGTCCTCTTTACCCCGCAGACCGTGCTTTGCCTCACCGCGGACAGCGGAGAACTGCCGGGCGAGGAGCGCGGGGAGGGCGATCTGACGGTCTACTCCGTCCGCGATGGCCGCATCGTGCGCGAACAGGCGCATGTGGAGGTCAACGAGCGCGGCAATACCAGCCGCCGCTTCCCCAAGAAGAGCTACCGCCTGCACATCCAGAACGCGCAGGGCGACAAGCACCATCTGGACATCGCCGGCCTGCGCAGCGACGACGACTGGATCTTGAACCCCCTCCACGCCGACACCTCGAAGATACGCGAACGGCTCGGCTATGAATTGTGGGACGCCTTCAATTCGAGCGGCAGCCGCGCCGCCGCCTCGCGCCTTGTCCACGTCGAAGTGTTCCTCAACGGCGCCTACTGGGGGCTGTACGGCCTGCAGGAGCGCGTGGACTTCAAGCAGCTCGACGGCGACAAGCGCGCCGACCTGCTCTACAAGGTGGTCGCCAACGACCGCCCCACGGCGGAGGAGCTGCTTTCCTGCGCCTCCACGGGCCGCTACCGCGCCTTTGAACTGCAAAACGGCGACACCGCCGGCGCGGATGACCTCTGGATGCCCGCCGCAGCCTATATTGCCTACCTCGACGGGCAGGATATGGCGGGCGCGGCGCTGAATATAGACAATGTGGTGGACTACGGCCTCTGGGCCATGTTCACGCAGGCGCACGACAACCACTTCAAGAATCAATTCCTCAACGCCGTCCACGAGAGCGGGCGCTACGCGCTCTACAAGATCCCCTGGGACCTCAACCACACCTTTGGCGACGTCTGGCGCGGCGAGGATGAGGAAAACAACTTCACCGGCTACATGGTCGGCTCGCTGGTGATGGACGGCGCTTTCGAGGAATACCTCGCGCGCGGCGGCGACGAGGCGGCTTTGGCAGTGGCGGCGCGCTGGCGGCAGCTGCGCTCAGGCGGCCTCACGGCGGAGGCGGTCATCGCCCGGGCGCGGGAAATGCACGAAGAGATCGCGGGCGCGCGCATGCGCGACAGCCTGCGCTGGCCGCAGTGCGGCATGGGCGAGGGCAACGCCATGAACATCCGCGACATCGAGGATTTTGTGGAGACCATGTTCGTGCGCATGGACGAATATATCGAAGAACTTGCAAGCGGCGCTTGACCGCCGCAGGGAGGAAGGGCAATGGCGAGGATCTGGATCGTGGAGGACGACCCGCAGATCGGCCTGCTGATCGAGCTGACGGTGAAAAAGGCCGGCCACGAGGCGCGGCGGCTGGTGGACGGCGTGGAGCTGGAGCGCGCCCTGCAAAAGGACGCGCCGGAGCTTCTTCTGCTCGATTTGATGCTGCGCGAAAAGGACGGTTTCACCCTCCTGCGCGAGTGGAAACAGCGGCAGCGCACCAAAGACATTCCCGTCATCATCATCTCGGCGCGCGGCGCGGAGCGCGACAAGGTGCGCGGGCTGGAACTGGGCGCGGAGGACTACGTGACCAAGCCCTTTGGCGTGCGCGAACTGCAGGCGCGCATCCAGACGGCGCTGCGCCGCCTGCCCACGGAGGGCGAGCGGCTGGAGGCAGGGCCGCTGTCCATCCTTCCCAAGAGCCGGGAGACGTTTCTGGACGGCCGGCGCGTGGAACTGACGGCGCGCGAATATGAATTGCTGCTCTATCTGGCGCGGCGCGCCGGTTCCACCGTGACGCGCGGCGAGCTTTTGCGCGAGGTGTGGGGCTACGCTACGGAGGAAGACCCATCGCGCACCGTGGACGCGCATGTGAAAACGCTGCGCCTGAAACTGGGCGATACCGCCGCTGAGCCGCGACTCATCCGTACAGTGCGCGGCGCGGGCTACCGCCTCATCGCGGGGGAAGAGGCATGAAGCGCCGCCTGCGCCACCTTTACTGGACGGGCATCGCCATCACCATGGTGATGGCGACCGTGGTCGTGGCGATGATGGTCAAATTGAAGATTGATGACAGCCGCGAAGCGCTGCGCTCCATCCTCCAGGCGGCCTCAGCCTGGACGATGGAATCGACGGAGGACCTGCAGAGCATGGCCGAGAGCATCGCCTCGGTCTCGCCGCCCTTGCGGGTGACGTTCCTCATGGAGCAGGGGCTGGTGCTGGCCGACAGCGAGGCGGACGCCCTCGCCATGGAAAATCACGCCTCCCGCCCCGAGGTGCAGGCGGCGCTGCAGGGTGGCATCGGCGAAAGCCTGCGTTTTTCGGACACGCAGGCCATGTTGACGCTCTACGCCGCCATGCGCATCTCCCCGGCGCTCATCCTGCGCCTCAGCTATCCCCTGTGGGAGATTGCCGGCATGCTGGCGATGTACGGCGTGGGGCTTCTTTGCCTGTTTCTGGTGCTGTACATACTGCAGCGCCGGACGCTTGGGCGCTTTGGCAAAGACCTGATGTTGCAGATGGACGAGGTGCGCCGTCTGCTTGAGGGCGACGCTGGCCATGGCCGCGCTGTGTTTCCGGAACTGCAGCCGGCGTTGGACAATATCTCCTACCTCGCCAAACGGCTCAAGGACGATTTGAATGAAGTCTCGCGCACGCTGACCTTGCGTGACGATTTTGTGGCCAACGCCTCGCACGAATTGCGCAGCCCGCTGACCTCGGTGATGGGCTTTGCCGAGATGCTCGACGAGGGCATGGCCGACTCACCCGAGGAGCGTGAACTGTGCGTGCGCATGATCCGCGGCGAATGCCAGCGCATGCTGGACGTCATCGAGGACATCCTCCACTTGAGCCGCGCCGGGGGCAAGCCTGTGGAGGAACCGCAGAATGTGAACGTCGGCAACGTGGCGCGGGAGATCGCCACCTCGCTTTCGGCGCAGGCGGCGCAGAAGGGCATCGCCATTTCCGTGGAAGGCGACATGGTGCGCATGGGCGTGGAAAGGGACTTCTGGGAGATGCTCTACAACCTCGCCGGCAACGCCGTGCGCTATGGGCGCGAGGACGGCCATGTGTGGGTGCGCCTGTCCGAAGATGCCATCGAGGTCGAGGATGACGGCGTTGGCATCGCCCCGGAACATCTGCCCCACATCTTCGAGCAGTTCTACCGCGTGGACGAAGCGCGCGGCATGGCGCCGGGCGGCACCGGGCTGGGGCTGTCCATCGTGCGGGCGCTGGCGGAGCGCTGCGGGGCGCGGGTGACGGTGGCGAGCGAAACGGGAAAGGGCAGCGTCTTTGCCATCCGCTTTGACGCGGAGGCGGGAAAGGAGCGAGCATGAAGGCACTGAGGCGATTGGCGCTTTTGTTGGTGGCTTTGCTTGCCTTGCCGTGGGCGGCGCTTGCCGGGGACGAGTACTGGGATGCCTACGACCGCCCCGTGGTCTGCTGCGAGGACCGCACAGGTTGTGAAGTGTTGCAAATGGTGATGATGGGCTCGTTCGCCGCGCTCCAGCCCACGGACAGCCTCACCGTGCGGGTAATGTCGGCGGCGCTTCCCGCCCTGTGCGACGTCACCGACGCGGATTTTTCCCACTTCTGCGAGGAATTTTCCGTGGACGAGGGCACGGTGCGCCGCCTCTACTACGTGGCCATGGCCAACTGCCTGTGGGCGGACATGCTCATCTCCCCGGACGCAGGCGGCGCGGCGGGCGCGGCGCGGCGGGTGCTGCTGCTCTTCCTCAACCCGGACAGCGAGGAAAACGCCGAGGAGCAGATGGAGATCATCCGCGCGGGCATAGACGAAACGCTGATCGAGCGCATGTCCGCCGAGACCGGCCTGCCCGCAGACTTCATCGCCTACCTGACGTTGGGAAACGACGAACACGGCAGCGGGGCGTGAAATGGCGGGCATCCTTCCCCCGCTTGAACAAAACAGGGCGTAGATATCCGTCAGGATACGATACGCCCATTTTTATTTGCTGCTCTCTTTCACTCTGGCATGGTATTGGTCCAGTATATCCCGCAGGGTGATCTGGCGCATGCGGTTTTCCGCCGCTTGCTGGATGTCCATGTAAAAGCTCTGCAGCGCCAACTGGATGTTCATCCCCACGCCGCAGGCGGGATTGGTGTGGGTGTCCTGATGGAGCAGGGGCTTGTCCCCCTCCACCGCCCGGTAGATGTCCAGCAGACTGATCCGGGCGGGTTCCCTTGCCAGGGCAGGCTTGGGATGCCCCTTCACGCTGAGCAGCAGTCCGCCCTTGCGCATGGCTGACATCAGCTGGCGCACATAGGCCGGGTTGGTCTGCACGCTCTCCGCCAGTTTGCCGCTGGTCAGGTCGCACTCCGGGTGCAGGGCGATGAACGCCAGTATGTGCGCTGCGTCGCTCAGCTTTGTCGGGTATTTCACTCGCCTCGCCTCTTTCTATGAAAAATATTATAGCAGCGTATTGACATTCGCGCAAGTCGGTGGTATGCTGTTGCTGTAAAAAATATAATAACTACAGCACAGAAGGAATGAACGTTCATGACGTTTTACGAAGATCTGGTCATGCAGACGCAGGCAAACTATAGCCGCTATCACAGCGTCTACGCCGCGGGAGACACGCCCTATGCCCTGACGGAAAGAGCGCCTCTGCCCTACGCGGAACAGATCTGTTTGCGGACAACGCGGCGTTTGCGAAACTGTTTGGTGATTTCAAACAGAAATACGGCCTGCGCTGCATTTTGCAGGGCATGATGGCCGAGTGGCCCAGCGAGGAGGAGAAGTGGGCATTCTGGGCGCGGCTCATCCACCACTACTGCGGAAGGTACCGCCCCACGCCGGTGATGAAGGATTTGAAGGCCATTGTGGGGGTAAGGGACTACTTTATCGTCACATCCAACGCAGAGCAACACTTTGAACTGTGTGGCTTTGAACCAAGGAAGATCTACGAGATCGAGGGCAACTGGCTCACCATGCCAGCTACGTCATCTCAAACAACGGTTCTTGCATCCCCACACTCGATGTCGCTGATCGCATAGCTTGCAGATAATTTCACCTTTACGACCGCACAGTCGTTGCGTGGAAAGTCATTTTGTGTCAAAATAGAAGTAGATGTTTCGTGCGTGCCAACGAAGCCCCGTATCAAACCATACCCCAGAGGAGGGCCAGCGATGAGCAGTAACAGCGACCCGATCACCATCCCCCACCAGCCCGGCAAGCTGGACTTCCAGATCGTGGAAAAGGAAGTCAGCGTCACACAGTTTCGGCGCAAGCCCTCCGCCGTGTGGGCATATTTGGAGACCGCCGGTCACGTCATCGTCTTCACCCGCCGCGGCAAGCGGGATTGCGCAATCATGTCCATCGAGACGCACGCGTGTATGAGCGGCGATTATGAAAGGACGATGCGTGAAGTCGAGGAGGCTGCCACGAAATGGCGGGCGGAGCAAAAAACGCGCCGTCAACAAGCAAAGGAGGCGAAACAGCATGATCCCTGCGGAAGTTGAACGATGCCTGAAAGCCGTGGATGCCCCTTCCCTGTTCGCGCAGGAAAACCGGGAAGCCTGTGAAGCTGTTCATAAGCATGTAAGACAGGTCATTGAACAGGGAACGGAAACCACAACCATCCCTGTCGATGCTAATCTTCTCGCGCAGGTCGAGGAAGTACTCAAGGGATACGGTTGGACGGTCGAAGAATCCGCTGTGCTTTTCTTCATGTGGTGCGTCGCCTGCCCCGAACAGGTAAAGGTGTGGCTTGCCAAATGCAGGAATGGTGAAATACAATAATGAAGAGGCAACCTGCGCTTGATGTGGCCTTGTGAAGACGTCCCCGACAAGTCCAACCGTTGATAACGGCCGGGGCTTATGGTAAAATGGAGTTGAGGGACGAATCCTTTTGAAGAGAAACGACGCGGCGCGGAAAGTGGGGGCGCGTATGAACAATATGAAACTGCCGGTGGGCATCGACAGCTTTGAGAAGCTGCGAAAAGAAGGGTTTTATTATATCGACAAGACGGGCCTGATCCGCGACCTGCTGAACAACTGGGGAGAGGTAAATCTGTTTACCCGCCCGCGACGCTTCGGCAAGACGCTGAACATGAGCATGCTCAAGAGCTTTTTCGAGATCGGGGCGGACGGGACGCTGTTCGACGGTCTGGCGATCTCGAAGGAAACGGCGCTGTGCGAGGAGTACATGGGAAAGTTCCCGGTGATCTTCCTTTCGCTCAAGGGCGTGGATGGGCTGACGTTTGAGGACGCCTATGGCATGCTGCGGCGGATCATACGTGCGGAGGCATTCCGCATGGAGTATTTAACGCAGAGCAACAAGGTGTCCGAGAAAGAGTTACAGGCATTTCTGCGTCTACTGGACGAGCAGGATACGCAGGACGACATCCTCAACAGCCTCAAAACGCTCTCTACGCTGCTGTATCGGCACTACGGCCAAAAAACCGTGCTGCTCATCGACGAATATGACGTGCCGCTGGACAAGGCGTTCCATCACGGCTATTACCGGGAGATGGTGGCGCTCATCCGCGGGCTGTTCGGGCAGGCGTTGAAGACGAACGAGTACTTGCAGTTCGCCGTCCTGACCGGCTGTCTGCGTGTGGCGAAGGAGAGCATTTTCACGGGGCTGAACAACTTCAAGGTGCTTTCGATCATCGACCCGCGTTTTGATGAACACTTTGGCTTTACGGACGCCGAAGTGAAACAGCTGCTCACGGATTACGGCCTTGAACAACAGTTTGATGAGATCAAGGAATGGTACGACGGCTATCGCTTTGGCGATGTCGATGTATATTGTCCGTGGGACGTGGTCAACCACGTCGATCTGCTGCGCGCAAAGCCTGACGCCAGGCCGCAGGCATACTGGATCAACACCAGCGGCAATGACATGGTGAAGCGCTTTGTGGACAAGGCGGACAAGACCACGCAGCAGGAGATCGAACGCCTGATCGACGGCGAGGCCATCGCCAAGGACGTCCAGTTGGAATTGACCTACGACGAAGTGGACAGGACCATCGACAACCTCTGGAGCGTGCTGTTCACGACCGGCTATCTTACCTATACGGGCGTTCTGGAGGACGGTCGATACAATCTCGTCATCCCCAACCGCGAGGTGCGGGAAGTGTTCGTGCGGCAGATCCAGGAATGGTTCAGGGAGAACGTCATAAGCGACGCCAGGCCGATGCAGGCCCTGCACAAGGCATTTTTGAACGGGGACGCGGAGGGCGTCACCGCGGGGCTGACGGCAATCATGGGCAGGATGATCAGCGTGCTGGACACCAAGGCGCGGGATGCGCAGAAGGAGAACTTCTACCACGGGTTGCTGCTGGGACTTTTGCGGAGCGAGCCGACGTGGCTGATCCGCTCGAACGCGGAATCGGGCGAGGGCTTCAGCGACATACTGGTGGAGCCGGAGGACCCGGACGCGGGCATCGTCATCGAGGTCAAGTACGCGCCCACGTTTCGGGGGCTTGAGCAGGCCTGCGCAAGGGCGATGGAGCAGATCAAGGCGCGGCGCTATGACGAGCGCCTGCGGGAGGACGGCCGGGAGGACATCCTCGCCTACGGCATCGCCTTTAATAAGAAGCGCTGCAAGGCGGTGTGCGAAAGGCTGTCGGGTGCAGTAAAATAAAAGCACGCGCAGTTTTCAAGCGCCGGTCGGAGTGATCCGTCCGGCGTTTTTCTCTTGCAAATAAACAGGCAGCGAGTCATGGTCAAGTAAACTCTGCGTTTACGACCGCGCAGTCGTTGCGGGAACTGCAATCCCGTGCCACAATAGAGAAAGGGAGTCCAAGGTGAAATCATGAGCGAATCAACGATTGGAGGAACGAAAAAATGCGCGGCTCAAATTTCTACGACGATGTCTGCATCGTGCCCTATCGGGCGGAATGGCCACGCCGTTTCCGCCTCACCAAGCAGCTGATTATCGCGCTGCTGCTGGAAGACGACATCGAGTGCTATGTGCGCCACGTCGGAGGCACGGCTATTCCCGGCATGTACTGCAAGCCCATCGTGGATGTGTTGGTGCTGGTCGAGCATGATAAGCTGGAGACGGCGAAGAAACGGTTGGCGACGGCCTTTTTGTGCCTGGGCGAATGCGGCCGCCCCGGGCGCTGGTTCTTCTCGGACGACGACAGTGAGGACGACGCCACCTACATACACCTGACGACGCAGGATCACCCCGTGGCCAGGAATCAGCTGGCGTTTCTGCGCCTGCTGCAAGGTTCAGAAACGCTCCGAAACGAGTACGCGGCGCTGAAGAAGCTCCTGGCCGAAAAATATCCGCATGACCGGCTGGGCTACCGGCTGGAAAAGGGCGTATTCATCGAGCGTTGTTTGCGGGAGAACACGGCAGAGAACAGCTAACAGAAACCATATCAGGCGGGCGTTCCAGGGAGCGCCCGTTCTTTTTTGCGCCTTTCTAAACAAACAGATAACTCTTCCCGCAAGTCGTTGACTTCCCGCGACTTCTATGGCGTACTACCCGTGACCCCTGCGATCGGAGGCGATAAGGGTGAAACGCAAGGTCACGAAAGAGACAGAAATGCTGCGAAAGGCGAGGCAGAGGAAGGGATTGTCCCAACAGCAGGTGGCAGTGATCGCCGGCGTGCATATCCGGCAGTATCAGCGCCTGGAATACGGGGAGCGCTCTGTCGGGAACGTCAAGATGCGCTTTGGGCTGGCAGTCTGCGCCATCCTCGAGATCGACCCGTTCGAGCTGGTCTCATGGTTCCCGGAGGAGTGGCGGCCCGTACCCCTTGAAGACGAATGACGCGCATTGATAAATCTTGCGGATACGACCGCGTAGACGTTGCTGGATCGCCTCAAGTATGGCTATATAGCAGTACCGCCGCCCTGAAGTTACGGTGTGGCAGATACAAAGGAACAGGGGTGAGCCATACTTGAGAGACATACGGCCCCGGGCAGAAGAAAAAGCAAGGCGCCGGGTGGAAGCGCTGCATGCGTCCCAGAGCGAGGGCGAAGGACGCCTGACCGGGAAGGGCTTTGAGAGCGAGCGCGCCCGCGCAAGACAGGCTTTGCGTGAGGAAGTAAGCGCCCAGCGGGGACAGAGCGTGCAAAAGATCGCCGCCGCCAGCGGGGAGAAGGACGACGGTCGCATACTGCGGGTCGCGGCTTACTGCCGCGTCTCCACGGATGACATCGACCAGGTCATCTCCATAGAGCTGCAGAAGAACAACTACCGCGACATGATCCGTGCGAATCCCAAGTGGAAATACGCCGGCACCTATGTGGACGACGGATTTTCCGGCACCAACACGGAACACAGGCCGGCCTTCAACCTGATGATGAAGGACGCCATGGCCGGCAAGATCGACATGATCATCACCAAGAGCGTGAGCCGCTTCGCCCGCAACCTGCTGGACTGCATCGGCTGGGTGCGCCGCCTCAAGGAACACGAACCGCCGATCCCGGTGTTCTTCGAGCAGGAACACCTCAACACGCTGGACAACACCAGCAACATCATCCTCTTCGTGCTGGCCATGGTCGCGGAAGAGGAGAGCCACATGAAGAGCGAAGCCATGCTGCTCTCCCTGGAATGGCGCTTCAGCCGGGGGCGCTTCCTCACGCCGGCGCTGCTGGGCTATGACCGCGTCGAAGTCCCGGACGGCCACGGCGGGCGGAAGAAGGTGTTGGCCGTCAACGAAGACGAGGCCAGGACCGTGCGGCTGATGTACTATATGCTGCTGAGCGGGAGCAGCCCCGCGGAGATCGCCGCCACCCTGACGGAGCTGGGCCGGGAGACCGGGCTGCGAAAGGTGTGCGGCCGGCCCAACGCGCGCTGGACCGCTTCCGCGGTGAGCAGCGTGATGCGCAACGAGCGCTACTGCGGCGATGTACTGGCGCGCAAGACGTGGACGCCCAATTTTCACGATCACAGGTCTCGCAAAAACCGTGGCAAAAAGAACAAGTATTACCAGCCTGGGCACCACGAGGCCATCGTGACGCGGGCGCAGTGGAACGCCGCCCAGCGCATCCTCAACAGCCGCCGTTACGGCCACGATGGAAGTTACCTGCCCATGCGGGTGATCGACCGGGGCGCCCTGACCGGCTACATTTCCGTCAACCGCGCCTGGGCGGGCTACGAGGCGGATGAGTACTATCGCGTGAGCAGCATTGCCATGGGGCTGGAGGAAGGCGATCTGGAGGCCGATCTGGAAGCCGAGCATCTGCCGGATGGCGGCCACCGCATCGCTGGCCTGACGGATGACAGCGGCGTGCAGCGCATCGCCCGCGAACTGAGTCTTGTGGAAAAGGCAGTCAAGGCGCAGCTGGAAGGCAAGGCTGAGGCGGAAAAGACGCAAGAACGCATGACGCTGCGGGAGGGCTTTCAGGTCGCCCGAGCGGATATGTTCTCGCACACATTTGAGCCTGTGGTACGCCTGAGCCGGAGCGGCATCACCTTCAACTCCACCTGCGTCAGCCGTCTGGATCGGATGGAAGGGTACGACGGCCAGTTGGAGGTAAGGCGCGTCCAGTACGTGGAGCTTCTCTTTAACCCCGTAGAGCGCATGCTGGCCGTGCGCCCCTGCGCCCCGGACGATGGCAACGCCATCCGTTGGGCAGACAAAAACGGCAAGGGTAGGACGATTTCCGCGAGCGCTTTCTGCCGCGTCCTCTTCAGCGTCCTCGGTTGGGATGAGGGCTACCGTTACCGCGTCCCCTGCTCCGTGCGCAACAGGGGCGATGAGGCGATCCTCTTTTTCGACCTCGACAACTACATCGGCACGGAGATCACGCACCGCGGCGAAAAGCAGGAAGAGGCGCCTTGCGCCGCTGGGGTAGCTGCCCGCGAGGAGAGCGAGGAGACGCGGGGCATCTTCTTCGGGGCAGACGACGAGGAGGAACCGCAGAAGGTCGAAGATACCGAGGAAATGGAGCGCAGGCTGCGTGCGTTGGCAGAGGCTGAGCGACGCACATTTGGCACGCCCGTGTTTGAACACGGCGGCGACATCCGCCTGCCGGCCATCGACGATGAGGGCGAGTGGGACGTCATGGTGAAGGCGCGTCCGCTGGGCGACGACTATCGCGTGGACGAGACAGTCATAGGCGCGCTGCAGGAGGAACTCCTCGAGGCGCTCATCGCCCGCGAAGAAGCTGAAGAAATGAAGCAAACGGGAGGTGAATGATGTGAAACAGTCCAGGAACCCGGCGCGGAGCCGGCCCCTTTCCCGCAATGTGCGCAGGCTGATGAAGATGGCGCGGGAATCCCCGCTGAACCCGGCGGTTGAGAAGATCGAGCGGCCGTTCACTGCCCGCGACCTTGCCTACTGTGACATGCAGGGCAATATCTTCATGGCGGCGATCGACCAAGGGTACGCCATGGAGAGGTTTGTCCCCGTGTACATGAACAGCCAGCTGGCGGGCATCATCGACTACAGCTTCTCCGTTTCCGGAGGCATGGAGACGGATGATGTCTCGGAGTTCCTCCGCATCCCCATGCTGCTGCAATCCCCGCAGTTGCTCGTCGACGTGGTGATGTGGCTGGACAGGATCGTAAGCGGCGTTGACGCCAGTAAGAGCGCGAACCTCGCGGTGGTGCAGGCGTGCCTCGCGGACGATGCGCTGCAGGAAACCTCTGAGGATAAGCCGGTCGAACAGAAAGCCTCTGGCCTTCCCAAAGACATAAAAGCGCTCGCCGACACCTACGAATATGCCTATTGGCTCGGGTACATCTATCGCTGCGAATGCCACATGCACGATGAATCCAGCCGGATGGTCTACGGAGCCTTCAGCGAGCGCTTTATGCGCGACTTCTATGAACAAATGGCTCATGATGACGAGGTCGCGCTGGCCGATTGCGCGCAGGAGATCTGTCGGCGGCTGGATATGCTTTTGGTCGGAAAGCTGTGGCGCTCGAAAAAATCATGAATGGAGGGAATGTATGAACAATATCACAGAGTTTGGGACACAGCCCGGGATCGCGGAGGAGGCCGCGCCGTCTTACCCCTGGCCCCCGCCCAGGGTGCGCTTTGGTGCAGGTGCCCTTTGCTTTAACCAGGGAGCAGTGAACGCCCTGGCGCGGGCGGAGCGCGTTACCATTTACGTCAACGATAACGGGCAAATGCTGATCGTGCGCCCATCGGAGGGGAACGACGTTCCCGGGGCAGAGTGGGTCCACAGGACGGGCGCGTGCGTGAGGCCCAAGGCGATCCTATCATCGCCCTTTGTGCAGGGGCTCTATGCGCGGATGGGTTGGCGCCAAGAATGTGATTATCGCGCCGCCGGCACCGCCATCCAGACCCATACCGGCCCTATCCTGCTGTTTGCCTTGCACGACACGGAAGCGGTCGCCCGACGCAAATACGCGCCGCGGCTTTGATAAAGAATGGAGGAACACGCATGGACGAACGCAGCTTCAAGTATCCCAACCGGCAGGCGCAACAGGCGGCCTACGCGCCGCAGGCAATGAACCGCCCCTATTCGCCGCCCCCTGTCCCCGGGTATGCGCGGGCCTATCCCCCGGCAATGGCGGCGACTTCACCGCTGGATCAGGCGCAGGTGCTTACGCCGGGAGGTTTCAAGCCCCTGAGCAAGGCAGAGCGCGACGAGGCCGCGCGGATCGCCCTGGAGGCCGGCTTTTCCTTCGACGGCTATCAGGTGGTGCGCAGGGAGTTTTTCTCGCACCGCTTTGACCCGACACTGACGATCAAGGGCAACAGCATCATCTTCAACAATTCCTGCATCTCCAAGCTGGAGCAAGTCGTGTATGTCCAGATCCTCGTGAACCCGACCACGGAAAAACTGGTCATCCGTCCCTGTGCCGAGGGTGCGCGGGACGCCATCCGCTGGTGCGTGGTCCGTGACGACAAGCGCAAGAGCCGCCAGATCACCTGCGGGCTCTTTACCGCCAAGCTCTACGACCTGATGGGCTGGGAAGCGCTCTACCGCTACAAGCTGCAGGGGACGCGCATCAACTATCAGGGCGAGCAATTGTATGTATTTGACCTGACGAGTACGGAGGCGTTCCTGCCACAGACCAAAGAAGTGGATGAAGAGGGCAAGCCCCGGCGCAAGCGGCCTGTTCCCATGTACCCCTCCGACTGGCGCGATTCCTTCGGTATGCCGGTATTGGAGCATACGGCGTCCACGCGCGTCGACTTGATGGAGGGCTTCGATCTCATGGAAAACGCGGCCGGCGCCCAAACCCCTGAACAGATGCCCATGGAGATCATCGACCAGGAGACAGGTGAGGTGACGAAGGTATGAACGGATACGATGGGATTTCCCGGATCAGCGTCGAACCGCTGACGTTGACCCTCTGTCTGGAGGAGGACAGCATACTGCTCAACCAGGCTGTGCTTGATACACTGCAGCATCCCCGTCAGGTGCAGATGCTGATCAACGAAGAGCGGCAAATGCTCCTGGTGCAGGCATGCACCATCGACGACAGGGAGGCGATCGTAGTCCCTACGACGCCCATGTCGCAGTTTGAAATGAGCGGCCACTCGCTGCTCAGGCGCATCCGCAGGCTGATCCGCTGGATGGACGCGCGGCCATGGGTGGTCTATGGGACGTATATCGAGTCCCACAACGCCATCGTGTTTGACCTGAACAGCGCCCAGCCCGCGCTGCTCCACGCACCGCTCGGCGGAGAAGGCAGCAGGACCGGCAGAGGAGGTTGATCTGTGTGGCATTGGAAAAAGAGAGGCTGATGGCGTATTTTCAGGAACACTACCTCTCACGGCAGGAAGTACTCTACAAGCTCCCGCTGAGCCTGTCCATCGACGCCTTCTGGCCGGAACTGCTGAACCGCCGAAAGGCGACGGCCGCAGTGTTGCCCCTATATAACGCCGCCGGGATGCCCTACTGGTATGTGGAGACCCAGCGCATGGTCCATGCCAGCGAGCGGCTCTGCGAGGCGGCAATGGCGCAGGCGGACGGCTTTGACCCCTATCGGGCGCAGATGACCAGCGCCATGACGGAGGAGATGTTCTTTACCAGCTTTGTCGAGGGCGCGCAGATCCCCTTGCAGGAGGCCATGGACTTCCTGCAACGGGGCACAGAGCCGGAGAACATCCAGGAGCAGATGATCTGGAACAACCGCTGCGCCTGGCAGGCGATGATCAGCGCGCTCTATCTCCCTTTGGACGAACCGTTTGTCCGCTCCCTTGCCTGGGCGCTGACGCAGGAGATGGACAACGCCGCAGAGGATTATCGTCAGACAGACAGCCATCCCATCGCCGCTATGAGCGATGAGCGTTACAGCGTCCCGTCCGCCATTTCCCTGCCCGACAGGATGCGGGAATACTACGATTTTCTCCGCGATGGCGGCGTCCATCCGCTGATCAAGTCGGCGGTCGGACAGGCATACATATTGGTGGTACGCCCCTTCCCCGAAGGGAACGAACGGCTGGCGCGGATGATCTCTTCCGCGGTGCTTTTGCGCAGCGGTTATGACCTGTTCCGGGATATTTCCATTTCCGGCGTCATCGCCCGGGAGAATTACCGCTACTACAAGGCCATGCGGGATATCCTTCGTGGCGAGAACGGCGGGGATCTCACGTACTTCGTGGAATACTATTTGGAGCTTCTTGCCCGGGCGCTGGAGGAGAAAAAAACGCGGGAACGGCACAGGGAGGAAGAGGCATTGGAACAGGAACGCCGCATGGCGCGGGAGCCGTTGCAAAGCGCTCCCACAGAAATGCGTGTTCCAAGCGCAATGACGCCCGACGAGTTGCTTGCGGTGGATGACAGCATTATTGACGCAGACACCGAAGATGCCGGGAAAGGGGACGATGGCCCCGAAGAAAAGGCTGTCCCCGTAGAGACCCCTGGCCCCAGGCGCCGCCATCAGCCGCCCTGGCCCCTGTGTTCGCAGGAAGAGTTCCTCGAGAAAGTTGACGCGCTCAAGGATTCCCCCTACGAACGCTGCCGGGAATACCCGGAACACATCCGCGCCATGCTCAGCCATGGCATGACTACGTTCACCGTCACAGACTGGAGCCGGATATTGCAGATTCCCCGCAGGAAAGCAGACCATGAATGCCGCGCCCTCTACGACAGGGGGATGCTCGAAAAGCACCTCGGCGGAGATCTCATGCGCTATTCTTTCAGGATCGCGCCGGATGGGGCCGCTACGGAGAGCCCCCCGCAATGGGCAACGAGAGCAAAACTGGCAGCCAAGGCGTCGGCATGGGCTGCCATGAGCTTCGAGGATAAGGTGGAAACCTTTTCCCGCAGCAAATCGAACATAAGGCGGCGGGCGGCGGAGACCATCCGGGAAATGCTCGCCAAAGGCATTTACCGCTTCCACCGTTCGGAATGGGTAGGCTACATGGGCGTTCCCAAGGAGAACGCTGACGACGCCTGCGACGTCATGGCGGAACGAGGCATCATTAGGAATGTGACGCCAGAACAGAGAACGGCGCTGTATGAGTTTTGCCTGCAGGAAGAGGCCGCAGATCCTGCCCTCTCGACTGATCTCACGGAAACGCTGCGCGTGCTGGCGGCGGATCCATTATCATCCAGTTTTCAACGAATAGGACAGTTTCTCCTGAAGCTCATTGACAGCGGCAGGGAGCATTTTGCCCCGAAGGAATGGGGAGAGACGTTTGACGTTTCCAAAACGACATATTGCACCGATGTTCGCCGTGCGATGAACATGGGGCTGATCCACAAGATGCGCGACGGGCATGGCCGATGCATCTATCGACTGAACCGGGAGCGCCCCGCTGACGTCCGCAGCGACGCTCTTACGTCCAAACAGAAGCAATATCTGGCGACAATGTACGGGCAATTTGGTCAAAAGGAGTTCTGTGCCGAAGATTGTTCAAAGCTGCTCCACACCGACGATTCAACGATGTACTTTCACCTGAAAAACTTCGCCGAGCGCGGCATACTGGAAACGATCCGGGAGCCAGGGAAGGCCAACCGCTATGTTTTTGCGGTGTCCTCCGAAGAGCATCCCGAGTGCTTTAGACAGGTGGCGGGGCCACTGCCACCCAGCCAGCAGCAGGAGCAGGATGCGGAGCGCCTGATGGAGAGTGCCGCCGGACGGGCGACGCTCAGCGCATGACGACATGAAGGAGGTTCCCATGAACATATTTGAGCGCGAAAACGCATGGTTGGGCGCTGCTGATTTCGTCGCCGGGCACGACACGCTCGAGAGCTTTCTATCGCAGGCAAGGATGATTCGCCGGCGGCTGGGGACGCACGCGTATAAGCTCGACGAATACATCCGTCAGCTCCTGATCGCCTGTTCGACCCCCCTGGATGAGGTTTTCTCCGCCGACGATCCCCTGACCCGCCCGCTCTCCGCGCAATGCCGCAGGGCGGCGCAGGGCTTGCCGCCCGAGCAGGAACGGCAGGACATTTTCGCCCGGGAAGTGCAGGAATATGCCGCGAAGCATCCGCTGCCCAATCAGGAAGCGAATACGAGATACCTCATCTACTTCTGCCACATGGTGGGCAAGTTCCTCCACGAGCATCTGCCCACGCTTGTCCAGGACATCTGGTACGATACAGAGACACGCATGGACTCGGCCTTGCTCGACAAACTTTACAGCGAGATCTGCGGGATACTGGGAAGCGAGACAGATATGGAAAAGCTGAACGAGCTGTTCGCAAAGCGGTTTCTTGCGGTGCCGATGCTGCACTTCGCCTTTCAGATCACCTCCAACGCGCTGGCAGAGCTGTTGCTCGAGCGCGACCCGGAGACCTCCCGCGAGATCATACGTTTGCTGTTGGATGCCGAAGACGCGCAGACGCCGTGAGCGATCTTTTTTCAGACGCTGCAAACCCCTGATGAGATATGGGACAGAAGCGCCCAATCACATCGGGGGTCTTTATGCGGCGAAACCGCTGTAAACGGCGTTGATATAAAGTATACTTCGGACGGGGAATCCTACGACCAGCGACAATGCCACCACCGCCACAACGCTGATCGTCAAGCTGGATCATGCCATCTGTGCGGGTGATTCGGCGACGCTCCGCATGATGGCCGAGACCGTCCCAAACTTTGTGTAAACCTCCCATGAGGTGTAGAATAGAAGCATCACACAGGAGGTAAAACACATGTCCAGAAAGAACCGTACCCCGGAAGAAAAGGCGCGACGGGAGAAGATCCGGGAGCTGCTGCAGATGGCAAACATCGGCAGCATGGACGACATCCAGAATCTGTTCAAGGAGACCATCGCGGAGTTCATGGAGAACGGCTTGGAGGCGGAGCTGGAGGATGAACTGGGCTACAGCAGATACGACTACAGGAACAAGGCCACGGACAACAGCCGCAACGGCCACAGCAGCAAGACGCTGCGCACCAGCTTCGGAGATGTGGAAGTGTCCGTTCCCCGCGACCGGAAAGGCGAATTTGAGCCCCAGGTGCTGAAGAAGAACCAGACCAGCATCAGCCAGGACATAGAGGAGAAGATCCTGTCCATGTACGCCAAGGGGATGACGACGGGAGATATTGAGGCCCATATACAGGACATCTACGGCATCTGCGTCTCAGACAGCACCGTGAGCCGGATCACGGACAAGATCCTGCCCATCGTGCGGGAGTGGCAGCAACGGCCGCTGGAGGGGATCTACGCCGTAGTGTTTCTGGACGCGATCCACTACCATGTCCGCAGCGAGGGCCAGATCGTGAAGAAGGCGGTATACATCGCTATTGGCATTGACCTGAACGGCCGGAAGGACGTTCTGGGTATGTGGGTCGGAGAAAACGAGAGCGCCAAATTCTGGGCGACTGCTCAATGGTCTGAAGAACCGTGGCGTAGAGGACATTTTCATCGCCTGCACGGACAACTTGACGGGATTTGATGCGGCCATTCACGCCAGCTTCCCTCAGACCGAGATCCAAAACTGCATCCTCCACCAGCTGCGCAATTCCAGCAGGTATGTGTCCTATAAGGATATAAGAGCCCTCATGGCGGATCTGAAGGCAGTCTATGCGCCGTAGACGAGCAGGCAGCATTGAATGCTCTGGACGCCTTTGGAGAGCGCTGGGACGGGAAATACCCGAGAATCTCCCAGTCCTGGCGGGCGAACTGGGCCAATCTGAGTACATATTTCAAGTACCCTCAGGAGGTGCGCAGGCTGATCTATACCACCAACGCCATAGAGGGTTTCAACCGCCAGCTGCGCAAGGTGACCAGGGCCAAATCGGTGTTTCCAACAGACGACAGCCTGTTGAAAATGCTGTATCTGGCGATGATGCACATCACGAAAAAGTGGACGGGACGGCGGCAGGACTGGAGCGTGATCCATGCGCAGCTGTCCATCTATTTTGCCGGACGCATGCCCGAATAACACCGCCGGGGCCGGACGTCAAGGGTCTGCGCGCCGCTGTGCGCGGCGCTCCGATGAACGGCGGCCTTGCCGCCGCCCTTGACATCCACCCCCGCCGGCGTTATACTGCACACAAGGCGGCAGTCGGATAAATCCGCTGCCGCGCACAATGGATGATCCTGCTCTGTTCATGCCTCATTTGGAGTTTACACAGAATTTGGGATTGACCCTCAAAAGGCGTCGTCGCCCTCGCAGGCATCTTCAAGGGCTTCCAGCGACTTCCCTCTGATGTCCACGACGTCGTCGAGGGAAACTGCCTTCCCTCCCGAGCGACTGTTTTCCCCCATGAACACCATTGTCCTCTCGAACAGGTCTATCTTTTTTACCTCTCCCGAATGTTGCCTGTGCGCGCCGCCATCCTTGCGCGCGTCCGCCTCGAAATACTTCACCGTGACCGTCGGATGCTGTCCCTGCTGAAGACTTTCAATGATGCGCGCGAACTTGCGGTCCAGCCGCGCCTTTTCGCTTTCCGACAATTCCACCCGACGCTCCGTCTGCCGGCCCGTCTCCGCGATCACGCCGTCAAACCCGGTCAGCGCCGCGAAAGGGGCGAATTGCGCGGCACGGTCGTGCAGGCTCATGTGCGCCCGGCCTGCCGCCCTGTGATGGGGCAAGTGCAGTATGTCCGCGTAGGGGAAGTCTTTATCCGTCACAGCCCGTCACCCGCCTTGTGCCCGCCGATCTGGCCGTTTCGCTCCATGGTCGTGCCGCCCTCCATCAGGTTCATCCCCTTGAGCATCGCGTTCTTCCCGAATCTTTCCTGTATGGCCAGCGTCGCCTGTTGCAGCCTGCGCTCCCCGTTCCTCGGCGGAGCGCAGCGCTTCTTCCGCACGTTCAACGGCCTCATAGTCCGTGAACATGTCAAGCTGCACAGGCCTGGCCTCCGGGATCGCGTCTTCGGGGATGAGGTCACAGGCGGTGATATTGACCCGGCGGATCAGCAGTTCCCTGTCCACCACGCGGTCGTACAGGTCGAGTACCGCCTTCATCAGCGCGTGCGTGGAGCTGGTGTAGCGGCCGATGTTCCCGGTGCCGTGGGCGTGCCGGGGGATCTTGCGCCCGTAGCGATCCGTAGCGACCTCGCCGGCATACCGTTTCCCGCGCTCCCCGGCGAGACTCTCCCCCCCCGGTCGTAGCCGATGTCCAGCACCATCTGCCTGGTGACCACGCGCTTCCTGACCAGATCCAGCGCCAACAGCTCGGTCATCTCGCGGACGATCAGGCGGCCCTTCTCAAAGTCGTATGGGCAGTGCAGCACCTGCCCGGAGGAAAGGCTGCTGGTGGAGGGCTGGTACTGCTTTATGACCTCCATGGTCACCGGCTCCCAGCCCCAGGCGTGGTCGATGAGCAGCTCGGCGTTGACGCCGAATGTTTTGTACAGCAGATCTTCCGCGACAGGGTCGAGAGAAGCTCGCGCCACGTCGCCCATCGTGCGCAGGTGCATGGCTTCCAGCTTTCTGGAAATGCCGCCGCCGACGCGCCAGAAATCAGTCAGCGGGCGATGCGTCCACAAAAGCTCCCGGTACTTCATTTCATCCAGTTCCGCGATGCGCACGCCGTCCTTGTCCGGCGTGGCCTTCTTTGCCACGATGTCCATGGCGATCTTGGCGAGGTACAGGTTCGTGCCGATCCCCGCCGTGGCGGTGATGCCGGTGTTGTACAGCACGTCGCGCACCATCGTCATGGTCATCTCATGCGCGCTCATGCCGCAGGTGCGCAGATAATCCGTCACGTCGATGAACACCTCGTCAATGGAATATACGAGTATGTCCTCGGGAGCGACGTACTTGAGATAGGTGGCGTAGATCCTGCTGCTGTACTCTTCGTAGAGCCGCATCCGGGGCGGCGCGACGATATAGGACACTTCCAGCGAGGGGTCGGCCGCAAGCGCTTCCGCGTCGAACGAGGCGGAAGAGAAGCGGTATTCCCGCGTCTCCGGGTCGCGCCGGATGGCCCCGGAGCGTATGCCTGCCTTCAGGCGTTCCCGGTTGACCTCCCGGATGCGCTGGATCACCTCGAACAGCCGCGGCCGGCCTGGAACCTTGTGCGCCTTCAATGCCGGGGAGACGGCGAGGCAGATCGTCTTTTCCGTGCGGCTCTCGTCCGCGACGACGAGGTTGGTGGTCAGCGGGTTCAAATGCCGTTCCACGCATTCGACGCTCGCGTAGAAGCTCTTGGCGTCAATCGCCACATACTGCCGCGTCTTTTCCGCCATTCCCGCCGGCCTCCTTTCCTCCTGGGTATTCGCTCATACGCTGCCGGGTCAGTTCGCCTCCGCGACCGCCGTTTCCACATACCAGCGCGCGACGCGGCTGGCGAAGGCAGAGTCCGTCCACTCAAAAAAGAGGCGCTTTTCCTCGCCGCGGATCACCACCGTGTAGCACGAGCCTTCCGCGCCCTGCCGGTAACAGGACGCCGGGCGGTAATCCCTGACGGCGTCGATCCTGAATGTCCTGCCGTCCGCCCATGTGATGGAGCGGGGCTGCATGTAGCCGGTGGCGTCAAAGTCCGAATTGACCTTTACGTATACCCGCTCCATGCGCGGCGGCCGTGCGCCCTTCAAGGGCTTTTGTGTTTTCATGCGGCGCCCCCTTATTCGTCCGCCCCGTCAAAGGCGGCCATGACCTTCTCGGCAAGCGGGCCGGTGGCGATGTCGCCCTCCGCGACCGCGCCGGTCACGCGTCCGCAGCAGCGTACGTCGGCGCCCTCACCCGTGTAGATCGTCTTGTAGCGGGGATTGTGCGAGTGCAGGCCGTCGGGCTGGTATTCCTTGATGAACGCTTCGCCGTTGACGATGAAGATGCCCACCTGTCCGGGCTGGATCGCGGCGCGGGTGTCCACGTAGACATAACTCCCGTTGCGATAGGTGGGCTCCATGCTCCGGCCGTTCACGGGGATAATGCAATCTGTGCCATGGGGGATGCTGGCCTCAAGCGCGTAGACTGTTTCCTGTTCTGCGTGGTCAGCCATCGGCGCGGCGACGCCCGCGGACGCGGCCTCCGCATAGAGGCAAAGCGGCCGGTAGGCCTGGCGCAGCCGGGCCTTTTCCTTGCGGTCCTGCTGGAACAAGAGCCGCTCCATGAGCTGGCGGATGGTGTTCTGGTCGAACCTGTCCAGCCGATGATACGTCTCCAGCAGGCTTTGGTCCTCACGGGGCAGCGCCGCTTCCGACTCTATGCCCAGCAGCTCCGTCACCGGGAGCTTCAGTGCCCGGCAGATCTTGGGGACGTTGTCGATGTCCGGGCGCGTCAGCCCCAGTTCCCAGTTGCCGATGGCGGTCTTGGTGCAGCCGAGCCTGGCGGCCAGCGCCGCCTGATCCATGCCCACGGCGGTGCGGTATTTGCGGATCACCTGGCCCACGTGCGCGCGACGCTCTGTGTCGGTCAGCGGCCGGCCTCCGGCGTTGCGGGCCTTTTTTTCAGATTTTTCTCTGGGCATGCGCTCACCTCATTGCAAGGTTTATGGGGACGTTTTCCCCTCTGTATCCATCATAGCACAGCAATGCTTTTTTGTAAAGAGCGATTTTGTACTTTACAGACAATAAATTATGTGTTATGTTGGTAAAGGCAGTTCTTTGACGGTTGCCGCCCCGGCTCCAAGGCAGTGTCCGCCATCTGCATTGCCTGACCCTTACAGGAGGACAAAGACCATGAATGACGTTACACGCCGGTTTGGCTTTTCTCCCAGTCCCGCGCATGGCAGGGTACCGGGGCCGTATACGCCGCTGCAGGACGAGCCCCAGGACGCGGGCGATATTTGCACCGCTGTGGGCGCGAACACGAAAACTGTGCCCGTGCCGCAAATACAGTCCATGAAGGCGTATATCCTGAAACACCACAGGCAGATGATCTTTGACGCGCTGAACGAGAGCATCTGGGCAGGGGCGCTGGAAATGCCCGCGGATGTGGACGGCGGGGAGATCGTGCTTTCCGCTGCCAACTGCACGTTTGGGGCGATGAACTTCTGGCGATACGACAAATACACCGCCCTGGCGGAGGTCATCGTATACCCCGAGATCTGCACGGACAGCGGCTGTGTTCCCTGTCCGCTGTATGTCGAATTATGGATCGACATGGAGTCAGGGATGGAATTCTGGACCGCCGCGTGCGGGTACCTGCGGGACATGCCGGAACGGCGGCACTGGCGGCTGAGCGACTACATGATCCCCATCCTCCGCAAGGAAGAGATCGAAGAGGGCGCGGAGGAGTTTTTGCGCGCCTTCTGCCCGAACGCCGCGACAGACCGGCGCGAGCAAGACCCCTTTGTACTCGCAAAACGCATGGGGCTGAACGTCGAGCGCCTGCCGCTGTATGGGCGCCCGCACACGCTCAGCATGCTGTTCTTCTGCCCGGAAACGGTGATGGTGCAGGAATTCCCAGCCACATCGGAGGACGATCCTCCCTCTCCGTATCCTATGACGCTGCCCGGGAACACCATCCTCATCAATACCAGGGCGGTCCACCGGGACTTCTGCCAATTGGAGATCTACCACGAGTGCATCCACTACGACTGGCACTTCATGTTCTACCGTCTCCAGCACATGCACAACAACGATGTGAGCGCGCTCAGGGCAAGGCAGACCGTGGTCACGGACAGCAGGGGCAGCAGGAACCCCCTGCGGTGGCTCGAATGGCAGGCAAATCGCGGCAGCTTTGGGCTGATGATGCCGCTGTCCATGATGCGCGACCTGGTGCGGGAAGAGGAAGCCAGCCTGGACGGCTCTGACCTACATTGGGGGAAGCGCTACGACAGGATCGCGCGCGGGATCGCCCGGGATCACGATCTGCCCAAGTTCCGCGTCCGGGCGCGGCTGATCCAGATGGGCCACATTGAGGCAAAGGGTGCGCTCAACTATGTAGACGGGGCCTATATCGAACCATTCGCGTTCGAGCGCAGCCGGGGGAACGGCAATTACACCTTCGCCCTGTCCCGCAGGGAACTCTTTGACGAGTATTGCTCAAACCCCGACTTCAGGAAGCTGCTGGACAGCGGGCGCTATGTTTTTGCCGACGGGCATGTCTGCCTGAACGACGAACGCTATGTCAGGGCTGCCGCAAACGGGCTGCGGCTCACCGCCTGGGCCAACGCGCACGTGGATCAATGTTGCCTGCGCTTTGTCAGCGTCTACGAACCCTGCGGGCTTTCGGACTATCGCTTCAGCTGCCTCAACAGCGACGAGGAGTATAACCGCCACTACATCGCCTTTGCTGAGGAGGACGACGCGCTTTCAGCCCGGGAGAAACTGGAGCACATGACCCGCGTCCTCGACGCCTTGCCCGATGCCTTCCCGCAGGCCCTGTCGTTCCTGATGGAGCAGACGGGAGTCACCGAGGAGGCGCTCGAGGAGCGCTCCGGCATCTCCGTAAGCACGATCTCGCGTCTGCGCCGGAAGGAACGCGCCAATTACAGCCTGGACCAAGTCGTAGCGCTCTGCGTCGCGCTGCGGCTGCCGCCGTGGCTCTCGGGTGAACTGCTGGCAAGGGCAGGGTTGATGCTGCGACGCACGAAGCAGCACCGGGCATATCGCCTGATCCTCGACTGTATGTTCATGGACTCTCTGGATACCGTGCAAAATTTCCTCAAGGCTTCCGGCTGCGAGCCGCTGAAACTCAAGGCCACCTGACCTTCCGCAAACTGTGCGCTATTGAACGGCGCACCTAAAAATATTTTGATGGGCACGTCATTTGATGGCGTGCTTTTTTTATTGCCACTGCGGTTTTTTTCTCTTTCCGTGCGGTTCAACGGCCAGTAAAAAGCCCCATTTTCACGTCATTTGATGCCATGGTGTTTTTGCGCGCGCCAAGGTATCCTTATGCGCAGAAACAAGCTCCGCCACCCGCAGCCGCTGATCACGGCATGCTTTTCATCTGTGGGAGCGGGGTGACAACACACGCAACGGCTGGATGAAAAGCGCCGCTGCAGACAACGCGAACGGAGATCGTCGCATCGTCTGCCAGCCATTTTGCTGCGCCATTCAGCCTGATCTTTCTCCGTTCGGCGTCACCGAAAGGAGAAAGGCCTGTGAAACAGCGTTATCTCAAAGCCGGCCACAAACAGATCCCCGTCACCGAAGATGTCTATCTGGCAGCCGCCCGCTGGAAAGAAAACGAACGCTATCGCGCCCGACGGGACGGCAGGTGCGGCCAGCCTAACTACAGGCGCTGCTCCGGGGATTGCGGCATGTGTCCCTGGCAACAAGAGGGTTTTCGCATGTTGTCCTTCGCCAAAGCCTTCGGCGATGATTTTGCCATGGAGCCGCCAGAGCCGTCCAGTCCCGGGATAGAGGAAATTGTCGCCGGCAAGCTGCTGCTGGAAAAATTGTATCGCGCGTTGGACGACCTCATCCCGGACGGCGCACGAGTGTTCCAAATGCGGGCGCACAAATACACCGAGCGCGAGATCGCCCGGGCGCTGGGCGTCAAGGCGCAATCGACCCTCAACAGCCGGATCCAAAAAATGGACGCCTTTATCCGCGCCCATCGGAAGGAGTTGGAAGATCTGCTGAACTGACGCGATCTTAGTGGGAATCACATCCGCTTTCGTTCAAATAGCAGCGCTTCTTTCCAAAGAAAATGCAGGCGCAACTGGTCGCACAGGAAGGAGGGTAGCAAATGGAGCAAGCACGAGCCGCCTGCCAGCGCAACGCGGAAGTGATCGCCATCCTCATGGAGATCGCTGATGTGGCACGACGCCTGGCAGACAAACTGGCAGATCTGGACAAAGAGGATGACTGTGAAGGGGGTAAAGCCTATGAGCAGGATGGCCGACCTGGATGCCGCCATTGCCGAGCTGCGCAAATGCGGCGAAGCCATTATCAGTGTTTCTGACGCGTTGAGGACCTCATTCAGCACGGAAACAGAGCAGCCCGCCCCGCAGCCCCTGCCGACCATCGACCAGGTGCGCGCGCTGCTGGCGGAGAAGAGCGGCGAGGGCAAGACCAAAGAGGTCAAGGCGCTACTCAACAAGTACGACGCGGGGAAGCTCTCCGGCGTAAAACCGGAAGACTATCCCGCCCTCATGGAGGAGGCAAGATCGCTGTAATGCCAGAGATCCACGCAAGATTCTCCCCCTCGGCGGCCAACCGCCGTATCCACTGCCCGCCCTCGCTGCTGCTGGAAGAACAGTTCGAGGAAGGCGAGAGCGTCTATGCCGCCGAGGGCACCGCCGGTCATGCGTTGGCGGAGCACCACATCCGCAAGTACCTCGGCCAGCAGACCATTCGCCCAACTTCCGAGTTCTATACGGATGAATTGCTGGCGGCGGTGGATGAGTACGTTTCCTTCGTTACCGGCGAGATCGAGGACTCGCGCCGCTGCTGCGCCTCGCCCATCCTGCTGGTAGAGCAGCGCGTAGATGTTTCCGCGTATGTGGAGGGCTGCTTCGGCACCGCCGACATGGTCATCATCACGGACAAGATCGTACACATCATCGACCTGAAGCTGGGCAAGGGCGTCGAGGTACACGCCGAGGAAAACCCGCAGCTCATGATCTACGGCCTCGGCGTCCTGCACATGGCCGAAGCGCTCTACGACATCGAGACTGTGCGCCTGACCATCTTCCAGCCGCGCCTGAACAATTCCTCCACGTGGGACGTCTCCCCGGACTACCTGAAGAAGTGGGGCGAGGAAGTCCTGCGGCCCGCGGGGGCAAAGGCCCTGATCGGCGCGGGCGAGTTCGCCGCCGGGACGTGGTGCCGCTTCTGCAAAGCGCGCAACCAGTGCCGGGCAAGAGCCGAGCATTTCCTCGAGATGGCGAAGCTGGAGTTCCGGCAGCCTGCGCTGCTCACCGATGAGGAAGTTTCCGAGGTCATTGCCCGCGCGGACGAGTTGTCGAAGTGGGCGGCGGACGTTTACGCCTACGCGCAGGATCAGGCCATCGCCCACGGCAAGCACTGGCCCGGCTACAAAGTGGTCGAAGGGCGAAGCGCCCGGAGATACACTTCTGAGGAGGACGTCGCCCGGGCCGCCGCAGCCGCCGGGTACACGGACATCTACAAAAAGTCCCTGCTGGGCGTGACCGAGATGGAGCGGCTCATGGGCAAGGAGCGCTTCAGCGCCATCCTCGGAAAGCTCGTCTGCAAGCCCCAGGGCAAGCTCACCCTCGTTCCCGACTCCGACCGGCGCGAAGCCGCTTCCTTTGACACCGCAAAAGACGATTTCGGAGGGAGGAGCTTCAGCTCCGACTAACGAGAGCGAATTGTAAATTCGCCGAGTGTAGGTGCAGATTGTCCGAAGGACAATTTGCACCCGAAGATCAAGGAGGTACAGTTATGAGCATGAATCCCAACAAAGTCATCATCCCCTGCCGCTTTTCCTACCTGCACTGCTGGGAGCCGGACTCTGTCAACGGCGGCGATCCCCGCTACAGCGTCTCGGCCATCATCCCCAAGAGCGATACCCGAACCGTGGAGAAGATCCGGGCGGCCATAGAGAATGCCAAGAAGGAATCCCTCTCCAAGTGGGGTGGCAAGATCCCCCCGAACCTGAAGCTGCCCCTGCGCGACGGCGACATCGAGCGCCCGGACGACGAAGCCTACGCGGACAGCTGGTTCCTCAACGCCAACAGCCGTCAGGCCCCAGAGGTGGTAGACAGGAAGGTGCAGCGCATCCTCGACCAGAGCGAAGTGTACTCCGGCTGCTACGGGCAGATCTCGGTGACGTTCTACGGCTTCAACACCAACGGCAACCGCGGCATCGCGGCGGGGCTGGGCAACATCCAGAAACTCCGCGATGGCGAGCCGCTGGGCGGCAAGGCCAACGCCGCGGAGGAATTTGAGACTTACGACGATGACGATTTCCTCTCCTGACTGGCCAAGGGGCGGCGGTGAAACGCTGCCGCCCCGATCAAAAACACCAACGCCAGAAAAAACATCAGCAAGGAGGTGGCTCCAATGCCCATCCTCGGCATCGACATCGAAACGTACAGCGAAGTCGACCTGCCCAAATGCGGGGTATACGCCTACGCGGAACATCCCAGCTTTGAGATCCTCCTCTTCGCCTATGCTTTCGATGATGAGGAAACACAGGTCGTAGACCTCAAGTGCGGCGAACGCCTCCCGCCCCGCGTATTGGATGCGCTCACCGACCCGGCCATCACCAAGACGGCCTTCAACGCGGCGTTCGAGCGTACCTGTATCGGCCGCTGTCTCGGAAAGCGTCTGGATGCCGCGCAGTGGCAGTGTACCGCCGTGCAGTCGGCGATGCTGGCGCTGCCGCTGTCGCTGGAGGGCGTGGGCGAAGTGCTGGGCATCGAGCGCAAAAAGCTCAAAGAGGGCGGCGACCTCGTGCGCTACTTCTCGTTGCCCTGCAAGCCCACCAAGGCCAACGGCCAGCGCACGCGCAACCTGCCGGAACACGCCCCGGAGAAGTGGCAGCGGTTCAAGGAATACTGCGTGCGCGACGTGGAGGCCGAGCGGGAGATACGGGCAAAGGTGCAGGGCTATCCCATCCCCGCGAAGGAACAGGAACTGTACCGCCTGGATCAGGAGATCAACGACCGGGGCATCATGGTCGATCCTGTGCTGGTGGCGCGCGCCATCGAGTGCGACGAGCAGTACCGGGAAAAGACCACGAAGCGCGCCTACGAACTGACCGGGCTTGCCAACCCCAACAGCCCCGCGCAGCTCAAGGAATGGCTGGAGGGACAGGGCACGGAGGTCGATACGCTCGACAAAAAGGCGGTGCGCGCGCTCCTTCCCGACGCGGAGGGCGATGTGCTGGAGGTGCTGAAACTGCGCCTGCTCATGGCAAAAACGAGCGTGAAGAAATACGAGGCCATCCGACGCTCGGTGTGCGCGGACGGACGCGTCCACGGGCTGCTGCAATTCTACGGGGCCAACCGCACCGGGCGCTGGGCCGGCAGGCTCGTCCAGATACAAAATCTACCTCAAAACCACATCCCTGATCTGGCCCTCGCCCGCGATCTGGTGAAGGCCGGGCGGTATGCGGATATCGAGGCGCTGTACGAGTCCACGCCCAACGTGCTATCGGAACTGATCCGCACGGCCTTCGTTCCCCGGCCCGGCTGTCGGTTCATCGTCGCGGACTTCAGCGCCATCGAAGCGCGCGTCATCGCCTGGCTCGCGGGCGAGCAGTGGCGGCTGGAGGTGTTCCGGCAGGGCGGGGACATCTACTGCGCCAGCGCTTCGAAGATGTTCCATGTGCCCGTCGAGAAGCACGGCCAGAACAGCCACCTGCGGCAAAAGGGGAAGATCGCCGAACTCGCCCTCGGCTACGGCGGCGCGGTCGGCGCGCTGACGGCCATGGGCGCGCTGGAGATGGGGCTCGCGGAAGAGGAACTGCCGCCGCTGGTACGCCAGTGGCGCGAGGCCAACCCGCACATCATCCGCCTCTGGGCGCAGGTGGAGGACGCCGCCATGACCGCTGCAAGGGAAAAGGCCCGCGTGCGCCTGGGCCGGCTCACTTTCCACTGTCGCTCCGGGATGCTGTTTATCACCCTGCCCTCGGGCAGGAAGCTCTGCTACGTCAAGCCCCGCATCCAGACAAACCGCTTCGGCGGCGACGGCCTGACCTACGAGGGCGTCGGGGAGGGCAAAAAGTGGACGCGCATCGAGACGTTCGGCGGCAAGCTCACGGAGAACATCGTGCAGGCGACCGCCCGCGACCTGCTGGCCGAAGCCATGCTGCGCCTGCGCGACGCCGGCCTCGAGATCGTCATGCACGTCCACGACGAAGCTGTGCTGGAAGTGCCCATTGGCCATTCGAGCGTTGACGAAGTGTGCGCGCTCATGGCCGAAGCCCCGGCGTGGGCGGACGGGCTGCCCCTGCGCGCGGACGGCTATGAATGCCGATTCTATCAAAAGGACTGAGGAGAAAAACCATGAAGATCAGCAGATTCAACCACGAGGGCTATCACGATCCCACGCCGTATCTGGCGTTCCAGAACATCCCCGATCCGGCGAAGGAAGCAGAGAAGGAAAAACAGCGCCGCGACCGGCTCGCCCGCTACCGCCCCATCGTCTACATCTGCTCGCCCTACGCGGGCGACGTCAAGGCCAATGTCCTGAACGCCCGGCGCTACTGCCGCTTCGCGGTGCAGAAGGACTGCATCCCCATTGCCGCACACCTGTTCTTCCCCCAATTCATGGACGACAATGACGCAAAGCAGCGCGACCTCGGCCTCTACATGGCCACGGTGCTGCTCGCGAAGTGTTCCGAAGTGTGGGTGTTCGGCAGGCGCATCAGCGGCGGCATGGCGGCGGAGATCTACAAGGCCGAGACGCGCGGGATGCCCATCCGCTACTTTACTGAGGAAATGGAGGAGGTCCGCCATGGATGAGGTGCTTTCGGCCCTGGGCTGTGTCCCCGTCCGGGAGTGCAGTTACGCCGAGTGGCTGGAGACCGGCATGGCGCTGAAGGACGCGGGCTATGCGTGCGAGGTGTGGGACGAATGGTCGCGGGACGATCCCCGCTACGTCCCCGGCGACTGCGGGCGCCGCTGGGCTGGCTTCCGGGGCGCGCCCCGCCCTGTCACCGTGCGCAGCATACTCGCTTTGGCCCGCAGGCACGGCTGGTTTTCCGCCGCCGCGGATTTTGCGGATGATACGGATGCCACGCCCGCCGGGATGCTCGCTCGCTATATCGAAACGCTCTATCAGCCGGAGGAGACCGTGGGCTTTGCCACACAGGTGAAGGCGGACAGCCACGGCCGGTACAAACCCGTCAACACCAACCTCTCCCTGAAGGCGGCGGACTTTATCGAACGCCTGGAACAGTGCGGCAGCATCGAGGAGGTCATTGGCCCCTACCGCCCGGAGTGCGGCGCGTGGATACGGATGAACCCCCTGGACGGCAAGGGGCAGGCGGACAAAAACGTCGTCGCCTTCCGCTATGTGCTCATCGAGTCCGACACGCTGCCCAGGGAGGAACAGGAGCGCTTTTACCGCAAATACGAACTGCCCATCGCCTGCCTCGTGGACTCCGCAGGTAAGAGCGTCCATGCCGTGGTGCACATCGACGCGCCCGGCGAACAGGAGTACCGGAAGCGCGTCAACTACCTGTTCCGCTTCCTGGAGGCGCGTGGCTTCCCGGTGGACAACGCCAACAAGAACCCCTCGCGGCTGAGCCGGATGCCGGGCGCGGTGCGGGGCGGCACAATGCAGACGCTGCTGGCGACGAACATCGGCAGGCGTTCGTGGGGCGAGTGGCTGGAGTACGCCGAGGAACTGGCGCTTTTGCCGGAGCCGGTCACGCTGAGCGACGTGAAGGAGCCGCCCGAAAAGCCGCCGGAGCTGATCGCCGGCGTGCTGCGGCGCGGGCACAAGGCGCTGATCGCCGGGCCGAGCAAGGCGGCCAAGAGTTTCCTGCTCATCGAGCTGGCGATCTCCATCGCCGAGGGCAGGCCGTGGCTGGGTTTCCCCTGCCGGCAGGGGAAGGTGCTGTACATGAACCTCGAGATCGACCCGGCGAGCTGCATCGGGCGTTTCCTCGCCATCTACAGGGCGATGGGCATTGAAGGCCGGCACGACGAAAACATCGTCATCTGGAACCTGCGCGGGCACGCGCTGCCGCTGGACAGGCTCGCGCCGCTGCTCATCCGGCGGATGAAGGGCGAGGCGTTCTCGGCGGTGATCATCGACCCGATCTATAAGGTGATCACGGGCGATGAGAACAATGCCAGCGACATGGGCGCATTCTGCAACCTCTTTGACAAGATCTGCACGGAGATGGGCGCGTCGGCGATCTACTGCCATCATCACTCGAAGGGCACGCAGGGGTGGAAGAAGGCCATGGACCGGGCCTCGGGCAGCGGGGTGTTCTCGCGCGACCCGGACGCGATCCTCGACATCATCGAACTGAAGCGGCCATTGGTCCGGCAGACGGAGGTGGACGGGGACGGCGGCGAGACGGTGATCATCGAGGAGGACTTCGATTCCCCACGCACGGCGTGGCGTATGGAGGCGTCGCTGCGGGAATTCCCGCCCATCCGCCCCATCAGCTTTTTCTTCGACTACCCGCTGCACACGCTGGACACGAAGGGCGAGCTGAGCGGGTACATGGCCGACGGCAGCCCGCTGTCCAACCTGGCGCTGAGTTCGAGGCGCACGACGCCGGAGATCCGCCGCCAGCGGCTCGACGACGCTTTCAGGGCCGCGCCGAAGGGGGAGCCGGTGACGGTGCGGAAACTTGCCGAGCTTGCCGAGGTGTCCTACGACACGATGCGGCGCTACCTGAAGGAATTCCGGGAAGACTATGTCGTGACCAACGGCGTGGTGCAGACACGTCCACTGCTCGACGAGACCACGCACAGAAAAGCGTGATGAACGTCCACACTTAAAGGGCGGTTTTTCCTTTGCTGCCGAAGATACCGCAATACCTGCTTAAAGGAAAAACCGCCCTTTGCGGCTGCGCACTTTGCACGTATTGGCCTTATATAGAAATCAAGTAAGTAAGCAAGGAAGGCTGTCAAGGAGTGAGCAAAGTAGGTAAGGGGTAAAACCCCCCTTACCAACTTGGCTCCACTCCATGACTTGACCGCGGATGGTCTGAGAGATCGAGGAGGTGTACAAATGCGGGAATCACGGATCGAGCGGAGGCTGGCATCGGCGGTAAAAACGCAGGGCGGCCTCTGCCTGAAATTTATCTCCCCCGGCTGGGACGGCGCACCTGACCGGCTGACGCTCCTGCCCCGGGGCCGCATGGCCTTTGTGGAGCTGAAAGCGCCGGGAAAAACGCTACGTCCCTTGCAGCGCCGGCGCAGGGAGCAGCTCGAGCGGCTGGGGTTCAGGGTGTTCGTCGTAGACGGCGTGGAGCAGATCGGAGGTGTGCTGGATGAAATACAGGCCCCATGACTATCAGGCATACGCCACGGACTTCGTCCTGACACACCCATACTGCGGACTGATCCTCGATATGGGCCTCGGCAAGAGCGTCATCACGTTGACGGCACTGTGGGAATTGCTGCTGGACCGCTTCGACATCGCGCGCGTGCTGGTCATTGCGCCCAAGCGCGTGGCGGAGGATACCTGGCCCGCCGAGATCGCCAAGTGGGACCATCTCAAGGGGCTGACCTGTTCGCTGGTGCTGGGCACGGAGAAACAGCGGCGGGCGGCTCTGGGCAAAAAAGCGATGCTGTATATCATCAACCGGGAGAACGTGGCGTGGCTGGTGGAGAATCATCACTGGGACTTCGACGCGCTGGTGATCGACGAACTGTCCTCGTTCAAAAGCAGCAAGGCGCAGAGGTTCCGGGCGCTGAAGAAGGTACGCTCCCTGTGCAGGCGGGTCATCGGCCTTACGGGAACGCCCGCGCCGAACACGCTCATCGACCTGTGGCCGCAGATCTATCTGCTCGATATGGGCAAGCGCCTCGGGCGCTTCGTCACCCACTTCCGCGAGCAGTATTTCCTTCCCGACAAGCGCAGCGCCCAACAGGTGTTTACCTACAAACCCCGCCCCGGCGCGGAGGCGGAGATCTACCGGCGCATCGGCGACATCTGCGTGTCCATGAAGGCCGCCGACCACCTGCGGATGCCGGAACTGGTCAGCAGCCGCGTGGAGGTGTGTCTGAGTGCAAAGGAGCAAAAGCTGTACGACACGCTGAAGCGGGAGCTGGTGCTGAAGCTGGACAGCGGCGAGGTGGACGCGGCCAATGCCGCGGCGCTGTCGGGGAAGTTGCTGCAGCTGGCGGGCGGCGCGGTGTATGGGGAGGACAAACAGGTACTCCGCTTCCACGAGCGCAAGCTCGACGCGCTGGAAGACCTGATCGAAGCGGCCACCGGCAAGCCGCTGCTGGTGGCCTACTGGTACAGGCACGACCTCGAGCGCATCCGCGAGCGCTTCGACGCCCGCCCCATCGCCACGGCGCGGGACATCGCCGACTGGAACGCGGGGAAGATCGCCGTGGGGCTGATCCACCCGGCCTCGGCGGGCCATGGCCTCAACCTGCAGGAGGGCGGCTCGACGCTCATCTGGTTCACGCCGACGTGGTCCCTGGAACTGTATCAGCAGACGAACGCGCGGCTGTGGCGGCAGGGGCAGAGAAGCCAGACGGTGGTCATCCGCCACATCATTGCCAGAGGCACGCACGACGAGGACGTGATGCGGGCGCTGGAGCGCAAGGACATGGGACAGGCCGCGCTGATCCGCGCGGTCAGGGCACAGATCGGAGGTGCAAGATGACAGCAAAAGAGTTTCTCGGGCAGGCCTACCGGCTCGATCAACGGATCAACAGCAAGCTCCAGCAGATCGAATCCCTGCGCTGCCTGACGCAGAAGGTGACCCAGGCCTACGGCGGGGAGGCAGTCTCCCGCACGCGCAATGTTTCTTCCCTGGAGGATTCCATCCTCCGCCTGATGGAGGCCGAAGAGGAACTGAACAGGCAGATCGACACGCTCGTGGACACAAAGATAGAGATCGGGAAGCTGATCGACCGGGTACACAACGAAACATACCGCCTGATCCTGGAAAAACGGTACCTGTGCTTTATGAACTGGGACCGGATCGCCGAAGAGTTGCATTACAGCCGCCGGTGGGTGCTCAGCAGGCATGAGCGGGCGTTGGAAGTAGCCGACAAGCTGCTGCGCGAAAAGGAAGGCATCGCATAAACAGGCCACCTCGCCGATAAAGTGTCGGCGAGGTGGTTTTTGGCTGTGCGAGTGCACCGTCAATATCTCCGGTCGCTCCACATCCTTATCCCCGGGGAGCGGCAGGTCTGCGCATACCGCGATGGCGGAAGAACGATCCGACGCCGGCTTCAGTGCTGCGTTCTTTCGTTGGATGACGTCGCGGCACTCCTTCAGGACACAGGTGCGCAGGATACCCCTCCTGTCTTCATACCGCAACTGACGAACCGTGTCGAAATACATATTTTATCAGTTGAATCTAATAATATCGATTTTTACTGTTGCGTTTCAGACGTAAGTGCGCTATACTATGATCAGCTATGAGAAAGGGAGCTGTGAGACCCATGATCAAACGCGAATTGTATATGAGCCGCATCCGTCCTTTCATTGGTTCGGAACTCATCAAAGTCATGACCGGTATTCGCCGCTGCGGAAAGTCGGTCATGTTGGAGCTTGTAAAACAGGAGCTTATGGAGTCCGGCGTTGATCCGTCTCAGTTTATCTCGATCAATTTTGAAGATATGCGCTATTCCCATCTGCAAACCGCGAAGGCTTTGCATGATGAGATTACGGCAAAAGCCGCCGAAATGGACGGCAAGGTTTATCTCTTCTTCGACGAGATCCAGGAAGTGAAGGATTGGGAGAAATGCGTCAACTCCCTGCGCGTTTCGCTTGACTGCGACATCTATATTACCGGCTCCAACGCCAAACTGCTGTCCGGCGAGCTTGCGACCTGTCTGGGCGGGCGCTATGTCGAGTTTGTGATCTATCCGTTCTCCTTCGCGGAGTTTTTGAAACTGTACCGCCCGATCGCGCCGAATGAACCGATGCAGAAAGCCTTCCAGAAGTACTTGCTGTCCGGCGGTATGCCTTACCTTGCCAACCTTCGCTTTGCCGATGAGCCGTCCAGGCAGTATCTCCACGATCTGTTCAACTCGGTGCAGCTCAAAGACATCATGAAGCGAAACAAGATCCGTGATGTGGACTTGCTGGAGCGCATCACCGCTTATGTCATGGCGAATGTTGGCACGACCTTCTCAGCGACTTCGCTTGCAAAGTTCCTCAAAAACGAGCAGCGCACCGTAGCGCCGGAGACGATCCTGAACTACATCAAGTACTGCTGTGATGCTTATCTGTTCTATCAAGTGAAGCGCGAAGACTTGCAAGGCAAGCAGATCCTCGCCTCCAACGAGAAATACTATATTGCCGACCACGGCATCCGCGAAGCGGTGTTCGGGGGCAACACGAAGGACATCAACCTGATCCTTGAAAACATTGTCTATCTGGAACTGCTGAGAAGAGGGTACGAAGTGACCGTTGGCAGGATCGGAGGCAAGGAGATCGACTTCGTGTGCGACAAGCGCGGAGAGAAGCTGTATGTTCAGGTGGCGTACCTCCTTGCATCGGAGGAGACCATTGCCCGGGAGTTTGGAGCTTATGATCCCGTTCGCGATAACTTCCCGAAGTATGTTGTTTCGCTCGACGAGTTTGACATGAGCCGCAATGGTATCAAGCACCGAAATATCCGCGACTTCCTTTTGATGGACGAGTGGAACTAAGAATATGCTCGTCCTCATAGCCGTCATCATCGGAAAAGTCCGGCAACTGTTTTGCGAAAAATTGTGTACGGAAATTCACATTAGTTCACCTTAAATCACTTGTGTGCAGGCTTGACATGTGATACGCTTATGCTGCAAAAATGGTTTGGCCCTCGCGGACGCCCGCGGGGGCATTTTCTTTGCCGCGAAAGGAGGCCGCGCACATGCTATTCACCAGCGAACAGGTCTCAGCCGGGCACCCGGACAAGATCTGCGACCAGATCGCCGACGCTATCGTCACCGACTGCCTCCGCCACGACCGCGACAGCCGCGTCGCCGTGGAGTGTATGATCAAGGACTGCATGATCTTCATCGCCGGCGAGATCACTTCCACACATGCGCCCGATTATGAGGTCCTGTGCCGCGAAGTACTGAGGCGCGTTGGCGACCCCGATCCTGAAGCCTATGTCGTCAACTCGCTGGTCACCTGCCAGAGCCGTGACATCGCCATGGGCGTGGACCGCGGCGGCGCTGGCGACCAGGGGCTGATGTTTGGCTACGCGACCAACGAGACGCCGGAGATGCTGCCGCTGCCCTTCGCTGTGGCCACCCGTGCGCTGGAGCTGCTGCGCGACCGCCATTCGCCGCTGCTGCTTCCTGACGCCAAGAGCCAGGTCACCTTCGACTACTGCGGCCGGCGCATCCACACTTTTCTCATCAGCACCCAGCATCATGCCTATGCCGGGCAGCGGGAGATCTACGAACTCGTGCGCTCCGTCATGGACGATGTGGCGGACGCCTACGGCCTGAACCATGATTTCCGTGCGCTGGTCAACCCCACGGGCCGCTTTGTGCGCGGCGGCAGCTACGCCGACACCGGCGTGACCGGCAGGAAGATCGTCGCCGATACCTATGGCGGCGTGTGCCGCAGCGGGGGCGGGGCGCTCTCCGGCAAGGACCCCACCAAGGTGGACCGCTCCGCCGCGTACATGGCGCGGAAGATCGCCTGCGATATCGTGCGGGAACGGTTGGCGCTGCGCTGTGAAGTGCAGCTGGCCTACGCCATTGGGATAGCCGCGCCCATTTCTGTTTCCGCGCAGTTTTTCGGCACCAACCGCGAGCCGCCGCATGTGATCCTCCGGCACATCAACAGCCGCTACGACCTCACGCCCGGCGGAATCATTGAAGGCCTTGGCCTGAAGGATGTGGATTACAACCGCGTCTCCGCCTACGGGCACTTCGGGAAGGCGGGCCTGCCGTGGGAGGCGTAAGGCTCACCCCGGCGCAGGAACGGACGATCCGTGAAGCGCGCGCCAGGGGTGCAGGCTACCGGGCCATCGCCGCCGCTGTGGGACTGGAACGCGATACCGTGCGATACTTCTGCAAGCGGCACGGGCTGGATGGAGATCAGAGGGCTGCAGGCAATGACGCGCAGGAAAACACGCCCTGCTGCCCTGCCTGCGGCAAGCCCATCGCCCAGCCCCCGCGAGGCCGGCGCAGAAGATTCTGCAGCGACGCCTGCCGCCGCGCGTGGTGGGCAAAACACCCCGAGGCGTTTCATCACGGCGATGCGGCGACCTATTTCAGGACCTGCGCCTGCTGCGGAAAGACATTTCAGGCGTATGGAAACGGCCATCGCCGGTATTGCTCGCACGCCTGCTATATTGCAGACCGCTTCCACAAGGCAGGGACGGACGAGCATACAGTTATCCAACCGTTATCTTGACATTCGGCCTCATATGAGCGATGTATAGTATAGCTCATAGGCAAAGGAGGCAGTTCCATGAGGATACAGACCCCGAGAGAGTCCCGGCGCGAGATCGTCGGGCGCATTTCCGAACGTCTGGGCCTACCCGCGCGCTACGAAGGCGCGCCGGGCTTCGCCTACACCATCGGCGAGATCACCGTCGAGCGCGACGGCGGCATTGTGTCCGGCAACGACGCGCTGCTGGAAAGCCTGAAGCCGATGCTCGTCGAGCAGGGCTGGCTGGAAGCGGGACCCGTCGATGAACAGGCCGCGTGTGCTGAAGATGATTTAGAAGCCGATGGCCCCGACGCAAGTCCCGAGCGCATGGACATCGTCTCGCCGCTGCGGGATTGGACGGTGACGGAGCGGATCAGTCTTTTGCGAACGCTCTATGGCCGGCAATGCCTGCTCAACCGCATGATGCAGGGCGAGACGCTCTGCATCGAGGAAACCTTCGTAACAGCCATGACCGACGATCCGCCTGCGAGCGTCGCCGATTTTGAAGCGCGCGTGCGGGATGGGATCGAGGCCGGCGCTGTCCGCGGCGTCGCCTTCGAGGATGGGAAATTCATCTTCAGCACGCCCTGCCTCCCGGAGGAAGCCGCGCGCTGGACCGCTTACTGCGAGCTGCTGGACGGCGTCCTGCGAAGCGCGAAGGCGGCAAAGCGCGTGTCCATCACGCCGCACGTTGACCCGGAGAGCGAAAAGTACCGCGCCAACAGCTGGCTGGTGCGCATGGGCTTTGCCGGGGTTGCACACAAGGAGCTGCGTCATACGCTGACGGCCCACCTCAACGGCTACGCCGCATTCAAAAGCGCGGCAGGGATGCAGGCACATCGGGAAAAGTATGCTGCCATACGCAGGCAACAGCGCGAGGCGGCCCAGACGAAAGACGAAATCGAGAGCAGGGAGGCATCCGAATGACAGAGCGCAGCCAGAGGATACTGGACGATTTGAAAGCGCGGCAGCGGGCGGGCGAGCGCATGGCGTGCCCCCGTTGCGGGATGGACGTCATGAAAACGCCTGTGCATACCAACGCCCTGAGCCGCGCGGCGGACGTCTATATTTGCGACGCCTGCGGCTCCACCGAGGCGATGCTGGCCTATATGAAACAACCGTCGCCGCTCTCCGGCTGGGCGGCCTTCCGTCCCAAACGCCTGCCCGGCGACCTCCGGGCGCGCCCCGCCGGCGAAGCGCTGCCTGAGATCGTGGGCAGGCAGATGGCGGAGCTGACGCGCATTTACAGGCTCTGCCGCGACGACCCGGACAACGCCGAGTGGTACCGCCTCGAGGCATTTGAAAGCTGCCCCGGCCTCACCGAACTGTGGCCGCAGCCCTTTCAGGCGAACTACCGCGCCGGCGACGGTACGGTGGTGGTCCGCCTTAAAACCGACGAGGGCGGGAACATCCAGATGGCGGCGAACATCATCGACAAATAGGCCGCCGTCGATCCCAAAGCATCGGGCAAAGCGCCCGGTGCTTTTTCTCCTGCCCTGTCGCGCCCACGCTGCCGCCACATGCCGCCGGGGCGCGAAGCCCAACCGGGAAGCCGCGCCTGATCCAAAAGCCCGACACGCGGCCACGTGCGGCGACATTGCGCAACGAGAAAAGCCGCCCGCAGGCGGCGATCCTCGATTTGCGAACTGCGGCTTTGCGCCGCGGCCGCGTCAGTAGACCTGATGCGCGGGCAACTCGATCTGCGGGATGTCCTCCACATCGGTGCGATCCTCGTCGAGGATGACGATCTCCGTATTGGGGTCGTCGCTGTAGACCTCGGAGACGATCCCCCTCCAGACCTTGATGACAATGGTGTGCATGATGAGATCCCCTTTCTATGCCCTGTTTGATTTCGCAGCGTCTGTCGCTCACCGCATCCGCCAAGGCAGGTAACTGGCGTTGCTGAACAGCAGCCCGCGCTCGTCGATGAACTTCCCGACCGTGGCGATGTGTCCGCCGCCGTCCATGATGGCGAACCTGGACTGCGCGATTTGGAAGATGCTGTCCAGCACGCGCTGGTCGCGCAGGTCTGCACGCCTGCGGATGATGTGGGAGAGGTAGTCGGTGATAAAGATGGCGGTGTCGCTGTAGCGCTCGTTGCTTGGGTCACTGGTCAGGGGGATGACGCCGTTGTGCGCGACGCCAACGCGGCAGCGCAGGTCGAGTTTGCGCAGGCGGGCGGGTCGATTTGAGAGCGGAAACGGATGCGTCATTTCAGGGCTTACGCCCGCCTGTGTGCTGATGCGGAAGTGGTAGACCACATTGTCGCTGACAGTGAAGTGTTCTTCGCGGATGGCCCGCAGGTAATCGTCCAGATCCATGAAGCCCTTGTGGATCGTGACCCAGCCGTCGCGTGCGAACATGTACCCCGCGCCGTGGGGATTATTCAGGAACATGGCGCGGATGGTGGCCTCGCCGGGCTGGCGGACGCCCGATCTGGAAACGCAGATGATGCACATATCAGTGCCCCCTTTTGTATATTTGGAAGCATACGGCTTCCCGCGACGCCCTGTGTTGGGGCGTTTCGGTCCGGGGCCGCCGGGCCATCGTCAGGCGGGGTGTGTCACCGGCTCTGAATGATGGTGAGCTGGAATTCTGAGCCGTCGGGTAGGACGATGACCAGCCCGCAGTCGCGGGTCATGAGACCGGCCTCGGAGAAGGTCTGTACCCGCAGGTTTTCCCAGCAAATTTCTGAGCTGTCGTAGCCGTCGGTAATGAGCTGCCGCAGGCCGTCCTGCAGCGCTTCCTCGGTGAACTGTTCCTCGTTGGCACAATCGTCGTAATCGTGTTCGTACATGGTGTGTACCCCTTTCTTGATTTGAAAACTGTGCGGCTTCCCGCGACGCTCCCGGCTGGGGGAGCGTTTCGGCCTGTGCCGGAGGCCATCGTCAGGCGGGTCATTGATTCAAAAGGATGCACATTTTGCTGGAAAGGGCGCTGAGTTGGGTGGCAAGGCTTTGCGCCTCGTCGGTGGCAAGCCCCATTGCGACCATTTCGCTCGTCAAATTTCCAAGCTTGGCCCGGTACTCCGTAAGTGCACTGTGCAGGATGGACAATTCCGTCTGAGTGAGTGTGAGTTGGATTTTCGGTGTGTCTTTCATGAGAATTTCCTCCTTGCTTGATTTGAAAGTGCAGCTTCCCGCGACCGGCGGAGCGCCGGTTTCGGCTGGCAGCCACCAGCTCTCGTCAGGCGGGCGAATTTGGAAACTGTGTCAGGATGCCTGCCGCCAGGCGGCGTTGCCGGGCAGGCGCTTGAGCAGGTGTGTGCGTGCGGTCTCAAATTCGTCGCCGATGAAGCCCAGGCGCAGGAGCCAGCAGCGGAAGGTGTACTTGGGGTTGTCTGTGATGGGGGGCGCGGGGCTGGCCGCCTTGGTGTGCAGGGCCTGCGCGCTGATGGCCAGGCAAAGCTGGATGTAGCTTTTCACCTCGCCCGCGTGCAGTGTGCCGTTGAAGGCGCGAAACTCGATGGTGTGCGCGGGGCGCTCGGTGGAAAAGGCCGCGTGAAGGTTGAGCAGGTGGTAGCGGCTTCGGTCGTAGTGCCTCGAGGCGCGCTGCCGCCAGTCTGTGCTTTCGCCGCCGCCGTTGGCGGTGTACCAGAGCCGTGCCATGGCCTCCATGCTGGAGGGCTTGCGCTGGTTGAGCTGTGCGAGGAAGCGCGGCTCGACGGGTTGGCACCACTGCTCGCGCCGTTCCGGCGAAATGCCCAGGGCCATGGTCAGCAGGTCTTCCTTGGCGTTGACGATGTTGACCAGCCTGCGCAGGCTTTGCGGCGTGTGCTCGCCCAGCCCCACATGGATGTGGATGCCGCAGCTTTCGTCGGTCATGGCCCCGGCCCTGCGCAGGGCGCGGACCACTCCCTGGACCATGGGGATGTCTTCCCAGCGGCACACCGGGCTGACGACCTCGGCGTCGGGGTCGGTGACCGAGGAGTCGCTTTCGATGGTCCAGTGCCGTCCGTCGGGCATGGCCACCGTCCAGTTGTCGAGGTGGAGCCCGACGTGGCGGGCGACTGTGCCGAAGTGCTCGGCGAGGGCCTGGGCTGTGCGCGCGCGGCCGAGACCGGTGGTTTCCATCTCAATGCCAAAAGTCTGTGTTTTCACGGGGTGTACTCCTTTCGCGCTTCGTTCCCGCGGGGTCTTCCCCCGCGGCGGCCCGTTTTCCGGCCCGCGACACATACATCACTCTGCGCGGCCCAAATAGCAAGATAAGAAACGCGGTAGTTTCAGCGTTGTTTTTGATACGCCGGGGTCGGGCCAAAGGCCCTACGCGCATAAGTAGTAGCGCGTTTTCGTCGGCAGCCCCGCGCCCCCGGCGGCCCCGCGCGCCCCCGGCGGCCCCGCGCGCCCCCGGCGGCCCCGTGTGCCCCGGCCGGCCCCGCACCCTCGGCGGCCCCGTGTGCCCCGGCCGGCCCCGTGTGCCCCGGCCGGCCCCGCGCGCCCCGGCGGCCCCGCGCCCCGGCGGCCCCGCGCCCCCGGCGGCCCCGTGTGCCCCGGCGGCCCCATGTGCCCCGGCCGGCCCCGCGCGCCCCGTCAGCCCCGCGCCCCGGCGGCCCCGCGCCCCCCGGCGGCCCCGCGCCCCCGGCGGCCCCGCGCCCGGCGGCCCCGTGTGCCCCGGCAGCCCCGCGCGCCCCGTCAGCCCCGCGTGCCTCGACCGACCGCCTCGAGGGGAGGGGGTGGTCGGATTCTTTCACCCCGCAGCTGGAGACCGCCGCGCCCTCTCGCGCGAATTTTCGCGGAATTGCCGACCGGGGGTATCTGCCCCAAAAATGAAAAATCCCGCCTTATCAGGCGGGGCAATGTTCAGTCCTCAGTCAAAAAGCGCCTGCCCATGCGGGCAGACGTTGGGGCGTTCAGATATACTTTCTCATGACGCGGAGATAGTCCTTTTTTGCATTAAAAATCGCCAATACGTCGACGATCCTCTGCGTTTCATCGATGCAGTAGAAGATCAGATAATCCTTATGCACGATGTATCGGAAATCCAGGCTGCGCAGGACGTGATCCTTCGGTATAGCTCCACTCTGGGGAAAATCCACCAATCGTTTACATTGCTCACGCAATTCCATGACGAAGCGCTTTGCTGTCTCGTTGTCCATGGAATGTTCAGCGATGTAGAAAGCGATCTCTCGAAGATCCTGCTTTGCTGTTTCGGTGATCCTGACATGATAGCTCATGGACGCACCTCATCCAATTCCCCGAGAATATCGTCAAAGGCAGCATCCATTGTCTGAGCCCTACCGAGCTTAACATCATCCATTGCCTGTGCAAGATGCGCGTATATCGCAAGGCGGGCTTCCAACTCTTGGATGTATTGCTGCTGATCAACAAATTCTTCGTGGGAGACAACGACCGTATCCTCTTTGCCATTCACGGTGATCGCAACGGGGTTGTTTCTGGCTAACTTGGAGATCTGGCTGTAGTTAGTTCGCAGTTCTTTGGACGGTCGAATCGAAATGCTGGAATACATGAAAACACCTCCTTGGGTGGTCATATCGTAACACAATTTGACTACTTTGTCAAGACGGCGGAGGGTTTCACCTCCTGAGGCAAATGCAAAGGGAGAACCAATACTTCAACGCACGGAAAGGGGTTTGCAATGAACACTGAAATGAATCTGCAGAGGATCAGCATTAACCGCCTCAAGCCCGCAAAATACAATCCCCGCAAAGATCTCAAGCCCGGCGATCCTGCCTATGAAAAGATCCGGCGCAGCCTGCATGACTTCGGCTATGTCGATCCTGTCATCTGGAATGAGGTCACTGGAAATATCGTCGGCGGGCATCAGCGCTACAAGGTGCTGGTCAGCGAGGGCGCGACAGAGATCGACTGCGTGGTCGTGCATATCGATAACCCGCAGGATGAAAAGGCGCTCAACATTGCCCTGAACAAGGCGGTGGGCGAATGGGAACCGGTGGCGCTGGCTGACTTGCTGGCTGACCTGCAATCCTCGGGCTATGACCTCGGTGCGACCGGCTTCGACGCCGCCGAAGTGGACGACTTATTCTCTAAGGTACATGACAAGGATGTGTCCGACGATGACTGCGACATCGACCCGGAGGAGATCGTCCCTTTCGTGGAGCCGGGCGACGTCTGGACGCTGGGCCGCCACCGCATGGTCTGCGGTGACGCTACCAACGCGGGCGATGTCGACCTGCTCATGGACGGCCTCAAGGCCAACCTCATCGTCACCGACCCGCCTTATAACGTCGCCTACCAGAGCGCAGACGGCAGGTCCATCCAGAACGACAGCATGGCGGATGGCAATTTCTATGAATTCCTGCTGGCGGCCTTCCGCAATATGGCTGCGCATCTGGCTGAGGGCGGCAGCGCCTACATATTCCACGCGGATACCGAGGGGCTCAACTTCCGCCGCGCGTTCAAGGAGGCGGGCTTCCACATCAGCGGCGTGTGCATCTGGGTGAAGAACAGCCTCGTGCTGGGGCGCTCGCCCTATCAGTGGCAGCATGAGCCGGTGCTGTTCGGTTGGCTGCCCAACGGCAAGCACAAGTGGTTTGCCGACCGCAAGCAGTCCACCATATGGAACTTCGACAAGCCGAAGAAGTCCGCCCAGCACCCGACGATGAAGCCCATCCCGCTGCTGGCCTATCCCATCAAGAACAGCTCTGCGCCCAACGGCGTAGTGATGGACCTGTTTGGCGGTAGTGGCTCCACGCTCATCGCCTGCGAACAGACCGACCGCATCTGCCGCACGATGGAGCTTGACCCCAAATATGCCAGCGTCATCGTTGAGAGGTTTTATCAGGAATATCCTGCGCAGAAAATCGTTGTTCAGCGTTCAGGACAAAGTCTGGAATATGCAGATCTCCGTCAGGCGATTGCGTAAGCCCTTGCCGCTTAAAGATGTCACGCATCTCTTTAACCATAGCGTGAGGCTCTTCGCAATACTTTGTCCAGTAGGATATGAAAGTGAATACGCTGCACAGCGAGCGACATTTTTCAATATCTACGTAAGACCGGCAGCTGATTTTCAGCATCCGTGCAAAAGTCTCTTGACTCAAATTGTGCTTCGTCCGATATCGCTTAAACGCATTACCAAAATACCTGATCAAGTCGCTCCTGATTCGCTGCTTTAGGATATTTTTCATTGCATGCACCTCCGATATGTATAGTATAGTTGCGTGTCTTTCATTTGAAAATGAGGCATACAACCGAATTTCTTTGAAAGGAGGGCATAAAGAAAGCGCCCAGATCATTGGACGCTTTGTGATCGTCAGCACAGGCTCGCGTATGCCTGACAGGCTGCGGCCAAGTACTTGCTGCCTTCGCAGGTCCCGGCGAGCAATTTCAGGTTTTCACGATCCTCCGCGTCGGCGCTGCGTACAAATAGTCGGAGCATATTCGCGGAAAAGCCGCCTGGATTGGCGGTATAGGCCTGATTGTTGTCGAAGTTTGGCGCGAGGCGGAGAACATCGCCGGTCTTTGAGGAACGGATCACACCGAAATTGCGCATGTGCCGGTCTGTGTTCATGAAGAATGCGTCCGCCGCAAGGATGCGCTTCCAATCCCGGCGGAAAGCGTCACCGAGGGACGTCAGGTTCGCCATGATGACGTCGTCATCGTCGCTGGTGTCCTCGAACATAAAGCGGAACGAGTCGTAGGGTTCGAAGAACTCGCCCTTGCCAACAAAGTTTTTGGAACGCACACGCGTGCGATAGGCGCCGATATACTCGTATACAGCCGCGGCCCAGCCGATCCGGCGCAATGCTTTGCTGATCTCAACTTCACTTCGCGTGGCGTTGGAGGACTGGAGCTTGTAGAGCCACCAGCCGTCCTTTTCATGCTTCCATGTTTTTGTGAAGCTCCCGTCTGTGGAAACGTTGGGGGTGACGGGATGCGCCTGGCGAATGGACGTGTCGCTGGAAAGCAGTATATAGGCACTGAAGGCCTCTTGATCCTCGGGCGAACAGAGCTGGTCGCGCGGGATGAACTCGTCGCCCGGGAAGCAGGTGAATGTGTCAGAGATGCTGAACATGTTCGTCCGCAGCGCGAGGGTCAGTTTGTCCCGACTGCCAAGAAGCTGTTTGACCATGTTGCGATGCTGGAACACATTCAGGTCAATGGAGCGTGTGTCCAGCCACAGCATGAACGCCTCCGCGCCGCAGGAGCGGATCTGCATGGGCAGTAGCGCAGGCATAGTAGGGCGGTATTCCCGGATGAGGCCGTTCGCATAGACGAAGTTCGCGCAGGCCACATCATCGTTATAGAGGGTATAGCTTTGCATGTAAATATCCCTCCCGCTTGTTCACAGCTAGTATAGCATACTTTCGGGGGATTATCCAGTATCCCAAAGAGAAGAAAAAGGTAGAAGGAGGTGTGCGCCTATGGCTGCCAGGGGCAGGAAGCCCAAGCCCACAGCGCTGAAAGTGCTGGAGGGCAACCCGGGCAAACGTCCGCTCAACGACCACGAGCCCATCCCGCCGAAGGGAGAATTAAAGTGCCCATCGTGGCTCCTGCCCGAGGCCAAAAAGGAATGGAAGCGCCTGGCGTCCTCACTGGAGGCGATGGGCGTTTTGACCATGGCCGACCTGACGGCTTTCGCGGGCTACTGTCAGGCGTATGCCCGCTGGAAGGAAGCCGAGGAGTTCATCACCCAGCACGGCAGCATCTTCAAGACCCCCTCCGGCTATGTGCAGCAGGTGCCGCAGGTCAGCATCGCCCAGCAGAACCTCAAGATCATGCAGTCGTTCTGTTCGGATTTCGGTCTTACCCCCGCTACCCGCGCGCGCATCATCGCCGGCGGCAGCGGCACGGAGGACGTCTCGGAAGACCCCATGGAAAAGCTGCTGAAGGGAGGCTGGCAGGATGACCGATGAGAAGAAGGCCCGCCGGGTGATCGACTTCATCCAGTGCCTCAGACACACCAAGGGCGAATTTCACGGCAAGCCCTTCAAACTGTTGCCATGGCAGGAGAAGATCATCCGGGATGTGTTCGGCACGGTGCGCGAAGACGACCCTACTATGCGCCAGTACACGACGGCATATATCGAAATACCGAAGAAGCAAGGGAAGTCTGAGCTGGGCGCGGCCATCGCGCTCAATATGCTGGTCAACGACGATGAATGGAAGGCGGAGGTCTACTCCTGCGCGTCCGACCGGCAGCAGGCGGCCATCGTGTTCGACGTGGCTGTGGACATGGTCAAGCAGTCCCCGGCGCTTATGAAGCGCATCAAGATCATCCCGTCCATGAAGCGCATGGTCTACCAGCCTACGGGCAGCATCTATCAGGTGCTGTCCAGCGAGGTGGCGACCAAACACGGCCTCAATGTGTCCGCCTGTATCTTCGACGAGCTGCACACCCAGCCCACGCGCGCCCTCTACGACGTCATGACGCAGGGCAGCGGCGACGCGAGAAAACAGCCGCTGTGGTTTTTGCTCACCACAGCGGGCACTGACCGCAACTCCATCTGCTGGGAAGTGCATCAGAAGGCGCTGGACATCCTCGAAGGGCGCAAGCACGATCCGCGATTCTATCCCGTGATCTTTGGCCTTTCTGACGACGCTGACTGGCAGGATGAGAAGAACTGGTACAAGGCCAACCCATCTCTTGGGCACACGATCACTATCGACAAGGTGCGCGACGCCTACCGCAAGGCGCTGGAGACGCCCGCCGACGAAAACATGTTCCGGCAACTGCGTTTGAACCAGTGGGTGAAACAGTCCGTGCGCTGGATGCCCATGGACAAGTGGGACGAGTGCGGCGGCGTGGTCGAGCCCTTCGAGCTGGAGGGGAAAGCCTGCTATGCCGGCCTCGACCTTTCCTCGACGAGCGACCTGACCACGCTGGTGCTGGTATTCCCGCCCGAGGACGGTGACGGCGTATACACCGTGCTGCCGTTCTTCTGGTTGCCGGAGGACACGCTTTCCCTGCGCGTGCGGCGCGACCACGTCATGTACGATGTGTGGAAGAAGCAGGGCTTCATCCAGACCACGGAGGGCAACGTCGTCCACTACGGCTTCATCGAACAGTTCATCTGCCAACTGGGCGAGCGCTACAACATCCGTGAGATCGCCTACGACCGCTGGAACGCGACGATGATGGTGCAGGCACTGCAGGACGATGGCTTCACCATGATCCCCTTCGGGCAGGGCTTCAAGGACATGTCCCCGCCGACCAAGGAGCTGATGCGGCTGGTTCTTGAGCGGCACATCAACCACGGCGGGCACCCGGTGCTGCGGTGGAACATGGACAACGCCTTCGTGCGGACCGACCCGGCTGGTAATCTGAAGATCGACAAAGAGAAGTCCACGGAGAAGGTGGACGGGGCGGTGGCGCTGGTCATGGCACTGGACCGCGCCATGAAGAACCAGGGCGGCGGCAGCGTCTACGATGAGCGCGGGTTGCTGTTCATCTGAGAATTATTTTAGACCCGTATCCGGAATAGGCCGTGATGGTTGCAGTAAGCGTACAGATGTCCGTGGCCGCGCAGGAAGAAGCGCGTCTCGGCGTTTTGTTCAGGATACAGGCGGACGATCTGCGCGCGGTCAGCGCTCACCAGCGCGAGAAAAGCAATATAGTGCTGCTTTTCCATGGGATGGTCGAGCGTCACATACCATTCCGTTTCAATGCGCTCCGCATGGATGCGATGCGTGTCATCCTCCGCCTCGACTTCGAGCGGCGGCAGAGTCACACCGCAGCAGGAGTACGCGCCTTCGCCGACCGCCCAGATGATATTGCCGCAAACAGGGCAGACATAGAAATGGCTCTTTTGCAGGTTCGCCGCGCGGTTGCCGTTTTCGATATGTTCTCCGGAAAGCAGCTCCGCTACGGATACTGAGAGCGTGGACGCCAACGGCTCCAGAAGCGTGATGTCCGGCAGCCCCCGCGACGTCTCCCATTTGGAGATAGTCTTGTCGCTCACGTTGAGGCGCTCGGCCAGTTCGCGTTGCGTCAGGTGCCGGCGTTCGCGCAGATACCGGATGGTATCGCCCGTCACATAGTTTGTCATACGATCACTCCCTGCCCCAAAGCATACCATGCAAAAGGCAGGAAATCAACCTACGCATCGTAGAGAGGAAAACCTATGCCGAAACGCCCCAAACGTCCCTGCCGCTATCCGGGCTGCCCCAATCTGTGTAAGAGCGGCACATACTGCCCGGAGCATAGCGCCGGGTCGCCAGACCGTTTGCGTGGCAGCGCCGCCGAACGCGGCTATGACGCCAAATGGCGCAGGGCAAGGAAGCGCTTCCTGCGGAGCCATCCCCTGTGTGCGAACTGCCTGTCGCAGGGCGCCGTCACGCCGGCCACGGTCGTGGACCACATCGTCCCGCACCGGGGCGACCGGGCGTTGTTCTGGGATGAGAATAACTGGCAGCCATTGTGCAAGAGATGCCACGACCGAAAGACGGGAAGTGGGCGGTAAGATCCTAAGTCGCGCATCGCAGTTAAAACGCTTGCGGTTTTTGCGTTTTCACGTATAATGGGCGCAAGGGGTGCTGACGCTTGCAACAGCCCAAGCCGGTTCCCGTTTGCGCAAGCGGCTGGCGCTCTCCAGAGATTGAAAGGCTTGACCACTTTCTCCCAGCTGAATATAATGGGAGTAGAGAAATGGGAAGGAGGGCCTGCATGGAGTATCAGCTGATGCATGGCGAGATCCCCGTCGTTTCGTTCACGTTGGACGATGCGACGTCAGCCATTCTCCGCGTTGGAACGCCGGATCGCCCCGAGCATCTGCCCGTCGGCGTTTCTGCCCACAAAAACCGGGTGGATCGCGCAGCGCTCAATGCTTGGTGGCAGGGGCGCGCCATCCCCGCCAGCCGTCAGGGAATCCGGCGCGCATTGGATGAACTGGGCGTCGCCACGGCGCAGAACCTTGTGGAAAAATGCCTCGGGCTCAGCTTGTACGATCAATACTGGATCCGGCCTGCGGGAAGCGCGCTGCGATGGGCTGAGGTCAATTTTTTCGAGCATCCCTTCTCGGATGATGTTGGTAACATACTCTTCGGCAGGGATTCCAGCGGCGATCCTGTAAGCCTGATGTCCCCGGACAATACCTCCGATGGCTGGCTGAAGAAGAAATGGATCATCGCGGATGGCAGGCGCTGCCTCCCGAAGGGCGGAAGCGGCGCGACCCAGCAGGAGCCCTATAACGAGGTCTTTGCCAGCCGCCTCATGCGGCGCCTGCAAGTTCCACACGTGGAATATGCGCTGGTCTATCAAGATGGATACCCGTTCAGCGTCTGCGAAGATTTCATCACCCCGAACACCGAACTGGTTGGCGCGTGGTATGTCATGCAGACGAGAAAGAAAGAGAATCATGTTTCCGTCTATCAGCATCTCCTGCGGTGCTGCGCAGCGCTCGGCATCCCAGACGTCCGGCGACGTCTGGATGAGATGTTGGCGGTAGACTATCTGTTGGTCAACGAGGACCGGCATCAGAACAACTTCGGATTCATCCGCCGTGCGGACACCCTCGAATGGCTGGGTATGGCGCCCATTTATGACAGCGGCAGCTCCCTCTGGTTTAATACGCCCACGCCGCTGATCCGCGCGTCGACTCCGCGCATCGCCAGCAAGCCTTTTAAGGCCAGCCATGAGGAGCAGGTCAAGCTCGTATCATCCTTTGCGTGGGTCGATTGGGATGCGCTCAACGGGATCGAGGAAGAGTTCCGTGCGGCTGTTCAGGATTCTCCCTTCCTCGACGGAGCGCGTTGCGACGCTATCTGTCAGGGCATTGCCGGCCGCGTCCAAAGGCTCAAGCAGCATGCCGGGCGGCATACGACGGCTGATGATCTCGCATCTGATATCCAGAATGACACAGCCTACGCCGGGAAATCGGAAGATTTTTAGATGATAAAACAGCAGCAAAATGCCTGCGCGTCGATCATAAAAACGTGGCGTCTCAGCGATGAGGCGCTTTTTGTATGCCATTTTTCAGGAGGTAGCCATGACAAACCCATTCACTCGACTTTTCCGCGCGCGGGATAAGCCCGGCAGACGTGCTTCGCCGAAGGACGCCGTCTCCGCCGCGCCGACGTTTTACTTTGGCAGCAGCATATCGGGCAAAAGCGTCACCGCGCGCTCCGCCATCCAGCTTTCCACCGTCTACGCATGTGTGCGCGTTATCGCCGAGACTGTGGCCAGCCTGCCCCTCAATGTGTTTGAGGCCACCGACAAGGGCGGCGTCAAGGCGCTGGAGCATCCGCTGCAAAGACTGCTCCACGACGAACCCAACCCGGAGATGACCTCCTTCGTCTGGCGGGAAACGATGCTTTCCCACCTGCTTTTGTGGCGCAACTCGTACTGCCAGATCCTCCGTACCGGGCGCAACGGCATCGTCGGCCTGTACCCGTTGCTGCCCGACCACATGGAGGTCGACCGCGACAGCAGGGGCAAGCTGACCTATACCTATACCACCAGCGAGGGCCGCATGGTACGCCTCGACCCTACGGACGTCCTGCACATCCCCGGCCTCGGCTTTGACGGCGTCATGGGCTACAGCCCCATCGCGCTGGAGAAAAGCGCTGTCGGCCTGAGCATTGCCGCTGAGGAATACGGGAGCAAGTTCTTCGGCAATGGCGCGATGCCCTCCGGCGTTCTCACGCACCCCAATACGGTCAAAGACCCCAAGCGCCTGCGGGAGAGTTGGAACGCGGCCTACGGCGGCTCCGCCAACTCGGGCAAGGTGGCCATCCTCGAAGAGTCCATGACCTTCACGCCCATCAGCATTCCCAACGACGCAGCGCAGTTTCTTGAAACGCGGAAATTCCAGGTCACGGAGATCTGCCGCATCTTTCGCGTGCCGCCGCACATGATCGGCGACCTCGAACGGGCGACGTTCTCGAATATCGAATCGCAGAACATCTCTTTTGCCGTCCATACCATCCGCCCATGGCTGGTGCGCATCGAGCAGGCCATGGACCGCGCGCTCTTCCCGGAGACGGAGAAGGGCCGTTTTTATGTGCGTTTCAACCTGGACGGCCTGATGCGCGGCGACTACAAATCCAGGATGGAGGGCTACGCCATCGCGCGGCAGAACGGCTGGATGTCAGCCAATGACATCCGGGAACTGGAAAACCTCAACCCGCTGTCCGACGGGGAGGGCGGCAACCTGTACCTCGTCAACGGCAACATGATCCCCATCACCATGGCAGGTATTTCCAACGGCCCTAATCTGAACAACGACTCCAATGCACCAGCACCAGCAGAGGGTACACAAAATGGAAATGGGAAAAAAGTAACCACATTGAGAGGGGAAGGAGGTAGAAGGCTTGAGAGAGATTCAACTTAACGGCTACATCGACGAAGAAGCATGGTTCGGCGACGAGGTCACGCCGGAGGCCCTGCATGCGCTGCTGTATCCCGAGGGCGCGGACGCACAGGAGGATCTGCGCATCATCCTCAACAGCTATGGCGGCTCCTGCAACGCGGCGGTGCGCATGTTCGACGACCTGCGCGCCTACCCGGGCAGCGTCCACATCATCGTCTCCGGCACCGCGGCTTCAGCGGCGACAGTGCTGGCGACAGCAGCGGACCGTCTGGAAATGACGCCCGGCTCGCTGTGGATGATCCACGACCCGTCGGTGGCCGCGTGGGGCAACGAGCGGGACCTTGAGGAAGCGGTACGCCTGCTCAGGGCGTGCAAGGAAAGCATCCTCAACGTCTACGGCCAGCGCTGCCGCAGGCCCCGCGGGGAGATCAGCGCCATGATGCGCGATACGACATGGATGGACGCGGGCGCCGCGCTGCGCGACGGGTTCATCGACGGCATCGTGGACATGGGCAGCGGCGCGGTCAACACCGCCCCCTGCCACGAAACGAGCCTCGCGGAGGCCAAGGCAAAGGTGGCGGCATGGCTGGAGCGCACGCGCCCATTGCAGATGCGCAAAAGCCCGGAGGCACAGCCTGCGGCCACTGTGAAAAAAACCCTTATAGCGGAGATACAGCAGGTTGCCGGACAGGAACAGGCGGACAAGGCGCCGGCAGCTCATGCGCCCGGCGTCCCCGCCGCCCAGCTCAGGCGGCGGCTGGAACTGATCACACCGACCCAACGATGATACAGGAGGGAAATCTTATGAACAAGATCCTTGCGATGCGCGAAAAGCGCGGGGAGGTCTGGGACAAGGCAAAGGCCTTCCTCAACGAACATCAGGATGAGAACGGTATGCTCTCGCCGGAGGACGCGGCGCAGTACGAGCGCATGGAACAGGAAGTGGTCGACCTCGGCTACGCCATCGAGCGCGAGGAGCGCGCCGCCCAGATGGATCGGGAACTGAACGCCCCGACGATGGCGCCGCTGGCCTCCCGGCCGGAGGCTCGCCCCGACTCCCGCACCGGCCGCGGCTCGAACGAGTACAAGGCCGCTTTCTGGACCGCCATGCGCAGCCGCGGCGGCCATTTTTCCGTCCAGAATGCTTTGCAGATCGGCACGGACAGCGAGGGCGGCTACCTCGTGCCCGACGAATACGAGCACACGCTGGTGGACGCGCTGCGTGAGGAGAACCGCCTGCGCGGCCTGTGCAAGATCATCCGCACGTCCTCCGGCGACCGCAAGATCCCGCTGGTAGCTTCCCACGGTACGGCGAGCTGGGTCGAGGAGGAAGGCACCATCCCCGAATCCGACGACGCCTTTGGGCAGATCACCATCGGCGCGCACAAGATCGCGTCCATGATCAAGGTTTCGGATGAGCTGCTGCAGGACAGCGTGTTCGATATTGAAAACTACATCGCTACCGAGTTCGCCCGCCGCGTGGGCGACGCCGAGGAAGCGGCGTTCATCAGCGGCGACGGCTCCGGCAAGCCCTACGGCATGCTGCATTCCACCAATGGCGCGGCGGCGGGCGTCACTGCGGCCAGCGCCACGGCCATTACCGCGGACGAGCTGCTCGACCTCATCTATTCCCTGAAGGCCCCCTACCGCAAGCGCGCGGTGTTCCTCATGCACGATTCGACCATCAAGGCGATCCGCAAGCTCAAGGATGGCAACGGCCAGTTTTTGTGGCAGGCGGGGTTGAAGGAAGGCGAGCCGGACATGTTGCTGGGCTACCGTCTGGTGACCTCGACGCACATGCCCGTGATCGCCGCGGCCGCGAAACCCATCGTCTTCGGCGACCTGACCAGCTACTGGATCGCGGACCGCGAAGGCCGTTCCATGCAGAGGCTCAACGAACTGTACGCGGCGACCGGGCAGGTCGGTTTCCGCGTGACGCAGCGTGTGGATGGCCGCCTGGTGCAGACCGAAGGCATCAAGTGCCTGGCCATGAAGAGCGCTTAAGGAGGGGACCGTATGACAAACTGTATCACCAGAAACTACCATGCCCACGGCGGCAGCGAGTGGGTCATCGGCGGGAAGCTCACCTTCCTGCCCGGCGCGACGGTCGAGGGCGCGGAGGGGTTGTTTGACCTGCCCTCCGCCCCGACGCCGGCAAGCCCGGCGATCCCCTACATCGCCGACAGCGAAGCCACGACCGTCGCCGCGCTGAAGGATAACTTCAACGCCCTGCTCGCGGCCCTGCGCACTGCCGGCCTCATGGCCGCCGCCCCCGAAGGCGAAGACGCCTGACCATGGCCGTCACGGTAGACGAAGTCAAGGCGCACCTGCGCATCCAGCACGATGAGGAAGATGGGTTCATCCTGTCCCTCATCGCGCAGGCGCAGGCCGCGGCGGAGGATTTCTGCCGCGTGGAGTTTGCGGAGGACGCCCCGCAGCCCGTGCGCCTCGCCATACTGCTGTTTGTCGGTTTCTACTATGAAAACCGCGACGTGCCCGACCATCAGACCTACGCCACCATGCGCGAGGCGTTTGAGAACCTGCTCTATCCCTACCGCGACCCTGAGAAAATGTTCTGAAAAAGGTGGTGAGGACGCTTGCGCGGCTACAAAAACTTCGAGTCCGACCCGCATCCCGGCGATCTTCGCCACCTCGTGGAGATCGGGTATACCGAGAACAGCATCAATGCAAACGGCTACCCCGAACCCAAAGATGTGGTCGTCTGCAAGGTCTGGGCCGCCTGTACCGACGCCGGGAACCAGCACTACCGCGCCGCCGACGTGATGAACACCGAGCAGGTCATCAACTTCACCATCCGCTACCGGGACGACATCAAGCCCGGCATGTGGGTGCGCTTCCGGGGTGAGAAGTGGGACATCTCCACGCTGGGCGAGTATTCGTTCAAGCGCACCTATCTCGGCCTGAAGGCGTCCCTGTCGAAGGGAGTGAGCGGATGAAACAGGTGCAGGAAGCGCTCAAGGGCATCGGCATTCCCGTCATGGCGGGTATCTGGCGCGCGACTTCGCCGAACCAGAACCCGCCCGTGCAGTATGTCGTATATTCCACGACCACCACCGAAGCGTCGCATCAGGACGATGTGACTACGTCCTATCGCACCTATGTCTACCTCAACCTCTGGAGCGACATCGATCCCACGGAAATGGCGGGCCGCATCCGCGCGGCGATGTATGCCTATGGCTTTGCCATGGTGGAAGAGTCGGACAAGGGATACAATCAGCCCGCGTATGACACCGCCACCTCGCAGTTCACCGTGCAGTGGACGTGGTGCTGGCGCGAGGAGGTGGAGCGGCTTGCCCCTTGAAACGCAGGGCTTTGACGATCTGGAGAACGACCTGACGAACATGGCCGCCGCGCTGGAGTTCGGCCCCGGCGTCGACCGCGCGCTGCAGGCAGGCGCAAAGCCCATCGAGGAACAGATGCTGCACAACGCTTCCACCGACCCAAAGATCATCACCGGCGCGCTCCACGATTCCATCCATACCGGCAAAGTCAAGCGCCGCCGTGCCGGGGGCAAGGCCATCACCATCGGCGTGCATCATGCCGAAAAGGGCGCGTACTACGCAAACCCGGTCGAGTTCGGCCACGGCGGGCCTGCCCCCGCGCCGGCGCATCCCTTCGTCCGCCCCGCCTTCGACACCCGTTCCGAGGACGCCTATGACGAGATCCGCCGCGTCCTCAAGGATGAATTGCTAAAATGAACCAGACAACGATCAAAGGAGGCCAATCATGCCCGCACCCACCGCGTCCCCGGCCGTATCTTCCACGGTCGGCCTGAAGAACATGGTCATCGCCCCGCTCACCGAGGATACCGAGGAAGGTACCACCTACGGCGCCCTGCAGGCCGTCGCCGGGGCGATTGAGGCTACCATCACCCCCGAGAGCGCCGACCCCGACGTCCAGTACGCCGACGACCACGAGTTCGATACCCTCTATCCCGACCCCGAGGTCACTTTCTCCACCTCCATGGCGGACATCCCGCTCGCCATCCAGGAGATGATCTTCGGCAACGCCATCGACGACAACGGCGTGCTCGTGCGCACCTCCACGGACAAGCCGCCCTACTTCGCCGTGGGCTTCATGTCCGAAAAGGCGAACCACAAATTCCGCTACGTCTGGCTGTACAAGGTGCGCGCCAAGCCCATGACCGAGACGTACAAGACCAAAGAGGGCGCGACCATCACCCGTCAGACCGGCTCCGTCGAGTGGACGGCCATCAAGCGCACCTCCGATGGACGCTATCAGGCCGTGGCCGATGAGGGCGAGAACGGCTTTGATGCCACCAAGGCCGCCACTTTCCTCCAGAGCGTCTATGAACCCACGTTCACGCCGGAGGAGGACGGGCCGTAATTCGTTGCTTGCCCCGATACCCATGATGAGAGGTCGTTCACCGTTTGCGTGGGCGGCCTCTTTGCCTGAAAAGAAGGAGGAATTCCCATGATCACCTGCACACTGGGCGAGAAGAAGTATACCGTGGACTACATCACCGGGCGCGCGCTGCGCGAGATGGAGCCAGCCGCGAAGATGTACGCGAAGATCGTCGCCGTGGCCAATGCCGCGGCCAAAGGCGAAACCGTGCCGGAGGAACAGCAGTTCACCATCCCCGAGGCGATGGACGTGATGATCCGCTGGTTCTGCCTGCTGTTCGGCGACCAGTTCACCGTGGATGATGTGCTCGACCACTATCCAGTCGACCGGCTCATGCACGACGTGGCGCTGGCGCTTCTTGCCGTGCAGACGCAGACCATCGGCATCCTCAACGATTTCCCTACGACCCCGGCAGCGACGCAGGCGGAGAAGACCCCGGCCTGACGCTGCCGGAGTTCATCTATTCCACCTACAACTCGCTGCTCGAGAGCGGCTGGCGCATGGACGAGATCGACCGCATGGACATGCCCGGCTTCTTCCGCGTCCGGGCGTGGAAAGCGTCGCGGGAGGCTAAACAAAAAGGGCCCCGCCGACGCTATATCGACGAGGTCTGGAAGAATATGCGGCCCGGGGCGTGACGCTACAGGTATTCGAACATGCCCACAACGGCGTCGGAGATGTCCATGATGTCAAAGTAGTGCGTGGCGGACAGCTTGGAAAAGCGTCGGGCGGTGAGGTCCAGATAGCGCACCTGCTCGCACAGCACATAGCCATCCACTTCCGTCTCCCGCAGCTGGATATGCAGCGGGCCGGGAGCGGCTTTTTTCAGGATCGGGCAGACGATGGCCCTCCCGCTCTCGTTGAAGTAATCGTTGCTCACCACGATGACGGGGTGCTGGATGCCTTCGACCTTCAAAAGGCCGCCCTGTTCAATGGAAGCCATTACCACACCTCGTTTCCCATCGGCTCGCCCCAGTCGTATTCCCCGGAGAGGTTGAGTTTCCCGTCGAACGCGGCGGCACGCTGCTGCAATGTGCGGTGCTGGAACTGCTTGCTCAGCACGATCTTGCCGTCGATGACCTCCGCGGTCAGCACATCGTTGGGCTTGATGCCCGCCGAAGCGAGAAATTCCCGGGAAAAACGGATCCCCTGGCTGTTCCCCCACGGTTTGATGGATACCTGCATGAACATCCCTCCCATGTTGGTTTATACAAAGTATAAACTATTTTGCCCGTTTTGTCAAGCGCCGATCCGCAAATACAAAGGCAGGTGAACCCCTTTTGAGCGAAACGCTCCGTGACCTGGTCGTATCGCTGTCGCTCAACAGCGACAACTTTGCCCGCAACATCCGCTCCGTGCAGAAGCAGATCCAGGAGGCGCAGTCCGCCTTCAAGCTGGCCAGCGCGGGCGTGCAGGACTTTGAAAAGACGGCTACCGGGCTGTCTACCAAGCTGGACACGCTCAAGCGCACCATGTCCCTGCAAAAGGACGCCGTCGGCCAGTATGAGCGCGCGCTCCAGCAGGCCGGCGACAAGCTGCAGGAATGCTACGCCCGGCAGGGTGAATACGCCAGGCGGCTTGAAGAGGCAAAGGCCCGGCAGGCGCAGCTCAAACAGGAAGTCACCGGCGCGGCGCGCACCTACCGCCAGTACAGCGACGCGCTGGGCGAGACGGACTCCGCCACCATCGCGGCCAGAGGCAATCTCGACCTGGTCAAGGAAGAATACCGCCAGCAGACGGCAGAGGTCAAGAAGCTGGAAGGCCAGCAGGTGGCGCTGAAAAAGTCCACGCAGAACGCCGCCGACGCTTTTTCCTCCGCCCAGACGAAGCTGAATGGCGCCCGCGCCGCCGTCAAACAGACCGCCTCGGAGATCACCGCCTGCGACAAGGCGCTGCGCCTGGCCCAGACCAGCTGGGACGCGGCCGGGCGTACCATAGAATCGAGCAACGCCGCCATTACCAGTTTCGGAAAGCAGATCTCCGTTGCGGAGAGCCGCTTCAAACTGGCCACAGCGGGCATCAAGGACGTCGATACCAGTGTTTCCGGCCTCACCGCCCGGATGACCCTGCTCAACGACAAGCTGGGGGTCCAGCAGCAGGCGCTGGCGCAGTATGAGAACGTGCTGCGCGGGGCAAAGGAACAGCTGCGCGCCGCGCAGCAGGCCAACGACCCCGAGAAGACGCAACAGGCGTCGGACGCCGTGCTTGATGCCGAGGCCGCCCTCAACCGCGCCAGAGCCGCCATCGCCGGCACGCGCGCGGAGATCGAAAAGACCAACAGGCAGTTGGCCACGGCGCGTTCCTCGTGGACGCAGGCAGGGAAGGACTTCGAGGCCTTCGGCAAAAGGGTATCCGCCAGCGGGAAACTCTACGAGAGCGCGGGCCGCGCGCTTACCACCGCCGTCTCCACGCCCGTCCTTGCCATGGGCACGGCGGCGGTCAAAGCGTCGCTGGACTTCGAGTCCTCGTTCACCAGCGTTCGCAAGACCGTGGATGCGACGGAAACGGAATTTGCCGCCCTGGCTTCGGCGACCCAAACGATGTCCACACAGGTGGCCGCCTCGACGACAGAGATCAACGAGACCATGGCCATCGCCGGGCAGCTGGGCATCCAGAACGACTATCTGGTGGACTTCACCCGCACCATGATCGATCTGGGCAACTCCACCAACATCGTCGCCGAAGACGCCGCCTCCACGCTGGCGAAGTTTGCCAACATCACCAGCATGGACCAGGCGCAGTTCGGCAACCTGGGAGCGACGCTGGTGGACCTGGGCAACAACTTCGCCACCACCGAGGCCGACATCATGAACATGTCGCTGCGTCTTGCCGCGGCGGGCGACCAGGTCGGCCTGAGCGAAGCGCAGATATTGGGCTTCGCGGCGGCTCTGTCGTCGGTGGGCGTGCGCGCGGAGATGGGCGGCTCAGCGTTTTCCAAGGCGCTGATCAACATGGAAGTGGCCGCAGCCACGGGCGGGCAGGCGTTGGAGGATTTCGCCCGCGTGTCGGGCATGACGGCGGAGCAGTTCAAGGCGCTGTGGGACAGCGACCCCGCCGCGGCGTTCCAGGCGTTCATCGTAGGACTGGCACAGATGGACGAGGAGGGCATCTCCGCCATCGCCACCCTGCAGGAGATCGGCGTCGCGGAGATCCGCCTGCGCGACACATTGCTGCGCGCCGTCAATGCCAACGAGCTGTTCTCCGAGGCGCAGGAGATGGCCAATATCGCGTGGGACGAGAACACCGCGCTCACCGAAGAGGCCAACAAGCGCTACGCGACCACGGAATCGAGGCTCACCAACCTCAAAAACACCGCCGTACTGTTCGCCCAGCAAATCGGGGACGACCTCAACCCGACGATACAGGAACTCATCGACGGCGCGAATGACCTGCTGGCGGGCTTCCTCGAAATGGACGAGGCCCAGCGCCAGCAGATTGTGAAGATGGCGGCCTATGCCGCTGCCGCCGGGCCGGTGCTGCTGGTGCTGGGCAAGGTCACCAAGGGCGTGGGCGCGCTGTCCACCGGCATCGGCAAGTTTGCCACCGCCGTGGGCAAAGCAGGCGGCGGATGGAAAGGGTTCTTTTCGACGCTGTCCAGGTCGCCTACGGTGTGGCTGGCCATTGCCGCCGCGACGGTGACGGCGACCGTCGCCTTTGCCGATTACATATCCGGCGCAAAGCAGGCGCGGGAAGCGTTGGAAGCCATGAACGAGACGGCGGAGGACTGGAAAAACACCGCCGCGGAAACGTTCTACGGCAGCAGCGAAGGATTGTCGTTCTTCGGCATGTCGGACAGCGATTTCTCCCGTCAGACACAGAGCGCGCAGGACTGGCTGGATGGGCTGCTCAAAGTGTGGACGGACGGCGAGAAGGAAACGGATGAGATCGTGTCCTCGTGGACAGAATCCTTTAAGGCCCTCACTGCCAACACACGCGAGGAGCTATCCAACCTCAAGGCCACGGCGGATGAAAGCGGTTATTCCGGCGTGTCCGAACAACTCGCCAAGGACATCGAAACGCTGGATTCTTTGGATTCGGAGATCGAATCTCTGCTCAAGAAGCGGCAGAACGGCTATTTCTCAGAATCTGACCAGATCCGGCTGCAGGAACTCATCGACACCCGCGAGGCCATTGAGATCAAGTACAACCTCACACCCGCCGACACGGACGGTTTTGAAGGAATCGCACAGAAGGTCGAAGCGGAAGTGGCTCGCGCGCAGGCGCGTGGACAAAGCGGCGCGGACGTGTCCGTCTATGAAAACGCAGTCAAGGCCGCCGCAGAGGGTATGGCCGCCGTCAACGCCGAACTGGACGCGCAGTATGACAAGGAATACGCTGTCGTCCAGCTCATCGAGGACAGCGCTGAGCGGCAGAGCGCATTGGACGCGCTCAACGCCCGTTACAATGAAAACCGCCTCGCTGCCGCGCGGGAGTATGCGCAGACGCTGGCGGGCGTCGTCATGCCCGTGTGGGAGCAGGAAGATATCCAGCAGGCCAATCAGCAGGTAGATACGCTGCTGACCAAACTGCGCGAGTACAGCATGGCGGGCGAGGGCGAAAAGCCCGCCATCCTCCAAGACCTCGCTGACCTTTCAGCGGAGATGGATGAAGGCGCGCTGACCGAGTACCTCGGCCTGCTCACGCAAATTCAATCCCTGCTGGACAGCGGCATGAGTGAGTCGGAGATACAGGCCATGTTCCCGGACATCGACGTTTCCGGCCTCATGGATCAGTTTGCGGGCGTGGCGGACTACATCGACCTCATTAAGACCGACCTCCCCGGCCTCTATTCGATGTTCAATGAATCGCTGCCGGAAGAGGTACTCAAGATAGCTACTGATCTCGACATGACCGGCGCGCAGGCGCGATGGAACGAGTTTGCCGCCAACCCCGGCGCGATCACCACAGAGGCCATCATTACCGGCTACGAAACCGCAGAAACCGCCGCCCAGCAGCAGGTGTTGGTGACGTGCTTCATTGACAAGTACACGGAAATTCCCGAAGGCGCAAGCACGGCGGAATTGACCCCGGAGGGCGTCATCGCTTACGTCTCCGCCTATGCCGAAGCCACCAACGGTGCGGATACCTCCGGCCTCACGCCGGAGAACGTCACCGCGATGGTAGCGGCGTATGAGGAACTCGCCTCCGGCGCGGATGTCTCCGCACTCAAGCCTGACGAAATTACCGCCTACATCTCCAATTATATGGAAACAAACGGCGTGGACACCTCGGGTTTGACCCCGGATGGCCTGACCGCTTTTGTGCTGGCCTATCAGGAAGTCACCGGCGGCGCACTGACTACTGCGCTCGCGCCCGACGGCATAACGGCGATGGTCGCGCGCTACATGGAGGCCGAGGGCATTGACCTTTCCGCTCTTTCGCCGGATCAGGTAGAGGCCGTCGTCACCGCCTACGCTGAGGCGACAGGCTGCGACAAGTCGCAACTGCTCACATCGTTTACTGCTTACATCACCGCCTATCAGGAGGCGGAGGGCGTTACGATCCCTCAGCCCAAGACTCGCGTGGTCATTACCGGCTACGACTACCTTGCTTACAATGAACTCAACCAGAACCCTGACCTTGAACTGGAAGTCCCCGTGCGGCTGGGCGAACTGGACGAAGGGGAGTTTGAGGAAAAACTGTCCGCCGGGCAGGTGAAGTACTGGCAGGGCGGCGTGGAAGTGCCCGTGGACATGGTACCCGAAAACGCCATTACCCCGGACACGGTGGCCACGCTGGACGCGGACGGCACGATGCACGTGCTTATCACCCCGGAGATCACCGGTACAAAGGAAGCTGTGGACGCCATCCGCCCGCTGGTCGATGAGGTGGATCAGCTGGGCGCCACCACGGCAGGGCTCGCCATTGGCCTTTTGCCGGCCACGACCATGGACCAGGTCAATGGCATCCTCGACCGGCTGGAATCCTACAACAGGACGAAGGACTTGGGTGGCTGGGACAAATTCTGGGCTGGATTCGGCGGCGAGACGACCGACCTTTCCCAGATAGAAAGCGTATTGAAGCTCAACTTTGACGCGGAGAGCGTCGCGCAGCTGTCCGCCTACGTAGGCGAACTGGTCGCCGCCATCCAGCAGGGCGGGGAGATCAGCGAGGAGGACATTGCCAACCTGCAAGCCATCTCTGAGATGCTCAACGGCCTCGATACCTACGGCATCGGCTCGCATGTCAAGGAGGGTGTTGCGCAGGGCATGACTGAGGCGGGCTGGGCCACAGACGCCGAGACTGTCGCCGCCAACCTCGAAACTGCGCTCAACAGTGCGCTGGGCATCCAGTCGCCTTCCACGCGCATGAAGCCGACCGGCAGCAACGTAGCCGCCGGTGTCGGCGAAGGCATGGGACAGTACAGTTTCATCGGCGAAGCCTTTCTGCTCGCCGCGCGGCTCAGCAGCGCTGTGTCCTCCGCCATGCCCGCGAGCCTGCTTCGCCCCGCCGGGCTCAATGCTATGCGCGGCCTGACGGCGGGCATCAACGCCGGGCGCAGCGGCGTCATCTCCGCTATGCGCTCCGCCGCGCGCGCCGCCGTCAACGCGGCAAAATCGGAACTCAAGATCAAGTCTCCGTCGCGGGTATTCGAGGAAGAAGTCGGCGTCATGGCGATGAAGGGCCTCGGGCAGGGCGTGCTCAAGGAAAGCAAGGAGCAGGCGAAGATCGTCCGCAATGCCGCGCGCTATCTGACGGGCGAGGCGAAGGCCGGGAGCATCCTGACCACGAGCAACGACAACCGGCGCACCTACAACCAGCAGAGCAGCATTTCCTTTGCAGGCAGCAATTTCTACATCAACGACCGGCAGGACGCCTACGCGCTGGCGGTGGAGATCGCCAGCCTGACCCGCCGTCAGCAGCGCGGCAGAGGGCTGCGCATGGCGTAAGAGTTATCTTGACTTTTCGGCTCCCGTGAGTGATGAATACGATACCCAATGCAAAGGAGGACTTGCGGATGTCACACTTTTCTGTCGCAGTATTTTCCAGGACGCCCGGGGACGTCGAGGCGCTGCTCGCGCCATTTAACGAGCAGGTAGCGCCTGGCGACCCCTACGCAGTGTTCGTCAGGGATGAAAGCGGCCAGCTTGACGAGAAAGGACAGGCAAAGGGCTGCTGGCACAACCCCAACGCCCGGTGGGACTGGTGGGTGATCGGCGGGCGCTGGCGCGGCCTGCTTCTACTGCGCCCGGGCAAAAGCGGCTATATCGCGCCGTTGGAACCCTGGCACAAGGATTTCGTCTATCCGCCCCATCGCTGCGACGCGGCGCTGGTCGCGGACTGCGATTTTTCGCCGAACGAGGCGCAGATCCGGCGTGCGGCACGTATGTGGGAAGTCTTCGTGGAAGGGGATGAACCCCGCGAGGACGAGGATCTCTTGAAATTGTGGGAGCCGGGGTACTACCTGGAGCGCTACGGCGACAAGGAGACCTTTATCCGCAGGAAGACGGCATTCAACACCTACGCCTTCGTCACGGCAGAGGGCGAATGGCATGAGCCGGGCAGAATGGGCTGGTTTGGGCTGGACGACGCGACCAATGAGAGTACAAACCGATATGAAGCAGAGTTCCGGGCATACCTGCAGGAAGCGCGTGAGAAAGGACTGGCGGTCACCATTGTAGACTGCCATATCTGACAAGGTTACAAACTATTGGCCGGAGCAGCAATGCCCCGGCCCTTTTTATGGAGGTATTGGGGATGGGTGGAATATACGTCAACGTCACGGGCGGCGAATTGTCCGATGCGGAGCTCGCCGCCTATCTGGAACGCGGCAAGCAGAAATACGGCAAACAGCTGCTCGGACTGGACGTCCATCTGGACGGCGAATATGTGGAGCTGACCTATCATCTGCGCCGCGTCCCCTTCGACCGCATCCGGCGCATCACCGGCTATCTGGTGGGCACGCTCGACCGCTTCAACGACGGCAAGCGCGCTGAGGAACGCGACCGCGTCAAGCATGGCATGGGAGGCAACGGATGTGAATGACTGGTTTGAATGGAACGGCGTCCGCTGCACGCAGTATGGCATTCATGTCTCCGAGCTGCCGCCGCCGACCATCCCCTCCGAGCGCGTGACGTACACCAATGTCCCCGGCAGGCCGGGCAGTTTGACGACGCTGGAGGGTGAGGACGTCTACGAGGACGTGGTACTCACCGCACAGTGCTTCCTTTCCGACCCCACAAAGATCCCCGCCATCGCCGCGTGGCTCAAGGGCAGCGGCAAGGTCGCCTTCGCTGACCGGCAGGGCGGCTTTTACTACGCCCGCATTGCCAATCAAATTTCTTTTGAGAAGATATTGCGCGGAAATCCACATCGCTCATTTGCCGTCAATTTCCGCAGCAAACCATTCTGGTATCAGGCCGATGTAGAGCCCGTAACGCTCACCGCTTCGACCAGTACGATTGACAACCCCGGCAGCGTGTATTCGGAGCCGATCATCACGGTATACGGCACAGGCGACATCACGCTCATGGTGGGAACAGTCATCGTGGAATTGGAAGGCATTTCCGGCAGCATCACGCTGGACTCGGAGCTTCAAGAAGCCTATTCCGGCACGACGAGCATGAACAGCGCCATGAGCGGAGAGTTTCCCATCCTCAAGCCCGGCGTGAACGCGATCAGCTGGACAGGCAATGTGACGAGGATCGAAGTGAAGCCAAACTGGAGGTATCTGGTATGATTTGCGTCTACGCGCCGGACTGCACGGATTTTTCCGGCAACGGCATCGGCCCGGTGTCGCCCTTATCCTGCACCGTCACAGAAACATTGAACGGCGAATGGGAATTGACGCTGGAGCATCCGTTGGACGACGCGGGCAAGTGGCGTCGGCTCGTCGAGGGCTGCATCCTGCGCGCGCCCGTGCCCGCCGCCATGACGCCCGGCATCACCATGGTCACGCAGGCCACGCCCGAGGTCAAACGAGAGGTCTGGAAGGCCAAAACCAATGGAAGCCGGCTCATGCTCCGCTCCGGCACCGGCATAAAGTACAAGATCATCGGCAAATACCACAATGGTACCGAAGTCGTGCTGCTGGAAAAGACCACTTCTTCGTGGTATAAGATGCTTGCCCCGGACGGCAAGCAGGGCTACATGTCCACCGACTGGCTTCAGTATGTGCGCACCGAGGTCACGCCCGGTCAGGGTGAGGCGGTCAACGAGGTGGTCGAGCCTCGCCAGCTGCGCGACCAGCCCTTCCGCATCTATCGCGTCGTGCCGGAACTCGACAAGATCACCGTGTATGCCCGCCATGTGTTCTATGACCTCATGGACAACATGATCCGCAAGTATGAGCCATCTGCCACGACCACTGGCGCAAATGTGGCGCAGGGCATCGCCAGCGGCTGTCTTTCCGAGCATGATTTTACCTTCTATTCTGACCTCGACAGCACCGCCGAAGAAGTAGCCTTTGAAAACGTCAACCCCGTGGACGCCATCCTCGGCGACGGCGGCCTTGTGGAGAAGTACGGCGGCGAGCTGGCACGGGACTGGTTTGATGTGTTCCTCGTCAAGCGCGTGGGCAACGACACCAACGTGCAGATCCGGCAGGGGAAAAACCTGCTGGGCGTCTCCTACGACGTAGACCTCACCGATGTGGTCACGCGCATCATGCCCACCGGTGAGGACAAGGACGGGAATCTTCTCTATCTGCCCGAAGTCTACATCGACAGCCCCAATATCGGCAACTACCCGCACCCGAAATGGATCCATCTGGCTGTCAGCGAGGCAAAGGAAGTCACCGAGGGCGACGAAAAGAAGAGCAAAGACCAGTGTTATACAGAGATGCGCAACGCGGTGCAGGCGGAGTACGACAAGGGCTGCGACCTGCCCACAGTGACGCTCAAGGTCGATTTTATTAACTGCGCGGAAACGGTGGAGTAACACGCGATCTAGTGTTTGCAGGACATTTTCCTCGGCGATAGCGTGCGCGTCATCGCCCCGCGCATCGGCGTGGAAGCGTCCATGCGCATGACGCAGTATACCTACGATTGCCTGCAGCGTCGATACACTGCCATGACGCTGGGCACGGTGGCCGATACGCTGGAGGGGAACACCATCTCCGCGCGCCAGCTTCCCAGCGGCATTATTACCGGCTCCAAGCTGGCGATCAACTCCGTAGGCATCGGGGCGTTGCAGAACGGCTCGGTCGGCTCCCTGCAGATCCAGATGGCGGCGATCCAGACGGCGCACATCGAGACGGCGGCTATCACCTCGGCGCTGATCGCGGAGGCCGCCATCCAGACGGCGCACATCGGCGACGCGCAGATCACCGCCGCACAGATCGCCGACGCCACCATCACGGCGGCGCAGATCGCGCGGGCGACCATTACGGCGGCATGCATCGCCGACGCGACGATCACCGAGGCGCAGATCAAGGACGCCTCCATCACCGCCGCCAAGATCGCACTGGCGACCATTACATCCGCGCAGATCGGGGAAGCAGCCATCGGCACGGCGCAAATTGCCGACCTTGCCGTGACCGCTGCCAAAATCGCCAACGCGACGATCACCTCAGCCAAGATCGCGGAGGCGGCAATTCAGTTGCGCACATTCAGGATGCGGCCATTACCAGGGCAAAAATAGCGCTGCTGGCCGTAGATGAGGCACAGATTGCCGATCTTGCCGTGGGCACGGCGAAGATCAAGGATGCCTCCATTAGCACAGCCAAGATACAAGACCTCGCCGTGACTGCCGCGAAAATTGCCAATGCCACCATCACGAACGCGCAAATTGCTAACGCCACCAACACGCGATCTAGTGT
>CAWVKS010000004.1:0-309700 GCA_963930055.1 uncultured Bacillota bacterium | reverse complement strand
ACACTAGATCGCGTGTTGAGGATGACCGCGAGCGGCTTTTCCTGGCGCTCAAGCCGCTCTTGCGGCGGCTGGACGCGGCCTGCGCCTGCGCCGAACGCGAGCGCGCGCCGCTACCGGGTCGCCTGGCCGACGCCTGCGCGCTCGCCGACCTCGCCCAGATCGTCCGCCGCGTCAGCGCCGGGGCGGCGGACCTTACGCACTCTGTGCCCGGCGAAGCCTGGCTGGATGAGATCCTCTTTTCCCATGTGCAGGAGGATTGGTTCTTCACCTGCGCCCAGGGCGCTGTGCGGCTGGAACTTTCCGGGGCCGCTGTTTACCGGCTCGGCTGTTTTGCCGGCGACGGGGCGCTGCGGGCGTTGGGGGCGGCGTTGCACCGCGCCCGCCCCGTGCCCTCCCCCACCTCCACGGGGCGGCTGCTGGACGTATCCCTGCGCGCGGAACTGGAGGAGGATTTCTCCCCCCGCGCCCCGGCTCAAACACGCGGCGCTGGAGGACGGCCGGCTGATGCTCCGCCCGCGGCGCGGGGTTCTTCTGCGGCCTCACCAGCGGCGGAGGGAGCGCCAACGTCGGCGACGTCTGCGTTTTCCTCGACCGCGCCTGCGTATTGAGCGGCGGCAACCTGCCGCTTGCGCAGTTGCCCACGCCGCTGGCCGAGCCGCTGCCGGACTGGGACTTTTCCGACGCCGACCGCGCCATCATGGGCGTGGACGTCACGCACGCCTATGCCGCCGAGGAAGGCGTGCGCGCCCATCAGCGCACGCTGATGCTTTCGCGCGGGGAATACGGCGCGCAGCTGGTGGACGTGTTTGACTTTGCCTCGCCCCGTCCCGTTGTCTACGCCTTCCATTCGCCCTTCTCCCCGGAATTTTTCGGCGGCGGCGCGCGGCTGGGGCCGATGCTGCTTTCGTGGGAGGGCAAGCCCGTGGCCGACGCGAGGCGGCTGGAGGCGAGCGCCAGCTTCCCCGACGGGCAGTGGGAGCTCCTGCTCACCTATCCCGAGGCCGGGGCGCGGGCGATGTTCACATTCTTCATGCGCCACGCCTGACGCGGCGCATGTTGCGTTCATGGAGGCCGATATGGAGATACGCGACTGGGAACGCGGCGATTTGGATGCCGTCCTGGCGCTGTTTTATGAGGCGGTGCATGCGTCCTGTGTCGGCGACTATACGCAGGCGCAGGTGGACGCCTGGGCAGACGGAGATCCCGACCGCGAGGCGTGGGCGCGCTCGCTGGAGGAGCACGATTCCCTGGTAGCGCTTCTGGACGGCGGGATCGTCGGGTTTGGGGACATCGACCAGACGGGCTATCTCGACCGCCTCTATGTACATAAGGACTTCCAGCGGCGCGGAGTAGCCACGGCGCTGTGCGACCGGCTCGAAGCGCGCGCGGCGGGCAGGGCCGTGTGCGTGCACGCCTCCGTCACCGCGCTGCCCTTCTTCCTGCGCCGCGGCTACCGCCTCGTGCGGCCGCAGACGGTCTGGCGCAAGGGCGTGGCGCTCAGGAATTTTATTTTGGAAAAGCCGCCGGGCGCCCCTGCGGGGGCGGCGGAAAAACGTCAGGGAGGCGCGATGATGAACGATACGATGCTTGCCGCCATCGTCACCCCGGAAAAAACGCTGGAGGTGCGTCCCGTACCCATCCCTGATTTTGGCCCCTATGAGGCGCTGGTGGAGATGCGCTTTGGGGCGACCTGCGCGGGCACGGACCAGGGCGTCATTGACCACGCGCACCGCCGCCCCCTGCGCTACCCGGGCATCCTCGGCCACGAGAGCGTGGGCCGCGTCGTCGCCGTGGGCGAAAAGGCGACGTCCTTCGCCGTCGGCGACCTCATCACCCGCGTGGGCGCGCCGGAGACGGAGGCGCTCTCCGCCGTCTGGGGCGGCTTTGCCCAGTACGGCGTGGCGCGCGACTGGCAGGCGATGGAGGCCGACGGGATGGATGCGTCCCTGTATGCGAAGTCACGCGTCAACAAAGTCGTGCCGCCGGACATCCCCGAGCGCGTCGCGCCGATGATCATTACCTGGCGGGAGACGCTCAGCTACGCGCGGCGCATCGGCGTGCAGAGCGGCATGCGCGTGCTCATCGCCGGCTCCGGGGCGAACGCGCTTTCGTTTACCGAACACTGCGCCTATGCCGGCGCGGAGGTCTGCGCGCTCGGTTCCGCCGCGCGCGAGGAGCTGTTCCGCCGCGCCGGGGCGCGCGCCTATATCGACTATCGCGCGGAGGATGCGGGGGCGCGCCTGCGCGACGCGCTGCCGCAAGGGATCGACTGCTTCATCGACGCCGTTGGCTATCCCCAAAGCGCCAGCCTTGCCCTGCCGCTCCTGAACGCCGGCGCGGTGGTGGGCGTATACGGCTGGCACGCGCGGCGCGACTACGCCGTCAACCCCTTCCTCGCCGCCCATTCCTTCCGCGTCTACTGCGACGGCTATGACGAGCCGGAGACGCACGACGAAGTCGTCCTCCGCATCCGCGAAGGGGCGCTGGACGCTTCCCTCTTTTACGATTTGGACGTGCCCGTGCCGCTCAGGGAGATCGCCGACGCCTACGCCGGCCTGCGCGCGCGCAAAGCGGTCAAGTACCTCATCGACCTGCGCGCGCAGTGACATTTTTGCACGAGAAAACAGGCGTCCCAATGCCGTGGGCGCCTGTTCCCTTTTCAAGCCATCCGCCGGCGGCGCGTCAGCCGCGGCTCACATCGTGTTCGCGCAGGACGCCTACGATGTCCGACAAAAGCGCGCGGCTGTGCTCGGACAGGCAGGTGTCCGCAGGCAGCGGCTTGGTCATCACGTCAAGCGAGTCCTGCAAAAGTATATCGGTGGAAACGCCAAGGGCGTTTGCGATGTCCACCGTCGTTTCCAGGCTGGCCTTGCGCGTGCCCCTCTCGATGTGGCCGTAGAACGGCAGCGATATGCCGGCCCGCTCGGCGACCTCCTTTTGCGTCAGTCCCATCAATTTCCGTTGCCGACGGATGCGTTGCCCCAAGCGCAGATAATCCATTTCTTCCCCTCCTGCAATCATGCCATCCATAAACACAACAAAGCAAAACGGTTGCACAAACAACTATGGCTATTATACAGGAAGCCACCGCGATTTGCAAGAATGGGAAAAATGGAAATATATGGAAATGGCCGATCCCGGCCTGCCGCCATTTTCCCATTTCCACCAGCTTTGCACAGACGTGCAAGAAAACACCATGGCGTCCTCTCTTGATTCTTAACGGTATACCTGTATAATAACAGTATCAACCGCAAAGGACGTGCAGTGTGAGTAAGACCAGTGAAAAACAGACGGCCGCGGCGCAGTTGCCGCTCCTGCCCCTGCGCGGGCTGCTCGCCTTCCCCAATACGATGGTGACGCTGGACGTGTCCCGCGGCCGCTCGGTGGCGGCGCTGGAGAGCGCGCTGGCGGGCGACCGACGCTTGTTCGTGGTCGCCCAGCGCGACGCGGGCGTGGATGCGCCGCACCTTGAGGATATGTATACCGTGGGCACGGTGGTGGACATCCGCCACGTGCTGCGCCTGCCGGACAACAGCGTGCGCGTGCTCGTCGAAGGCGAATGCCGCGCCATTTTGCTGGACGTGGAAGAGCGCGGCGACATGCAGCGCGCCGAGTTCATGGTGCTCAAAAGCGACGACGGCGGCCGGGACAGCGTGGACGATGAGACGGCCATCCGCCGCCAGGCGATGATGCGCGCCATCCGCCGCCAGGCCTTCCAGCTTGCCCGCGCGCGCGGGGAGGGCATCTCCGGCGAACTGCGCGCCCAGATCAACGGCGAAAAGCGGCCGGACGCGCTCTGCGACGTGGTGGCGGCCAACTTCCTGAGCAGCGTTGAGGACAAGCAGGCCGTGCTCGAGTGCATGGCCATCGACCTGCGCCTGGAAACGCTTCTGATGGCGCTGGCGCGCGACCTGAAGGTCAACGCCCTGGAAGAAAAAATCCACGCGCGCGTGCGCGAGGCCATGGACAAATCCAACCACGAATACTACCTGCGCGAGCAGCTTCACGTCATCCAGGAGGAATTGGGCGAAGATGAGGACGAGGAGCTGCGCGAGCTGCGCAAGCGCCTGCGCGATTCCAAAATGGAGGGCGAAGCGCGCGAGCGCACCGAAAAGGAGATCGCCCGCCTGGCGCGCACCTCTATCCACGCGCCGGAGAGCGCCATCCTGGAAAACTATATCGAAACCATGCTCGACATGCCCTGGGGCGTCAAAACCGGCGGGAGCATCGACCTTGCCCGCGCCCGCAAGGTGCTCGACCAGGACCACTACGGCATGCGCGAGATCAAGGACAGGCTGCTGGAATACCTGGCCGTGGCAAGGCACAAGGGCGACCTCAAGAGCCCCATCCTCTGCCTCGTAGGCCCGCCGGGCGTGGGCAAGACCTCCATCGCCCGCTCCGTGGCCCGGGCCCTGGGGCGCAAGTTCACGCAGATGTCCCTGGGCGGCGTGCACGACGAGGCCGAGATCCGCGGCCACCGGCGCACCTACGTCGGCGCCATGCCGGGACGGCTGATCTCCGCCATCCGCCAGTGCGGGGCGATGGATCCCGTGTTTTTGCTCGACGAGGTGGACAAGGTCTCCCGCGACCTGCGCGGCGACCCCTCCTCGGCGCTGCTTGAGGCGCTCGACCCGGCGCAGAACGACCACTTCCGCGACCACTTCCTCGAAGCGCCGTTCGACCTCTCCGGCGTTTTGTTCATCACCACGGCCAACACCACGGACACCATCGACCGGGCGCTGCTCGACCGCATGGAGATCATCGAGGTGCCCAGCTATACGCTGGAGGAAAAGCTGGCCATCGCCAAAAAATACCTGCTGCCCAAGCAGCTGGAGGCGCACGGCCTGAAAAAAGCCGACCTGAAGGTGGGTGAAAAGGCCCTGCGCGCCATCATCGAGGGCTACACGCGCGAGGCCGGCGTGCGCGAACTGGAGCGCGTCATCGCCCGCGTCTGCCGCCGCGCGGTGCTCGCGCTGCAACAGGACGCTTCCCTTTCCTGCCTGCGCGTCAGGACGGAAGATCTGCACGGCCTGCTGGGCAGCGTGCGCTACCTGCCCAAAGGCGAGGCGTGCAAGGCGCGCGTCGGTCGCGTCAATGGCCTGGCATGGACGAGCGTCGGCGGCGAAGTGATGCCCATCGAGGCGCTGGTGCTGGAGGGCAAGGGCGATTTCAAGCTCACCGGCAAGCTGGGCGACGTGATGCGCGAATCGGCGCAGATCGCCCTGAGCGTGGCGCGCAAGCGCATGCGCGATTTCGGCGTGCCGGCGGATTTCCTCGAAAAGCACGACCTGCATGTGCACGTGCCCGAGGGCGCGGTGCCCAAGGACGGCCCCTCGGCAGGCGTGGCGCTGGCCTGCGCCATCCTCTCGGCGGTGGCGAACGCCCCGGCGCGCGCGGACGTGGCCATGACGGGCGAATTGACGCTCCTGGGCGACGTATTGCCCATCGGCGGGGTCAAGGAAAAGCTGCTGGCCGCCTACCGCTCCGGCGTGACGGAGATCCTCCTGCCCCGCGAAAACGAGGGCGACCTGGAAAAGATCGACGCGCCCATCCGCGAAAAATTGCACATCACGCTTTTGGACAGCGTGGACGAGGCGGTGGCGCTGGTCATGCAGCAGCCCCGGGAAATGAAGGTGGCTGTATGATGACCATCCGTAGCGCCAGGTTTTCCCATTCCCTGGATACACTGCGCCCCTTCCCCGGGCAGGGCATGCCCGAGATCGCCATGGCGGGCAAGTCCAACGTGGGCAAATCCTCGATGATCAACAGCCTGCTTGGCAATTCCAAATTGGCGCGCACATCTTCAGAGCCGGGCAAGACGCGCCTGATCAACTTCTTTCAGGTCAACGGGCAATTCTGGCTGGTCGATCTGCCCGGCTATGGCTTTGCCAAGGCGCCCAAGGCCGAGCGCGACAAGTGGGGCGCGATGATCGAAGGCTATCTTGAGGGGTCGAAACACTTGAAGCGCGTGCTGCATCTGGTGGACATCCGCCACGCGCCCACGCGCGACGATCAGATGATGGTCGACTACCTGCGCCACTACGATATCCCCTTCACCGTGGTCGCCACCAAGGCAGACAAGCTTTCCCGGGCGGCGCGGGGGCGCTCCATCCCCATGATCTGCCGCACGCTGGCCGTGCAGCCTTGGGAGGTCGTCCCCTATTCGTCCGAGGACGGCACAGGGCGGGAGAAAGTACTGGAAATTCTGGAAAACGAGACCACAGGCGGGTTTGAGACGGATGAATAAGCAACTTCGCGGCGGCCTTCTGCTGGCGTTGGCCGCGCTGATTTGGGGCATGGCCTTCTCCGCGCAGAGCGAGGCCGGCAAGCACATGGGGCCGTTCGCCTTTACGGCGGCGCGCTCCTTTATCACGTTTTTTGCGCTGCTGCTCTTCGAGGCGGTGGGCAGCCGCGGCAGGCGACGCGCGACGCGGGCGGAGGAAGCGCCCCTGTCTGCCTACATAAAGCTCGGCGTGCCGCTGGGCGCGGTGATGTTCGCCGCCACGGCGCTGCAACAGGTGGGCCTGACCATCGACCCCAGCGCCGCCAAGAGCGGCTTTATCACGGCGCTGTACATCGTCATCGTGCCCATCCTCGGCCTGATCTTCTTCCGCCGGCGCTTGGGCGCGCAGATGTGGCTAGGCGTGGCGCTGTCGCTGGTCGGGCTGGTGCTGTTGTGCGTCAAGGATGGCTTCACCATCGGCCTTGGCGACCTGGTGACGCTGGCCTGCGCGGTGATGTTCGCCGTGCACATCGTCGCCGTAGACCGCTTTGCCGGCGGCCTGGGCGCGGCGAAGCTGTGCTGCGCCCAGTTCGGCGTCACGGGCGTGCTGGCGCTCATCGTCGCCCTCTTTACCGAGACGATACACGTTTCCGACATGCTTGCCTGCTGGCCGAGCCTTCTGTATGTGGGCGTGTGTTCCGGCGCAATGGGCTATACGCTGCAGATCGCCGGGCAGAAGTACACGGAGCCTACGGTGGCCTCGCTCATCCTCTGCCTGGAAAGCGTGTTCGCCGCCGTGGGCGGCTGGCTGCTGCTTGGGCAGGTGCTCTCCGCGCGCGAGATGGCCGGCTGCGCGGTGATGCTCGCCGCCTGTGTGCTGGCGCAGCTGCCCGAAAAACGCCGCGCCGCCGCCCGCTGAGCGCCCGACAGGACAAAGGAGCGATACCATGCCGCAAAAGAGGATACGCGATTACGGGGTCACGGTCGGCGAATTGCCCACCGGGCCGCGCAACAGGATCAGCGACGTGCCCGGCGTGCTGGTCGGCCATGCCACGCTGGACGACGCGCGCCACAAGACCGGCGTGAGCGTCGTGATCCCCGGCGAGGGCGACCCCTTCTTCCACAAGCCCGTGGCCGCCGCTTTCGTGCTCAACGGCTTTGGCAAGACGCTGGGGCTGATGCAGGTGCAGGAACTGGGCGTCATTGAAACGCCCATCGCCATCACCAACACGCTCAACGTCGGTCGCATACACGACGCCATGGTCGGCTATATGATTGATCGCTGCCAAAAGGCCGGTTACCGTTTGACCTCCGTCAACCCCATCGTCTGCGAGTGCAACGACGCGGGGCTCAACGACATACAGGACCGTGCGCTGGGCGCGGAGCATCTGCGCGCCGCCATCGCCGACGCCCGCGCCGACTTTGCCGAGGGCGACGTCGGCTGCGGCAAGGGTACGGTCTGCCACTCGCTCAAGGGCGGCGTGGGATCCGCCTCACGCCAGGTGGAGCTGGACGGCAAGACCTACACGCTCGGCGTGCTGGTGCAGAGCAACCACGGCTCCCTGAAAGACCTGCGCATCGACGGAAAGCCTGCCGGACGCATGATCGACGCCTCGCTCAACGCCTCCGCGCCGGACAAGGGATCGATCATCAGCATTATGGCCACGGACGTCCCCCTCTCCTCGCGCCAGCTCGGGCGGGTCCTCAAGCGCGCCAGCGTCGGCCTTGCCCGCCTCGGCTCCTTCATCGGCCACGGAAGCGGCGAGGTGATGCTCGGCTTTACCACCGCCAACCGCATGCCGCATGAATCCGAAGGGCAACTGCTGCCCTTCCGCGCGCTCTCCGAGGGCAGCATCGACGTGCTGTTCCGCGCCATGGCCGAGGCCGAGGAGGAGGCCGTGCTCAATTCCATGGTCGCGGCGCGGACGGTGACCGGATTCGACGGCGCGACGAAGCGCAGCCTGCGCGAATTCATGGGGCAGATCCTGCCTTGAGAACGACGGCGCGGCGGATGGGGGCTGCGTTGTGAAGAAGCCTTCCATCCGCATCCCCCATCCGCCGCGCTTCCCCGCAGAGGACGCGATGTTCCTCCCGCGGTGTGCGAGACCTTTGCTGAACAAATTGAAATTTCAAGGGGATGTCGGCCCGCGTCGTTTGGAGCGCTGAGCCCCGCCCGCGCCTTGACAAGCGGCGCGGGGCGCTGTATAATCAATCTACCGCCTGCGCGCCGCTATGGTGGAATTGGCAGACACAAAGGACTTAAAATCCTTCGGAAGAAATTCCGTATCGGTTCGAGCCCGATTAGCGGCACCAACCCCGGCCTCCTCGCAGGCCGGGGTTTGCTTTTGCGTACACAAAGGCCACGGCACGCGAGCGCCGTGGCCTTTGCATTATCCCTTAGAATATGTAATCGGGGTTGGACGCGGGACGCTTTTTCATCTCCTCGCGCTTGGCGGAGTGCTTTTCGCTCTCGTAGCCCATCACCGCGTAGGAGGCGACCTTGGATTCCTCCACACCCGGCTGGTTGAAGGCGTCGATGTTGAGCAGCGCGCCGGCGTAGGCCGTCACCAGCTCAAAGAAGTACAGCAGCTGGCCGATGGTTTCCGCGCAGACGGTGGGCAGCGTGATGGTCTGGCTTACGTGGCCGGAGCGGTAGACGGCGTATTCCGTGCCCTGGCGCTCGGCCTCGATGAGCTGGTTGTGGCTCTTGCCGCCGAGGAAGGCGATGGTGGGGATGCCGTCGCAGCCGTGCGGGATGGGCGTCCGGGCGCGGAAGGCTTCGACCTTGAGGAAGGTGATGACCTTGTCAAACGGCCCCTCGGTGTAGAGCTGCAGCTGGGAATGCTGGTCGGTCACGCCCACGGCCTTGACGGGCGTCTGGCCAACGTGGCAGGGCTTGCCGTCGAGCGTGCGGTTTTTGCCGAGGCTTTCAGCCCAAAGCTGGGCGTACCAGTCGCTGATGAGCTTGAGGGAGTCGGCATACGGCATCATCACCGACATGTTCATGCCCTTGCGCATGGCCGTGACCATCAGGCCGGCCTCGAACAGCGCCGGGTTTTTCCAGGCGTCGTCGCTCGCGCAGCGCTCGTCCATGGCCTTCGCGCCGGCGACGAGGGCGCGGATGTCCACCCCCGTAACCGCGGCGGCGACGAGACCGACCGGGCACAATTCGGAGAAGCGGCCGCCCACGCCGTCGGGGATGTAGAAGGTCTCATAGCCCTCCTGGCGCGCGACCTCGATGAGGAAGCCCTTGTTCTGCGAAGTCGTGACGATGATGTGGCGGCGATAATCGTCGCCCACGGCCTTCTTGAGCAGGTCGAGCACGATGAGGTACTGGCTCATGGTCTCGGCCGTGCCGCCGGACTTGGTGATGACGTTGAAGCAGGTGGTCCTGAGGTCGATGACATCCAGAAGCGCAGCCATGCGCTCAGGGTCTATGTTGTCCTCGATGTACAGACGCGGGCCGCCGCGCTTTTCCCTGGGCAGCTCATTGTAATGCAGATGCCTGAGCGCCTGGTGCACGGCCGCCGGGCCGAGCGCGGAACCGCCGATGCCCAGGACGACGAAGGACTCGAATTCGTCGCGCACGCGCGCGGCCGTCTTTTCGATGGAAGCCATGACCTCGTCCTGGTCGTAGGGCAGCGTCATCCAGCCCTGCATGCCCTTGCCGCGGCCGGCTTCCACCATGGCGTGCGCGTCGCGCATCGCGGGGGCGAAGGCCTCCATTTCGGCGCGGGAGATGCCGTGCTCGCCGACATATTCCGCCATCATCGGGTTAAAATCGAAGCGAATGGTCTGCATACCGTCTCCTCCGTTTACAACATGATAATACCATTATACGACATGGTCGTAAAATTTGCAACAATGCCGGCCGCTTTGCGGCAAACTTTCACGGCCGCCGCGGCACGGAACTTTCCTGACAAATTTTTGTAAAGCCTATTGCTTTTTCCGCGCGCGCGTGCTATAATATCCACTGTTCCGCGCCATGGCGTGGGGAAAACCGCATAGGAACCGTGGAGGAGTCGCCTAGCTTGGTCGAGGGCGCGCGACTGGAAATCGCGTAACGGTCAAAAGCCGTTCGAGGGTTCGAATCCCTCCTCCTCCGCCACTTTAGCAAGGGGACGCCCGTGATCGCATCGATGGTCGCGGGCGTTCCCCTTCCGCATTTCCCCGGATGGAAAGGACGGGCATATGATCGACCATATCAAGATCCGCGGCGCGCGGGTGCACAATCTGAAAAATGTAGACGTGGACATCCCCCTGGGCAAGATCGTCGGCGTGGCCGGCGTTTCCGGGTCGGGCAAGTCCTCGCTGGCCCTGGGCGTGCTCTACGCCGAGGGCTCGCGGCGCTATCTGGAGGCGCTCTCCACCTACACGCGGCGGCGGATGACGCAGGCGGCCAGGGCGCAGGTGGACGAAGTGCTGTATGTGCCCGCCGCCCTGGCGCTGCGCCAGCGGCCGGGCGTGCCGGGCATCCGCAGTACGTTCGGCACCGGCACGGAACTTTTGAACAGCCTGCGGCTCATGTACTCCCGCCTGGCCAGGCATCGCTGCCCCAACGGGCACTACCTGGAGCCGACGCTGGCGGTGGCCGCCGGGCAGGAGCTTGTCTGCCCGGAGTGCGGGGCGCATTTTTTCGCGCCCTCCGCCGAGGAGCTGGCTTTCAACAGCCAGGGCGCCTGCCGCACCTGCGGGGGCACGGGCGTGGTGCGCACCGTGGACAGGTCGACGCTCGTGCCGGACGAGGGGCTGACCATTGACGAGGGCGCGGTCGCGCCGTGGAATTCTCTGATGTGGTCTTTGATGACCGACGTCTGCCGGGCGATGGGCGTGCGCACGGACGTGCCTTTCTGCGAGCTCACGGACGCGGAAAAGGACATCGTCTACAACGGCCCGGCGGTGAAAAAACACATACTCTACCACGCCAAAAACTCCAACCAGGCCGGCGAACTGGATTTTACCTATTACAACGCCGTCTACACCGTGGAAAACGCCCTTGCCAAGGTCAAGGATGAAAAGGGCATGAAGCGGGTGGAGAAATTCCTGAAGCAGGATACCTGCCCGGACTGCGGCGGCACTCGCCTGTGCGCGGCGGCGCGGCAGCCGCGGATACGCGGTATATCGCTGGACGAAGCCTGCAAAATGACGCTCTCCGGGCTGACGGAGTGGGTGGCGGACGTGCCGCGGACGCTCCCGGAAGCCATGCGGCCGATGGCGCAGAGCATATGCGATTCTTTCGCCGGCGTGGCGAAACGGTTGATGGACCTGGGGCTTGGCTATCTCGCGCTCGACCGCGCCGCTTCCACGCTCTCCACCGGCGAGCGGCAGAGGATGCAGCTTGCCCGCGCCGTGCGCAACCGCACCACCGGCGTGCTCTATGTGCTGGACGAGCCGTCCATCGGGCTGCACCCATCAAACATCGTCGGCCTCACCGGCGTGATGCGCGACCTGGTGGCCGACGGCAATTCCGTGGTGCTGGTCGACCACGACACGCAGATCCTCTCCGAAGCCGACTGGGTGGTGGAGATGGGCCCGGGCGCGGGCGCGGACGGCGGGCATGTCATCGCGCAGGGAACGGTCGCACAACTGGCCGCCGACCCCGCTTCCCGCATCGGGCCGTTCCTGCGCGGCGGGAAGCCGGAGGGCGCGGACAGGCGCCCAGGCGGCGAGGGGCTGTTTTCCCTCGGGCGGCTGCGCCTCGCCATCGGCGCGATCCACACTGTGCAGCCGTTGGAAGTGGACTTCCCCAAGGGGCGGCTGAGCGTCGTCACCGGCGTATCCGGCTCGGGCAAGACCACGCTGATCCTCGAAAGCCTCATCCCCGGCCTCGAGGCCGCCATCCATGGGCGCAAACTGCCGGGCCACGTGCGCGCCGTCGAAGCGCCGGGGATCTCACAGGTCAAACTCATCGACGCCACGCCCATCGGCATCAACGTGCGCTCGACGGTGGCCACCTACGCCAACGTCCACGACGAACTGCGCAAGATCTTCGCCCGCACCGCCGACGCCAGGCGGCTGGGCTACAACGCCGGCGACTTTTCCTATAATACGGGAAAACTGCGCTGCCCCACCTGCGACGGCACGGGCGTCATCAGCCTGGACGTACAGTTTTTGCCGGATGTGGACATCCCCTGTCCCGCCTGCCGCGGCGCGCGCTACGGCAAGGACGCCGGATGCGTGCATTACGCGGGCAGGAACGGCGAGTGCTTCACGTTGCCGGAGCTGATGGCCATGGATGTGCATACGGCGCTCGACGCCTGCAAAGGATTAAAACTGGTCTCCCAGCGCTTGCGCGTATTGGAAGAGCTCGGCCTTGGCTACCTTACGCTCGGCGAGGAGACGCCCAGCCTTTCCGGCGGCGAGGCGCAGCGCCTGAAGCTGGCCAGCGAGATGGGCCGGGCGCAGGGCGATTCCATCTTCATCTTCGATGAGCCGACCATCGGCCTGCACCCGCTGGACGTGCGCACGCTTTTGGGCGTATTCCAGACGCTCATCGACCATGGCGCCACGGTGGTGGTCATCGAGCACGACCTCGACGTCATCCGCAGCGCGGACTACATCGTGGACATGGGGCCGGGCGGCGGCGAAGATGGCGGCCGCATCGTCGCGGCCGGCACGCCGGAGGACATCCGCCGCGCGCCGCAAAGCGTCACCGGGCGGTTTTTGTAAAATCCGCGCAACGGAAATTTCTTCCCTTCCCCGCCTGGCACGTGTTGCCCCTGGGCTTTGGGGTGGTTATCCATACAGGAAGGGGCCGGGAAAAAATCCGTTTGACAGGCGGCCGTTTCGACGTATAATAGAAAAGGGGTCCGACGCGGCCCCAACGCCTCGCGCGCGGCGCGGGGCGGAACAAAGGATGTGAGGCAATCATGCTGGAACTGCAAAATATCACCTGGAGCGCCCCGGACGGGGAGCGCATATTGAAGGGCGTGACGCTGACCGTGCCCGACGACACGCTGATGGTCATCACCGGCCCCAACGGCGGCGGCAAAACGACGCTGGCCAAGGTCATCGCCGGCCTGGAAAAACCCGAGAGCGGGCGCATACTGCTCGACGGCGAGGATATCACCGGCCTGGACGTCACCGGGCGCGCCAGGCGCGGCGTCAGCTACGCCTTCCAGCAGCCGGTGCGCTTCAAAGGGCTTATCGTGCGCCAGCTCCTGGAACTGGCGGCGGGCGAAACGCTCTCCGAGGCCAGGCTCTGCGACGTGCTCAGCCAGGTGGGGCTGTGCGCGCGCGAGTACATCGACCGCGAGGTGAACGCCACGCTTTCCGGCGGCGAGATCAAGCGCATCGAGATCGCCACGGTGCTTTTGCGTCACTCCCGGCTGACCATTTTCGACGAGCCGGAGGCCGGCATCGACCTGTGGAGCTTCAACAACCTCATCGCCGTGTTTCAGGGGCTGCGCAGCACGTTGCACGGCTCCATGGTCATCATCTCCCATCAGGAGCGCATTTTGCAGATCGCCGACGAGATCGCCGTCATTTCCGGCGGAGAATTGACCCGCCGCGGCAAAGCGCAGGAGATACTGCCGGAGCTGATGCGCGGCGCGGGCGTGGCCGCCTGCTGCCGCCAGAAGGAGGCGTTCGCATGATGGGCAATATACTCGAGGGCCTGCTCAAGGCCGTCTCGGACTGGAACGGCAAGTTCACCGGCGCGTTCAACATCCGCGAAAACGGCGAGTGCGCCGGGCGGCAGTCCACCAAAAACATCAAAATTGAGAGCAAGGCCGACAAGCCGGGGCTGGATATACGCATCCTCCCGGGCACGAAGGGCGAAACGGTGTCCATCCCCGCCTGCGTCACCCACGGCGGCGTGGACGATCTCGTATACAACGACTTTTACGTGGGCGAGGGCGCGGACGTGACCATCGTCGCCGGCTGCGGCGTACATACCGACAGCGGCGAGCAGGCGCGCCACAACGGCATCCACCGCTTCTTCCTGGCAAAGGGTGCGCGCGTTACCTACCTGGAAAAGCACGTGGGCACTGGCAAGGGCGAGGGTGTGCGCAGCATCGACCCGGTGACGGAGATGTTCCTCGAAGAGGGCGCGGTGATGACGATGGACACCTCGCAGATCGGCGGCGTGGACAAAACGCTGCGCAAAACCAGCGCCACGCTGGCCGCCGGCGCGAAGCTGCACATACACGAGCGCATACTCACCGAGGGCGAGCAGCAGGCGCACACCGAGTTCGAGGTGCGCATGAACGGCGCGGATTCCGGCACGGACCTCATCTCCCGCTCCGTGGCGCGGGGCAACTCCCGCCAGTCCTATCGCTCGGTGCTCATCGGCAACGCCCCCTGCACGGGGCATTCGGAGTGCGACGCCATCATCGCCGACCGCGGCGCGGTGGACGCGGCCCCGGAGCTCTCCGCCAACGACGCCGACGCCGCCCTCATCCATGAGGCCGCCATCGGCAAGATCGCCGGCGAACAGATCCTCAAGTTGCAAACGCTGGGCCTGACCGAGCAGGAAGCCGAGGCCAGGATCATCGAAGGTTTCCTGCGCTGAGGAAGGAGGAAAACGACCATGAAGCCGCCCGTATTGCTCACCTACAACCTGCGCGGCGAGCGCGCCGCAAAGATACGCATGGTGGCGATGCGCTTCCGTGTGCGCCTGCGGGAGGTGGAACGGCGCGAATACGCGCGGCCGCTTGCCGAACTTGTCGAAAGCGGGCCGGAGGGCGACGGGGCAGGCGATGCCTTTGACGAGGAGATGCTCGTCATGGCCCACTTTCCCCCGGCGCTTTTGCAGGCGTTTTTGCAGGGGCTGCGGCGCGCGGGCGTGCGCCCCGGCGGCCTGAAGGCCGTGCTCACGCCCACGAACGCCCAGTGGGATTCGCGCGCGCTGTACGGGGAATTGTGCAAAGAGCGCGAGGCCATCGCCCAGGGCGCGGCGGGCGTGCATGGGCAGGCGGAAGAAAAGGCATAAAAACGGCGTCCCGGCCACGTTTGCGGCCGGGACGCCTTCTTCTATCTTTCTTATTCCTTCGGCAGCTCGCTGGTGCAGTGCGGGCAGCGGGTGGCGTTGTCGTTGATCTCGCCGAAGCAGTAGGGGCACAGGCGCGGGGCGGGCTTGGCTTCCTTCTCGGCCTCGTCCTTGCGGTAGAGCTTGTTGATGGCCTTGACGAAGATGAAGATGCAGATGGCGACCATCAGGAAGTTGAACACCGCCTGCAGGAACGAACCGTAGGCGATCTTGGCGGCGCTCTCGCCGGTGCCGAGGGTAATGGCCAGCGTGGAGAAATCGACGCGGCCGGTGATGAGCGAGAGCAGCGGCGTGAACAGGTCGTTGACCACCGAATTGACGATGGCGGTGAAAGCGCTACCAATGATAACACCAACGGCGAGGTCGATGACGTTGCCCTTGAAGGCGAACTCCTTGAATTCCTTCCAAAGTTTCATGTGCTTTGTGTCCTTTCTTCTATTGTCGGACATAGTTTAGCGCATTTTTTGTTGCAAACCCACCTTTACAGCTATACAAGGGGTAATTTTTCTGTTATAATATAGGTGTGCGCGGCTTTGCGCCGCTCACAATGAAAAAAGGAGGATAATCCCGTATGAAGAAACTGCTTGCTGCTCTTCTGGTTCTAGCGATGATGCTGATGGGCGTTGCCGCGCTGGCGGAAGGGGACGGCTACGAGCTGGCCCTGGTCACCGACGTGGGCAACATCGACGACCAGTCCTTCAACCAGAGCTCTTATGAGGGCATGGTTGCCTACGCCGAGGAAAACGGCCTCACCTATGCCTACTACCGTCCGAGCGAGGACTCTGACGAGGCCCGTCTCGAGCAGATCCACAACGCCGTGAGCAATGGCGCCAAGGTCGTCATCCTGCCCGGCTACCTGTTCGCCGCGTCGGCCGGCGAGGCGCAGACCACCTACCCGGACGTGGACTTCATCGTGCTGGACACCGAGCCTGAAGGCGGCAACACCGCCAACACCGTGTCTATCCTCTATCAGGAGGAGCAGGCTGGCTTCCTCGCGGGCTACGCCGTGGTCAAGGACGGCTACACCAAGCTGGGTTACATCGGCGGCATGGACGTGCCGGCGGTCATCCGCTTCGGCTATGGCTTCATCCAGGGCGCTGAGTACGCCGCGCAGGAAATGGGCGTCGAGGTGGAGATGAAGTACTGGTACAGCTACTCCTTCAACCCCAGCGACGACATCAAGAACAAGGCCGCCAGCTGGTACACCGAAGGCACTGAGGTCATCTTCTCCTGCGGCGGCGGCATCTACAACTCCGTCGTGGCGGCGGCTGAGGAAGGCAACGGCAAGGTCGTGGGCGTGGACTCCGACCAGGCGCACGTTTCCGAGACCATCATCACCTCCGCGATGAAGGATCTGCCCAACTCCGTCATCCTCGCCCTCACCCGCCTGTATGACAACGGCGGCGAGTGGCCGGAGGACATGGCTGGCGTGACCCAGAACCTGGGCGCTGCCGACAACTGCGTGGGCCTGCCCACCGCGGAGACCTCCTGGCGCTTTGCCACCTTCACCGTGGATGAGTACAACGCCATCTACGAGCAGGTGAAGTCCGGCGAGATCACCATCAGCAACAGCATCGACGAACTGCCGGCGACCACCGCCGTCACCGTGGACGTTCAGGAGTAATCCCGCTTCGTCTGTGGGGGCTGCCTCTTTGGAGACAGCCCCCTCTGAGTATATCGGTATATAAAGGGGAAATTGGATGAGCGATTATGTGATCGAGATGCTGGGCATCACCAAGGAATTTCCCGGGATCAAGGCCAACGACAACGTGACCCTTAAGCTCAAAAAGGGCGAGATCCACGCCCTGCTGGGCGAGAACGGTGCGGGCAAATCGACGCTGATGAGCGTCCTTTTTGGCCTTTACCAGCCTGATGGCGGCACCATCCGCAAAAACGGGCAGGAAGTCAAAATACACGACCCCAACGACGCCACGGCGCTGGGCATCGGCATGGTGCATCAGCACTTCAAGCTGGTCGAAGTCTTTACGGTACTGGACAACATCATCCTCGGCGCGGAAGACACCCATCTGGGATTTCTTAAAAAAGACGCCGCGCGCAAAAAAGTTCTGGCTCTGAGCGAAAAATACGGCATGCGCGTCGATCCTGACGCGCTGATCGAAGATATATCCGTAGGCATGCAGCAGCGCGTGGAGATCCTCAAGATGCTCTACCGCGACAACGAGATCCTCATCCTCGACGAGCCGACGGCGGTGCTCACGCCGCAGGAGATCGACGAACTGATGGACATCATGCGCTCGTTCGCCGCCGAGGGCAAGTCCATCCTCTTTATCACCCACAAGCTCAACGAGATCATGGCTGTGGCCGACCGCTGCACGGTGCTGCGCAAGGGGCGCTGCGTGGGCACGGTGGACATCGCCTCCACCACCAAGGAGGAGCTCTCCCGCATGATGGTGGGGCGCGACGTGGAGTTCAAGGTGGAAAAGGCCCCCGCCAGGCCCGGCGAGACGGTGCTGCGCGTGGAGGGCGTCACCGTTCCCTCGCGCATCCACAAAAACAACGCCGTTTCCGACGTTTCCTTTGAAGTGCGCGCCGGCGAGATCGTCTGTCTGGCGGGCATCGAGGGCAACGGGCAGACGGAATTCGTCTCCGCGCTCACCGGGCTGGAGAAGATGAGCGGCGGCAGGATCACCTTAAACGGCAAAGACATCTCCCACGCCTCCATCCGCGAGCGCTCGGTGGACGGCATGAGCCACATCCCCGAGGACCGGCACAAGCATGGGCTGGTGCTGGACTACACGCTGGAGGAGAACATGGTGCTCCAGCGCTACTGGGAGCCGGAGTTCCAGAACCACGGCTTCATCCGCCGCGACAAGGTGCGCGCCTACGCCGAACGGCTCATCGAGCAGTACGACGTGCGCTCCGCCGAGGGGCCGCAGACCATCGCCCGCAGCATGTCCGGCGGCAACCAGCAAAAGGCCATCGTCGCCCGCGAGCTGGACAAGCAGTCCAACCTGCTGGTGGCGGTGCAGCCCACGCGCGGCCTGGACGTGGGCGCCATCGAGTACATCCACAAGCAGATCGTGCGCGAGCGCGACGAGGGCAAGGCGGTGCTGCTGGTATCGCTGGAGCTGGACGAAGTGATGAACCTCTCCGACCGCATACTCGTGATGTACGAAGGGCGCGTCGTCGGCGAGTTTGACCCGGCTGCGACCACCGTGCAGGAGCTCGGCCTCTACATGGCGGGCGCGAAACGTCAGGACGGGAGGGCTGCCAAATGAGAAAATTTCTGCAAAAACGCGGCACGCTGAGCCTGATGGGTTCGCTCGTTTCCATACTGGCGGGCCTGCTGCTGGGCTTCATCCTGCTGCTGATCTTCAACCCCGCGCACGCCATCGGCGGTCTGGAGGACATGCTGCTCAGCGGCGCGCGCGATATGTCCAAGTTGGGCAAGGTGCTCTACACCGCCGCGCCGCTGCTGATGACCGGCCTTTCCGTGGGCTTTGCTTTCAAGACGGGCCTGTTCAACATCGGCGCTTCCGGCCAGTACACAGTAGGCGCGTTCTTTGCCCTCACGGTGGGTATACAGTTCCAGCTGCCCTGGTATGTGGCCATACTCGCCGGTATGATCGGCGGCGCCATCTGGGGCGCGATCCCCGGCATCTTCAAGGCCTACTTCAACGTCAACGAGGTCATTTCCGCCATCATGTTCAACTGGATCGGCCTGTTCGCGGTGAACATGTGTATCAATAACATGCCGATAATGCTGGCCAACGCCTGGGGTCAGGTGGCACGCGACCGCACGGCGCGTCTTGCCGACGCCAACCCTGCGGCGGCGCTGCCCAAGCTGGGGCTGGACAGCGTGTTTGGCAATTATATGAACATCGGTATCTTCATCGCCGTGATCTTCGCCATCATCGCCTGGGTGATCCTCTCCAAGACCACGTTTGGCTACGAACTGAAAGCCTGCGGCTACAACCGCAACGCCAGCCTCTACGCCGGCATCAACGACAAGCGCAACATCGTGTTCTCCATGGCCATCGCCGGCGCCTTCGCAGGCGTGGGCGGCGCCATCTACTACCTGAGCGGCACGGCGCAGTTCACCATCATCAAGACGCTGGTGAACATGGGCTTCAACGGTATACCCGTGGCGCTGCTGGCCTCGTCGCATCCCATCGGCACCATCTTCTCCTCGCTGTTCATCTCCTACATACAGGTGGGCGGCGAATCGTTGCAACCGGAATTTGCCAAGGAGATCATCGACATCATCATCGCGGCCATCATCTACCTGAGCGCCTTCGCGCTGCTGGTGCAGGGCGGCATCGCCCGCCTGCTCAGCCGCAAGCACGGGCGCGCCGCCGGGAAGGAGGATAATTGATGCTTATCTTCGCGGACATTCTGAGTTCCACCATTCTCTTCGCGGTGCCGCTTCTGCTGGTGGCGCTGGGCGGCATGTTCTCCGAGCGCAGCGGCATCATCAACATTGCGCTGGAGGGCATCATGATCGTCGGCGCGCTGTTGAGCTGCCTGTTTCTGCGCGCCATGGATCAGATCGGCTGGGGCGCGCAGCATCCGCAGCTGGCGGTGTTCTGCGCCATACTCGTGGCGGCGCTCTCGGGCGCGGTGTTTTCCATGCTGCTGGCCTTCGCCTCCGTGCACCTCAAGGCCAACCAGACCATCGGCGGCACGGCGCTGAACATGCTCGCGCCGGCGTTCGCCATCGTGCTCACCTGGGCGATTCAGGGGCAGGGGCAGACGACCATCGCCATCCCCAAGTGGGTGCGCATCACCAGCGAGGCTTCGCAGGAGGTGTTTTTCAACCGCCTGATCTTCAAGAGCCTCTATCTGACCACGCCCATCGCCATACTTCTGCTCATCGCCTCGGTCATCATACTCTACAAGACGCGGCTGGGGTTGCGCCTGCGCTCCTGCGGCGAACACCCGCAGGCGGCAGACAGCGTGGGCATCAATGTCTACAAGATGCGCTACATCGGCGTATTCATCTCCGGCATGCTGGGCGGCATCGGCGGCCTGGCCTTTACGGTGGCCTCCGGCTCCGGCTTCCAGAGCCAGGTGGCGGGCTACGGCTTCCTCGCGCTGGCGGTGATGATCTTCGGCAACTGGAAGCCCCTCAACATCCTCGGGGCCTCGCTGTTCTTTGCCTTTTTCAAAATTCTCGGCTCGTACTCGAGCGCCATCCCCTTCCTGCCGGATTTCGAGGGCATCAAGTCCAGCGAGTACATCTACCTGATGCTCCCCTATGTGGTGACGATGATCGTGCTGGTGCTGACGTCCAAGAAGTCCCGTGCGCCGAAGGCCGAGGGCATCCCCTACGACAAGGGCAGCCGCTGACGGCTGTCGCGCAAAGCGGCCCCGCTCGAATGGAGCGGGGCCGCAGTGTTTTGTACGACGCCGAGGCTATCCATGCGGCAGTATGAGCCGCACGGCATTGTGCAGGTTTTGGATGTCGATATTCTCCGCGCCGGGCTGGAACTCGCCGTCGAGCGTCCAATCCATATCCGCCGGGGCGGAGATGCGCAGATGGGCCGCTTTGAAGAAGCAGAGCAGCTCATTGTCGTATTTCTGGCTCTGCAGGGCGACGGCGGCGGCGATGAGCTGGCCGATATGCTCCGGCTTGCGCACGAGTATGACTTCGAACTTGCCGTCGTGCAGGTCCACCTGCCTGGGGTCGAGCTTGAGCACGCCGCCCATGGAGGTGGAATTGCCCGCCATGCCGAAGATGAACTCGCCACCGTGCGTCTCCCCCTCCGCCTCGACGGACACGGCATGGGGGCGGATGTTCGCCAGATCCCTGATGCCCTCGAAGATGTAGGCGAGGTGGCCGACAGCGTTCTTGGCCGCCTGCGGGGCGGCGTAAGAGGCGCGCGTAAAGGCTCCGAAAGAAGCCGTGTAGGCAAAGCAGCGGCCGTTGAAGGCGCCGACGTCGATGGGCACGGGCACGCCGCCGGCGATGTCGCGCGCCGCCTTGAGAATGTCGCGGGAAATGCCGTGGCTGGCGGCGAAGTCGTTGGTGGAACCGGCGGCTACATAGCCGATGGGTACGTCCACGCCGGCGTCCAGCATGCCGGAGAGCACCTCGTTGAGCGTGCCATCGCCGCCGATGCAGACCACGCGGGCGAATTCCCCCACCCTTGCCGCCACAGCGCTGCGCGCCTCCCCCGCCGCTCCCGTTTCCAAAAGCTCGGCGACGACGCCGTCGCTCTCGAGCAGCGGCAAAAGCTCTCCCAATCTGCGCCCCGCCTGCATGCGTCCTGCCCGGGGGTTGAGGATGACCAGTTGCCGATCCATGGCTTGCCCTCCGTTTCAGGCCCAGGTGGCCTGCATGAGCGCGGGGTAAAACTCGTCGAGTATCGTCACGGCGCGCAGGAGCATCTCCTCGGCTACCGCGCCGACGTTCTCGCAGCGGCTGGGGACGTCCATTTCCATATTGACGACGCCCTTTTCCGGGTCGATGACGAATTTGACGAAGCGGTATTTGCGGTTGGCATCGTTGCAGGCCGCGTAGATCCTGTCCAGCCGCTCGGGCGGGAATTTGACCAGGTTCGCGGCGCGCACGGCCACGTCGTTGCCATCGCTGTTGGACAGGAAGTAGAGCGTGACGCCTGCGTAATTGCGGCCGCTGAACGTGACCTCGACCAGCGACATGCCCCCCTTTTCACGGACCTTGCACTTGATGTCCCTGCGCAAAAGCGCCTCGCAGATCAGCTCTGTCGCCTGAAACATCGCGCACACCTCCCAGTGTTAATTATACGTTGAACAACGGCGCTTGTCAAGAAATGCTACCGATTTATTGGCCCGATTCCCCGGAAACCTGCCTATAGCGGACGCGGTATTCGCGCGGCGTCATGTGAAAGAAGCGGCGGAACATCTGGCCGTAGTGGCTCTGGCTGTTGAATCCCACCTCAAAGCAGATCTCGGCGATGGACTTATCCGTATCGAGCAGCAGCTGCGCCGACATTGAGGCGCGATAGCGCAACAGGTAGGCCGTCGGCGTGACCCCCAGCGTCTTTTTGAAGGCGCGCAGGCACTCGCGCTCGCCCACGTTGGCGGCGGCGGCGATATCGGCAAGCTGGATCGGTTCGGCGTAGTGCATGTGGATAAAGTCCAGCATACGCTTGGCGCGCTCCTCCGAAGCCGCGCCCGCGCCCTCGTATTCGCGCATGGCGGCGCGCATGTTGCGCACGATGTGCCAGAGGCACTCGGTCAGACGCGCGCGCACCATCAGTTCAAAGCCGTACTTGCCCTCGTCGTAGGTCAGGAAGGCTTCGCGCAGGCTCTTGAGCACCGCCTGTTGCCACTCGACGTCCGGGCTGAGGCGCAGGATCTTCACTGCGCCGGACTGCACCAGGGGCATCACATAGCGCCGGGCGAAGACGCTGTCCTCGCGGCCGGCGAGCATGTTGTAATCCAGCACCAGGGAAATCATGCGGCAGCCCTCGTCGCCGACGATATCGAAGGCGTGCAGCGCCTCGGCGTTGATAAACATGCCCTCCCCCGCCTTTAAAACGAAGGCGCCGGAACCGAAGCGAACGCGCGCAGCGCCGCCCACCACCATGCTCAGTTCGATCTCCTCGCGCCAATGCCAGGAAATAGCGCTGGCGGGATACAGGGCAATATCGGTAAAGTATGCGCCGCAAGGAAAGCCCGCCGTACCGCATACGGCAGCCTCTCTCCTGTCTGGCGAGAGCGTCAAAGACGTCCTTTGCTGCATGTTTTTTTCGCCTCCTTGTCGGGATATTGATAATTATCGGCGAAATCCGAATAGAAATCCCCTGGGAAATCGAGTATTATATAGCCACAGGGACGGAAACGAACCGAGGAGGGATTGTTCCATGAAACTGTTCAATATCCATAACACCGAGAATTTCTACAAGGTGATCGACGCTTGCCAGGCTCCCGTCCTGGTGTCCGCTTCCGATGGCCGCAGCGAGGACTTCCGCAACAACACGCTGCTGCGCGAGCTGGCGGAAAGCGCTTCCCAGGGTGACGGCATCTCCGAAATCGAGCTGCACACCACCTGCCCCGAGGACATGGTCCGCCTCATCGACTTTATGACCTACGGTTATAGCGGGTCTTTGGAAAAGAAGTCCGCGTAACCATGGCACGTGAAAATTTAGAACACTAAAGCGCCCGGGGATGTCCCTGCCGGGCGCGCAGTTTTTTTGGCGGCGGGAGCGGTATGCGCGCTTCCGCCGCTTTTCGCCTCAGGCAAAGACCGCCAGCTTGTCCAGCACCAGAATGAGGACAAGGTGCGCCGGATAAAACAGGTAGAACACCCATTTGTTGATGCGCAGGCGCGAGTTCGTGCGGATGTAGATAAACGGCAGCGCCAGCAGCGCGAACATCTGCGTGGCGAAGCGCACGCCGAAGAGGCGGAAGCTGCCGCCATCCAGCCCCCACCAGACCATAAAACCGGCCACCAGCGGCAGGGAGAGCAGCGGAACCTGGCAAAAGAGGAAGAACAGCAGCATCAGCAGTATGCCATTGAAGCCGTAGTCCAGGGAGCCGCGGATGATCCAGGCAAACAGCAGCGTCGCCGCGGTGATGACGAGATGCCGGTCGCGGATCGACCAGAGCAGGATCAGTCCCAGCGCCAGCGACAGCAGTATACTGGGATCCTGCCAGCTGTTGATGTAAAAGTTGAACGCCGCGCGTACCGGCTGTTCGACGAAGGAGACGGCATACATGGCCGGGTTGGTGTGGTGCATCGCCACCACGTACAGGGGCTGGGAGACAAGCGCCAGCAGTATGATGCGCTGCACATAGCGCAGCATATCGTGCGTATAGACGCAGCCCACCGTCAGGCAATAGGCGTAAATCGGGAAAGCGATGCGCCCGATGATGCGCATGAGGCGGTACTGCGGGAAAAAGATCGCGCCCATGTGGTCGATGAGCATGGTGACGATGGCGATGAGCTTGAGGAGCCCCGTATCGGTATTGAGGCGTATGTTCATGCCCTCAAACGGCCACGGTATGCTCAGGTTCCCTTTTTTTGCCATATCCACGCGCCCAGGCCGCGCGCCGGCCAGCCGGCGGCGCCGCCCTTCCTTCCATGATGATGCTGTTACTATCATATACTTTTCCGGGCGATTCGTCAACCCGAAAAACCCCGAAACGCGCGCGGAACCGAAGCCGCGCCGACACAAAACCGCCCCACCCCGCGCTTTGCGGGACAGGGCGGTTTTGCCGTCACGGTTTGGCCTTTGGCTTGAAGATCAGGGCATTGAGAAGGCCGAAGAAGATCGCCGCAGCGATGCCTGCCGCCGCGCGCGTGACGCCTCCGGCGAGCGCGCCGAGTATGCCATAGCTGTTCACGGCCTCGATCGCGCCCATGGCCAGGGAGTAGCCAAAGCCGGTGAGCGGCACCGTCGCCCCCGCGCCGGCGAAGTCCACCAGCGGCTTGTAAAGGCCGAGGGCGGTGAGGAACACGCCGGCGGTGACGAAGAGCACGAGTATGCGCGCGTTGGTCAGCTTCGTCGTCTGAATGAGCACCTGCCCCACAACGCAAATGAGGCCGCCGACCACAAACGCCTTGAGAAGATCCCGGAAAACTTCCATTCATCTCACCTCCAGCCGCACGGCGTAGGCGATGCCGGGGATGGTCTCGGACTGCATGGTGCTGGTGGGGCTGAGCATTGCCCCGGAGCCGACGAGCAGCAGACGGGCAAATTCGCCGCGCTCCATGCGCTTCATCAGCCAGCCGCAGGAGGTTGCCGCCACGCAGCCGCACCCGCTGCCGCCCGCGTGCGTATCCTGCTCCTGATAAAACAGGGAAGCGCCGCAATCCACCAGTTTTTCCGGCGGCAGCGCCCGGCCGCGCTCGCGCAAAAGCTGCAGGAGGATCTCGCGGCCGATCCAGCCGAGGTCGCCGGTGGCGATCAGGTCAAAATCGTCCGCAGACGCGCCTGTATCGTCAAAATGCGCGAGTATGGCCGCTTCGACCGCCGGGGCCATGGCCGCGCCCATGTGGTTGGCGTCCTTGATCTTGGGATCGACGATACGCCCCAGCGTGCCGGCGGTGATATACAGCCCCGGGCCTTCCCCGGCCGTGAGCAGCGCGCAGCCCGCCGCCGTGGCCGTCCACTGCGCCGAGGGCGGGCGCTGCGTGCCCATCTCCAGGGGGAAACGGAACTGCCGCTCCGCCGTGCAGAAGTGGCTGGAAGCGGCGCACAGGGCGTTTTGCAGATAGCCGCCGCTGACGAGCGCGGCGGCGAGCACGAGCCCTTCCACGAACGTCGAACACGCCCCGTACAGCCCCACCAGCGGCATGCCCAGCGCGCGGGCGGCAAAGCCCGTGGCGATGATCTGGTCGTTGAGGTCGCCGCAAAAGAGAGCCTGCGCCTTTTCGGGGGCAAGGCCGCCCGCGTCCATGGCGCGCAGGGCGCAGCGGCGCAGCATCTCGCTTTCCCCCATCTCCCATGTCTTTTGCCCAAAGAGGTCGTCCTGGGATACTTCGTCAAAAAACGCCGCCAGAGGCCCCTTGCCCTCCTTGGGGCCGACGATGGAGGCATGCGCGGCGACGCGCGGCGGCCTGTCGTAGAGAAACGTCCTCTCCCCTGCCCTCACAGCAACCACTCCTTTACCGCCCAATAGGCCAGGCCGACGACGATGGAGGCGCTGATGCCATATGTGAGCACCGGGCCGGCGATCTGGAACAGCTTCGCGCCCAGCCCCAGCACCATGCCCTCGCGGCGGAACTCGATGGCGGGGGCGGCCACAGAGTTGGCAAAGCCTGTGATGGGCACCACGGAGCCGGCGCCGGCGTATTTGCCGATGCGGTCATAGACGCCGATGCCCGTGAGCGTTGTGCCGAGGAAAATCAGCGCGCAGCTGGTGAACATCGGCGCGGTCAATTCGCCCAACTCCAGCGTCTGCGCCAGCATCGTCAGCAGTTGGCCGACCGCGCAGATGAGGCCGCCCACCCAGAAAGCGCGCAGGCAGCCGCGCAGATGGTGGGAATTCGGCGTCAGCTCGTCAACCAGGCGGGCGTAGTGTTTCTCCCGGGGCGTCCTGTTGTCGCTCATGGCTGTCCCTCCCTGGTCGCGGAGCGCGTCCCCGCATCGGCGCGGCGGGCGCACGTGCGCGTCTCGCGGTCGCCGGGGCGGGGCTTGTATTCCAGCGTGTATATGGGTACGTCCTGCCGCTTCTCAGACACAGGACCACCCCGCTTCCACGCGCACGAACGTCGCGCCGTCGTAGCGCGGCTGCGGCTTTTGCCCCAGCATGTCCACCAGCATCAGCGCCAGCGCCGCCAGCGCCCAGAAAAGCAGGAACCAGCGGCCAAAGCGGGCGCGCCTGTTGCTCGTCTGCATATCCATCCCTCCGGGTATAGTGTTTGCAGGCAGCGCGCCTTTATGCGCTTTCACGGGCAAAACGCGCCTTCAGGGGCGGCCTGCGCGTCCATAGCCCGGACGGCCTCGGCGCTGGCGCGCAGGGCGGAGAGCTCCTCCGCGGCCAGACCGATGGGGATGCGGCGCAACACGCCCGCGCGGCCGACCACGCAAGGCAGGCTGAGACAGACGCCCTCCAGGCCGTATTCGCCCTGGAGCAGGGAGGAAACGGTGAGTATGGAGCGCTCGTCGCGGAGTATGGCCTGCACAATGCGGCGCACGGCGATGGCGATGGCATAGAACGTAGCGCCCTTCCAGGCGATGACGCGATCGGCGGCGCGGCGCACCTCCTTATCGAAGGCGGCGCGCATCACTTCCGGCAGGCGCGCGTCGCAGCCGCCGCAATCGTCGCAGTATTCCTCCAGCGTCATGCCGGCGATGGACATGGCGCTCCAGGCGGGCAATTCGCTCTCGCCGTGTTCCCCCAGTACGCTGGCGTGGATGCTGGAAGCGTCCAGGCCCGTGTGGCCGGCGAGCATGAAGCGCAGGCGCAGGCTGTCCAGCACCGTGCCGCTGCCCAGCACGCGCGCGGGCGGGAAGCCCGTGGCCTCCAGAGCCGCGCGCGTGAGCGCGTCCACAGGGTTTGTCACCACCAGAAGCACCGCCTGCGGCGCGCGGCGGGCAATCTCCCCGGCGGCGGAACGCATTACGGCCAGATTCTTTTGCAGGAGCGCGCGGCGGGATTCGCCCGGCGCCTGGTTCGCGCCCGCCGTCATCACCACCACGCCCGCGCCGTCGATGGCCTCATAACCGCCGCCCACAATGCGCGCGCTCGGAAGCAGCGCCGCCGCGTGGGCGATATCCAGCGCTTCGCCGCGCGCCTTGTATTCCTTGACGTCGGCAAGGGCGATCTCCCGCGCCAGCCCCGCCTGCGCCAGCGCAAAGGCGCAGCTCGCCCCCACCTGCCCCGCGCCGATGATGGCCACTTTTGCCATGCAGTATTCCTCCTTTGCGCTCAGTTTGCGCCGCGCGACGCAAACGCATGCGCGCAAAAAAATGCCCGGGCGGGGCGCATTGGCCTGCCCGGGCGCTGCGTGGGCTTTTGCAGTTACTTTCTGCGGATGTTCTTGCGCACGTCGAAGCCGACGGCGAGAAGGATGATGAGGCCCTTGACGATCTTCTGCCAGTAAGGCTGGACGCCGAGGAACGTCAGGCCATAGTTGATGATGCCGAACATCAGCACGCCCAGCACCATACCGGGCACGGTGCCGACGCCGCCGGAGTTGGACACGCCGCCGACCACGCAGGCGGCAATGGCGTCGAACTCATAGTTTTCGCCATAGGCCGCGGTGGCGCCGTTGGTGCGCGCGCACTCAAGGAAGCCGCCAATGGCGAACGTAACCGCCGCCAGCGCGTAGGTCCAGATGAGCGTGCGCGGCACGTTGATGCCGCAGACCTCGGCCGCGTCGCGGTTACCGCCGATGGTGTAGATGCTGCGGCCAAAGGTGGTGTATTTCATCACAAACCAGATGATGAGCACCACGGCGGCGGCGATGAGTATGATGACGGGTATGGAGCCGAACAGGTAGCCGGAGCCGGTGAACTTGATGTCCTGCTGTATATTGCCGATGGGCTGCGAATTGTTGGGCTCCAGGTCGTAGTAAAGCAGGTTCGCGCCCCAGATGATCATACCGGTACCGAGCGTGACGATGAAGGGCGGAATGGAGAACTTGGCGATGGCGACGCCGTTGAGCATGCCGAAGAGGAAGCAGATGGCGATGGCCGCCAGGAGCGGCACGACCAGCGGCAGCTGCGGAAGATCCGGGAAGAAGCGGCGGCTGGCGTCGGCCACCTGGCCCAGGGAGCCGGTGACCACCGCGGCCAGGCCAACGATGCGGCCGGCGGCCAGGTCCATGCCGCCGGAGATCAGCACCATCGTCATGCCGCAGGCGATGATCATGCGCGAGGAGTTCTGGATCAGTATATCGCGCACGACGCGCATGGAAATAAAGCGCGGCTCCATGATGGCGATGATGACGATCAGCACAAACAGGCTGATCATGATGACGTTGTTCATCACGAAATCCACGATGCCCCTGCGCTTGCGCGGGGCTGCAGTCTGTGTATTCATGCTCTGATTCCCCTTACTCAAACTGTGTTGCCAGCTGCATGACCGCTTCTTCCGAGAACTGTTCGCGCGTCAATTCGCCGGTCTTGCGGCCGTCACACATCACCATGATGCGGTCGGCCATGCCCAAAAGCTCGCCCATTTCGCTGGAGATCATCACGATGCTCTTGCCCTCGGCGGCGAGCTGGGCGATGATCGTATAGATCTCGTACTTGGCGCCCACGTCGATGCCGCGCGTAGGTTCGTCCAGGAAGAGTATCTCCGGGTCGGTGAGCAGCCAGCGCGCCAGAAGCACCTTTTGCTGGTTGCCGCCGGACAGGTCGCGCACGGGCGTTTTCAGACTGGGCGTCTTTACGCGGAAGCGCTTCACGCCCTCCTGCGCCACCTGGTAGCACTTTTTATAGCTGATCTTGCCAAAGCGGCTCAGGCGCTTGTACTGGCGCAGGTAGATGTTCTCGCCGACGCTGAGCACGGGGAAGATGCCGCTCTGTTTCCTGTCCTCTGTGAGCAGCGCGATGCGGCGGCGGATGGCGTCCACCGGCCGGCGGATGGACACTTCCTGGCCGTCGATGAACACCTTGCCCGCCGAATGGGCGCGGATGCCGTAGATGCCCTCGAACAGCTCCGTGCGCTGCGCGCCGACCAGGCCGGCCACGCCGAGGATCTCGCCGCGGCGCAATTCAAAGCCCACGTGGCGGAAGCTGCCGGGGTGGATGGAAGTAAAGTCCTCCACCTTCATGCGCACTTCGCCGGGCGTATTGGTTTTTTGCGGGAAATACTCCGAAAGCTCACGGCCGACCATGCGGGAGATGATGGCGTCGATGGTCAGTTCCTCCGTCGGCCAGGTGCCGATCATCCTGCCGTCGCGCATGATGCTCACACAATCGGCGATGCGGAGGATCTCATTCATCTTGTGGGAGATATAAATGATGGCGATGCCCTGCCTGCGCAGATCCTCGATGATGCCGAAGAGATATTCGGTCTCGTTTTCCGTAAGCGAGGACGTCGGCTCGTCCATGATGATGACGCGGGCGTTGTTGGAAACGGCCTTGGCGATTTCCAGGCACTGGATCTTGGAGACAGACAGCGTCTTGACCAGCGCCTTGGGGTTGTAGTCCATTTTCAGGCGGCCGAGCTCTTCGACCGTCATCTGGTACATTTTTCTGTAATCGACGATAAAGCCCTTTTTCGGCCAGCGCCCCATCCAGAGGTTCTCCATCACGGTGAGGTGCGGCTCGGGCTGCAGCTCCTGATGGATCATGGAGATGCCGCTTTGCAGGGCCTCCATCGAGCCCTGGAAGCTGACTTCCTTGCCGTCCAAGAGGATCTTGCCGGCGTCCGGCTTGTAGATGCCGAACAGGCACTTCATCAGCGTAGACTTCCCGGCGCCATTCTCACCCATCAGGGCGTGCACCTTGCCCGGCTCGACTTCGAGATCGACATTGTCGAGGGCGCGCACGCCGGGGAAATCCTTGGTGATGCCGTGCATCTCCAAAACGTAGCGTTTCTTTTCCACCCTTGTTGCCTCCTAAATCGGACAGAGGGAGAGTGCCGCTTGCACTCTCCCTCCTTTCAAGAGCTTATCAGCCGACGGTGTCCAGGTTGTCGATGGTCACCGGCACGTAGGGGATCCACACGTACTGGCCATCCAGCGTGTAGCCGAGGTTCTCGCTGGTCGGCTCTTCGCCGTCGGCGATCAGTTTGCAGAGCTTCACAACGGCGTCGGCCTGGCTCTTGGCATCGTTGAACACGGAGGCGTACATGGTGCCTTCCTCAATGGCCAGCTGCGCCTCTTCGTTGCAGTCCACGCCGACGACCGGGATGAACGTGCCGCCGTCCACCAGGTAACCGCCGGCCTTCAGGGCCTCGATGGCGCCCAGGGCCATTTCGTCGTTGTTGCAGATGACGGCCTCAATGTCGTCATGCGCGGCGAGTATGCGGGCCATGACGTCCTGGCCTTCGGCGCGCGCCCAGTTGGCGGTATCCACAGCCAGCTCTTCAACCTCGATGCCGGCTTCCTTGATGGTGTTCACGGAATACTCGGTGCGCAGGATGGAATCCTGGTGGCCGGGATCGCCCATGATCATCACATACTGCATCACGCCGTCGCCATTGCGGTCCGCGCCTTCGACGGTGTTCCAGTAGTTGACCAGCGCCTCGCCCTGCATGATGCCGGATTCCTCAGCCTTGGCGCCGACGTAGTAGTTGCCCGGGGCCGCGGCCAGCACGTCCGCTTCCGGCTCGACGTTGAAGAACACGACGGGCACGTTTTCAGCCTGGGTCTTTTCCAGGATGCTGGGGGCGGAGGTGGTGCTCATCATATTGATGGCGAGAATGGTGTAGCCCTTGGTGAGGAAAAGGTCAATGTTATTGCTGATGGTGGCCTCGCTGGACTGGCCGTCGGCCATGTCGAGCGTCACGCCCAGCTCAGCGGCGGTCTCTTCCATGCCGTTGCGCATCTCGGTCAGATAGGCGTTGCTGAACTCCTGGATGTTGACGCCGATGGTCAGATCCTCGGCCAGCGCCGCGCTGGCACAGGCAGCCAGCATCGTCAAGGCGAGCAACAGAGCAAACAGTTTCTTCACAATGAAAACCCCCTTCATAAATATGGTAAGCACCGCTGTGCAAAACCACCGATTCAGGGAAAAATTCCCAAATCCCTTGTACTATTGTAGCATAAAAGCTTTACATGTGCAATAGGCCGGAGAGGATTTTTGAAACCGTTTTCCATACCTGAAACAAAAACGCCCGCCGGAAAGGCTTTGCGGCCATTTCCGACGGGCTGCGTGTGTCAGGTGTTCTTCATCACGACTTCTTCGACCGCGTCCGCGACCTTTTCGCAGGCGTCGCAGCAATCCTCCAGGCTGCTGTATATGTCGCGCCAGGCGATCAGCTCAAAGGGGTCGGAACAGGTGATCTTGAGGTTGCGCATGGCCTCGAGGTAGAGGCGGTCGCCCTCCTCCTCCAGCGTATTGATGACGATGATGCTCTCCAGCAGCTTGTCGGACTTCTTGTAGTTCTCAAACTCCGCCATCAACTTGCGCAGCTCCTCGCACTGCTTGGCGATCAGCGCCACCATGGGCTGCACGTCCGCGCGGCACTTGCGGATGTCGTTCATGTAGAGGCTGAGCACGACTTCCTCGATCAGGTCGACGATCTCATCGAGCACGTGCGATATGTTGACGATGTCCTCGCGGTCGATGGGCGGCAAGAACTCGCGCAAAAGCTGGCTCATCATGTCGTGCTTTTTCAGGTCGGCGGCGTGCTCGATCTCGTGGATCACGTCTGCCTCCTGGCGCAGGTTGTTGGGCTGGTAATCGCTGAACATGTCGTTCAGCGCCGTCGAGGCGCGGCAGGCGCAGTCGATCATCTCGCAGAAGAACGCGAAATAGCTATAACTGGCCTTTTTCTGTTTCTTCTCTTTCTTCTTGTTGCCCAAAATGTCCAACTCCTTTGATCAAAAGATCGCCATGAACAGCTTTGCCATGAGATAGCCGACCAGGCCGCAGCCGGGGAAGGTCAGCACCCACGTAAGGACCATTTCACGCACCACGCCCCAGTTGACGCTCTTGATGCGGCGCGCCGCGCCCACGCCCATGATGGCCGTGGTCTTGGTGTGCGTGGTGGATACCGGGATGCCGGTCACAGAAGAGAGCAGCAGGCAGCCCGCCGCGGCCAGATCCGCGGAAAAGCCCTGGTGCACATCCAGTTTGACCATATCCATGCCCACGGACTTGATGATGCGCAAACCGCCGATGGACGTCCCCAGGCCCATGACGATGGCGCACAGCGCCATCAGCCAGATGGGGATCTCCACCGTGCCCATCTCCGCGTGGCCGCTGGAGAGCGCCATGCCCAGCAGGAACACGCCGATGAACTTCTGGCCGTCCTGCGCGCCGTGCATGAAGGCCATGGCCGCCGCGCCGCCGATCTGCGCCGCGCGGAAGCCCTTGTTGGCTTTGCGCCGCTCGGCATGCCTGAAGAGGAAAGCGACGATCCTGGCCACGATGAAGCCCAGAACGAAGCCCAGCAGCGTCGAAAGCATCAGGCCGTAGATGACCTTCAGCCACTCCGCGCCGTTGATGCCGGAAAGGCCGTTGTGCATGGCGATCGCCGCGCCGGAAAGGCCGGCAATGAGCGCGTGGCTCTCGCTGGTGGGTATGCCGAACTTCCACGCCGCCGTGGCCCAGGTGACGATGGCGACCATCGCCGCGCAGAGGGCGACGAGCGCCTCGTGGGCGTTGCCGCTGAAATCGACCATATTATAGATGGTCTCCGCGACCTTTTTGTTGATGAGCGTCATGACAAGAACGCCGAGGAAATTGAAGATGGCCGCCATGATGATCGCCGGACGGGGGCGCATGGCGCGCGTGGAAACGCAGGTGGCGATGGCGTTGGGCGCATCCGTCCAGCCGTTGACGAGAATCACGGCCAGCGTGAGGATGCTGGTGAGGATGAGCGCCGGGTACTGGCCCATCATTTCAATGTAACTGGAAATGTCAAGAAAACTGGAACTGGGCATAGCCGGGATCCCGCTCCCTTCTGTTGGACAGCCTGCGCTTGTTAATATGCTCCATACATATGTCTATATTATAACATGTCTCCCTCTTCTGCCACGTTGATTTCCGCAAGTTTTTGCAAGCGTTTTGTTAAGGTGAAGTGTAAGTTTCATCAAGCAGGGTGATATGCCGGCAAAACAGGCAAAAAAACAGGCCTGCGGCAACGCCGCAAGCCGATCTGTATGGCTTCTTTATTCATTCCCCGACAAAAGGGATCGCGCGTAAGTAAGCAGGGCGTCAAAGCCGCCGTGCGGCCAGCGGGAAAGGTCCGCCCCTTCGCGGTCGATAAGGCAATCCGTGAGCAGGAACACGCGCATGCCCAGCGATTCGGCCACCATGTCCTCCCCCACGTCGTTGCCGACCATCAGGCATTCTTCGCCGCGCAGGCCGAGGGCGGAGAGCACGTCGGCATAGTAGGCGGTGTTTGGCTTGCAGTGGGTGGAATTTTCATAGGTAGTGATGTATTCAAACATCTCCGGCTCCAGCCCCGCCCAGCGCACGCGGCTCAATGTGGCCGTGCGCGGGAAGATGGGATTGGTAGCCAGCGCCGTGTGCAGCCCCATGGCGCGCAGCGCCTCCACCGCGGCGCGCGCGGCGGGGTTGCGGCCGCAGACCCGCGCCGTCTGCTGGAAGTCCGTGCGGTAAAACTCGTCAAAAACGGGGCGGTCGCGCAGGCGTTCTTCGCCATAGCGGGCGGCGAACACGCGCCAGAAGGCCTCCTCGTTGGTCATGGAACCGTCGTTCTGTACCATGGCCGCGGTGCCCGCCCACACGGCGTCGACCAGCGCCCTGGACTCATAGCCGAGCGGCGCGACCTTCTTTGCCAATCGGTGAAAATAGTCGCGGACGAACACATCCTGGTCCATGGGCAGCAGCGTGCCGTCCAGGTCAAAGAGCACTGTCGTAAGCATAAGCGCGCATCCTTTGTCTATCTATCGCAGTTCACAGGCGCGGCAGAGGCCCTTGCCCTCGCGCTTGGCGTTGTACAGGGCGCGGTCGACCTCGCGGTAGGCCTGTTCGTAGGAAAAGCCCTTGCCCATCACGCGGCAGATGCCGACGCTGCACCGCACGCCGACGTCCGTTCCCTGCCAGCGGATGTCGCAGAGGGCTTCCGCAAGGCGTCGGCAGTCGGCCTCCAATGCCTCCGGCGCGAACGTGTAAAGCGCGACGGCGAACTCGTCGCCGCCGATGCGGCCGGTCTCCGCGGCGTCCGGGAAAGCGGATTGCAGGCGTATCGCCGTTTCCCGCAGCACATAGTCGCCGCAGGGGTGGCCAAAGCGGTCGTTGACGCCCTTGAAATCGTCGAGGTCGACCATCAAAAGCGTCAAGCCGTCGCGCCCGTCCGTGCTCTGCAGGCGCGAAGCCATCTTTTCCTCGAAGGCCGCCTTGTTGAGGATGCCCGTAAGCGGGTCTTTTTTCAAAAGCGCCTGCAGCTGCAGGTTCATCTGGCCGATCTCCCGCCGCTGAAAAAGCACGACCGCCGCGTTGTGGGCCTTGGTCAGGGAGATCGCCAGGGCGACGATTGAGGAAAACGTCAGGTTGAGCAGGGGGCCGCGCTCCAGATAGCGCCCCGCCGTAATGGCAAACAGCGCGTAGCCGCCCGCGTGGAAGGCGATGGCCAGCGGCGCGGGCATCTGGATAAAGACGGCAAGGCCGAGCATCGCCGTCATGTAGAGGCTCACCTCGTTGTCCGGCTGGCGGCTCAGGTCATAGGCGTTGAGGCAGATGTGCCAGGCAAAGGTGAAGGCGACGGCCGCATATTGCAGCCACAGCCGCCGGGAGAGCGTAGCCCCGCGCATGAGGCGGCTAAGCAGCAGATAGGCGGCAGCGACCAACAACAGCGTGCAATACATGCCGAAATAGATGCGGTTGTTGAGCGTCGCCAGCCCCGAGCGCGACATAAACAGCACGCGGGCGATGCTGTATAGCTCCATGCCAAAGACCATGATGCAGATCACCAGCATGGAGAGCCTGTTTTTCTGGAATGAATCCTGTCGGAACGCAGGCTGGATCTCCGGCGGGACGCGCAAAAACCCCACGATCCTTCCGCGCATAGCGATCCCCCTCTGACTTTTCTCCACGCCAACAGGCGTGCCTTTCATTATACATGAAAAAAGGCGGCTTGAAAAGGGAGAAGCGCCCATTCACGCCAATTTATACAAAAATAAACCAAACGCAGGCATATGTCCGTTTCATGGGCGCGGCGCTCCGGCGGCTTCGTGCAGGGAGAAGTTGATCCGCACCATGTGGAGGTGATCTTCCCACACGCCGTTGATCTGCAGGTAGTATTTGGAGAGCCCCTCGCACAGAAATCCGTTTTTTTCCAGCACGCGCAGGGAAGCCCTGTTACGCGGCATCACGTTGGCCTCGACGCGGTGCAAACCCAGCGTGGCAAACGCATAATCCACCAGCATGCCGACCGCCATGGTCATGTAGCCCCTGTTGACATACGCCGCATCCAGTTTGTAGCCCAAAAACGCGGAGCGGAAGGCGCCCCAGACGACGTTGCTCAGGCCAATGGCGCCGATGATCGTTTCCGGGTTTTCCGCAGGCGCGATATAAAAGCGGTACGAACGCTTCTGCGCGCGTTCAGCCACTTCCCGCGCCAGCGCTTCCCGCTGCGTCGCGGGAGAAAAGAAGTTTTCCTCCCGCGCGGGCTCGAAAGGCCTTAAGAATTCCCGATTCCGGCGATAGTAGTCTGCCAGGGCGTCTGCCAGCGCGACATCCGCCGGCAAGAGCTGTATGGACTGGTTCCGCATGCCGAGCCTCCGTTCAAAACGGTGATGTTTATGTCCCCTATTCCCACTCGATCGTTCCCGGGGGCTTGCCGGTGATGTCGTAGACGACGCGGTTGACGCCGGGGACTTCGTTGATGATGCGGCTGACGCACTTCTTGAGCACCGGGTAGGGCAGTTCGGCGGCCTCGACGGTCATGGCATCGTCGCTGGTGACGGCGCGCAGGGCGACGCAGTAGGCGTATGTGCGGCCATCGCCCATGACGCCTACGGTCTTTGAGCCAGTGAGCACGGCGAAGGACTGCCAGATATTTTCGGAAAGGCCGGCGTTTTCCAGCTCTTCCAGATAGATGGCGTCGCTTTTTTGGAGGATGTCGAGCTTTTCGCGGGTGATCTCCCCCACCACCCGCACAGCAAGGCCGGGGCCGGGGAACGGCTGCCGCCAGACCATGGGGCGGGGGATGCCGAGCGCTTCGCCGACGGCGCGAACTTCGTCCTTAAAGAGGGATTTGAGCGGCTCGACGATGTTTTCCTTCTTAAACAGCGAATCCCTGGGCAGGCCGCCGACGTTGTGGTGGCTCTTGATGGTGGCCGATCCGCCCATGCCGCTCTCGATGCGGTCCGGGTAGATGGTGCCCTGGAGGAGAAATTGCGCGCCTGTCTTTTTCGCCTCTTCCTCAAAGACGCGCACGAACAGCTCGCCGATGATCTTGCGCTTTTTCTCCGGGTCGGTGACGCCGGAAAGCGCCGCGAGGAAACGCTCGGAAGCGTCCACGTAGACGACATTGAGGCCCATGGCGTCCCGGTAGGTGCGAAGAACGCTCTCGGCCTCGTTGAGGCGCAAGAGGCCGTGATCAACGAACACGCAGGTGAGCTGGCCTTTGAAAAGCGCCTTTTCCGCCAGCGCGCAGGCCACGGAGGAATCGACGCCGCCGGAAAGGCCGGCCACCACCTTGCCCTCCCCCACCTGGGCGCGGATGTCGCGCAGCATGCCCTCGATCATGTCCTCGGCGCGATAATCGCCCTTGCAGCCGCAGACGCCGAGCACGAAGTTGCGCAAAATGGTCGTTCCTTCCACGGTGTGGCGCACCTCGGGGTGGAACTGCACGCCGTAGACGCCCTTTTCCGGGCGGGAGAAGGCGGCCACGGGGCAGTGGCCGGTGCTGGCGTCGCACTGGAAGCCCTCGGGCATCTGCGCCACGCGGTCCGTGTGGTTCATAAAGACCACCGTTTCGGGCGATACGCCCGCGAAAAGCTTGCCGCCGTGGACGGTCAATTCCGTGTGGCCGTACTCGCCGGCGTCGGCACGTTCGACCGTGCCGCCGAGTATGTCATTGATCAGCTGCATGCCGTAGCAGATGCCCAGCACAGGCACGCCGAGAGAAAAGAGCTCTTTGCCAAGGCGCGGCGCGCCCTCTTCGTAGACGCTGCTGGGGCCGCCGGTGAGGATGACGCCGCGCAGGCTTTCGTCCGCCCAAGTCTCCACGGGGGCGTCGTATTGGAGGATCTCGCAATAAACGCCGGCCTCGCGCACGCGGCGGGCGATGAGCTGGTTATACTGGCCGCCGAAATCGAGAATGATTATTTTTTCCAACATGTTTCCTCCTCCGCGCGGCGGATGGCCGCGCCCACCAGGCCGATAAACAGGGGATGCGGGCGGTTGGGGCGGGATTTGAATTCCGGGTGGAACTGCACGCCCACGAACCAAGGATGCCCCTTCAATTCCACCGCCTCCACCAGATTGCGCTCCGGGTTGACGCCGGCCGCGCGCAGGCCGTGGGCGGCGAACGCCTCGATATAGGCGTTGTTGAATTCGTAGCGGTGACGATGGCGCTCGAAAGCCTCGTCCGCGCCGTAGAGCGCATGCAGGAGGGTATCCGGCGCGAAGCGGCAGCGGTACGCGCCCAGGCGCATGGTGCCGCCGGTCTGTTCCAGCCCCTTCTGTTCCTCCATGATGTCGATGACGGGATAGGGCGTATCGGGATCGAACTCCGTGGAGGACGCGCCTTCCATGCCGCAGACGTGGCGGGCGAATTCCATCACCGCCACCTGCATGCCCAGGCAGATGCCCAGATAGGGGACGCCGTGTTCGCGGGCATAGCGGGCGGCGACCATCTTGCCCTCGATGCCGCGGTTCCCAAAGCCGCCGGGCACGAGGATGCCCTGCACGCCTGCAAATACGGCGTCCACATCCACGTCCGGGCTGGTGAGGTCGTCCGCCTGCACCCATTTGACGTGCACGTGGGCGCGGTGGGCGATGCCGCCGTGCTGCAAAGCCTCCACCACGGAAAGGTAGGCGTCGTGAAGCTGTATGTATTTGCCCACCAGCGCGATGGTCACTTCGCGCTCGGGATGCTGGAAGCGCTCGACCATTTCCTCCCAGTCCTGCAATTCAGGCTCGCGCAGGGGCAGTTGCAGCGCCTCGCAGACCTTGTCGGCGAATTTCTCCCGCTCCAGCATCAGGGGCACCTGATAGAGCGATTCGGCGTCCAGGTTCTGGATAATGTATTTGGCGGGGACGTTGCAAAACAGCGAGAGCTTGGCGCGCATCTCCGGCGGGATGGGATAGTCGCTGCGGCAGACGAGCATGCCGGGGTGTATGCCCATGCCCTGCAGTTCCTTGACCGAGTGCTGCGTGGGCTTGGTCTTGAGTTCCTGCGAGGTTTTCAGGTACGGGATGAGGGTGACGTGGATAAACAGCGTGCGCTCCGGGGGCACTTCCCATTGAAATTGGCGGATGGCCTCGATGAAGGGTTGCCCCTCGATATCGCCGACCGTTCCGCCAATTTCGGTGATGACGACGTCGGCCTTCTCGCCGACGCGATAGATTTTTTCTTTGATCTCGTCTGTAATGTGCGGGATGACCTGCACGGTGCCGCCATGGTAGCCGCCGTCGCGCTCGCGCTTCAGGACGCTGAAAAAGACCTGGCCGGAGGTGACAGAGGAATAGCGACTGAGGTTTTCATCGACAAAGCGCTCGTAGTGGCCGAGGTCAAGGTCGGTCTCCGCGCCATCCTCGGTGACGAAAACTTCCCCGTGCTGATAGGGGTTCATGGTGCCGGGGTCGATGTTGAGATAGGGGTCGAATTTCTGGATGGCAACCGTGTAGCCGCGCGCCTTCAAAAGCCGGCCCAGCGAGGCTGCGGTGATGCCCTTCCCGAGCGACGAGGTCACGCCGCCGGTCACGAAGATATACCGAGTGTCCATGCGCTCACCCTCTCTAAAAAAACAATGGAGCTATGATAGCACTCGGGGCGCATACTTTTCAATATCACAAAGGTTAAACTTCGGTTTCACACATGCGGCGCGACGTGCGCAGCCGCGTCCAGCAAAAAGCCCTCCGTCCACTCGCCGCGGTGGACGAAGCCGAGCTTCACAAGCGCCGCGCGGGAAGCGGCGTTGTTTTCGTCCACCCACGTGTAGCAGAGGAACACGCCGCGCTCCATGGCCGTTTTGTAGATCAGATGCTTCATGGCCGTGGAAAGCCCCATGCGGCGGTATTCAGGCTTGACCGCGCCCAGCCAGGTGGAGACCATGCCGCCGCGGATGACCATCTTGTTGGCGGCGCAGACCTCCCCTTGCCGGTCGACGACAAATATGTTGCCCGCTTCGATCTCGTAGAGCAGTTCCTCCATCGAAGGGATGGCGGAGTTGAGGTGGTCGAGCGCCGCGTCCCAGATGGGTAGTATCTGCGCGGCGTCCTCCGCGCGGGCAGGGCGCGCGATAAAGCGGCCGGCGGCGTTTTCCACCACCGCGGGGCGCAGGGGATAATCCTTGAGGGGAAGATACAACTTCAAGTCCTTGACGTGTTCCCGAAAGCCCGCCGCCAGCCACTTTTGCTCCATTTCGGCGATGGCGGCGCTGCGCCTGCCGCGGGTAACGAGGAATTCCACCAGCACGGGTTTGTCCATGGGCGGAAAATCCACCGGCGCGTCCACGGAAAAGAAGAAGTGGACGCGGTAATAATCGCCCTCGTCGTCGAGCAGATAGAGGCCTGAGCGGCAGGTGTCGGCGTAGAGGCTCTTGCGTCTGAGGAGGCGGTCGACCTCTCCGGGTTCAAAGATGCAATTCGTCTCCCAGCGCGGGAAACGGCGCAGGTTTTCGTACATGAGCTGTTTGAGCTGCCGCTTGTCCTCCACGCGTTGCAAATCCCTGGATGTTTTCATAAAACGGCCTCCTTCCGGGAACGTCCCTCCCACCCCCCAGGGGGACGGATCTGCTTTTGCCTCCTTTGCGCGGCGCGCAAGATTTTGCTTTATATTTATGATGTTATAATAGAATAGCCATCCTGTCAAGCGCAGCCATGGTCTTGACACAGAAAAGAGCGGAACGGCACACAGCCGTCCCGCTCAGGGGGGGCGAGGGGCTTTTCAATCAGGCCCAATCCGATTTGTGCAGGTAAAGTGGAACGTACAGGTCAACATGTGATCGCCTTCGACGACGCGCAGGCGCAACGTCTGTTCATCGCCATCGCGCGCTTCCCCGCCCACGTAGTCAAGAAACGCCATCAACGGGGTATCATACTTCGAGTACGCAAAGGCAAGCGAGACATCGAATGTGTTTTTGAAAGTGCCGCTCCCGGCGTCGAAATAGAGATAGCCGCCACCGCTGTACTCATCCACGCGCAGGCGCAGGCCGTTGGCAAAGTCCGCGGAAACGCTGGCGATGGTATAATAACCATTGCCGCTGTTCTCAAAGATGGAGAACTCGCCCCCGTCCCCGTCGATCGTCCCCTCGATCTTGCCCTGGGAAAGCTCGGGGCTGCCCTCGCTGTACCAGGTCACGGACAGTCCTTCCTCCGTGGGGGCAAGGCGCAATTCGCCCATTGCCGCTTCAAGCAGCGCGCGGCTAAGCATGGCGCGGTCGACTCCAAGCCTTTCCACCGTCGCGTCGGAATCCGGGCTGTACAGCGCGCGCACGAAAGGCATGGCCATTTCGCGCAGGCTCAGGCGCAGCGGATCGCCCTCCTCGAGCGCGGAGACATTCCGCGCAATGAGGTCGAGCAGGTCGTTCAGCCACTGGGCGCTGAGGTCGCCGAGGAACGCATCCACATCTTCAGGGTAGAGATCCACTTCCCAGCGCTCGCCGCGCAGCGCCTCCTCCCCGCGGAGCATGCCGTCGCTCGTCAGACGCAGCGTGTAGCGCGCGTAGGCCGTGCCGCTGAAGGCGTCGCGCAACTCCAGCGTGCCGCGCAGCAGCTCTTCGGGTGCGCATTTTTGCGCGTCAAAGCGGAGTATATCGAGCATACTGCCATCGCGCAGCGCCAATTCGCCCTCAATTTCCAGACCGTAGCCATCCATGGGCGCAACGCTGAACTTGAGCGTGCTCTCCGCAGGGCTGGAAGCCATTTCCGCGGACAGCGCGTAGACGGTCTCCACGCCGTCCTCGTCGATAATGAACTCGCCTTCCAGCGTTTGGGTGTTCGCGTCCGCATCATCCGCGATGGGATCGGGCCTGTCCTTTTCATGCCCCTCCGCGTGGTGTTTCTCGCCGCGACCGGGCTTGAGGGAGGCAGGCTCGTCCGTCTCCTCTTCCGCATCGGGCCGCCAGTCATCCATGCCGGCCGAGGCGTCCGGGGCGGGCGACCCGGCTTCTTCGGCTTCAGGCCCAGCCCCCGGCGCCGCGGGCTCGGTTTTTTCCTCCTGGGAGCCGACCTCCGGGGCGGGCAGCCCCGCCGCCGGCGCTTCCGCCGCGTCGCGGCGCGGCTTGAGGGGCTCGGCGCAGGCGGCGCACGACAACAGCGCCAAGGTAAGCAGGAGCGCGAGGAAACGCTTCATGGTCATTTCTCCTTTCCAACAGTCGCGCGTATGCGCCGGTCGCTGAAAGCCTGGCCGAAAGGGGGTGGACGCGCCAGCGACGCGCCCCGTTCCTTTTCGTTTCCAATTTCTTTTTATTTTCTTCCATTATATCCGCCAACGCGTCCCCTGTCAAGGGAGGCGGCCGCGTCAAGCGGCATAAACAAGCGCGCCCTCGCGGGCGCGCTCCCCATCCCATTCCCCACGGCTCCCCCGTGCCGCTTTGATGGTAACTTTACGCCGCTTCCGGCGTCCCCTCCTCAGCCGGAGGCTCCGTGGCCGGAGGCTGTGTGGCCTCGGGCGCGACGTGCTGATGATCCTGCCCATCGCAGAGGTAGCCGCCGCAGGTAAGGCACAGGGCGTGCTGCGCCGCGTCATAGCCCTCCGCGCAGGCGAAGTGTTTGCCACAGGGCGCGAGGCTATGATCCCTGCCGTCGCAGTTGCAGTGGCCTTCTGCGCCGCAGGCTGCGGCGCTGTGGTCTTTGCCGTCGCAGTTCAAATGCCCCTCGATCCCACAGGGCGCAGCGCTGTGATCCTTGCCGTCGCAGAGGTAGCCAGAGCAGACGTCGCACTGGGCGTGCTTCTCTTCCTCGCCATAGACCTCGCAGCCGCGATGCCCGCAGGCCAGCTCCTTGTGGTCGCCGTGTTCCTTATAGCACCAGAGCTTGCCGCACTTGATGCAGCGGGTGTGGCTGTTGGAATGTGAGCAGGCATAATGCTGGCCGCAACCGCCGTCCTCCGGGTCGCAGTAGTGCTCCGGGTCGCCCATGCACCGGGTATGTCCCTCCTCGCAGTAGTCGCTGATGAGGCTGCGGTGTCTGGCGGAGCCGTCGTCCGGCCGGCCGCAGTGCGGACAGACGCTGACGGTCTCCCCCACCGTGCTGCTGCCGCCGTAGGCGTGCGCGCCGCTCTTGTCCCAGATACGCACATCGCAGCCGTCGGCGACGCTGGGCGCGTTTTCGGCAAAGCTGCCGGTGACGATGGCGAACGCCTCGTCATCCTCCAATTCCACGAGCGTGCGCATGCCGACGCTGAAGGCAAGGCCGCCGTTGCTCGTGGCGGAAACGGAAAGCGGGTCGCTGCCGGCCTCGAGCGCCACTGCCGGCTGGAGCACGGAAGCGATTTGCTCAAAGGCGGCGATGCGCTGGGCGTTCGTGCCCGTCGCGCCGCCAAAGAGCGCCATGGCTTCCGCGCCGTCGCCCGCGCCGACGAGCGCGTAGCTGTAAGAGCCGTTTTCTTCTTCCCGGGCGATGAGCACATAGCGCTCCCCGGGCGCAATCGCCTGCGAGGATACAAAGATCGACGTCGGGCCGTCCGCGCCGCCGATGGCGGATTCGGCAAGCGCCGCGCCGCCCAGCGCCAACAGCAATACAAGACAGAGACAGAGCAGTTTTTTCATAGTTTCCACCTCCATTGTTCCCCCAACCACATTCTGGCATATTGCTCTGATGTATATATAGACGCGATCGGGCGCAAAGAGTTCCCTTCCGTTTGTGACAAAACTGTCACAAAATCGAGAAAAAACAACGCCATGCGCAAAAACGCATGGCGGAGGATGGCGCCTGCAGTGGGTCCATCTTCTTTGCTGCATAGTCGATCAGCGACAGCTTTTCAAGGTAGTCCGTGAGCCATCCCATGCGGCCCTCTCCCTTTTGCGACTCTGGCGCAAAGTAACGTCACACGCCGAACTCGAACAGCGACACCTGGCTGGTCTCGGGGAGCCCCTGGAGGCAGCCGGCTGCGCGCAGGGCCTCGACGACGGTTTTAGGCGCCTTGCGGCGCAGCATGTCGTCCTGCGAGATAAACGGCGCGCCCTCGCGGGCGGCGGCGAAGGCTTCGGCGGCCTGCTGCCCCACGCCGGGCAGGGAGGTGAGCGGCGGAAGGATATTCCCATCTTCTTCAAGAAGGAAATCCGTCACCGCCGAGCGGTACATGTCCACGGGGCGCAGGTGGACGCCGCGCAGGTTCATCTCGATGAGTATCTCGAGGATGGACACCTCGTCGTCCTTGCGCTCGCGCTCGGAGCGCTCGAGGCCGTTGATCTCCTCGATCATCGAGCGCAGCACGTCCACGTTGGCAGTGACCATGCGCGAACCGTCGAAGGCGTCGGCGTTGCGCATCAGGTAACAGGCGTAATAGGCCGCCGGGTAGTAGATTTTGAAGTAGGCGATGCGCAGGCCCATGGTGACGTAGGCCACGGCGTGCGCCTTGGGGAACATGTATTTGATCTTTTTGCAGCTGCCGATGTACCAGTCCGGCGCGTCCACGGCCTGAATGGCCTCCTCCATGAACGGCTGCAGACCCTTGCCCTTGCGCACAGATTCCATGGTCTTGAAGGCGATTTCAGAATCGACGCCAAAGTCGATGAGGGCGTTCATGATGTCGTCGCGCGTGCAGATGCACTCGCTCAGCGGCACGCCGGCGTGGACGAGGTCCTGTGTGTTGCCCACCCACACGTCCGTGCCATGGGAAAGGCCGGAGATGCGGATCAGTTCCTCCATGGTGCTGGGTCTTGTCTCCACCAGCATGCCGCGCACAAAGCGCGTGCCAAACTCGGGGATGCCGAGCGTGCCGGTGGCACGCCAGTTCCTCCGCCGTCAACCCCAGCGCCTCGGGCGTGGAAAACAGGGAGAGTATGTTTTTGAACACCTCCGGGTCGTTGAGCGGCACCTTGCGCGGGGGGATGCCGGTGAGATCCTGCAAACGGCGCAGCATGGTCGGGTCATCGTGGCCGAGCACATCCAGCTTCACCAGCACGTCGTGCATGGAACCGAAGTCGAAATGCGTGGTGATCGTCTCGGAGGTCATGTCGTCCGCCGGGTGCTGGATGGCGGTAAAACTGGTAAATTTCGTAGTCCTTGGGCAGCACGACCATGCCCGCGGGGTGCTGGCCGGTGGTGCGCTTGACGCCGGTGATGCCTCGCGCCAGGCGCTCCTTTTCGGCGTTGGAGAAGTGCAGATCGCGCTCCTCCATGTACTTGAGCACATAGCCGTAGGCGGTCTTTTCGGCGATGGTGCCGATGGTGCCGGCGCGAAAGACGTTTTCCCGCGCCGAAGAGTTCCTTGATGTAGTTGTGGGCCACGGGCTGGTAGACGCCGGAAAAGTTGAGGTCTATATCCGGCACCTTGTTGCCCCTTGAAGCCGAGAAAGACCTCGAAGGGGATGTTGAAGCCGTCCTTGTCCATGCGCGCGCCGCACTTGGGGCAATCGCGCGCGGGCAGGTCGAGGCCGGTCTTGCCCAGCTGCTGCACGTCGAAATCCGAGAACTTGCACTGGGGCAGACGTAGTGCGGCGGCAGGAGTTGACCTCGGTGATGCCGGAGAGGTAGGCCACCAGGGACGAACCGACCGAGCCGCGCGAGCCGACGATGTAGCCGTCGGAAAGCGACTTGGCCACCAGTTTCACGGCGATCATGTACAGCGTGGAGAAGCCGTAGCCGATGATGGCGCCCAGCTCCTTGTCGATGCGCTTTTGCACGATCTCCGGCAGCGGGTCGCCGTAAAGTTCGTGGGCGCGCCTCCAATGTGATGCGGCGCAGGTCGTGCTCGGCCTCCGGCCAGAAGGGCTGGAAGGTCTCCTTGCCCTCCGGGTGGGGGATGAAGAGGCGCACGTCGCCGACCTGTTCGGCGATGCGGTTCGGTTCGTCGATGACCACGCGCTCGGCGGTCTCGCGGCCGAGGTAGGCAAATTCCTCCAGCATCTCCTCCGTGGTGCGGAAATAGAGCGGGGGCTGGTTGTCCGCGTCCTCAAAGCCTTGGTGGCCATGAGGATGAGCGGTAAATGGCGTCCTCCGGGTCCATGAAGTGGACGTCGCCGGTGGCCACCACGGGGATGCGCAGTTTATCGCCCAGGGCGAGTATCTTGCGGTTGAGGTCGCGCAGGGCCCTCTTCATCCTTGACCGCGCCCTCGCGCACGAGGAAGGCGTTGTTGCCGATGGGCTGTATTTCCAGATAGTCGTAGAAGCGAGCGATGCGCTCCAGCGTCTTTGCGTCCTTGCCGGCCAATACGGCGCGGAAGAGCTCCCCGGCCTCGCAGGCGCTGCCGATGATGAGCCCCTCGCGGTACTTCTCGATCAATTTGCGCGGCATGCGCGGCGTGCGATGGAAGTAGTTGAGGTGGCCTTCGCTGACAAGGCGGTAGAGGTTGGTCATGCCCGTCTGGTTTTTGGCCAGAAGGATGACGTGGTAAGCCTGCGCGCCGGCGTCGGTCTGGAAGCGTCGTTTATGTCGCTGAGGCGCGAAACGTTCAGCGTTCCAGCGTTTGAGGAGCACCAGACCGGTGGCGCGGGCGTCGTGCACGGCGCGGTGGGCGTTTTTCAGCGATATGTCAAATGCTTGCAGACCCGTGCCCTGTTTGTGGTTGCGCAGCTCCTTGTAGGCGTTGCGGGCGAGAGCCAGCGTGTCGAGGATGGGCGCGTCCATCTCCCTGCCGAAGCGCTTGAAGGCGCGGCGCAAAAAGGCCATGTCAAAGGAGGCGTTGTGCGCCACCAGCACCGCGCCTTCGAGGAATTCTGCAAATTTGGGGAACACTTCGGCAAGCGACGGCTGCCCGGCGAGCATGGCGGAATTGATGCCCGTCAATTCCACCACCTTTTCCGGGATGGCGCGGCCGGGGTCGATGAGCTGGAGAACTCCCCCACCTCCCTTGCCGCGCTCCAGGCGCACGGCGCCGATCTCGATGATCTCGTCCATGTTGGGGTTTAAGCCCGTGGTCTCGAAATCGAGGACGACGAAGGCCGTATCCTCGAGGGCGCGATGGTCGCCGCCGGAGACGATCTCCGGGGCGTCCTCGATGAGATAGCCCTCGCAGCCGGGGATGAACTTGATGTCCTTGCCGCGCGAACGCGCCGATGCCTCCGGGAAGGCCTGCACCACGCCGTGGTCGGTGATGGCGATGGCGGGGTGCCCCCAGGCGGCGGCCTGCGAAATCAGCGCCTTGGCCGAGGCGCAGGCGTCCATGGTGCTCATCTGCGTATGCAAATGCAATTCCACGCGCTTTCTCGGGGCGTTGTCCTCGCGCACGGGCTTGGAACGGACATCACGTCCGAAACCATCAGGACCATCTCGCGCTTGTAATCGTCGTAGCGGTAGTTGCCGCGAGCCTTGACCCAGAGACCGTCCTTGAGGGCGGCGCGCAGCTTTTCCGCCTGTTCTTCCACGCCGCCGTCCTCGCTCTGGCGGCGGCCGCCGAGGAAGAGTTTGCAGTTGACCGAGCCCTTGTGGTCGGTCATGGAGAAGGTGACGATCTTCGACTGGCCGTTCTTGGTATCGCGCATTTCCAGCGCCGCCACCTCGCCCGTGACGGTCATTGCGGCCGATGTCCTCGGTGATCTCGTTCATGGGGGTCGGCACGTCGTGATGGCGCGGCCGTAGACGGCCTCCTGCGGGGGCGGACTTCTTCTTGCCCGTATCCTCGCGAACGCCGCGAGCCGTTTCTCTCGGCGAGGCGGGCTTCCTCGGCGAGCCGCTGGGCGCGTATGCGCGCCAGGCGCTTCTGCTCGCTGCCCGCCACCTCGATGACCGTGGTGGCTTCGATGGAAAACAGCTCCCTGAGCAACGAGGAAAAGAGCTTGTCCACGCCGCGGGCGCGCATGTAGGCCACGCCCTCCTCGCCGGTGGCGTGGATGGTAAAAAACGCCGTTTTTGAGGGAAAAATCCGTGTCGCCATTGAGCAAAAAGGGCACGGGACCGGGGCTTTCGTGGCGGACGAGCTCGATCAAAGCGGCGTGACAGAGCAAATGTCCTGCTCGGCGCGCTCCCTGAGCGCCGGGTAGGTGAGCTTGAGGCGCACGCCCACCGCCGGAAAGGCCGCGGAAAGCGCCTGATGCACGCGCTTGTATTCCTCGCGCTTAAAAGAGCCTGTCCGCACACAGCTGCACGCACATCTCGCCCGTCTTTTGGAGATGGAGACGCGCCGAAGCGCCAGGGCTCCGGCAAGCTCCGGGCTCTGGCGCGCGATCAGTTCCCGCCATAATTCGCTCATTGCAGTATCCTTTGTATCTCCGCAAGCAGTATCTCCGCCAGATTCGCCATGCACGGGCGCGCGGCGGCTGACCCTTGACAAACAGCGCCCCGCCGTCCTTGCCGCCGGCGATGCCGACGTCCGCTTCCTTCGCCTCGCCGGGGCCGTTGACCACGCAGCCCATCACCGCCACGCGCAGGGGCCTGCGGATGTGTTTCGTGGCCTCGCGCACCCTGCGCGCCAGGGCTTCGACCTCAATGGCCGTGCGGCCGCAGGTGGGACAGGAGACGACTTCGACATAATCCTTGCGCAGCCCGGCGGCGCGCAGTATGTCCAATCCGGCTTCGACCTCGCGCACGGGGTCGCCGGTGATGGAAACGCGGATGTGTCGCCGATGCCATCGAGCAAAAGCGCGCCGATGCCCATGGCGCTTTTGACGATGGAGCCTTCGTAGGCGCCAGCCTCGGTGACGCCGATGTGCTGCGGTAGTTTGTGCGCCTGGCCGCAAGCGTCAGGCGTCCACGGTGAGGCGCACGGTGGAGGCCTTGAAGGAAAGCACGATCTCATCCCAGCCGGCGCGCTCAAGCATGCGCGCGTGGTCAAGGCCGCTCTCCACCATGCCCTCGGCGGTGACGCCGCCGTATGCGCTGGAGATGTCGCGCTCCAACGAGCGGCGTTGACGCCGATGCGCACGGGCACGCGGTGGGCGCGCAGGCAGTCCGCCAGCCCGCGCACGTTCTTTTCCCCCGCCGATGTTGCCGGGGTTGATGCGCACCTTGGCGATGCCGCTCTCGACCGCCTGGATCGCAAGGCGGTGGTCAAAGTGTATGTCCGCCACCAGCGGCACGGGGCTTGCGTCCACCAGCGCGCGCACGTTGCGGGGCGCAGGGCTTCGTCGTAGACAGAGACGCGCACGATCTCCGCCCCGGCGTAGGCCAGGGCGCGGATCTGGCGATGGTGGCTGCCGCGTCGCGCGTGTCGGTATGGTCATGGACTGCACGGTGACGGGAGCGCCGCCGCCGATCTGTACCTTTCCCGCGAAACTGCTTTCGTATCCATTTTCCTTACCCCGCGATCAGGCGCGCGATGTCCTGATAAGTGATGACGGCGATGAGGCCGAGAGCAACAGCATGCCGATGCCGTGCACCATACCTCCTCCTTCTCCGGGGGGCACGGGCTTGCGCCGGATGGCCTCGACGATGAGGAACACCAGCCGCCCGCCATCCAGCGCCGGCAGCGGCAGAAGGTCATAAGGCCGAGGTTCAACGAGATGATGAACAGTATATAGAGCACCATGTAGAAGCCCTCGCGCGCCACCTCGCTGACCACGGAGATGATGCCCACCGGCCCGGCCATGTCGTTCACGCCCTCGCCGTGAAAGACGAGGTTTTTCAGGGCGTCGAGCATCATTTTCACGAAATCGACCATCAGGCGCGCGCTTCGGCCAGCGCCTCGCCGAAGTGGTAGGTGCGGCCGGGAAAGACGATGCCGATCATGTAGGTGGTCGCGCCCGTTTCGTCGGTCATCGCCGCGGGCCGCGGCGGAGAGTGTCAGGCGCTCGCCATCGCGCTCGACGCGAAGTTTATCGGCTCGTCACCGGGGAGGTGGCAATGATGGCGCGCAACAGGTTAGCGCATCCTCGGAAAACTCAATGGGCACGCCGTTCGCCTCGGTAATGACGTCGCCCCGCCTGCATGCCCGCCTGCGCCGCGGGATAGTCCGCGTAGACGCTCTCCACCGTGGGGCTGGCGACGCCAGCGGTGAAGTAGCCCATCAGCATGGCCACGCAGACGACAAAGGCAAAGACGAAGTTCATCATCGGCCCGGCCAGCACCGTCAAAAACCGCCGCCACACGGGAAGGTTGTTCATGGCGCGGGGGTCGTCGTTGTTTTCGTCCTCGCCCAAAAAGCTGCAATAGCCGCCCAGCGGCACGGCGCGCAGGGAGTAGTCGATGCCCTTGCGCTTCCAGCCCAGAAGTTTCGGGCCGAAGCCGATGGAAAATTCCAGCACGGTCATGCCCGTGAGGCGGCCGACGACGTAGTGCCCAATTCATGCACCATCACCAGCACGCCCAGGAGCGCGATGGCCAGGAGGATATAGAGAAGGTTGACGATCATGCACGTCCTCCAAGGTAGTTTTGCGCGTAAGCGCGCGCCTCGCGGTCGGCGGCGTACACATCCTCCAGGGAGGCGACCGCGCGACGGGGCACGCCTTCCAGCGCCGCACGCACGCAGCGCGCGATCATGCAAAGCGCACGTTCCCCGCAAAAACGCCCCCACGGCCACTTCGTTGGCGCCGTTAAAGACGATGGGCGCGTTCGCGCCCGCGCGCAGCGCTTCGTAAGCCATGGGCAGACAGGGAAAGCGTTTTTCATCCGGGGCGCGGAACGTGAGGCTGCCGATGTCCGCGAGCGACAGGGGCTTTCCCCCATAGGGCAGTCTCCCGGAAAGCCCATGGCGTAACCGATGGGGCCGCGCATGTCCGGGGTTGCCCAACTGCGCCAGCACCGCGCCGTCCTCAAACTCCACCATGAGTGGACGACGCTTTCCGGGTGCAGGAGCACGCGATCTTCCCCGGCCCCATGTCGAACAGGTAATGCGCCTCGATGACCTCCAGCCCCTTGTTGAGCATGGTGGCGCAGTCCACGGTGATCTTTGCGCCCATGCGCCAGGTGGGGTGGCGCAGAACGTCCTGCACGCTGGCGTTTTCGATTTCCTCCGCCGTGCGGTCGCGCAGCGCGCCGCCCGAGGCGGTAAGTATGATATGGCGCACGGGATTGCCTTCCGTGCCCGCAGGCACTGGAAGATGGCGGAATGCTCGCTGTCCACGGGCAGAAGCTGCCTGCCCAGCGCCGGGCGCGCTCCATGACGAGTTCCCCTCCCGCCACCAGCGCTTCCTTGTTGGCAAGGAGCACGCGCTCGCAGCAGGAAAGCGCCGTCCACACATTGCTCAGGCCGGCAATGCCGACCACGGCGCAGAGCGCCGTCGTCCGCGCCGGACATTTTGAGCGCCTGCGCCGAGCTGTCCGCCCCGAACACCCACTCGCAGAAGCGCACGTCCTCCGGGAGCGTCTCCGGCTCCACTTCCAGCGCCGCCACGCGGGGACGGAAAGCCCGCACGAGTTCAAACAGTTTTTCCGACGAAGAACGGGCCGTCAGGCAGACGGCCTGAAAACGCTCCGGGTAGCGGCGCACGACGTCCAGCGCCTGCGTGCCGATGGAGCCTGTCGCGCCCAATATGGCGATCTTTCGTTGCAAATTCATCATCCCATCACCCGGAAAAACATGTGGCAGGCCAGCGTGGCGAAGAGTATGCCATCCAGCCGGTCCATGACGCCGCCATGCCCGGGAAATATCTTTCCAAAGTCCTTAATGCGCAATCGCGCTTGACCAGGGACGCGGCCAGGTCGCCCACCTGCGCAAGCGCCCCGGCCATAAGGCCGAAAAGCGCGTAATACCACGCGGGCGCGAGCGCGGAGGCGTCCGCGCCGTAGAGCAGGCACACGAACCTGGGCAGCAGCATGGCGAACACCACCGCAGCCACCAGGCCGCCGACGCTGCCCTCGATGGTCTTTTTGGGGCTGATGTGCGGCGAGAGCTTGTGCCTGCCGCAGGCCATGCCGGTAAAGAGGGCAAAGCAATCGTTGACCGAGGGGCACGAGGAAGAGCAACACGAACAGGAGCGTCAGCCGCATCCCCTCGCCCGCGCAGGAGAGGTCGAAAAGCAATATGTAGAAAACGCCGGGGTAGATGAGCGGCAGGAGCGTCGCCTGCAAGCGCGGGCCGTCCACATTGCCGCGCAGCACGATCACGGCTACACCCACCGCCGCCAACAGCGCCATTATGGACACCGCCGCTTCCATCACCCGGTCCCCGGGCAGCACGAGCGTGCAAAAGAGCAAAAGCGGCGCGAAACGCCAGCCCCACGGGCACGGGCGCAGCCCCTTGAAGCGGTAGGCGGCATACATTTCGTGCATGCTCAAAAGCATGAGCAAAAGCGCCACGCCGCGCAGCCACCACCCGCCCAGCCAGATAACGAGGGAAATCAGCGCGACCAGCACCACGCCCGTGATGACGCGCGTTTTCATTGCCCCTCTCCTTCTTCACCGCGCCGAAGCGCTGTCCCGGGAAGCATACTCGCATAGATCGCGCAAAAATACCTCGCGGGTGTAGTCCGGCCAGAGGATGGGGTTAAAGACCATCTCCGCGTAGGCCGCCTGCCAGGGGAGGAAGTTCGAGGTGCGCACCTCCCCGCTGGTACGGATGAGCAGGTCCACCGGGGGAAGCCCAGCGGTGTAGAGCTCGTTTTCCACATCGGCCTCGGCAATGTCCTCCGGCTTCAGTTCCCCGCGCAGACAGCGCTCGGCCAGGCGGCGGGCGGCGCGGGTGAGCTCGGCGTGGCCACCGTAGTTGAGGGCGATGTTGAGGCGCAAGCCGTCGTTGTCCTTCGTGCGCTCCATGGCGCGCTTGACCGCCTCCCGCTGCTTGTCCGGCAGGCCGTCCACATCGCCGATGATGCGGATGACCGCGCCCTTTTCGTCAGTTCGTCGATCTCGGACTGGAAGTAGCGCAAAATGAGGTTCATCAGCGCGCCGACCTCGTCCTTGGGCCGCGCCCAGTTCTCCGTGGAGAAGGCATAGATGGAAAGGGCGAAGATGCCCCAATCGTCGCAGGCCTGGATGATATCGCGCAAAGCCTCCGTGCCGGCGGCGTGCCCTGCCGAGCGCGGCAGCCGCGTTCCTGCGCCCAGCGGCCGTTGCCGTCCATGATGATGCCCACGTGTCGGGGCAGTTTTTCGGGCAGCGCAAGGCGCGCCCCGTCGTCCCGGGGCGCGGCGCCTGCCTTGCTGGGCTTTTTCGTCCAAAAGCCCTGTGAGCTTTTGCAGCATCAGATCGACATGATCTCCTTTTCCTTGTCCGCGCCCACCTTGTCCAGCGTCTTGATGTGCGCGTCGGTGACTTTCTGCATTTCGGTCTCCGCCTGCTTCAAGTCATCCTCGGTGATGGCGGAATCCTTCTTCATCTTCTTGATCTGGTCCATGGTGTCGCGGCGGGTGTTGCGGATGGCGACCTTGCCGTCCTCCACCTGCTTTTTTCACCTGCTTGCACAGTTCCTTGCGGCGCTCCTCGTTGAGCTCCGGCACCACCAGGCGGATCACCTTGCCGTCGTTGGAGGGGGTTGATGCCCAGGTCGGACTTCTGGATGGCCTTTTCGATCTCAGAGATCATCTTCGGCTCCCAGGGCGCGATGACCAGCATGCGCGGCTCCGGCGAGGAGATGTTGCCGATCTGGTTGAGGTGCGTGGGCGTGCCATAGTAATCCACGGTGATCTTGTCAAGAATCTGGGGGTTGGCGCGGCCGGCGCGCAGCGTGAGAGATCCTTTCGATGATCTCGATGGTCTTGTCCATTTCGCCCCGGCGGTCTTGATGGCTTCCTTGTACATTGGATGTCCTCCTTGAGAGTAACATGTTCTTCCCCATTATTGTATAGTTTTTTGCAATCCCTGTCAACCGAAAACTGTGATGAACATCACGGCAAGGCGCGTTTTTCCTGCGCGCTCGGGGCAATGCGCCCGGGCAAGAATAGTCCTCAAAAGGAGGGATGTACGTGCACGAAAAAACCAGCGGTCGAGGCTTGCCGGATATCGAGAACATGGCCTCGGCATGCGAATACACGGGGAGCCTGCCGGCCCCTGCCGGCGGAAAAAGAGAAGCCGGCCGGGAAACGCGCGCGGCTGAAAGCGCGCGCGGCGAAGAAAAACCGCTGAGAGCGGCCCGGCAGGCGCGCCCGCTCCAAACCGTACTCACGCGCCCGCGGCGGGCGGAGCCATGCTCCGCTTCCATGCGTCTGAGCGTGGCGCGGGCGCAAAAGGCCAGCAGGGCCGCGGCCAGCGCGGCAAAAAACGTGACGACATACGCCCGCGGCCCCATCGCCTCAAACAGCGCCCCGTAGAGCATCTGCCCCAGAGGCTGCGCGCACATGGCGACCGCCAGCATGAGCGCCATCACCTTGCCGACCAGGTGCGATGGCGTTCGTCCCCTGCCACGACGGCGCTGACGTGCACGGTAAACAGCGAGGCGGCGGTCATGGCGCAAAAGCAGCCCGCCAACAGCAGCGGCCATCCGGGCGCGCCGGGCAGGGCGGCGGCGCTCACAAGCAGCATGGCGGGCGCGCAGGCGAGCAGGGCGAAAAAACCGTGGCGCAGCCGCAATCTTCCCGCCCATACGCCGGCCAGCAGGCCACCGCAAAGGCCGCCCAGCCCCATCGCCGCCTGGGTGACGCCCACGGCGCCATCCGTGAGCCGCAGCAGATCGACGGCCAGCACCGGCACGCCCACCACGAGCGCCGCCGAGAGGGCGAAGTTGAACAGCGCCAGCAGCGCCGTCAAACGCAGGAGCGATGGCTGCGCGCGGCGGATGTAGCGCCAGCTTTCCGCAAGGTCGCGTCCGGCGGTGGCAAGCGCGTTTTCCCCGACCGCGTTCTTTTCTCCTGCGGTATGCGCAAAAACAGTTCCATGACCGCGGAAAAGAAAAAGCAGATGGCGCTGACGGCAAGGACGGGCTTGAGCCCAAAGAGGCCGAACAGCGCGCCGCCAAGAGCGGGGCCGAGGAGATCGTCGAGCGTGGAAACCATATTGACGGCGGCCTTGCCGCGCAGGAGCGCCTCGCCGCGCAAAAGCGCCGGCATGCTCGCCTGCACCGCCGGTTGATAGAGCCCGGACGCGCCGTACAGCAGCATGAGAAAGGCCGCCGTGGCCGCGGCGACGGGCAGACCGTCCATCAAGAGCAAGAAAAGGGCGCAGAGCAGGGCGACGCCAAAGTCCATCGCCACCATGATCCTGCGCTTGCTCGCGCGATCGGCCAGCACGCCGCCCAGCAGCGAAAGGACGATCATCGGCGCGAACGAGAGCGCGCTGACGCCGCCAAAGAGCGCCGCGGAACCCGTCGCGCGCAAGAGATGGAGCGGCAGGGCAAAGCGCAGGATGGCATTGCCGAAGAGAGAGATGATCTGGCCGAGGAGCACGATGATGAAATCGCGCTGGCGCAGCGTGTTTTTGCGTGTCTGCATGGCATTTTCTCCTTTATTAAACCGACCGTCGGTTTGTATATTGGCCATGGAAAGCCGCTCTTTTCGGAGCGGCTCAGAGCGCTGACAAAGCCTACAACCGCAAAAATCGCTCTGATATACAAAAAATCAGAAGCGATTTTTGCTTCCTACGTCAGCTGCACTTGCATCCTGCGGTCACTTACGTCTAAGTAAGCTCCCTTGGCTGCAAGTACAGCTTCCTTGCTTGCAGGCTTTCTCAACGCTCTGCCAGTCTGTTGACTTTGTCAACATCCTGAGCCGCTCTTTCGGAGCGGCTTTCGGTTCAGCGCGTCCCCTCGCTCGCCTGCGCGCGCCATCGGGCGTAGTCCACACAGGCTTCCACCATCTCTTCGTCGAGCACGTCCAGACCCAGCGCGCCCGGTGATGGCGATAAACGTTTGGCAGCGCTCGCGCACTTCCTCGGGCGCGGCGGGGCGCAAGAGCGGGTTGATCCACATGTCCGCTGAGCACCATGAGGGCCTCGGCATCTGGCGCGGGTGCTCGACGCGCAGGGAACCGTCGCGCGCGCCTTCTTCGAGGATGGGGCGATATAGGCCGGAGCGACCAATTCGAAGATCTCGCGCACATGGATGGTCAGAAAGCGCGGATTGTCCACCAGATAAGGAATCATGCGCAGCATCTGCGCCTGCCTCTCGCTTCGCAGGGCGGTGCGAAAGACCTCCCTGAGCTTCTGCGCGCCGTTGAGGCCGGTGCGTCAGTACGCGCTGCAGAGCGGCGGCGTTCTCCTCCCCCATGCGCTCGCCAATGCGCAGGAGTATGTCCTCCTTGGAGGCAAAGTGGTGGTAGATAGCGCCCTTGGAAAGGCCGGTGGCGTCCATGACGTCCTGCATGGAAGTCTTTTCAAAGCCTTTTTGCAGAAACAGGCGCGCGGCTTCTGTCAGTATGCGCTCCACAGTCGCCTCGGGATGGCGGTTGCGGGCCATGTTCCTCACCTCTTACAAACCAACGGTCTGTAAAAGTATAGCATGGCGTGCGCGCGCTGTCAAGCGCTTTCCGGCGGGGCTGGCGGCGAGAACGCCTGCCGCAGCCGGCGAAGGTGTGCTCGCCGCGACCGGGGCGCGCAGAAGATCAAGCGCCTCCTGGAGCGTGCGCACGGGAATGATCTCGATGTCCCCCTCCCCCGCCTCTGCGCGGTTGTCCCAGGGGACGAGCACGCGGCGCAGGTGGGCCCGCGCGGCGGCGCGCACCTTGGCGCGCACGCCGCCCACGCTCAGCACCGCCCCGGTGACGGAAATCTCGCCGGTCATGGCCGCGTCGGAGGCGACGGGTTCGCCAGAGATGGCCGAGCGCATGGCCACAGCCATGGCCAGGCCCGCCGAGGGGCCGTCCACAAGCGCCCCGCCGGGGAAGTTGACGTGTATATCATAGCGCTCCACGGGCACGCCCAGGCCGGCAAGCGCCGTGCGCGCGGCCTCGGCGGAGTCGCGCGCCGTGCCCACGCGCCGCAGCCGGCGCCCATGACCGTCGGAGAGCTCTTCCTCCCCGACCACGCCGGTGACGCGCAGACCGCCTTTGCCGCGATGGGCGACGGCCTCGGGCGCGAAGTATGCTTCCCACTTCCGCGCCGCTGACCGCCAGGGCGTTCACCTGCCCGGGCGTATCGCCCGCGACCGGTTCCGGCTCGCGCGCAAGCGCTCGGCGCGAGCAGGCGGCGACGTATTCCACGTCCGCGCGCTGATGCCCGCCCGCTTTTCCTGCGCGCCGTGGCCGCCGCCAGCTGCACGAGGTTCACCGCTGGGCGGCGCTGTCGGCATAGGCGGCCACCAGCGACGCGTCCTCCCGGGAGAGCGCGTAGCCGGCGCGGCTGGCCGCGTTCTCCGCCACCAGCGCCAATTCCCCGCGCTCCAGCGGACGGAAGTAGATCTCCATGCAGCGCGAGCGCAAAGCCGGGGGGATGTCGGCGGGGGCGCGCGTGGTGGCGCCGATGAGGCGGAAGTCGGCGGGCAGGCCGTTTTGGAAAATGTCGTGTATATAGGCGGGCGTGTTTGCGTCCTCGGGGTTGTAGTATGCGCTGTCGAAGCGCACCACGCGGTCCTCGAGGACTTTGAGCAATTTGTTCATCTGCACGGGGTGCATCTCGCCGATCTCGTCCAAAAACAGCACGCCGCCGTGCGCGCGCGTCACCGCGCCCTCCTTGGGTTGCGGCAACGCCGCCCTGGCCCAGCGGCCCCGCACCCTGGTAGATGGGGTCGTGGACGCTGCCAAAGAGCGGGGTCGGCGATGGCGCGCTCGTCAAAGCGCAGGCAAGTGGCGTCCATCTCGATAAAGGGCGCGTCCGCGCGGAAGGGCGTGCCCTCCGATCGCTTGGCTGCCTCCAGCGCCAGCCGCGCCGCGCAGGTCTTGCCAACGCCCGGCGGGCCGTAGATGAGCACATGCTGGGGTTCTCCCCGCAGAGCACGGCCCGGAGGGCGCGCACCCCCCTCCTCCTGCCCGACGATCTCGGCAAAACTCCGGGGACGTACGGATTCGTTGAGCGGCTGGGAAAGGCGGATAGAGCGAAGGCGTCGCACGTGCTCCATCTCGGCGTTCGCTTCCCGGCGCATCGACCCTGCGGCGCGGTCGCGGCGGAGCTGGCGGAAGAAATAGACGCCCCACCACCAGGCTGAGCAGTATCTTGCAAAACGGTCAACAGCTGTGTCATGTTTGTCCTCCAAGCGTTGCGGGCGCGACGGAGCCGCCGCCACACCCTTCGGCAGACATACTGCCCGTTTTCTGGGAAAATATGTGAACTTTTTGAAAATCCTCTTGCGTGGAAGCAGGAAAAACAGCGGCATGCGCAGAATATTAACATTCAGACGGAGGTACCGTCCAATAACCGACAAAGGAGAGAGCCGGATGAAATTTGTATATATCGGCAAGGGCATGGAAGTCACCGACAGCCTCAAGGCGCGCGTGAGAAAAGCTCACCAAGCTCGAGCGCTACTTCCAGGACGACGTCGAGGCGCAGATCCGCATCTCGCAGGAGCGCGGCAACCGCAATATCGTTGAGATCACCATCAGCGTGGGCAGCGTGATCCTGCGCGCGGAGGAAGTTTCGAGCGACATGTATATGTCCATCGACCGCGCCGTGGATAAGCTCAACCGCCAGATCCGCCGTCACCGCACGAAGCTGGAAAAGCGCCTGCGCGCGGGCGCTTTCGAGCCCGTGGCCGACGAGCCGGCCGAGCCCGAGGAGGAAGTGGCCAACTACAACCTGGTGCGCGTGAAGAAATTCGCCATCAAACCCATGCATGTGGACGACGCCATCGCCCAGATGGAGCTGCTTGGCCACACCTTCTTCCTGTTTATGAACGAGGAGACGGACAGCATGTGCGTCCTCTATCTGCGCTCTGACGGGGGCTATGGCCTGTTGCAGCCGGAATAAAACCGTACGCGCAGCCCGCTCATTTGAGGGCCGTGGCAAAAGGGAACGGAGCCTCCACGCTGTGGGGGCTCCGTTCAGGATGTTGACAAAGTCAACAGACTGGCAGAGCGTTGAGAAAGCCTGCAAGCCAAGGAAGCTGCACTTGCATTCAAGGGAGCTTACTAGACGTAAGTGACCGCAGGATGCAAGTGCAGCTGACGCAGGAAGCAAAAATTGCCACTGATTTTCTTTTATCAGGGCAATTTTTTGCGGTTGTGGGCTTTGTCAGCGCTCTGAACGGAGCCTCCACGCTGTGGGGGCTCCGTTTCGCCTGCCGAAATGCTGGCGACGCTCAGGCCGCGCCGGCCTTGTATTCGCGGATGACGCAGGGCATCCTTCCCCATTTTCTTCGCCTCGTAAAGGGCGGCGTCCGCCTGCTTGAAAACGCTTTGGTAGTCGGCGGCCTGTCGCAGACCAGGATCACGCCGATGCTGCATGTGAGCTTTTCCGTCTCGCCTTCCCGGCAAAAAAGCGGCCATGCGCTCGCGGATCTTGCGGCACTTGCGCTCCACGCCCTCGCGCGAAGCCATGCCCTTGGCCAGGACGACGAATTCATCGCCGCCAAAGCGGCCGATGACGTCCGAGGCGCGGAACAGCTCCTTGAGCATATCGCCTGTGCGGCGCAGCACCGTGTCGCCCGTGAGGTGGCCGGATGTGTCGTTGACGCGCTTGAAATCGTCCAGGTCGAGGATGATAAAGGCGCATTTCGCCTTTGGCGAAGCGGCGCGCAGGGTATTTGACCACCGCGTCCTCGCAGCGCGCTTGTTGTAAATGCCGGAAAAGGCGTCCCGCGTGCTGAGCAGCTTATATTTCATCCGCGCCTCGTAATCGCGGATGCGCAGCGCCGCGGCCCAGCGAGTCCACCGCGATGGCGAAAAACACGGCCACGATGGCCTCAAAGACGTCGTACTTGGCGATGGACAGGGGCTTGAACGACAGCGTCATGCCGCAAAAGCGGCCACCGCCAGCCCGATGAGCGCGAACGTGAGCCAGAACGGCAGCGTGAACAGCACCGGCATGATGACGCAGAGCATGGACAGGAACGAGCCGGGCGCGTCGGGCGTACCGGGCGCGTCGATGGCGATGATGCCGGCAAAGAGCACGACTTCGTAGACGACGCACAGGCGCCGTGGCCGCGACGGCGCTCTCCTTCCCCTTCCAGGCGTAGACGAGCGTAATGACCGGCGAGCAATACGCTGGCGGGGATGAAGGCCATGTGCCAGACGGACGGCTTCCAGCCCGGGAGGATCAGCGGCGTGCCCAGCAGGAACAGGGCCAGAAGAAGGAATGTCAGCGGCGTGACCTTGTTGAGCGTGCGCAGGTTGTTCGCCGCGATCTGGCTGGCGTCGTCGCGGTGGAAAGCGCCTGCGCGCCTCCAGGGAGCCGAGCCACTCCCGCCATAGCCTGGCCAAGGGGCATCCCTCCTCTCCGCGCTTCGCGCGTTGGATCCGCAGCGTTGATCATAATGCTTCCATCGCGCAAGAAGGGCGCGGGTCTGTATTGCAGGCCCGCGTCCGTCTTTTGCGCGGTATGGGCGGCCTTACCGGGCGCGCATGGGCGCCCGACGGGCTCACACGCCCGCGGCGTCCCTTGCCTCGACGACCTCGTCCAGCATCTTTTGCCACCGCCAGCACCATGGGCGAGCAGTCCTCCCCATGCGCCATGCGCGGCTTCAGGAACGAACAATCCATGCTGCCCAATTCCGCGCGCACGCGCTCCAGGAAGGGCACGACGATCTCCTCTTTCAGCGCCGTGGTTTTTTCCGCGCGGCCGCGTACTTCAGGGAGAGCACCATCAGCGCGCCGACAATAGCGCCGCAGGTGCTGCCCACACCCATGCCGCCGCAAAGGGCGCGCTCACGCGCAGGTCCTCCTCGCGCATGCCAAGGCCATAGGCGATGTTCGAGCCGCGCAGTATGCGTTCGCAGCAGTTCAGGTTCACGCCGCCATAGCGTTCCTTTTCTTCCGGCGTGTAGAACGCCGCCTTGCCAAAATTCGCTTCGAGCAATGCATACAGTTTCTCCGGGCATGCCCCCGCCTCCTTCGTTTCTGATCTTTGCGTATATCTTAACACAACAGCTGCAAAAGTCCAGAAAAAAACGAGGCCGGGGCTCGCCCGGCCTTCTGGGAAACGCGCTATTGCAGCACAAACTCCATGGACACGGAGGCGTCCACGCTCACCAGCGCGGCCTGCACCAGCGTACCCGCGCCCGCGCCCTCCGTAGCGGCCGCATCCATCATGGCGTAGTTGCGCATGCTGTCATATGTATAGACGCCGGACTCGGCGATGCTCTCGATGGAAGCAACTTCAAGGGCCGGCCGCCGCGGCCAGCACGTCGCCTTGCGGCGCGCGTCCTCCACAGCCCTGGTCAGCGCCTGCTGGCGCGCCCTCGCTGTCGTCCTGCACGGTAAACTGCACGTTTTCCAGCGTGTTCGCGCCGGCGGCAAAGGCGGCGTCGATCAGCGAGCCAACCGTTGTCGATGTCCGTTGTGCGCACGGAGAGCGTGTTGTTGGCCGTGTAGCCGACGATGACCTCGGTGTTTTCGGAATAATCGTAGTTTGCGTAGATATTGATCGAATCGGTATTGATCTCGGATTCCTGCACGCCCGCGTCGAGCAGCGCCTGCTTGATGGCGGCGATCTTTTCGTTGACGGTGGACTGCGCCACGAGCACGTCCGCGACGCCTCGCGCACGCCCACAGTGACGACCGCCAGGTCGCTCTCCACCAGCACCGTACCCGCTGCCGGAGACGCTCAATTTGGTGCCTTCTCCCAGCGCCGCGCCCGTCCCCAATAGATATACGTATAGAGAGCAGCATGGCAAACATCTTTTTCATCGTTTTTCCCTCCTGTTGCGTGAAATATCGCATTCGCCGGGCATGGGGAAAGAAGCGTGGCGGCCCAGGGCGGCCACGGAGCTTGCCCTTTTTTCATTGTCTGCCCGGAGAAACAGATGATCGGTCAATCGTGCCTGCGACGGCGGTTGATGAAGGCTACGCCCGCCCAAATGAGGGCGGCCACGAGGAGCGCCGCCACGGCGATGCCCGCATAGGGAGCGATCACCGCCAGGGAAACGCCCATATCGTGGAAGAACGCGCCCAGGGAATCCAGGGAGCGCTGCCAACCCTGGCGCGCGGTGCCGCCACCCTGCGTGCCGCCGGTTATGGCGGTCGCTTCCAGCTGTACGCCCTCGTGCAGGATGATGTCCACGCGGGCATATTCGAGCTGGCGGTCAAAGTTGCGCAGTTTGCTTTCCAGCGCGTCGATCTGCGCGTAGGCGTCCTGCAATTGCGCGTCGAGCGCCTGCAGCTCCTCGCTGTCCGCCGCCGTGGCGATCAGCTCGTTGAGGCGGTCCTTTTCCAGGCGCAGCGTTTCCAGCCTGCCCTGCGCGTCATAGTAATTGGCGGAAATGTCCTCGCTGTTGACGACGCGGTAGGTCACATCGCCCACGAAATCCAGCGCCTGCAAAAAGGCGTCAAGCTCCTCCGCGGGCACGTCGGCGGCGATGGTGGCGATGCGCGCGCCTGCCTGGCCGCTGAGCGCGTCGGAGACGACATGGCCATTGTATTCCTCCACCAGGTCGGCGATGGACTGGTGGGTAGCGTCAAATTCATTGCTGTACAGCTCGCGTGCAGCGCTGCGCACGAACAGCTGCGCGCTTTCCTCGGAGGCTTCCGCAACGGGCGCATCCGTCCCCTTCGCGTCAGCTGCAGGCGCGGAGGCGGGCGCGACGCCGTCCGAGGCCGTCGACTCGCCATCGCTCAGGGCCATCGGACCGTCGGCCTCCACCTGGGCGTAGCGCGCCTGCGAAAGGTCGTCTGCGGCGAAATCCGCCTGCGGGGCGACGTCGTAATACTCCGCCCTGGGGGCGCTGGTGGCGATATGTACGCCCGAAGCCGGCGCTTCTGCGTCAAAATCGAGCACGCCCGTGGCGCGGAACGCCGCCGTGACGCCCACGAGCAGCACAAACGCCGCGGCGATGGCCGAGGCGGCGCGATAGAACGCGCGGCCCTTGCGGCGGCGCGCCTCACGCTTGACGGCGTTGCGCCAGGCGGCCTGCGCCGGCAGCGGCACGCTGAGGCCGTCGTCCATCGCGGCAAGCGCCGCGTGGATGGCCTCGGCGCGATAAAGTTCATCCTTGCACGCGGAGCATTCCCGCGCATGGCGCAAAAACGCCTGGCGCTCGGCCTGCGTCAACTCGCCGTCGATGTATGCGTCGAGACGTTCCATAAATTCCTTGCAATTCATGCGCGTCCGCTCCTTTCCCCCTGTTTTCATCCATTTAGACGTTGGGCCGGTCAAAAAGTTCCATTTGCGCCGAAAGAATTTCACGAAGCCGGGAGCGGGCGCGGCTGATGCGGGATTTGATCGTTCCGACGTTCGCGCCGAGTATGTCTGCGATCTCATCGTAGGAACAGCCCTGTATGTCGCGCAGCACTACGGCGGAGCGCATATCCTCGGGAAGCTCCTGAATGGCGCGTTCGAGGGCGCGGCGCTGCTCTGCGCGCATGGCGTGGTGCTCGGGCGTATCCAGGTCGTCCACGGGCGCCCAGCCCGCGTCGATGCGCTCGTCCAGGGACGACGCCCTGCGGCGCTTGCCGCGGCGCAGCTCGTCCAGGCAGGTGTTCATTGTGATGCGGTAGACCCAGGTGGCGAAGGACGATTGCCCCTTGAATCCGGAAATGGAGCGGTAGATGCGCAGCATCGCCTCCTGCAGGCAGTCCTGCGCGTCCTCCCGATGGCCGCACATGCGCAGGGCAACCGCATACATGCGCCCTTCGTGCGCTGCCATCAGCTCGGAAAACGCCTGCCCATCCCCCTTCGCAGCGCGCTCGACCAGGGCCTTTTCGTCCATCTGCACACGGGCCACCTCCTTTTTCACCAGCTTTATTATACACGAAAATTGAATTTTTGCCTAGGGCTTGATTTTGGACGGGAAATCATGTATAATGGGAAGCACGGTCGCGCCGGTGTGATGGAATGGCAGACGTGACGGACTCAAAATCCGTTGGTGGCGACACCGTGTGGGTTCAAGTCCCACCACCGGCACCATAAATCGACAAGCTCCTGACGGCGCTTGTCGATTTTCTTTTTGGCGGTCCTCTCCCTGCCGCGGCGGCTTGGGCGGCGGTGTCCGAACGTCCGACCCGCCAGGTCCCGGGCGATTTTCCGGCAGGGGCAACCCCTTCCCTGGCTTGCCGCGAAAATGCCGGGAAGAGGTTCGCTTGTACGGCGCAAGGAGGGAAACGGCATGCCCTTTCAGGATCATTTCCCCATCTGGGACAAATTGGAACCGAAGCACCAGCAGCGGCTGCTTGGCGGCCTGGCCGTGCGGGAGGTGAAAAAGGGCGCCATACTGCACAGCGGAGGCATGGACTGCGCCGGTTTTCTGGTGGTTGCCACTGGACAGCTCAGGGCGTATATACTCTCCGAAGAGGGGCGCGAAGTAACGATCTATCGCCTGTTCGGCCGGGACATGTGCCTGCTCTCCGCTTCCTGCATGATCCGCTCCATACAGTTCGACGTGACCGTAGCGGCGGAGAAGGACACGCGGCTTTGGGCCATCCCCGCGGACGTTTACAGGGAGGTCATGACCGCCTCCGCGCCGCTGGCGAACTTTACCAACGAATTGATGGCCACGCGCTTTACGGACGTGATGTGGCTGATCGAACAGATCATGTGGAAGAGCCTGGACAGGCGTTTGGCGGCGTTCCTGCTGGAGGAAGCCGCCATCGAGGAGGGCAACACGCTGAAAACCACCCACGAGAACATCGCCAACCACTTGGGTTCCCATCGGGAGGTCATCACGCGCATGCTGCGCTATTTTCAGGGCGAGGGGTTGGTGCGCCTCTCCCGCGGCATGGTGACGCTCCTGGATGAAGGCCGGATCCGGGCGCTGGCGGAAGGAAAGCCGTGAGCAAACGCTATTTCCCGGCCTTGGCCTTGCAGATGAGCTGCGTCATCGTGCCCATCGGGCAATAGACGCACCAGCTGCGCGGCTTGAACAAGGCCATGGTGGCAAGGCCGAGCACGGTGGACGTCAGCATCACGCCGTAAAAGCCGAAAGCGAACTGCGCGACGCCCGCATGCAGGAGCGTCCCATGGTACGCCCAATGCCACGGCAATTTGAACACCCATAGCAGCGTTACAGCTTCTTGCAGGCCGCGCGTCCCCGCGAACACCAGATATGTATTGAAGAGCATCACGAAGAACATGGCGAAAAAGAAGATGAGAAAGCCATAGCGGAAAGCCTTGCCCTTCATCCAGCGGGGGACGTCCTTTTTCCGCGAGAGGCCGAAGCGCCCGCCGAGCAGGGCGAACAGCTGCCCCCGGCCGCAATAGCGGTTGCAATAGCCCTTCGTGCCCCGGACAAGGGAGATGGCCAGCGGGATGAAAAAACAGAGCAGCCCCAGCCAGGCAAAGAGTATATTGAAAAAGCCCAGCGCGAGATACAGCAGCGAAGCGATCCAGAGATAGTCGTACCAGTGTTTTTTCACGCCTCCACCTCCCGGATGCCGATCACGCCGGCCGGGCACTCGCGCCCACACTTGCCGCAGCCGACGCACCTTTGCGCGTCGACCTTCGCGGTCAGCCCTTTGTATACCTCGATGGCCCGCAGCGGGCATACCTTCACGCAGCAGCCGCAGGCCACGCAGTGCGCCTCATCCACGAAAGCCCTGCGTCTCTTTGAGGCCGTCGCCATGACCCTTCCCCCCATTCTCTCAAATTTCCAGCGCGCCGCGATAGGCGCAGACGCCGCCTATGTCCTTCACGTTTTCATAGCCCATCTGCCGCAACATACGCGCCGCCGCGCAGCTACGCGCGCCGGGCTGGCAGCAGACGAAGATCGGCGTCGCCCTGCCGCCGGCCATGCCGGCCACATCGGCGATGGACTGCAGGGGGACGTTGACGTTGCCGGGGATGCGGACGGAGCGGTATTCCTCCGGCGTGCGCACGTCGAGCAGGAGCGCTCCGGGCGTGGCACGGTATTCCCGCACGTCACGCCCGATATCCGCGCGCTTGGAGAGGTCGAAAAAGCCCATGGAACGCCCCTCCTTACAGCATGGCGAGTATGGCGGCCTTGGGGCGGATGCCCATCGCCTGACGGACGACCCTGCCGCCCTTCATCACCACGAACGTGGGGATGCTCATCACGCCGAAGACTCCTGCCAGCTCCGGCTGTTCGTCCACGTTGACCTTGCCCACCTTGATGTCCGTGCGTTCCGCGGCGATCTCCTCGACGATCGGCGCCACCATGCGGCAGGGGCCGCACCACGGCGCCCAGAAGTCGAGCAGCACCGGGCGATCCGATTCCATGACCTCGGCCGGGAAATTTTCCTTGTTGATGTTCATGGCCGTCATTGTTTAGTGACCTCCTTTGTCTTGCTTGTGGCCTTATTATACATAAAGGCGCGCCGCTTTTCTGTGATGACATCACCAAACGCCGGCTTCCCGTCCCTGGCGCGGAAAACCGGGCGCCTCCCAAGCGCAAAAGCCGCCCCCGGCAGATGCCGGGGACGGCCTGTATCAGCCCGCAGGCGCTCGCGCTGCCCGCGGCTGAAAGCGTTTATTTTTTGTCGACGCCCATGAGCAGGTTCATGGTGTACATTTCCAGCTGCTCGAACTTGCGCTCGGCGATCAGCTTGCCGGTGTAGTCGTAGTCCCAGCGGGCGACCTTCTCCTCCAGCGCCTTGAACACGTCCAGGCTGTTCTTCAGGTGCTCGTAGCTGTCCTCGTCCGACGTCGTGCGCATCGCCTTCACGTCCAGACCCACGTATTCCCCGTGGCTGCCGTACCCGTTCTCCACCAGCACCTTCACCTGGTTGAACGCCGCGCGCAGGTTCTCCACGCCAAAGCTCTTGTCCTGGTCGTAGCGGATCCCGTTCTGGTCGTTCAGGTGCACCGTGAACAGCTTCCCGAACGCCATCGCAAACCCGATCTCGTTCGCCGGGTCCAGACCCGCCAGCACCGCGTGCGCGGACTCCAGGTTCCCGCCCACGCGCTTGGGGTCGATCGTCGCCGCCGATACCGCCATCACGTGCCCCATCGTCCCGCAGATCGAACGGTCGATCGGCTCGTTCGGCTTCGGCTCGATGCACACGCGGATCCCCTTGTCGTACTCCAGCATCCTATTGATCGCCTCGACCAGCTGCTTCGTCGCCCACACCGGGCTCTTGCTCTCCGCGCACAGCGTCCCTTCGCGCGCCAGCCACAAAACGATCAGGTCCGTCCCCAGCTCGCGCGCAATGTCGATCGAGCGGTACGCGCGCCACATCGCAAACTCCCGGTCCTCCTCGCGCGTGCTCATAAACCCGCCATCCTGCGTGTGCGGGTCCATCCACAGCCGCGGCGCCACAAATTCCGCCTTCAGGCCGTACTTGTCCAGCAGCTTCTTCACGCCGCGCGCGTATTCCTTGATCTCCTCTTCCGTCATGTTGTTCATGTCCGGCACCGCGTCGTCGTCGTGAAACTGCACCGCCGAAAATCCCAGCTCCGCAAACTTGGCAAATTTGCTTTCCAGGTCGATCGCCTTGCGCGTCTCCGGCCCATAGGAATCCGCCCCCGTGTGTACGTTCCACGGTCCTACCGAAAACTTGAATTTGGACATCGGTATCCAACCTCCTTGCGTCGGTTTTTTGGGCGCGTCAGATCTCGTCGACGCTGACCCAGCGGTGTTCCGCGCCGCTCTTGATGATCGCCTCGGTGAGGCGCATGATGTAGTGCGCTTCCTCAAAGGTGGCATAGTCCGCCGAATCCTTGCCGGGCTTCTTGCCATCGCGGATGAAGCCATAGTAGGCGTCCAGGTTGTTGCGGAAGGCGTCGTTCCAGCCTTCCGGGTGTCCGGCGGCCAGGTGCGCGTAGATGCGCGCCTCGGGCGTCATGATGTTGGGATTGCGGATGATCTCCTCGTTGTTGGTGTCGCGGTTGCCCTTCCACATGCGGTCGGAGAACTCCTGCTGCCAGTGGAAGGAGGACTTGCTGCCGTCCACTTCGATCTCGATGTAGTTCTTGCGGCCAGCGGAGATCTCGCTGCACTGGAACACGCCGGAAGCGCCGTTTTCAAACTTGAGCAGGGCGCCGGCGTAGTCCTCGGTCTTTACCTCGCGCTCCTCATAGGAAGTGTCGGTATTGGTCGAGAAGGTGGCCACCTGCCTGGTGGGCTTTTTGCGAACAGGCAGGGCGATCACGGTGTTCGCGCACACCTGGGTGATGCGGGAACCGACCATCGTCTGTGCAAGATCCATCCAGTGCGAGCCGATGTCGGCCACGCAGCGGGAAGCGCCCGCGTATTCCGGCTCCACGCGCCAGTTGTAATCCGTATCAAACAGCAGGAAATCCTGCAGATAATTGCCGTAGATGAGATAAGGACGGCCGATCTCGCCCGCCGCGATGCGCCGCCGGGCTTCCTGGACCATGGGGTTCATGCGGTAGCAGAAGTTGACGCCGGCCACCAGGTCGGTTTGTTCCTTCAAAAGCTCCAGCATCTTCGCGGATTCGGCGCTGGAGGTCGCCAGGGGCTTCTCGGAAAAGACATGCTTCCCGGCGCGGATGATCTTGGAGTTGATCTCCAGGTGCAGGTGGTTGGGGGTGCAGTTGTGGACGACCTGGACCTCGGGATCGTTGATCAGTTCGTCCACATTGCCGTAGGCCTTGGGGATGCCATACTGGCTGGCGATTTTCTGCGCCGAGGGCAGGTGCACATCGGCGACCGCGACGACCTCGACATCGCCGATGCGCCGCAAAGCGTCTATGTGCGTCGCGCCGATGAATCCCATTCCGATTACGCCGACTTTGATCGTTGCCATGGTTTTTTCTCCTTTAGGGGTTTTTGCGCTTACCGGCCGGTCGAAGTGCTCGACCGGCCGGCAGAATGTACGTCCGAAGGATTACCACGGAGTCTTGGTCGCCCAGACTTCTTCGTAGTTGTTGATGTCGACCAGCTCGTAGCCGGTGTCGATGTAGTGGGTCTCGTCGCCGAGGTCGACCTCTTCGCCTTTGATGAGCTTGTAGAGGGTCTCAACGCCCAGGGAGCCCATCTTCGGGTAGTCCTGGCCGATCAGCAGGTCAACCATGTTCAGGCCGACATACTGGAGCATCGGCTCGCAGGTGTCCACGGAGATGATGTGGCCGCCGTTCTCCATGAAGGTCTTGACTTCCGGCAGGGCGTCGGGGTCGGCGAAGTAGGGCCAGCCGCCCACGAAGAACCAGGCCGCGAGGTCGGGGTTGGCGGCGGTGTACTGGGAGACGACGTCCACAGAGGTCTGGGTGTCGTCGTTGCCGGTCTGCACGGGCATCAGCTCGATGTTGCTGCCCTCAACAGTCTCCTGGAAGCCGCGGATGCGCTCTTCAAGGTTGGGGGCGCCCAGCACGCCGGTGAGGATGGCGACCTTGCCGCCTTCAGGCAGGAGCTCCATCATCTTCTCAGCGCCCAGCTTGCCGACGGCGTAGTTGTCGGTGCCGCAGTAGAAGGAGCGCTTGGACTCGGGAGAGTCGGAGTCGAAGCAGCCGACGATGATGCCGGCGTCCACGGCGCGGTCGATGACGTCCTTGAGGGCGTCAGCGTCGTTGCAGCTGATGAGGATGCCGTCCACCTGGCTCTCGATCAGGCCCTCGACGACAGTGACCTGTTCGCCGGCGTCAGAGGTGGTCGGGCCGACCCACTGCAGGTTGATGCCAAGCTCCTCGGCCTTCTCGGTCGCGGCGGCCTGCGCATCCAGGAAGATGGCGTTGTCCAGAGACTTCGGAACCACGGCGATGGTGATGTCCTCGTCGGCCTTCACTTCCTCAGCGGAAGCGACAGCCGCCAAGCCCAGAACCATCAATACGGCCAGCAACAGTGAGACGAGTTTCTTCATAAGTAGTCCCTCCATGTTTATTTTGTCAAGCCCCGAAGGGCTCAGGCACAATGGGTATTACTTTTTGCGCATGTGGTGCAGGTTGTCCAGCGTGACGGCGAGGATGATGACGATACCGATGACGGTCTGCTGCCAGTAGGCGGAGACGTTCAGCAGCACCAGGCCGTTGCGCAGCACGCCCATGATGGCCGCGCCGATGATCGCGCCGACAATGCTGCCGCTGCCGCCGGAGAGGCTGGCGCCGCCGATTACCGCGGCCGCGATGGCGTCCATTTCATAACCTTCGCCGGCGGTGGACTGTCCGACGCCCAAACGGGCGGCGGACGCGATGCCGGAGATGGCGGCTGTCAGGCCACAGAGCATGTAGACCAGGCGCTTGATGCGGTTGACGCGCACGCCGGAGAGGCGGGCGGCCTCCTCATTGCCGCCCAGGGCGTAGATCCTGCGGCCGACGATCGTCTTGTTGAGGAAGAAGATGGCGATCGCCCCCAGCACGACCATCAACCAGATGGGCGTGGGGATGCCCAGGATCGTACCCAGGCCGATAAACTTGAACGAATCCGGCAAGGAGCCGATCGGGTAGCCGCCGGTCACGGTGTAGGCGACGCCGCGGGCGATGGACTGCATGCCCAGTGTGGCGATCATTGCCGGCAGCTTGAGGATGGTGACGCAAAAGCCGTTGAAATAGCCCATCGCCGCGCCCATGACCAGGCCCAGGAGCACGCCAAGGAATACCGGCCAGCCCCACTTGGCGATCGACATACAGCTCATTACGCCGGAAAGGGCGAACACGGAGCCAACGGAAATGTCGATGCCGCCGGTGATGATGACCATGCACATGCCGATGGCGAGTATGCCGTAGAAGGAGAACTGGCGAACGACGGAGATGATGTTGCTCACCGAGAGGAACTTGTTGCCGACGGCCAGCGTCAGCGCCAGGCACATCAACAGCAGGATCAGGAAGATGCTCGTGCTGTTGGATTTAAAGAGCTTTTTGACAAAGCCGGAGCCGGAGGCGTGATTCTGCGTAGCGCCCTGATTGTTCATATGCACCGCGACCTTTCTGATTATATATGTCCAGGCCCGCGAACCCGGCTCAGCCGGCGGCCTTGAGGATCATTTCCATGATCCGCTCCTGCGTGGCCTCCTGCGCGGTAAGCTCCCCGCAGATCTGGCCACCGTGCATGACGATGATGCGGTTGCTCATGCCGAGCACCTCCGGCATTTCGGAGGAGATCATGATGATGCCAACGCCCGATTTCGCCAAGCGGACCATCAGTTCGTGTATCTCCTTTTTCGCGCCCACGTCGATGCCGCGCGTGGGCTCGTCCAGGATCAGGACTTTCGGGTGCGTCGCCAGCCACTTGCCGAACACGACCTTCTGCTGGTTGCCGCCAGAAAGGTTCTCCACGCGCTGTTCCTGCCCCGGCGTCTTGATCGCCAGCTGGTCGATATAGCGCTGGGTGATTTCCCGCTCCTTTTTGCGGTTGAGGATGCCGTGGCGCATCTCGTCCTTCAGGCAGGGCAGCGTCGTATTCTCGCGCACGGTCATCTCCAGCATCAGGCCCTGCAATTTGCGGTCCTCGGGGAGAAGGCCGATGCCCGCGTGGATGGCCGCCGTGGGCGTATGTTCCTTGAGGGGCGCGCCGTCGACGATGACTTCGCCGCTCTCCAGGCGGTCCACGCCGAAGATGGCGCGCATGACCTCGCTGCGGCCGGCGCCCACCAGGCCCGCAAAGCCGAGGATCTCGCCCCTGCGCAGCTGGAAGCTGACGTCCTGCACCATCTTGCCGGCCTTGAGGTGCCTGGCTTCAAGCACCACATCGCCGGGCTCGGCGTCGTTTTTCGGGTAGATGTCGCTGACGGAGCGGCCGACCATCATGCCGATCAGCCTGTCCTCCGTGCAATCCTTCGTATCCACCGTGCCCACGCATTCGCCGTCGCGCAGGACGGTGATGCGCTCGCTGATCTCAAACAGCTCGCTCATGCGGTGGGAGATGAACACCACCGTCACGCCGCTGTCGCGCAGGCGACGGATGACGTCCATGAGGATCTTCGTCTCGCGGTCGGTCAGGGAAGAAGTGGGTTCGTCCATGACGATGAGCTTGGCGTTCGTGGAAAGCGCCTTGGCCACTTCGACCATCTGGCGTTGCGCCAGGGGCAGGTCGCCCACCAGCGCGTTCACATCCACGTCCAGGCCGACCATTTCCGTATAGTGGCGCGCCTGCTCGGAGGTGGCCTTGAAATCCACGCAGAAGCCGGCCTTTTTGCGCTCGCGCCCCATGAAGATGTTCTCCCGGACGCTCATGTTGGGCATGAGGTTCAGTTCCTGGTAGATGATGCTGATGCCCAGGTCGGTCGCCTCGGCGGTGGAGCCAATGTGGACCTCCTTGCCTTCCCAGAAGATCTGGCCGCTGTCGGCCTGATACACGCCGCTGAGCACCTTCATCAGCGTGGACTTGCCAGCGCCGTTTTCGCCGATCAGGCCGTGTACCTCGCCATGCCTGAGGGACAGGGAGACGTCCTTCAGGGCATGCACGCCCGGAAACGTCTTGTTGATGTCCTTCATTCTCAGAAGTTCCTGCTCCATATTCCGTCCTCCCCTGTTGCATCGCCGGATCAAACGCGCAAAAGCGGAAAAACCGCTCAAAAGTCCAACGCAATATTAGGCATTTCGTTGATTTGATTTCCTTTATAATATAACACGTTTTTTCGCCGATTCCAAGATAATCTTTGGATATGAGCACGTAAATTTTTACTTTTACAGCAATTTTCCCCCATTTCCCTTCCTTGACAGCATTTTTTAACTTTGTTAAAATAGGTGTGGACGCCAACGCGCGACCGCGCAGGAGGGAGGCCGTACCAAAGGTGCAGAACGAATATGAGGTGATCCACTACGCAAAGCTTCGGCACGTGCATGTGGGCTTCGTGGAGATCGTCCACCGCAACTTCCACGTCCACCGCGAATTCGAGTTTGGGCTCGTTTTGGACGGCGAGGCGCGTTTGTCCCTGCGCAGCGCCATGAGCCCCCTGCGCCGCGGCAGCCTGTTTGCCATCAACCCCAACGAGCCGCACGAGATCATCGCCGAACCGCAGAGCAAGGTGCGCATTGCCTATGTGCAGATCGCCAACAGCTTCTGCCGGGACTACCTGGAGTTTTTGCACAACCTCATGTTCCTGGAGCACGACCTGGGCGCCTGCCTCGCCGCGGACAAGCGCGCGCGCGTCACCCGCCTGCTGCTCAACGCGATCCGCGATTTCGCGGACGACGGCCAGGTGAACACGCTGCACTGCATGGGCAACGTCATCGCCTTGCTCTCGGCGCTCGTGGACGACGTGCCCTACCAGCTTTACACGGATACGGCCTATTACGCCAACAAGAAGCGCGCCGCGCGCATCGAGCGCGTAATGGAGTATGTGGATTCCCACTTTTACGAAAAGGTTTCCCTCGCGGAGCTCGCCCAGCAGGAGAAGATGAACGTGAGCTACCTCTCCAGCTTCATCCACCAGCAGCTGGGCATGACGTTCCAGGACTATGTGAACAACGTGCGCCTCGAAAAGGCCATTCCCCTGCTTTTGAACACAGACAAGAGCCCCACGGACGTGAGCATCGAGAGTGGCTTTTCGGACGTGCGCTATATGACGCGGGCCTTTGAGAGCCGCTTTGGCATCTCGCCGAAGGCCTTCCGCGAGATGCAGAACGCCGGCGGCAAAGTCGCAAGCACATCGCGCCAGCCCATGCAGAATTACGTTTCCTATGAGACGGGCATGCTCTGGCTGGAAAAGTTCTCCCGGGACACGGCCTTTGACCTTTCAGGCGGCAAGCCCAGGCCCGCCGTCTGAGGCGCCCGGTTCCATCATACAGAACAAAAGCGCCGCCCGCGAAAAACGGGCGGCGTTCAGGATGTTGACAAAGTCAACAGACTGGCAGAGCGTTGAGAAAGCCTGCAAGCCAAGGAAGCTGTACTTGCAGCCAAGGGAGCTTACTTAGACGTAAGTGACCGCAGGATGCAAGTGCAGCTGACGTAGGAAGCAAAAATCGCTTCAGATTTTTTGTATATCAGAGCGATTTTTGCGGTTGTAGGCTTTGTCAGCGCTCTGAGCGCCGCCCGCGAAAAACGGGCGGCGTTGCGCGTTCGCCGGGTCACATCTCGTCCTCGGCGGCAAACTGGCTGTTGTAAAGCTCGGCGTAGAAGCCGCCTTTTGCGAGCAGTTCCTCGTGTTTGCCCTGCTCGATGATGTGGCCGGCGCGCATGACGAGGATCTGGTCGGCTTCGCGGATGGTGGAAAGGCGATGGGCGACGATGAAGCTCGTGCGCCCCTGCATCAGCTGCGCGAAGGCGCGCTGTATGCGCTGCTCAGTGCGCGTGTCGATGGAGGAGGTGGCCTCGTCGAGGATCAGCATCGGCGGGTGCGTGAGCATGACGCGGGCGATGCACAAGAGCTGCTTCTGCCCCTGCGAAATGTTGCCGCCGTCCTCGGAGATGACGGTATCATAGCCGTCGGGCAGACGCATGATGAAGCTGTGGGCGTGCGCCTCGCGGGCGGCGGCAATGATTTCCTCCTCCGTCGCGTCCGGGCGGCCGTAGGCGATGTTCTCGCGGATGGTGCCGCTGCGCAGCCACGTTTCCTGCAACACCATGCCGTAGCTCGCGCGCAGGCTGTCGCGCGTCACCTCCATGACGGGATGGCCGTCGACGCGGATCTCCCCGCCGCGCACGTCGTAAAAGCGCATCAGCAGGTTGATGATCGTGGTCTTGCCGCAGCCCGTGGGGCCGACGATGGCCACGCGCTGGCCGGGACGGGCGCGCAGGTTGAGATTTTCGATCAGCGGGACGTCCTCGCGGTAGCTGAAATCGACATTCTCTATCTCTATGTCGCCGCGCGCATTTTCGAGCGTGGCGGCGTTTTCGGCGTCGGGCGTCTGTTCCTCAAAGTCGATGACCTCGAACACGCGGCGAGCCGAGGCCATGGCGCTCTGCAGTTCCGCCACCACGCCGGAGATCTCGTTGAACGGTTTGGTGTACTGGTTGGCGTAGGTCAGAAAACAGGAGAGCGCGCCCACGGTCATGCCGCCGTCCAGCGCCAGGAGCGCCCCGAACAGGCACACCAGCGCGTAGACCACGCCGTTGACAAAGCGCGTGCTGGGGTTGGTGATGGAGGAAAAGAAGATGGCGCGCAGGCTCTGGCCGCGCAGGCGCTCGTTGACCTGGTCGAACGCGGCTTCGTTCTCGCCCTCATGTCCGAAGGCTTTGACGACCTTCTGGTTGCCGACCATCTCCTCCACCAGCGCCGTCAATTCGCCGCGCGTGGCGCTCTGGAGCTTGAACATGCTGAACGTGCGGCGGGCGACAAAGTTGGCCACCAGCAGAGAAAGCGGCGTGACCACGACCACCACGGCGGCGATGCGCGCGTCGACGCTGAACATGAAGCCCAGTGTGCCGACGATGGTGATGACGCCGGAGAAAAGCTGCGTAAAGCCCATCAGCAGGCCCTCGGAGACCTGGTTGACGTCGGTGATGACGCGGCTGAGAATGTCGCCGTGGCTGTTGGTATCGATGGTCTTGAGCGGCACGACCTCGATCTTGTCCATGGCCTGCAGGCGGATGTCGCGCGCCACGCCGTAGGAGAGGCGGTTGGTGAACAGCCCCAGCAGGTACTGCGCCAGCGCCCCCACGCCGATGGTGACGAGCAACTGCGCGAGTATGGGCACGATGCGCGGGAAGTTTACATCGTTCGGGCCGATGATGAAGTCGATGGCGTTGCCGGTGAGGATGGGCACGTAGAGCGTCGCCGCCACCGAGAGCAGGGAAAACAGCAGTACCAGCAAAAACGCCGAACGGTAAGGAGCGACATAGGCAAGGATGCGCTTCAGCGTTCCATCTTTGCGCTTCATGCTCCCTTCACCTCGCTTTCGGAGAGCTGGCTCAGGCAGATCTCGCGGTATACCGGGCAAGTCTCGTAGAGTTCTTCGTGCTTGCCGATGCCGGCCACGTGGCCGTCGTCCAACACGACGATCTTGTCCGCGCGGCGGATGGTGGAGGCGCGCTGGGAGACGATGAACACGGTCGCGCCCTTCGTCTCGCGGTGGATGGCGGCGCGCAGACGGGCGTCGGTGGCGAAGTCCAGGGCCGAGGCGCTGTCGTCGAGGATGAGGATCTGCGCCTCGCGCACCAGCGCGCGGGCGATGGTCAGGCGCTGGCGCTGGCCGCCGGAGAGGTTGCGGCCGCCCTGCTCGATGACGGCGTCGAGGCCGCCTTCGCGCTCTTCGACAAAGTCCCTGGCCTGCGCGATAGCGAGGGCGCGCCAGATGTCCTCGTCCGTGGCCTCCGGGTTGCCCCAGCGCATGTTTTCGCGGATGGTGCCGCGGAAGAGCACCGCCTGCTGCGGCACCATGCCCACGCGCGCGCGCAGGTCGGCAAGGGGATAGTCGCGCACATCCACGCCGTCTATGCGCACGCAGCCGGCGGTGGCGTCATAAAAGCGCGGGATGAGGTTGACCAGCGCCGATTTGCCCGCGCCCGTGCCGCCGATGACGCCGATGGTCTCCCCCGGCATGGCGTCGAGGCAGACGTCCGTGAGCACATTCTCCGCCGCGCCGCCATAGGAAAAACAGGCGTGGTCGAAACAGACGCGCGGCGCGCCGGGAACGGGCTGCGGGGCCGATTTCGCGCTGTCCTCCACGCTGGGGCGCACTTCCAGCACTTCCTGGATGCGGGCGGCGGAGGCCGTGCCGCGGGTGAAGTTGACGATGAGGTTGGCAAGCGCCACCAGCGCGATGAGTATCTGCGTCAGATAGTTGACCAGCGCGACCACGTCGCCCTGCCCCACCTCGCCGGCGCTGACGCTCTTGCCGCCGAACCAGATGATGAGCACCACGGCCAGGTCGACGATGACCATCGTCGCCGGGTTGAGCGCCGCGGAGATGCGGCCGGCGAACACTTGCAGGCGCATGAGGGAGCCGGCGGTATCCTTGAAGCGGCCCGCCTCTTCCTGCTGGCGGGAAAAGGCGCGGATGACGCGCGCGCCGGAGAGGTTTTCGCGCGTGAGCAGCGAAAGGCGGTCGACGCCCGCCTGTATGCGTTTGTAGAGGCGCAGCGAGCGGGAGATGACCAGATAGATGACAAGGCCGATGAGCGGCGTGGCGATGAGGAAGATGACGGTCAGTTTCACGCTGATGGTCAGCGCCATGATGATGGAGCCGAGCACCACGAACGGCGAGCGCAACAAAAGGCGCAGCACCAGGTTGACCCCCGCCTGCGCCTGGTCGACGTCGGCGGTCAGGCGGGTGATGAGCCCGCTGGAGCCGAGGCGGTCGAGTTCCGCGTGCGAAAGCGTATTGACGTGCCTAAACAGCGCCGAGCGCACCGCCGCGCCGAAACCCACCGCCGCCTTGGCCGCGAAGAACTGCGCCGTGATGGAGCAGGCGAGGCCTAGCACGCCGAACAGCACCATGATGAGCGCCGTGCGCCGCACCGCCGCCGCGTCGCCCGCGGGGATGGCCGTGTTGATGACGTCGGCCACCAGAAGCGGCACGATCAGCTCAAAACACGCCTCCAGCAGCTTGAACAGCGGGCCGACGATGCTTTCCAGTTTGTAATCCTTCAAATAGACGAGCAGTTTTTTCATCGTTCTCTTCCCTGCTATGGTATCGTTCTTTCAGTATAACACAGCCCGGGGGCATGTTTCGGCGCAACATCACGCATAATACGGTTAAGTCTTTGCTTTTTCCAGCGCGCTTGCGCCATAGAGCATCAGGCGCTCGGCCATGGCCGCGATCTCCTCGGCGCTGGTGGCCATACCCTCGCGCAGCCAGCGGCGCAGAAGGCCGATGCAGCCCTCGCTGACGAAGGCGTAAAAGTAGGCGATCTCCTTGGGCGACGCGCCGCGAAAATAGCGGGAGTAGGCACCAAAGCACTTCTCCCAGCCCATGTTGAGCATGCGCATGGCAAAGGACTTATCGCCAAAGTCGCCCAGCGTCACGGTGCAGAGGTCGGCGTTGTCCTTGAGACACTGAAAAAGCTCTGTGGAGATGCGCAGGGAGGATACGTCCCCTCCTTCTTCAGGCAGAAGCGAGGCGAGCACCTCGTTGATCTCGCTGAGCATCTCGTCCTCCATCTGCATGAGCAGGTCGTGGACGCTCTGGTAATGCGCGTAAAACGTGCCCCGGTTGACGCCCGCTTTCTCGCACAGTTCCTTGATGGATATGCTCTGCACGGGCTTGACGCGCAGAAGGTCGGTGAAGGCGCGGCGGATGAGCATTTTCGTCACGCGGGTGCGGTGGTCCTTGCCGGGCATGTGTCCCCCTCCTCAAAGCGCTCTTTTTTGTGTCGGCGGATACAGATCGTACACTTTTTGTCGTATTTGTGCAAAAACCACACAATGGGCGCAAAAATGCCCCTTGTGTTCGCCTTGCTCCTCCACTATACTACAAGTAAGGAAGATAATCAACAGGGTTGTCCGATTTTGAAACGGAGGCGATGCCCATGGGCGTCACGTATATCGTCACCGGCGCGGCCGGGCACCTCGGCGGCACCATCGTGCGGCTGCTATCGCAGGCCGGTCAGGAGACGCGGGCGCTGGCGATGGCCGGAGAAGCGCAGCGCGCCCGGCGCGGCGTAAGCTGGTACACCGGCGACGTCTGCCGCCCGGAGAGCCTGAGGGCGTTGTTTTCCGGCCTTGATGGGCGCGACGTCTACGTCATCCACGCCGCAGGCGTGGTGGACATCTCCGGGGGGACGTCCGAGCGCATGCGCAACGTCAACGTCGAAGGCACAAAGAACGTCATCGCCCTCTGCCGGGAATATGCCGTCAAACGCCTGGTGTACGTCAGCAGCGTCCATGCCATCCCCGAGCGCGAGGACATGGGCGTGATGCGCGAAATCGCCGCCTTCTCCCCCGACCGCGTGACCGGCGGCTACGCCAAGACCAAGGCCGAAGCCACGCAGGCTGTGCTCGACGCGGCGGCGGATGGACTGGACGCGGTGGTGGTGCATCCATCGGGTATCCTCGGGCCTTACGACGACGCGGGCAACCATCTGGTGCAGGTGCTGCGCGACTATCTGCGCGGCAAGCTGCCCGCCTGCGTGCGCGGCGGCTACGACCTGGTGGACGTGCGCGACGTGGCCTCTGGTTGCATACGGGCGGCGCTGTACGGGCGCAGCGGCGAGTGTTACATACTCTCCAACCGCCATTATGAGGTCAGCGACATGCTCAAACTGGCGCGCGAAGCGGGCGGAGGCCGCAAATTGCCGGTGCTGCCGATGTGGATGGCGGAGGCAGCCGTGCCGCTGCTGGGGCTGGTAGCCAAATTGCGCCGCCAGCGTCCCCTTTACACGCGCTATTCCCTCTACGCCCTCAAGAGCAACGACCGCTTCGACCACGACAAGGCCACCGCGGAGCTCAACTACCGACCGCGCGATCTGCGCGCCACCATCCGCGACACCGTGCGCTATCTGAAGTCCCGGCAGGCGCCCAAAGTTCGCGTGAACGCCGCCGACCGGCTGCGCGCGCTGCTGAAGCTGCCAAAGCGGAGCCGGGCGTGCTGAGGCTCCCTGACAGACCATTTTGCCCCGTTGCGTTTGCGCGGGGCTTTTTCGCGCCTTTCTGAGCGATTTTTAATGCGCCGCAACTTCCGTGCGCTTGACAACGCCCGCGCGCCGCGCGATAATGAAGGAAAACGTCCGGGAGGTGTTCGCGTGGCGGAGGTCGTGCAGGCGGGAAAGTTTTCCATCCCTGTGCTCTACGGGGACAACCATCTGCTCGTGGTCGTCAAGCCGCCGAATTTGCCTTCGCAGGCGGACAGCTCCGGCGACGAGGATCTTTTGGGTATCCTCAAGGGCTATATTGGGAAGAAATATCAAAAGCCGGGAAACGTGTATCTTGGCCTGGTGCATCGCCTCGACCGTCCCGTGGGCGGGGCGATGGTCTTTGCCCGCACCTCGAAAGCGGCGGCGCGGCTGTCAAAAGCCTTTGCCGCCCACGCGCAGGACAGGCGCTATCTGGCCGTTTTGCAGGGCGAGCTTCGCCAGGAGCGCTATATGGAGGATTGGCTTTTGAAGGGCGCGGACGGCATGGTGCGCGTGGTCGCGCCCGGTACCGCCGGGGCAAAGCGGGCGTTGCTGACTTCCCGTCCCCTCGCCGTTCGCGGTGGGCGCACGCTGACCGAGGTCGCGCTCATGACCGGGCGCTCGCACCAGATCCGCGTGCAGCACGCCCACGCCGGCTTTCCCCTCTGGGGCGACGCGCGCTACGGCGGTGGCAGGCCCGGGGAACAGATCGCCCTTTGGGCATACAAACTGGGCTTTGAGCACCCCACGCGGCACGACGCGCTCGCGTTTACCGCCCCGCCGCCCGACAGCGGCGCATGGCGGGATTTTCAGGATATCATCAAGGAGCTTCTATGAGCAGGACGACGCGCTATGGCTTTGTGTTCCTCTGTTGCCTGTTGGCCATCCCGACCTGTGTATACGGCTTTGGCCTTTTGTATGCCGAGGAGCCGTACTTCGCCGTGGCCGCGGGAGCGCTGCTGGGCTGCGCGCATCTGGTGCTGCGGCCGCTTTTGCGCTTTGTTACCCGGCCCATCGGCTGTTTGACGCTCGGGCTTTCGACGTTCGCCATCGACGTGGGGCTCATCTACGGCTGCGACTATTTTCTGGACGGCTTTGCCGTGCCGAAGCTGCTCGACGCCGTGCTGGCGGCCATACTGGTCAACGCCGCCTGCTGGATCGTCGGCGGGCGGCATTAGGAGGGGCGCATGGGACTTGTACATATCTACTTTGGCGACGGCAAGGGCAAAACCACGGCGGCGCTGGGCATGGCGCTGCGGGCGCTGGGCGACGGCCTGCGCGTGTGCGTCTGCCAGTTTTTGAAGGGCGCGGAGAGCGGCGAGGTCGCGGCGCTGGGGCGCTTTGAAGACGCCATTCTGCTGCGCGCGGAAGATGAAACGGGAAAATTCCTCTGGCAAATGGATGCGGGCGAACGCGCGGCCTGCCTGGCGCGGCAGCGGGAGCTGCTCGAGCGCGTTTCGGCGGCGGACGCAGACGTCTACGTGCTCGACGAGGCCATCGACGCCATGCAGGCGGGGGCGTTTTCCGCGGAAACGCTCCTTGAACGGGTAAAGGCGCTGCGCGGGCGCGGCGAAGTGGCGCTCACGGGGCATGAAGCGCCGGAGGCCTTGCTCTCCGGGGCGGATTACATAACGCGCATGCAAAAGCTCCGCCACCCCTATGACCATGGCATCCGCGCCCGGCGCGGCATAGAGTACTGACGGAGGGAAAGACATGATCCGTTTTCTGGCAAAGATATTGATGGACGATCCCGACAAATACGATGAACCGGGCGTGCGCCGCGTCTACGGCATGCTCTGCGGCGCGGTGGGCATCGGCCTGAACATACTTTTGTTTGCGGCCAAGTATCTGGCGGGACTGCTCTCGCACTCCATCGCCATTACCGCCGACGCCTTCAACAACCTCTCGGACGCGGGGTCGTCGGTCATCACGCTGCTGGGCTTCAAAATCGCCGGGCGCAAGGCCGACAGCGAACATCCGTTTGGACACGGACAGGCGGAGTACGTGGCCGGGCTGATCGTGGCCATCGTCATCATCTTCATGGGCTTCGACCTGGCCAAGACCTCCGTGCAGAAGATTTTTTCGCCCGAGCCGGTGGAATTCAGCGTCGTTTCCACCTGCATACTCGGCGCGTCCATCCTCACCAAGCTCTACATGTGGCTCTACAACCGCTCCATCAGCAAAAAGATCGGCTCCGCCGCCATGGGCGCGACGGCGACGGATAGCCTGAGCGACGCCTGCGCGACGCTTGCGGTACTCGTTTCCACGTTCATCGCCCGCTTTACCGGCGTCAACATCGACGCCTACGCCGGCGCGCTGGTGTCCCTTCTCATCCTCTGGGGCGGCTACAACGCGGCCAGGGACACCATCACGCCCCTGCTCGGCCGCGCGCCCGACCCGGAACTGGTGCGCCGCATACGCGCCACCGTCAAGGAATACAAGGAGGTCATCGGCGTACACGACCTCATCGTACACGAATACGGCGCGGGCAACCTCATGGTGTCTTTGCACGCTGAAGTGCCCGCGGACGGCGACATGAACGAATTGCACGACGTCATCGACACCATCGAGCAGCGCCTCAAGACGGAGCTGCACTGTCACGCCGTCATCCACATGGACCCGCTGGACACCAACGATTCGCTGGTGGGCGAGACGCGCGTCAAGGTGCAGGAGGCTGTGCGCGCGGCGTTGGACGCGCCCGTGAGCATCCACGATTTCCGCATGGTGACCGGGCCTACGCACACCAACGTCATCTTTGACGCGGTGATCCCCAACGAGCTCTCCATCTCCGACGAGCAGGCGCGCAAGGAGATCGCGCAGGCGGTCTCGAAGCTGCCGGGGCACTACAACGCCGTGGTCACCATCGACAAACCCTATTTGGGCGAGGAGATGCAGTGATGAGACCTCTGGAAGAGCTGTCATACGCGGAACTGATGGCGCTGTTTCCCATCGCGCTCGTGCCGCATCGGGATGAATGGCGGGAGCAGTATGCGCGGGAGCGGGAGCGGCTGCTGACACAGTTGCCGGAAGACGCCGTTTTCCGCCTTTCGCATGTGGGCAGTACAGCCATCAAAGGCTTATGGGCGAAACCGACCGTGGACATGGTGCTGGAAGCGTCCGGCGCGGCGGCGTTTGAGCGCCTTGACGCTGTTATCCCCACATGTGGTTACATCCGCATGCGCAGCGAAGAAGGGCGCGTCTCTTTCAACCGCGGCTATACGCCCGAGGGATTTGCGCAGGAGGTTTTCCACCTGCATCTAAGGCTCCCGGGCGATGCCGACGAGGTGTTCTTCCGCGATTATCTCAGCCTTCGCCCCGACCTGGCCGCCGAGTATGAACAGCTCAAGCTTGCGCTTTGGAAGCCCTGCGAACACGACCGCGACGGCTATACCGCCGCCAAGGGCGATTTCGTGCGGCGCGTGACGGCCGAGGCGAAACGGTATTTTATCGCCAAAAATGACTGACCGGCGCAGTTTGATCGCTGCGCCGGTCATCGTTTTACGATGATTTGCGCCGCAACTCTTCTGCTGCATCCTTTCACGCGGGAGTCAATCTTCAAGCCACTCTGGCCAAGCGGTCTTACTATTTATCAACTTTGCGCAGCAGTATGCCGCATGCACAAATAGCCAATATAAGAATTACGATAAGCGGCAACAAGTTTTCAAGCTGAAATGCGCTCTCTGCCATTGCTTTATATCCCCATGAGGCTGGGAAAAATTTTCCTGCCATTTCAAATGTTTCCGGAAGCATATTGATTGGAAACATGATTCCAGAAAGCATGATAGATGGCAAAAAAACGATGATAGAAACCATTGAAGTTTTTGCTTGATCTTTTACTGCTAAACCGATTATACTGGCAATGCTAAGGGACACCGCAATAAAAATAGCAAGGCTGGCAAAGTACAACACCGGATTTTCTGGTATCTCAGCATTGAAAGCAAGCGGCGCAGCAATGTATAGAATTATGCTCATAATAAACAGATGTATGTATGCGGAAATATTCGTCAAAACAAGACCGAGATATAATGGCACACCATTTGCCTTATAAACTTTTTTAATATCGCTGCTGTAAATTTCAACAAGAGAGGGCGGCAGACCAATCAACGCACCCATTGTTACTCCGAAAACCGTCATGGACTGAATGAGCGTGTATCTTGCTTCCGGCATAATAGATGTAAATATCCCACCCATAATTGCAAAAAACAGGAGAGGAACAATGTAGCAGGTTATGAACAATGTTTTGCTACGTATGTCCAACTTCCACTGTAAGGATGTCCCGTACAAAAAAGCGCCCATCTACTATGCCTCCTTTGCAATCCTCATAAAATGTTGTTCCAGAGTACCGCGGCTTATCCGTATATCCAAAATAGTTTCACCTTTTTCTTTGTACTGCATCAGTAGCGGAAGCAATGTTTCTCCGATATTATCAGATTCATATTTTTTGCTGTCGCTTTCTGTTTGAATCGTGATGTTATAATGCTTTCCTACTGTTTCACCCAGTTGTTCGACGGTTCCAATAAAAGCAATCTTTCCCTCGGATAAGATGGCAATCCGGTCACACAAATTCTCCACTTCAGCCATGTCATGGCTTGCCAATATGATCGTTTTTCCCATTGCCTTCAACTGTCGGATCAGTTTGTGTAGAGAAAGCCGTCCTTCCACATCAAGTCCAGCCGTTGGTTCATCGAGAAAAAGAATGTCTGGATCTCGCGTTAGGGCAAGTGCCAAATGGAGTCGCCGCTTCTGACCTGTTGATAATTGATAATACCGTTTCTTCGCAAGTTCATAAATACCGAGAGCGTCAAGCATTGCTTTATCAAGGGGAGTTTTATTCCATTTGGCGAACAATTTGACCGCTTCCAATGGTTTAATATGCTCCGGCAAAGAAGCTGACTGTAATTGGATTCCTATTCTACCGTGGATTGTAATGTTTCCACTATCGTATTTTCTTAGACCTTCGATACATTCAAGAGTGGTAGTTTTCCCTGCGCCATTTACACCGAGCAGCGCGAAAATCTCTCCTTGCCGTACACAAAAATCCAAACCGTTCAACACAACATGGGTTCCGTAGCTTTTCTTTAAGCCACTGATTTTTATAGCCTCATTCATTCCAATCCCTCCTGAAACGGGTCAACTCCTAATTTAGAAAAATAGAAGCCTAATGCTTGCTCAACATAGCCGTTGGCAATAGTTTGTTTTTCTTTCCAGCTCTGTTCCGCGTTTTGAAATTGCCCTAATTCGATGAGTTTAGGGAGCATACTCATATCTCCACCAGTGAAATCAGTTATCATATTCCAATAGGCTTTTGCAAAATTCTGTCCCTCATCACTGTCTGCGGGAACGCCTGCATTTTGAAGTCTTATCGCTTCGTCTTGAAGCTGCATGAAAGTGTCCATAAATGCCTTTCCACTGTCTTTATCAAAATGGCTGCGGATGTGGTCAAGGGTCTGGTCATCAAAATGCTTGATCAACCAGTAAAAATCATTTTTCATCTGCAAATTGACAATAATATCAGCGTATTTTTTGAAGTCAACAGACTGCATTTGAAGGACTTCCTCGCGCAACACTTCCAGCTCCCTCAGCGATTCAGACAGGCTGTCTATTTTTTGCTTGATAGCGGCAGCCTGTTCCGTTAGAACAGCAGCAATTTCAGCCGGTGTATCAAGAGGAATAAGTCGATTCTTTATATCGTCCAGAGAAAAACCTAAGTGTTTGAGGGACAAAATCTGATGAAGTTTAACGATGTCTTTATCCGTATATAACCTACGTCCCCCTTCGCTCATGGCCGAGGGAGAAAGCAAGCCTTCTCTATCGTAATGTTGCAATGTCCGTACAGTAACGTCCATTTTCTTTGCGACTTCACCAATGGTCATATAGCCCTGTGGTATAGCCTTATGTTTATCCATATCACACCTCCTGCTTATAGTATATCTCATTACGTTACGTCACAAGCAAGTGTTTTTTGAAAGAATTTCAAGAAAAAACACGGAATAGTGGACGGTTGCATGCCAAATTCTCTTGCGAACTCTATGCGCATGAGTATAATGCAAGAGGCGCTTCACCTGCGTCCAGGGTTGCAGGGCACGCCGACGAGGTGCTCTTTCGCGACTGTCTTGCCCTTCGCCCCGGCCTGGCTGCCGAATATGAACAGCTCAAACTTGCGCTTTGGAAGCCCTACGAACACGACCGCGACGGCTATACCGCCGCTAAGGGCGACTTCGTGCGGCGCGTGACGGCGGAGGCACGACAGTATTTCGCGACTGAAAAATGACCGGCGCAGTTGCATCGCTGCGCCGGTCACGCTTTGGGGAAAGGAAGTTACCGCTCCTCGCGGTCGTAGTTTATGCCGCAGCCCTTGGGCTGCACCTTTTCGCGCGACATGCGCACGGAGGTGATGACCAGCACGATGGCCGTCACCAGGAAGGGCAGCATGGAGAAAATAGGCGCGCTGACGTCGCGCAGGAAGGCCGGCTTGTAGAACTGCAAAACGCTCAAAGCGCCGAATACCAGGGAGCCGATGATGGCCCGGTAGGGGCTCCAGGCGGCGAAGATGACCAGCGCCACGGCGATCCAGCCGAGGCCGTTGACGCAGTTCTGCACCCATGCGCCGTTGCAGGTGACAAAGCAGACATAGCCGCCGCCCAGGCCGCAGATGCCGCCGCCCAGGAGGATGTGTACGTACTTGTACAGCGTCACATTGACGCCCGCCGCGTCCGCCGCGCCGGGGTTCTCACCCACCGCGCGCAGGTTCAGGCCGCGGCGCGTGTGGTTGAGGTAAAGCCCCATGGCCACGGCGAACACCACGCCGAGGATGACGAATATGTTGTTGGAAAACAGCAGCGGCCCCACGTAGGGGATGTCCGCAAGCACCGGGATGCGGATACTGCCGAACGCCGCCTTCAATTCCTCGGAGAAAGACACCGAGGCGCCGCCGGCCAGCAGGTTCTCGCCGATGAGGGCGGCAAGGCCGGTGCCGAAGATGGTCAGCGTAAGGCCGGTGACGTTCTGGTTAGCCTTGAGGGTGACGGTCAAAAAGGCGTAGATGAGCGCGCCGAGCAGTCCGCCGCCGAAGGCCATGAGCAGGGCGACGACGGCGCTGTTTGTGTAAAAGCCGCCGAGGAAGCCGAAGATGGCCCCCATGTACATCATGCCCTCGACGCCGAGGTTGAGGTTGCCGGCCTTTTCGGTGAGGATCTCGCCCAGCGTGCCGAGCAGAAGCGGCATGCCCGCCGGGATCGCCGCGAGTATGAAGTTGAACCAGACGCCGTCAGCCACGTTCCACGCCCCCTTCCAGCTTGCTCGCCCGGCAGACGCGATGCGTGAGGAAGAATTCGCAGCCGAGCACGAAGAACAGTATGATCCCCTGCAGGACCTCCGCCGTCGCCGCCGAGAGGTTGTAGACCGACTGCACGGAGGCACAGCCCTTTTCGAGGATGCAGAACAGCACCGAGACGATGAGCATGCCCACGGGGTTGAGGCGCGCAAGCCAGGCCACGGTAATGGCGGTAAAGCCCACGCCGCCGGCGACGGTATCGTTGAGCGTCCTGTCCGCGCCGGAGGCCTGCAGCATGCCCGCCAGGCCGCAGATGCCCGCGGAAAGGAACATGGTGCGGATGACGACGCGCTTGACCGGCATGCCGGCGTAGCGCGCCGTGGCCTCGTTTTCACCGACGACGGTCAGTTCATACCCCTGCTTGGAATGGCGCAGGTAAACGTAGATCAGCGCCACCAGCGCCAGCGCCACGATCCAGCCGGCATGCACGCCCAGCACCTCTGGCACGCGCGCCGAGGAGGAAAAGCGGGCCACCTTGAAAAAGCCCAGCTGCGTGGGGTCGCGCCACGGCCCCTGCTGCAGCGCCTGTATGGTGTAGAGCGCCACGTAGTTGAGCATCAGCGTAAGCAGCGTCTCGTTGGTGCCGAAGCGGCACTTGAAGTAGGCCGGGATCATGCCGTAGAGGCCGCCGGCCAGTATGCCCGCCAGCGCCATGACGATCAAAAGGATCCATTGCGGCCAATCGTCGTGGAAGAGGGCGAAATAGGTGGCGGCGATGGCGCCCACGCAGATCTGCCCCTCCGCCCCGATGTTCCAGAAGCGCATCTTGAACGCCAGCGTCACGCCCAGGGAAGTGATGAGCAGGGGGATGGCCAGTTTGGCCGTCAGTTCGATGCTCATGCGCGAGCCGAGCGAGCCGGAAACCATCTCCCGATAGACGGCCAGCGGGTCATAGCCGAGGATGGCTACGAACACGCCGCCGGTCAAAAGCGCCAGCAGTATGGCGCACAGGCGCACCAGCCACGCCTTGCCCGTGGAGATCTCGGCGCGCCGGGTCACGCGCAGGGGAAAGCCCTTAGCCATTTTGCATCGCCTCCTCCATCGAAGCGCCCGTCATCATCAGGCCGAGCTGTTCCTTGGTGACCGCCTGCGCATCGACGACGCCCGTCACCCTGCCGCCGCACAGCACCATGATGCGGTCGCACAATTCCAGCAGCACGTCCAGGTCCTCGCCGATGTAGAGCACGGCCACGCCCTTCTTTTTCTGCTCGTTGAGCATGCGGTAGATGGTCATGGACGAGTTGATGTCCAGCCCGCGCACGGGGTAGGCCGTAATGAGTATGCGCGGGTCCGAGGCGATCTCGCGCCCGAGCAGCACCTTCTGCACGTTGCCGCCGGAAAGCTTGCGCACGGGCGTATAGATGCCGGGGGTGGAGATATTCAGCTCCTTTACCAGGCGGTTGGCAAGGTCGCGCGCCGGGGCGCGGTCCACCAGAGCGCCGGGCTGGTTCTGGTATTCCTTGAGCAGCATGTTGTCCACCATGCCCATGGAGCCGACCAGGCCCATGCCCAGCCGGTCCTCGGGGATGAAGGACATGGAGACGCCGCGGCGGATGATCTCGCGCGGGGAAAGCCCCTCCAGCGACACGTGCTGGCAGAGGATGGCGCCGCCGGCGATGGGCTGCAGGCCCGCGATGGCCTCGCACAGCTCCTTCTGGCCGCTGCCGGCCACGCCCGCCACGCCAAGGATCTCGCCGGAGGCGATGGAGAAGTTCACATCGTCCAGCGCCTTGACGCCGTCTGCGTTGACCACGGTCAAATGGTGCACGTCCAGCATCGGCGCGTCGCGCGAGGGCTCGGGGCGGTGGATGGAGAGGTCCACCGCCGCGCCGACCATGCGCTCGGTCAATTCGCGCGCGTTGGTCTCCTTTGTGATCACCGTGCCGATGCAGTGGCCCTTGCGGAGAATGGTCACGCGGTCGGAGATCTCCAGCACCTCGTTGAGCTTGTGGGTGATGATAATGATGGCGCAGCCCTCGTCGCGCATCTTGCGAAGGATGGCGAAGAGGCGGTCGATCTCCTGCGGGGTGAGCACCGCGGTGGGTTCGTCGAGCACCAGCGTGCGCGCGCCGCGATAGAGCACCTTGAGGATCTCCACGGTCTGCTTTTCGCTGACGGAGAGGGTATAGATCTTGCGCGATGGGTCGATGTGCAGGCCGAAGCGGTCGCACAGGCCCTTGATCTCGCGGGCGAGCTGTTTGCGGTTGGCGTAATGCCCCGTGGTGCCCAGCACGATGTTGTCCTGCACGGAGAGCACGTCCACGAGCTTGAAGTGCTGGTGGATCATGCCGATGCCCAGGGCAATGGCGTCGTGCGGCGAGCGGATCTGCACTTCCTTGCCGCCAACGCGGATATGCCCCGCGTCCGGCCGGTAGATGCCGGAGAGCATGTTCATCAGCGTGGTCTTGCCGGAGCCGTTTTCGCCCAGCAGCGCCAGTATCTCGCCATTGTATAACGTCAGGTCGATGTCCTTGTTGGCGACGATGGGGCCGAACGCCTTGGTCAGCCCTTGCAGCTCGATCGCCGGATGTGCTCCTGGCATACGCCTCACTCCTTGATGGGGATATGTCCATTATACCGTGTTTCGCGCCTTCTTGGTAGCGCTTTTGGACAAATTTCGGCAAAAAAGCGGAGATTTTACGTTTTTTCCGCGAAAATATTCGCCCCGAAGCGCGCTTGACAAGGGGCGGCCGCTTCCATATAATAAAATTTGACGTTTATATCGCAGGGGTGTTCGCATGAAGGAACTGTGCGCGGTCATCGAAGCGATCCTCTTCGTCTCCGGCGACCCGGTGCGCGTAGAGGACCTGGCCCATTCGATGAACCTCACGGCCATGGAGATGGAAGAGGCGCTGACGGAACTTGCCGACCATCTTTCTTTGGAGAGCCACGGCTTGCGGCTCAACCGCTCGGGCGGCGAGGTGTTTTTGTCCATCCGCCCGGAGTTCGCCCCGCAAATAGAGACGTTTTTGCAACCTCTGGAAAAGCGGCCGCTCTCGCAGGCAGTGCTGGAAACGCTCTCCATCATCGCCTACCGTCAGCCGGTGACCAAGGCGGACATCGAGCAGGTGCGCGGCGTGAAGTGCGACTATTCCGTGCAGGCGCTTCTGGCCAAGGGGCTCATCGAGGAGGCCGGGCGGCGCGAGACGCTGGGACGGCCCATACTCTACCGCACGACGGACGCCTTTTTGCGGCATTTTGGCATCTCTACTCTGGAAGAACTCCCGCAGGTGGACTTCAAAGCGCCCGCGGAGGAGATGGAAACATAAAGACAGCTCCGGCAGCGCCGCTGCCGGAGCTGTCAGGATGTTGACAGAGTCAACAGACTGGCAGAGCGTTGAGAAAGCCCGCAAGCCAAGGAAGCTACGCTTGCATCCAAGGGAGCTTACATGGACGTAAGTGACCGCAGGATGCAAGTGCAGCTGACGCAGGAAGCAGAAATTGCATCCGATTTCATCTTTATCGGGGCAATTTTTGCGGTTGTGGGCTTTGTCAGCGCTCTGGCAGCTCCGGCAGCTCCGCTGCCGGGGCTGTTTTTCAGCTGTGCGCAAGGTATCCCAAGGCGATGCCGCCGGGGCTGCATACCGGGCAGGTGGCCACGCCGCTGCCCGTGCAGTCCGGGCACAACAGCAGCATGCCGGACTGGAGGACGTACAGGCTGCCGCCGCATGTGGGGCAGGCGCCGCTCTCGCCCGTGCCGTCGCAGAAGGGGCAAGCGCGAGTGTAGTCGTTCGTCATCACCCCGAAGCCCCTGCAGGCCTTGCACAGATAGCGTCCGCTGCCGCCGCAGGCCAGGCATTGCTTGCCGAAAGCGAAGCCGGAACCGGCGCAGTTCATGCAGGCGTCTGTATAGCCAAGGCCGGCGCAGACGTCGCAGCGATGATTTTGCGCGTAGGCTTGCAGCGCCTCCAGCGTCAGCTGCGAGGGATTCTCCTGCTCGCGCCCGTTGCGCTGGCACGCGACAAACTCAAAGCTGAATTCGCTGGTAAAGCGCACAAGCAGGGAAAAATCGTTGCCCGGCGCGCCGCCTTCGCAGACGCCGTAGACGTCCGTCCCGTCCGTTGTCACCGACCATTCCACATTGGCAAAAGCGTCCTCGATGGCGTCGCCAATGGGCACGCCGTTGACGCGCTTGCTGCGCATCGTCCAGATGTAGTCGTCCGCCGTCCATTCGTAGCCCTGCGCCGCCAGCGCGGGCACGGCGGCCGCGAGGCAAAGAAGCAGGCACAGAAGCGCTGCGAGCATCCTCTTCATTCACGATCCCTCCCGTTTGTATAAAAAAGGGCGCGGTCAACCGCGTCCCTTTCCCTCGATCTTGTCGCGCAGCGCCTCGGCCTCCTCGCGGGAAACCGGGCAGATGGAAGAAAACGCACCTTCCAGCGACGCGTCAATGAATTCCTTCGCGCGCTCCTTTTGCCCATCCTCCTCGAGCATTTTCGCCAGGTAGTACAGCGTAGTGATCTGGCGGGGCTTGATCTTGTGGGCGCGGGTGAAGAAATCGTAGGCCAGTTTGCGCTCGGCCCTGGCCTTTTCCGCGTCGCCCTCCCGGCGGGCGCGTTCTTCCATGACCATGTGCAAAAATCCGATGTTGTCGAGTATGGCGGCGTCCTCGTCGTCGTATTCATAGGCCTCGTTGTTAAAGGCGATGGCCTCGGAAAAATCGCCGGTCTCCTCGGCCTTGAGGATGAGAAAGAGACCGAGCGTGGTGTAGACCAGCGTGGTCTTGTTGTCCGCCGCCGCGCGCTTGATGGTGGCGATGGCCTCGTCCAATTTGCCCAGCCGCCAGAGGCAGATGGAATAGTTGTTGCGCAGGTCGAAGCGGTCGTCCTTGGAAAGGCCCGGCTTGTAGTGCACGCGCAGGTAGACCTCCCTGGCCTTTTCGTATTCGCCGCGGCGCATGAGCAATACGCCATAGGACATCAGCATGCCCACGCGGTCGAGGCCGGCGTCATAGGCCTGGGCGTAGTATTTGAGCGCCTCGTCGTGCTTGGCGCGCCCTTCTTCCGTCTTGCCCGCCTCGATCAGCTTGTTGCCGTCCACATGGCAGCGATAGGCGTGGTTGCCCGCCTTTACGGCCGGATTGCCTCCAAAAATGCTCACGGTTTGTTTCCTCCTTCGGACAATTTGCGCTCCAGGCGGCCCAGGCGGTGGAGCATGGCCGCGCGCTCCGGGCCTTCGCACATCGCCAGGGCGATCTTCGTGTAAAACAGCGCCCGGCGGCAGTTTTTGTCATGATGTTCATAGAGCTTGGCCAGCTCTATGTGGGGGATGTACCCCATCTGGTTTTTGCGCACCATGGCCTCGAGCACGGCGCGCGCCCGCTCCCATTCCCCGGCGCGGCGGTAGATGAGATAGAGGCGATAGCTGCCTTCGGGCAAGTCGCGGGAAAGGGCGTAGAGCTCCGCCGCCTGCGCGTCGCCCCGCTTTTCCAGCGCCCGGCCGAGACTGTAACGGTCGCGGCTGTCCTGCGCCGAAAGCGGCGCGTCGAACAGCTGCGCGAGCTTGACAAGAAGCACCGCCAGCGTGACCACATCCTGCAAGTTGTGGGCAATGACTTCCTCCAGCAGGGAAAAATCGCCCGTTTGCAGATAACGGAAGAAGCGTTCCGGCGCCTCGCTGCCGGGAAGGTCGTTCTCCCGGCGCACGCCGAGCACGCACTCCTCCAGGTTGGACAGGCGGCAGGACTGCAGGCGCAGCCTCCACACCCGCCGCGCGGGATGCAGAAGGTCGAGCTGGCCAAGCTCCCGCCAATGGCCGCGCAGGCGGCAGAGCGTATAGCGGGATTCCAGCAGCGGCATGTCGAACGTCTTGCCGTTGAAGGTCACGGCAATGTCAAAGCGCTTCATTAATCCGGCGAGGCGCAAAAGCATTTCCGGCTCGTCCCCGTAGTCGCGCAGGACATACTGCTCGGTGACAAGCTCCTCGCCCTCGACCCAGGCCGTGCCGACGAGGAAGGCCAGCGTGCCCGCGCCGCCGGACAGGCCGGTGGTCTCCGTATCAAGGAAGAGGCACTTTTCCACGGAAAAGCCCTCCCCCGCCCCCAGACGTTCCAGGCCGCGCCCGGGCAGGGAGAGCAGCCCCTCGGGCGCCTTGCGGCGGCCTGTGCGCACGACGAGTCCGCCGCGCTCCGGCCGCGCCGGCTTCGCGGCGTTCCCGGGCGCGATCGCTTGCAGCTTCGCGCGCAGACCCGAGGCCATCGCTTTTCACCACCTTGCCTTCATTTTAGGCGCATCGCGTCCGCTTGTCAAGCCTTGGGGCGCGCCTGCCCAAAGCCTTAACTTGACTTTGACGGCCTGTGTTCCTATGATAAATATGCAGACTCTGTGGAGGTATGGCCATGGCAAACGATAAAGCGGCAAAAAAGCGCGGCATGCGCGAAAACGCCGCGCTCATCCGTCGGATACTCCCCTATTTCCGCCCCTATTCGCGCACGCTGGCGCTCGATCTTTTTTTCGCGGCGCTGACGACGCTTTGCGACCTGACGCTGCCCCTGATCGTGCGTTATTTCACCGGCTCGGCAGAGACGCTGACCATCCGTCCCGTGCTCCTGCTGGGCGGGGCGTATATCCTTCTGCGCGTGATCGACGCGGCCTCCAACTACTACATGCAGTCCATCGGCCACGTCATGGGTTCGCGCATCGAAACGGACATGCGCAGGGACATGTTCGCCCACCTGGAGCGGCTGTCCAATTCCTATTACGACAACACAAAGATCGGCCAGATCATGTCGCGCATCACCACCGACCTGTTCGACGTGACGGAGTTTGCCCATCACACGCCCGAGGAGGTGTTCATCACTTCCCTGAAGGTGGTGGTGGCGTTTGTCATCCTTCTGACCATCAACGTGCCGTTGACGCTCATCATATTCGCCATCTTCCCCTTCATGATCTACTTCTCCATCCGCTTTTCCCGGCGCATGCGCTCCACCTACAAGGAGTCCCGCCACCAGTTGGGCGAACTCAACGCCCAGGTGGAGGACACGCTTTCCGGCATCCGCGTGGTCAAGTCGTTTGCCAATGAGGCGTTGGAAAAGGAGAAGTTCGCCGAGGGCAACCGCGGCTTTTTGCGCATCAAGCGCATGATGTACCACAACATGGCGGGCTTCCACTCGGTGACGCGGCTGTTTGACGGGCTGATGTTCATCGTCGTGGTGCTTTTGGGCGCGCTGTTCCTCATCCGCGGCGAAGGCGGCATCACCGCCGCGGACTACATCGCCTACATACTGTTCGTGCAGACGCTGCTCACCTCCATCCGCCGTCTGGTCGAGTTTTCCGAGCAGTTCATGCGCGGTCTGACCGGCATCGAGCGCTTCATCGAGGTCATGGAAGTGCCGGTGGAGATCGACGACGCGCCGGACGCCGTGGACGTGGAGGACGTCCGAGGCGACATCACCTTTGATCACGTCGGCTTTACCTACGAGGAAGGGCATGAAAACGTGCTCACGGACATCAACCTGCACGTGCCCGCCGGCGAAAGCGTGGCGCTGGTCGGCCCCTCGGGCAGCGGCAAAAGCACGCTGTGCAGCCTCATTCCCCGCTTTTATGAGGTCACGTCCGGGCGCATACTCCTCGACGGCGAGGATGTGCGCAAATACACGCTGCACTCGCTGCGCAGTCACATCGGCGTGGTGCAGCAGGAAGTACACCTCTTCTCCGGCTCGGTGATCGACAACATACGCTACGGCCGCCCCACGGCCACAGACGCGGAGGTGGTCGAAGCCGCCAAACGCGCCGGGGCGCACGATTTCATTATGGGGCTGGAGGACGGCTACAACACCTACGTCGGCGAACACGGCTTCAAGCTCTCCGGCGGGCAGAAGCAGCGCATCTCCATCGCCCGCGTGTTTTTGAAGGACCCGCCGGTGCTGATCCTCGACGAGGCCACCAGCGCCCTGGACAACGAGAGCGAGCGCATCGTGCAGAAGTCCCTGGAAGAACTGATGCGCGGGCGCACCACGTTCACCATCGCCCACCGCCTGACCACCGTCCGCAACGCGCAGGTCATCCTCGTGCTTACGGAAAAGGGCATCGTCGAACAGGGTACCCACGCGGAATTGATGGCAAAGCGCGGCGTGTATTACGACCTGTACAAGCTCTATACCGACGAGGAGGAAGAGGACGGATGAACGTGCGCGCCTACGTGGAGGCCGACCTGCCGCGCATGATGCTGATCTGGAACCAGGTGGTGAAGGACGGCGTGGCCTTCCCCCAGCTCGACCTTTTGACGCCTGAGACGGCGCGGGCGTTCTTTGCCGCGCAGAGCTTTGCCGCCGTGGCGGAGGAAAACGGCGAGGTCGTCGGCCTTTACATCCTCCACCCCAACAACGAGGGGCGCTGCGGCCACATCGCCAACGCAAGCTACGCCGTGGAGCGCGGCGCGCGGGACAGGGGCGCGGGCGAGGCGCTGGTCCGGCACTGTCTGCAAACGGCGGCGGCGCTCGGCTTTCGGCTGATGCAGTTCAACGCCGTGGTCAAGGAGAACCATCGCGCCCTGCACCTCTACGAAAAGCTGGGTTTTCAGCGCATCGGCGAGGTGCCGGGAGGGTTTCTCATGAAGGACGGACACTACGCGGACATCGTGTTGTTTTACTACGTGCTGTAAACGATGAAAACGGCGCGACTGAAACGCTGACGCCATATAGGGAAGTAATTTGAGAATTCGTAAAATACGGCTTCAGGGGTGTTCCAGGATCATGCAAAATCGAAAGACAGTTTTGAAGCCAGCATGCATCATTGAAAGTCCACTTGCTTCTCGGCTTTGCCATGCTTTATGCGTATAATGTCCTTATATTACAAGCAGAAAACAGAGCGATGCGTCGGGATTTGAAGAAGGTAGCGATATGCTTGAAAAAATGCGTGATTTCTTTGAGGCCAGGCTGGATGGATATGACAAGCATATGCTGACGAATATTGAATCGGCAAACGAGTTCTATCCTTTTACAGCAAAGTGTTTACCTCTTCAAGAAAACTGTCAAATACTTGATTTGGGTTGTGGCACAGGTCTTGAGCTGGAAGAATATTATTCATTGAATCCGTCCGCAAGAGTAACGGGAATAGATTTGTCGCAAGGAATGCTGTCCGCGCTCAAAAGCAAATTTGCGGGCAAAAATATTACACTGATTTTAGGTTCGTATTTTGATACAAGCTTTGGCGAGAGTGCATTTGATGCCGCTGTATCGGTGGAAAGTTTGCACCATTTTACAAAAGAAGAAAAAATCCCTTTGTACACCAAATTGCACAAGGCACTAAAAGATGATGGGTATTTTGTATTGACGGATTATTTTTCTTTGTCCGACGATGAAGAATCTATGCACCGTGAGAATTTGATAGCCATAAAAACGGAACAATGCATAAAAGATAATGAGCTTTATCATTATGACACGCCGCTTACAGTAAAACACGAAACGGATGCATTGCTTATAGCAGGATTCTCATCCGTTGAAGTGCTGAATAATTGGGGCGCAACATATACCATAAAAGCAATCAAGTAAGCCTGCCTTATACCGTAATAAGCAGGGAAACTGTACGGACAGTTCCCAAAACAAAAACATGGTGCGACACCGCAAGATACAATGCCGTACCATGCTTTTCCATTGATCTATGCGGCGCGACCGCAATGGCCGCGCCGTTCATCTTCGTTTTTTACGCCTTTTTGACCTTGGGGCCCTTGGGCGTGTCCTCGATGACATAGCCCATTTTCAGCACTTCGTCGCGCAGGCGGTCGGCCTCGGCGAAGTCCCTTGCTTTTTTGGCGGCGGCGCGCTTTTCCACCAACTCTTTGACCTCGGCGGGGGTGGAATCGTAGTCCTTGCGGAGGATGCCGAGCACGTCCGTCATCGTTTTCAGCGCGTCGAGGCCGGCGTCGATGGCTTCCACGGCGCTGTCGGCGGTGAGCGTGGTGTTCATGTCGCGCACGTGCTCAAAGATGGCGGCCAGCGCGTCGGCGGTGTTGAGGTCGTCCGACATGGCGGCGTCGAAGGCCGCCACAGCCTTCTGGCAGCGCTCCTTGAAGGCGGTTTCGGCCTCGTTGAGCGGGCGCTGCGGGGCGTGGTCGCGGTTGAACAGGGCGGTGTTGCGCGCCGTGTAGAGGCGTTCCAGAGAATTGCTCGCCTGAATGATGAGGTCGCGCGAGAAGTTGATGGGGCTGCGGTAGTGCGCCGAGAGCATGAACAGGCGCACGGCCTCGGGGTCGAACTCCTGCACGATGTCGCGCACGGTGAAGAAGTTGCCCGCGGACTTGGACATCTTTTTGTTGTCCACGTTGATATGGCCGTTGTGCATCCAGTATTTGGCAAACGGCTTGCCCGTCGCGCCCTCGGACTGGGCGATCTCGTTTTCGTGGTGCGGGAAGATGAGGTCCACGCCGCCGCAGTGTATGTCGAACGTCTCGCCGAGGTACTTCATGCTCATGGCCGAGCACTCGATGTGCCACCCGGGGCGGCCCATGCCCCACGGACTCTTCCACGCCGGCTCGCCGCTCTTCTGCGCCTTCCAGAGGGCAAAGTCCATGGGATGGCGCTTTATGTCCCCCACCTCTACGCGCGCGCCGCTCTCGAGGTCGTCGAGGTTCTGGCCGGAGAGCTTGCCGTAGCTGGAGCGGTAGGCCTGCGTGTCGAAGTAGACGTCGCCATTCACCTCATAGGCAAGGCCCTTGTTCTCGAGTTTTTTGATCAGGGCGATGATCTCGCCGATGTGCTTGGTGGCGCGGGGATGCACGTCCGCCTTCATCACGCCCAGCGCTTCGGCGTCCTTGAAGTATTCGCCGATGTACTTTTCGGCGATGGCGTCCACGGTGGTGTGTTCCTCGTTGGCGCGGCGGATCATCTTGTCGTCGATGTCGGTGAAGTTCTGCACGAAAGTTACGTCGTAACCCATGTGCTTGAGAAAGCGCCGCAGCGTATCAAAGATGATGAAAGGGCGCGCGTTGCCGATGTGGAAATAGTTGTATACCGTTGGGCCGCAGGCGTAGATGCCAACCTTGCCCTCGTGGACGGGGACGAATTCCTCTTTCTTGCGCGTCATGGTGTTGAAGATCTGCATGCCATTCCCTCCGTTTTTCCAAAAAAACAGCCCGCCCCTCCGACAGAGGCGTGGCCGCGGTCCCACTCTGCATTTTGCTCTTGGCCGTAACGTGGCAGGCGGCCGCGCCTACTCCGTTCAGCGCGGCGACTCGCGGGCGCACGTAAAAGCTGCCTGCGCCCCGGCGGCTCGCAGCCTCTGGCCGCCGGTCTCTTGGGCGCGGTTGCCCGCTTTTCCTCCCGGTCATCGTCCTTGGCGCTATTATACGACAGGGACGCGCGTTCGTCAAGGGAATTTTCCTGTTTCTGTGACCAAAATGCGGCCTCCCTCTAGCAAATTTCACAAACTTCTGTTACAATGAAACAGCAATGGAGGGAAACGTATGAAATTGGTATCCTGGAACGTCAACGGCCTGCGCGCCTGCCTGAAAAAGGGCTTCGTGGAAAGCGCAGAGGCGCTGGACGCGGACGTCATCTGTCTGCAGGAGATCAAGATGAGCCCGGAACACTATATGGAGGTGCTGCCGGGATACGAGGCGATCTTCAACTCCGCCGAAAAGAAGGGCTATTCCGGCACGGCGGTGCTCTCGCGCGTACCCATGCTTTCCCACACCTTCGGCATCGGCGTGGACGAGCACGACCATGAGGGGCGCGTCATCACCTGCGAGTTCGAGGATCTCTACCTCGTCTGCTGTTACACCCCCAATTCGCAGAACGAATTGCGCCGCCTCGACTACCGCATGCGCTGGGAGGACGATTTCCGCGCCTACCTTCTGAAGCTGGACGCGCAAAAGCCGGTGGTGCTCTGCGGCGACCTCAACGTGGCGCACGAGGAGATCGACCTGAAAAACCCCAAGACCAACCACTTCAACGCCGGCTTCACCGACCAGGAGCGCGGCAAGTTCTCACAGCTGCTGGACGCGGGGTTTGTCGACACCTTTCGCTACTTTTACCCGGACAGGACCGGCGCGTACAGCTGGTGGAGCTACATCGGCGGCGCGCGCAGCCGCAACGCGGGGTGGCGCATCGACTACTTCGTGGTCAGTCGGCGTTTGCAGGACCGCCTCGTCTCCGCGAGCATCCACGACCAGGTCATGGGCAGCGACCATTGCCCGGTGGAACTGGTGCTGAAACAGGCGTTTTGAGGCAGACTTTATCCCGTGGAGGTGCAACCGTGAAAACCGTAAAGGTCAAATCGGCCATACCGCTCTATCTGGCGGCGCTCGTCTGGATACTGTTCGGGCTGTTCGCGCCCATCTACGAACTTCTCTTCATCATCATCGCCGCCTGCGTCTCTGTGGCGGTGTATCTGGTGGCGGGCGTCTTTTTTCCCGGCCGCACAGTGGAAATAGACGCGAAGCCTGACAGCGGCGACGAGGCGGTGAACGCCCAGATCGCCGAGGGGCGCGCCGCGCTGCACAACCTGCGCGAGGCGGACAAGGCCATTGAGGACGAGGCCGTGTCCGCGCGTCTCAGGCGCATGACCGAGGCCGGCGGCAAGATCTTCGACATCCTCGAAAAGGAGCCCTCGCGCGCCGGCGAGGTGCGCCGCTTCATGAACTACTACCTGCCCACTGCGGACAAGCTGCTCACGCAGTACCGCGAACTGGGCGCGAGCGGCTCGCAGGGCGAAAACGTCCGCGGGGCGATGACGGTGGTGGAAAACAGCCTGGAGATGATCGCCGTCGCCTTCGAGCGGCAACTGGACAGCCTCTATCGCCATGAGGCGATGGATATACAGACCGACATAGACGTGCTCGAGACCATGCTTGCTTCGGACGGCATCCGCCCGCAGAGCGCGCCGGCTGCAACGGCCCCGGAAAAGAAAGAGGAGGAACAAACCCATGTCTGAGATCAAGCTCACCCTGAACCCCACCCCCGCCGCGCCGGCCGCCGCGACCCCCAAGCTGACGCTCGCCACCCCCGAGGAGACCGCCGTGCAGGCCGCCGAGGCGCCCGCCGCGCCAGAGGCCATCCAGGAGCCCGTGTTCACCCCCGAGGAGCAGGCGCAGATCGACGAGTTCTCCAAGCAGATCGACGTCACCGACACCAATCTGGTGTTTTCCTACGGCGCCCACGCCCAGCAGGGCATCGCCGAATTCTCCGACACGGCGCTGGAAAACGTCAAGACCAAGGATCTGGACGAAGTGGGCGACATGATCGCCAACCTGGTCACCGAGTTGAAGGGCTTCTCCGCCGACGAGGAGGAGAAAAAGGGCATCTTCGGCTGGTTCAAGCATCAGGTCAGCAAGGTGGAACTGCTCAAGACCCGCTACGACGAGGCCGAGGTCAATGTGGACAAGATCTGCGAAGGTCTGGAACAGCATCAGGTGCAGCTTCTCAAGGACATCGCCATGCTCGACCGCCTCTATGAGCAGAACCTGACCTACTTCAAGGAACTTTCCATGTACATCGCCGCCGGCAAGAAGCGCCTGGAGGAAGTGCGCGCCACCGACCTCAAGGCCTCCTACGACAAGGCCGAGAAGAGCGGTCTGCCCGAGGACGCGCAGGCCGCCAAGGACATGAACGAAAAGTGCGAGCGCTTTGAAAAGAAGCTCTACGACCTGGAATTGACCCGCAACGTGTCCATCCAGATGGCGCCGCAGATCCGCCTGATCCAGTCCAGCAACCAGCTGATGGCGGAGAAGATCCAGACGTCGCTGAACAACACCATCCCCCTGTGGAAGAGCCAGATGGTGCTGGCGCTCGGCCTGGCGCACACGCAGAGCGCCATGGAGGCGCAGCGCGCCGTCAGCGACCTGACCAACGAGCTGCTGCTCAAAAACGCCGAAAAGCTGAAGATGGCCACTACCGAGAGCGCCAAGGAGGCCGAGCGCGGCATCGTCGATATCGAGACTTTGCAGCAGACCAACCAGATGCTCATCGACACCATGGACGAGGTGCTCACCATCCAGCAGGAGGGCCGCCAGAAGCGCCAGGCCGCCGAGGGGCAGCTCAAGGTCATCGAAAACGATCTGCGCAACAAGCTGTTGGAGCTGCGCAAGTAAACAGGAGGACATGGCATGCGTCTTTCGGAGAACCGCAAGCTGGCTACGGTCGTATTGATCGTCTGCATACTCGCCAGCATCATACTCTTTGGCGGCGGCGGGCTGCGCAACGAGCGTTACGACATCCTGCAGGTGTTTTCCGACGGCACGGACACCTCGCTTTCCGTGCGCCACAGCATGGAAGCCTATTTGCAGCGCTGCGCCGAGCGTGCGGACGCACTGGCTGAACAGGGCGTGAAGCTCGGCGCGGACGCGACGCTGGTGGACGATGTACGCACGGCGGCCGAGGCCACCGCGCAGGCCGGCGACGACCTCGACGGGCGGCACGCGGCCTACCAGCAGCTGGTGCCGGCGGTGGAAGCGCTGTATACAGCGCTGGAACAGGCCCACGGCGCGGACGAGCTGGTGGACGCGCGCCTGGCGTACAACGACTTCAAGGGCGCCGTCGACCTCATCCAGAACGACCAGTACCCGGTGATGGCCAGTGCCTTCAACCGCAAGCTGGATGCGTTCCCCGCCAACCTCATCGGCGGCCTGTTCGGGGTCAAACCCCTCAACACGTTCGGGTGGTGAGCGCCATGAAGCGGCTGAGCCTGTTCATCCTTTGCCTGCTGCTTTGCTGCGCCCCGGCACTGGCCGCGGATATCCCCGAGCCGACGGAGGATTTCTACGTCTACGACGGCGCGGGTGTGCTCGACTACGAGACCGAGGGCCACATCGTCTTTTGCAACGACGAATTGGACGCGGCATGCGGCGCGCAGGTCGTCTTTGTCACCGTGGACACGGTGGGCAGTTCCGCCATCGACGATTACGCGCGGGAGCTTTTCAACCGCTGGGAGATCGGCGACGGGCGCACGCAGAACGGCGTGCTCGTCCTGATGGCCATCGACGACGACAATTACTACGCCCTGCCCGGCGCCGGCCTGGACCTGGAGCTGGGCGCGGGCACGCTCAAGCAGTATCTGGACGAATACCTGGAGCCGGATTTTGCCGACAGGGACTACGACGCGGGCGCGCACAAGCTGTTTGACGCTCTCTTTGAGCGCGTAGCCGACATCTGCGGCGCGGATGTTTCGCTCGCGGACGGCGATAAGCGCTTCGAGGCCTATCTGGCGACGGAGGACGGTTCCCGGGAATATGAGGAACGCCGCGCGGCGCAGGAGGATCCCGCGACCGCAGGCGGCTGCGCCGGAGGAGGTTGCGCCATGTTGACGCTGGGTTGCGTGGGCTGCGGCGGCAGCTGCGGCGCGGGCATTCTGCTGCTGGTTCTGATGCTGGTCCTCGTCGGGTTGGGCGGCGGCTTTGGCTATCGCCGTTACCGGCGCTATCATCCGCCGGTGCATCCGCGTCCCCCGCGCCCGCGCGGCTGGTTCTGGGGCGGCCCGCGGCCCGGCAGCGCGCCGCGTCCCCCGCGCGCCCCGAAAGCACCGAAACCTCCCCGCACGCCGCGCAGCGGCGGCTTTGGCGGCGGCTTCTTCGGCGGCGGCGGCAGTCCCGCGCGCAGCGGCGGCGCCGGGCGTACCCGCAGCTTTGGCGGCGGCAGACGCAGCGGCGGCTTTGGCGGCGGGCGTCGCGGCGGAGGCGGCGGCACGCGCGGCGGCGGCATTGGACGAGGCCGTTAGTGAATGTTGCTTTTTGGCGCAGGGCGCGGCGGATTTTTGTAAATCCCGTTCACACCCGGCGCCATTTGTGCTATAATATGACTGGAATTTATCGGAAGGAGAGTCGGTCAACATGAAACAACGCGAGTTCCCCCGTCTCAAGGACAAGGTCGTTCTCATCACCGGCGCGGCGCAGGGCTTGGGCGAGGCGCTGGCCATCCGTCTGAGCGAAGAGGGCGCGAAGGTCGTCGTCGGCGATATGAACCTCGAGGGTGCGAAAAACGTCGCTTCGCAGCTGGCCGAAGGCGTGGCCACGCCGCTCAATGTCTGCGATTACGATTCCTGCGTCGCCGCCGTGCAGCTCGCCGTGGACACCTACGGCCGTTTGGACTATGTGGTGGCCAACGCCGGCGTCGTGCGCTCGGACGCCATTGAGGACATGACCTACGAGGAATTCTCCTTCGTCGTCAATATCAACCTGAACGGTTATTTCAACACCGCCAAGGCGGCGGTCGCCCAGTTCCGCAAGCAGGGCGGCGGCGGCGTGATCGTGCAGATCAACTCCAAGTCCGGCAAGAAGGGATCAGCCAAGAACTGCGCCTACGCGGCCAGCAAGTTTGGCGGCATCGGCCTGACCGAGTCCCTGGCGCTGGAGCTGGCGCAGGAAAACATCCGCGTCAATTCCATCTGCCCCGGCAACCTGCTCGATTCCCCGCTGTGGGTCAATTCCCTGTACGAGCAGTACGCCCGCAACCAGGGCACCACCAAGGAAAAGATCCGCGAAAAGTACATCAACCAGGTGCCCATGCGCCGTGGTTGCCAGTACGACGACATTGCCAACGTGATGGTCTTTTTGCTCAGCGACGAAGCCAGCTACATGACCGGCCAGGCGATCAACGTCACCGGCGGCCAGCAAATGCAGCCCTGACGCGCTTGCGCGCATACAACAATATGGCATGATCTAAGGAGGAACACAGCTATGATGACCAAAGCGGTACGCATCCACGGCAAGATGGATCTGCGCCTGGAAGAGATCGAGCTCCCCGAAGTCGGGGACGACGACGTGCGGGTAAAGATCATTTCCGACTCGATCTGCATGAGCTCCTACAAGGCGGCGGTCGAGGGCGCGGCGCACAAGCGCGTGCCCAACGACGTGGCGGAGCATCCCACCATCGTCGGCCATGAGTTCTGCGGCGTGATCGACGCGGTGGGCAAGAACTGGCAGCACAAGTACAAGGTCGGCCAGGGCTTTGCCATCCAGCCGGCGCACTTTTACAAGGGCTCGCAGATGGCCCCGGGCTATTCCTACCAGTATTGCGGCGGCGATTCCCAGTATGCCTTGGTGCCGATCGAGACGCTTTTGACGGATAACCTGCTCACCTACGATTCGGACACCTATTTCTACGGCTCCCTGTCCGAACCGATGAGCTGCATCATCGGCACCTTCCACGCCATGTATCACACCCGCCTGGGCTGCTATGAGCACGATATGGGCATCGTCGAGGGCGGCAAGATGGCGCTGCTCGCCTCCGTGGGCCCGATGGGCCTGGGCGCGATCGACTACGCGCTGCACTGCGACCGCCGTCCTAGCCTGCTGGTCGTCACCGACATCGACGATGAGCGCCTGGCCCGCGCCGAGAGCATCTATACCGTGGAGCACGCCAAGTCCCTGGGCATCGAGCTGCACTACGTCAACACCGCCAAGCCGGAAAACGGCGTGGAATACCTGCGCTCCCTCACCGGCGGCACGGGCTTTAACGACGTGATCTGCTTCGCGCCGGTGCGCAGCGTGGTCGAGCAGGCGGACGCCATCCTCGGCTTCGACGGCTGCCTGAACTTCTTCGCCGGCCCGACGGACCAGCAGTTCAAGGCGGAGTTCAACTTCTACAACGTGCATTACCTCTACACCCACATCGTCGGCACCTCCGGCGGCAACACCAACGACATGAAGGAAGCCATCGACATGATGACCTCCGGCAAGATCAACCCGGCGGCGATGATCACCCACGTGGGCGGCCTGAACGCCGTGGTGGATACTACGCTGAACCTGCCGAAGATCCGCGGCGGCAAGAAGCTGATCTACACGCAGATCGACCTGCCCCTGACCGCCATCGCCGACTTTGCCGAGAAGGGCACGACCGATCCGATGTTTGCCAAGCTGGCGGAAATCTGCGAGCGCCACAACGGCCTGTGGAACGCCGAGGCCGAGAAGTACCTGCTGGCCAACGCCAAGGGCATCTGACCCTGCCTCTCCCCTGCCCCGCGCCCTGCATAAAAACGGGCGCGGGGCTCTTTTCGCCATGGGCAGCGGTTGCCCTGGGCGCAAAAGCGCCGCGCGGGATAGCCTGCGCGGCGCTTTTGCGTGTCTCAGCCGAAAATGGCGTCCACGAACTGTTTGGCGTCGAAGGGCTGGAGGTCGTCCAGCTGCTCGCCGAAGCCGATGTAGTACACCGGCAGCCCCAGCTCGTTGCGGATGGCAATGGCGATGCCGCCCTTGGCGGTGCCATCCAGCTTGGTGAGCACGATGCCTTCAATGTTGGCCACTTCCTTGAAGAGCATGGCCTGCTGAAGGCCGTTCTGACCGGTGGTGGCGTCGATGACCAGCAGCGCCTTGACCTTGGCTTCCGGGTATTCGCGCTCGGCCACGCGGCTGATCTTCTTCAGCTCCTCCATCAGGTGGGCCTTGTTGTGCAGACGGCCCGCCGTATCGACGATGAGTATGTCGGCGTGGCGGCCGCGGGCAGCCTGTATACCGTCAAAAACGACGGCGGCGGGGTCGGCGCCCTCCTTCTGCTTGATGATGGGCACGTCGGCGCGCTCAGCCCAGACGGTGAGCTGCTCGGCGGCGGCGGCGCGGAAGGTATCCGCGGCGCAGATGATGACGCGGCGGCCGACGGTCTTGAAGCGCGTGGCCAGCTTTCCGATGGTGGTGGTCTTGCCCACGCCGTTGACGCCGATGACGAGCAGAACCATGGGGCTTTCCAGGCGCATCGGTTCGGTGCGCATCATGTCGGCGAGTATGTCCTTGAGCGCCTCGCGCGCCGCCTCGGCGGAGCCGATCTTTTCCGCCTTGCACTTTTCGCGCAGGCGGTTGACGGCCAATTCCGTCGTCTTTATGCCCACGTCGGCCATGATGAGCACGTCGCTGAGATCCTCAAAAAACTCATCGTCGAGCTTTTTGTAGCTCTCCACCAGTTCGTCCATGCGGCCGGAGAACACGGCGCGGGTCTTTTGCAGGCCCGCCTTGATGCGGTCAAACAGTCCCATTGGCATTCACCCCTAGCTTGCTTCGTTCAAGGATACCGACACCAGCTTGGAGACGCCCTTTTCCTCCATCACCACGCCATAGAGGGCGTTGCAGCGCTCCATGGTGCCCTTGCGGTGGGTGATGACCACGAACTGCGTGTTCTCGGAATAGGCGCGCAGGTAGTCGGCGTAGTTGTCGATGTTGGCGTCGTCCAGCGCGGCCTCGATCTCGTCGAGTATGCAGAACGGCGTGGGCTTTAAGTCGAGCATGGCGAAGAGTATGGCGATGGCCGTCAGCGCCCGCTCGCCGCCCGAGAGCAGCGTCAGAAGCTGCAACTTCTTGCCCGGCGGCTGCGCCACCACGTCGATGTCGCAGTTGAGGGCGTCGTTGGGGTCGGAGAGCGTAAGTTCCGCGCGCCCGCCGCCAAAGAGCTTGACGAACGTGCGCTGGAAGTTCTGGTTGAGGATGGCGAACTCGCGCTTGAACTGGCTCTCCATCTTGCGTTCCAGCTCTTCGACGATGTTCTGAAGGTCCAGCTCCGCCCGCTGCAAATCGTCGCGCTGGGAGGTCATCTCTTCCAGGCGCTGCACGGTCTGGCGATATTCGTCCAGCGCCGAAACGTTGACCGCGCCCATCTCGCGGATGCGCGCGCGGATGGCGGAAATGCGCTTTTCCGATTCGCCGAGGCGGAAGTCCGCCTGGCGGAAGGGCTCGGCCAGCGCGTAGGTGAGTTCGTAATCCTCCCAGATGCGCTCTTCGATCTGCTTGAATTCCGTCTCCACGCGCTGGAGCTGCAATTCGCAGCGGTGGCGCTTGTCGGTATGCCCGTCCACCTGCGCGCGCAGGGCGTCGATCTGTTCCGCCTGCGCCTGCAAGCGGCGCTGCGCCTCCGTGCGCTTTGCGTCGGTCGCGTTGAACAGGTCGCGCACGCGGTCGAGCTCGGCCTTGCCGGCGGTGAGCGCCCCGTTGTCGCGCTCCAGCTGGGCGGCGTTCTCCGCCAGCGTCTTTTGGCAGGCTTCCAGCTGCGATTCGCTGTCTGTAAGCAGCTTGGCCATGTCCTCGGCCTGACGGCTGAGGCGCTCGTGGTCGGCGCGGGCGGCCTCGAGGCCGCGCTGGCGCGTGGCCAGCTGCACGCGGCCGTCGCCCGTCTCGGCGCGCAGCTTCTCGCCCTTCTCGCGGCGGGCGTAGATGTCCTCCATCAGCGCCCTGACGCGCTCCTGGCGGTCCTGTGTGTTTTCCTGCGCCGACTGCTGATGCTCCTCGATGGCGGAAAGGGAGCGCTTGACGTCGTCCAGCTGCGCTTCCAGGCGCTCGCGCTCGACGTGAACGCGCTCGACGCTCGCGGCGTGGGCGGCCTGCTCGTCCTCCACGGCCTTCAATTGCGCCTCGGCGCGGGCGCAGGCGACCTCCTGCCGGTGCAATTCGTCGTACAGTTCGCCGCGTTCCTGTTTCAGGCGCGTGCGCTCTGCCTCCTGCCGCACCAGTTCGTTGCGGGCGGCGATCGCCTCGTCGTCCAGCTCGCCGAGCCGCTTGCGCAATTCCTCGATCTCGCGGCCGCGGGGAAAGCAGATTCGTCACCCGGGACTGCACGCTGCCGCCGGTCATCGAGCCGCCGGAGTGCATGACGTCGCCCTCCAGCGTCACCAGCCGGAACGCATAGCGCCCGGCGCGCTGTATGCGGATGCCGGCTTCGAGGTTTTCCGCCACCACCGTGCGGCCAAGGAGGTTGTCGATCACGCCGCGGTATTTCCCGTCAAAGCGGACCAGCTCCGAGGCCACGCCCAGGCAGCCAGGCAGTTTCAGAACCTCGCGCTCGCGCGCGTCGAGCACGCGGGGGCGCACCGAGCCGATGGGCAAAAATGTGGCGCGGCCGAAGCGGTTGTTGCGCAGGTACTCGATCATGCGCTTGGCGTCCTCGTCGCGCTCGACGACGATGTTTTGCAAAGCGCCGCCCAGCACCATGTCGATGGCGCGCTCCAGCTTTTCCGGCACTTCGATCAGCTCCGCCACTACGCCATGCACGCCCGCCGCGCCGCTCTTGCGCGCGTAGAGCAGCACCTGCTTGACCGAATGCTGGTAACCCTCGTAGTCGTTTTGCATCTCCACGAGCAATTTGAGGCGCGAATCGGCTCGCTGGCGCTCGCCCACGATGGCGTTGACGCGCTCGGAGAGCTTCTGGCTCTGCTCCGAGGAAACGCGCACCTGCTCCACGGAGGCGGCCACTTCGCGCTCGAAATGCGCCTTGCGCCCGCTTTCCTCCTGGACGAGCGCCCGCGCCGCGGCGAGCTGTTCGTCCAAAGAGCGTGCGCCCGCCTCGGCGCGCTGGCCGTCCTCGTCCATGGAGGCAAGCTGGCCCTCCAGCGCCGTGCGCAGCGTTTCCAGGCGCGCCTGCTGGTTGCGCACGTCGCCCAGGCGGTTCATCGACTGGATGATCTGTTCCTTCTCCGCCTCGGCCTGCTCCTCGAGGGCGGAAAGTTCCGCCTCGAATTTGGCGAGCTCCTCCTCGCGGGCAGATTGCTCCGCCTCCAGCGCGGCCAGTTCGCCCGTTTCCGATTCGATCCTTGTTTGCAGTTCCTCGACGTGGCGCCGGACGCCGCCGCCGCCCTCCCGCGCCGCGTCGCGCTCGGCAAGCAGGCGGTCGCGCTCGCGCTCGCCTGCGAGTATGCGCTCGCGCATCACCTGCACGGCGCCCTCGCGGGCCTCCACTTCGCGGATCCACTTTTGCACGACCTCGCGCTGGGACGCCGCCTCGCGCTCGAGGCCGTCCAGCTCCACAAGCCCTTCCTCGCGGGCGGCGGAAACGGCCTTCAGTTCTTCCTCCGCCTGCGAAACGGCCTCTGAGAGCGTCTCCAGCGTTTCGCGCAATTCCGCAAGGCGCGCCTGATAGCGCTCCGTGCGAACGAGGTAGACATTGATGTCCAGCACCTTCAGTTCGTCGCGCAGCGCCAGGTATTCGCGCGCCGTCTCGCTCTGCTCCTTCAAAGGCTCCACGCGCGTTTCCAGTTCGGAAAGTATGTCCTCCACGCGGGTGAGGTTCTGCCGCGTGTTCTCCATGCGGCGCTGGGCGTCCAATTTGCGGGTCTTGTACTTGACGATGCCCGCCGCTTCCTCGAACACCTTGCGCCTGTCCTCCGAGCGCACCGAGAGTATATCGTCGATACGGCCCTGGCCGATGAGGGAATAGCCCTCCTTGCCGATGCCCGTATCGCGGAAAAGATCCACGATGTCGCGCAGGCGGCAGGGGGCGCCGTTGAGCTTGTATTCGCCTTCCCCGCTGCGGTAGACGCGGCGGGAGACCTCGACTTCGGTGAAGTCCACCGGCAGCGCCTTGTCCTCGTTGTCGAACGTCAGCGTCACTTCGCAAAACGCCAGGCGGCGGCGCTTTTCCGTGCCGTTGAAGATGACGTCCTCCATCTTCGCGCCGCGCAGCGTCTTGGCGCTCTGCTCGCCGAGCACCCAGCGCACCGCGTCGGCGATGTTGGACTTGCCGCAGCCGTTCGGGCCGACGACGCCGGTGATGCCGTCCTCAAATGTCACCTCCACGCGATCCGCAAAGGACTTGAACCCGTGGAGCACCAGTTTCTTTAGCCGCAATGGTCTGCTCCCAACTTTTGCAATGCGTTTTTTGCCGCCGCCTGCTGCGCGAGCTGTTTGCTCGCGCCCTCGCCCTCGCCCAGCAGCCTTTCGCCTTCCCACACCTGATAGCGGAAGGTGGGCGCGTGCGCCGGGCCCTGGCAGGAGACGAATTCATAGCGCGGCATGGCGCCGCGCTTTTGCATGGCTTCCTGCAGGCGCGATTTTTCATCCAGGCAATCGGACAGGGAGCGCATATCCAGCAGCTCCCCCAGGGAGGCGAGGATCACCCGCCGCGCGGCCTCGAGGCCGCCGTCCAGATACACCGCCGCGAACACGGCCTCGGCCACGTCCGCGAGTATGGACGGCTTATCCCGGCCGCCCGTGCGCTCCTCGCCCACAGACAGGCGCACAAGCCGCCCCAGCTCCAACCGCCGGGCGGCTTGAAACAGCGCCTCCTCGCGCACGGCATGGGCGCGCATGCGCGTGAGCGTCCCTTCCGGCACATCCGGCAGGGCCTGATAAAGGTACTGACTCACCACCAGTTCGAGCACCGCGTCGCCGAGAAATTCCAGCCGCTGGTAATGGGCGACGTGGTGGTCGCTCCCGAAGGAGGGATGCGTGAGCGCCGTAGTCAAAAGCGTCCGATCGCAAAAGCGATAGCCGAGCTTTTCCTGCAAGCGTTCCACCGCTTATCCAACCCGCTTTTCGATGTATTTGACGATGTCGTCCACGGTCTTGATCTGGCTGAGCATGTCGTCCTCCACGGTCATGTCGTACTCGGCTTCCAAGTCCATGATGAGCATCATCATATTGGCGCTGTCCGCGCCGAGATCCTCCACCAGGCGGCTCTCGGGCTTGACGTCGGAAGCCTTGACCGGCAGCTGCTGGGTGATGTATTCCACGACCTTTTCGTAAACCATGGGTGTGTACCTCCTTATTCTTTCGCGGACAGGCCCTCCAGGCCGTCCCGGATCTTTTCCACCACTTTGCCTTCCAGCATGGAGCGCGCCTGGCGCACGGCGTTTTTGATCGCGCGCGCGTCGGAGCTGCCATGCGCCTTGACCACGGCGCCGTTCACGCCCAACAGCGGCGCCCCGCCGTGGCTTTTGTAGTCCATCCTGTTTTTGAGGGAGCGCAGCGCCGGACGCATCATCAGCGCGCCGGCGCGGGCGCGGCGAGAGGAGCGCAGCCCATCCTTGAGCATGCCCATGATGAGGCCGGAGACCCCCTCGATGGTCTTGAGGATGACGTTGCCCACGAAGCCGTCGGCCACGACAACGTCAAAATCGCCGTTGGGCACATCGCGCACCTCGGCGTTGCCCTTAAACGCATAGGCCGTCTGCTGCGACATGAGCGCATAGGCCTCGCGGGTGAGCTTGTCGCCCTTTTCCGCCTCCGTGCCGATGTTGGCAAGACCGACCTCGGGGTGGGCGACGCCCTGCACGCTCTGCATGTAAACGGCGCCCATGAGGCCGAACTGTTGCAGGTAGCGGGGCTGGCAATCGACGTTCGCGCCGCAGTCGATGAGCAAAAAGGGCTTTTTGCGCCCGGGGATCACCGGGGCAAGCGCCGGGCGCTCGACGCCACGGATGCGGCCGATGCGCAACATGCCGCCGGCCAGGAGCGCGCCTGTGGAACCGGCGGAAACCACGGCGTCCGCCTTGCCCTCGCGCACGGCCATGACCGCCTTGACCATGGACGACTCCGTTTTCTGGCGCACGGCCAGCATGGGCGAATCGTGCATGCCGATGACGTCCGGGGCATGGACGACCTCCACACGCTCAAGGCCGCCCACGAGGGGCTTTAACACGTCCTCCGGGCCGTAGAGCTGCACGGCGATGTCGGGAAATTCTTCCACGGCCAGCTTTGCGCCCTCGACGACCGCCTGCGGGGCGTTGTCTCCCCCCATGGCGTCCAGCGCGATGGTATACATTGCCAATCCATTTTCCCCCTATCATGCCATTGTTTTCATTCTAGCAGATTCCGGCGATTTTTTCAAGCCAACCTTGACGAAAATTTGACCGCGTGATATGATATTCCAAGATATGTTTCCGATTTAACAGGGAGGATCGCTCATGGACGCCAAAAAACGCATTTTTTCAGGTATACAGCCCACCGGCAACCTGACCTTGGGCAATTATATCGGCGCGCTGCGCAATTTTAAGCTCTTGGAGGATGAATACGACTGCCTCTATTCCATCGTCGACCTCCACGCCATCACCATCCGCCAGGATCCCGCGCAGCTGCGCAAGGCCTGCCTGCGCACGCTGGCCATTTTCCTCGCCAGCGGCCTTGACCCGGAGAAAAACATCATCTTCTTCCAGTCCCACGTACATGAGCACGCGGAGCTGGCCTGGATCCTCGATTGCTACACCTATATGGGCGAACTCTCGCGCATGACGCAATTCAAGGACAAGGCAAAAAAGCACGCCGACAACATCAACTGCGGCCTGTTCGCCTACCCGGTCCTCATGGCGGCGGACATACTGCTCTATCAGGCGGACCTTGTGCCCATCGGCTCGGACCAGAAGCAGCACCTGGAATTGGCGCGCAACATCGCCGAGCGCTTCAACGCCCTGTATTCAGACACGTTCGTGGTGCCGGACGGCTACTTCCCCAAGGTGGGCGCGCGGGTGATGAGCCTGCAGGAGCCGACGCGCAAGATGTCCAAGTCCGACCCCGAGGATACCTACATTGCCATCCTCGATCCGGCGGACGTCATCCGCAAGAAGGTGCGCCGCGCCGTGACCGACTGCGACGCCGAGGTGCGCTTCGACCCGGAAAACAAGCCCGGCGTTTCCAACCTGATGAGCATACTCTCGGCGCTGACCGGGCAGAGCCTCGACGGCATCGCCGCGGACTTCGCCGGCAAGGGCTACGGCGTTTTCAAGGACGCGGTGGCAGACGCGGTGATCGCCACGCTTGCGCCTATCCAGCAGAACTATGAAAAACTCAGCGCGGACAAGGCCTATCTGGAGAGCGTCATGCAAAATGGCGCGGAGCGCGCTTCGGCGCTGGCCATGCGCACGCTGCGCAAGGTGCACAAAAAGGTCGGCCTCGCCCCGACGAAGCTGTAAGCAAACAGAATGAACGCAAACGAAGCCATACAATGGATACACAGCCGGCGCTATACCGGCCACAAAAACGGGCTGGAGAACACGCGCGCGCTGCTCGCGGCCCTGGGAAACCCCGAAAGGGGTTTTCTTTCCCTGCACATCGCCGGCACCAACGGCAAGGGCTCGACCGCGGCCATGTGCGCCTCCTGCCTGCAGAAGGCCGGCTACGTGACGGGGCTGTATACATCGCCGTATCTGGAGAACTACCGCGAGCGCATCCGCGTGAACGGGCAATGCATCCCCGAGGCGACGCTCCTGCGCGGCGTAAGGGAGATCATGGCCGCCTGCGCGGCGCTGGAGCGCACGGGCGTCTCGCCCACCACCTTTGAGATCGGCACGGCGCTGGCCTTCTGGCACTTCCGCGAGGCGGGCGTGCAGGCGGCGGTGGTCGAGTGCGGCCTCGGCGGGCGGTTGGACTGCACAAACGTCATCACACCCGCCGTCTCCATGATCGCCGCCATCGGCATGGACCACATGGCGCAGCTGGGCGACACATTGACCGCCATCGCCCGCGAAAAGGCCGGCATCATCAAGCCGGGCGTCCCGGCGGTGGTGATGCGCCAGGGCGAAGAAATCATGGACGTATTCCGCGAGGCGGGCGAGATCATCGTCGCCGAAGAGCCGGAGCCGATGGAGATCACCCCCTACGGCAGCCGCTTCCGCCTGCCGTTTGGCGAATTTTCCATCCGCCTGCCCGGGCGGCACCAGATGCGCAACGCCTCTTTGGCGCTCTACGGGCTGCGCGTCTCGGGGCTCGCGCTGAAAAATCTCGAAGCCGGCCTGCGCGAGGCCGAATGGCCGGGGCGGCTGGAGTGGCTGGGCGGCACGCTGCTGGACGGGGCGCACAACCCGCAGGGCGCGCGCACGCTGCGCGAATACCTCGAGGAGCATTTCCCGGGCGCGGGCATGACGCTCATCACCGGCATGATGCGCGACAAGCAGGTGGAAGCCTGCGCAAGCATACTCGCGCCTCTCTTCCCCCGCGTAGTGGCCACGCGCGTAAACGAGCCGCGCGCCGCCGAGCCGGGGCGCGTGGCGGCGGCCTATGCTGCCTGCGGCTGCGATGTACGCACGGCGGAGTCGGTGGAAGAAGCGCTCGCCGCCGTTCCCGGCCCGCGCGTGGTGGCCGGTTCCCTCTATCTCGTGGGCGCGGCGCGGGCGCTGTTGAAAGGGGAAAGCGTATGGAATTTCACCACCTCCCGGTGCTCCTGACGGAGTGCATGGACGGCCTGCGCGTCGTCCCCGGCGGCGAATACCTCGACTGCACGCTGGGCGGCGGCGGGCACACGCTGGAGATATTGCGCCGGGGCGGGCGCGTGACCGGCATCGACCGCGACGCGGACGCCATATCCGCCGCCAGCGCGCGCATTGAGGCGTTTTTGCGCGACGCGGGGCGGGAGATTTCCGATTTCCGCGCCATCCGCGGCAATTTCCACGACGCGGCGGCGCTGGTGGGCGATCTGCGTTTCGACGGCATACTCGCCGACCTTGGCGTTTCTTCCTTCCAGCTTGACTGCCGCGAGCGCGGCTTTTCTTACCACGAGGACGCGCCGCTGGACATGCGCATGGACGCTTCGCAGGAAAAGACGGCGGCGGACATCGTCAACGCCGCCTCCGAGGATGAATTGACGCGCCTCTTCCGCGATTACGGCGAGGAAAAGTGGGCGCGGCAGATTGCCCGCGTGGTCGTCGACCGCCGGCCGATGCAGACCACATTGCAGCTCGTCGCCGCCATTGACGCGGCCATCCCCAAAAAAGTGCGCGCCAGGGATGGTTCGCACCCGGCGCGGCGCGTGTTCCAGGCGCTGCGCATCGCCGTCAACGACGAATTGGAACCGCTGCGCGCGTCTTTGGAGATGCTCGCGGGGCTGCTCAGGCCCGGCGGGAGATTGTGCGTGATCGCCTTCCATTCCCTGGAGGACCGCATCGTCAAAAACGCCTTCCGCACGCTGGCCGACCCCTGCACCTGCCCCAAGGACATCCCCGTGTGCGTCTGCGGCAAAAAGCCGGCGGTGCGCCTCGTCACCCGCAAGCCCATCGCCGCCGGAGAGGATGAGCTGGAAGCAAATCCCCGCGCCCGCAGCGCCACATTGCGCATCGTGGAGAAACTGCCATGAAGTATCTGGACGTACCCTCCGGGCGCGTGCCGCTGCCCGCCTTTTTCCCGGACGCCACCTACGCCGCCGTGCGCGCCGCCTCGTTTGCGGACGTGGAGGCGGCGGGGCTGTTCGGGCTGGAGATGAACACCTACCACCTGATGACCAAGCCCGGCGCGCGGCTCATCAAGAGTCTCGGCGGGCTGCACGGCTTTTCCGGCTACGGGGGCGCGATCCTCACCGATTCGGGCGGTTTCCAGCTCTATTCGCTGATCCGCGAGAACCCGGAGTACGGCGAGATCCGCGAAAACGAGATCATCTTCCGCCCCGACCGCAAGGAGCGCATGGTCTACACGCCGGAAAAGTGCGTCACGGCGCAGTTGCAGTTCGGTTCGGACGTTTTGATGGCGCTGGACATGTGCACGCACCCCGACGACGACACGGCCACGCAACGCCGCAGCGTGGAGCTTACGGTGCGCTGGGGCGCGCGCTGCCGCGCCGAGTTCGACCGCCTGACGGCGAAGAAGGAAAAGAAGCCGCTGCTGCTGGGCATCGTGCAGGGTGGCAGCGACCCGGAATTGCGCCTGGAGTGCGGCGAGCGGCTGGAAAAGATCGGCTTTGACGGCTACGGTTTCGGCGGCTGGCCGCTGGATTCCGAGGGCAAGTTGCGCCTGGATGTTTTGAAAATGGCCGCCGACGCTATGCCCGATCACAAGCTCAAGTACGCCATGGGCCTTGGCAAACCCGAGGAGATCGTGCAGTGTGTGGAGATGGGCTATCGCCTGTTCGACTGCGTCATCCCCACCCGCGAGGCGCGCCACAACCGGCTTTACGCCTTTTTGCCGGGCATGGCCACGGCGGAGGGCGTGCGCTCGGGGAAGGCGTTCTACCGCTACCTCTACCCCATGGACGCGGATCACTGCCGCGACGGCAAAAGCGTGGACGAAACGTGCGACTGCGTCCTCTGCCGGAACCATTCCCGCGCCTACCTCAACCATCTGCTGAAGATGGGCGACCCCTACGCCCTGCATTTGATGACGGCGCACAACCTGCGCTTTTACGGGCGGCTGATGGAGCTGTTGCGCGATGGAGAAGCATGATTACCTCTGCGGCGCGCTGGTGGAGCGCGCCTATGCCGAGGCGGGCGCGCGCCACGCCAAGGCCAGGGAGGCCGACCGCGCCGCGCGGCGGGAACTGCACCGCGTGGCCGGGGCGTTTTTCAGCCGCGAGGAGGCGCGGCGCGCCGAAAAGCTGCTTTCCGCCTGGCCGGAAGGCGGCGACGGGGCGCTTTCCCGCATACTCTCCCTGCACGCCTCCACGCGCGAGCGTCTGCCGCTTGCGGCCATGGACGCGCTTTACGCGCAACTGTTTGCGCTCACGGGCAGGCCGGGGCGCCTGCTCGACCTCGCCTGCGGGCTGAACCCCATCTACCTCTCCGCGCGGGGCATGAGCGTCCTGGGGGTGGACGCGCATCTGGGTGCGGTGGCGCTGGTCAACCGCTTTGCGGAGGAAAACGGCCTCGACGCGCGCGCTGAGGGCGCGGACCTGCGCACGGCGGAGCTGCCGAAGGAACGCTTTGGACTGGCCCTCGTCTTTAAGCTTTTGCCTCTACTGGGCGCGGAGGGCTACGCGCTGCTGGAGCGCCTGAACGCCGCCCAGGTGGCCGTCTCCTTCCCCACGCGCACGCTCTCGGGGCGCGCGGTGGGCATGGAACGCAACTATTCGAGCGCCTTCGAGGAAAACTGCCCGGAAAAATATCGGATCGCCGGCCGCTTCGTCGCCGGCAACGAACTGATCTACGTATTGAAGGAGCGCTGATATGGCACGTCTGCTCGTGGTGGCGACCCCCATTGGGAACCTCAACGACCTCACGCCGCGCATGCGCGAGGCGCTTGCCTGCGCCGACCTCATCGCCGCTGAGGACACGCGCGTGACCATGAAGCTGCTCAACCGCATGGAGCTGAAAAAGCCGCTTATCTCCTGCCACCGCCACAACGAGGACGCGCGCGCCCCGCAGCTTATCGAGCGCATGCTGGCGGAGGATCTCACCGTGGCGCTCACCTGCGACGCGGGCACGCCGGGCGTCTCCGACCCGGGGCACGCGCTGGTGCGCGCGGCGTGGGAGGCGGGCATTCCCGTGACCCCGGTGTGCGGGCCTTCGGCGGTGACCGCGGCGCTGTCGGCGGCGGGCTTTGATGCGCGCGAGTTCGCATTTTACGGCTTTTTGCCGCGCGAAAAAAAGGCGCTGGGCGAAAAGCTCGACGCCGTGCGCGCGACGGGCGTGCCTGTGGCCGTGTTCTACGAATCCCCGCACCGCGTGGTGGCGCTGGTGGAGGCCATCGCCGCGCGCTGGCCGGGATGCCTGCTGGCGGTGTGCGCCGATCTTTCCAAAAAGTTTGAATGGCTGCTGCGCGGCGCGCCAGGGGATGTGCTTGAGCAACTGCAGGCCAACCCAAACGTCGAAAAGGGCGAATACTGCCTGGTGGCGGACCTTTCCCCCCTGCCCGCCCCCGAAGCGCCCGAGAGCGCCGGCGGCAGCGCCGTGGCGGTGATGGCCGAATGCCTGTACGCCGGGGGGACGCCGGAGGAAGCCGCGGCGGCGGCCCGAAAGCGCGGCTTTTCCCGCAATGAGGTCTACCGCGCCGGCCTGTTTTTGCGCCCGCTGGAGGGCGAATGAAACACCGTTCCCGCGCCGCGCCGCCGGCGCGGTTTTCATATTCTCTTCCGCGCGCGAATACGCTTTTGCGGAGGAGGGATGGACATGGTGCGCTTTCGTGTCGTCAAGGGTTCGCATCTGCTATTGGGCGTGGCGGTGGTGGCGCTGGCGCTTGTGTTGTGCCTGCTGGCGTTCCGGCTGTTCGCCGCGGAGGGGACGGCCGCCGTGCAGACGGGCGGCGAGGGGGGCAAGACCGCGCAGGCGGTCTTTGCCTTGTCCTCCGGCGGCGCGGGTATCGAAATCAGCGTTTTGGACGGCGCGGAGGGACAAGCCTCACCCGCCGAAAACGAACACACCGATGAAACCGTGCCGCCCCTGGAGCTGTCTGCGCCGGAAAGCACCGCCGCACCCGCCGCGGAGGACGTGCCGCGCGTGCTCATCTACCACACGCACACGCACGAGGCGTATGAGCAGACGGAGGCCGACCCCTACGAGGCGCTGGAGGCCTGGCGCACCGACGACGAGGAGCACAGCGTTGTTCGCGTGGGCGGGGAACTGGCGCAGCAGCTGCGCGCGCTGGGTTGCGAAGTGGTGCACGACACCACCGACCACGAGCTGGACGACCTTTCCACCGCCTACACGCGCTCGGAAGAGACGCTGCTTTCCTATGAGGAACCGTTTGACCTCTACATTGACCTGCACCGCGACGCCTACGTGGAGGGCATGGGCGAAAACGCGCTGCGCGTGGACGGCGTGGGCTATGCCAAACTGATGATGCTTGTCGGCCGCGGCGACAACTTTCAGGTCAAGCCCCATTTTGACGAGAACTACGCCTTCGCCCGCGCCCTCACCGACGCGCTCAACGCGGATACGCCCGGCATCTGCCGCGATGTGATGGTCAAGACCAACCGCTATAACCAGCACGTCGGCGACCGCTGCGTGCTCGTGGAAGTGGGCAACAACCGCAATACGCTGGTGGAGGCGCTCAACGCCATGGAGCCGCTCGCCGAAGCCATTGCCGCGCTTCTCGTCGAGAATTAGCGCATCACAGAATTATTTTATCTGCTTTTTGCTGCTTCAAGGGTGTAATTTCAAATTTTCTTTTGCAAATCATCAACCTGTTTTCACTTTTTCATATTGACGAACGTATGCGCCATGGCTATAATATGAAACGCAAGAATTGAAATGCTTCTTTTTAGAAGTATTTACAACCTACGAAAGGAATGGCGCACATGAAGAAGATCCGTCTGTTTCTCATCGACAACGACCGCAGCTACCTGGAAACCACTTCCCGGTACCTGTCCTCCACGCGCGAGATAGAAGTTGCCGGCTATGCCACCGACGCCGCGCAGGCACAGCTTTTGATTCATCGCACGCAGCCCGACTGCATCGTGCTCGGCCTGGCCCTGCGAAGCTGTTACGGCCTGGCGCTCCTGCGCATGCTGCGCGCCATTCCCGGCGAACCGGCGCTGATCGTCTGCACGGCGTTTTCCAGCGAGACGGCGATGCAGATGTGCCGTGAAGTCGGCGCGGACATGTTCCTTTCCAAGCCTGTGCCTCTGGAGCACCTGCACGATTGCGTCGTGCGCACCACCGAGGCCAAGCGGCGGCTGAAAAAGGAGCGCCTTGCCGTCGAAGCCGGGCTCGTCTTTCCTGCGCCCACCGTGCGCATCCGCCACGCGCTGCTGCGCGAAGGCGTCGCGCCCCGGCTGTTCGGCTTTTCCTGTCTGGCCGAAGCGCTGTATCGCCTGCTGGAGGACGAGCGGCCCTTGCGCAACCTGCGCCGCAACCTCTATCCGCAGATCGCCCGGACGCTTTCCTCTACGCCGGAAAACGTAGAGCGCAACATGCGCACGGCCATCCGCCGCGCGCGGGGCGATGGCGAGGCCGCCGCTCTGAGCAACCGCCAGTTCCTCGCCCGCATGGTCCGCCGCCTGCGCGAAGAACCCGATGACGACGACGGCGCGCAGGGCTGCGCGTATCCTGATCCCCGCGCTTGAAATCCCGCCGCCCCTGTGCTATGATAGTAGACAGGAAAGGGCGGGGTGCTTCCATGTTGATGATCGGTATCTGCGGCGCGAGCGGCAGCGGCAAATCGACGCTGGCCGACGAACTGGCGCGCAGGCTGGACGAGCCTTGCGTGCTGCTGAAACAGGACTCTTACTACAAAGACCACCCGGATATGGACTTTGCCCAGCGCGAGCGCATCAATTACGACGAGCCGGAGGCATTCGAGCACGAGGCACTGCGCGCCGACCTGGAGGCGCTGCGATCGGGCAGGCCGGTCACGCGCAAGGGCTACGATTACAAGCTGCACCGCCGCTGCGATTCGGAGGAGCTCATCTACCCCGCGGACGTGGTGCTGCTTGAGGGCATCCACGTGTTCTACGACCCGGCGGTGCGCGACCTGCTGGACTTCAAGATCTTCATACAGGTCGATCCGGACATCTGCCTGCTCCGGCGCGTACAGCGCGACATCGTGGAGCGCGGGCGGCACGTGGACAGCGTGGCGCGGCAGTATCTGGAAACGGTCAAGCCCATGTTTGAGCGCTACATACGCAACTATGTGGAATACGCCGACCTCATTGTGGCGCGCGGCGGCAAGAACGCCCGCATCGTGGACATACTGGCCTTCTACATCAATTCCGGCATGGTCAAAGCGGAGGCGTAAAAAGGCGCCGGGGAGCTGCGCGTTCCCCGGCGCTTTGCCGTTTTCCCTCAGATGACGCCGCGCAGCACCAGCACGCAGAGCACGCAGGTGGCCACGACCAGCAGGGATACGAGTATGATGCCCAGATTGCGCGTGCGCGGCGCGGCCGCCGATGGGCTTTCCAGCAGGCCGGCGCGGCGCAGGGCGTTGACCAGGGGCTTGTAGATGAGCATGGTCAGGGCGGCGTTCATGGCGCACTTGAGCAGGTTGTAGGGCAGGAACACGGGCAGCAGCATGGCCGCCACGGCCTCGCGCGTCAGCCCCATGTACAAGGGGGTGATGAGGTAATTCCACAAGAGCATCAGCGCCGTCGTGGCCAGGCAGCCGGCGACCAGGCCGATGACCGCGCCCCTGAGCGTGTGTTTGCGCTTGTAGATGGCCGCCGCCACGCAGGCAAAGCCCCAGGTGGAGAGTATGTTCATCACGCAGCCGATGATGCCCGTGGAGCTGATCGTGACCATCTCCAGCAAAGAGACGACCACGCTGAGCAGCGCTGCCGGCAACGGGCCGAACATGAAGCCGCCCAGGGCAATGACGACGTCCTTGGGCTCGTATTTAAGGAAATCCACCGACACCACGGGGATGTTGATGAGCACGACGGACAGGTAGGCGAGCGCGGCGAGCACGCCCAGGATGGCGATCTTCCTGGTCTTGCAGTTCATGGTACTTCCCTCCGAAATGAAAATAGACGCCTGAAAGACCGAGCGCCTTTCAGGTGTCTATTTGGTGTGCCGGAGGCTGTATCGCGCCCACGCGAAGCATCCTCGACCAAGACACATCTTTTTTCATCCAGACTTTCACTGTTGGTTTTGGAATCGCACCAAATCTGCGCATCTGCGCTCGCGGACTTTACCGCCAATCGGGAATTGCACCCTGCCCCAAAGACGTTCTCTGTTCAGTTGTCGCTTCTCAGTATAGCGCGCGCAAGGTTAAGACGCAAGCGCGTTTATGTATCCTTTTCGTTAGCGCCGCCCAGCGCGCAGATGGCGTCGCCCGCCCAGGCAAACAGGCGCGCGGAAAGCGCCTCGAAGGCGTCGCCGTCGCCTTGCAAAGCCTGCGCCTCCGCGCGGCCGTCCAGCAGGCGCCTTTCCGCCGGGGAGAGGCGGGCGCGGAGGTCGTCTGTGCGGGACGCGTATTCCCCCGTCTCCCAAAACAGCCTGGCGCGCAGGGCAAAGGCCGCCTGCTTGTAAAGGGCGCACAGCGCGGCGCTGTCCCGGTCGAAGAGCAGGCCGTGGACGCAGCCATGGTAGATGTTGCACGCGCCCACAAGGGCGGCGCGGCGCGCGTCCTCGCGCCCCGGGGCTGGGACGATGGCGGAAAGGTCGCCGTAAAAGGCGATGGTGTCGTAAACGAACTGAAATAGGTCCGCCCGGTCCCAGCGCGCCAATTCCTCGCGGCCGCCGAAGAAACCGCAGATCTTTTCCCGCTCCGGCAGCCCCTCGAGGGCGGCGCGATAGGCGCACACATCCTCCAGGGACACCTTGTCGAGGATCGCCACTGCGTCGATGTCACTGTCCGGCCCGGCCTCGCCCCGGGCGCGGCTGCCCTGCAGGCCGGCAAAGAGCAGCCGCGCGCCAAAGGCGGCCTGCAGGCGCTCTGTGAAGGCCTCCATCCATGCCCGCATCACATTTCCCTCCTTTGAGAAAAAACAGGCGGCCCCCTTTCCGGGACGCCGCCTGCGCAAGCGCCGCGCCTACTTGTCGCCGCGCAGCTGGAAGCGCACGTCGTCTTTGCTCTCCAGGGACAGCGGATAGTCGCCAAGGTGCTTTACCTTGAAGCCGTTTTTCTTGTATTCCTCGTAATCGAAGGCCTCGAGCTCGTCGATGGCCAGCTTGTGGAACTCATAGAAGTTATGCCACCACTCGTAGCCCGTGCCCAGCTCGGCGTTCAGATAGGCGTCCGCGATATCGCAACCCATCTGCGGGGCGACATAGAAAGCGCCCATGGCCAGCACATTGACGCCGTTGCCGGTGATGGCGCGCAGCGCCGCGGGAACCGATTCCACCACGCCCGCGTGCACATGCGGGCACTTGCTGGCGGCGATGTGGATGCCCATGCCCGTGCCGCAGAAGATCAACGCGCGCTCAAATTCGCGCTCGGCGATCAGGCTGCCCACGCGCAGGCCGATGCGGTGGAACATCCAATCCGTATTTTCAACGTTGGGGTCGGTGACGCCCACATCGGTGATCGTCCAGCCCTTTGCGCGCAGATGGGCGCAGACGGCCTCCTTGAGGGGATAGCCGGCAAAGTCGGCGCCGACGAGCAGTTGTTTGTCCTTGATGGTTTTCATGCGCATGCCTCCTTCACAGATTTGTTGCGTGTTTTCATTGTAGCACAGTTTTCCTAAAAAATCCAGCGCTTTTGCGTGTGAAGGGCAAATATGTTGACGTTTTCCGCGCACGCAGGAGGCTAGGGATCCGCTTCGACGCCGGCAGCTTCGCGCAGGGCGAGGCGCACCTCGCCGTCCTCGGAGAAGATGCCCGTCAAAAGCTCACGGGCGCCGTCATAGGCCGCGAAGGGCACGTAGAAGGCGTAGTTCTCCAGGAAGGTGCTGCCACCCAGCAGGGCGCTGCTGCCCAGGGCGAGCTTTGAAAAGGGCACCTTCTCCTCCGTCAGCAGCGGCTCGATCATGTTGGCGAGCATGGAGCGCACGGTGCAGAGGAGCACCGGGTCGTCCGCCTGCGGCTGACGCAAAGAGCGCACGCGGCCGCAGGCGGGGCAGGTCTCCCCCTCAGTGAGGCGATGACATTTTTCGCAGTAGAGCATGGTCTTTCCCCCTGAAACGGCAAATGGGGGCGGGCAAAACGCCCGTCCCCGTATGCGGTTGGTTGTGTTTTAGACGCCCTTGCGCTCGTTCTTGAGCTTGTTGCCCAAGGTCTGGTTGGTGGTGCGCACATGGCCCTTGAGGGGCACGATCTTGGCGTCGATGGCGTCGAGGATCCAGGACGGCTGCGGGAAGAAGGCCTCTTCCAGCTCGTGCGCCGGGGTGATCCAGTTCTTGGAAGCCACAACGACCGGCGGGGCATCCAGCTCGTCGAAGGCCATCTCAGTGATCTGACGGGCGACCTCGGAGGCGAAGGAGCCGCGCTCGCAGGCATCGGTGACGATGACGATGCGGCCGGTCTTTTTCACGGACTCGATCACGGTGTCGTAGTCAAACGGCACGAGCGTGCGCGCGTCGATGATCTCGGCTTCCATGCCGTACTTCTCCTTGAGCTCGTCGGCAGCCTTGATGGCGCGATAGAGCACAGCGCCGAAGGTGAGGATGGTGATATCCTTGCCCTTGCGCTTGACATCGGCCTTGCCGAAGGGGATCTCATAGTAGTCCTTGGGCACGCCGCCCTCGTGGAACTGCTCGCCCACGTCGTAGATGCGCTGGGACTCGAAGAACACCACCGGGTCGGTGCCGACCAGGGCGGAGGCCATCAGGCCCTTGGCGTCGTAAGGCGTGGCCGGGAAGGCCAGCTTCAGGCCCGGGATGTGGGCGGCCAGCGCCGACCAATCCTGGGAGTGCTGCGCGCCGTACTTGGAGCCGACGGACACGCGCAGAACCACGGGCATCTTGATGATGTCGGCGGACATGGCCTGCCACTTGGCCATCTGGTTGAACACTTCGTCGCCCGCGCAGGCAAGGAAGTCGCAGTACATGAGCTCGACCAGCGCGCGGCCGCCCGCCATGGCGTAGCCGACGGCGGAGCCGACGATGGCGCTTTCGGAAATCGGCGAGTTGAACAGGCGATGATACGGCAGCGCCTCGGTCAGGCCGCGGTACACAGCGAACGCGCCGCCCCAGTCGCGCACGTCCTCACCGTAGGTGATGAGGGAAGCGTCCTTGTAGAAGCGGTCGATGATGGCCTCGAACAGGCCGTCGCGCAGCTGGTAGACCTTGTTCTTGGAAACGGGCTTGCCGTTGGCGTCGAAGCCCCAGCGCTCCTTGCGGGCGATGGCCTGCACGCGCGGGTTCTCCTCCATGGGCATGTTGACGTCCGGCTCGGCATCCGAGAAAGCCTCGACGTGGCCGTTGGTGAACATCATGTCGGCGATCTCGTCCGGGTTCTTGGTAAGATCCATGCGCGGGGAGATCTCCTCGTCGATGGCCAGCTTGAAGTTGCGGAAGATGGCGTCGTCCACCGTCTTGACGATGTTGTCGCAGTCTTCCTCGGTCGCCAGACCGGCCTCGATCAGCTGCTTGCGGTACTCGATGATCGGATCCTGCGCCTCCCAGGCGGCGATCTCTTCCTTGGTGCGGTAAGAGGAGCTGTCCGACGGGCTGTGGCCGGAGAAGCGGTAGGTGACGACGTCGAGGAGCACCGGGCCCTTGTTCTCGAGGAGGATCTTCTTCTTGCGTCCATAGGCCTCGATGACGGCCAGCGGGTTGAAGCCGTCGACGCGCTCGGCGTGCATCTGGTTGGGGTTGAAGCCCGCGCCCAGGCGCGCGAGGATGTCGTAGGCCATGGTCTCGCCGTTGGTCTGGCCGCCCATGCCGTACTGGTTGTTGAAGATGTTGAACAGCACCGGCAGGCCGCCCTTCATGTCGTCCTCCCAGAGCGTGTTGAGCTGGCCCATGCCGGACATGTTGAGGGCCTCGAGCACGGGGCCGCGGCCGAGCGCGCCGTCGCCGATGTTGGCCACGACGATGCCGGGCTTGCGGTTGACGCGCTTATAGAGCGCCGCGCCCATGGCAATGGTGCCGCTGCCGCCGACGATGGCGTTGTTGGGATAGATGCCAAAGGGCGTGAAGAAGGTGTGCATGGAGCCGCCCAGGCCGCGGTTGAAGCCGGTCTCGCGGGCGAAGATCTCGCTCATCGCGCCGTAAAGCAGGAAGTCGATGGCCAGATCCTTGACGGTGGCGTGCTCGCCCTTTTCCACCACGGAGAGCGTCTTGCCGCCGAGGAAGTTCTTCATGATGTCGAGCAATTCGTCATCGGAGAGCTTTTCGATGGCGGACAGGCCCTTTGCGAGTATGTCGCAATGGGCGCGGTGGGAGCCGAAGATGAAGTCGTTGACGTCGAGGTGGAAGGCCTCGCCGACAGCGGCGGCTTCCTGGCCGATGCCCAGATGGGCCGGGCCGGGATGGGTGTAGGACACGCCGCGGTATTCGCTGGTGGTCTTGATGGTCTGGATCATCGTTTCGAACTCACGCAGCACCAGCATATCGCGGTAGATGTTGAGGAACTGTTCCTTGGTGAAGTTGCCCAGCTCGTCCTTGACCTTTTTCTGGTACTGGTTGCAGGGGATGGGCTCGAAGGTGACCTGACCGGGCTTGCGGATCACATTCGGGTCGACAAACAGTTGCTTGGACATGGGAAAAACACGCTCCTTCTAAAAATAGCTGTCGCGGGTGAATATCCATGCTCCGGGCGCGGACGCGCCGCGCCCGGAAAGCGCTCAGTCCTTGAACTCCCAGATGGTTTCGCGGATGATCTCGCTGACGGTGGGATGCGGGAAGATGATCTCCTTGACGTCCTTGACGCGCAGCTCCTGCTCGATCATCAGCGCCGCGCCCCAGATGGCCTCGGAAGAGGAATTGCCCAGCATGTGCACGCCGAGGAGGTTGCGGTGCTCCTTGCCCACGAGGATCTTGCAGATGCCGTCCTCGCCCTCGTTTTCGGCCACGAAACGGCCGGCGTAGCGCATGGAGAGCTTGTGCACTTCATAATCGATGCCCTTGGCCTGCGCCTCTTCCTCGGTGAGGCCGACGCTGGCGACTTCGGGGTGGGTGTAGATGACGGAGGGGTTGGCGTTGTAGCGCATCTTGTCCTTCTTGCCGAGGATGGTGTTGACCGCTACTTCCGCCTCGCGGTAGGCCGTGTGCGCGAGCATGACCTTGCCGATGCAGTCGCCGGCGGCGAACACGCCCTCGACGTTGGTGCGGCCCTGTTCGTCCACGACGATGACGCCGCGGTTCATCTCCACGCCGATGTTCTCAAGGCCCATGTCTTTGGTGCTGGCGCGGCGGCCGATGGAGAGCAGCACCTTGTCGGCCGGCACGTCGAACTGCTTGCCGTCCGCCTCGCAGACGACCTTGCCCTTTTCCACGGCCAGGCACTTGGTGGAGAGCTTGAAGTCCACGCCCTTCTTGGCGTATTCCTTCTGCAGCATCCTGGAGATCTCGCGGTCCGTGGGGCCGGCGATGTGGTCGAGCATCTCAACGACGGTGACATGGGAGCCGGCCACGCAGTAGTAGGCCGCCATCTCCAGGCCGATGACGCCGCCGCCGATGATGACGAAGTTCTTGGGGACTTCCGGCAGCTCCAGCACTTCGCGGTTGGTGAGCACGAAATCGCCAAGGTTCTCCTTAACGCCGGGGATGGGCGGCACGACCGCCTCGGAGCCGGCGCAGATGAGCAGCTTGGCGGCCTCGTAATCCTGGCCGCCGGCGGTGACGGCAAAGCCGCCCTCGACGCGGCCCTTGATGACCGCCTTTTCCTTGACCACGGTGACGCCGGCGCCCTTCATCTTCGCGCCCACGCCGGAGACCAGCATGCGCACCACCTTGCCGCGGCGGGCGACGACGGCCTTCTGGTCGAGGGTCACGTCCTTGGCGCTGACGCCGTACTTGGCGCCGTCGCGGGCGTGCTCGTAGATCTTCGCGGAATTCAAAAGCGCCTTGGAGGGGATGCAGCCCTCGTTCAGGCAGACGCCGCCCAGGTTGTTCTTCTCGAACAGGCAGACCTTGAGGCCGGCGTGGCCGGCGCGCTCCGCGGCGTCGTAACCGGCGGGGCCGCCGCCGATGATGATAAGATCAAACATTTGAAGTCCCTCCGTTCATCAGCCCCGCGCCAGGAGCAGGGTGAAGTTTTCCAGGTTGTACTTGAGGTCCTTGAGGAAGCGGGAGGCGGGGCTGCCATCCAGCGCGCGGTGGTCGTAGGTGAGCGACAGGCCCATGGCCGGGTACGCCTCGATCTGGCCGTTCACTTCGCGCACGCGGGTGGTGATGCCGCACACGCCGAGGATGCCCGTCTGCGGCGGGTTGATGACCGGCGTGAAGCTCTCGATGCCATAGGAACCGACGTTGGAGACGGTGAATGAGCCGCCCTGGAGGTAATCCGGGTTGATGTGGCCCTCGCGGCACTCCTTGGCCAGCTTCTTGGCGGTGTCGGACAGCTGCTTGAGGCTCATCTTGTCCGCGCCGAAGATGGTGGGCACCATCAGGCCGCGGTCGGTATCGCAGGCCATGCCGAGGTTGACGCAGTTGAAGTACTTCATCGTCTTGCCGTCGTCGATGAGGTTGGCGTTGAGGGCGCGGTGCTCAGGCATGGTCAGCGTGCGCGCCACGGCGTACATGACGATGTCGTTGAGCGAGACCTTGTTCATGCCCATTTCCTCGCCCTTCTCCTTGAAGAGCTTGCGCAGGGCCTGGATCTGGGTGCAGTCGAAGGTGATATTGTGGGTGAGCTGCGCCATGTTCGCCAGCGAGGAGTGCATCGTGCGGGCGATGACCTTGCGGATGTTGGGCAGCGGCTCGGTATAGCTGTCGTCGTTGGGCACGCCGACCTCCACCGCAGCGGCGGCAGCGGCGGGCGCGGAAGCGGCGGCGGGCTTGGCGGCGAGGTCGGAAAGCGTCACGCGGCCGCCCAGGCCCGTGCCCTCGACGCCGCCGGCATACGCGGCGCGCGCGGCGGCGCTGACCACGTGGCCCGCATCCAGGAGCGCCTGTACGTCGCGCTCGATCACGCGGCCGTCCGGGCCGGTGGGACGCACAAAGGAGAGATCCGCGCCGGTCCTTTCGGCAAGCGCCTTGGCGCGCGGGGAAATCTTCAGGTCGCCGGAGATGACGGCCGGCTCGGCGATCTCCTCCGCCGGGGCGGCAGCTTCGGCAGCGGGAGCCGGGGCGGCGGCCTCTTCCTTCTTCTCTTCCGCGGCGGGCGCGGCGCTGTTGGGGTTAAATTCCGCCGTGCTCTCGCCCGGCGCGCCGATGACGCAGACGTTCGTCAGGCAGGGCACGTCGTCCCCTTCCTGGAAAAAGACATCCAAAAGGGTGCCTTCCACCTTCGCTTCCTCATCGAAAGCGGCCTTGTCGGTCTCATAGGAGAACAGAATGTCGCCGACCTTCACCGCGTCGCCCTTCTGCTTGGACCACTTGGTGATGATACAGCTCTCGACGGTGTTTCCCTGCCGGGGCATGATTACCGCAACTGCCATATTGATCCTCCCAACGCATTATGATCGCAGAAATTTATTGAGTTTCTACTCAACTATATCCATTCTAACAGCAACAATTTGAAGAATCAATCAAAGCGCATGAACTTTTCCAAACATTAATATTCCTTAACATTCGGCGACCGTCCCTCACACATTTTGCACGGTTTTCAACAACAAATGGACGCCTCTTTCCCGCCACCTTGCCTTTTGTGCGACGGGGATGTATAATGTTGCCAAAGATCGGAGGAAGGGGGCGCGCCATGCCTGTACGCAATTCCGCCAAGGCGATCGTGCTGCACGGAGGCAAGATACTCGTCAACCGTTGCGTCTCTCGGTTTGGCGATTACTACGCCCTTCCCGGCGGCGGGCAGCGCGATGGCGAGACGCTCCTGGAGGCCGTGCGCCGCGAGCTGCTGGAGGAGACGGGATACAGCGTATTGCCCGTGCGCCTCTCCGGCATTTACGAGCGCGTCTGCGAAAGGCGCGAGGGCGGGTCGAGCCACAAGCTCTACTTCGTCTTTCTCTGCCGCCTCGAGGACGGGCGCGCCACGCCCCCCACCGAGCGCGACCGCTTCCAGGTGGGCATGGAGTGGGTGGACGCGGACGAGTTGCCCCGGCGCAACCTCTTTCCCCGCGCCATACGCGACAACCTGCCTTCCCTCATCGGCTTTGGCGAGACTATCTACCTCGGCTCCGAGCGCGAGCGCTAGGCTCAGGGAAAGATCTCCACGCGGTCGCCGAGGTCGGCGAGGGAAAACAGCGCTTCCATGTCGGCGTTGTCCAGGGCGACGCAGCCCGCCGTCCAGTCCCCCGTGCGCCCCTCCGGGCGCCCGCCGTGGAGCATGATAAAGCCGCCCAGCGGCGTATGCCAGTCCGGGCGCTGCCCGCGCTCGGCGGCGCGCACAAGCCTTTGGCATGTTTCAGCGCCGATCTCCCCGCGCCCAAGCGCCGCGCGGGCGTCCTGGGCGTTGGGATAGGAGACGCCCAGGGAACGGTAAAACCGCGAAGAAGCGTTCTTTGTGCAGACAAAGTACGCCCCTTCCGGCGTGCGCCCATCGCCCTCGCGCCGCTTGGGACCATCATCGGCGCCGAAGCCGAGCTGGACGCGGCAGGAAAGGGCGCGATGGCCGTCCACGAAGGCTTCCAGGAGGCGCTTTTGCTTGTAGACACGAATGACGACGCTCATATTTGCCCCCAAGGAGGAGATCGCATGCTGTTGAAGTTCAGTGAAAAGGAGATCGCCCGTCTGCGCGCGTTTTTGGACGCGGACGCCGATTGCGAGGCCCTGTCTGCGCAGGAATACGTCGCCGACCTTTACGACATCGAGGCGCCTGTGTCCCTCGACCTGGTGTTCGTCAAGGAAGGCGTGCGCGTGGACGGCGCCTGCCTGCTCGCCTACGACGAGGAGATGGACGGCTATTACATCGCGGAGCCGCTGACCGCGCCGGAGGAAGTGCGCAACGCCCTCGAACGCGCCGGGGCACTGGGGACGTGAGCGCCTCCCGCGAGCGCGTGCGCCGCGTCTACGCCGCCACACGCAACCTGCTGGAGATCCTGCACCCGGGCACGGGCGACCAGTGGGTGTGGCGCTTCCGCCGCCGCTTCATCGCCCCTGCCTCCGTCTTTGAATCCGGCGCGCATGTGCTGGAAAACATGGACATGCACAAGTCGGACGCGCTGCTGTTCAGCCTCATCCCCGGCGTGGCGCGCTATACGCAGCTGGAGCGCTTTGGGCGCGCGCCGAAGCTGGATACGTTCGGCAAGGCCGGGGAATACCTCAAGAGCCTGTTCCTCGGGCGCACGTTTGAGCACTTTTACATGCTGGCGCTCGACGCCTCCGGGCGGCTGATTTCCTGCGTGTTTTTGCAGCGCGGCACCACGGACAGCGCGCCGTTTTACGTGCGCCACGTGCTGGGCGAAGTGGTGCGCACGCGCGCGCAGGCCATCGTCATCAGCCACAACCACCCCAACAACACATTGCTGCCCTCGCGCGACGACATACGCTGCACGCTTTCCCTGATGACGGCGCTGCAGCCGTTGGGCGTGCCGCTGCTGGACCACGTGGTGGTGGCCGACCAGCAGGCGGTGAGCATCCGCGACCTGGGATACATTGCCGCCAACGTCTGGCAGGCGCAGGCGCCGGGCAGCGCGCTGCTCTCCGGCTGGCTCAGGGACGTGCCCGCCCCGTAGGCTCAGAGGCGGGAAAACAGCGCCCCGATGGGCTCGCGCAGCACCAGGTCGGCGCGCGCATCGCGCCCGGTGGCGGTCTTGTTGACCAGCACCAGGCGGCTGCCCGTGTAGGCGTCGATGAGCCCCGCCGCCGGGTAGACCGTCAGGGAAGTGCCGCCGACGATCAAAAGGTCGGCGGAGGCGATGGCCGTGAGCGAGCCCTCGAGCACGGCCGCGTCCAGCGATTCGCCGTAGAGCACCACATCCGGCTTGATGACGCCGCCGCATTCGCACAGAGGCACGCCCTCGCACGCCTCGATGCGCTCCACGCCCCAGGCCTTCCCGCAGCGCACGCAGTGGTTCTTATAGATCGTGCCGTGCAGCTCGTAGACGTTTTGGGAGCCTGCCTTCTGGTGCAGGCCGTCTATGTTCTGGGTGACGATGGCGGAAAGCCTGCCTTCCCGCTCCCACTGCGCCAGCTTTTCGTGGGCGGCGTTGGGGCGCGCGCCGGTGACGAGCATCTTTTCGCGGTAGAAACGGTAGAATTCCTCCGTGCGGCTGAAGAAGAAATCGCTGCTGAGGATCGTCTCCGGCGGCCAGGCGTATTTTTGCCGGTAGAGCCCGTCCACGCCGCGGAAGTCGGGGATGCCGCTCTCCGTGGACACGCCCGCGCCGCCGAAAAAGACGATGCGCCGGCTCTCCCCTACCCATCCCTTCAGCGTTTTCACTGCATCCATACATATCACCTTCCGTGGAAATATTGAAGAACTTCCCGTTATGTGCTATAATCGTAGCGAACGGGAGGTGGACTGGACATGGCTGCGCACATTCGCAACTGCGCGGGCGGCGTCGTCTTTGCCGGCGACGAGGTCTTTTTGCTCAAGAACGACAAGGGCGAGTGGATCATGCCCAAGGGCGTCATCCGCGATGGCCGAGGCGCGCCCGAAGTGGCGCTCTACCGCGTGGAGTCCGAGGCGGGCATCCAGGCGGAGATCGTCGCCCCCGTCGGCCGCACTGGCTACGATTTTTACTCCCAGTCCCGCCACAGGGACGTTTCCAACCGCATCCAATGGTTCGCCATGCGCGCGGGCGACAGGCGCTACCGCATCGCCTTTGAGCAGGGCTTCCTCGACGGGGACTACTTCCCCTTCGACGTGGCCGTGCGCCTGCTGACGCACGAACAGGACAAGGAGATACTGCGCAAGGCGCGCGAAATCGTCGCCGCGCAGGCGGCGGACGGGCAGTGACCATCCGCCGCGAAAAGGCCGCCGGGCGCTATGCCGGCGGCCTTTCAGGTTGTCAGGCGCGCATCTCGGCCTCGATGGCCTGTATGCGCTCGTGGATGGGCACGGGGAAATGCTGCGGGCAAGCGGCCTCGCAGGAAAGGCAACCCACGCAGGCGGGGCGTTCCTCCGCCCGGTAAAACGCGCGGAAGGAATCCGGGTCGTCGAACATGGCGGCCTTGTCGTAGGCGCGGAAGATCTCCGGGATCTTCACGCCCTGCGGGCAGGGCTGGCAGTAGCCGCAGCCGGTGCAGCCGATGGGCGTGCGCGCCTCGTACGCCTCGCGCACGCGCGCAAGCGTCGCCTTTTCCGCTTCCGTCAGGCAGCCCACGTCCGCCGCGTCGAATATGCACAGGTTCTCCGCAAGCTGCGCGGCGCTGCTCATGCCGGAGAGGATCGTCACAAACTCCGGGCGGTCGAGCAGGTAGCGGAACGCCCAGTCGGCGCGGCTGCGCCCGGGGACGCAGGCGTTGTAGAGCGCGTCCACCGCCCTGGGCGCGGTCCTGGTCAGCGCGCCGCCGCGCAGGGGCTCCATGACGATGACGCCGACCCCCTGCGAAGCGGCCAGGCGCACGCCGTCCATCGTCGCCTGATGGCGTTCGTCGAGCAGGTTCATCTGCACCTGGCAGACGTCCCAATCGCAGGCGGCGAGTATGCGGCGGAACACGTCCGCTTCGTCGTGGAAAGAAAAACCTATGCGGCGGGCGCGGCCCTCGGCGCGCAGGCGGCGCATGAAGTCCAGGCCGCCCGCCTTCACGATGTTTTCAAAGCGCGCCGCGTCCAGCGCGTGGAGAAGATAGACGTCCACATGGTCCGTGCGCAGCTTTTGCAGCTGCTCGGCAAAGAGCCTTTCCATGTCCGCCGGCTCCTTGACCAGCCAGACGGGCAATTTGGTGGCCAGCAGCACGCGCTCCCGGTAGCCGCCCTCGAGGGCTTCGCCGACCAGGCGCTCGCTCTCGCCGCCATGATAGCCATAGGCGGTATCGACATAGTTCACGCCGCCTTCAATGGCGCGGCGGATGAGGGAAACGGCCTCCGGGCGGTCGATCGCGCCGTCCTTCGTGGGCAGGCGCATGCAGCCCATGCCCAGCGCGCTGACGCGCTGGCTGTCTTTGGGAAATTCGCGGTATCGCATCGTTAACCCTCCCCCGCGCCCGGCGGCGCGGCGTCCCCGCCATCGGATGCGGGCGGGGCGCCCTCGTGGATGCCGCGGCGACGGCTCTCGTCGCGCTCGCGCTGCTCTTTGCTGCGCTCTTCATCGGTGATGTCCATCACTTCGTCCACCCGGCCGCCCGCATTGCTCTCCTCCGGCGGAGGCGGCGGGGCGATGGGCAGCGTGACGAGGAATTCCGTGCCCTCGCCGAACTTGGAGTGCACCTCGATCTCGCCGTTCATGCCGCGCACGATGTGCTTGACGATGGCCAGGCCCAGGCCCGTGCCGCCCATGGAGCGGGAACGGCCCTTGTCCACGCGGTAGAAGCGCTCGAACAGGCGCGGCAGGTGTTCCTCGGGGATGCCGATGCCCGTGTCTGAGATGGTGAGGTTGGCTTCGCGCTCGTTGCCGAACACGTGCACGGTCACGGAACCGCCGGGCTTGTTGTACTTGATGGCGTTTTCGATGAGGTTGATGAGCATCTGCTCCACATGGTCGGGATTGCCCTGGATATAGACGGGCTTTTTGTTGCGGTGGGCGTTGATGGTGACTTCCTTCTCCTCCGCGTGTATGCGCAGCATGTCGGCGACCTCGAAGGCCATCTTGTCCAGCTGTATGCGTTCGGTGGGGGCGTCGGTCATGCCGCTCTCCAGTTTGCTGATGGAGAGTATGTCGTTGATGAGGCGCGTGAGGCGCTCGGCCTCCAGCATGATGATCTTGAGGAACTTTTCCGCCATGGGGGGATTGTTGATCGCCCCGTCCAGCAGCGTTTCCACAAAGCCCTTGATGGAGGTGAGCGGCGTTTTGAGCTCGTGGGAGACGTTGGCCACGAAGTCCGTGCGCACCTGCTCGAGACGGCGCAGCTCGGTGATGTCCTCGACCATGGCCAGCGCGCCGACCACCTTGCCGTCCTGCCGCATGGGCGATACATAGAAGCGGAGCGGGCGGTGGCCGCGGCCCACGGCGGTGCGCGCGGCGACCTCATTGGTATAGACGCCGCCCTCGCGGCGCATGGCCTCGCCAAACACGCCCTCCAGGTTGACGTTTTTGCAGGCTTCGGCGACGGCCACGCCCTCGGAATTGGGGGCGATGCCCGTCAGCTTCCTGGCCACGGGCGTGACCAGGAGGATGTGCATCCTCGCATCCACGACGATGATGCCGCTCTGCATCTGGTTCATGATGACGGAGATGGCATGGTCGCGGCTGCGCTGGCTGAACACGCGCTGCTCGATCTGCTCGATGACGGTGTTGATGCCGTCCACTTCCTCGCGCAGGTCGCCACCGCGCAACAGCCGCACGCGGGCGTCATAGCGGCCGTCAGAGAAGTCCGTGAGTACATCCGTTACCTGACGGATGATGGAGCGGCGGCGCATGTCGTAGATATAGACCATGGCAAACACCAGCGCGCACACGCCCAGGACGATCAGGGCATAGATCAGCAGGCGTTCCCTGAATACCGTGAACGCCGTAACGCCAGGACGGGAAATGCGCAGGCATGCGCCGTCCGAAAACGCGCAAAGCGCGCAAAGCGCCCCGTCCGCATCGCTCGTATAGCAGACGATCCCTTCCTCCTGCGCGCGTGCAAGCAGGTCTGTCTCCTGCGCGGTCAAATGCTCCCTGCCGGGGCGATTGTCATACAGCGAGGCGCCGTCGGCGTCGAAATAGGCAAGGGCCATCTTCGCATCGTCCGGCAGCGTCTCGAGGATCGCCACGCGCTGCGCGTCGCCGCCGGCGCTTTCAAGGAGCCCCGATGCGACCGTGCAGCCAAAGGCAAGGCTCTCGGTCAGTTCCCCGTTGCGGTCGACCGAGAGCGAATAAGCGCTTATCGCCAGGATCACCAGCATGAACGCAAGCGCAAGAAGGGCCGCTTTGACAGCGACCCGGGAGCTCACAGGCGGTTCTCCTGCCTGTCGTTGAACTTGTAGCCGACGCCGCGGATCGTTTCGATATAATGGGCGTCGTCGCCAAGTTTCTGACGGATGTGACGGATGTGCACGTCGACCGTGCGGGTCTCGCCGTAAAACTCATAGCCCCAGATACGATCCAGCAAAAAGTCGCGCGTGAGCACCTTGCCGCGGGAGAGCACCAGCAGCTTGAGAAGCTCGAATTCCTTGAGCGTGAGCGACAGCTTCTCACCGTTGCGGAAGGCCTCATAGTTGCCTACGTCGATGGTCAGGCCGCCGACGTGGAGGATGCCCTCCTCTTCATTCTGCGGCGCGGCGCGGCGCAGCAGCGCCTTGACGCGGGCGATCAGCTCACGCACGGAGAACGGCTTGGTTATATAGTCATCCGCCCCCAGCTCCAGGCCGAGGATCTTGTCGACCTCGTCGCCTTTGGCGGTGAGCATGATGATGGGGATGTCCGCAGTCGTCGGGGCGCTCTTGAGCCGCCTGCACACTTCCATGCCGTCAATGCCCGGAAGCATGATATCCAGCAGCACCATCGCGGGACGCTCATGCGCACAGACCACCAGCGCATCTTCGCCCGTCGCGGCAGTCACGACCCTGTAACCGGACGCCTCGAGATTAAACGAGAGCAGTTCAAGGATGTGAGCCTCGTCGTCAACGGCCAAAATAAGTTCGTTTGCCATGCGCGTATCCTCTTTCTTTTTTGTACTTGGTATATCGACCGGCGCCGGAAGCGTCGGGATCACCCCTCGCCGTCCCGGAGGAGCTTGGAAAGCTCGTCCATGAACGTCTGTATGTCGCGGAACTGGCGGTAGACGGAGGCAAAGCGCACATAAGCCACCTCGTCCAGCTTCTTGAGCCCCTCCATCACCATTTCGCCGATGGCCTGGCTGGTGATCTCCGCCTCGCCCTGGGAATAGGCGCGGCGCTCCACCTCGCGCACGAGCGCGTCGATGTCCTCCAGGGACACGGGGCGCTTTTCGCAGGCCTTGATGATGCCGTGGCGGAGCTTGTCCGCCTGGAAGGGCTCGCGCGTCTGATCTTTTTTCACGACCATGAGCGGGATCATGTCGATGCGCTCATAGGTCGTAAACCTGCGGCCGCACTTTTCGCATTCGCGGCGGCGGCGGATGGTCAAACCATCTTCGCTCTGGCGCGAATCGACCACGCGGCTCTGCGTGCAGTTGCAAAAGACGCATTTCATCCGCTAGTTCACCTCATACGTTAATATTATACACGTAAAATAACGATTCGTCTAGCCCTATCCGAAAAATTGTTAAGAAAAACATCGGCCTTTTTCCGCTACTGGCCAAATGTCGCGTCCAATTCCACCAGAATCACGTCGTCCCCGATGCGGCGGATGCGCTCCCAGGGGATGGATACGCCCTCGCGGTCGGGCTTTAAGCAGCTCAGGAAGCCGCCCGGGCTGGGCACGATCAGCGCCGTGACGCAGGCCGCGTCGCTGAGGGCGACGTCGATGGGCTTCCCCAGCCGCCGCCCGTCGCAAATGTTGATGACATCCTTCTGCCTGAGTTCGCCAAACGTCATGCGATCCCCTCCCTCTCCATGCTATGCCCCGCCGCCAAAATGCGTGCAAAAAAAGAAAGAAACTCCGACAGCCGTCCGCGCGCCGCCGCATTTGCCCCGCAAAAAGCGCGGTTTGCAGGGCGGCGGAGGGGCGCGCGCCGGCTCCTTGCCCACAGAAGCCGCGCAGGCCTTTTTTTGCCTTGCGGGAAGCGCCGCGGCCGGCAAAAAGCGCCGCCGTTCGCGCGCCGCGGCGCCGGGGCGGCGCGGGCTTTGTCGCAACCATGCGCGGATCGGCGCGAAACGATAGAGAGACGTCGAAAATTTCCGCGCGAGGGGCAACATTTTTCTCAGGCATTGTCCCCGCCGGGACGGCTATAATGCCAAAGGGGTGAGCGCATGGCGGTGAGCATCGAGGCATACCTGCTGGTAAATTTCGCCATGGACTTCCTCGCCACGGCAGTCATCGCCCGCAGCCTCGGGCGCGTGCGCTGGCGGCGGGTGGCGCTTGCCGCGGCGCTCGGGGCGGTGTGGGCGGCGCTCATCCAGCTGCCCCGGCTGCGCGCCCTGCGTTCGCCGCTGGGCGCGGCGGCGCTGCCGTTTTTGCTGGCGGCCGTCGCCATGCCCCCGGACGGCGTGCGCACGGCGCTGGAGACCGGCCTGGCGCTGCTGGGCGGCGGCCTCTTCCTCGGCGGCGTGCAATTGGCGGCGCAAAGGCTGTTCGGCGGCGCGGGCGCGGCGGCGTTCCTCGCCGGAGCGCTGCTGGGCGCGCTCGCGCTCGTGGCGGCCACGGACATGCGCAAAAAGCGGATGGTGACCTGGGAGGTGCGCGTGTTCCTCGCGGCCGGCGGGGGCGAGGCGCGCTTCCGGGCGCTGGTGGACACAGGCAACCGCCTGCGCGAGCCGTTCAGCGGCCTGCCGGTGCTCATCTGCGAGCGCGGGGTGCTCGCGGACGTGCTGCCGGCAGGCTACGACGCCCTGCCGCCCGGCGAAGCGCCGCCGGGGTTCCGCCAGGTGGGCTACGGCGCGCTGGGCGGCAGCGGGCGGCTGAACTGCTTCCGCCCGGAATTGTGCCTGATGGACTATGGCAACGGCTATCTCAAATCGCCCGACCTCTGGGTGGCGGTCTATCCGGGCAGGATGCCCGGCGGCGTGCGGGCGCTGGCGCCTCCTGTGGTATGGGCGGCGGAGCGCGCCGCAAAGCGGGAAAGCGCAAGGCGAACGACAGGATGAAAGGAGCATGGGCATGGCATTGGCGCAGGTTCGGCGTTCCATATTCGGGCTGGTGGTACAACTCAGGCGGGGAGGAATTTGCTACATAGGCGGCAGCGAAACGCTGCCCCCGCCGCTGACGCGGGAGGAGGAGCTCGCTTACATGCGCAAAATGGCCGAGGACGACCCCACGGCGCGCGCCACGCTCATCGAGCGCAACCTGCGGCTGGTGGTCTACATCGCCCGCAAATTTGAAAACACGGGCATCGGCATCGAGGACCTGATCTCCATCGGCACGATCGGGCTGATCAAGGCGGTCAATTCCTTTGACCCGGACAAGAACATCAAGCTGGCGACCTATGCCTCGCGCTGCATCGAAAACGAGATCCTCATGGTGCTGCGGCGCACCAGCCGCCTGAAGCTGGAAGTCTCTTTCGACGAACCGCTCAACACGGACTGGGACGGCAACGAGCTTTTGCTCTCCGACATACTCGGCACCGAGCCGGACCTGGTCTCGCGCGAGCTGGATTCCGCCGTGGAAAAGCAGATGCTGGCCGCGGCGGTGGAAACGCTTTCCGGCCGCGAGCGCGACATCGTGCGCATGCGCTACGGGCTGGGCGGCGGCGGGGAACACACGCAAAAGGAAGTAGCCGACAAGCTGGGCATTTCCCAGAGCTACATATCGCGCCTGGAAAAGCGCATCATCGGCAAACTGCGCACAGAGATCGAGAAGATGGCCTGACGCGGGACGGAAAAACGGCAGACGCCGCAAAAGGCGCCTGCCGTCGATGTTTTTCCCCGCTCCCCGCGAGGGGGGCGACATGGCGACGTGTACCGCTTCCGACGCTTCGAGGCTATTTCAATCCCCGCTTCCCGCGAGGGGAGCGACCTGCCTCCAACCGAGGGCCGTACAGTTTGTTGTCCGAATTTCAACCCCCGCTCAGCCCTTGCGCAACAGCGCGAGCGTGCGGCGGGCGACGTTGAGCTCCTCGTTGGCGGGGATGACCCACGCCTGCGCGGGGGAATCTTCCGCGCTGATGACGCGCTCGCCCTCGCCGGGGCCGTTCTTTCGCTCGTCCAGCCAGACGCCCAGATGGCGCAGCGCCGTACAGACGCGCGCGCGCACCATGGCGGAATTTTCGCCGATGCCGCCGGTGAATACCAGCGCGTCCAGCCCGCCGAGCACCGCGTAGAGCGCGCCGACGCCGGAGACGATGGCGTGCAGGTACATCTCCACAGCCAGGCGGGCGCGTTCATTGCCCGCCGCGATGGCTTCCTCGAGGTCGCGCATGTCGCCGCTGACGCCGCTCACGCCCAGCAGGCCGCCGTTTTTGGTGATGCCGCGGGTGATCTCCTCCGCGCCCAGGCCCTCGCCGAGCAGGAAGGGGAAGATGTAAGGGTCGATGTCGCCGGCGCGGTTGGAGTGCGGCAGGCCGCTCTGCAAAGAGAAGCCGCAGGTGCTGTCCACGCTCCTGCCGTCGAGTATGGCGCACAGGGAGCCGCTGCCGCCCAGGTGGCAGGAGACCACGCGCCGCGCGCGGCCATCGCTCAACGCGGCGATGCGGCCGGCCACGTAGCCGTGGGAAGCGCCGTGGTAGCCGTAGCGGCGCACGCCGTATTTTTCATACCATTCATAGGGCACGGAATAGACCTGCCGCTCGAAGGGCACCGTGCGGTGGAAGTCCGTCTCAAAGGCGCCGACCATGCGCGCGGTGGGCAACAGGCGCTTGAACACGTTGATCGTCTCGATATAGGGGATGTTGTGCGCCGGGGCGATGCGCACGCCGTGCTCGAGCGCGGCCATTACCTCGTCGGTCAGCTCGTGGTCGCCGAGGAACTTCTGGGCGATGACGGTCTTGAAGCCCACGGCCTCCACCTCGCGGATGTCGCGCAGGACGCCGTTTTCCGAATCGGTCACGGCGTCCAGGAACAGCCGCACGCCGTCGGTGTATTCCGGCACGCAAAGCCCCTCGCGGCGCTGCTTTGCGCCGCTTGCGAGGTTTTTGTAGGTAAAGATCGCCCGGTCGCGGCTGCCCACGCGCTCCACGCGCGCGTCGCACAGCGCCTGTTCGCCGTCCATGTCAAAGAGCTTGAATTTCAGGGATGTGCTCCCCGCGTTGCTGACCAGTATCTTCATGGGCACGCTCCTGTGTTTTTTCCCTATTATACGGGAAGGGCGCGGGGGTTGTCAACGCGTCCATGCGCAAATTTTAACATTGCGCCCTTGAAACCGCGCGAATGTTGCGTTTTTATGCCGTATATTAACGTTTCCTTTTCAAAAACGGCCATTGACGTACCCCCGCTGAACTTCTACAATATAAGCAGGGACTGCATATACAGAGGAGGAAAACTATGCGCAATTACGACGTAGCGATCATCGGCGCCGGCGTGACCGGCTGCGCGGTGGCGCGGCATTTGTCGCGCTTCCGGCTGAAGATCGCGCTGATCGACGCCGCCGAGGACGTGGCCATGGGCGCTTCGCGCGCCAATTCCGCCATCGTCCACGCCGGCTATGATTGCCCCGCCGGCACGCTGATGGCCAAGTTGAACGTGCGCGGCAACGCGCTGTACTCCCAGTGGTGCAGGGAACTTGACGTGCCCTTCCAGCGCGTCGGCTCTCTGGTGGCGGCCTTCAACCCGGATGAAAAGCTGGAGCTGCGCTGGCTTTACGAGCGCGGGCTGCAAAACGGCGTGCCGGAGATGGAATTGCTCACCGGCGAACAGGCGCGCGCGCTGGAACCGATGCTCTCGGACAAGGCCATCGCCGCCCTGCACGCCAGGACCGCCGGCATCACCTGCCCCTACGAGATGACCATCGCCTGCGCGGAAAACGCCGTCGCCAACGGCGCGGAGCTGCTTTTGAACAGGCCGGTGAAGTGGATCGTCTCCGAGCCGAACAACATGGTGATCCGCTGCGGCGACGAGTGCATCAGCGCCAAGCGCGTAGTCAACGCCGCCGGCATCCACGCCGACGACGTGGCGCGCATGATCGGCGACGATTCCTTTGAGATCCGCCCCCGCAAGGGCGAATACATGCTCTTTGACCGCACGGAGCGCCGCCCGGACAAGGTGCTGTTCCACACGCCCACCAAGCTGGGCAAGGGCGTGCTGGTCGCGCCGACGGTGGACGGCAACGTGTTCGCCGGGCCGACGGCGGTGAATGTCAACGACAAGGAAGATACCTCCGTGGACGCCAACCTCACCGAAGTGCTGGCCACGCTGGCGCTGGAGGCTACGCCGACGCTGAACCTGCGCAACACCATCCGCGCCTTCGCCGGCCTGCGCGCCCAGCCCTCGACGGGCGACTTCATCATCACTTCCTCGGAAATGGACGCGCGCCTGATCCACGCCGCGGGCATCTGCTCGCCGGGCCTGACCAGCGCGCCGGCCATCGCCGAGCAGGTGGAGGAAGAGCTGCGCATCACCGGCCTGGTGATGGACGAAAAGGCGCAGTTTGACCCTTATCGCAAGCACATTCCCGTGTTCCGCACGATGACGGCGGAGGAACGGGGGCGTGCCATCGCCGAAAACCCGCTCTATGGCCGCGTGATCTGCCGCTGCGAAAACGTCACCGAAGCGGAGATCGTCGAGGCCGTGCGCCGCGGGGCGCGCACCGTGGACGGCGTCAAGCGCCGCACGCGAGCCGGCATGGGCCGCTGCCAGGGCGGCTTCTGCACGCCGCGCGTGATGGAGATCATCGCCCGCGAGGCGGAGATCCCCGAAGAGGCGATCACCAAGTCCGGCGGCAATTCCTACATGGTCGCGGGCAAGACGCGCGGGGAGGTGTGAGGATGGACAGGCATTTTGACGTGGTCATCGTCGGCGGCGGCCCGGCGGGCCTGGCGGCGGCGCTGGAAGCGCGCGCGCAGGCCCCGGGGGCGAAGATCGTCATCCTCGAGCGCGACCGGGCGCTGGGCGGCATTCTGCAGCAGTGCATACACAACGGCTTCGGCCTGCACTACTTCGGCGAGGAACTGACCGGGCCGGAATATGTAAAGCGCTTTATCGAGCGCCTTGAAAGCGCGGGCATCGAGGTCTGGCTGGACACAATGGCGCTGGAAATCAGCGCCGGGCGCGAAGTGACCTGCGTCAGCGCCGAGCGCGGCCTAACCGTCCTCTCCGCCGGCGCGGTGGTGCTGGCCATGGGCTGCCGCGAGCGGCCGCGCGGGGCGTTGGGCATCCCCGGCACGCGGCCCGCGGGCGTCTATACGGCGGGCACGGCGCAGCGGCTGACCAACATCGACGGCTACCTGCCCGGCAAGCGCGTGGTCATCCTCGGCTCGGGCGACATTGGCCTGATCATGGCCAGGCGCATGACCTGGGAGGGCGCGAAGGTCGAACTGGTGGCGGAGATCATGCCCTATTCCAGCGGCCTGAAGCGCAACATCGTCCAGTGCCTGGAGGACAACGGCATACCGATCCTGTTCAACCACACGGTCACGCGCGTGCACGGGCGCGAGCGCGTGGAGGGCGTGACCATCAGCGAGGTAGACCCCGCCACGCGCCTGCCCCTGCGCGGCTCGGCGCGCTTCGTGCCCTGCGACACGCTGCTTCTGTCGGTGGGTCTGATCCCCGAAAACGAGCTTTCCCGCGGCGCGGGCGTGGAGATCGACGCTGTGACCGGCGGCGCGGTGGTCGACGAGCGGCGGCAGACGTCCATTCCCGGCATCTTTTCCTGCGGGAACGTGCTGCATGTGCACGACCTGGTGGACAACGTGTCCGTAGAGGCGAAGATCGCCGGCGCGTCGGCGGCGCAGTACGCGCTGCGCGGCGGCAAACGCGGCGAGGGCTTTGCCGTGCGCGCCGGCGACGGCGTGCGCTACGTGGTGCCCCAGCGGCTCAGCGCCCCGGCGCAGGGCGAAGTGGATATATACTTCCGCGTGGACAACGTCTACCGCGGCAGGGCGCTGGAAGTCCTCTGCGGCGAGGACGTGCTCCTGCGCCGCAAAAAGCCCGTGATGACGCCGGGCGAGATGGAAACTGCAACGATCAGGCTGGACGGCGTGCGCGGGGACGTCACCGTGCGCCTTTCCGGGGACGCTGAGGAGGTGCGGCATGGAGAAGCATGAACTGACCTGCATCGTCTGCCCCATGGGCTGTCGCGTGACTGTGGAGACGGAGGGCGCGCAAACGCGCGTTTCCGGCAACCAGTGCAAGCGCGGCGAAGCCTATTGCCGCCAGGAAGTCGCCTGCCCGGTGCGCACCGTCACCTCTCTGGTGGCCGTTTCCGGCGGCGAGCACCCGCTCTGCCCGGTCAAGACGGCGCAGGCCGTGCCCAAGGCGAAGATCCCGGAAGTGCTCAAGGCGCTGCGCTCCTTGCGCGTGCAGGCGCCGGTGGCCATCGGCGACGTGCTCATGCGCGACATCGCCGGCACGGGCGTGGACCTCGTGGCCACGGACGACCGCGCCGCCCGCGAGCAGTAAGCGGACATACGCATAAAACAGGACGGGCGTGGCCCGTCCTCAGGATGTTGACAAAGTCAACAGACTGGCAGAGCGTTGAGAAAGCCTGCAAGCCAAGGAAGCTGTGCTTGCATCCAAGGAAGCTTACATAGACGTAAGTGACCGCAGGATGCAAGTGCAGCTGACGCAGGAAGCAAAAATTGCCACTGATTTTCATTTTATCGGGGCAATTTTCGCGGTTGTGGGCTTTGTCAGCGCTCTGAGGACGGGCGTGGCCCGTCCTGTTTTTACGTGCGGCACTCAGTCCGCGCCCTGCCGCAGCTTTGCCTTGAGCTCCTCAATGAGGCCGTGCAAAAAAGCGTTGCGCCCGGCGGCCGGGAGCGTCTGGTTGACGCGCAGGTCCTCCATGAAGTATTCGCGGAAGGCGGCGACCACGCGCGGGTGGCAGATGACGTTGTTGCAGTAGTTGTCCACGCGCTCCCCCCTCTTGATGGGGAAAGCCGTCATACCGCGGCCCTCCCAGCAGTTGACCTCGTATTCCGGCTCAAAGCCCTCCTTGAACAGATAGAGGTAGAAGTGCCTGTTCTGCTCGGCCTTGGAAAGGATATCCTCGAGGATGGCGATGCGTTCGCGCACGGTGAACGGGCGCATGGCGGTGAAGTGCTCCGTGGTCATGCCTGTCTCCGCAAAGTGCCTGAGGCCGCCCTGGGTGAGGATAAGGTGCTTGGGGCTCCGGCTCTCGTACATGTTCTTGTAGCGCAGACGCTGGAAGTAGAGCAGCGTGTCAAGCAGGAGGCGCAGCTCCTCCAGCCCCACCCCGGGGAAAAACTCCAGCAGTTCGCGCTCTTCCAGGCAGGCGCGCAGGTATTGCGTGGGGATGCTGTTTACGCAGAGGTCGGACTTGACGTGGTACATATTGCGCCCGCGCTCGCACTCCTCCCAGTACTGCATGATCTCCACGAAGCTCTCCGGGCCGTTGCTGGCGCTGCACAGGCGCGTGACGGGCTCGGCGGAGGCCATGGCCTGGGAGAGCACGCGCTCCACGAAGGCGAACAGGCCGTTTTCCGCGGGCAGGCGGTACATGGCCGCGCGGAAGTGTTCCGAGAGCACCACCAGCACGTCCGAGGCCGTGCCGTCCGCCTCCTCCACAGAGGCGCATAAAAGGTTCAGCCCCAGCAGCATGCCGGCGTTGCGCCCGCCGCGTTCGCAGGCGAAGGCCGCATAGTTGGGAAGATAGGTCATGCGCGACAGGCAATACATCGCCTGCGCCGCCTCGCGCTCGTTTTCGCCGAGGTTGAAATAGTGGCGCATGCTGCAACCGTCGTTTTCCGACAAAACGTCGCGCAGGCGGGCGAACACGGGTTCGTGCATGCAATTGACGGCCAAAATCCGCGCGCCCCTGGCGTTGCCGAGCATTTCCAGCAGGCGATCGAGATTCGGCGAGCCTTCCTCGCCCGCGCCGCTGCCAAGGATCAGATCCAGGAAGATGCGGCGCGCGCAGGCCTTGTCCATGCCGATGAGGCTCACATCCAACGCCGCGCGCAGGCGACCCTCCTCCTCCGTCGAAAGCATGCCGCTTTGGCAAAGGCACGCAAAAAAGCGCTCCCGGTTTTTGTGGCTGCTCTGTTCCTGCAGGATACGCGAAACGCTCGTCCTGCTCTTGTAGCCCGTCATGTTCGCCAAAGCGTCCATCGACCAGCCGCGCGCGGCGGCGATCTCCCGCAAACACTCCGCGAACGGCTGGATCGCTGATCGCATTTGCTTCCCCCTGTGTGTCCTTCCTGTCCATAAACAGCTTCTTAGGCGTGCCGATCAAATTATAGTATAAATAGTATAATTTGTATAAAGATTTACGTCAATACCCAGCCGTCACAACACAAAAATAATGTGTCGCATCCAGGCGCAAAAAATGCCGGCTGTGCCGTTTGGCGCATGCCGGCGCGCGTATACTGGCAAAACCGTTTCTCCGGCGGCCCTTGCGGCCGCAGGCTTTGGCGCACTGACGCCCGCCTCAGCGCCGGCGGAGCGCGCCCACGCAGGAAAAAACGGCGAACATCGCGGCGTTGACCGCCACCACGCAGGCCCCGGCGGGCATGCGCTCGAACGCGCTGCTCAGGAGGATGCCGAGAAGGAAGCAAACGACGGCGACGACGCCCGCGCCGATGGCGACATCCCGGAAGCGCCCAAATACGCGCATGGCCGTCAGCGGCGGGAAGATGATGAGGCTGGAGATGAGCATGGTGCCCATCATGCGCATGCCGATGACGATTGTCACCGCCGTGAGCAGGGCGATGAGCGTATTGAGCGCGCCGACGCGCGTGCCGGTGGCGCGGGCGAAGGGCTCGTCGAATGTGATGGCGAACACGCGCTGGTAGAGGAAGATGAAAATGGCCAGCACCGCCGCGCACAGGCCGATGGAGATGGCCACGTCCGAATCGGTAAGGGACAGTATCTTGCCAAAGAGGTAGTCGCTGACCTCCCCCATGCCCCTGGTCATGGAGATGACGATTGCGCCGACGGCCACGGCGGTGGTGGAAAACATGGCGATGGCCGCGTCGCCCTTGACGCGCGTGCGCTCGTTGAGGCGCAAAAGCACAAACGCCGCCGCCATCACCACGGGGATGGCCACCGCGAGCGGCGCGAGATTGGCCGCCGCCGCGATGCTCAGGGCGCAGAAACCCACGTGGGAAAGGCCGTCGCCGATCATTGAATAGCGCTTGAGCACCAGGCTGACGCCGAGCAGCGCCGCGCAGAGGCTCACCAGCGCGCCGACGACGAGGGCGCGCTGCATGAAGGGATATTGAAGATATGAGAGCACCGTTTCAAGCATTGTCCTTCCTCCATTGCGCATAGGCCGCGCGCGTGCCGTCAAAGCGCACCTCGCGGTCGAGCACCACCACCTTGTCGGCATCGCGCACGGCGGCCTGCACATCGTGGGAGATCATCAAAATGGCCATGCCGCGCTCGCGGTGGAGTATGCGCAGGACGCTGTAAAAGCCCTCCGTGGCCTCCGGGTCGAGGGCGGACACGGGCTCGTCGAGCATCAGCAGGCCGTCCGCGGCGCACAGCGCCCGCGCCAGCAGCACGCGCTGCTGCTGCCCGCCGGACAGCGCGGCGTAGGAGGCTTTGCGCAGCCCTTCGATGCCCAGCAGGCGCATGTTGTCAAGCGCCCGCTTTTTTTCCTCCGCGTTGTAGAAAACGCGTCGCCCCAGGCGGTTGATGAGGCCGGAGCGCACGACTTCCTCCACGGCGGCGGGGAAATCGCGCTGCGCCTGCGTCTTTTGCGGCATGTAGCCGATATGGTCGCGCCGCAGGCCGTCGCCGACGAGGATCTGCCCGCCCCTGGGGCGCACTAGGCCGAGCATGGCGCGCATCAGCGTGGACTTGCCCGAGCCGTTGCGGCCGAGCATCACCGTATATTCGCCGCGCTCGAGTTTCAGGCTCACGTGTTCCACGGCGGCGTGGCCCTCATAGGCCACGGTCACATCCCGGAGCTCCATCAGCGCCATGCGCGTCCCCTCCCTTCTGGCAATCTTCGCACACGCCCACCAGCACGCTCTCGCGCGGGTCCAGGCGGAAGCCGTGCTCGGCGTAGAGGTGCTCGGCAAGCTTGCCGGCCATCTCGCAATCGACGTGGAACATGTTGCCGCAGCGCGCGCACATGACGTGGAAGTGCTTGTCGCACGCGTCGTCGCCGCCGTGGTACTGGTATCTGGTCAGGCCCCGCGCGTCCTGATAGCGGCGGGCAGTCTGCTGGCGGCAGAGGGATTCGAGGAAGCGGTAGGCCGTGGTCAATCCCACGTGGACGCCCTCGGCCTCCATGGCGCGCGCCAGCTCCTCGCTGGTGAAGCACTGCATGGCGTGCGCGGACAGAAAGCGCGTCATCTCCCGTTTCTGGCGGGTCTGGTATTCGCCGCGCATCAGTACAACCCCTCCCTCAGCGCCCCGAGGTTGCGCGTCATCAGGGAGACGTAGGTCTCCCCCGCCTCGAATTCCTCGCCGGTGACGCTCTGGCAGGAGTGCATTTCCACGACCGCGGCGCCTGTCTGTTCGGATACGGCGCGGGCCACGTCCCGCGTGGACATCTCGATGACGTAGATAACGGGCGCGCCGCCCTTCTCCACGGCGTCGATGAGCGCGGCCACGGCCTGCACGCCGGGCTGGGATTCCTCCGCGCAGCCGGGGAACGCGGAAATGTAGGAAAGGCCGTATTCGCGGGCGAAATACAGGAACGGAAAGCGGTCGGCAAAGACCAGCTGCGTGCGCGCGGCGCCGGAAACGAGGTCGCGGAAATCCTGGTCGAGCGCGGCCAGCTGCGCGTCGTAGGCCGCGGCGTTGGCGCGGTAACGCGCAGCGTTTTGCGGGTCGACGGCGCAGAGAGCTTCTTCGACGCTTGCGAGCATGGCGCGCATGTTGACCGGCGACGTCCAGATGTGCTCGTCGTAGGAGACGTCCTCGTGGCCATGGTCGGCGTGTTCCTCCTCAAGGGGGCGCACGCTGTCCATCAGGCGCACGGCGGCGACGCCCGGCGCGTCGCGGAGCATATCCTCCACCCAGGCGTCGCTCGTGCCGCCGATGTAGATGAGCGCGTCGGCCTCGTAGACGGCCATGGCGTCCGCGGGCGTAGGCTCGTAGGTATGCGTATCCATGCCGGGGCGGATGAGCAGCGTGAGATTTTCATCCCCGCCCAGCACCTGCCGGGCAAGGTCATAGCAGGGAAAGTCCGTGGCGACGACGGAAAGCGCCCCTTCCCCCTCTTCCGCCCCCGCCGCGCAGGCGGAAAAGAGCAGGCAAAGCGTAAGAAGCAGCGAAATACACTTGCGCATGGCGTTTATCATCCCAATCTGAAATTCAATTTCATTTTCATAGTATAGCCCTGTTTTTCAGTTTGTCAAGTTATGATTTTTCTATGCGCGGCAATGTGTCCAAAGCTTGGCAGAGGCTCTATATTTTTATGGTAATATAAAAAGGTGCTGGAAATCGTTCTCCTTTGCCGCTATAATGTATTCTCAGGAGGGAATTTCGCATGTTGTCAAAATTCAGCGTCAAAAAGCCCTATACCGTCATTGTCGGCATCATACTGGTCATCGTGCTGGGGGTCATTTCCTTTACCAACATGAGCACCGACCTGTTGCCGAACATGGACCTTCCCTATGTGGCCGTATATACGACGTATGTGGGCGCGACGCCGGAACAGGTGGAGAGCGACATAACGCGGCCGATGGAAGCCTCGTTCGCCACGCTGTCCGGCATCGACAACATCACCTCCACCTCCGCGGAGAACCTTTCCATTATTATCATGGAATTTGAAAGCGGCGTGGACATGAACGGCGTAATGATCGAGCTCTCTTCGCAGATCGACATGTTGCGCGGCTCGTGGAGCGACTCGGTGGGCGCGCCGGTTGTGATGCAGATCAACCCGGACATGCTGCCGGTCTCCATCGCCTCCGTGTCCCTGGAGGGGGCGGACGTGCGGGAGCTGACGGACTTCGTGGATGAAACGCTGCTGCCCAGGTTGGAGGGCATCGACGGCGTGGCCTCCGTGTCTGTCTCCGGCGCGGTGGAACAGAGCGTCGCCATCACCATCGACGAAAGCCGCATCGAGCTTTTGAACAGCCTCATCCTCCGCGAGGTGGATGAGGAACTGGCCGACGTGGAAGCGCAGCTCAACGAGGCGCAATCCCAGCTTTCCGAGGGCAAGCGCCTGCTCGCGCGCGAGAAGAGCAACGCCCTTTCGCAGATCGACGGCATGCTTTCCCAGCTCTCCGACGAAGCGCTTTCCGGGCCGCTTGCCCAGGCACAGGCGCAGCGCGACCAGCTGCAAACACAGCTTGCGCAGACGGAGGACGCCATCGCCGCCATGGAAGCGCTGACCGACCTTACCCCGGAGCAGCAGGCGCAGCTGGAAGCCCTCAACAGCCAGCTCGCCGCGTTGCGCGTGCAGCGCGAGGCAAAGCAGGCGCAGCTGGAAGCGCTGCAAAACGCCGTGACCGACCCCGCAGCGCAGGCGCAATACGAAGAAGCCGTCGCCCGGCGCGAGGAATTGCTCGCCCAGCGCGCCGGGCTCGAGACCTATATAGAGGAACAGACGCTGCGCGACCCTGAGGCGCTGCGCGCGCAGATCGCCGCGCTGGAGCCGCAGGTGGCGGAGGACGAGGCCGGCCTTGCGGCGCTGGAGGAAGAACTTGCCGCGCTGAATGCGCAGGCGGGCGCGCTGGAGGCGGGCATCGCGGCGCTGGAGGCGCAGATCGCCGGGGCGGAGGCCACGCCCGGGCCATCCGTCTCCCCCGTGCCTTCCGTGTCCATCGAACCCTCCGCGTCTCCCGAACCCTCCGCGTCTCCTATTCCCTCCGCGTCTCCTGAACCTTCTGTCTCTCCCATTCCCTCCGTGTCTCCTGAACCTTCCGTGTCTCCTATTCCCTCCGTGTCTCCCGAACCTTCCGTGTCTCCTATTCCCTCCGCGTCTCCCGAACCTTCCGCGACGCCGGAGGCTTCCGCCACTGTCTCTCCCGCGCCGAGCGCCAGCGAACCGCCGGTCATCAGCTCCCCGGAACTGGCCATGGGCAGCCAGGACGGCGGCTCCCTGCCGGACATGTTCGGCGGCGTTGCGGTGGCCGAGGAAGTATCCGTGGAAGCATCCGTGGAAGAACTCAGGCAGCAGCTCGCCGAGGCGCAGGCCGCGCTGGCCGCTTTGCAGGCGCAGATCGACGGGCGCAGCGCCGAGCGCGACGCGCTGGCGCAGGAGAACGAAGCCAATAAAGCCCGCCTGGCCGAATACCGGGAGGCGCTTGAATCGCTGGAAGCCACGGGCGACGGCGAGGATACGCAGCAGCGCATCGAGGAAGCGCGGCGGCAGATCGAGGCCATCGACGCGGAAGTGGAAACGCTGGACGCGACCATCGCCTCCCTGGAGGCCGGCCGCCTGCCCGATGACGAGCGCGCGGCGCAGATCGCAGCGCTGAGCGAAGATGTTTCTTCGCTGGACGCCTCCATTGCCGCCATCGAAGGTTCCGAAGCCTACAAACTCCTCCAGCTGGCCGCGGACGAGGACGCCTACGCCCAGCAGTACGCCATGCTCTCCGAAGCCAGGGCGCAGCTCGCCGCCGGCCTTGCCCAGCTGGAGGGCGCGCTTTCCAAACTGGAGGAAGGCATCATCCCCGGCGGCCTGATCGAGGGCGTGGACGAGGACACCAGCATCGGGGACGCGCGCGCGGCGCTTGCTTCGGCGCGCTCGCAGGCCCTGAGCGCCTTTGCCGACGCCGAGAGCCAGTTGAGCAGCGCCGACGCCGAACTCGCCGAGGCGCGCAGCGAATTCTACGAACAGCGCGACGCGGCGCTGGAGGATGCGGGTCTGGACGGCGTCATCACCATGGAGATGGTCTCGGCGATGATCGGCGCGCAGAATTTCTCCATGCCCGCCGGCTATGTCGGCCAGGGCGAGGAAAGCTACATGGTGCGCGTGGGCGACGAATTCACATCGCTGAACGAGCTGAAAAACATGCGGCTGTTCTCCCTGGGCATGGAATCGGTGGACGTGGTCAGCCTTTCGGACGTAGCCAGCGTGGAGATCGTCGACAACGCCGACGAGGTGTTCACCAGGGTCAACGGCGAGGACGGCATGCTGCTCTCCTTCCAGAAGCAGAGCAACCAGTCCACGGCGGACGTGGCCGGGCGCATCACCGAGGAGCTGGGCGCGCTGTCGCAGCAGTACGACGGCCTTTCGTTCATGGAGCTGATGAACCAGGGCGACTACATAGACATCGTCATCGATTCGGTGCTCAGCAACCTGGTCTGGGGCGCGGCGCTGGCCATACTCGTGCTGCTTTTGTTCCTGCTCGACTTCCGGCCGACGCTCATCATCGCCCTGTCCATCCCCATCAGCGTGGTCATCGCCTTTGTGGCCATGTACTTCACAGGCATCACGCTCAACGTGCTCTCCCTCTCAGGGCTGGCGCTGGGCATCGGCATGCTGGTGGACAACTCCATCGTCGCCATCGAGAATATCTACCGCCTGCACAACGAGGAGGGCGTGCCGGTGCTGCGCGCCTGCGTGGAGGGCGTCCGGCAGATCTCCGGCGCGCTCATCGCCTCGACGCTGACCACGGTGTGCGTGTTCCTGCCGGTGGTGTTCGTCCAGGGCATCACGCGCGACCTGTTCAGCGATATCGGCCTTACCATCACCTACTCGCTGCTGGCCAGCCTGCTGGTGGCGATGACGGTGGTGCCGACGATGTCCGCGTCGGTGCTCAAGCGCGGCAAGCCGCACAAGGAGCGCTTTGAGGCGGTGCGGCGCGGCTACGCGAAGCTCCTGCGCGGAGCGCTGAAGGCCAAGGTACTGGTGCTTTTGCTGGCGGTGGCGCTGCTGGGGTACAGCGTTTGGGAGACGATGCAGATGAGCATGTCCTTCATGCCCGAAGTCTCCTCCCCGCAGATGAACGCCACGCTGACATTCGCCGATGGCATGGCTGAGGACGAAAAAGAGGACGCCGCCATGGCGCTCATGGACGGCATGCTGGGCGTGCCCTCCGTGGAAGCGGTGGGCATGACCTCCGGCTCGATGATGGGCATCGGCGGCGGAGAAGAAGGCCTGGGCGAGAGCCTGACCTACTACATCATCGTCGACGAGGCCATGGAGCGCACCAACGATGAGATCGGCGCGGACATCTCCGCGCTGGCCGCGCGGCAGGGCCTGGAAGTGAGCGTGCAGACCAGCTCCATGGACATCTCCATGCTCAGCGGCGAAGGCATCTCCATCAACATAGAGGGCGACGACCTGCAAACGCTGCGGCAGGCCGCCACGGAAGTGGCGGAAATCGCCCGCGGCGTGGAAGGCGCAGGGGATGTCTCCGACGGGCTTGAAGAGAGCGCGCCGGAGCTGACCGTGACCGTCAACAAGGACGCCGCCAACGAAGAGGGGCTCACCGTGGCGCAGATATACCAGTTCGTGGCCACGAAGCTGGCCGGCGCGCAGGAGATCACGCAGGTGACGCTGGACGGCAAGGAATACCCCCTGACCGTGGCCGACGGGCGCGACCTGGCGCTCAGGCCGCAGGATATTGAAAACCTCGAGATCGAAGTGACGCAGCAGGACGGCGTAAAGATGCTCCGCATCGGCGACATCGCAACGGTGGACGAAAGCATGAGCCTTTCCAGCATCGCCCGCCGCGAACAGCAGCGCACCGTGACCGTGACGTTGAACGCCGCCGAGGGGCACGCGCTCTCCAAGGTCAGCGACGTGCTGGAAGAAGCGCTTGAGGGCTATACGCCGCCCGCGGGCTGCACGGTCAGCCTCTCCGGCGAGAACGAGACGGTGCGCTCGATCATGGACGACCTGGTGCTGGTCATCGCCGTGGCGCTGGTGTTTATCTTCCTCATCATGGTGGCGCAGTTCCAGTCCTTCAAGTCCCCCATCATCGTCATGTTCACCATCCCGCTGGCCTTTACCGGCGGCCTGCTGGCGCTTTTGTTCACCGGGATGGACCTCTCGGTGGTGGCCATGGTCGGTTTCCTGCTGCTGGCGGGCGTGGTGGTCAACAACGGCATCGTCTTTGTCGACTGCGTCAATCAGCTGCGCATCGGCGGCATGTCCAAGAAGGACGCGCTTGTCGAGACCGGCCGCATGCGCCTGCGCCCCATCCTCATGACGGCGCTGACCACCATACTGGGCATGTCCACCATGGCGCTGGGCACGGGCATGGGCGCGGAGATGATGCAGCCCATGGCCATCGTCTCCATCGGCGGGTTGACCTACGCGACGTTGATGACGCTGTTCGTGGTGCCTGTGCTCTACGACATCGTCAACGGCGAGAAGATGAAGGCGCGCGAAATCGAGATGATCCGCGAATCGGCCGGATTGCGGGACGACGCGGAGCTGCTCGGCGACGGCGAGCGCCCCGGAAACGGCGGGCAGACGGGCAGCGACGCCCCGCAGCCCACCGGCGGCGCGAGCGCGTCCGGCGGCGAGGCCGCGACGCCGCAGCCGCCTGCGCCCGAGGAGGACGACGCGCCTTATCAGGCGGCGTATGTGATCCTCGGCGACGATGATGACGACGGCGATTGAAGCCGGACAGAGGGAGCGCCCCGGGACTTATTGTCCCGGGGCGCGGCGTTTTTGGGCTCAGCGGCGGCTTCCCGGCCGGCGAATACATACAACAAATTCGGCCGAAAGACATGCGGGCGACATGACCACCCCGACGCCCCGTCGCCGCCCCGGGGCAAGGGCAGCGCCCACGCCCGCAAGCCTGCAGGCGGGGCATGGCAGGGCAAAGCGACGGGCGCCGCGTTTTTACAGGAGATCGCAGGCGCAGGAAGTTCCCGCGGCCGGCAGAAGGGCGGCCCGCATATGTTCGCGCATTGCCATGGCGTTCCCCGCCTTGCGCGTCGGTATCGCCAGCCTTTATGCGCGGCGCGCAGGACGGTTGGCGGCGTTTCCTTCCCTGCGCGGCGGCGCGAAGGGAAGCGCGCGGCCTACGCCGCAATTTGAATTTGCCCGCGCAAAGCAAAAGCCCGCAGGAAAACTCCTGCGGGCATCCAAACGAAACGAAGTTTAGCGCTTGGAGAACTGGGGCGCGCGGCGGGCGGCCTTCAGGCCGTATTTCTTGCGCTCCTTCATGCGCGGGTCGCGGGTGAGGTAGCCGGCCTTCTTGATGGCGGGCTTGTATTCCTCGTTGGCCTTCACCAGCGCGCGGGCGATGCCATGGCGGATGGCGCCGGCCTGGCCGGTGAAGCCGCCGCCCTTGCAGTTGACGATGACATCGAAGCGGCCGTTGGTCTCGGTCAGCACCAGCGGCTGACGAACGACAGTCTTGAGCGTCTCATAGCCGAAATAATCGTCGATAGAACGCTTGTTGATGATGATATTTCCCTCGCCGGGGATCAGACGAACGCGAGCGATCGCCTTTTTTCTCCTGCCTACGGCATGGAAGCAAACCTCAGACATTTTCCGTCCTCCTCCCTGTTACAGCTTGTATTCCACGGGCTTCTGGGCCTGGTGGGTGTGCTCGGGGCCGGCATAGGCGTGCAGCTTCTTGAGCATGGCGTAGCCCAGGGGACCCTTGGGCAGCATACGGCGCACGGCCTCCTTGAAGGCGAACGTGCTCTTGTTCTGCATCAATTTGCGGTACTTGATCTCCTTCAGCCCGCCCGGATAGCCGGTGTGGTAGCGGTAGAGCTTCTGGTCGAGCTTGCGGCCGGTGAGAACCAGCTTATCGCAGTTGACGACGATGATGTAGTCGCCGCAGTCCACATGCGGGGTGAACGTGGGCTTATGCTTGCCGCGGAGCATGGACGCGACCTGCGAGGCAAGGCGGCCCAGCACCTGACCCTCGGCGTCGATGACGTACCAGGTACGTTCGACGTTCTGAGGATTCGCCATATACGTACTCACAGATGATTCCTCCCAAATAATACGATCACGATGCGCGCGTGTGGTCAGTACGGCGCAAACGCCAATCGCGCTCGGGGCTAGTGAGCGGACTGACACAAACTGTATTATAGCGCATTTCCCCTGCCCCGTCAACGCCGTCGGCGGAGGAAAAAGGAAATTTAATCTCAAATTAAAGCGCGAAAACGGGCCGCCGCGGAAAACTTCGCGGCGGCCCGCCCGGAGACGGCGGTTTATCCCTCGGGGACGCCCTGCACATCGTCAAAGTCCTGGTCGGTAAACACGCGCGGCGTGGGCGTAGGCTCCACGACGGCAAACTGGGGGTCGGCCGTGACCGGGCCGCCGGTGGAGACATTCTCCAGAAGGCCCATCACCATGCCGAACAGGCGCGCGCCCACAAAGGCGAGCAGCGCGATAACGACCAGCAGGAAGATCAGTTTCGGCCAGAAGCGCATGTCACTTCTGCACGTAGGCAAGGACGTCCTCGGGCAGCTTCTCGATCGCCATGCTCACGGAGACCATGAAGTTGCAGTTATGCTCCCCGGAAAGCTTGTCAAGCGCCGCGAAGAAGGGCGAAAGCTCCGCCGGGTCGTCGATATGCACGAGCTTTAAAAAGGCGTCGATGCTGATGAGGGTTATGTCATAATTGACGGCGAGCATGCCGCTGATGAAGGCGAGGAAGGCGTCCGGCGAGCAGCCGCGGGCGACGGGATAGGCGCTCGCGTCCACAAAGCGGATCTCGTGGCGGAGGTCATACATGTAACGCTTGTCGTCGTCGATAAAAACGATGTCGCCGTGCTCCACCTTGAGCGCGTCGTTGGTCTGGTCGAGAAGGCGCTTGGTCTTGCCGCTGCCCTTGACGCCGGAGATGATCTGTATCATGGGTACCACTCCTTTCATTTTTGACGGGCATTGCCCGGGAGCTTTACACCATTATACAACATTTTCCCCGCTCTGGCTAGGGGGTACGGGCAGGAATTGGCCGCGAAAGCGCGAATATTTCATGGTAATTCCATGTTTCGGAGATGAGTGTCATGGACAATCGCGGAGACAAAGGCATTCTTGAGACCATCGTCGGCCGTGAGCGCGTATTCGACGGCATCATACTGCACATCGACCATTTGACCGCAAAGTTGCCCAACGGCAAGCTCGCCAAGCGCGAAGTGGCCATGCACGTGGGCGCGAGCGCCGTGCTGCCCGTGGACGCCGAGGGCTATACCTACCTGGTGCGCCAGTACCGCGCGCCCATCGGGCAGGCGCTTTTGGAGATCCCCGCCGGCAAGCTCGACAGCGTGGACGAGGACAGGCTGCTTGCCGCCAGGCGCGAACTGCAGGAGGAGACCGGCCTGACGGCGGAAAACTGGGAACACCTTGCCGACATATTCACCACGCCCGGCTTTTCCAACGAAAAGATCTCCCTCTACCTGGCCACGGGGCTCAAGCGCGGCGAGGCCGCGCCGGATGAGGACGAGTTTTTGAACGTGGCGCGCATGCCGCTTTCCGAAGCCGTGGCTGCGGCCGCGCGCGGCGAGATCGCCGATGGCAAGACCGTATGCGCCCTGCTGATGGCCCACGCGCGCATGGGCAAAGGGGCATGATCGCCCCAGCGGCGCTCTCCGACCTGCCGGCGCTGGAGTCGGAGCGCCTTTTATTGCGGCGGCTGTGCATGCGCGACGCGCCGGATATATACGATTACAGCCGCGACGAGGAAGTTGCCCGCCACGTGTTGTGGACGGCGCACACGTCGCCTTCAGAGAGCCGTTCCTACATCCGCTACATGCTCAGGCGCTACCGTCTGGGCGAGCCTTCGAGCTGGGGCATCGTCTTAAAGCGCGAAGGGCGCGTGGTCGGCACCATCGGCTTTATGTGGATCCAGGAGGAAAACTCCTCCGCCGAGGTCGGCTATTCCCTGGGGCGCGCCTATTGGAACCGGGGCATCATGACCGAGGCGCTGGGCCTGGTGCTGGATTTTGGCTTCCGCCGTCTCGCCCTCAACCGCATCGAGGCGCAGCACGAGGTGGGCAACCCCGCCTCCGGCGCGGTGATGCGCAAGGCGGGCATGCAATACGAGGGCACGCTGCGCCAGAGGCTTTGCAACAAAGGCAGGTTTGTGGACGTGGACCTGTACGCGGCGCTGCGCTCGGACTACCTGCGCAGGGACGGATGACTTATCCGTCCGCAAGCGGCGGCTGCACGGCCTCGCCATCGAGGAAAAAGCCAAAGTGCAGGTGCGCGCCCAGTTCCGCCTCGGCGTCGGCGCTCTCCCCGACCGCGCCGATGGCCTCGCCCATGCTGACCTTTTGCCCTTCCCGCACCATTTCCGCGCTCTGCAGGCAGGCGTAGAGGCTCTCATAGCCGTCCTCGTGTTCGAGGCGCACGGTATAGCCCAGCAGCGGGTCGCGGTAGGCCTGTGTCACCGTGCCGTCCGCGCAGGCGAGCACCGCCGTGCCCAGAGGCGCGGCGACGTCCACGGCGGCGTGCGTCTGCCACATTTGCAGCGTGTCTGACCACACCAGCGCGTCCGGGCGGTATTCCCCTACCACCTCGCCGGCAAGCGGCGGAAGGAACGACGCCTCTTCTTCCTCATCCGCCTCCCCGCCGACGTTGAGGCTGGAGGCCAGGGCCGGCTCGGGCGTGGCCGTGGGCGCGGGCGTGGACGGCGAAGCGCCGCGGCCGCGGTAGGCGGCGGCCGCCACGCCGACGAGCAGCAAAAGCGCCGCCATCGAGGCCACATAGCCGAAGCGATCCCAGAACGCGGCCAGTTTCGGGCGCGTTCTCCCCGCCGCCGCGCGCAGTTTTTTCCACAGTGTTTTCATAAGCATCCCTCCCTGCCCCCAGTATCGCCGCAAGCGGCGGCTTCATACGGGGCAGGCGGCGTTTGTGCGCAAAAAATTTACCATTTCGACAACATCATTAAATTGTCCTTTCCACGCGGGCATTAACGGGCGGTCAACATTTCTGTGGTATAGTAGACATTGCTATAAATATAAGTAATCATTTTGCCGGCCATGCCGGCGCAAAGGCGAGATCGGTATGAGACAGACGCGGGAACAGCCCATCCGTTCGCTGGGGATCGATATCGGCTCCACGACGGTCAAGTTGGCGCTGATGGAGGGCGGCGACGTCCTCTATGAGCGCTATGAGCGCCACTATTCGCAGGCGCGGCAGAAGATACTGGACATGCTTTCCGACCTGGAGCCGCTCACGCAGGACGGGCTTTTGCGCGCAGCCATCTCCGGCTCTGCGGGCATTGGCCTTGCCGAGGCGGCGGGCCTGCCCTTCCAGCAGGAGGTGTTCGTGGTCGGCGAGCTGGTGCGTGCGCTGGCGCCGGACACCAACGTGGTGGTCGAGCTGGGCGGCGAGGACGCCAAGATCATCTTCTTCGACCGCGCGACCGGCGGCATGGACGAGCGCATGAACGGCAGCTGCGCCGGCGGCACGGGCGCGTTCATCGACCAGATGGCCACGCTTCTGGATGTGGATGTGGCTGAACTGGACCGCCTCAGCCAGCAGTCCACGCGCATCTACCCCATCGCCTCGCGCTGCGGCGTGTTCGCCAAGACGGACATACAGCCGCTGCTCAACCAGGGCGCGCGCAAGGAGGACGTGGCCATGAGCATCTTCCAGGCCATCGTCAACCAGACCATCGCGGGACTGGCGCAGGGGCGCAAAATCGAGGGCAAAGTGCTGTTCCTCGGCGGGCCCTTGTACTACTGTCAGGGCCTGCGGCAGCGCTTCCGCGAGACGCTGAAGCTCTCGGACGAGGACGCCATGTTCCCCGAATGGGGGCGCTTTGCCGTGGCGCGGGGCGCGGCCATGTTCGCCACGCGCGCGCCGGAGGCCTTCACGCTTGCCGCGTTGCGCGAAAAACTGGCTACGGCCAAAGTCGTCTCCGGCGCGCAGACGCTGCCGCCGCTGTTTCAGGACAAGGCGGAATACGCCGCCTTCGCCGCGCGCCACGCCCGCGCCTCCGTGCCCCGCGCGGAGCTTTCCACCTATCGGGGCGGGGCGTACCTGGGCATCGACTGCGGCAGCACGACGACGAAACTGGCGCTCGTCTCTGAAAACAGGGAGCTTTTGTATACCTACTACGCCTCCAACAACGGCGACCCCGTGGAGATCGTGCGCCGGGAATTGGGCGAGATCTACGCGCGCACGCAGGGCCGCGTGCCCATCCTCGGCAGCGCCGTGACCGGCTACGGCGAGGACCTCATCCGCCACGCCTTCCACGTGGACATCGGCGTGGTGGAGACCATCGCCCACTTCATGGCCGCGCGCCACTTCTGCCCGGACGTGGACTTCATACTCGACATCGGCGGGCAGGACATCAAGTGCTTTCGCATCCGCAATGGGACGATCGACGGCATCATGCTCAACGAGGCCTGTTCCTCGGGCTGCGGCTCGTTTATCGAGACGTTCGCCAAGTCCATGAACATGGGCGTGCAGGAATTCGCCCGCAGGGGGCTGTTCGCGCGCGCGCCGGTCAACCTCGGCAGCCGCTGCACCGTGTTTATGAACTCCTCGGTCAAGCAGGCGCAGCGCGACGGCGCGACGGTGGAGGACATCTCCGCCGGGCTCTCCGTCAGCGTGGTCAAAAACGCCGTCTACAAGGTCATCCGCGCCGGCTCCGCCGACGAACTGGGGCGCTATGTGGTGGTGCAGGGCGGCACGTTCCACAACGACGCCATACTGCGCGCCTTCGAGCGCGAGATGGGGCGCGACGTCATCCGCCCGGACATCGCCGGGCTGATGGGCGCTTACGGGGCGGCGCTGTGCGCCATGCGGCTGAAAAAGTCCGCCATACTCTCCCCGGAGGAGCTGGCGAAATTTTCCCATACCTCGCGGCCGGCGGTGTGCAACGGCTGCGAGAACCGCTGCAAGCTGACCGTCAACACATTCGCCGACGGCGCCCGCTTTATCTCCGGCAACCGCTGCGAGCGCGGCGCGGGCGGCAAAAAGGATGCGGAGGAGCTGCCCAACCTCTACAAGTACAAGCGCGAGACGCTCCTGCAAATGGGTGGCGGCGAGGCAAGGCGCGGGCGCATTGGCCTGCCCCTGGCCCTGGGCATGTACGAGCTTTTGCCGCTGTGGTCGGGCATCTTCCGCGCGCTGGGCTTCGAAGTGGTGCTCTCGGGCATGTCCGACCGCGCCACCTACGAGGCCGGGCAGTTCACCATCCCCTCGGACACGGCCTGTTACCCGGCGAAGATCATGCACGGGCACGTGGCGCGGCTGCTGGAAAAGGGCGTGGACGCGGTGTTCTACCCCTGCCTGACGCAGAACTTCGACGAAGGCGGCGCCGACAACCACTTCAATTGCCCTGTGGTGGCCTACTATTCCGAGCTTTTGCGCGGCAACATGCCGGAGTTGACGGACGAAAACTTCCTCTATCCCCACCTGAACATCTGCGATGAGAAGGGGCTGGCCGTGGAGCTTGGCAGGGCGCTTTCAAAGCGCTTTGGCCGCATTCCCGCCCGCGAGATGCGCGCGGCGGTGAAAAAGGGCATGGCGGACTATCAGGCCTACATGGCCGGCGTGCGGCAGAAGGGCGAGGAAGCGCTCATCTGGGCGCGCTCGCGCAAAAAGCGCGTGATGGTGCTGGCCGGGCGGCCGTACCACATCGACGCGGAGATCGGCCACGGCATCGACCAGCTGGCAACATCCCTGGGGTTTGCCGTGGTCAGCGAGGACAGCGTGTATCACCTTGCCGGAACGCCCGAGGTGCACGTGCTCAACCAGTGGACGTACCACGCCCGCCTCTATCGCGCCGCCGCCTTCGTGGCCACGCAGCCGGACGTGGAGTTCGTGCAGCTCGTCTCCTTCGGCTGCGGCGTGGACGCCATCACCACCGACGAGGCGCGCGCCATCCTCGAGCGGGCGGGCAAGTATTACACGCAGATCAAGATCGACGAGATCGCCAACCTTGGCGCGGTGAAGATCCGCCTGCGCAGCCTGATTGGCGCCCTGGAGATGAAGTGAGGAACATGCAAAAGACCTATCAGCCCTTTACCGCGGAGATGAAGGCCGCGGGATACACCATCCTCGTGCCCAACATGCTGCCGATGCACTTCCGCCTGCTTTTGCGCATTTTCGGCCATTACGGCTACAACATGGAGCTTTTGACCACCATGGGGCCGGAGATCAGCGAAACGGGCCTCAAGTACGTGCACAACGACACCTGCTATCCGGCGATACTCGTCATCGGCCAGTTCATCCACGCCCTGCAAAGCGGCAAGTACGACCCGCACAAGGTGGCCCTGATGCTGTTCCAGACCGGCGGCGGCTGCCGCGCCTCCAACTACATCTCGCTTTTGCGCAAGGCGCTTAAAAAAGCGGGCTACGGCTATGTGCCGGTGATCTCCTTCAGCTTCGCGGGCATCGAGAAGCATCCCGGCTTCCGCCTGACGCTGCCGATGATCTACCACATGCTCTACGCCGTGCTCTACGCCGACCTTCTCATGTCCCTGGTCAACCAGGTGCGCCCCTATGAAGTGCGCGAGGGCGAGAGCGAGGAACTGGCCGAGGCCTGGACGAACCGCCTCGCCGACGAACTGGCGGTGGCCAGGGGCCTGCAGGGGCGGCATGCCCGGCGGAACATCGCCGCCATCCTCATGGACTTTGCCCGCATCCCCCGGCGGCGGGAAAAGCGCCTCAAGGTGGGCGTAGTCGGGGAAATTTATGTGAAGTATTCGCCGCTGGGCAACAACAATCTGGAGGCCTTTCTGCTCAGCGAAGGCGCGGAGGTGGTCGTGCCGGGGCTGCTGGATTTCTGCATGTACTCAGTCTACTCCGTCTCCCGCTCCGGCAGGCTCGACCTGCGCTGGCTGCTGTCGCACTTCAACAGCCTCGCCTACCGCTATCTGCGCGGCAAGCAGAAGATGCTCATCGACCTGATGCGCGAGGAGGGCACCTTCGATCCGCCCACGCCCTTTGACCACACCGTGTCGCTGACGCAGGGCGTCATCGGCCTGGGCGTGAAGATGGGCGAAGGCTGGCTTTTGACCGCGGAAATGCTGGAACTCTACGAAAAGGGCGTGCGCAACATCGTCTGCACGCAGCCGTTCGGCTGTTTGCCCAACCACATCTGCGGCAAGGGCATGATGAAACCCATCAAGGACAGGCACCCGGACATCAACATCGTCGCCATCGACTACGACGCCGGCGCGACGCGCGTCAATCAGGTCAACCGCCTGAAACTGATGCTGGCCAACGCCCGTCTCAACGAGCGCGAGGCCGCCGGGGCGCGCCATGAGATGCAGGCAAAGGAACCCCCTTCCGTCGCCTGACGGAAGGGGGTTCAGAGCGCTGACAAAGCCTACAACCGCAAAAATCGCTCTGATATACAAAAAATCAGAAGCGATTTTTGCTTCCTACGTCAGCTGCACTTGCATCCTGCGGTCACTTACGTCTAAGTAAGCTCCCTTGGCTGCAAGTACAGCTTCCTTGGCTTGCAGGCTTTCTCAACGCTCTGCCAGTCTGTTGACTTTGTCAACATCCTGAACCCCCTTCCGTCGCCTGACGGAAGGGGGTTCTTTTCGCGCCCGGGAGCGGCGCGCTTTTGTTTGCGGCTCAATCTTCACTGCCGCGCCACTGGAAGTCGTCCTCCTTGTCGTTGAGCAGCTGCAGCGCCTTGAAGATCTCCTGCATCTTGGCGTCGGTGCGGGTGATGACGTCCGCGCAGTTGCGCAGTTCATCGACGATAAACGCGGGCACCTCGTCCGAAGATTTGTAGCGTATGCCGTGTTCCAGCGTGGCCCAGAAGTCCATGGCAACGGTGCGGATCTGTATCTCCACGGGGATGAAGAGCTTGCCCTGCGAGAGGTATACCGGCACGTCCACGACGATGTGCAGGCTGCGGTAGCCGTTGGGCTTGGGCTGTTTTATGTAATCCTTCTCAAAGATGAGGGAAATGTCGTCCTGCGAGAGCAGCAGTTCGGCGATGCGGTAGATGTCGTCCACGTAGCAGCAGACCACGCGCACGCCGGCAATGTCGTGCAGGTGTTTCTTGGCGCTGGTGATGGTCATGGGCTGCCCCATGTCGCTGAGCTTCTTCATGATGCTGGGCAGCGTCTTGACCCGGCTCTGTATGTGGTGGATGGGGTTGTGCTTGTGGCGGTACTGGAATTCGGTATCCAGCGTTTCCAGGCGGGCGCGTATCTCGCGGATGGCGCCCATGTAGACGTTCTGTATGCGCTGGTAGTTGCGGTATTCCTCGGCAAAGGCCGCGTCCGCGCCCTTTGAGCCGCCCTGCATCTGGAATTGCTTGATGAGCATCAGGTTGTCGTCCATTTTAATCGCGTTCCTCCGATGATCCTTTTTCGCCGAGCACGTCCCAGGGCGTGAGCATGCCCAGGAGCTGCTCGTCGAGCTGGCCATTTTGGGTGATGAACACCGCCGCCAGGCGGCTGTCGCGCTCGCCGGCGCGCTCAAAGGCGGCGCGCACTTCGTGGTAGGTGGCGTCGGCGCCCAAAAGCAAAAAGCGCTCGCCGCCGGGGCGGTTCATTTTCAGCAGCTCGCCAAAGTCGCGCACGCGCGTGTCCTCCCCCACGCCGCCGTGTTTGAGCACATAGGAAAACACGCCGCGCATGCTGAAGATGCCGGATATGCCGCCCTTTTCCAGCACGGGGACGTGGGAAAAGCCGTGCTTTTCCATGCGGCGCATGACCTCCAGCGCCGGGTCGCCCATGTGGGCGCGCAGCACGCGCTCGCCCGGCGTGGCGTAAAGAAGCGCCGGCTTGGGGCTCTCCACATAGTCGATGATCTGATAGAGCGTATCGAGCATCGCTTTGGACGGCTCGCACACGGGGTTGCCCTCGGCGTCGGCGTTGTGCGTCAGCAGGTTGCGCAGCTCGCGGCAGAGGTCGAGCTGGGCGCGCACGGGCTCTGATTCCGGGTCGCCGATATAGCGCATGACCACGCTGGAAGAACCGTTCTCCCTGCCCGCGTATTTTTTGTCCAGCATGCCCTCCAGCACGCGGAACATGCTCAAAAACGTCTCTGCCCGCATTCTTGACCGCCTTTCTTCCCCGGTTATCATCATAACACATTCCCAACAGAAAATCAACATCCTACGCGACGAAGTTGAGGCCGTCCTCCACGTCGGGCACCTGTATGTAGGACTGGGGCACGTCGCCGACGAGTATGCTCTCCGCCATCAGCGCCGAGGCGCGCACGCTGACCGTGCGCGCGCCCGTGGGCAGGACGATGCGCACAGAAGCCGTGGCCTCGAGGCTGATCTTGTGGCGCGTCTGGTTGATGCCGGCGGACTCGAACTCGGTGACAAAGGCGGTCTTGACCGTGCCCACGGGCAAAATCTCAAAGCGCAGGCGCGGCCCCTTGCCGGCAAACACACCCGAACCCAGCGCCGAACCCAGCGGCAGGGCGATGCCCTCCTCCGCCAGCGTGTCGATGTTTTCCTGCGCGGCGGTGGCGGCGTCGGCGGCGATGCGGTTCATGAGGATGGTGTTGGCCGAAAGCATGCTCGCCTCGCCCTGCGCGTCGTAATGCACGTCCACGAAGTCCTCGTAGTCGAGGGACTTGTGCATCACCTCGTCCAGGGCAAGGCTGATCTGTTTCAGCGCCCGCTGCTCGGCGCGCGCCTCAGCCAGGGAGATGAGCGTGCCGTTGAGGTTGGCAAAAGCGCGCGCGAAGAGGAAGCCCAGCGCCGCGCAGATGAGCAGCGCCGCCAACAGCCGTTTCCTGCCGCGGTTTTTCCCCATATGCAACCACCCAGTCCTTTCCAACGTCTATACAAAAAGGACGTCTCGCGGCATACTACGCGGCGGCGCCCCGCGCGGTTCACGAAATTGACACGGAAAAACAGTGCGCAAAACGCATTTGTGTGCTATAATACGCATATATGCGGCTGTGCCGTCCCGCGCCCTGCGCGGCATACATACTCGGGAGGATACAATGGCGAATTACTCTCTCTTCCGCCCCCGCGACCGGGAGAACAATTTCATACTCTCCGTGGCCATGACCACGGTAAAGATGCTCTTTTTCGTGGTGCTGCTCATTGGCGTGGCGGCGCTGGGGCTGGGCGTCGGCGTAGGCAAGGCGTGGGTGGATACCTCCCCCATGCTCGACCTGGACGTGTTGCACTCCCAGTCGCAGACGTCGTTCATCTACGACAAATACGGCGAGCTCATCACCGAATACAAGGGCTCGGAAAACCGCATCTATGTGGAATTGAGCGAAGTGCCGCAAAATCTCATCGACGCGGTGGTGTCCATTGAGGACGCGCGCTTTTGGGAGCACAACGGCGTGGATATCAAGCGCATCGGCGGCGCGTTCATCTCCACGTTTTTCCGCGGCAACACGCAGGGCGGCTCGACGATCACCTGCCAATTGATCAAATTGACGCTGCTCACCAGCGACCAGAACTTCAAGCGCAAGGTGCAGGAGGCGTATCTGGCGCTGCAGCTGGAGGACTCCATCTCCAAGGAGGAGATCCTCGAAGAATACCTGAACGTCATCTATCTGGGCGGTTCCAGTTACGGCGTGTGTATCGCCGCGCAGGACTACTTCGGCAAGGACCTGGATGAACTTACGCTGCGCGAATGCGCCACGCTGGCGGGCATGATCCGCAACCCCTCGCGCTACAACCCCCGCAGCAACTACTACTCCCGCAACACGCCGGAAGTGACCGACGACCGTGCCGAATATGTGCTTCAGCTGATGCACGAGCAGGGCTACATCACCGACGAGGAATATCAGCAGGCGCTTTCCGAACAGCTGACGGTGCAGGAAAGCAGCAACGCCGCCTCCAGCGAGATGTATGACAACGCCTATTACGTCGAATACGCCATCTACGACGTGGTGACGAAGATGCTGCGCGTGGAGGGCGACCTGGAGGACAGCTCCACCAACCGCGCCGCCATGCAAAGGCAGCTGCGCACGGGCGGCTACCGCGTGTATACGTCGCTCGACCCCGCCGTGCAGGAAGCGGCGCAGGAGGTCGTCACCAACTGGGATTACCCGGACATGCGCTATTCCAACGACCGCACCACGCGCGCCTCCCTGGGCGGCGGCGAATACCTCACCGTGGTGCAGCCGCAGGCCGCCGCCGCGGTAATGAATTACCACACGGGCGAACTGGTGGCCATCGTCGGCGGGCGCGAGGAACCCGTGCAGAAACTGCAGTTCAACCGCGCCTACCAGAACAACATGCCCGTCGGCTCGTCCATCAAGCCGCTCTCCGTCTATGGCCCGGCCTTTGACCTGGGCAACTCGCCGGGCACGCCGGTGCTCAACCTGCCCATTCCCATCCTCAACTGGCAGAGTGAGAACGGCTACCCCAACAACTACGGCGGCGGCGACTTTACCGGCAGCGAAAGCATGCGCTACGCCATGAACCGTTCGCACAACACGGCGGCCGCGCAGGCGCTGATGACCTACGTGGGCATTGAAAACAGCGTTGCCTACCTGCTCCGGCTGGGCGTGGACCCGGACCACATCAACGCCAACGGCGCCGGTCTGGCGCTGGGCAGCTCCTCGCTCTCGGTGATCGAGCTGGCGGCGGGCTTCGGCGCGGTGGGCAACCTCGGGGAATATCTGGAGCCATACGCCTTCACGCGCATCGAGAACTCGGACGGCTCCATCTACATCGACGTAAGTCAGGTGCAGCTCAGGCGGCAGGTGTTTAAGGAATCCACGGCGTGGATGTTGGTGGACGTGCTCAAGGGCTGCGTCACCTCTGGCGTGGGTACTGGCTCACGAGCAAACTTCCGCGGCATGGAGATCGCCGGAAAGACCGGTACGCACTCTGACAACGCAGGCGTCACCTTTGCGGGCATGTCTGCCTACTATTCCGGCGCGGTGTGGATCGGTTCGGACAACTATAAAGCGCTGGAGAGCAGCGCCACCGGCGGCAGCGCCGCCGCGCCGCTGTGGGCCGCGCTGATGGAGGCCGTGCATTACACCACCGGCTGCACGCAGAACCGCGCCATCCTCACCAAGTCCGCCTCGGCGGTCGGCCTCACGCAGGCGAGCTGCTGCGGCGTCTCCGGCATGATGCCCACTTCGGCCTGCGAGCATGACGCCAGCGGCTATGGCGTCAACACCGACTACTACCTGGTCGGCACTGAGCCGGATACGCCCTGCAACATGCACCGCGCCCTGACGCTCTGCCGCCGCAGCGGCCAATTGGCGACGAGCAACTGTTCGTCCACCACTGTGCGCGGCGTGCTCTACATCCCCGCCGGGCATCCCCTGCGCATGGCCGACGATATGGCCATCGTGCGCCAGTACTTCCACGGCGCTTCCACCAGCGAGGAACAGGCCGGGCTCGGCTACTGCACGCAGTGTGGCTAAGGGCCGGGCAAAACAGCCGCCCCGGGGCGAGGCCTTCGCCTTCTCCGGGGCGGTTTGTTATTGGCCGACGATACGTTCATCGTGCGCCAGTACTTCCACGGCGCTTCCACCAGCGAGGAACAGGCCGGGCTCGGCTACTGCACGCAGTGCGGCTAAGGGCCGGGCAAAACAGCCGCCCCGGGGCGAGGCCTTCGCCTTCTCCGGGGCGGTTTGTATAGTGCCGCGGGCGGGCCGTGCCGGCTGCGCGGCCCGCCGAACCCGTCCATGCGGCGGCAAGCGACGGACGCCCTATTCCACGGCCTCTGTCTCCGCCGCCGCTTCTTCCTCCGGCACGGTGACGACCACGGTCATGCCCAGGCGGGTGGTGTCATCCGGGGTGAAGGTGACGTAGGCGCTGTAAATGGCGTCGGTGGAGGTCCCTTCCCCACCGGCTTCGGCGGTCTCGGGCAGGTAGGAGACCGAGCGCACGCTGCCCCGCGCGTCGTGGTCGCCGTTTTCATCCCAGTTGAAGCGGATACTTACTTCGTCGCCCACGGCGATGCTGCCCAGGTCGTATTCCTCGACGCCAATCTCGATCTCCAGCGAGTCGTCCGGGTAGACGCTCAGGACGGTATCGCCCTTGTTGAGCGTCGCGCCGGCGGAGGCGTTGACACTGGCGACCACGCCGGAGACGGTGGCGGTGATGGCGCTGCCGGTGGCGTAAAGGCCGTCCAGGTCGCCGGAGACGGTCTCAAAGAGCAGCTGGCCGCGCTCGACGCGGTCGCCGTCGGAGACGTGCAGCGCCACCACGCTGCCCGTGGCGCTCACCGCCACCTCCGCCGTGCGCGAGACCGTGCCCCGGCCGATGCGCGAGGAAGAATTGCGCTCGCTGCTTCTGTAGATGTTTACCGTCTCTTCCATCATCAGCTCGCCGGAGGTGGTCTCCACGGTGTAGGCCGTGCCCTCGGTGGCGACGATCACGCCCACGGCGGTGTGGTCGCTGTCCGAGGTGCAGGCGATGTAGACCGTCTCGCCGATGTTGACGTACTTGTTGGCGCTGTCGTTGTAGGCCTTTTCGATGTCCGCGGAGATGGAATACTTGTGTTCGGGGGCGATGTAGAGCGCCGCGCCGTAGCGGGCGGCCACGGTTTCGGCGTTGTCGCCCGGCTGGACGAAGAGGCCGCTGACGGTGCCGGCCTCGGGGGCATAAACCTTGGTGGTCTCGACCTCGGCGACGACGTCCCCCGCTTCGACTCGGTCGCCCGCCTGCACGGAGACGGTGGATACCACGCCGCCGAAGGGCGCGCGCACGCTCACCGCGCCGCCGGAGACCACGCTGCCGTCGAACGACACGTCCGCCAGCGCGATCCCGGGAGCGAGGCAGCAAAGGAGCGAGAGCAGCAGGGAAAGCAGCTTTTTCATGGGATGACCTTCCTTCCTTGGTCTTGTCGTTTTGCCGCGCTACATGCGGCGCAGGGCGTCGATGGGGTTGAGGCGGCTGGCCTTGCGCGCCGGCGACCAGCCAAAGAGCACGCCGACCGCCGCGGAAAAGCCCACGCCCAGGGCGATGGCCCCGTAGGAGAGGGAAAAGCCCGTGCCCAGCACCTGGCAGAGGATGGCCGACAGCGCGATGCCCAGCACCACGCCCGCCAACCCGCCCACCATGGACAGCAGGAACGATTCGATGAGGAACTGTGCCTGAATCTGCCCGGGCCGCGCGCCGATGGCCTTTTTCAGGCCGATCTCCACCGTGCGCTCGGTGACGGAGGTGAGCATCATGTTCATGATGCCGATACCGCCCACGAGCAAAGCGATGGAGGCGATGCCGCCCAGAAGCGCCGACATCATCGAGAGCATGGATTCCATGGTATCAGCGATGGATTCCATGGTGATGATGGAATAGGTGTCATCCTCATAGTCGAAGATGGCGTCCAGGCAGGTTTCCAGCTCCGATTCCACGATCTCGGCGGCGTTGGCGTCGTCGATATAGAGCGTCAGAGAGGAAACCAGCGTTTCGCCGTTCATCTTCAACGCCGTGGTGTAGGGAACGATCACCGCGTTCGAGCCGGAAAACATGCTGGATACGGAGGAGTCCGCGTCCGCCGCCAGCACGCCGACGACGGTGAAGCGCATGCCGTCCAGATACAGTTCCTGCCCGATGGGGTCATCGCCGTAGAAGAATGTTTCCACCAGTTCCTCGCTGATGAGGCAGACGCGCAGGGACTGGTCAAGGTCGATCGAGTTAATGGCGCGGCCGCGCGAGAGCGTGTCCGGCTCCTGGACGAAGTAGTCGTCGTTGCGGCCGGCGACGCTCACGCCGCTTTCGTAGGCGTCGTCGCGCGCCGCCGTCACCGAGAGGGACACGGAAGGCGAAACGCCCTCCACGTGGTCAAGTTCGGAAATTTCCTCCATGTTCTCCGCCGTCAGGCCGCCCTGCAGGTCGGTGCCGGTGGCGCTCAAGGTCATGGTGCTCGCGCCCATGGAGGAGAACGAATCGGAAATGGACGAGGAAACGCCGGAAATGGTCGTCACCAGGGCGATGACCGCGGTGACGCCGATCATGATGCCGAGGATGGTGAGGAAAGAGCGCATGCGGTTCTGCCGGATGTTGGAAACGGACATGTGCACGCTCTCCACCATCATGGAAAGGCCGCCTGTCAGGTGCCGAAGCGCGCTCATGCCCAGGTCGCCTCCTTTCCCTCGGTCAGTTCGCCGTCGATGATGTGCACCACGCGGCGGGCGTGGCGGGCGATGCTCAGGTCGTGCGTGATCATGATGATGGTACGGCCCTCGTCGCTCAGCGCCCCAAACAGTTCCATGATCTGCTTGCCGGTCTTTTGGTCGAGCGCGCCGGTGGGCTCGTCGGCCAGAAGCAGCGTCGGGTCGGTGACCAGCGCCCGGGCGATGGCCACGCGCTGCTGCCGGCCGCCGGAAAGCTGGTTGGGAAAGTGGTGCCGCCGCTCGGCAAGGCCCACGCGTTCCAGCATCTCCGCGGCGCGCCGCTGCCTCTCGCGCGGGCGCACGCCGGCGTAGATGAGGGGCAGTTCCACGTTTTTCTGCGCGTCCAGCCGGGCAAGAAGCTGCGAGTTCTGGAAGATAAAGCCAATCTCTTTCCCGCGCAGATTCGCCAGATCCAGTTCGTCCAGTTCCTCAACGCGCTGGCCGTGGAGTATGTATTCGCCCTCGGTGGGCACGTCCAGGCAGCCGATGATGTTCATCAGCGTGCTCTTGCCGCTGCCCGAGGGGCCGAGCACGGACAGATACTCGCCGCGCTCGATATCCAGGTTGATGCCGCGCAGGACGGGCACGTCCTCGTCGGCGAGGCGGTAGCTCTTGCAGATGCCCTGCATGTGGAAGAATTCTTCTGCCATACGCTCACCGCCTACATGCCGCCGGGGAAGCCGCCCCCGCCGTCTCTGCCGCCTCCGCCGCCGAAGCTGCTCATATCCGGCATCTCGCCGCCGCCGAAGTCCATGCTGCCACCGCTGGGCATCTCGCCGCCGCCGGGCATACCGCCTCCGCCGCCGAAGAGGCTGGAGAGCAGGCCGCCGCCGGCGCTCGTCTGCGTTTCTTCAAGGACGTAGACCGTGTCGCCGTCCTCGAGGCCGGAGGTGATCTCCACGTAGTTGTCGTTGTCCACGCCGGTTTCCACATAGACGCGCTCCATCTCGCCGGACGCGCTTTCCATCAGCACATAGGCGCTGTTGGTTTCGTCGAAGCTCAAGGCCTCCTACTATAATAAAGTGTGTAACTACGCAAACCTTCGCAAGAGGAGCAAACCGATTTGGAAGGCGAAGGAGCGTAGCGACTGAGCCTTCCAAATCGCGCGGCGCGCGCCGCCTCCTTTGGGTATCGAAATCCGCTTCGGATTTTGATATAATAGTCTCGTGCGGACAGAGGATCACGCAAGCCTCCATGTGGTTGCTGTCCACTTCAACAAGAGTGTAACCTCTGTCCCTGCGGGATTTCAGTTATGAGCCGGATGTCGCGGCAGCTCTGCCGTCTTCTCATTTCGCAGTAGGTTATGACCCGCATCGCAAAGAGGGCTGTCCGCAACATCTTTTCGAGGTGATTTTCATGTTTATCGTCGGTATCGATATTGCCAAGCGCTTCCATGAAGCCTCTGTCATCGCCCAGGATGGCAGCCTCGTCCGCAAGGCTTTGCGCTTCGCCAACTCTCAGGCGGGCTACAACAAGCTCATGAACATGGTTCGCGGCCTGAACGAGCCCGTCGTCTTCGGCATGGAAGCCACTGGTCACTATTGGTTGACTCTGTTCACGCATCTGCGCAACGATGGGTTTACCGTTCACGTCATCAATCCCATTCAATCCGATGCGCTGCGCGGCATGTACATCCGCAAAACCAAGAACGATGCCATTGACAGCATGATTATCGCCGATGTCATACGCTTCGGCCGCTACTGCGAAACTTCCGTACAACCCGGCGACCTGCAGGCCATGCGGGAACTATGCCGCCAACGGTTTTACATCATCGACATGGCCTCCGATCTCAAACGCAAGGTTCTTGCACTGCTCGACCAGGTTTTCCCCGAGTACGAAAAGCTCTTCTCCGATACCTTTGGCGCTTCGTCCATGGAACTTCTGTCCCAGTACACCACGCCTGAAGAGATGCTTTCCGTCAGCACCGAAAAACTTGCCGAGCTTCTTGAGACCGCCAGCCGTGGACGTCTCGGCCTGGCCAAGGCGGAGGAAATTCAAGAGGCAGCGAAGAATTCCTTTGGCATTGTTCTTGCTTCCGGCAGCTTTGCGCTCATCATCCGGCAGTATATCGAACAAATCCGTTCTTTGGAATCCTCGATCGCTGTCTTTGATACGGAAATCGCGCGTCTGCTCGCGGGATTTGACACGCAGCTCACCACCATTACAGGTATTGGACCCACCCTGGCTGCCGTCATTCTTTCGGAAATCGGCGGTGATATCAAGCGCTTCTCTTCTCCCGCAAAGCTGGCTGCCTACGCGGGCGTTGATCCGACTGTGAAACAGTCCGGCGATTTTACAGGCACGCGAATGAAGATGTCTAAACGTGGTTCGCCATACCTTCGCCGCGCCATCTGGCTTGCTTCTACCGTCGCCGCTTTCAAAGACCCTGCCATTCATGCCCTCTACGAGCGAAAACGCTCTGAGGGCAAAGACCATATGACCGTTATCGGCCATGTTTGCCGCAAGATGGTTTCCATCATCTTCGCTGTCCTTCGCGACAACACCCCCTACTCCCCGGCTGTCATTTCGGATTAATTCCCTCTTGACTTTTTATAGCCGGTCTTGTTCATTCGCAGTCGGTCGTTTTCCGCAGGGCTTCGAATGCGGAAGCGTTTTTCAGCAGCCGCTCCGATATATCCCTGTCCTCCGGACGGAGGGCGTACAGCGCTCTGGCGGCGAGCAGGGCGGCGGCCATGAGGTTGAGTTGACAACGGTCGATCGCCCGGGAGGACGCCTCTTCTTCCCGTTGCGCGCCGTAGAGGCGGCGCAGTTGCTCGTTGAAGATGTCGTTGATCGCGTGCGAGGCCTGGCCGGCGATGTTGTACAACGCCTGCCTGCGCTGCGCGCCGTGCGTTTTCTGCTGCGTGGAGCGGTCGATGCGGTCGTTGGGCATGGGACATTCCTCCTACTATAATAAAGTGTGTAACTACGCAAACCTTCGCAAGAGGAGCAAACCGATTTGGAAGGCGAAGGAGCGTAGCGACTGAGCCTTCCAAATCGCGCGGCGCGCGCCGCCTCCTTTGGGTATCGAAATCCGCTTCGGATTTTGATATAATAGTCTCGTGCGGACAGAGGATCACGCAAGCCTCCATGTGGTTGCTGTCCACTTCAACAAGAGTGTAACCTCTGTCCCTGCGGGATTTCAGTTATGAGCCGGATGTCGCGGCAGCTCTGCCGTCTTCTCATTTCGCAGTAGGTTATGACCCGCATCGCAAAGAGGGCTGTCCGCAACATCTTTTCGAGGTGATTTTCATGTTTATCGTCGGTATCGATATTGCCAAGCGCTTCCATGAAGCCTCTGTCATCGCCCAGGATGGCAGCCTCGTCCGCAAGGCTTTGCGCTTCGCCAACTCTCAGGCGGGCTACAACAAGCTCATGAACATGGTTCGCGGCCTGAACGAGCCCGTCGTCTTCGGCATGGAAGCCACTGGTCACTATTGGTTGACTCTGTTCACGCATCTGCGCAACGATGGGTTTACCGTTCACGTCATCAATCCCATTCAATCCGATGCGCTGCGCGGCATGTACATCCGCAAAACCAAGAACGATGCCATTGACAGCATGATTATCGCCGATGTCATACGCTTCGGCCGCTACTGCGAAACTTCCGTACAACCCGGCGACCTGCAGGCCATGCGGGAACTATGCCGCCAACGGTTTTACATCATCGACATGGCCTCCGATCTCAAACGCAAGGTTCTTGCACTGCTCGACCAGGTTTTCCCCGAGTACGAAAAGCTCTTCTCCGATACCTTTGGCGCTTCGTCCATGGAACTTCTGTCCCAGTACACCACGCCTGAAGAGATGCTTTCCGTCAGCACCGAAAAACTTGCCGAGCTTCTTGAGACCGCCAGCCGTGGACGTCTCGGCCTGGCCAAGGCGGAGGAAATTCAAGAGGCAGCGAAGAATTCCTTTGGCATTGTTCTTGCTTCCGGCAGCTTTGCGCTCATCATCCGGCAGTATATCGAACAAATCCGTTCTTTGGAATCCTCGATCGCTGTCTTTGATACGGAAATCGCGCGTCTGCTCGCGGGATTTGACACGCAGCTCACCACCATTACAGGTATTGGACCCACCCTGGCTGCCGTCATTCTTTCGGAAATCGGCGGTGATATCAAGCGCTTCTCTTCTCCCGCAAAGCTGGCTGCCTACGCGGGCGTTGATCCGACTGTGAAACAGTCCGGCGATTTTACAGGCACGCGAATGAAGATGTCTAAACGTGGTTCGCCATACCTTCGCCGCGCCATCTGGCTTGCTTCTACCGTCGCCGCTTTCAAAGACCCTGCCATTCATGCCCTCTACGAGCGAAAACGCTCTGAGGGCAAAGACCATATGACCGTTATCGGCCATGTTTGCCGCAAGATGGTTTCCATCATCTTCGCTGTCCTTCGCGACAACACCCCCTACTCCCCGGCTGTCATTTCGGATTAATTCCCTCTTGACTTTTTATAGCCGGTCTTGTTGAGGATGACCGCGTCCACGGCCTCCTCCTCGGGAATGGTCACGGTGGCCTGCATGCCGGGGAGCACATCGTCGGTGACCGTCACCGCCGCGGTGACGGTGTAGTAGGCCGTGCCGCCGCCGGAAGAAGAGATGCGGTCTATGTGGGAAAGCTCGGAATCGAAGGAGAGGTCCAGCGCGGTGATGTTCACCGTGCAGGCCTGGCCGACATAGACGCTGGAGATGTCGTATTCGTCCACGCGCATGGAGATGGTCAGGTCGTTGAAGTCCACCACCTGAATCAGCGTCGCTCCGGCGGCCACCTCGTCGCCCTCCTCCACGGAGATGCTGTTGACGCGGCCGTCGAAGCTGGCCTCGAGCGTCTGCCCGCCGGTGAGGCGCATGAGACGGTCGCCGGCCTTGACCTCCTGCTCCTCCGTCACATAGATCTCGCGCACCGTGCCCGCCGCAGAGGCCGTGAACGTCTCGCTGTTTTGCACGTTGACGTTGCCGGAAAAGCTCATGGCGTTGGAGATGGTGCCGGTGGTGGCTGTGTAGCTGCCGTAGGTGGTGGTGGCCGATGCCTGCAGGCTGGGCCATACGAACAGGCGCACCGCGCCCGCGGCCAGACCCAGCACCACCAGGAGCACGATCAGCTTTTTCAGCCGCCGCTTCCACGGTTTTTTCTTTTTGATGCCGTTCATTGTTCCTCCTGCTGCGTCGCGCCGAAAGCGGCGGAAAGCATATCCATATCGCCGGTGTAGACGTCATAGTAGTACATATCGCCCTCGCCCGCGGCCAGCAGATAGCGCGTGCCGCGCGCTTCCACTTCCATTTCCAGCGCCGGGTCGGGCTCGCCCATCCACAGGGAATAGGCAAATTCGCTGCTGGCCGCGCCCTCGCTCTTGAGGGCGTTGTAGGCCGTGCCGGCGGTGAAGCCGGCGGTGGACAGCGCCGTGACGCGGTCGCCTACGCGCAGCACCAGGTACTGCACGCCGCTGTTGAACAGCGTCTTGTACACATCGCCCGTAAAGTCCCAGCGGTAGGCGTAGGGGCTTTCCGCGCCGTTGTCGGGGGCGGTGAGTATGAGCGTGTCGCAGTCCTCGTCGCCCTCCTCGCCGTTCCACACGGTAAGTTCGGCGGTGAACGCGGCGGCCGTATTTCCATCGCCGCCGGCCTCGTAATCGAGCGTCAGCGTCAGGGGCAGCGTTTCCCCGCCCAGCGCGAGGGCGAACATGCTCGTATCTTCCACTTCCAGCGCCACCGCGCCGTAGGCCGTGGCTTCCTCCTCGGAGCCGCTGGAGTGGCTGACGGTGCGCGCCGTGCCCGAGGAGCCGCCGCCCCCGCCGCTGAAGCTGCCGCCAAAGCTCCCACCCATGCCGCCGAAGTTGCCGCCCATACCGCCAGGCATGCCGTAACCCTCCGAGCTCTGCCAGCAGTTGCCCGTCGCGTCGCGCACCATGAGGTCGCCTGCCGCTACCTGCGCCGTCAGCGGCGCGGAATAGACAAAGGAACCATCCTCCGCCGCCGTCATCGGCTGCCACGTCTTGCCGCCGTCCAGAGAAATGGCGTCCACGCCGCTCATGGCGTCCGTGGCGGTGACGGTGAGCATGCCGGTCTGCATGTCAAACTGCGCCTGCGCTTCGGGGGCGGCCATGTCCAGATAGACCGTATAGGTGGTGGAGCGCGCCGCCTGCGCGCCGCTTTCGTCGATGAGGAAGAAAACCAGCGTATGCTGCCCCTCCGCAGAAAATGTGTACGGGCTTTCCACGGCCTGCGCCTCGCCATCATCCACCGAGACAGCGAAGGTGTAGCCCGTGAGCGTATCCGGCACGACGCTGAGCGTAAACGAGGGGAGCGTGGCCGACCACGCGCCCGCGCGGTACATCTCCGGCACCACCAGCAGTTCGGCCTCGACCTCTACCGGGTCGGTGGGTTCCGGCTCCGCGGACGCCGTGGGTTCGGGCGGCGCGTCCTCTTCCTTGCCCGCCCAGAGGTAGATGGTATCTTCCTGCGTCTCGCCGTCCGGGCCGACGTCGGAGAGCCAAAGCACATATCCGCCTTCTTCAGGGAACACTTCCGGGTCAAGGGCGATATCCGCCCCCCGCGCCCGCTGCGCTGCCTCGCCGGTGAGCGTGAACAGCTCGTCGGAGGCGATGTAAATGGTCCCCTCCGTCAAAAACAACAACTCTTCCAGCTTGCCATAGTGCTTTTGTTCGCCATCCCAGTACCATGCCGGGCCTTCGCTGACCGGCGCGGGCGTAACTTCGCCCGCTTCCGGGGTCGGGGTGGGCGTCGCATCGGGAGCCGTGGACGGCGATCCCTCCGCGCCAGGCGTCGGCGTGGGCGTCTCCGCCCCAGCGGTCGGCGTCGCCTCAGCGTCCGTTGTCGGCGCGGCCGTCGGCGTCGCGCTCGTGTCCGTTGTCGGCGTCGCGCTGGTATCCGTCGTCGGTTCGGCCGTCTGCGTCGCGCTCGTGTCCGTCGTCGGCGTCGTGCTGGTCTTTGACTCGGGAGAAGCCGGCGCGTCGTTTTGCGCTGGCGTTTCCGTCGCCGTCTCTTCTTCCACACTCGGCTCCGGCGCGGGGGGCTGCGCCGTGGTCGGGGCAGGCGTGGCGTTCTGCGTCTGCGTCGCCGTCGGCTCTTCCGCAAACGTCGATCCGGGCAGACCTGCGAACAGCAGGCAGACCGCCGCGATCCAGGCAACGAATCTTTTTTGCATCATGCGCATAGTCGGGCCTCCTCTCATTCATCCCCGGACGCCGTGGCGGTGACCGTCATGCCGAGCCGTACACCCTCGGGCACATCGAACGCCACATACGCCGTGTAAGTCGTCCCCGCCCCGGTATCTTCACCGAGATAGGAGATCTCCGTCACGATGCCATCGCAGGTCAGCGCGCCCTCCGCGTCGAAGTCGAAGGACAGGCGCACGCTGTCGCCAACGTGGACGGCGGCGAGGTCGGCCTCCTCCACGGTCAACGCCGCGCAGAAACCCTCGCCGGGATAGACGGTCAACGCCGTCGTTCCCACCGTCACCTGCTGCCCGGGCTCCACGTTCACCGAGGCGACCACGCCGCTCGCAGTGGCGCGCAGCTCGCCGCCGGAGAGCGCGTCGTTCATGGTCTCCGCCTCCACACAGGTGAAGAGCAGCTGGCCGCGCTCGACGCGCTCGCCCTCTTGCACATACATCTGCGCCACGCGCCCAGTGCCGCCCACGGTCAATTCCGCCGTACGCGAGACCGTGCCGCTGCCGATGCGCGAGGACGAGGAATGATCTTCATCGCGGTATATGTAGACCTTTTCCTCCATGTACAGTTCGCCGCCGGTGACTTCCACGGTGTAATCCGCGCCTTCCGCTTTGACGACGCGGCCCACGGCCACATGGCTGCCATCTTTGGAGCAGGCCATGTAGACAGTTTCGCCAACCGTGACATACTTATTGCCAGCGCTGTCGTAAGCGTCGGAAACGTTGGCGCTGACCGTATACCTGCTCAGCGGGGCGATGGAGAGCACCGTTTCCCCGGCGCTGTCTCCCGCCTCTGCCATGACGCCGCGCACGGCGCCGTCCGCCGGGGCGTAGACGCCGGTGAGGGCCACTGTGGCCACCACGTCCCCTTCCTCGACCAGGTCGCCCGCGCGCACGAGCACTTCTTCGACGCTGCCGCCGACATTCGCCGTCACCGCCGCCGCCGCCTCGCGCGCCGCCACCGTGCCGCTGAGGGTGATCTCCGCGCCCGCCGTGCCTGTCAGGCAGAGGGCGCAGAGGCAAATAGCCAACCATGCTTTACTGCGCATCGTCATTTCCTCCTTCCGCATCGCCATTTGCGGGCGCCGTCGCTCTGTCGCCCAGCTCCGCGAAGGATAGCATGCCGGACGAAGCGTCAAAGTCCTCCGGCAGCTCCATGTCCTCCGGCAGCTCCATGTCCTCAGGCAACTCCATACCCTCCGGCATTTCCATGCCCGCCAGGAAACTGCCGCCTGCGCCTCCGGCGCGGTCGTTGATGACCGTTTTTTCCCCGAACAGCGCCTTGTAGAGGTTTTGCAGGGACAGGCGGCTTTCCACGCTCTGCGTGCCCGTCTGCACATAGACGGTATCGCCCGCCTCCACGCCGGAAGCGATCTCCACATACATGCCGTCGCTCAGGCCCGTCTCCACCGCCACCTGCGTGTAGCCGCCCGCGCCGTCGTCCATCAGCACGCAGGGCGCGCCATCTTCGTCAAAGGTGAGCGCCTCCATGGGCAGCAGGTTCACGCCCGTGACGCTCTCGCGGGGGATGGTCACTGTGGCCTGCATGCCGGGCAGGACGTTCTCTGGCGCGTCGATGTCGGCGGTCACTGTGTAATTCGCCACCGCGCCGCTCGAGGCGGAAACGCGATCGACATGCTTGATCTCCGTCTCAAACGTCAGCCCCAGCGAGACCACCGTCACCGAACAGCGCTGTCCGGCGGCGACGGTTTCCACATCGTACTCGTCCACACTGGTGGCCACGCGCAGATCGCTGAGATCGGCGACGGTGGCGATGGACATCTGCGGCCAGACCGCGTCGCCGACGGAAACGTTGAGCGACGTCACCGTGCCGTCGATGTTGGCCGTGAAGGTCTCGCCGTTGGCGAGCCGCAAAAGCTCCGTCCCCGCGGAGACCATCTGGTCGGCCTCTACGTAAATCTCCTGCACGGTGGTGCGCTCCGTAGCGGCGAACGATTCTGAGCTTACCAGCTCGATCGTACCGCTCAGGCTCATCGAAGTCTCGATGTCGCCCGTCTCAACGGTGTACTGCGCATACACCGGCGTGGTCTCGGCCATCACCAGCGGCCGCAGCGCGTCCCAGCCCACCGCGCAGAGAGCCGCGGCCGCCGCCAGCAGCGCCAGTCGGACGATCCATTTTTCCCCATTTCGCTTTGCCATATCGTGCCTCCCTGGCCACTGTTTTAGCACGCCAAACTAAAGCGGAACTAAAGGAAGCCGTGAACGAAGCGTGAACAATGGCCGTGTTCACAAAATCTTGACCTTTTAGGCACGTTCAAGGTCGAAGGTGTAGTCTATAATGGAAATGAACGGAGGGATGGCCATGCGGCTCCTGATCGCCGAGGATGAGCGTGAACTGGCCAAGGCGCTAAAGACGATCTTTGAAAAGCACAATTACAGCGTCGATACCGTCTTTGACGGACAGGCGGCGCTGGACTACGCCCTGACGAAAAACTACGACGGCGCGGTGCTGGACGTGATGATGCCCAAGCTGGACGGTTTCAGCGTGGTGCGCCGCCTGCGCGCCCGGGGCGTGAGCACGCCGGTGCTGCTGTTGACCGCGCGCTCGGAGGTGCCCGACCGCGTGGAGGGGCTGGACGCCGGCGCGGACGACTATCTGCCCAAGCCCTTCGCCATGGCGGAGCTGTTGGCGCGCGTGCGGGCGCTGGTGCGCAGGCGCGAGCGGCTGGTGCCGGAGGTCATCTCCTTTGAGGGGCTATCGCTGGATCTTTCCGCTTATACGCTTTCCTGCGGCGAGCGCAGCGTGCGGCTGGGCAACCGCGAATTCCAGATGATGGAAATGCTGATGGAAGCGCCGCGGCGCATCATCTCCACATCGCAGTTCATGGAGCGCGTCTGGGGCTGGGACGCGGAGGTGGACGTGAGCATCGTCTGGGTCTACGTCTCCAACCTGCGCAAAAAAATCGCCCAGCTGGGCGCGGACGTGGAAATCCGCGCCACGCGGGGCGTGGGCTATTCTCTGGAGGCAAAGGCATGATCCGGCGGCTGCGGAAAAAGTTCGTGCTCTTGTGCATGGGCGTGGTGGTGGCGGTGATGGTGGCGGTGGTGGCGCTGATGAACGGCCTTTTCCTCGCCCGCACCAACGCCACGCTCGACGGCATGCTCGCCCTCCTTGCCGACAACGGCGGCGATTTTCCCGCCGGGGACGGCGAAGAAACACCTCCCGTGCCGCGCGGCCCGCGCCAGCAGGACTGGGGCGGCGTGGACGTCAATTCGCCGGAAACGCCGTTCATCACCCGCCACTTCTCCGTGCTGCTGGACGAAAGCGGCGAAGCGCTCGACGTCAACACCGATTCCATCGCCGCCGTTTCCAGCGAGGAAGCCGTGCTCTACGCGCAGCGGGCGCTGGACAAGGCCGATAGCGGCTATCTGGGCGTTTACCGCTACCGCGTCGCCGCGACGGGCGAGGGCACGCTTGTCGTGTTCCTCGACGCCAGCACGCAACTGACCACGGCGCGGCAGTTCCTCGTCATCTCCGGCATGGTAACGCTGGTGGTCTGTCTGGCGGTCTTCCTGCTGGCGCTTCTGTTCTCCGGCCGCGCCGTGCGCCCCATCGCACAGAGCGTGGAAAAGCAGCGCCAGTTCATCACCGACGCCGGACACGAACTGAAGACGCCGCTGACCATCATCTCCGCCAACTGCGAGGTGTTGGAGATGGAAATGGAGAAAAACGAGTGGCTCACGGGCATCGAAAAGCAGGTCGCGCGCCTGCGGAAGCTGGTCAACGACCTGGTGGCGCTCTCACGGCTGGACGAGGGCCGACCCATGGGCGAGGAAGCGCGCTTTTCCCTCAGCGAAGCCGTCTGCGACACGGCCCTGGCCTTTTCCGCCGCCGCCGGGCGCGCCGGTAAGAGCCTGCGGGTGGAGGTGGAGCCGGGCGTGTTCGTCACCGGCGACGAGGCCGCCTTGCGCCAGCTCACTGCCATCCTCGTGGACAACGCCGTGAAATACGCCGACGCGGGCGGAGAGATCGCCGTCTGCCTGCGTGGCGGCCGGCGCCCCCTCCTGACGGTGGAAAACGACTGCCGGAGCGTGGACGAGCTGCCCCTTCAGCGCCTTTTCGACCGCTTCTACCGCTTCGACCCCGCCCGCACCGGCGACGGCAGCCACGGCCTCGGGCTCTCCATCGCCCGCTCCATCGCCGAGGCCCACCGCGCCGCCCTCCGCGCCGAAAAGGCCGGCGAGGGGCGGATACGCATGCGCGCGCGCCTGTGAGGGGCGTGCGCTTGCCCAGAACCCGGAAAACAGACGCCCGCGCGATCAAGGCGCAGACACAGTTGTTTGCGGCCCCCTCGACGGCCGCGAAACCCGCTACCACCGTTGCCTATAAAAAACGCCTTCCCCGTAGCCTTTTTGCGGCACTGAAAAGGAAAAGCCCCGAAAAGCGCCGTAATATCAGCGCTTTTCGGGGCAAACGCATGTTTTTGCCTATTCCCACTCGATGGTCGCCACGGGCTTGGGCGAGAGGTCGTAGACCACGCGGTTGCAGCCCTTCACCTCCGCGAGTATGCGGTCGGTGATCTTGAGAAGCAGCGGCCATGGCACCTGCTCGACGGTGGCGGTCATGGCGTCCACGGTGTTGACGGCGCGGAGGATGACCGGGTATTCAAAGCAGCGCGCGTGGTCGCGCACGCCCACGGACTTGAAGTCCGGCACGGCGGTGAAGTACTGCCAGACCTTGCCGGCGAGACCGGCCTTCTGGAACTCGTCGCGGAGGATGGCGTCGCTCTCGCGGACGATCTCCAGGCGCTCGCGGGTGATCGCGCCCAGGCAGCGCACTCCCAGGCCGGGGCCGGGGAACGGCTGGCGGTAGACCATGGAATCCGGCAGGCCCAGCGCCTTGCCCACGGCGCGCACCTCGTCCTTGAACAGGTACTTGAGCGGCTCGACCAGCTCAAACTTGAGATCCTCCGGCAGGCCGCCGACGTTGTGGTGCGCCTTGACCGCCTTCATGGTCTTGGTGCCGCTTTCGATGATGTCGGGATAGATGGTGCCCTGGCCAAGCAGCTCGATGCCCTCGAGCTTGCGCGCTTCCTCCTCGAACACGCGGATGAACTCCGCGCCGATGATCTTGCGCTTCTGCTCCGGGTCGCTGACGCCGGCGAGCTTGTCGAGGAAGCGGTCCACCGCGTCCACGTAGATGAGGTTGGCGCCCATCTCCTGCTGAAAGACGCGCACGACCTGCTCCGGCTCGCCTTTGCGCAAAAGGCCGTGGTTGACGTGTACGCAGGTGAGCTGATCGCCGACGGCCTTGAGAAGCAGCGCGGCTACGACCGAGGAATCCACGCCGCCGGACAACGCCAGGAGCACCTTTCGGGGGCCGATCTGCTTTTTGAGCAGCTCCACCTGGTCGGCGATGAAGCTGTCCATGCTCCAGTTGCGCTCGACGCCGATGCCCTCGATGAAGCCGTCCAGCGTTTCGCGCACATTCTCCGGCCACGCGGGCAGGTCAGAGGGATGCCCCTCGCAGGCGTAGTCCACGCTGAGGATGGGCAGCCCCAGATCGTAGATGGCGGGATCGACCTCCACCGGCACGCCGTTCACGGCGCGGTTCTCGCCGCCGTTCAAAATGACGCCGACGACGCCGGGCAACGCCTTGAGCGCCGCGGGGGCAATGTCGTTGGGATGGATCTCGCTGTACAGGCCCAGGGCGCGGATCTCGCGCGCGATCTGGGCGCTCTGGGTGCTGCCGAGGTCAAGGATGGCGATCATGTTGTGGGTCATCGCTTAATTCTCCTTTGCATAACCATGGGGATTCTGGGACTGCCAGCGCCAGGAATCGGCGCACATCTGGTCGAGCGTGCGTTTCGCCTTCCAGTGGAGCAGATTCTCGGCCTTGCCCACCTTTGCGTACACCGTGGGCGGGTCGCCCGGGCGGCGCGCAGCGATCTCATAGGGGACTTTGACGTGGTTGACGCGCTCGAAGGCGTTGACGATGTCCAGCACGCTGTACCCCTCGCCGGTGCCGAGGTTGAACGCCTCGCAGCCGGTATGGTCGCGCGCGTACTCAATGGCCGCCACATGGCCTTCGGCCAGGTCGACGACGTGGATGTAGTCGCGCACGCCGGTGCCGTCCGGGGTGGGATAGTCGTTGCCGAACACGTGCAGCTCCTTGAGGCGGCCCAGCGCCGTCTGCGTGATGTAGGGCATGAGGTTGTTGGGGATGCCGTTGGGGTCCTCGCCGATTTTGCCGCTCTCGTGCGCGCCGATGGGGTTGAAGTAACGCAAAAGCACCACCGACCAGTCCGGCTCGGCCTTGGCCACGTCGCGGAGGATCTCCTCGCCCATGAACTTGGTCCAGCCGTAGGGGTTGATGCAGCCCAGGGGCGAATCCTCATCCACCGGCATGCCGGCGTCCGAGCGGTAGACCGTAGCGGAGGAAGAAAAGACGAAGCGCTTGACGCCGTGTTTGCGCATGGAGCTGATGAGGGAAAGCATGCCGTCCAGGTTGTTGCGGTAGTACATCAGCGGCTTGGCGCAGGACTCGCCCACGGCCTTGAGCCCGGCGAAATGGATGACGCAATCGACCTTGTTTTCGTCGAAGATGCGGTCAAGCGCCGCTTCGTCGCAGACGTTCGCCTCGTAGAAAGGGAAGGTCTTGCCGGTGATCTCGCGCACGCGGTCGAGGCTCTCGGGATGGCTGTTGACGTAGTTGTCCACCACGACAACATCGTGCCCGCGGTTCAGGAGCTCCACCAGCGTATGGGTGCCGATGTAACCGGCGCCGCCCGTGACCAGTATGTTCATGTTCACGCCTCCTTCTTCATTCCCAAAGATGAACGGGGTATTCCCCGCTTGCTTTCTTTTCGGCGATGGCGGCGCGCACAGCCTCCATATCGCCAGGATAGGTGACGCCGAACCAGCGCTCGGACGTGGGCAGCACGCGCACGCGCGCCTTGCCCTCGCGGATGAGCGCGTCCGGCACGCTGGGCAGATAGAATTCGCCGCGCAGGGGATTTTTAGGCGCTTCGTCGCGCAGGAAGGCCTCGAAGCGGCTCTCCATCTCCGAGAGGATGGAAACCTTGAAGCCCCAGAGGTTCATGGAGACGGGTTCCTCGCCCGTCAGGGGCTGCCAGGTTTCGCCGCCATCCTCGGTAAAGGCCGCGCCGCTTGCGCGCTGTTCAATGCGCGTGCGCTCCGTGATGCCGGAAAGGTAACCGCCCGCGTCCACGCGGCAGACGCCGCGGGAGACGGAGCCGTTTTCCGTCAGCGTGTTGCGCAGGCGGTAGGCAGCCATGGCGTGCTCATTCGCGTCGCCGGGGGCGGTGAGGAAATCGTAGACGGACTGGAAGGCCGTGCGGCCGTAGAAATCGTCGGCGTTGATGACGGCGAAGGGGCCGTCGATGAACTTGCGCGCGCAGAGCACCGCGTGGCCGGTGCCCCAGGGCTTCTGCCGCCCCTCGGGCACGAAAAAGCCCGCAGGCAGGGCGTCCAGCGTCTGGTGCGCGTAAAAGACGTCTATATGGCCGGAGACGCGCGCGCCGATGGTGGCGCGGAAGTCCGCCTCCAGCTCCGGCTTGACGATGAACACCACGCCGCCGAAGCCGGCGCGCAGGGCGTCGTAAATGGAAAAATCGACGATGACGTGGCCCGCGTCGTCCACAGGCGCGATCTGCTTGAGCCCGCCGAAGCGGCTGCCCATGCCCGCCGCCATGACGACCAGCTTTGGTGCTGCCATATTGCTTTCCTCCCCCGCGCGCTCACTGCCGCGCATATGCCTTTATTATATACCATCTCCCTTCCCCGCGCCACAATTCGGCGACACATTTAACAAATTTCATTGACATTTTTCCCGCATATACGTAAAATAGTATCAGGATGCTTGGACGGGGAGGGCGCTTATGAAGGACGCGATCACGGTCATCGGCTCCGTGAACATGGATATCGGCGGCTATTCCCATGCGCCGCTCACCGCCGGGGATTCCAACCCCGGGCGCGTGCGCATGTCCGTGGGCGGCGTTGGCTGCAACATTGCCCGCAACCTGGCGCTGCTGGGCGCGAATGTGCGCTTTTGCACCGTGCTGGGCGGGGACGTATACGCCGAAAGCATCGAGGGGCAGCTGCGCGCGATGGGCATAGACCTTTCCCTGAGCCTGCGCCTCAAGGATGAGCACACGTCGACCTACCTCTTCATCGCCGACGAAAAGGGCGATATGGCGCTCGCCGTCAACGACATGGGCATCTATCGCCACCAGACCCGCGCGTATTTTGAAAGTATTCTGCCGGAATTAAACCGCTGCCGCGCCGTACTGCTGGACGCGAACCTCCCCGGGGAAACGCTCCTCTACCTGGCGGAAAATGTGCGCGTACCCCTGTTTGCCGACGCGGTATCGGCGGCCAAGGCCATGCGGCTGCGCCCCGTGCTGGGGCGGCTGAAGGCCTTCAAGCCCAACCGCATGGAAGCGGAGCTGCTCTCCGGCGCGCGCATCGCGGACGAAGGCGGCGCGCGCGAGGCGGCGAGGCGGTTGCTGGATACGGGGCTCGGGCGCGTGTTCATCACCCTCGGGCCGGACGGCGTGTTTGCCGCCGGGGACGGGCAGGAGTGTTTTCTCCCCTCCCTCGCGCCGCGCCTGAAAAACGCCACCGGCGCGGGCGACGCCTTTACCGCCGCCATCGCCTGGGCGTGGACGCGCGGCATGGGGCTGGAGGAGAGCTGCCTGGCCGGGAGCGCCGCCGCGGCCCTCGCCGCCGAAGCAGAGGAAACTGTCAACCCCGCGCTCTGCGAAAGGGCGCTTCGACAAAGGATGTTGGAGGGACGAAAATGAACAAATACCTCGATGTCGCGCCGGAAGTGCGCGAAGCATTGGCCGCTGGCAAGCCCGTGGTGGCGCTGGAATCGACCATCATCTCCCACGGCATGCCCTACCCGCAAAATGTGGAGACCGCCCTCAATGTGGAGCGCATCGTGCGCGAAAACGGCGCCGTGCCCGCCACCATCGCCATCCTCGGCGGCCGGCTCAAGGCCGGCCTCTCCCGCGAGGAGATCGAATACCTGGGCAAGACCGGCACCGCCGTGACCAAGGTCTCCCGCCGCGACCTGCCCGTAGTGGTCTCCCGGGGCATGGACGGCGCGACCACCGTGGCCACGACAATGATCATCGCCGCCATGGCCGGCATCCGCGTGTTCGCCACCGGCGGCATCGGCGGCGTGCACCGCGGCGCGGAGACGACCATGGATATCTCCGCCGACCTGGAGGAACTGGCGATGACGCCGGTGATGGTGGTCTGCGCCGGGGCGAAGTCCATTCTCGACCTGGGACTGACGCTGGAATACCTCGAGACCAAGGGCGTGCCGGTGATCGGCTACCAGACCGAGGAACTGCCCGCCTTCTATACGCGCACGAGCGGCTTTAAGGTGGATTACCGCCTCGACAGTCCCGAGGAACTGGCCATGGCCTTCCACGTCAAGGGCGAGATGGGGATGGCCGGCGGCATGCTCGTGACCAACCCAATCCCGGAAGAATACTCCATGGATCCCAACGAGATCAACGGCGTGATCGGCCGCGCGGTCGAGGAAGCGCGTTCCCTGGGCATCCACGGCAAGGAGACTACGCCCTTCCTGCTGGCGAAGATCAAGGACATCACCGGCGGCGACAGCCTGGCGGCGAATATACAGCTGGTGTACAACAACGCCGCGCTGGCGGCCAGAACCGCCGCGGCCCTGACCGCGCTTGGCTGAGCTGTTTCGGCGCGCGGGGCGGGCGTTTGACCATCTACTGTTTCCCCGCGCCGCCACCTGCATGGGATGCGGCGACAAGAGCGGCTGCGGGCGCGATTGGCTGTGCGACGATTGCGTGCGGGCGCTTGAGGCGCTCTGGTGCGGCGATGGCGCCATGCCCTGCGTCCCGCCGCTCGAGGGCCTGGCCGCCGCCTATGCCTACCGGGATCCGGCCGCGGCGCTGGTGCGTTCGCTCAAATACGGCTCGGTCGGCCTGTTGGCGGGCATGATGGCCGCGGACATGGCGCGCGCCTGCGCGGCCCTGCCTGTGCCGGGGACGGCGCTGGTCGTGCCCACGCCCATGCACCCGCGCCGCGAGCGCAGGCGCGGCTACAATCAGGCGGAGCTGCTTTCGCGGGAAGTGGCGCGACGCCTCGGCCTTGCGCACGCGCGGGCGCTGACAAAGCTGCGCAACACGCGCCAGCAGGCGCGCCTCGACCACGAACAGCGCGCGGAGAACCTGCGCGGTTCCATCGCGGCGGGCGTCGAGGTTCGAGGACGCGCCGTATTGCTGATCGACGACGTATACACCACCGGCGCGACCATGCGCGCCTGCGGCCAGGCGCTGCTGGACGCGGGCGCGGCGTGCGTTTTCGGCCTTACCTATGCCGTGGCCGGCTTCGCGCCGCCACAGTCCCGGAAACAGGGCTAAACGCTGCCCCATTCGCGCAAAGGCGCGCGGGAGCGGAAGAGTATCCGCGCCCGCGCGCCTTTGTATGCCCGCCGAAGCGCCTGCGCGGGCACTGGGGCGTTCCCCTGCCCGCGCAGGCGCTTTGGCGAGCTTCGCGTGGAAACAGGCTGCCGGCTTTCGGCCGCCCTGATGGAAAAACAGGGAAGGCCGCCGATTCTTGCCCGCCCGTCCCGCGACGGCGGCAAAAGCCGGAGGCATGCCGTCCCGGCCCAGGGCGCCGCAAGACCCACGATCGCAAAAAACGCCCCGACAGAAAATGAAACGGGAGGCGGTTTTCGCTTGCTGGCGGCGGGTTTGCCGAGCCTGCGGGATCGTCAAATCCAATCGCAGCGTTGCAAGCTTGCGACAAACTTTGTCGGCGGCAGATTCCCTTGCTGGCGGGCTTTCCCAACGCTCTGCCCATCCTCCCCCTTTTGTCAATACACAAAGCCGGGGGCGTACATGCCCCCGGCCCAGGATGTTGACAAAGTCAACAGACTGGCAGAGCGTTGAGAAAGCCTGCAAGCCAAGGAAGCTGTACTTGCAGCCAAGGGAGCTTACTTAGACGTAAGTGACCGCAGGATGCAAGTGCAGCTGACGAGGAAATTTTGCCGGCGGCAAAATTTGTCGCCAAGGGCGACTGGATTTGACGATCCCAAAGGGCTCGACAAATCCACCGCAGGAAGCAAAAATCGCTTCTGATTTTTTGTATATCAGAGCGATTTTTGCGGTTGTAGGCTTTGTCAGCGCTCTGAGCCGGGGGCGTACATGCCCCCGGCCCTGCTGTTTTGCCCTTCCCCTACGCGGCGGGTTGCGCCATGGAGGAGTAGATATACTGCTGGAATTCGTTGTCGGCCGCGCCCGTGACCTCCATGCCTGCCTGTTCCTGGGCGGCGCTGATGGCGTTGCCGGTGTTGGCGCCGAAGATGCCGTCGGCCGTGTCATCCAAATAGCCCAGCTCCACGAGGCGCTCCTGCAGCTTCTGCACGGCGTCGCCGCGGGAACCGTTGGCGAGGCGTTCGTACTGGATGGGCTCCACGCCCTCCTCCAGCTTGAAGTAGGCCTTGTATTCCTGGCCGCCCACGTAATACTTGACGACCAGATACTGCACGTTCTCAGCCTCGTTGTAGATGAAGCGCTTGTAGACTGTCTGCGTCTGGCCGGGCTGCAGGACGATGCCAGGCAGGCCGCCGACTTCGGCGTCAATGAGCTGATAACCCTCGACCTCCAGCCCCGCATCGTTTTCAAAGACGATCTTCAGGGCGCTTTGCGGCGTGACCGCAGCCGTGCCGGTGGAACTGACCACGCTCATGGTCAGTTTCGCGCCGGTCTCCGTGCCGGTGAGGCGGTACTGGTTGGCGTAGTGCTCCTGATAATACTCCGGCGTCATGTAATTGTTGAGCGCAATGGAGAAGCGCACGGTGTCGTATTCCGTATTGGCCACATTGGTGCGCGGCAGGCCGCTGGGGAGCACCTCTGTGTCAAATGTGAATACCTCGTCGAGCAGGTACGGGTTGTTCTTGCCGCCCTTGGCGTTGGGATCCTGCGCGACAGTCTGCGCCGTCTGCGCGCCGGCCGTCGCCTGCGTCTCGCCCGTCGCCTGCGTCTCGCCCGTCGCCTGCGTTTCGCCCGCTGCCTGGACGGGCTGGGCCGCCGGGGTGGGCGTGATGGTCAGCAGGACGCCCTCCTGCACAGGCGTCGCGGTGGGCGCGAGCTGCACAACCTGCTGGGTCGCCACAGGCGTCGGCTCAAGCGTGGGCTCGGGCGTGGGTTCCGGCGTCGGCTCGGGCGTGGGCGTCTCCGCCGTCAGGCCGAGTTCTTCCGCCGAAAGGCCGAAATAGTCCCCCAGGATGTCCACCGTGGGGCTCGGCGTGGGCGTGGGCTCCGGCGTCGGCGTAGGCGTCGGCTCCGGCGTGGGCTGCTGCGTAGCCAGGGCGAGCTGCACGTCCTCCGTCGCCACAGGCGCGGCGGCTACGGGCGTCGGCGATACCGATGAACGCGCCGACTGCGCCGGGAACATCATCCTGGCACAGAGGAAGCCCAAAACAAGTCCGATGAGGAGGGCGATGAGGAAACACCACCCGCACGTTTTGCGATACTTAGCCTTGATCTTGCGCTCGACTTTGCGGATCATCGCCGCGCGCGCCCTGTTGTCCAACAAAACCGCCCCCTAAAGCGTATGTATTCAAATTATTATATACACAAAGCTCCCGATTCGTCAAGGCTTGCCGAGCTATTTAACGAACGCGCCCGCTTTCCTTAATTTGACGCAGGAAATGAAGATATGGTTGCCTCCCGGGAAGATTTTTTGTATAATGGTCGATGTATTGGAGGTGTTTCCATGTTGATCACCGGCGTCGTGTCGGCCGGAAAGCATATTGGCCGCACGTTGGGCTTCCCCACCGCGAACATTGTGCCCGACGAGGGCTGCGCCCTGCCGCGGGAAAACGGCGTCTACGCCGCGGTGCTGTCGCTGGCGGACGGGCGCGCGCTGCCCTGCGTGCTCAACAAGGGGCGGCACCCGACGCTGCCCGAGGGCGCGGCCACGGTCGAAGCCTTTATCTTCGATTTTGACGGCGACCTGTACGGGCAGCGCGTCAGCGTGGACCTGCGCGCCTTCCTGCGCCCTGAAACGCGCTTTGCCGACACCGGGGCGTTGCGCGCGCAGATCGCCAAAGACTCGGAAAACGCCCGCGCCTGGCTTGCCGCCCACCCGGACTAGCCCCTGGCCGGCGCATTCTCAGAAAGCACCTGGGCAAGCGCCCGTTCCTTCGTCAGCCCCGCAAATCGCAGTTCCCGCGCCCTTTGCAGCATGGCGGAAAAGCGCTCGCCCGGCGCAAGGCCGGCGTTTATGAGATCCTGCCCCGTGACCATCGGCTGCGCCGCGGCTTCGCGCCAATCCCGCAACCGTTCGAGCAGGAAGCTCTCCAGGCGTTCGTCGTAAGGATCGTCCAGCTTTCCCGAGGCGTCGGAGCGCGACAGGAGGATAAGGTCCTCCGGGCACACGCTGGCATCAAACAGCAGCCGCGTCTTTTTCTTTTTGGACCGGCACATGGCCATGGCGTTGGGGCGCATGTGGTTGGCCACCATGTCGTCCACGTAGCGCAAAAGGCGGGCGTTATCCGTCAGGCGGCGCAGCTGGCGCTCGGCCAGCGGGCGGCCGGTAACGGGGTGCATATGCGATGTGATGCGGCCATCCTCCTCCACGCGCGTGGAGTCGATCTTGCCCAGATCGTGACAGAGGGCCGCAAACATGAAAAACAGCGGCTCCACGGCGCGATGGCGCAAAAGCGCCGCCTGGTCGAGCACCAGCATGGTGTGGCGGTAGACGTCGCCCTCGGGATGGTACTTGGGGTTTTGCGGCACGCCGCGCGTGGCCGCGACCTCGGGGAAAAACTCCTCCAGATGCCCCATCGCCTCCAAAACGGCAAAAAAGACCGACGGCTGTTTTGCCTGCAAAAGCGCTTTGCCAGCCTCCTCAAACACGCGCTCGCGGGACAGGGCGCGCACATCCATCCCCCGGCAGAGCGCCACCGTCTCATCGTCCACGCGCATGGCAAAGCGCGCGGCGAACTGCGCGGCGCGGAACACGCGCAGGGCGTCCTCCGGGAAAGTCTCGGCAGACACGTGGCGCAGCACGCCCGCCCGCAGGTCGTCCCTGCCGCCCCAATGGTCGACGACCTCGCCGGTAAGCACGTCCATGAGCATGGCGTTGACGGTGAAATCGCGGCGGCGGCTGGCCTCCCGCGTGGTGAGCGCCGGGTCCACGGAAACGTCAAAGTCCGTGTGGCGCGCGCCGATGCGCGATTCGCGGCGCGGCATGGCGATATCAAGGTTCGTATGCTCCAGGGAGAGCACGCCGAACGATGCGCCCTTTTCGTAGACGCGCCCCTGCCGGGCGAGCAGCGCGCGCAGCGTTGCGGGGGGGGTGCCGTATACTTCGATGTCTATGTCCTTGGTCGCGCGCCCCATTATCTGGTCGCGCACATAGCCGCCGACAAAATAGGCGCGGCCGCCTTCCGCGGCTACATCCTCCGCCAGGCGGCGGGCGATCTCCAGTTCCTGCATGCGGCCTCCAAAACAGTCCAAGGTCTGTAATTTTAAAAAAAGACTTCAGTCTTTAAAATACAAAAGAAAAAGCCCCCCATCCTTGGGAGGCTCATGGCGATCCGGAAGGGGCTCGAACCCTCGACCTCCAGCGTGACAGGCTGGCATTCTAACCAACTGAACTACCGGACCAAGCGTTTATGGTGGGCCTTCAGGGACTTGAACCCCGGACCGATCGGTTATGAGCCGACTGCTCTAACCAACTGAGCTAAAGGCCCTAACCCGGTTAAACGCATAAAAAATGGCGACCTCTACGGGACTCGAACCCGTGTTACCGCCGTGAAAGGGCGGTGTCTTAACCGCTTGACCAAGAGGTCGCGTATGGTCGGGGTGACAGGATTTGAACCTGCGGCCCCATGCTCCCAAAGCACGTGCGCTACCGAGCTGCGCTACACCCCGACAACGGCATGTGCCCCGCAAGCGACTATATAAGTTTAGCATCTCAGGCGCGTTTTGTCAAGGGCTACAATTGAAAATTTCAGGTAATTTCCCTCCCCTCGCCCGCAGGGCTTTACTTTTCCCCGCCGCTGTGGTATAATGATGACCCTGAGAGGAAGGGATGGCATGCCGCAAAAGGGTGTTAAGGTCGTCGCGCAGAACCGCCGCGCGCGGCATGACTATTTCGTGTTGGAAGCCTGGGAGGCCGGCATTGAGTTGCGCGGCACCGAGGTCAAGTCCATCCGGCTGGGCAAGTGCACGCTCAAGGACTGCTACGCCGCCGTCAAGGACGGCGAGCTGTTCGTCTACGGCATGCATATCAGCCCCTATGAGAAGGGCAGTTTTTCCAACACCGACCCGCTCAGGCCCAAGCGCCTGCTGATGCACAAGGCGGAGATCCGCAAATTGCAGCAGGGCGTGATGCAAAAGGGGCTGGCGCTCATCCCGCTGAGCGTGTACCTCAAGGACGGCCGCATGAAGATGGAGATCGCCCTGTGCAAGGGCAAGAAGCTCTACGACAAGCGCGACGATATGGCCAAGCGCGATGCGCAGCGGGACATCGAACGCAGCATGCGCGACAAGGGATAAGGGGGCGTATTTGGTTTCGACGGGGATGCGGAGGACCCAAACAGCGAGCGGCGGCCCTGAACCGCCTCAAAAACGGGAAACTTAAAATGAACTGACGATTATAATACCGTCGCCGTCGCGGCTTAAGCCGTGACCGTCGGCCCTGAGCCTCCTGCGGCGCAGGTAACCGGCGTCATCAATGCAGGGAACCAGCCCATTTAAGCTTTGCGATGGGTGGGACTTTATGAAGCTACTCAAGCCGGTATCCCGTCTGCGGGAGCCCGGTGGAGGGAATGTCAAAACGCAGACTGCGCTCGGAGAGGTTTAGGCCGTCTGGTCTTCGGACAGGGGTTCGACCCCCCTCGCCTCCACCACAGTCCGTCTGAAAACTCCTGTTTTCAGACGGATATTTCGTTATATCCGCTGCAAAGCACCTCAAATCCCACCCAAATCAACGAAAAAGAGAGAGCTTCCCCTCAAACACCCGCGATTTCCCGCATTTTGGGCATCGTTATCCTGCGGTAGCGCTCAATGAGATTTTGTACGCCTCCGCATATGTTGATCGCCCTGCGGATATTGTAGGACAGCGCGGACAGGGCAAACTCCGCTGTGACCTTCTCCTTCCCTTTGCACAGGAAGTGGCCGGCGCCGTCGTAATGCTTGATGGTTCCGAAGGGATGCTCGCTGGTGCGCTGCCGCAGTTTCTGCTTCTGCACGTCCCGCTGGATAAAGACCATCACCCGCTTTTCCGCCCGCTTCAGTTTGCCGAAGTTATTGTACGGGCTGCGCTGTTCCGCGTCCGGGATTTGTTGGAGCGGATACCGGGGGTCTCCATACATGCGCACGGGGACATAGCGGCTGTTGTGGCCAATATTGACGTGCTTTTCCTTTCGGGAGTCGGTGCAGCGGTTGGGGCAGGTGCGGCAGGCCTCTTTGCTGGAATACTCAATGCCGTACCGGGTGGCCTTCTGTTTGAACAGTTCCCTCCCCATAGGGCAGGTGACCCGGCCGTCTTCGTGGCGGATGAAACAGCTGACCGGCCCCAGGGATTGCAGTTGGATGCGGATGTTGGTGTTTTCGTAGCGGTCTGGCAGCACACCCGCGTGGAGGCAGGCCTGGATGTCCTCGGGTTTGGCAGAAGCCTTCATTTCCGCCGTTATCTCCCGCTCCACGTAGTCCAGCGGAAACACCCGTTCCTCCCGGTCCTGAATAAATCCCACGTCCGCCACAACGCCGCTCATGAGGCACTCCTGGATGTCCTTCGCGCTCTCATACCCCTTGTCCGCGATGACGGATACGGCCTCAAGCCCCAGCTCCTCTTTGCACAGCGCCATGCTTCTGCTGATCTGGCCCCGGTCGCTGGGGCTGTCGGTGACATGGAAGTCCACGATCATGTGGCTTCCCGCGTCCACGACGGTCTGTACATTGTAGCAGGCCTTTATGCCGCCCTCTTTCGCGGGCATCATGGCGCTCTCCGGGTCGGTGAACGTCAGGGACTTCCGGCCGGTTTCTTCCAGTTCCTTCAGGCATTTTTCGTGAAAGGCGATGCGCTCTTTGAGCCACTTCGGGTCGGGCAGGCGATCCCTGTCCAGATTCAGCGCAAAGGGATGGTCGATCCGCTCCTCGTGGAGGTCGTTTTCATCCAGCGTGTCCAGATATTTCTCCACAGCCGCCAGCTGCGCGCGGGCGTACTCCAGCTTCTTGCGGCTCAGTTCGGCGCTGGTCGCCTGCTTTTTGCCGTTGACCGCGCGGACGGTGGTTCCGTCCAGACAGAGCGTCTGCGCGTCCATGAGCTTCATTTCCCGGCAGGCCTGCACGAAGATGAGAAATATCTTTTTGAGCAGTTTCCCGTGCCTTTTGCGGAAGTCGGCGATGGTGCGGAAGTCCGGGCACAGGCGGTTGAGTAGAAGGAACAGTTCGACGTTGCGCCGGCATTCCCGCATCAGGCGCCGGGAGGAGCGTATCCCGTTGAGGTAGCCATAGATGTACAGCTTCACCAGGTCGTAGGGGCTGTAAGGTGGCCGGCCCGTGGCCGCGGGCGGGGCGTGCTCGAACCCCAGCGCTTCCAGGTCCAGTCCGTCCACAAACACCGCAATGAACCATACGGGGCTGTCGTGTGAAACTTCGTCCTCGACGCACCATATGCCCAAGGTCATCTGTCTGCTGTCCGTGCCGGTGATATAGCCCATGAAACAGCCTCCCAATCGATACTGTCCGCCCGGTGCGGGATGTTGACGAATCGCCCGTATACATATATAATTCGACATGAAGCGGAAATATCCTTTTGGTTTTCCAAGAGATATTTCACTTTTTCAGGGGAGGGAGAAGCGTTGAAGGAGCCTGTAAAGCTGCTCACAAGGACTGGTTTCACCAGCATCCCGTGAAGGAACACTCGGCGGCACGGCTTGAGTATTCCATGTTGCTGATGCCGGAGGCGGTATCTTCTGTGGATAAAATGCTGCCCGCATTGCGCGGGTTGGCGGCCCAAAGAGGAATTGCGCTTCCTGACGCCACACAGCAGATGGTTGCGTTGGAGCAGGAAGAGGATACCGGCAGATTGCTGCGTATGCTCCGGCAGACGCTGGCGCCCGATGTTCGCGGGGCGCTGCTTGAAAAGCTGTTGAAACGGGAGGCGGAGGCATTGCCGGAAATCCGGCGTCTGATCCTGAAAACCTTTAACGACAACGCGATTGAAAACTGCGTTCGGTTCATGGCCAGGTGTGATGAAAACTGTTCGGAATGGATATTGCAGAACTACGAAGATGTGCGCGAACCCTATGGCCGTTCCATGCTGTGTCTTGTGCTTGGCTTCCGCGCCAACGTCGATGTCATTCCGTTTCTCATGCGCCAGGTCGAACGGTTTGAAACGCAATTCCCTGACCATTCTTTCGAACAGGCCCCCCTCTTGGCTCTTTACGAGATTCGCACCCGTTTTCGGACGATCTGACCACAGTCCGTCTGAAAACTCCTGTTTTCAGACGGATATTTCGTTATATCCGCTGCAAAGCACCTCAAATCCCACCCAAATCAACGAAAAAGAGAGAGCTTCCCCTCAAACACCCGCGATTTCCCGCATTTTGGGCATCGTTATCCTGCGGTAGCGCTCAATGAGATTTTGTACGCCTCCGCATATGTTGATCGCCCTGCGGATATTGTAGGACAGCGCGGACAGGGCAAACTCCGCTGTGACCTTCTCCTTCCCTTTGCACAGGAAGTGGCCGGCGCCGTCGTAATGCTTGATGGTTCCGAAGGGATGCTCGCTGGTGCGCTGCCGCAGTTTCTGCTTCTGCACGTCCCGCTGGATAAAGACCATCACCCGCTTTTCCGCCCGCTTCAGTTTGCCGAAGTTATTGTACGGGCTGCGCTGTTCCGCGTCCGGGATTTGTTGGAGCGGATACCGGGGGTCTCCATACATGCGCACGGGGACATAGCGGCTGTTGTGGCCAATATTGACGTGCTTTTCCTTTCGGGAGTCGGTGCAGCGGTTGGGGCAGGTGCGGCAGGCCTCTTTGCTGGAATACTCAATGCCGTACCGGGTGGCCTTCTGTTTGAACAGTTCCCTCCCCATAGGGCAGGTGACCCGGCCGTCTTCGTGGCGGATGAAACAGCTGACCGGCCCCAGGGATTGCAGTTGGATGCGGATGTTGGTGTTTTCGTAGCGGTCTGGCAGCACACCCGCGTGGAGGCAGGCCTGGATGTCCTCGGGTTTGGCAGAAGCCTTCATTTCCGCCGTTATCTCCCGCTCCACGTAGTCCAGCGGAAACACCCGTTCCTCCCGGTCCTGAATAAATCCCACGTCCGCCACAACGCCGCTCATGAGGCACTCCTGGATGTCCTTCGCGCTCTCATACCCCTTGTCCGCGATGACGGATACGGCCTCAAGCCCCAGCTCCTCTTTGCACAGCGCCATGCTTTTGCTGATCTGGCCCCGGTCGCTGGGGCTGTGGGTGACATGAAAGTCCACGACCATGTGGCTTCCCGCGTCCACGACCGTCTGCACATTGTAGCAGGCCTTTATGCCGCCCTCTTTCGCGGGCATCATGGCGCTTTCCGGGTCGGTGAACGTCAGGGACTTCCGGCCACTTTCTTCCATCTCTCGCAGGCATTTTTCGTGAAAGGCGATGCGCTCTTTGAGCCACTGCGGGTCGGGCAGGCGGTCCCTGTCCAGGTCCAGCGCAAAGGGATGGTCGATCCGCTCCTCGTGGAGGTCGTTTTCGTCCAGTGTGTCCAGATATTTCTCCACAGCCGCCAGCTGCGCGCGGGCGTACTCCAGCTTCTTGCGGCTCAGTTCGGCGCTGGTCGCCTGCTTTTTGCCGTTGACCGCGCGGACGGTGGTTCCGTCCAGACAGAGCGTCTGCGCGTCCATGAGCTTCATTTCCCGGCAGGCCTGCACGAAGATGAGAAATATCTTTTTGAGCAGTTTCCCGTGCCTTTTGCGGAAGTCGGCGATGGTGCGGAAGTCCGGGCACAGGCGGTTGAGTAGAAGGAACAGTTCGACGTTGCGCCGGCATTCCCGCATCAGGCGCCGGGAGGAGCGTATCCCGTTGAGGTAGCCATAGATGTACAGCTTCACCAGGTCGTAGGGGCTGTAAGGTGGCCGGCCCGTGGCCGCGGGCGGGGCGTGCTCGAACCCCAGCGCTTCCAGGTCCAGTCCGTCCACAAACACCGCAATGAACCATACGGGGCTGTCGTGTGAAACTTCGTCCTCGACGCACCATATGCCCAAGGTCATCTGTCTGCTGTCCGTGCCGGTGATATAGCCCATGAAACAGCCTCCCAATCGATACTGTCCGCCCGGTGCGGGATGTTGACGAATCGCCCGTATACATATATAATTCGACATGAAGCGGAAATATCCTTTTGGTTTTCCAAGAGATATTTCACTTTTTCAGGGGAGGGAGAAGCGTTGAAGGAGCCTGTAAAGCTGCTCACAAGGGACTGGTTTCACCAGCATCCCGTGAAGGAACACTCGGCGGCACGGCTTGAGTATTCCATGTTGCTGATGCCGGAGGCGGTATCTTCTGTGGATAAAATGCTGCCCGCATTGCGCGGGTTGGCGGCCCAAAGAGGAATTGCGCTTCCCGACGCCACACAGCAGATGGTTGCGTTGGAGCGGGAAGAGGATACCGGCAGATTGCTGCGTATGCTCCGGCAGACGCTGGCGCCCGATGTTCGCGGGGCGCTGCTTGAAAAGCTGTTGAAACGGGAGGAGGAGGCATTGCCGGAAATCCGGCGTCTGATCCTGAAAACCTTTAACGACAACGCGATTGAAAACTGCGTTCGGTTCATGGCCAGGTGTGAGGAAAACTGTTCGCAATGGATATTGCAGAACTACGAAGATGTGCGCGAACCCTATGGCCGTTCCATGCTGTGTCTTGTGCTTGGCTTCCGCGCCAACGTCGGTGTCATTCCGTTTCTCATGCGCCAGGTCGAACGGTTTGAAACGCAATTCCCTGTCCATTCTTTCGATCAGGCTCCCCTCTTGGCTCTTTATGAGATTCGTGCCCGTTTTCGGTCGGTCTGACCAAACAGGCATTACGCGAACACCCGCTTTTCAAGGTTGGCTTTGCCATAAGGGTGTAGCTGTAATGACGGCAAATCATGGCTACCGGCTAAGCCGATGGCCATGATTCTTTTTTATTCTCCTGGCTCGGTTTTTTTGCAGCCGGTGATATTCCCCCAGACAGTGGAAAACCTGCCGCGGGGAGGAAAGGGGCGTGTCGTCCGCGTGCGTGTATATAAGGATCGCGGCTATTCCCAACAGCGCCCCTAGCGCAAGGAGACGCCCTAACGCCAAGGGGCATTTGCCGCTTCCCTGCCGGTTTTTGACGCAAAGCCGGAAGATGGTTTGCACCGGCATGGGCAAGGATCCCCGCGTGGCGGGGATGGGCGCGCGAAATTATATATCGCTGAATTGCGCAAAAAGGGATGAATCTTGGGCGCAGGCATTCGGACGGATGAAATACGCCGCATTCTGAAAAGCGCCGGGCATTATGCCCGGAAAAATCGCAGTACCAAAGCGAAGGCAAGGATCCGGGCGAATGCGCGAAAACCCGGAAGGATTGCCGAACGAGCTTGGGGCAGAGCCAGAAAGCGGGCGCAAGCGTCGCACTACAAACACGCCAGCGTCCAACGGAGCCAGCGACGCAGTCGCCACAACAAAGCTCGCCACGGTTTCCTGCGCGGTCTGCCACATGCGTCGCGGAAAAAGAGCCCCCTTTTGTCCGCGCACAAGGGAGCCTTTTCCGCACTCGAATCGCCATGGTGGCAAAAAGAAAACGTGGCGAGCGTCCTAGCGCACTTTTTGCATTTCCCGCAATTCCTGGTATTGTCGCAGACATTGAGATGCTTCTGCGTCAACGGGTGATCCGCGAGAATCGTGGTCTTGGCAAGCCTTCCATAGGCATGTCCTGTCGCGTAAAAGCGAAGCGTACCGTTGAAAAGCCGCGGAAGCAGCATGTCTTAGCAATACGCGGGATCGATAAACGGACTCATACGGATATCATCCGACTTCAGTCCAGCGAACGAACAGTAATACTTATCCCACATCCCCTGCCGGATCATCGCAGCCCCGCAATTGCGATAGTGGACAAAGTTGACGATCATCCCGCAGGAATAGTCCGATATGTTGGAATTGATAAACACGCAATCAGCTCATATAATACCCACCCGTAGATATAACAATAAAAAAAGGCGCCGGAAAAGCATTCCAGCGCCAAATTCTGCAATATGGTTTTTCGGGTATTCCTGCCTGCCGTTCAATTTTTCCTTCTTCGCGCCCTCAAAGCGCCAACGATCAACACCGCCCCCGCGCCGAGGAATGCGCCGAGAATGTTCAGCCCCGCCTCATCCCACGAACAGTGCCGGCCTGGGATCAGCGCCTTGTGCGCCTCGTCCGCCGCGGCGATCAACGCGCACAGCACAAGCGCGGCGGCAAAGCCCTTCCCCGCGCCCCGCAGCGTGCGGCGCAGGGCGGGAAACAGCAGCGCGCCTTCGACGAAATACACGCCGATATGCGCCAGCTTGCGCAGCCACATGTGCAGCCCCGCCTCCGACGCGCCGGGGAAAAACCGCATCAGCCACCGCGCGATGGACAGACTCAACGACGCCGTCTGCTCCCCCGTCTGCCCGGAGAGAAAGAAGATGATGCCCAGCCAGAGGACGGCGGGGAGAAAATAAATCGCATTCCGTCGGTCGTGCATGTCGTGCCGCATCGTTCTGCTTTTAAAACATTCCTTTCCTTCACGCGGTATGTGGTGTGCAAACTAGCTTTGGCCAAACTCCCGCCCGCACATCTCCAGCGCCGCGGCTCTTTGCAGGAACGCCCCCACTACTTCTCCGTATACCCCTTGACCAGCTTTTCGTAGATGTCCCGCCCGACCAAGGAAATGGCCTGTTCCTCGAGATTCCTCGGCTCGCCCTGGATCTCCCGGCGCTGCGCGGCGAGCTTCGCCGCCCCTTCCTCGGGCGTGACCACGCCCCACATCTTATTGAAGGTATACATGTTGAAGGGCATGGAGTACAGTTCGCCCTTGTAGTTGGCGATCGGGGAATTGGTGAAGCGGTGGAAAGTGGCGAACTGATTTACATACTCCCACACGCGCTTGTCGTTCGTGTGAAAGATGTGCGCGCCGTACTTGTGGACGTTGATCCCATCGACGCGCTCAGTATAGACGTTGCCGGCGATGTGCGAAGCGTTTGTCAACGACGAGGACAGACTTGCCATGCCTGCGGGCTTCGTGAGCAAAGGCCGAGCCATAGAGGCCGGCACCAACGACTAAGTAATCGTATCGCATTTTCCCCCAAGAAAGTCGCCACGGATCTGAGCATGGCGCACGCATCGTCGCCTCGTCGGCAACGCATATCTATTATAGCACATTCCTCCCGGAAAAGCACCCTTCGAACGCTTCGACAATCTCTTTTTCCAGACGCGCTGCCAGTTCCCGATTCTCGGCCCTGACGCTTACGTAGGCCTTCAGTTTTGGTTCCGTACCGCTGGGCCGCACGACCAGCGAACAGCCGTCTTCGAGGATGTATTTGAGCACGTCGCTCTTTGGCAGGCCCTCCAGCCCGGCGCTGTAATCGAGACATTCCCGCACCGCCCTGGGTCCGAAGCGCTCGACGCCGCCCCGCAGCGAGGCCATGATCGTTCCCATGCGCGCAAGGCCGGCGCTGCCTTCGAACGTGTAGCTGTGCAGCGTATTGAGGCGGTAGCCGTAGGTCTTGTACAATTCTTCCAGCTTCTCCAGCAGGCTCGTGCCCCGCGCGGCATAGAAGGCGTACATCTCGCAAATCAGCAGCGAGGCGTTCACCGCGTCTTTGTCGCGCACATGCGTCCCGCTCAGATAGCCGTAGGACTCCTCAAAGCCGAAGATATAGCGCTCCGCCTGTCCCGCTTTTTCCAGAAGCCCGATCTGTTCGCCGATGAATTTAAAGCCTGTCAGAACGTTGACCGTCTCCACGCCGTAATGCGCGGCCACCTGCTCGGCCATATCGGTGGTAACGATGGTCTTGACAAACACAGGCGAAACCGGCATGGTTCCGTTCTCCTGCCGGCGCGCGCAGATATAGTCCAGGAGCAAAACGCCCGTCTCGTTGCCGGAAAGCAGTACATATTCCCCCCTGCCGTCGCGCACAGCGACGCCTACGCGGTCGCAGTCCGGATCCGTAGCCAACAACAGGTCGGCGTTTTGCCGCGCAGCGTACTCCATGCCCAGCGCCATGGCTTCCCGGATCTCCGGATTGGGGTACGGACAGGTGGGAAAATTCCCATCCGGCATCTCCTGCTCTTTGACGATGGCGATGTTCGCGTAGCCCGCCTCGCGCAGGACGCGCAGCACGGGCCGCAGCCCCGTACCATTGAGCGGCGTATAGACGATGGAAACGTTCTTGTCGACTCTGGCCGTTCCCAGCACGCTCTGCGCCTTGACCGCTTCAGTGAAAGCCGTATAGACCTCCTCGTCGATCCAGCGTATGCGCCCATTCTTCACACCCTCCGCGAAAGGCGTCCGCCGCACGTCCGAAAAGATGTCGAGCGCCTCGATCTCCGCGAGGATGGCGTCCGCCGCACGCGTGGTAATCTGACAACCGTCGCTGCCATAGACCTTGTAGCCATTGTATCTCGCGGGGTTGTGGGAGGCTGTGATCATCACTCCGGCATCGCAGCCCAACCGCCGCACCGCGAAGGACAGGCAGGGCGTGGGCATCAGTTGCGGATAGACGTATGCCGTCAGGCCGTTGGCGGCGAACACGCCCGCCGCCACCTGCGCAAACAGTTGCGATTTAATGCGGCTGTCGTAGGAAACGGCGATCTTTCCCGTTCCTGTCCGCCGCTTGACGGCGTTCGCCAACCCCTGCGACGCCTTGGCGACAGTGTAAACGTTCATGCGGTTGGTGCCCGCGCCAATCAGGCCGCGCAGGCCGCCCGTCCCGAAAGCCAGGTCGCGGTAAAACGCGTCCTCGATCTGCTTATCATCCATTGAAAGCAATTCCGCGCGCACATCCTGATCTTCCGTGGCCTTTTCACGCCAACGGCCGTATTCCGCCATGTAGTCTCTCATATCCAACCTCCCGCGCGCCGTTTTCAGCCGCGCACATCCAGAAGCTGCATCTGCCCATGCAGGCGCACCGGCGCACAGTCCGCCGGGAAAAAGACGCAATCCCCTTTATAGATATTCATTTGCCCCTCGACGCCCGAAAGCGTTCCGCAGCCTTTGAGACACAGCAGCACGCGGAAGCTCATCGCGTCCGCGCGATAAAACAACGTTTGCCGTCGTTCCGTATTCACCAGCATGCGGTATACCTCGAAATAGCGGCAGCGGCACAACAACTCCGTAGCCGCGCCCTGACGATACTTGAGCACGCGCAGCGGCTGGCGCGGCTCCGCGCTGCCGCTGAGGTCGGCGACTTCCAGCGCCTTTTCGATGTTCAGCGCCCGCTTGCGGCCATTTTTATCGACGCGGTCATAGTCGTAAAGGCGATAGGTTAAATTGCTATTCTCCTGCACCTCCGCGATCAGCGCGCCCGCGCCGATCGCGTGGATCGTGCCCGCCGGGATATAAAAAAGATCGTCCTTTTCGATCTCGACCCTGCGCAAATAGCGTTCCACCGTGCCATTTTGCAACGCCCGCCGCATCTCCTCCTCTTCGACGCTGCGGCTCAGACCATAGACCAGTTTGCTCCCCCGGGCGGCGTCGAGCACATACCACATCTCCGTCTTCCCGAGCTGGCCGTTCTCATGCTCCCCGGCGTATTCATCCGTCGGATGCACCTGCACCGAAAGATCCTCTTTGGCGTCGATCAGCTTGATGAGGATGGGCAAATCGCCGCGGTCCCGGCAATGCGCGCCGAGAAATTCCGGATGTTCTTTGAGCACATCCGCCAGTGTGCGTCCGGCGAACGCCCGCTGACCACACGGCTGGGGCCGTCCGGGTGGGTACTGCACTCCCACGTCTCCGCCAGCGGCGTCACGTCCATGGCCTTTCCATATTCATCTTTTAACCTTTTCCCACCCCAGAGGTAGTCCTTGCCGGAGGGGGCGAGCAAAAACGGCCCAAATTGCACGTTCAATACTCCAATTCGTACTTTTGCTTGTCGTGGACGCTGATCTCTTTGCCCAGCTGCACTTCGATCAATTTGAGTTCCGTCTCCGCGATCACCGTATGCCGGCAACCGGCGCTCATGGTGATCACATCCCCGGCGCGAACGCTCTGCGTCATGCCGTCCACCACCGTCTTCCCCGTGCCTGAGATCACGACCCACGCTTCGTCCCTGCGCGCGTGGCTGTGATAATTCATGCTGTGCCCGGCGTTGAGTGTCACCTTAATGGTCAAAGACTCCTTTTCGGTGTCGAGCACGCGGAAGCTGCCCCAGGACTTTTCCGCGAACATGATCTGTTGTTCGATGCCGTCCACATACGGCTTGATGTATGAGCTCTGCTCCTTATCGCTGACCAGTATGCCCTCCGGGCTGGCGGCAATCACCACATCGTGCAGGCCCATCGCCAGTATGGGCAAGTTCATCTCGTTGACGATGTGAACGTCCGAACAGGTCTTATCGAGGATGGCCTTGCCCACCACGGGCTCCTGCATGGCCTCCGTGAGCGTGTTCCACGTGCCCAGATCCTTCCAGCTGCCGTTGTAGCGCATAACCTGTATGCGCTTTTCCCTTTCCACCACGGCGTAGTCGAAGGAAATGCGCTCCAGCGTGTCGTATTTTGCGTAGAGATCCTGATAGTCCTCAAACGCGATCAATTCGTGCGCCTTGCGCAGCACATACCCTGCCTTGTAGGCAAAAACGCCTCCGTTCCAGAGCGCGCCCTGCGCGATAAAGCCTGCCGCCGTAGCCGCGTCCGGCTTCTCCTTGAACGCCCTGACGTCCGTGACCGCGTCTCTCGTTTCGGGAAGGATGTAGCCATACTTTTCCGATGGATAGGTCGGCTCGATGCCCATCAGCACCAGTTCCGCCTCCCCGCGCGCCGCTTGCCGCGCGAGCGAGCGCAGCGCCTCAAAGTATTCGTCGCCCACATAGGGATCCACCGGGCAGACGACGACCGGCTCGTTTTCGTCCACCTTGAGCACATCTACCAGATAAGCCGTCGCCAGCGCGATGGCGGGAAATGTGTCTTTGCGGCAGGGCTCCACCGAAACGGCCACCCTGTCGCCCAGCTGGTTGTGGATGGCCGATACCTGCGAGCGGGAGGTGGCCACCGTTACACGCGCGCTGGTGTCGATCTTCTGGATCTGCCGGTAAACGCGCTGCAACATGGATTCGTAGGCGTCTTCCCCATCGCCCGCGCCCTCTTTTTTGAAGATCTTGATAAACTGCTTGGAGCGTATATCGTTGGACAGCGGCCACAGGCGTTTGCCGGAACCGCCGGACAAAAGTATGATGTTCATGGTCATCGCTCGTTCCGGGCGCTCGCCCGGCCCCCTGTCTGTTTTCAATCTCCCTAGCGTTCGGCCCGCATGGGGTTGCGCAGAAAATCTTCGTAGGCCATACGGATGCCGTCCTCCAGCTCCGTCTTATACGTCCACCCCAGGGCGGTGGCCTTGCCGACATCCAGCAGCTTGCGCGGCGTGCCGTTGGCTTGGTCGTGTCCCATTCGATCTTCCCGGTATATCCGACCACCTTGGCCACCAACTCCGTCAGGGCTTTGATGGTCAATTCCCTGCCCGTGCCGGCGTTGACAGTCTCGTTCCCGGAATAGTTGTTCATCAAAAAGACGCAGAGATCGGCGAGGTCGTCCACGTACAAAAACTCCCGCAGAGGGCTTCCGTCGCCCCAGCAGGTGACGGTGTCGCGCCCCTCGACCTTCGCCTCGTGGAAGCGGCGAATGAGCGCCGGCAGCACGTGGCTGTGCGTAGGATGGTAGTTGTCGTTCGGGCCGTAGAGATTGGTGGGCATTACGGAGATATAGTCCGTGCCGTACTGCCGGTTCAGATACTCGCAGTACTTCAGGCCGCTGATCTTCGCCAGCGCGTAAGCCTCGTTGGTCTTTTCCAGCTCGCCGGTCAAAAGGCAACTCTCCGGCATCGGCTGCGGCGCCATGCGCGGATAGATGCAGCTGCTGCCGAGAAATTCCAGCTTTTTGCAGCCATTAACACGCGATCTAGTGTATGACGTTCATCTCCAAGATCATGTTGTCGTACATGAAGTCCGCCAACGCCTCGCGGTTGGCCACGATACCGCCCACCTTCGCCGCCGCCAGAAATACATATTCCGGCTTCTCCTCCGCAAAAAAGCGCTCCACCGCCTCCTGCCGGCAGAGGTCGAGCTCCTGATGCGTACGGGTGACGATGTTGGCATATCCCTGGCGCTCGAGCGCGCGCACGATGGCGCTGCCCACCATGCCGCGATGCCCTGCCACGTAGATCTTTGCAGTTTTCTCCATCATTTCTGTTCACCCGCCTCTTTCATGGCCTTCTCCCGCTTTGCCAGCATCCGGTCATGCTTTGCCATGATCTCGACGAGCTGTTCATAGCTGGTCTTCTGCGGATCCCAGCCCAGCACGGTTCTGGCCTTCGTGGGATCTCCCCAGAGGTTGACCACATCCGTGGGCCGGAACCAACGCGGATTGACGCTCACCAGCATCTTGCCCGTGGCGGCGTCATAACCCTTTTCCTCGACGCCTTCGCCTTCCCAGCGCAGGGCGATGCCATTGGCGGCAAACGCCTTTTCCGTAAAGTCGCGCACGGTGTGCTGAACGCCCGTAGCGATGACGAAATCGTCCGGCTCGTCCTGCTGCAAAATCAACCACATGCACTCCACGTAATCCCGGGCATAACCCCAGTCGCGCAGACTGTCCATGTTGCCAAGTTCCAGATGATCCTGCAGGCCCTCCGCGATGCGGCCGGCGGCCAGCGTGATCTTGCGGGTGACGAAGTTTTCGCCGCGACGCTCGGATTCGTGATTGAAAAGTATGCCGTTGGCGGCGAACATACCGTATGCCTCGCGGTATTCCTTTGTGATCCAGAAGCCGTACTGCTTGGCCACTGCGTAGGGGCTATAGGGGTGGAAGGGCGTACTCTCCCGCTGAGGCGCTTCCTCCACTTTGCCGTAAAGTTCCGAAGTAGACGCCTGGTATACGCGCGTCTTTTTCGTCAGGCCCAGTATGCGCACCGCCTCAAGGATGCGCAAAACGCCCAGCGCATCCACATCCCCGGAGTACTCCGGCACATCGAAAGATACCTGTACGTGGCTCTGCGCCGCCAGGTTGTATAGTTCGTCCGGCTGCACCAGGTTGATAATGCGAATCAGCGAGGAGGAATCGGAAAGGTCGCCGTCGTGCAGCGTAATTTTGTCCAGGATATGGTCAATGCGCGCCGTATTGGAAATGGAGGCGCGCCGCGTGATACCGTGAACTTCGTAACCCTTTTCCAGCAGCAGCTCCGCCAAATAAGAACCATCCTGACCGGTAATGCCGGTGATTAAAGCTTTTTTCATGACAAAAAACCTCCCATGCAACGTCCTTTGGTACTATACCATATAGCCCGCAAACATTGAATGGGAGATATTGTCCACTTCTAGCATTTTATTGCTTTTTGTGATATACTGTTTGTGAACGCAGCGTAGGCAATGCGTGCCCACAAGGGCCGCTTTGGAAGGGATGGCATACATGCAGGATACGCTTTTTCACGGCGATCTCGTCACTTCGAAACGCATACTCTATACGCCTTCCGGCTTCGCCAAGCGCACTTTGTTGCATTTGCAGGAAATTGGCGAACTGGAAGCCCGTAGGCCGCACGTCAGCCAGCGCGACGGCCTTTCTTCCTACCTTTTTTTCATTGTCCTGCGCGGCTCAGGCGAGCTTGCCCACCGCCAAACTGTACATCCACTCTCGGCGGGCGACTGTGTATTCGTCGATTGCAAGCAGGGCTATGCGCACAGCACCTCTGCCGATCTTTGGACGCTCAAATGGATACATTTTTTCGGCCCGGAGCTGCGCGGCGTATACGAAAAATACGTGGAACGCGGCGGCCAGGCGGTGTTCTCCCCCGGCAACATATCGTCCTTTCTGGAGCTGTGGGAGAGAATGTTTTCCATTGCCGCATCGGCAGAATACATCCGCGACATGCGCATCAACGAACTCCTTGCCGCATTGCTCACGCTTCTGATGGAGAACAGTTGGAATCCCTCGGGCGGCAAAAGCGTCCGCGGCAAGCGGCAGAACCTGCAACAAGTGCGCGACTATCTGGACGAAAACTTCGCGCAGAAAATCTCTCTGGACGCGCTTTGCGGACGGTTTTACATGAGCCGTTCGTACCTGTCGCGCGCCTTTAAGGCGCAATTCGGCGTCAACATTTCCGAATACCTGCTCGGCCTGCGGATCACGCGATCCAAGCAGCTTTTGCGCTTTTCCAGCGACTCTGTGGAGGATATCGCCTCCGCCTGCGGCATTGCGGACGCAAATTTCTTTGCGCGCACGTTCAAAAAGGTCGAAGGAATCTCGCCCAGCCAGTTTCGCGCATTGTGGAAATCGTAACGCCACCCTGCTAAATCAGTATGCAGTCCCAAACATCAATGTCGCTATCCTGGAACACTTCTTTCAGGCGCTGATGTATTTCTGCTTTCGCTACGCCCTTTTTGAGGATGACTTGCAAAAAGCCCCCACCGCCCGCGCCGCAGATCATGCGGCCGTCAATCAACTCATCCATGGTTGCGAAGATTTGGTCGATCAGCGTGTTGGTGCTGCCTTCATCGATCTTCCTGCTCAATTCCCAATGTCGGGTCAGAAGTTCCGCAAAGGCGTCTACATTGCCGCGCTCCAGTTCAAAGCGCATCAGCGCCGCCACTCTCTGAATCTCATTGAGCGCATAAAGCGTATCCGGCTCATTGCCGATATAGCGTCCCACCACGTCGCGTAGAAGGTTGCGCGCCAAACGCCGCTGTCCCGTATAGACCAGACAAAAACGTTCATTGAGTTCACACAGCGTCTCTTTTGAAATCCGTACGTGTTGAACATCCATCACCTGTTTGAGGCCAGGTCTGGACGTGGTGTACTTGATGCCATTGCTCAGACCGCCCACCTGATCCTGCCAGCCACCGCCTGTGGACATGATCTGTTCCATGCACAACACGTGACCATAGAGATCGTCTTCGCCGTGCTCAATGCCCATGAACTCAAATAGCGCCTTGACGCAGGCCGCCGCCAGAATGCTGCTCGTACCCAGGCCACTGCCTTTGGGCACGCCTGTGACCTCCGTCTGCATACGGAAGCCTCCGCCCAATCGAGTCAGGATTGCTTCAAGATCGCCGCCGTGGGCTGGGAGAATGCCGCAGGCCAGCAGCGCCGCCTTCTGCAGCGCGAATGGATCGTATGGGTCGCCTGTCTGCTGCAATGGTTCGATTGAGGCAAACTCGCCATGCGTGTTCATATCCCGACTGTCAAAGACGATCTTGTGCTCTTTGAGCCGCGTCAACGTCACCTCTACAGGTTTTTTCCCATTAAGGAGGATGGCCGCGTTCAGTACCGTACCCCCGTTTTCGTTGCAATATGGCGGCGTGTCGCTCCAGCCGCCTCCCCAGTTGACGCGCAGGGGAAGCGCGACGCTGTGACTATCGCCGCTCATGCGGCAGCGCTCGTTGAAGCGCAGTTCCTTCAGCGTTCCTTCCAAAACGCCCATCTGGATATGCCTGAAGGCAGCGGCGATATAGCCGTCTCCCTCCGCGCCGCCAAGCGCGCAGCCGACGTAGTAGTTGAGGCGCATGGCTTCGCTGAACCCCTCCCTTTGAAGCCGTTTTTCAAGCCATTCCCGCTGGATTGGTGTCAGCGTCACCGTTTGCAACACTGCAGCAGCTTCACGGGAGGGTATCCGTTGACGGATCATTTTGGCCATGCGATCCATGCGCACGAGCTCCTGCATGCGCTTATCCCATGCAATCAGCGCTTCAGGGTCTGCATCGTTAAAGCCGGAACGTAGGCTCTTGCGCTCTGACATACGCCATGCCTGCACATCCCCATGTCCCTGCGCCATGGCGTAGACGTTCAAGGCGGCGGATAGCGCTTCATCAATCGTGGCGCAAGATGGGTACAGCTCCGCTTCCCACAACGAATGATCATCGCCCTGCCAGAGATCGCTGGCGGCAAGGCCGTTTTGCTCCAGAAAAGCGCTCAGAGGATGGCCCAAAAAAGTGCAACCGATTTCAATCGTCTGCTTGGGGTTGTCATCTATGCCATAGATGCGCACGACAAAGCGCCCATCCCTCTGCTTCAGTCCATGCAGCACCACGTTGTCCGGGATCACGGCATTGTATACGTCCACATAGGACAGCAGCACATTGTTGCCGACGGTCGCGCCATGGTGCACATAGCTGACCTCAAGATATACATTTTTGCCGCACTTTGCCTGATCGGAAAGCACGCTGTTATAGCCCGCGACGTCCGACCTGCGTATACTGCTGTTGACATGCTTCTCCCACCCGATGTGCTTGTAGGCCTCAATCTCATCGGACATCAAGCGCATGATCTCACTCGTAGTGCCAAAATGGATAAACTTCGCCGGTGCAAACCGCAGCAATTTCATGCGGAACGGCCGCAAAGCTTCCCAGACAGCCTTCCTCGCCTGCAGCAGCGCCTCGCAGAGAGCGCCTTCCGGCTTCTCCTGATAGAACTGTTCCAACGTGGACTCCGTCGCCAATGGATAAAGAAAATCTCCGTACAGGGACAATCTTACAGTATCGTTGACATACTTGCGGAACGAGTCATCGCCTTCCTGAATAAGGCCATAAAGCGCTCTTAGAATCTCGGGAGAGAAAATTACAGCGCCTGTATCGATATCTACGCAGTCCTTCTCGTTGACCACTCCCTGGGCTCGCAGGGCAGACTCGGAGTACTTATGCAAAAAGCGCGCAACATTTCCGTTCTCTCCTTGCATATATACACCGTGTCTTGCACCTGTTTTTACATGTTCTTTAAAAGAAAGCGCCGCTGCCCCTACTCCGGAAAAATCAACCTGCAATGGATTGAACAAAAGCAGCACATCCCCCGAAAGCAATAGCATGCCCCCGCGAATACGCGACGGAATACCCGCAGTTGCAATGAGGAATTCGTCAAACAGCGAGGATACACGCCCATTTGGCAGCTCATGAGGCACCGGGGAAAACAGTTTGCCCAGCGCTGAATACTGCGGCACGCGCTTGGAATCCCCTCCGGAATGAATCACAAGCGTGCTCATGCCCGAAAAATCTTTTTTCCCAGTCAGTTGTACAAGGTAACGGAGTACCGACAGCGTCGCGCCCCCGCTGCCCACGCGTTTCCCTTCCGGGTCTGGAAGAACGGCAAAGTGCGTGCGACGCGGCAGAAGCCCCGCCTGCGCGCGAAGCGCCAGTTGCGCGCGAAAGCCCGCCGCCTGCCGTTCATTGGAGGCCGTAAGAATAATATGATCCCAATGTGGATAATTCTCCGTGGTGAGTTGGCGCTGATATTCCGTCCAACCATCCTGATAGGACTGAGCAAGGAACAATGTAGTAAATGAAGGCATTTTATCTCCCCCAATTCGGTTGCTCAAAGTCGATTATTTCACGCATGCCCAGGAACCGAATCCCGTTCTTATACCGCCCCGACACAGCAGGCAACAACTGCATGCCAATACGCTCTTGTGTTGTCCAACAGAAAACCAACAGAAAGGCACGCGCCGTCTCCTCCACCCTTTTGCGCGCAAACGCAGAATCGTTGATTTACACAATCGGGTTTCCACAGCCGGTGCTCTTTCTGTTGGTTCCTCCTTATTTCTTCTATGCCATGTTGATGGTCACCGTATTGGTCCTCGCGCTGTTCCCGTAGGTGTCCGTGACCACGCAGTACAGCTTCATACCGTCTCTTGCGCTGTTCATCGTCGTGGTATACGTTCTCGTTGTCGCCGACGATTTGCTGAACACGTTTGAGCCCGCTCCGGCATACCACCACTGGTAGCTCAGCCTTTCGCCCGTGGCCTCCACGCTCACGCTCACCGTTTTGCCGGACGCCACGGTTGCGCTGACCGGCTGGCGGGTGATCTTTACTCCTATCTTGTTGATGGTTACAGTATTGCTCTTTGCGGTGTTTCCATAGGCGTCCGTGACCACGCAGTACAGCTTCATGCCGTCGCGCGCGTTGTTCATCGTCGTGGTGTATTTCCTCGTTGTCGCCGACGATTTACTGAACACGTTTGATCCCGCTCCGGCGTACCACCACTGGTAGCTCAGGCCCTCGCCCGTGGCCTCCACGCTCACGCTCACCGTCTTGCCAGACGCCACCGTCGCGCTGACCGGCTGGCGGGTGATCTTTACCGAAGCTATGCCGATTGTCACAGTATTGCTCCGAGCGCTGTTTCCATAGGCGTCCGTAACCACACAGTAGAGCTTCATGCCGTTGCGCGCGCTGTTCATCGTCGTGGTATACGTTCTCGTTGTCGCCGACGATTTGCTGAACACGTTTGAGCCTGCTCCAGCGTACCACCACTGGTAGCTCAGCCTTTCGCCCGTGGCCTCCACGCTCACGCTCACCGTTTTGCCGGACGCCACGGTTGCGCTGACCGGCTGGCGGGTGATCTTTACTCCTATCTTGTTGATGGTTACAGTATTGCTCTTTGCGGTGTTTCCATAGGCGTCCGTGACCACGCAGTACAGCTTCATGCCGTCGCGCGCGTTGTTCATCGTCGTGGTGTATTTCCTCGTTGTCGCCGACGATTTACTGAACACGTTTGAGCCCGCTCCGGCGTACCACCACTGGTAGCTCAGGCCCTCGCCCGTGGCCTCCACGCTCACGCTCACCGTCTTGCCAGACGCCACCTTCGCGCTGACCGGCTGGCGGGTGATCTTTACCGGCGTTATACCGATCGTCACAGTATTGCTCCGAGCGCTGTTCCCATAGGCATCCGAAACCACGCAGTACAGCTTCATGCCGTTGCGCGCGTTGTTCATCGTCGTGGTATACGTTCTCGTTGTCGCCGACGATTTGCTGAACACGTTTGAGCCTGCTCCAGCGTACCACCACTGATAGCTCAGGCCATCGCCCGTGGCTCCGACGCTCACGCTCAGCAATTTGCCCGAAGCAGCGGTTGTGCTGACCGGCTGGCTGGTGATTTTAACCGGCGTTATACCAATCGTTATGGTGTTGCTTCGGACGCTGTTTCCATAGGCATCCGAAACCACGCAGTACAGCTTCATGCCGTTGCGCGCGCTGTTCATCGTCGTGGTATACGTTCTCGTTGTCGCCGACGATTTGCTGAACACGTTTGATCCCGCGCCAGCGTACCACCATTGATAGCTCAGTTCTTCACCTGTGGCCTCCACGCTCACGCGAATTGTCTTGCCGGACTGAACGTATGTATTCACCGGCTGAACGGTAATTTTAATCGGCGAAGCGACCGTCACCGTACAGCTCCTGCTGGCTCCGCCGCCATCCGCCGCCGTACAGGTTATCGTTGCCGAGCCTACGGCCTTGGCCGTAACAACGCCGCTGGAAGAAACCGTTGCGACGGAAGTGTTGCTGCTCTTCCACGTTGTGGCCTTGTTTGTCGCCCAATCCGGGTTAATGCTGGCTTTGAGCGTCCCAGTCTGTCCGACCACGAGAGACAGAGAGGATGGCGTCAAGGTAATATTCGTTACAGAATGATACACCCGGACTGTGCACGTGGCCAGATATCCGCCGCTTTCTGACATGGCGGTGATGGTGGCCGTACCGTCTTTCAAGCCGCGAATGGTGCCGTCGTCAAACACATGGACAACGTCCTCATTACTGGATCGCCAATGAACTGTTTTGTTCGTTGCGTCCGCGGGCAGCACCGTCGCCTTGAGCGTATAGGAGTTCTGGCTCATCTTTGAAAGATCCAGGCTCACGGAAGTGTCGCTCAAAGTAATGCCTGTGGCCGGAACCAGAACCGTCACAGTGCAGGTGGCCGTATAACCGCCGTCGGCTGTTTTGCAGGTGATGGTTGTCGTGCCTGCGCCACGCGCGGTAATTATTCCGCCCGAAACCGTGGCCACGGCGGTGTTGTTGCTCGTCCATGTGACATTTTTATTGGTGGCATTGGAAGGAGACACATTTGCGGTAACCGTATATGTTTCTCCCTTGTTCATGAGCACTTCCGTTGGATTGAGGGAAATGCCGGTGACGCCAATGTCGGATGTGGAGGAAGACACCAGCTCCGTCCAGCTGTTGTCGACGACGATCCAGCCGGTCTTGCCGTTGCTGGATGTGCCATAGCCCCACGTATAGCCGTTCGCCGTCGTCTTTTTGGTGACAGTGATGGTGGTGGGCGGGAAAAGCGTGGTGACAATGCTGCCGCTCGTGGAAGCGGAGCTGCGCATGTTCACGCCGGCAGACGTGACGACTTTGTAGACCCACTGATCCGGGGTGGGCTGCGAGGTGGAACCAGAGCCGATGGTAAACGTCGTCTTGCATCCGGGAGGCGTATATGTGCCCACCCGCTGCAGGCGGTCATAGTAGTAGTGGACCGTGAGTTCGAAGGTGTAGCTGCCTTTGGGCAAGCTGCCAAAAGACAAATCCATGTTGACGTCCAGCGGGTAGATGTCCTTGTTGGTCGTCAACGTATCGGAGAAGACGGTCTGGGAGCTGATGTTTTTGGGGCCTTTGACCGTGGCCACGATCTTCTGGATCGAATTGGAACAATTGACCGTGCCACGAAGGGAGAACAGCTTGCCCTCTTCCAGCGTGCCGCTGGGCAGACTCGCGCCCGTGAGCGAGCAGGTGACGTTGTTGGAGGCGAGCTGCAGGTGCATGTTCCCTTCCTCCACATACGAGCCATTCTCAAGCGTATAACCCGCGTATATATAGTACCCGTCTGATGTCTTCACCCACATGTTGTCATACTTGTTTTTCACAATGGCGACGACATCGACCATATCGCCTACCTCGACGGCCCCTTTCGACTTTGCGGCGGCATAAGGCTCTTCCTTTAGGTCGCAACCTTTGATAACGCGGTATCTGCCCTGTTCAAAGGCAATGGTGGGTTCGTCCGAAATTTCGTCCAGCGAAAAAACAAAATTCTGCGCAGCAGGCCCGGAATTGAGGATTTCCCATCCATTTGTTCCCCAAGAAGCACCCCATGTGTATCCATACTTGCTGCGATACCCGCTGCCCCACCAGTTATATGCAATTTCAAAATGCAAATGATAGCCTGTATGAACCCCTGTATTTCCAACATAACCGATTATTTCGCCAGTATTTACGGATGCATCAAGTGCGTTTGCAAACCTCGATTCAAAACGAGACATGTGCGCATAAACCGTATAAAAACCATCTCCATGGTCAATCAGCATCCAGTTTCCCAAGCCTGTCGCCATACTTGGATAGTAAACAGACATAGCGGTAAGCTTCCCGCTGCGCGCGGCGTATATAGGCGTACCCTCGTCAGCAGGTGTGTCTGTTCCATGATGAGATTTTGAAGCACCTGCAGTGGGGGGCGTTCGGTTTCCGACGGGCGAGGATACGTTTCTGTTCCCCAACAATGGCCACAGCCACGTCCCCGAATAGCGGCGATTGGTATAATTAGAGGGATTGGAATATCCCGGAGGATTGCTGTCGGCTGCGTATGTTGTTACTCTATTGACGCCAAACGCCTCATAGAACGCATAAATCTCTTCCTCACCCATTACCATAAGCTCTTCCACGCTGATCTCCAGCGCCTCGGCAAGCTCTTCCACGCTCATGCCGAAGAATGCCGCCAGTTCCTCTGCCGTTTTGGGTGTGCCATCATCTTCTTCCGGCAGGGGCTGGGCGTAGAGGGCGGCGATGTCCTCCGGGGTGAGCGCTTCCAGTTCTTCTTCGGTGAGGCCGTATGCCTGCATGAATTCTTCGCGCGTCATGCCCAGCAGGGCGAGCAGCTCTTCCAGCGTCGCCGGGGTTTGCGGCTCCTCCGCCGGGGTGGTGAGCTGCGCGTACAGCGCCGCGATCTGCGCCGCGTCCATTGCCGCAAGCTCCTCCAGCGCAATGCCGTTAGCCTGCGCGAACGTCTCCACTGTCATGCCGAAAGCGGCGGCCAGTTCCTCGACGGTCTGCGGCGCGCCGACCTCCTCCGCGCCCTCCGGGAGGGGCGAAGTTTCAGGCGCGGGCGTTCCCTCGGGCATCGCCGTTTCTTCCGGGAGCGGCGTTCCCTCGGGCGCGACTGTCCCCTCAGGCATGGCCGTTCCCTCGGGCGCGGCCGTTCCCTCGGGCGTGGCGTCTTCGGCAGGGAGTTCTTCGGTTTCCATGCGCAAGCAGAACACCTGGGCGTTGTTCGCCGTCCGCCCGTCCGACGCAGTCGCGGTGATATAGAGCGTATACCAGCCGTCCAAATAATCTTCCGGGATCAGGTCGATCTCCGTTTCTTCCGTCTCGCCAAGCTCCACAGGCGTTTCCGACTCGCCCGGCTCCGGCAACCGCGCCGCCTGTACGCGGTAGACGGCGCTTTCACCGGCGCTCTCCCATTCGATGGTCAAGCGGCGCTCATCCGGCGCGCAGGGGATGGTCAGGCGCTCCGTTTCCCGGTCGTATTCCCAGCCGCTTTGCACGACCACCCGCGGCGACGTCAAGGCGGGCGCCTGCGTCGGTTCGGAGGTGGGCGCTTGCGTGGGGGCTTCCGTCGGCGCGGTCGTGGGCGCGGCCGTGGGTGCCTCCGTCGGGGCCTCTGTCGGCGCTTCCGTCGGCGCTTCCGTCGGGGCTTCCGTCGGCGCGGTCGTGGGCGCGGCCGTGGGTGCCTCCGTCGGGGCCTCTGTCGGCGCTTCCGTCGGGGCTTCCGTCGGGGCTTCCGTCGGCGCGGCCGTGGGTGCCTCCGTCGGCGCTTCTGTCGGGGCTTCCGTTGGGGCTTCCGTCGGCGCTTCCGTCGGCGCTTCCGTCGGCGCTTCCGTCGGGGCCTCTGTCGGCGCAGGCGCCGGGGCATCCGTCGGCGCTTCTGTCAAAACCGTCGCCGGCGCCTCCTGCGGCTCCACAACGGCCGCACCATCTTCAGCAAACACTGCGTTCAATGGCAGACTCGTAAAGGCCAGGATAACCACCAACAAAGCAACCATGATTCTCCTCATAGCCTTCCACTCCTCTTCTTGATATGCTATGGCTTATTGCCGGGTCTACTGTTTATCATGCCGCAAACAACACAGGCGCCGGATCATTCTCCCTATTTGCTGATCGTAATGCCCGTCAAAAGCTTTGACAGCACAGGGATTTTTCTCATCGCCCAAATGCACATAAGAAGCACAAACATCACCCCCACCGCAACGGTGGGCGCCAAAACATAGGCAAGCAATCTCATATTGAATGCCAACGGATTCCATCCGCCCATGGCATTCTTCAGCATATATACTGCCGCGCCAAGTAGCTTTTCGATCAAGATGGATTGAAGGATATAAAGGAGCAACGTTTCCTTTCCTGCTTTTGTAAAAAAACTGCTGACTTTTTCTGGAAAGCACTTATAAAACATTCCAAACAGCAGCCGCATCGCTACACAACCGCATATGCCAATTGCTCCGCGGTACAGTGCGATGGGAAGAAGCCTTGCCAAATCCGCAAAGACATATGTATCTGCATTCCAGACATTATATTCTCCCGACCAGAAGCACAACATAACTACGAACAAGAATGTCGCGCAGGCCTCGAACCTGCGGACGGTTTTTTGCGAAAATGCCTCGCGCAGTTCCTTCAGATGGCCTCCGATAAAGAAAAACGGCAGCATGTACCCAAGGTTGAAGGGTATCCATGAAAAGCAATGCATTGCAATGACGGCCAACACTTCAAAGGTCAATTGCAGTATGCGCCTTCTTCCCGCCACAGCACGGATACCGAGCGCGATGCATGTGCAGCCGACAAGCGACCACAAAAACCACAACGAGAAAAAGTTGCGCAGCGATTCATACAACGGCCCGCAAAGCCCGATTATCAATTCCCAAATTACCAAAGGCAGAAGAAGGCTCCCAGCGCGACGTATCAGAACCTGATGCCACGCGCGCTTTTGCAGGCTGACCGTAAGAAAATAGCCGCTCAGCAGCATGAAGAAGGGCATATCATAGGTTCGGAAAAATGTGAGTATCCATGCACTCGATCCCTCGCCCGCACGTAACGCGGTAATCGTATGACCCCAGATCACACCCAGCATCAAAAGGCCCTTGTAAAAATCCACTTCCGCATTGCGATTGTTCTTCTTGCTTATTTTCGCAGTATGCATTTGAATCTTCCCATCTTTTTAAGTATTGATCCGATCATTTCGAATACCTGTGTTGCAAAGCTACGCACTGCGGGCTGTTTACTCTTCTTCAGATACAGCAATGTACCGCCCGTATACAACAAGATGCCTGCCAATACCTGCAAAACAAGCGTTAAAATACTTACTCCGCCGATCTCTCCGATTTCATACACGCAGACTGCCATCGCAACGCCCATCAACAAAAACGGTAACGTGGCCTTTAGATAGCCCCCAATAGGCAGCCGCTTGCGCACGATATATGTTTGATAAAACGTAAGCGAGCCTTCCGCGCACACCGTTCCAATCACGGCCCCAAGCGCGCCGAATCGCGGAATCAACAGATAGTTTACCACGAGATTCACCCCCGCGCCGATGAATGTAGAAATGGTAAACTCCTTGTCCATTTTGTTGGGAATCAGATATTGCATACGAACGACGTTCGCCCAAGCCAGAGACAGAATTGTAGGCGATATAACCGCAATTAACGTACCACATTCGATAAATTCTTCTCCAAAGAATATCGGAGCGAATACCTGTCCCACGCCAGATAAGCCTCCTGCAAGCGCACAAGCCAAGCACATGATGAAAATCATAGAGCGTTCGATGCTTGCCTTGTAGCCCTTTGTATCACCAACGGATAATGCATGCGACATATGCGGCATCATCACGGTTCCCATCGCAGTAATCACGCCCAAAGGGATACGCATAAGTTTATCAGTATTCTCATAAAGGCCCACCTGCGTCATTGAACTCTGGATGCCGAGCATAATCTTATCCATGACATTAAAAATGCTCACAGCGATCACAGACACGAAGAGGCGCAGGTTTGGCGCAATATGTATCCGCATCTCGCTCCACCGGGGCCACATGAATCGTATATGCCTGCGCAGGAAGGGAAACAACAGTATATACCCCAACAGCGTGGAACCCGTCATAATCAATGTGTAGATGGGCAAGTCATCCGTCTCCCGAACGAACAGAAAGATCAACACCAAGCTGACAATCCTGACAGCAGTATTTCGTATGACGGTCGTCTTGAATTCTTCTATGCCAAAAAAGAACCACGTGATGTCTGCAGCGCCTGTAAGTACAAATAAGGTCTGTATGATGGCAATATCCTTATTTTCTTCAACAAAACACAATATATACCCTGCATACAGCGCCATCATTGCCACTGTCATAAGCAGCTGCATAGCGAATATATTGACAAACGTCTTGGAAAGCTTTTCCTTATCATCGCGTATCTGCGCTATACTGCGATTGCCGTAATTTTTAACTCCGAGCATGGCAACCAACACGAAGTAGTTCGCGACGGACTGTGTATACGCATAAATGCCGATATTATCCGCACCGAGTACTCGGGATACATATGGCGTTGTAATCAGCGGCAATACGATCACAATGATCTGATATACCACATTATATATATAATTGCGTTTTACATTTCCTGCCATGCTCACTTATTCCCTTTTCTGAACACCTTCACGCGCCGGAGTTTACCGTTGCGCAGGAGCTGCCATTTGCGCTGGACGAAATCCTGATTCAGCGCGCCGAGATTGAACGCCATACACATGATGATATACCACGGTGCATAGGGACTCGGTCCTTCCGCGATAATCATAACCATATAGCCGACCATCGCGGCGCATACCCAACGGCTGAACCCGCTCTCGCTTTGTTTGGCAATAGCGGCCATCGTCATAAAAATCAGGAGGATGAGCAAAAGCGCGCCCACGATGCCGCTCTGGATGGCCGTTTCAAGAATCTGGTTATGCGCGGCGAGCGTGGTCTCCGCAAACGACATGTTTATGATGTTTGCCGTGCCGTGGCCGAAGATTGGCGACTGGGCGATGAGCAGCAGCGCTATATCCCAAATCCCCGTTCGCCCTGTCAGGCTCAGGTTTCTATGAAGCACATTTTCGATAAAGCCCGCGAAGATATCCTGTATTCGCAGAAAAACGATCGCGGCATTCATCAGCAACACCACCACGGCTATCAGTTTCGGACGCCACAATCCCCGCCAATGTTTAAACGCAAACGCAGCCGCAAGGAAGGCGATCAAGCCAGTGAGTCTTGTGCCACTGTAATACAGGACCTCGGCCACGAGTATATTTATGAATACGAATGTTCCCCATAGATACTGCCACCACGTTCTTCGCACATGCGAATTGAGCAGTATATATGCGGCGACCATCGCAAGAAAAACCAAACTGGAAAGATGATTGCGCGTCTGCCAGAAGAAGATAGGATTTCCCGTGGCGTCCGTATAATCCGAGCTACCCATATACAGATAGCTCAGGTTGTTTATGAACAGCAGTATTCCCGTAAGAACACTGAGGTATTTCACGATCTGTGTGCGCGTTTTTTGCATCACGGCGTCGGTATAGAGAGCCAAAGCAATCGTTCCCACGCACTCTTCAACCTTTGCAAAGTACAGCGCGCCATTCAGGGCCGCCGATATGACTTCCCATATCTTCAGCGCGGCCAGAAGGTAAACGACAGCGTGTATCTTTCTTTGCTTCAGCTTCCCCTGAAGGAGCTCATACAAAAAGCCAACCAGTATATAGGCGATCGCCGCATATTCCCATATGTCGAACGCAAGCGTGAGCAGCCTTGACAACTCGAAGGATCTCGGACGGAAAAAAGGCGTGCACACGAATATATATTCAAGATTTTGCATTCTACGCATACGGTTCACTCCTGCGTTAAAACCTTAATATCGGGAATAATGGGCTTGATAAGTGGTCTGTCCCGTCGTATTGAAGCCCTTGTCGATAATATGGAGATATTCGTATTTTCCGCCCTCGCTTTTGCGTACGATCTGCGCCGCAATGCAGACGTTCGAATAACTTCCGATTAGGCCCCTGCACCTTGAAAGCGTGTACACATCCCGAAGCACTTCCACGCCCATCTCAAAATTGTGGTGTGGCCGCTGGGCTTTGCTGAAATGCACGGCAGCGCCGTCTGTGGAGCGAAAAACATCGTTATAACACAATACGCTGCGGCCAAGGCTCTGCGAAAAGTACTCCTCAACTCCCGCGTCATCCGTTGCGAGAAATACACCTTCGAATTCATGCGCTTCGAGAGCGCGGCGCGTAGCGGCAATGTATTCCTCCAGTGTAACGGCTCTGGCGTGGCCGACATATGCATTGTTGAAATCCGTCGCCCGCACATGCACACCCAGTATATTTGAGTCCGCGTTTACGCCCAAGCGCGTCATACCCTCGCATATCCTGTCCTTTACATGCCCCTTCAGCCTGATATGCGCCTGATACGTCTCAGCGTTGGCCGCGATGTATTCCTCGTAGATGCCTCTTTCGACGATGGTCTTGGATGCGACCCCGAACGCATGATCCCTGTCAAACGCGCGCTGACCGTCGCAATAGAGCAGCACGCGCGCCGCTTTTTTCATATCCGCCACCGTAAAACCATTGACGGGTTCAAAAAAATACTCGAATGGATCGTCCGCGCCAAAGATCTGCTCGGATTCCTTGTACAGGCAGCGGTCGCCCCAGCGCACGACGGGCGTAAGGTAAAAGCGCTGCGCATACCGCAGAGCATCCAACGTTTGCAAAAGCAGGGCAAAAAACCCCTTGGAGGGACAATCTATATAGACGTCGTAAAAGCTCACATCCGGGTGTTCTTCGCCGCGGCGTTCAAAATACAGGAGGTTCGGATCGCGCCCGATGGCGCGCACAGTTTCCACAAAGCGGGGATTGCGGCAATTCATGAAGCAGCGAAGCCAGTAGTCCATGGCTTGATGGCTTTTCAGGAACGTTTTTATACTCATCAGGGCTTCCCTTTCTTCTCTTCTTGCTGCTGGTTATGCAGTTCCATTTCCCGCAAAAGCGAACTGCTGATACCTCTGGTATAGGGCAGATAGATCAGTTCCACGCCCAGCGCCTGCATCTGCCGGCGCGTTTCCTCCCAGCGCGCGTTGCCCATCCAATCGTCCCCGATAAAGATCGCGTCGAAATGAAACGCCCCATATGCGACCATCTTATCGAGCGTATCAGCGATCACCGCCCGATCAACCGCCTTGATGTTTTCCACAATCGTTCGCCGCGCTTCCTGGGCGATGAGGGGCGTTTTATGTTTGTATTCCTGCACCAGCGCGTCCGAATTGACGCCCACAATGAGCTGCTCGCACATCGCTTTCGCGCGGTTGAGCAGGTTCAAATGTCCAATATGAAACATGTCGAACACGCCCTGCGTGTAGCCGACTTGAAAGCGTTTCATGCCTTATCCTCCTAACGATTCCCACGCCGAAGAAGTGAGATCATGGGCTTACTTTACGCCCGCAAAAGAGCATATCCGCGCCGCCTGCACTGCAGAGTTCTTTTTCTCAAGCACAAATTGTGCCGCGCGCCTTCCCATTTCCCTACGCGCTGCCTCGTCCATCTCAAATACGCTGCGGATGGCTTCGGCTACTCCTGCGGCACTTTCCTCTTCAATGGGGATCAAATGCTGAAAATACTCCTGTGGGATGCCGGAAATACGGAAAGACAGCACTGGCTTTCCCGTCGCCATATATTCAAATAGCTTTGAGGGAAAGCAGAAAGCTGAGGCCGGCTCGGAGGGCAGGCGCATATTGACGAGCGCGGCGGCTCTCTGTTGCAGCTCGATCACCGCTTCACGCGAGGGCAGGAAGCCAAAAAAGCGAATGCGCTGATCCTTTTGCGCGCATTGCCGGATATAGCCCTCTGCGTTGCCGCTCCCTGTGAGCCAAAGCTCCAGGTCTGCGCCCTCTGTGTTCATAAACGCATCCACCAGCATTTCCACGCCATAGCGGCGATCCAGACGGCCTGAATACATGATCGCCCTGACCCCGCCGTTCTCTTCCTCTCGCCGGATATGTTGCAGCTCTTCGGCGTCGTAGCTGCCTTCCATCAGCATCCACATCTCCGGCTTAAGCCGCAGATATTCCGCCATCGGCGCCGCGTAGAGGATATAGCCGTCTACACTATGCAGCATCTGCGAAATACCGGCCCAGTCGATTTTCTTCAAAAATGCCTTGACCCTGCTCTCACCCAGATCCATATACTTGGGCAGGTCAGTCACAATCAGATATATCTTTGCCCCAGGGATACGCTTTTTGATCGCGCAGGCCGTAGCCAGAGGCGCGGAGCGCAGCCCGTAGGCGAATATGACGAGCTCCTGCCCAGCGTAGCGTTCCCCAACCCAGCGAACGCCCTCACGCCTCATTGCCCTGCGGCATGTCACGCGGTTGAGATATTTGAAATTGGCGTACTCCACGCTGATGTACCGCGCGCCGCTCGGGGACGTCCAGCGAATTTCCGAAACCGTCCTGTCAGAATAGATCGGATAGTGGGGCACGATGCTTCCGTTGATCGAATCGATCGAAAGTCCGGAAACTTTTTCCAGCCCCAGGAGAAGATTCCTTTGTGACACCTGTTCCGATGCGATTGTCGCTCCCTTGCGCACCTTTGCAATCAGCCCTTGATCTGTCTCCAGGCTTCCGATCCATAGCAGTTGTTTCACCCCAAAAGACCTCCATTGACAACGTTTGCTTCCAAGGTCAGAGCATGCGCGTTAAGTTAAAAACGTCTCCACCCACACATTCGTTTTCCATCGTTCGAATAACTCCGGCGGAATTTCCGGCGATAATAGGATCATTCTCGAAAACGCCGTTTACAACTCCCCTCGCATTCCCTCGCACCCACAGCACATCCTTTCCCCAAAGCCGTTCCCTCTCGGATGATGCCGTTGTGGTCGATAAAAAAGTTTTGCCAATCACACTCTCAGGCGTGGAATCTTTCCCTTATCATCGGCTTTTCTGGCATCTATGTCCAGCGGACGAAAGTCGTTATCCAAGATTTTTGTGTTCCCACCAATCAACGTATTGTCGCCGATATATATGCCTTTCCACGCATAGATCGTCGCGACGGGTATTCCAATGTTATCGCTGATAAAGACCTCCGCCCCCGAAACGCTAGTTGCAGTGATTGTTCGGCTGTAAAGGCCTGCGGAGTTTGGCAAAAAACGTTGTTGATCGTTACATGATCGCCTATCGACAGCATTGCGCACTCGTGGTTGAAGATCGCCGGAAGGTCCTTTAAGGTCAGGCATTTCCCATAACGCATCCCAAACGCCTTCAAAAGCAGACGCAACCTATCCCTGTTCACAACGCTTCCCTCTCTTTTGGTGGCTTTACACTTCGCCTCCCGCTCCCTGCACCTGTCGAACGCGACTCCATCCGCTCTCAATCGGACGGTCTAGGATGCTTTGGATCGACTGATACACCCTTTGGCAGTTTCTCCCGTCATTGTAGGGGCTGAAGCGCTTTCGCAGTTCCTCACGCCGCTGCTTGTAGGTATCTTTCGCGCGGATCGCATCAATTGCGTGCACGACCTCTTCCCATGTTTTGCAGATAGGCCCCGCGGTCACTTCCTCATAACGGAAACAGAATCCGGCGTCATTGCGCAGATATTCGTCCATGTCGAAAGGAAAGTATACGATCGGTTTTCCGCCCGTAAGGTATCCCAGCATGACGCCCGAATAATCGGTGATCAGGCCGTCGCACATCGGAAGGAACGTATACACGTCGCCATACACCTCGGGATCCGTGGCAAAGATGACATTGCTCAGGCTGCGCGTCTTTCCCCGATAATGTACGAATTCATGTGTGTGCGGTTTGAAAATCATCACGATCTGTTTCTCGCACAGCAGCGCGTTTAGGCGGGCAAATGCTTCATAGGTAAGCTCCTTGCAGACATCGCCCTGCCCAAAATTCCGATGAGTGGGCAGATATACATAGATCGTTGCTCCCGGATGTCTGGCTCGAATTTTTTCCACCATCGCGTTTTTTCCGCAGACGACGAAGTTATCGTCCTTCGGTTGGCCCGTGATGAACATCTGCTCCGGCGGAACGCCAAAGGCCCGCGCGTACTTCTCGGCTGCGTCCCGACAGGCCGTCATCCAATACTGGCGCTCGTAGGGATGCGCATATTTCAAATAATGTGCACGCGCGCGGCTGATATCTGGCTGAACAAACTTGCGAACATCCTTGATGCCCATGCCATGCCAGAGCTGGATCATCTTCGAGCCAGAAATAAGCACTTTGCTGATATCGTGGGTATCCTCCGTCATCAGCGCTACTCCAGCGCGAAGGCAAAGAGAAATGCCCATGAGAGAGTGGTTGGCATAACTATGATAGCCCTTGGCGCGCACCTCCCGAACCACGGCCCTGTCTCTGGCAATCCAAACCGCTCGTATTTGCGGATGCTCGCGATTGACATATTCAAACATGTATTTCGCATTATCGGCATAAAGCTTTCCCTTCCACGCACCGAATACCCAAAGCTCTTCCTGTCTGGGAAACAGCATCACAAGCCTGCAAATCCATGCCATGCAGCGATATACAGTGTCTTTCATCAAGCCCAATATGCTTTTCATGTGCGTTCTCCCCTATAACGCTGCCTGCCGGCACGCCAACACACGGCCTCGCGCTTTTGTCCATAGTTGCGCTGCGAACTTTGAACTGAAGCATTTTTTTGCTGTTTGAAGCGATCCGGCCAAGGACGCTACCGATTTGGCAAAGTTAGCTCACAAGAGCAATATCTCCTCTTTGTATTTGCGAATGCTCTTCTTCATGCTGAGTTCTTCGTGCAGATATGCGTACGATCGCTTGCCCATATCCGCCAATTCGGCACTGTTCGCATTCGAGATAAACCAGCGGATATTTTCTTCGATCCGGCGGTAATCTGACGGGTCGCACACCAGCCCGCCGCGCGTCTGCTCCAGAAGACAGCGAATCTCCGATCCTTTTTCCAGCACCCCAAGAACGGGACGTGCCGCAGCAGCCAAGCCATAGTACTTGCTTGGACAGCTCACGCCCTTGAGCCCCACGGCGTTGACGCACCAATGCACATCACCAGCGTTTAAGCTATATACCAGCGCTTCCTTGGGCTGGAAGGGGATAAACACGACGTTTTCCATGTGGTGCTCACTCGTATAGCGTTCCAATTGATCCAATACCGCGCCTGCACCGACAAAGGCGAAAACCACCGGCCGGCCGTCGTTCGTCACCGTCTCCGGCCCGAACTTTTCCATGACTTTCATCAAATTTTGCAGATCGTAGTACAATCCAATATTTCCGGAATACATGATAACGAATTTGCCCGCCAGCCCATATTGGTTCTTGAACGCGAGAACGCCTTTGTGATCTGGCGCGAGCGGGTACACTTCCTTTTCATTGATCCAGTTGTTGATCATTGCGTATTTGGGAACCCGCTTTCCCTTGAAACGCCCTTCCAGCGTTTGAACAAGATCTCGCCCCACGGTGACCACAAGATCAGAGCGCCGACATGAAAACTTGTCCAGAAGCATCATCGTCTTCAGAACAAGCTTATTGCTGCTATAGCGAACAGCCATAATCTGCTCCGGGTTGAAATCCTGGATGCAATAAATCAGTTTTGCGCGCTTTTGCCACTTTCCCAAAACGCCCAGAAGTCCTCCAAGAACCGGAGGCTGGGAAATCGCAAACACATAATCCTGCTTGCCTGCTTTGCGACACGCGCCCAGCGCACCAAAAAAATATGCCAGTATATTTTTCACGCGGCTGATCTTGTTACTCTTGACGAACTCCGGCACACGAACGCGAATGATTTTCACGCCATTCAATTCTTCATGATAGTGCCTTTGGGTTTTGTATGCGCCATCAATCGTTCCGCTGGAAGATGGCACGACACAAATAACGGTCACTGCAAAATCATCCAGCAACCCTTCGGCCAGATCTTTCAAAAGCTGGCTCGTGGAAACGATATCCGGCGCATAGTATTGCGCAAAAATCAGCAGTCTTTTCTTTTCCCTGATCGTATTCACCATCGCTACCCCTTCTGAATCCATCTGCGCCGCGTTTGCCCAGCTCCGTGCACGCTCGCCGCCGAAAGCGCCAATCGTTTCCCTATATTTCTGCGAGATGCCGATGTCATAACGCTTTCAGTCCTTACGGTAGCTGGTCATGCCGTTAGTCGCGCAGATCTCCCACGCGCTGGTCTGTTCGTATTTACTCCCGGCTTTTTAACCCTCACGAATATTGCGCCATAAAAGCTCGAATGTCTGCAGCATCCGCACATATTGTTCAAACACACAGTAAAATTGCGCCTCGTTTTGGGGCTCCGCACACTCAGTTGCGTCTTTGTATATTCCACCGCTGGCTCGTCTGCGATGCCCGATTCTACATCCGCCGCTCCTTGATTCGGTGAATCGGCTCGCTCCGTAGTACATCGTCCGATCCACCACTATCTCGTCCAGCACCATCATCAATTGCCTGCTGCTCTCGTAGACCTCCAGCAACTGCTTCATGTAGCTCTTCACGCTTGTGTTGGAATAGACGCGATCACCCAGCAACAACACCGCGTCCCTACTCCCCATTCATCCCCAGCACCGCGCCAACGGTCTTGAATATGATCTTCCAGTCCGTCGTGAAGCTTCTCTCCTGCACGTACTTCAGATCCAGATCCATCCACTCCGCGAAACTCAGGTCGTTGCGGTTCGGCTGGATCTGCCAGAAGCAGGTAAGACCGGGGGTGACATAGAGCCTTTGCCTTTCGTAGTCGCTGTACTGCTCTACCTCCCGCGGCAGCGCGGGACGCGGGCCGACGATGCTCATGTCCCCCTTGAGGATGTTCAAAAGCTGCGGCAGTTCGTCGATGCTCGTCTTGCGCAGGAAACGTCCCACCCGCGTGATGCGCGGATCGTCCTTGATCTTGAACACGGGGCCGTCCATCTCGTTCTGATCAAGCAGTTCTTCAAGACGCTCCTCTGCGTTCGGGATCATGGAGCGGAATTTCAGGAACATGAACCGTTTCCCGTCCCTCCCCACGCGCTCCTGCGCGAAGATCGGACTCGCTCCCGGACTGTCGATCCAGATCACCAGCGCCACGATCAGCATCAGCGGCCAGAGGATCAGCAGCGAGATCAGGGACAATACGATGTCCTGCGCGCGCCGGCCGAACCAGTACAGCCGCTTCGTGTGCAGCACGTGGCTTCGGTCGATCTCCGTCTGTCGCTGCGGAGGCGGGTTCGGCGTCGCCTGCCGCTCCTTCTTGACGGTGCTCTGCTCCTCGCAGCGCTCCCGGCTGGTTTCCATGCTTTTCTCCCCCATCCCGTTGCTCTGATGGTTCGTATCCGCCCCGCGTGCATACAGGGCGGGGCGGATGTGTCTTCATATCCGTGGGGAAGCGGATGCCGTCTCCCCAATGGTCGTTTTCGCTGTTTCCGGGTCGTGTTGCGCGTTGCGCTTTTTGCGGCGCGGTGGACCGGCGGAAGCGGCAGCCTTTCCCTCCCCCGAAGCGCGCATGGCGCGGGACTTGTACGTCAAGCGGTTCGATGGATGGATGCCGGTTCGGATGGGCGCCGAAAAGCGCCGCTTTCAGCCGCGGCGGCCGGCTTAAAATGGCCAGATCGATGTCTGAAGCCGCGCTCTGGCTTTTTTGTTGTGCGCGCTGCACAAGAAACCGACCGCTTGGCCGCCCATTCCCTGTGCGAATCATCAATGGTTTTCATCCACCGAAGGTCCCAGATCGAGCGGATCTCCTCGCAATATTCCTCAAAGGGCGGCATCGACGACCGCGTGACGTTGATCCAATGCATTTCGGAAAAAGCCCCTTTCCAAGACGGCAGGCGCAGCTAAAAGCGGCGCAAACAATATCTGCCCGATCCCCGAAGGGATCGCGGGCAGATCGGTCGCGTCTTGCCGCGGGATGCAATGCCGGCCTATTTTGCCGAAGCAATCGCCTGCCAGAAGCCGCCCTTCTGGTTGACTCCCGTCATGTTTGAGGCATAGACGCTGTCATAGTCGTCTTTCAATTTTTCATAGGCCTCCAGCATGCGCGTGGGGCGCTCGCGGAGGTTGTGGGCGTCGGAAGCCGTGACGTCGATCAGACCCTCGTCCAGGAGGCGGCGCGTGTGCAGGTCGTTGAAAAAGCCCCTGCCGCCAAGGATGGTGGAATTGTTCATCTGGAAGAGCACGCCTTCGAGCTCGTCCTTGAGCATCGCGGCGCGGCGCGGCGACGAAGCCAGGCAGGCATAGCGCTCGATATGGGCGACGACGGGAAGGAAACCCGCGCGCAGTATGCCCTCCAGCGCCTTGTAAAGGGCGTCGTAGCGAACGCCGGGCATGAATTCCACCAGCACGTATTCCGTGCCGGCCAACGTGGGGACACGGCCTTCACCCAGCAGACGGCAGGTCATGTCCGTATAAAGGATCTCCGAGCCGAGGAGCAGACGCAGATCCATGCCTGCCTCGCGGCAGGCGGCGCGTATGCCGTCCAGGCGCTGGAGATACTTTTCCGTGTCGATCCTCTCGACCCCCGGGGTGACGTGGGGCGTGGCGATGATCGTCCGCGTCCCGTTTTCGTAAGCCCGCTGCGCCATCTTCAGGGACATCTGCAGGTTTTGCGAGCCATCGTCCACGCCGTAGATCAGGTGATGATGGATGTCTATAAAGCCCCGGTTCATCTCGACCTCTTGGAAGAAGCGGAGATGGACGACCGCGAGGATTTGCCGCCGCCCCTGGCGCTGCCCTTGGTGGGCGTGCGCTGATAGTAATCGCTCTCGTAGTGGGAGTTGTAATACGACTTATAGTAGTATTTCTTGCTGGTGTAGGTATCGAAGCTGACGTTGTTGAGCACCGCGCCGAGGATCTTGCAGCCCGTGCGTTCGATCTGCTGCTTGGCCTCCTGCATCTCGCGGCGGCTGATGGTGTTGTAATTGATGACAAAGAGCACGCCGTCGCAGGACTTGGCGATCTCCGCCGCGTCGATGATCATGCCGACAGGCGGCGCGTCCACCAGCACGAAGTCAAACTTGTCGCCCAGCCAGTCAAGCAGCTGGGAGAGCTTCTGCGTGGTCAAAAGCGAGAGGGAATTGTTGACCTCGCGGCCAACGGGCACCATGTAGGCGCCGGGGATGTTCGTCTCGTAGAGCACATCCTCCGCCGAGCACATGCCGGCCAGGTAGTGCGTAAGGCCGAACTGCACGCCCTTTTGCACGCGGCCGCCATAGCGGGCCAGGATCATGCTGCGGCGCAGGTCGGCGTCCACGAGCGCGACGCGCTTGCCCAGGCGGGCGAACGTACGCATCATGTTCATGGTGATAAAGCTCTTGCCTTCCGAAGCGTGGCAGCTGGTCATCATGATCCTGCGGATGCCGGCGCCTGCGAAGGTGAGGTTGGTGCACAGCGTGTTCAGGGCCTCGTCGCCGGTATAATCCAGCTCGGCAAAGCGTGTGAATTCGATCTTGTTCATGGCTTATCGTCCCTGCCTTCCCTTGGGCTTCGCAGAGGCTTTCTTCTGCGACCCGACCGCCGGAACGATGGCCAGCGTGGGTATGCCGATATACTTGGTGATGTCCTCGGCCGTCTTGAGCTTGTCGTCCATGACAAAGCGCACAACGAGTATCGCCGCCATGACGACGCCGGCGATCAGCGCGCCGAGGAAGGTGTTGAGCGCCTTTCTCGGGCTGACGGGCTCGAGCGGCTCAAGCGCGACGGAGAAGAGGCTCGGTTCCTCCGTGCCCATCATCTCGTAGATATAGTCGCGCGCCACGTTCGCGTACTCATTGGCCATGGCCGTCGCCTCCTTGGGGTCGTCGGAGGTGACGTTGATGTAGAGAACGCGCGTGTCCGCGGGATTTTCGATGCTGATCATGTTCTCGAGCTCTTCGTATTCATAGTCGAGCCCGAGGTTTTGCAGGACCTGCTCGTGGACTTCCCAGGTCTTGAATACTTCCTGATAGTCCGAGGTCAGGTAAGAGCCGATCTGCAGGTCTGAAAGGTTGACCGCCGAATCGCTCCGCGACATGACGTAGAGCTTGGCGGTAGCCTCGTATTGCGGCGTAAGGATCAAAAGGGAGATCAGCAGCATGACAAGACCGCCGGCAATGGCGGCGATAGCCAGCTGCTTGATGTGCTCGAGCAAATAATAAAACAGCTCCAGCAGGTCCAGTTCCGTTTCCTGCTGCTCGATTTCCGCCGCGTCGCTCACTTCCAGGGCCTGAGAAGCGTGCCGGCGCCTCTTTTCTGTCTCCGCCATTGATCTTCCTCCGGTCTGATATGCTGTATCTATCTATGAAAACAACGCCTGGCCGGCGGGCAGGACGCCCGCCGGGCCCAGCGCCCCGGAATCTGCTCCGATTGTTATGGTTGACTCAGGTTCGATCGAGATCAGTTCAACAGGTTTGTGTATGGCGAGGCGCGTGAATTCCCGCGCCTCGCCCAAAGCGGTCAGGCTTCGGCCAATCAGGCGAGGATGGCCAGCATGGTGATGCTGTCCTCGGTGATCTGGGCAAACACATCCTCGGTGAGGGTGATCTCCACGAAACCATCGGCATTAACAACGGCATCCAGGGCAACCCAGGTGACAACGTTGGTCACGGGGTCGAGAATGCCGAGCACGGGCACGACAACGTCGCCTTCCACGAAGTCCACCGGGAACTGCATCTGAAGGATGATGTCACCGTAGGCGGGATCATACGCGGCGGCCATGGCGTTGAGCGGCAGCGCGAAGAACTCGCGCAGGACGAGAGCGTCGGCAGCCATATCCAGCGGCAGCTTCTCAGCGATCGCCGTCTGAACGTCGAGGCCGAAGTACTCCACGACCGGCAGGCCGTTGGCGGCGACGAAGGCGTTGATCGCCTCCAGGATCTCCTGGGCGGCGGCAACTTCTTCTTCGGTCGCGTCAGCGGGCTGCGGCACAGCCGCAAGGAAGTCGGCGGGCAGCTCGACACCCAACGAAGAGAGGACGCCAACAACAGTGCCGTTCGTCATCAGCGTAGCGCTGGCATTGGTGCTCGGGCTGCTGGTGCTGGGGCTGCTGGTGCTGGGGCTGCTGGTGCTCGGACTGCTGGTGCTCGGGCTGCTGGTGCTGGGGCTGCTTTCAACGGCAAACGCAGAACCAAGGGACAGCACAAGGACCAGGGCAAGAACCAGGCTAATCAACTTTTTGCTCATAAGAATCCAACTCCTCCTTTCCGCGCGCGCAAGAAATGTGGTTGTATGCGCAGCGCGAATCCCCTGAGTCAATATCTCAAAACACCGCAAGCGGCGTTCCGGGCTCATTCAGCCGGCTCGTAAAAGACCTCGATGACGAGATCCTTGAGGGCTTCCTCGTCGGCGTGGAACTCCATGTGATCGTCCGGGCCGACGACGTTTTCGCCTTCGAGCGTGCGCGTATGCTCAAGCGTATAATCGCGCGCGCCCCAGGCCGTGTTGATCATTGCGCCGCGGGCCATGTTGGTCACCAGCATCGGCTTGAGCTCGTCAAAGAGCTCGCCGATGAAGTCGGCGCCGTCTTCCAGGCGCGCGTAGACCAGCTTGGCAAGCTCGGTCATGTACTGGCGCTGGCGCTCCATGCGGCCCATATTGCTGCTGTCGCCGATGTAGTAGCGCTGGCGGACGTAGTATTCCGCCTGCATGCCATGCAGCGTCATGGTCTTTCCGGCGGTCATGGTCGGGTCGTAGGCGGTGACGTCCTCCAGGAGCGTCACGGTGACGCCGCCCATGAAGTCGTTCAGTTCGGAAATGGCGTCCATGTTCATGGACACGTAGTAGTCGATGTCGATGCCCAGGAAGAGGTTCTTCACCGCATCGCAGGTATACTCGCAGCTCTGTTCCTTGCCGTCGCCAAAGCCGTGGGAGAGGCACAGCTGCGTCTCCACCGTGCCGGCCTCGTCGCCGAGCACGCCCAGGACGGTGATCTCCGTCATCACATCGCGGTTGATGTGGATGGGCGTGATGGTCTCGTTCTCCTTATCGATGACCAGGAGCAGCAAAAAGTCGCTCTGGCCGCCGTTGCGGAAGCCCTGGCGCACGTCGTCGTACTGCAGGCGCGTGTCGATGCCCATAAAAAGGATGGTCTCAAGCCCGCGACGGTACTGGTAGGTCTGGCCGTCCTTTTCCAGCGTCGGCGGCTCCTCAAAGCGGTTGGAAAGGTCGCCGCGCACCGTGCCGGCCATGGCGCCGCCGCAAAGCAGCGCAAGGCAGAGCAGCAAAGCCGCCAGCCGGCGGGCAACGCACGATTTTTTATTGTATGCCATGTTCATCATATTCTCCTCCGTGGGGCGCGTCCGCCCCCATTCCTCAGTCGTCCGCCGACATGCCGTCCTCCGGGAGACGGTAGGTCAACCAGGCGCTGCGCGTGTCGCCGAGTATGTCAAATTCCACATTGACCAGGCGCTTGCGCTTGTCCACTTTGGCGACGCGGCCGTTGAGCAGGCGCAGCGCGCCTTCATCGACGCGCACAAAATTGCCGTCGGACAGCGCGTCCAGGGCGCCGATCACGCCGTTCAGGCGCAAAAGCAGTTCCGCAAACCGCCGGTCGTTTTCAATCAGGTATCCCTCGCGGCCTTCCTTATCATAGGAAAGGACGCGGAGCACGCCGCTGATGCCGTTCAGGCCGGCGTAGGGCAAAGGCTGGTGGGAATATACAAAGACGTATCCGGGAAACAGGGGGAAAAGCTCCTCCCCCCAGGCGCCGTTGCGCCAGATGGCCTTGACCTTTTGCGGGAAAACGGCGCGCACGCCCTCTGTTTCCTCCAGCGCGCGCACAACGCCCGCTTCCCTTCCCGTTACGCAAAAAAGGCATTGAATATATTCGAAGCGTTCTTCCATTCCCTCACCCCGTCTGGATACGGCTTCGCCCTTCGCATCCTGCGCGGATGCGACCCAACCCCCTCTATGTACAGGCGCACTGCGCCGCCACGCCATTGCTGTGAGCGGCCGGAACGCCCGCCTTTGGAATCCGCGCCGCCCGCGTCCGGCTCGCCGCTATGGCAGGCAACCCCGATAAAACAATACCCCCCGGCATTTTTGGGGTTCGGGGGCTTAACAGCCATATTCCGCCGCCCCGCCTTCCCGGCGCAGGCAGCCGGCCATCATCGCCCATCAGGGGCGCGTGGTGCGGACGGCTCCCAGTCGTGCATACTGGCTCGGGAGCCGCGTCCTGTGACGCGGGCATAATCCCCCCCAATACGGTGACATTATACCCTATTTCCGTTTGTCAGTCAACAAGATTTTGACAAAGTTGGATAAGATATATTTAATTTAATGATAAGTTTTACACTCCCCGACGAAACGATCCCATGTACCCAAAAGCGCTGGAAAAAAATGCAACATCCTCCCCCACTGCCCGCCGCGTGAAAGCGCGCGGGCGCGGGCATACTGAGGCGGAAAGGAGTTGCTTTGCAAATGATCCATCCGGACACAGTCCGCCTGCTGCGCGAATGCGACGCGGGCGCGGCCATGGGCGTAAAGTCCATCGAGGACGTGCTGGGGCGCGTGCCGCCGGGCGAATTTGCCGACCGCCTGGCCGCCAGCAGGCGCGAGCACGAGGAACTGATCGGCCAGATCCGCAGCGAACTTGAACGCTTCGGCGACGAAGGCAGGGCCCCCAGCCCCATCGCGCGCGGCATGGCGCACGTCAAGGCCGCGGCGGAACTGGCGATCTCCCCCTCCGAACAGACGGCCGCCGGCCTCATCACCGACGGCTGCGGCATGGGCGTAAAATCGCTCAACGGTTACCTTAACGAATACACGGAGGCAGTCGAGCGCTCCAAGGACATCGACAAGCGGCTGATCGCGCTGGAGGAAGCGCTGGCCGCGGGGGTGCGCGACTTTCTCTGAGGCAGGGGGCGTTTCCCCCTTGCTTCCCGGGCGGCGATGCGTTATAATAAGGAAAGCCCCATCATAACAAATGCTAAAGGAGCGCGAGGCATGAAGAAGTATCGACCCCTGAACGCAGGATATATACTGACCTATGTCGTAGTGATCGCCGTCCTCCTCCAGGGGATCTGGACGATCGTTTCCATGATCCTGCGTCAGGGCGCGGAAACGCAGAATTCCGTCACCGGCATGCTGGATATGTGGACGCTGATCCTCGTTCCCTTCGCCGTCATCTATGGCAACCATTACCGGCAGACGGTGGTCGAAATCAGCCCCACCGCCATGCGCATCGTGCGGCCGGCGCTGATCTACCCCAAGCCCGGCGAGAAGCGCGCCTCGTTCGTCTTTCGCCAGGGCGCGAGCGACAATGTGCTCATCCGTCGCTCGTTCGACTTAAAGCAGCTGGCCAAGTACGGCTACGCTGAGGATTTCGGCATGCGCCCGGAGGACAAGACCGGCGCAAAGCCGGACGCGCGCCTGTTCCCCGTCCACGAAGTCGCTTTCATCATGCAGGACGGCCGCAACTGCCGCATGAACGCCGCCATTTACAAGCCCGCCCAGCTGCGGGAGATGTTTTCCGCCATCCGCGAGGCCACCGGCATCGAGCCGACGGGCAAGCTGGCGGAGCTTTTGCAGGTGTAAGCCCAACGGGAAAAGAGAAAAGCCGCCCCGACGCGAGGCGGCTTTTTGCGCGGCCGGGCCGCGTTACGGGGCGGCGCGCAGCTCGTTGAGCAGGCCGTCTATGTAGAGCAGCGCCTCCTGTCCCGGCATCGTGCAGTTGCGCAGCAGGTCGTCGTCAAAGCATTCCTGGAACAGGGCCGCCAGGCGCGGATGGCGCAGGATGGACGTTTGGAAGTTGACGTTCAGCCCCCCGGCCTCCCGCGCCGGGAAGGCGATGATGCCGACGTTCTCAAAGCAATGCACCTCCATGGCCAGTTCGCCCTCCGCGTCCCAGAAGCGCAGGGCGTTTTCTCCATTCCGGCGCATGTGCAGCGCAAAATTCTCCAAAATGGCGATGCGCTCCTCCACGGTGAAGGGGCGGATGGCCGGAAACGGCGAATCAAAGCGGCCGGTAAGGGCGAAACGGCGCAGCGAGCGCGGAGACATGATCCTGCCCCGCCGGTGGGCGCCGTCAAAGGCGTTGTGGTAGCGCTGGTCGTGGTAGTAGAAGAATTCTTCGAGCTGCGCGCGCATCTGGCGCTCTGTCCAGCCGGGGAAGCAACGCAACACGCCGCCGTCGAGCAGGGCGGAGCGCAAAATGCCGCCGGCGACCTCATTTATGCAGACGTCCGGCTTGACGGTGCGCTCGCCGCAGCCGCGCTCCAGCTCCGTGCAAAAGCGCATGGCCTCGACGATGGACTCCGGGCCCTCCTGCATAAAATGCGCGGACACCGCCGGTTCAAAGCCGTCCACGCCGATGGCGCGCCTCAGGTAGTCAAACAGCCCGAAGGAAGACGGCTGCGTATGCACGCACACGCCGCCGTCGCCGGAGAAAATCACCAGCGTGTCCTCGCTGCCACCATCGCGGTCCTGCGCGGAAAAACAGAGGATGTCCTGCGCGCGCAACCCCTCGCGCGCGCCGGGAGCCGCCTCGCGGATGGCGCAGGCGTAGGCGGGCGCGCAGGCGATGGAGAGCACGGCGCAAAGCGCCTCCATGGGCTGCGGCGCGGAAAGGTCGATGGTCACGAAATGTTCCATGGTGTGTGCGGGATGCCTGCGGAGGATCTCCCGCAGCGTCGCGGATACTTCGGCCTGGCAGGCGTTGACCATGAGGATGCGCGCCGCGCGCGCCTGGCGCAGGGGCTCCAACGCCTGGTCGAGCGCCGGGGAAAGGCCTCCCCCGCCCTGCCCCATGAGCAGGCCGCGCAGACGCCGCCTGTCCTGCGAGCGCTGGCGGCCGACGCGGCTGAGCTCCAGGCCCCGCGCGAGCGAACGCCTGTCGTCGGGCGAAAGCATGCCGAGGCTGTCCATGCGGGCGAAAAGGCGCTCGCGCCCGGCGTGGACGCTCTCCTCCCGGAGGATGCGCACGATGGAGGTCTTGCTCCTGTATCCCGTCAGCTCTGCCAGGCGCTTGGTCGAGACGCCGCGCGCATGCATCCACGCCGCAAGGGCTTCGCCAAACGTCGTTTGTTGTTCAAGCATCGTCCACCCTCCTTTCCTCGTCTTGATTTTACCTGATTATTCAAATAATTTCAATAGTAATTTTACCGTACACAATTTTTCTATGGCGAAAAGGGCGGCCGGCAAAGGCAAAAAAGCGCCAAGCCTTTATGTTTTATCTGATTATTTGACGTAATATCATATTTTTTAGCCGTTTTTATCGTATAGTTTGTGAGAATTTGGAATTTCCAACGAATATCCCCTTGACATTTCCCCACATCCATGCTACAATACAGTCAGAGCAAGGGAGAAATCCTCCGAAAGCCAAAGGTCAGAAAGCAGAGGTGAACGCCAAAGACCGAAAGCAGAAAGCCCGCCCCAAGGCCAACGCGATGCGGACGCCAAAGGAACGCGCAAAGCCGCTTTGATTCAGGAAATACCAGGAAACAGATGGACGCCAGGGCGATCCCGGAAAGAGGGAGGCAAACGGCGAAGATCCAGGTTCCAAACAAAGCTCCTGAAATAAAATGACCCAGGAACGCGGTATCGAAAACGGAAACCCATGAGAATGGATGATTTGCAGGATAGCGGCAAAAGTTCCTTTCAAGGCAGGACGCAAAACAAGGCAAAGCAGCGAAACGGCGACCCCAGGAAAAAACGCTTGCGGTTCATAGCGGCGCGAGGAACGGATGTCATCCGTGAAGCGACACGGCGTTGGATCGGAAGAATGTCCAGGGAAAATCCGTTGGCAGCGCAGCCTGAAAAGCAGACGGCAGGTCGGTTCGGCGCCAGAGCGCAGGCATATTCCCAGGCGGAACGCATTGGGAAATGCCAAGCGAGCATGCAGTAGGAGGCGCAAGGAAAAGCCGTCAGGGAAAGCGTTGTAGGAAAAAGGTCAGGCCGACGGGAGCGCGCAAGGATCTCAAAAACCCGGCAGATGACATTGACCGTTAGGACAGGGAATCAGGAAAGATACGCAGGTCGTTGCCGAGAAAAGTGTCCAGGGGAGGGCGCGCCATACAAGCACAAATGGAACAGGTGGCGTGGCATCCCAAGAAAAAGATCGTTGCACAGGCTTATGCCGGAAAGTCGGTGGCGGATACCGCTGGTGGATGACTCGAGGTGATCGTCGAAGTCATGAAGTGGACATGGACGCACGGAGGAGTACGCAAGAATATCCGATATGAGGAGGAAAATCGGAAGCAAGTAAAGCGTTTAGGAGGCGATACCGTTGTACCATCTAGAAGTTGGAACAGAACACATCGCTTGCCTCGTCCGTTTGTGGATACATAACTGAGCACTGAAGTTGAGGTTTTCACTCGGAGACTTATCCATTCGGACGCCAAACAAGATTGCTCCTTCCAATTATGGAAATGATCTTTCCCGGATGAGGCAAGCGAACCCCGGTGAAAAGTTGAATAGCATATTTGCAAAGCCCGCGCAAAAATGACGCGGGCTTTGATTTGCTTCGCGCCGTCTGCCCTCGCGCTGTTTGCCCTCTTCCCTGCCCCTTCCCCATTCTCACACGGCGCTGTGCTTGATTCGCCTCGCGCCGTCCGCCCTCTCCCCAGGCGCAAGGCGCAGACAGGGAAGGGAAGCCCCAATTGCCGGGCCGCGGGCCGTCGCGGTTTACACTCGCTAAGGCAAGAGCGCGGGCCGGCAGGGCGCGAGAGCGCCCGCCGGCAAGGGAAATAAAATTGCAGCCAGGGGCGCTGCGCGGGCGCAAGCGGCCGCCGGATGCAGGCGCGTCCGGCCGGAAAGTTTTGCCGTCGTGCGTTTGGGCTGCCTCGGGTGGACAGGCCGACCATGTGCAAAAACGCCCGCAGGCACAGGAAGCGGATTTGCAGCAAAAGGGGCCTGCGTGGGCGGGGCTGCCGACGGATACAGGAGTGGCCGGGCGTGAAGCCCCGCCGTCGACGTTTTGATTGCCTTTGCGCGTCAAAAACGGCCGGGCGGCTTGAAATCCTTCAGCCCGCAGCGGGGAGGCCGGGGCTGACGTTCCAAGGGTTTGGCACGCGCGGCCGCCGGAAAGCAAAATTGCCGCCGATCCATTTGGCCAGTACCCCAAGCAACGGACAAAGGAAAAAAGTGGCCTCTTGTCGTAGAATAGGAACTGCGACAGGAGGTTTTCTGTATGGCACGAAAGTATACAAAGGTGGAGCAATTGGTTGAAATTGTAGGAGAGCGACATAATCAAGGGGAGACCTATGGCGAAATAGCAGCCAGCTACGGTCTGGAAAGGCGACAAGTGAAGAGCCTGATGGAACGACAGCGAAGGAAGGAACGAATGCTGGCAGCTGGATACATCTCGCGTTCCAAGGGACGTCCCCACAAGGAGCCGGTCAGCGAAGAAGAAAAACAGCACAATGAGTTGGCAAAGCTGCGAATGCAGGTGGAGTTGCTGCGAAATTTTCTGTTCGAAGCTGGAAGGAGGTGAAATTGAAGTATCGGGTGATTGAGCGATTCCGCGGAAAATATAGCATAGAAGCCATGTGCGAAGTGTTTGAAGTAAGCCGCAGCGGATATTATGCCTGGAGAAACCGGCAGCAGAAAGAAGCAAAGGATCAGTGGTTGGTTGACCTGGTCGTGGCGTGCCAGCGGCAGAGCAAGCAGACCTACGGCATTCGCCGCGTTCGACGCTGGATTCAGCGCCGGACCGGGAAGTTGGTGAATGTCAAGGCGATCCTGCGTGTGATGCGCAAACTGAACCTGCTGTCGGTCGTTCGCCGCCGCAGGCCTTATACCCGTTATCGGCAGGCCGTTCACAAGTATCCCAATCTGTTGGATAGGAACTTCGATCAGGCGAAGCCAAATCAGTTCTGGGTAACGGACATCACCTACATCCCGATTCCGGGCAGTATGCTGTACATGTGCGCTGTACTGGATTTGTGTGGAAAGGCCGTCCTTGCGTGGAAGATCGGCGCTGATATGTCGTCCTCCCTGGTTACAGACACCATCCGTGAGGCTCTGAAACGAGAAAAGGTCACTGGTGGACTCGCACTCCACAGTGACCAGGGGTCTCAATACACATCGCAAGCATACTTCGACCTGATGCAAGCATACCACGTTTCTCCCTCGATGTCCAGTCCCGGTTGTCCCTACGATAATGCAGCGATGGAGAATTTCTTCGGCACCCTGAAAACGGAATGTCTGTATCGTGCTCACTTTACCACCCGTACTGAAGTGGAGCAACTCGTCACCGAATACGTCGATTTCTACAATTTCGAGCGTATTTCTCTCAAAAACGGTCTTACCCCGGTTGAATTTCGGGGCAAAACCGTGTAAACTATCCTTATTCTACGACAGGCCTTTTATTTCCCTGTCTGTTGCTTGGGGTACTGTCCATTTCGATCGGGGCAATTTCGCAGTCCCGGGCCCTGCGATCGTCGCAGGCCCCACCCGCGCGGAAGGGGCGGCCTCGGGATCAGGGGCGCAGCGGGCGCCAGGACATGGCATTGGCGTTTTTCAGCATGTAACCCTTGCCGCGGACGGTGAGTATGATGTCCGCGTTATCCTTGAGCTTGGCGCGTATGTGGTTGATGTGCACATCCACCGTGCGCGAGCGGTCGCGGTCGTCATAGCTCCAGACGAGGCGCAGGAGCTGGCTGCGGCTGAATATCTTCCCCGGCGCGCAGGCCATGGCGCGCAAAAGCTCGAACTCCTTGAGCGTCAGCGGCAGTATCTCGCCCTCGCAGGCAGCCACGTAGTTGTCCCCGTCGATGACGAGAGGGCCGACATAGGTCACGCCGTCGCGGCCAAACCCGGGCGGCAGGCGGCGCAGCTTGGCGTTGATGCGGGCGATGAGCTCGCGCATGGAAAAGGGCTTGGGAATGTAGTCGTCCGCGCCGCTGTCGAAGCAGCGGATGCGGTCCTCCTCGCTGTCCCGCTCCGCAAGCATCACCACGGGGATGGGAGAAGTGTCCACCGCGCGCTTCAGGCGGCGGCAGAGCTCCACTCCCCCGGTCTCCGGCAAAAGCATGTCCAGGAGGATGAGCGCCGGCAGGCTCCCGGCAGCCTCGGAAAGCGCCTCCTCGCCATTGCGGGCGGCGGCTACCTCAAAACCCTCGGCCTTGAGGTTGAAGGCGATCAGGTCGAGCGCGGCGGGATCACTGTCCGCGCAGAGGATCAGAGGCCGGTTTCCCACGAGCATCCCCCCTTTCCGGCCAGGGCGCGCCCAGTATGTCGGCAGTGCGGGGAAAAAAACGCTGTCGCGTGGCTTTGGTACAGGCGCTTCGGGGGCGCGCCATCGCAGGCAAACCGCTCCCGCGCTGCCATCCGCCTTTGTGCCTGCCTCGCTCAGCCCCGCACGAGCGCCACGCTCAGGTCGTTGACATTGGTGCCCGTCGCGCCGGTGACGATGAGGCCGCCGCAGGCGGCGAGGGCGTGGTAGGCGTCGTTGTCCGCCAGCACCGCCTCCACCGAAATCCCCTGCGCGCGCAGCCGGCTGAGCGTCCCCCCATCCACATAGCCGCCGGCGGCGTCCGTCGGGCCATCCGTGCCGTCAGAGCCGACGGAGAACACGCACGCGCCCTCTACGCCTTCCAGCATGGGCGCGGCGGCCAGCGCCAGTTCCTGGTTGCGCCCGCCCATCCCCTTGCCGGTGAGCCGCACAACGGTCTCGCCGCCGCAGATGAAGGCCAGCGCCTTTCCCCCGCCCGCGTGGCTGCGGGCGATGGCGCCGAGGAAGCTGCCGGCGTCCCTCGCCGTGCAGCACAGGCCGTCGGTCAACACCAGCGGCTCATACCCCATCTCCCGCGCGCAGCGCGCAGCCGAGGCGCACAGCTGGCGCACGCTGCCGATGACGTGGTTCTCCACATTGTCAAGACGCTTGGGCGTCTCCTCCAAAAGAAACCCTTCCGCCTGCGCGCTCAGCCGCAGGCCGTATTTTTCCACGATGCCCCGCGCCTCGTCGCAGGTGCCCAGGTCGGGCACGGCCGGGCCGGAGGCGATGGCGTCGAGGCGGTCGCCGAGCACATCCGACAAAAGCACGGAAACCACGCGCGCCGGCGCGCACAGCTGGGCAAAGCGCCCGCCCTTCACCGCGGACAGCCGCTTGCGGATGGTGTTGATCTCCGCGATGTCCGCGCCGCAGGCCAGGAGCTGGCGGGTAACATCCTGCAATTCCTCCGCGCTGATGCGCGGCTGCTCGAACAGCGCCGAGCCGCCGCCGGAGACGAGGAAGAGCACCGTGTCCCCCGCGCCCAGCGGCCTGACCATGTCGATGGCCGCGCGCGTGGCCTGAAAGGAGTTCTCGTCCGGCACGGGGTGGCCGGCCTCGAACACGCGCAGGGGCGATATCTCCCCTCGGGCATGGCCGTATTTGGTGATGACCACGCCCTGCCTGATTTTCCCGTCCAGCTCCGCCGTGGCCGCCGCAGCCATTTCCCAGGCCGCCTTGCCCACAGCCACCAGCGTCAGCCCGTCGGGCAGCGAAAGGGCGCGCAGCGCCTGCCGCACCGCCCCAGCGGGCAGTGCCTCGCCGATGGCGCGGTCGATGATGCGATGCGCGTCGCCGCGCAGCCCCTCCATCCTGGGCAAATGTTCCATACGCGCCTCCTGTTGCGATAAGTAGGTCGACTCCCGGGGCGGAAAGCCCCGGGAGGGAGTGCGGGTTAGTGGTGCAGCGTAACGCCCGTGAGCTTCTGGTAGTACTTCAGAAGCGCGCTATGGTCGCATCCGCCGTCGCCGTCGCGGTGGAGGATCTTCATCATCTCCAGCATGGACTGGGTGAGCGGGATCGGCGAATCCACAGCCTTGGCCGTATCGACGACGTTGTTGAGATCCTTGATGTGCAGGTCAATGCGGAAGCCGGGCTTGAAATTCTGATCCATCATCATCGGCGCCTTGGCGTTCATCACCGTGCTGCCGGCCAGGCCGCCCTTGATGGCCTGGAAGATCTTCTCCGGCTCAACGCCGGCCAGCTGTCCCAGCGTCAGCGCCTCGGCCACGGCCGCGATGTTCACGGCGACGACGATCTGGTTGCACAGCTTGGTGACGTTGCCCGCGCCCACATCGCCGCACAGGACGACGGAAGAACCCATCTTTTCCAGGATCGGCTTGAACTGCTCAAAGAGCTTGGCATCGCCGCCGACCATGAAGGCCAACGTGCCGTCGATGGCCTTCGGCTCGCCGCCGGAGACCGGGCAATCGAGCATGTTGATGCCCATGTTTTTCAGTTCCGCCTCGATCTCTCGAGAGGCGATGGGGCTGATGGAGGAGCAATCCAGAACCGTCGCGCCCTTTTTCAGCGTCTTGGCGGCGCCATCTTCGCCAAACAGGGCTTCCTTGACGTTGGGGGAGTTGGGCACCATGGTGATGAGCACATCCACCTGGGAACCGACGTCCATGTTGCTGGCGGCGGCTTTCGCGCCGCAGGCGACGACTTCTTCCACATTCTTCGGGGCGAACTTGTCCGCCACGACCAGTTCATAACCCGCCTTGAGCAGGTTCTTGGCCATGGGCTTGCCCATGATCCCCAGTCCGATAAAACCGATCTTCATAACGCAACACTCCTTTATGCTTTAATGGCGTTTTTGGCCTTGGCCGCGATGTCTTTCGGCATGAGATGGTATTCCGCGAGCAGCTCCTCATACTTCTGGGCGGAAGTGCCGAAGCGGTCGGCGATGCCAACGCGCAACACGCGGACGCGGCTCTGAGCCGGCCCCTCGGCCAGCGCTTCGCACACGGCGGCGCCCAGGCCGCCAATGACGGAGGCCTCTTCCACCGTGACCGCGCCCTTCATGCCCCGCGCGGCGGCGATGACGCCCTCCGCGTCCAGCGGTTTGATGGTGTGTATATTGACCACACGGGCGCTGATGCCCTCAGCTTCCAGCAGCTTGGCGGCCTCCAGGGACTGATGGACCATGTAGCCGGTGGCGAAGAGGACGACGTCCGTGCCCTCGCGCATCACGCGCACCTTGCCCACCTCGAACGGGTCGCTCTCGGACGTGACGTCGGGCACGTCGTTGCGGTTGACGCGGATGTAGCAGGGGCCGTCCAGTTCCGCCATGGCGCGCACGATCTTCTTCGTCTCCCAGTAGTCCGCCGGGGAAAAGACCTTCATGTTGGGCAGGACGCGCATGAGGGTAATGTCGTCCACGCTCTGGTGGGTCTTGCCATCGCCGAAGTCCGACAGGCCCGCGGAGGAACCGCAGATCTTCACATTCAGGCGCGGAATGGCCACCGAGGAGCGGATCTGGTCGTAGGGGCGGCCCGAGGCGAACACGGCGAACGTGCTGGCGAAGGCCACCTTGCCGGTCAGCGCCAGTCCCGCCGCAGCGGAGATCATGTTGGCCTCGGCGATGCCCATCTGGAAGTAGCGCTCCGGGAATTCATTGCCGAACATGTTGGACATGGTGCTCTTGCCCAGGTCGGCTTCGAGGGCGACGACGTCCTTGTTCTCGCGCCCCAGCGCGAGCAGGGCCTCACCATAAGCCTTGCGCATATTCATCTTGGCCATAGCCTACGCCTCCTCCTTCATCTTTTGGACCAGCGCCTGTGCCTGCGCATATTCCTGCTCGTTCATGGCGGCGTTGTGGTAGGCGGCCTTGCCCTCGGCGAAGGGGAAGCCCTTACCCTTCACGGTGTTGGCGATGATGGCGGTGGGCTTGCCCTTGCAGGCTTTGGCCGCGTCCAGCGCCTCGAGGATCTGGGAAAAATCGTGGCCGTCGATCTCGATGGCGTTCCAGCCGAACGCCTCCCACTTTTCCCTGAGCTTGCCGTTGGGCAGCACGTTTTCCACCGTGTCGGTGGCCTGCACGCCGTTGTGGTCGATGATGGCGACGAGGTTGTCTACCTTGTGGGCGGCGGCGGCCATGGCGGCCTCCCAGATCTGCCCCTCGTCCAGCTCGCCGTCGCCGACGATGCAGAACACGCGCGAATCGCTCTTGTCCAGGCGCAGCCCCAGCGCCATGCCCAGCGAGATGCTCAGCCCCTGGCCGAGCGAGCCCGTGACCGCCTCGATGCCCGGCGTATGGTCCATATCCGGGTGGCCCTGCAGCGTGCCGTCCAGCGTTTTGACCTTGTGCAGATCCTCGTGGCTGACGTAGCCCAGTTCGACGAAGGCGGCGTACTGCGCCAGCACCGCGTGCCCCTTGGAGAACACGCAGCGGTCGCGGCGGGGGTCTTTGGGGTCATCGTATACATGCATGTGTTTGAAATAGAGCGCCGCGGTCACATCCATGATCGAGCTGCTCCCTCCCAGATGCCCCACCTTGCCCGGGGGGATCATCTCGATGAGGTCGCCGCGCAGCGTCGCCGCGATCAATTTCAGGTCGTGGAGCTCCTTTGGTGTATAGCTCATACAAGGCACCTCCTTGAAAGCGTTGATGTTTGCTAAGGGAGTCCTGCCAGATTGCGGAAAACCGTGAACATTATGGGGACTGTCACAAGAGAGAAGATGTAACTAAGCAGCGTCATGCCCAGCGCTTTGTGTACGTCCAGCCCCATGGCCTCCCGAAAGACGACGGGGTTGGCGCCAAAGGGGAAGCACATAAAGCAGCCGGTGAAGAACAGCGCCTCGCCGCGCACGCCCAGGGGGTACATGACCGCCAGCGCCGCAAGCGGCAACAGCACCAGGCGCAGCGCCACGAACAGGTAGCCCTTCTCTTCGCGCAGGCAGCCGAGCACGTCCATGCGGCTGAGCGTCATGCCCGTGACGAGCATGGCGACCGGGCCCATGCAGTCGCCCGCGGCATCGAGGAAACCCGTTGCCACGGCGGGCAGGGGGATCTCCAGCGCGCCCAGCAAAAGCCCCGCGAACAGCGAAAGCGACAGCGGCGTGAGCAAAAAGCCCAGCGACACGCGCTTGCGCCCCTCCAGCACCATGCGGCCGTAGGTGTAGCACACCACGCTCAGGGGCGTGGCGAACAGCAGAAAGCGCGAAAGCGCCGCGTCGCCAAAGACGCCCTGGATCATTGGGTAGCCGATGTAGCCGAAGTTGCCGTAGAGAAGGTTGTAATCGAGTATGCGGCGCAGGTCGTCATCCCCGCGGGCGAGCGCCCGGCTCAAGGGGCGCACGGCGAAGATGGAAACGAGCATCACCACGGCGCTGGTGAGCAAGAGGCCCGCGTTTTCGCGGATACCTGCCCGGTCGAGGTTCTCCGCCATGCTGCCCAGCGTCAGCGCCGGGCAGAACAAAAGCGTCAAAAGCCGCGAAAGGGCGCGGGGCGCGTCCCCGGGCAGCAGCTTCCTGCGGGCGAGGACGTAGCCGACGGCGAAAAAGCACATCAGCGTCAGTATCTTTTCGGCTGAGAGCCTGAAAACTTCCGAAACCTTGCATCACCTCCAGGGCGCTACGCACGCCCCTTCCGCCGCATGCTCGATTCGCGCACGGCAAGCTCGCTTTTGAGAACGATCTTGCGCACGGGCATGTCCCGGTACTTGATGCGGTCGAGCAGTATCTCCGTCCCCTGGCGACCGATCTCGTGAAAGGGCTGCGTCACCGTCGTCAGCGGCACGCGCAGATATTGGGCGAGTTCCACATCGTCGTATCCGGCGAGGCACACGTCCTTGGGGATACGCTTGCCGGCCTCCAGGAGCGCGTCCATCGCGCCGATGGCCTGCACGTCGCAACCGCACACCAGGGCGTTGTAGGAAAACGGCTCTTCCCGCAGGAAGTCGCGCATGATCGCCTTGGCCGGCTCAATGTGCGGCGATGTGTAGAGGAAGCGGCAATCCTCCTCGTGGATGCCGTGGGCATTGAGCGCGCGCAGGTAGCCCTCCTTGCGCTCTTCGCAGCTCTGGGAATTCTCGATCAGCAAAAACAGGAACCGCGAACAGCCTTCGCCCACGAGGTGCTCGATGACCTGCCAGCCGCCGAGATAGTTGTCGTTGATGACCGAATCCACATCCATCTGGTCGTTTTTGCGCATCAGGAACACGAACGGCTTGCGGTAGCGGCGCAGCTGCTCGATGTCCTCCCGGCTGTACAGAAGCGGGGCGACCAGCACAAGGCCGTCGATCTGCTTGCTGAACAGCGTTTGCACGGCTTCGCGCTCGCGCTGGGCGCTGTGGCCGGTGTTGGCGATGATGACGCTGTAACCGTGCTGGGCGCATGTCTCTTCGATCGCCCAAAGCACCTTGGAGGTAACCATTTCCGAACTGTCGGAAAGGATCACGCCCAGCGTGCGGCTGACGTTCGTGCGCAGGCTCTTGGCCGAAAGGTTGGGCACATACCCCGCCTCCGCCGCCGCCTGAAGGACGCGCTGGCGCGTTTTTTCCGAGATACCGGGCTTGTTGTTGATCGCCTTGGATACGGTCATGGCCGAGACGCCCGCCGCGTTGGCAATGTCTTTGAGCGTAATCTTGGTTGCTGACATGATTGCTTCCTGGCCCCCTGCTGCATAAGATGGGTACTTCTCTATCATAGTCATTCTGTATGAAGCCCTCAGGTAAAAATATAGAGAAAAAGGTTAATTTCCGCAGTATACTTTTATCCGTTGGTGGCATACAGGCCCTACGCTGTCCCCATCCCCGCGCAGAAAGCACGCGGCGGACGTCACCGGCGACGTCAGGTGATGCCCAGGTAGGTCTTGCGGACGATGTCGTCGTTGGCGATCTCCTCCGCGGGCCCGTATTTGACGATCGAGCCCAGCTCCTGCACATAGGCGCGGTGGGCGATCTTCAGGGCGGCGTTGGCGTTCTGTTCCACGAGCAGCACCGTCGTACCATCCTGGTTGACCTTGCGGATGATGTTGAAGATGTCCTGGACCACCAGGGGCGCAAGGCCCATGGACGGCTCGTCCAGCATCAACAGCTTGGGGTTGCTCATCAGCGCGCGGGAAACGGCCACCATCTGCTGTTCGCCGCCGGAAAGCGTGCCGGCGTTCTGCTTTTCGCGCTCTTTCAGGCGTGGGAACAGCGTAAAGCAGTATTCCATGTTGTCGGCGATGCGCTTTTTATCCTTGATGAGGAAAGCGCCCATCTCCAGGTTCTCGCGCACGGTCAGCAGCGGGAACACCATGCGGCTCTCAAGCACCTGCGCCAGGCCGCGGGCGACGATCTTCTCGCCGGCCATGCCGTCGATGCGCTGGCCGTCGAATGTGATGGTGCCGCCGCTGTTCTTGCCCAGCAGGCCGGAGATCGTGCGCAACAGCGTGGTCTTGCCAGCGCCGTTGGAGCCGATCAGCGAGACGATCTCGCCGGGGTACACGTCCAGGGACACGCCGTTGAGGGCATGGATCTTGCCGTAGTGGAAGTGCAGGTCCCGCACTTCCAGGATCGCTTTTTTCGCATTTTCCGCCATTGCTCACTCACCTCCCAGCTTGGCCGCGTCCACGATGGTGTTGGGGTCGTCCTGAACGCCGAGGTAGGCCGCGATCACATCCGGGTTCTTCTGCACCTCTTCCGGGGTACCCAGGGCGATGCGCTGGCCATGGTCGAGCACGCAGATGCAGTCTGTGATGCCCATGACGAACTTCATGTCGTGCTCCACGCACAATACGGAGACGCCCTGATCGCGGATGCGCAGCACCAGGTCCGCCAGCGCCTTTTTCTCCGTGGGGTTCATGCCGGCGGCCGGCTCGTCCAGGAGGAGGAGCACCGGGTCGCTGACCATGGCGCGGGCGATCTCCAGCAGGCGCTGCTCGCCGTAGCTCAGGGACTGCGCCTCGTCGTTCTCATGGCGGGAGAGGCCGACAAACTCCAGCATCTTCAGCGCCTTTTCCCGCGCCTGCTTTTCGCATCTGCGGTACTTCCTGGTGTGGAAGAAGGAATCAAGCACGCTGTAAGGGATGCGGGCGGTCTGGCCGATGAGCAGGTTCTCCACCACGGAGATCTTCTTGAAGAGGTTGATGTTCTGGTAGGTGCGGGCGATGCCCAGCTTGTTGGTCTCGTACATGTACTTGCCGTCGATGCGCTGGCCGTTGAGGTAGATCTCGCCGCCGGTGGGCTTTAAAAAGCCGCTGACCATGTTGAACACGGTGGTCTTGCCGGCGCCGTTGGGGCCGATGAGGCCGAAGATCTGCCCCTTTTCCACGGAGAAATCCAGGTGCTGCACGGCTTTGAGGCCGGAGAACTCAATGGAGAGATCCTTGACTTCAAGAATGGCCATTCGCAGCGCCTCCCCTCTTGGACATCAGGCCGGAGAACGTCTGGCCGAGGCCGACCACGCCCTTGGGCTGATAGAGTATGACGATGAGCAGGAACACGCCGTAGATCAGCATGCGATAGTCCTGCAGGGACTGGAAGCTCTCCTGCACGATGGTGATGACCAACGAGCCGAGAATGGGGCCGATGAGGTTGCCGCTGCCGCCGAAGAGCAGCATGGTGATGAAGATGACCGACGTGTTCTGCACGAAGGTATCCGGGCTGATGAAGCCCATCATGTGCGCCAGCAGGCCGCCCGCCAGGCCGACGTAGAACGCCGAGATGGCGAAGGAGATGGTCTTGACCCGCTTGATGTTCACGCCGCAGCCATTGGCGGCGGTCTGGTTCTCGCGGATGGCGATCATCGAACGGCCAAGCTTGGAATGCACGATGTTCTGCTTGAGGATCAGCATCAGCGCCAGCACAAACAGCACCAGGAACAGGTAGCTGTACTTCGAGCGGATGGCCGTGAAGTCCAAAGGCCCGATCTTCACCGCCGGCACGCGTGTGATGCCCACAAAGCCGTTGGTCAGTTCCGGGAAGTTCGCCACTACCAAGTACATGATCTGGTTGAACGCGATGGTCAGCAGGCTGAGGAAGTGGAACACCAGCTTCGAGGCCGGCATGGCCAGCAGCGCGCCCACCAGGGCGGCCACGAAGGCCATGACGACGATGGAGATGGCCGGCGGCAAGGGCGTGAGCCCCAGCTTGGCGATGCCCCACTGCTGGTGGCTGAGCAGCACCGAGCCATACGCGCCGATGCAGAAGAAGCCCGCGTGGCCGAAGGAAATCTGCCCCGTATAGCCAAACAGCACGTCTATGCCGCTGTTGACGATGGAGTAGATGCCGATGTAGCACATCAGCACGTAGATGTAACGGTTCTGTTGGAAGATGATGTTGTTTTCCATCAGCACCGCGAACAGCACCACCAGGGCGAACGCGGCCACTGCGATGACCGTGCGCGAGCCGCGCTTTTTCAGGATCGTTTTCACAGCGCCACCCCCTTAAATGCTGTAGACCTTGGCATTGGTGATGCCGGTCGGCTTGAAGATCATGAACAGTATGAGCATGCCGTAGACGATGAACTCCTTGTAGGCGGAGGAGACATAGGCGCTGACGAACGTTTCCAGGAAGCCGATCAGCAGCGAGCCGATGATCGCGCCGTAGATGTTGCCGTAGCCGCCGATGACCGCGCCGGCGAAGCTCTTGGCCGAGAGCGTGTTGCCCAGCGAATACTGCACATACATCGTCGGGGCGACCAGCACGCCGCCCAGGCAGGCAAGCGCCGCGGCGATGCCGTAGGTGACGCCAATGGTGCGGTTGACGTTGATGCCCATGCAGCTGGCTGCCATCTTGTTCTGTGCGGAGGCACGCATGGATGTGCCGAACTTCGTGCGGTTGAGGAACAGGTGGAGGATGACCATGGCCGCAAAGGCCACGATGATGCACGTCAGCTGTTCCTTCGAGGCGGACGCCGACCCGATGCGCACCGGGCTGTCATCTTTGAACAACGGCGGGAAGTACTTCATGTTCGGGCCCCAGATGAGCATCGCCGCGTTTTCCACGATGACGCTCAGGGCGATCGTGGCCAACACGACATATACGTTCATGGCGTGTTTCTTCACCAGCCGCCGGATGACGAAGCGCTCCATCATCCAGCCCACAAAGAACATGACCACCAACGCACCCAGGAGGCTCACCACGAAGGGGAGCGCCCAAACGGCGTACATCTGCCAAGCGATAAACGCGCCCAACATCAGCAAGTTGGCCTGCGTAAAATTCATGTAACCAGAGGCCTGATAGATCAGGCTGTACCCCATGGCCAGCATGCCATAGGTGCATCCAAGTACCAGTCCGCCAACCAGTACGGAGATAAACTGTTGCATGGAATCCACCCTTTCATGATTGATCTGAAAGCATCGCGGCGGGCGGTGGGATCCCGCGGTGACCCAAATGCCCTCATGCGCAATGGCGCCCGCAGGCGGGCGTTCCCAGGGGGAGCGTTGCCGGCGGCATGTGCGCCGGCAACGCCTGGATGGAGGGATTACTTGTAGGTCTCAGAATTGCCGCCGAGCTCGATGAAGCGATCCCAGGTGATGTTCTTGCCCTCGTGGGTCACGAAGATCTGCTGGCCGGACATGCACTCGCCGTTGTCGTAGGCGGAGAAGTCGGCGTGGCCGGCGAGTATGTCGATCTGCATATTGGCGATGGTGTCGCGCACGGTGGGGCCATCGGCGGTGCCGGCCTGCTCCACGGCGGTCAGCAGTATGTTGGTGGCGTCAAAGGCGCGGTAGGCGACGTCGGAGATGGGCATCCGGCCGTATTCCTCCATCCACTCGGTGAGGAACTCGATCTCGGCCTCGGTGTTGCCCTCTTCGGGGGAATCCGGCACGCAGTGCGGCGCAAAGAACACGATGCCGTCAGCCGCCTCGCCGGCGACGTTGCGCATGTCCGTGGAAGCGAAGGTCTCGCAGCCGTAGATGTAGCCGGTGTAGCCGAGGTTGCGCAGCTGGCGCACCATCAGGGAGCCCTGCTCAGCCTGGGCAAAGACGATGACGCCGTTGGGCGCGGATTCGACGATGGCGGACAGCGCGCCGGTCCAGTCGGTCTCGCCGACCATGGCCTGCTGCTCGTTGATGATCTCGATGCCCTCGCGGCCCTCGATCTCAGCCTTGACCTGGTCGTAGGCGGAGATGTTTCCGTCGTCCTGATAGACCAGGGAGGCGATCTTGTCGCTCTTGAGCTCGATCATGGCGTCAACCAGCGGGGCCGCGCCGCCGGAGGAGTTCGGCAGGGAGCGGAACAGGTACGTCCAGCCCTGCTCCAGCCAGGCCGGGTTCATGCCGGTGGCCACTTCAGGGATCTGGTAGGCTTCGACGAGGTCGCCGGTGGCCTGGATGTTGCCGGAGAGCTGGGAGCCGATCAGGCCGTCCACGCCCACCTGGTCGAGCAGGTAGCTGACGCCCTTGACCGCGCCCTCGGTGGTGGAGCCGTCGTCGTACAGCTCAACGGTGATCTCGCCGCCGAGCACGCCGCCCTTTTCGTTCCAGAGCTTGACGGCCAAGAGGATGGCGTCGCGTCCGTCGGAGCCCGCCGTGGCGACAGCGCCGGTAAACCCGCCGTAGTGGCCGATGGTGTAGCCCTCGGCGACAGCGATCGCGGACGTGAGCAGCAACGCAAGCGTCACAACCAATGCCAACAGTTTCTTCATTGTTTCGTCCTCCTTTTATCTCATGGTCTTTCGAACCATCGTTCCTGGGCAGTCGTGTGCGTATGTCGGGTGCCGGTCGGGGGGGACGTATCGGTCATTTGGTCATCGCGCGCAAAAACTCGATCGCGCAGGCCATGTCCTGCCTGAGTCCCTGATGGGAATAGGCCTCGCAACTGATGCGCGCATCGTATCCAGCCTTGCGCAGCGCCGCGAAGAACGGCGCGTAGTGCGCGTCGGGCCGGGACAGGGCGGGGCAGACGCGCCCCTCCTGCTGGGCAAAGTGTACATGCCGCAAGAATTCCCCGCCCCAGGCCGCCAGGTGCCATTCCGGCTCGTCCATCTCGCGCAGGTGATAGTAATCCACCAGCACCCGCACGCTTTCATGCCCCACGTCCCGGGCGAGGCAGACGCCGTCCTCAAAGCTGTTGATGAGATTGCATTCGGCCAGGCGCAAGGGCTCGATGGCGATGACGATGCCGTGCGCCTCCGCCTTGGGGGCGACGCGCCTGAGCAGGCTAACGACCTGGCGGTAGCCCTCTTCCATGGGGAAGCCCTCGGGCACGTTCTTGGCGCCGCCGGAGCCGAACACGAGCCGCTTGACCCCCAGCCGCTCAAGGCGGCCAAGGGCGCGCTCCACGTAGGCGTCCACCGCCGCGTCGTCCACCGCCGGGCCGGTCAGGCGCATGGTAGGCGGGAAGAAGTTGTTGCTGGCCTCGCAGGGAAGGCCAAGCGCTTTCAGGCGGGCCAGCAGTCCGTCAAAGGCCGCGTCGTCCAGGCGCATCATCTCCGCACAGGGCAGTTCCACATAGTCATAGCCCAGTTCCCTGAGCGTTTCCAGGTGCTCCGCCCCGGTGCCGTCGGGCAGCGTGGCCACCATGTTCATGCAATAGCCGATCTTCATGCCGCATCTCCTATCGGGTCGGGTCGATGACGATCTTCAAGAGGCTGTCCGGCTGCTCATGGAGCCTGCGGAAGGCGTCCGCCGCCCCCTCCAGGGAGACGACTTCGCTGAGCAGCTCGTCCGTTTCGAGCTTGCCGGAGCCGAGGATGTCCACGACCTCGCCAAACTCCTTGTGCGTATAGTTGAACGTGCCCAGCACGCTGCGGGCGCTGCAGACCACATCCTGCATGTTGATGGTCATCTCCCGTTGGGACATGCCCACCCATACGGCGGTGCCCGCCACCTTGAGCGCCTTGATGGACTGGTTGGCGGTCGGCTCCACGCCCACGGCCTCGATGGACGTATCGATCATGGATCCGCCGGTATACCTGGCGATGGATTCGTAGACGTCCTCGTGGCGGCTGTTGACCACGTGGTCCGCGCCCAGGCGCAGCGCCCGTTCCAGGCGCACGTCGCTCAGGTCGGATACGATGACGCGCCCGGGGCCTTTCAGCTTCACCAGCTGGAGGATGCACAGGCCGATCATGCCCGCGCCGATGATGAGCACGTCCTTGCCCGCCAGGTCGCCGGCCTTCTTCACCGCGCCGTAGGCCACGGCATAGGGCTCGGCCATGGCGCCGATGTGGTAGCCGTGCTCCCCTGCCCTTTTGAGCGCTTCCGGCAGCGGATAGAGCAGTTTTTCCGGCACCGCCACGTATTCGGCCATGGCGCCATCCACGTCCAGGACGCCAAAGAAGCGCTTGTTCAGGCACATGTTCGTCAGGCCCTTTTGGCAGTTGGCGCATTCGCCGCAGAAGTGGATGGGCTGGACGATGACGCCGTCGCCCGGCTGGAACTTGTCCGCGCCCGGGCCGTTTTGCACAACTTCTGCAGAAAACTCATGTCCCATGGTCATCGGCCAGAGGCGGCGGCCGGTCTTGCCCAGCCAGCCGTGCACGTCGCTGCCGCAGATGCCGCAGCCGCGCACGCGCAGCAGTACCTCGCCGGCCTGCGGCACGGGCGTGGGCACTTCGCGCACTTCCAGCGTTTCGGGTTTCAGGAATCTCAATGCTTTCATGTTTCCACCCCCATCAGATCCAGCGGGTCGATACATGCTTGGACAGGTACGTCTCCAGGGGCGCCCAGCCGGTCTCGTTGAACTGGCTGAGCAGCTTCTGCGTGACGCCATAGGTGATGAACTCTTCCGGCTTCATGCCGTCCGGCTCATAGGCGCGGATGAATTCAGGGATGCGCTTGAGCTGGGCGAGTATCTTCGCGTCCACCGGCTCGTCGATGTGGTACACCTGTTCCGGGTCGGCTTCGAGGATCATGTCCTGCACGCGGGTATTGATGGTGTAAAGCAGGCGGCCGCCCGCCATCTGCGTCACGTGGTACACGCCGCGCAGCCCCGCCGGCATGATGACGGCATCGTACTTCTTTTCCTCGAAGATGCCGTAGGTGCGCTTGGCCACGGCCAGACCGGCCATGGTGATGACCTCCTCGCCCAGCCCCAGCTTCATGTCCTGCGCCACGTCGCGCAGGTAGTCGTCCAGGCGGCCCACCTGTTGCACGACGATGCACAGCGGCGGCTTGACGCCGTTCTGGATGGCGCGCTTCTTGCCGCGCTCATAGGCCTCGGCCACGGCGATGGCCTGGGCGACGGAAACATTGATCGTCGCACAGATGGGGATGCCTTCCTCGGCCAGGTGTTCGATCACCTCAACGCCGCTCTTCGTGGCCGGCAACTTCACCGCGATGTTGGGCGCCCAGGAGTGCACGCGGCGCGCCTGCGCCAGCATGCCTTCCGCGTCGCCGGCGCGGGTGGGGTTCAGCTGCCCCAGCGCGTAGCCGTTGGCGCCGCCTGTCTCGTCGTAGATATGGCGCACCTTGTCCGCCGCGTAGGTCGCCACCAGCTTCAAAAGCGCCTCGGCGCGGTCCTCCGGCTCCATGTCGTCGCCCAGGGCGAGCACCTTGGGGTTCCAGAAGTCCGGCTGCGACTGGAAGGAGCGGAAGGTCAGCACAGGGTTGGTGGTCACGCCCGTCGCGCCGCGCGCGATGGCCAGCTCGATCTCGTCCGGGTTGCCCGAATCGTGCCACCAGGACGTGGGCGTGGTATTCAGCCATTCAAGATAGGTCATGTTTCCTCTCCTTAATATTCGTAAGCCGCGAGGGGATTCCAACCGTCGTTGATGAACTGGTCGGTGGTGCGGTTGGTGGAGCCAAAGGTGATGAACTCTTCCGGCTTCATGCCGTCCGGCTCATAGGCCTTGCGGAACTCCGGCATGGTCATCAGCCGGTCGATGACGTCCTTGGCCACGGGCTCGTCAATGCGCTCCTCGAAGGTGTCCACGTCCACGAGCAGCTTGGCGATCTTCGGGGCGATGGACATCAGCATCTTCGCGCCGGCAAGATCGACGATGTGGTTGGCGCCGCGGCAGCCCGCGGGCATGAGGAAGGTGTCCCAGCCGTTTTCGTTGAAGATGCCGTAGGCGCGCTTGATGCAGGCGGTGCCGGCGTTGATGATGTCGCCTTCCTGTACGTTGGGGTAAGAATCGTGCGCCACGTCGCGCAGGTAGTCGTCCAGGCGGCCGACCATGAGCACGGCGATGGTCAGGCCGGGCTTTACGCCGTTGGCCTTGGCGCGGGCCTTGCCGCGCGCGGCGGCGGCGCCCACCGCCAGCACCTGGGGCACGGTGAAGCTCACCGTGGCGGCCACATTGTAACCGCGGGCGGCGCATTCCTCATAAGCCTCGATGCCCGCGCGGGTCGCCGGCAGTTTCACCACCAGGTTCTCCGCCCAGGAGGACAGGCGCGCGGCCTGGTCGATCATGTACTGCGTATCGCCCGTATGCAGCGGGCTGGTCTGCGCGCAGACGAACCCCTTGCCGTTCTCCAGGTCGTAGAAGGGCTTGGCTTCCTTGGCGTAGAAAGTGGTGACGCACTTGATCAGCGCCTCGACCTTTTCATCGCCCTTGAGCCCCTTGGGGACCGCTTTGAGCGCCTCGGCCCAGAACGCCTTGTCCTTGGTCAGCGTCTGGTTGACCAGGAAGGGGTTGGTCGTCATGCCGACGGCGCCATTGGAGAAGCCCTCCAGCTGTTCCGCGCGGATCGCCGAATCGTGCCAGTAGACGGACTTTGTCTGTGAGGAAAGCCACTGCAGGTATTTGTTCTCCATTTCCTATCTCTCCTTGTAATTCATTTTTTCCAGGCGAACGATGGCCTCCAGGGAGCGCAGGTATTCGATGCCGCGCCGGGCGCACTCATATTGCGAAGGTTCGGGCGTGCATTCGAGGGTGATGTACCCCTCGTAGCCAACATCCACGAGCGCGCGCATGATGGGTTTGAAGTCTATGTTGCCGGCGCCGGGATAACCGCGATTGGAATCCGGGAAATGTACGTAGGAAAGCATGTCCGCCGTCTCGCGCACGGAGGCGGCCAGGTCGCTGTCCTCAAGGATCATCGAATGGGTGTCGATGTGCAGGCGCACATGGGGCAGGCCGATGCGGCGCAGGTAATCCGCCGTCTCCGGCACCGTATTGAGGTAGTTGTTGATGTAGCGGAGGATGGCCTCCACCACCACCTCGCAGCCCACCTCGGCGGCGTAGGCGTCCAGGTCGCGCAGGGCTTCGGTGAGGCGGTCCTCATACAGTTGATAGCGGTCAAAATCCGGGATATTGCCGCGCATGATGCCGGCAATGACCGGGCAGCCCAGCTTCGCACCCAGGTCCATGTGCTCCTTGAGGCGGCTGACGGCAGCGCGGCGCTTTGCCGGGTCATCGTCGATGAGGCAGAGGCCGTTGCGCGTGTACTCCATGCCCGTGGCGATGGCGCAGTATTCCAGGCCGTGCGCCCGCGCCGCCGCGAGCAGCGCTTCCGCGTCGTATTGCGCCGGGTCGCGGATGAACAGTTCGATGCCGTCATAGCCGGCGGAAGCCGCCTGCGCCGCGATGTCCTCAATGTTGCCGCGCAAAATCACGGGTTGCCGCACGCTCTGCGGCTCCAGGGAACAGGAAATGCCGTATTTGAACATACTGCCCTCCTCAGCCCATGTACATGCCGCCGTTGACGTCCATCAAAAGGCCGGTGATGAACGCGGCGTCGTCGCTGGCAAGGAACGCCACCGCGGCGGCGTGGTCCTCCGGCTTGCCCAGGCGGCGCAGCGGGATGCGCGTATAGAGGCGTTCCATCTGCTCCTGGGTAAAAGCCTGCGTGATCTTTGTCTCGGTAGTGCCGGGGCAGACGGCGTTCACATTGATGCCGAAGGGCGCCAGCTGCCGCGCAAAGCCCATCGTCAGGGCGTTGATGCCGCCCTTGGAAGCGGAGTAGGCCAGGCAGGTCTCAAAGCCGCCCATGCGCCCGGCCAGGGAACTGGTGTTGATGACGCGGGGATGCGCGGACTTCTTCAAATAGGGCAGCGCCTTCTGCACCATGAAAAACACGCTCTTGAGATTGATGGCCATTGTCCTGTCCCAGGTGGCCTCCGTGAGCTCCTCAATGCCCTGGCTGGGCAATATACCGGCGTTGTTTACCAGTATGTCAATGCCGCCAAAGGCCTCCGCCACCTGCGCAAGCGCCGTCCCGATCGCCTCCGGGGAGGAGACGTCGCAGGCGACGCCAATGCTGTCCTTCAGCCGGGAGGCCGACTGCGCGGCCTGTTCGGCCTGTATGTCGAGGATCGCCACCCGGCAGCCTTCCTCGTTCAGACGCTTTGCGATGGCAAAGCCGATACCCTGCGCGCCGCCGGTAACGATGGCGCAACGCCCTGCAAGCCTCATTCCCGTTCCTCCTTCAAAGGGTTTGTCGGTCGGTTGTTTTGGTTATCGTTAACTGATATTAGTATAATATATCGGTGCTCATTTGTCAATATATAATTTGCATTTGTAGAAATAGTTTGCTATATTTCCCAAAAACGCGCACTATTATATATACTATATGCAATATTGATAATCGTTTTCCATTTATGCTATATTTATTCGTTATCTCAATTCGAATTGTGCTATTTCGCGTTAGCGCCTTTCTGTAACTTATTGGCCGCTGTAATTTTCCGCCGCGGCGGCCTCAAAACCGCGAGAGGCCCCACGCGCGCCTCCCGCAGGGACGCTTCACATGGAGCCTGCGCACATGTTCCGCCCAAGTGCCCAATCCGTCCGGCCCTAATCGCCCGGCATTGAAGGCCAGGCGGTCAAAGCCCTTCCTGCTTTCGCAACGGGGTTACTTGACCTTGCTCAAAAGCCACGAAAACCATTCGGGATGGTAGACTGACATATATATAGAAGTTGGGATATCGGAAAAAAGGAGGCAAGGCAAGCCAACCAGGCGAAAAAATGCAAAAAGACAGCCCGAGGAGGAGATGCTTTGTCTGAAAAATCCTTGCGTGGGGCTTTTTAAAATAGAAGAGATTCCAATCAAAGGCTGGAACAAGCGGAGGCCAAGCCGTGTTGCAGATCTTTCTGAAGCGAACGCAGCAGCCCCGCAAACGCCATGGAGTGAAAACAATCCGTGGCCAGGATCATTGTTTTTGACAGGCACGCGATCCAAAGTTTCTATCCCCCGGGTTTAAAAGCCCCTGCGCCACGGTCTCTTTTGTCTCTACAAGGGTCAAAAAAATCCCTATCGGAATCACAACGATCCCGATAGGAACTCTGGCTCCCTTACCAGAAATTGATACAATCTGGCGAAATGTCCAGACGGGGGAATTCCCATGCAAAATTCCCCCGTTTTTCGCCGGGTGCTCATAAGAAAGTAATTCCAGAGATTACGAATATGGCATCTGTCAGGCGGGATTGGTAAGCAAGATAACGGGTATTCGGGGTAAAACCCAATCAATATCCGTTATTTCTTTGCTTATATCAGCAATTACTCCAACACCTCCCTCGACAATCCTCGAATTCAGAGTTTTACTAACAGCAATTTAAGCGCAGGTGTTGCACGATTCGTGGCTAACCTTAGCCGGTTCCCGCTGACAGCCGCCTCCCCCTCTACGCCATGGCTGCGGCTTGTGCCGCGTCATGGCCCTTGCCTGTGCGGCAGATCAGACAAGCAGAGGCAAAAGGTAACATCGCCGGCTATGGTGGAAAAAGCGCGAGGCGGTATAATGAAATTGACGAAGTATGTGGAGGGGATTGTATGCAATATGGATATTTTGACTCGCAGCGCCGTGAATATGTGATCGACCGCGTGGACGTTCCGGTATCATGGACGAACTATCTGGGTGTGGAAGACCTCTGCGCAGTCCTGAACCACACCGCCGGCGGGTATATGTTCCACAAAAGCCCGGAGCATGGGCGTGTGACGCGCTTTCGCCCCAACGGCGTGCCCATGGATCGCCCCGGGCACTACATATACCTGCGGGACGACGATACCGGCGAATACTGGACGGTCTCCTGGCAGCCGTGCAGCGGGGATCTTGCAGATTATCGCTGCCGCCACGGGCTGAGCTACAGTGTATACGAGTGCCGCCGCAGCGGCATATCCGCATCGCAGACGATGTTCATCCCCCGCGGCGAGGCGGTGGAGCTGTGGGACGTAACCCTGCAAAACCGCTCCGGTCGCCCTCGCCGCCTGAGCGTGTATTCCTATGTGGAGTTCTCCTTTCATCAAATCCCTATCGACAACCAGAATTTTCAGATGTCCCTTTATTGCGCCGGTTGCGATTGTGAGGACGGCATCATTGACTACGAGCTTTTCTATGAGCACGAGCACTACTTTCTAGCCTCCTCATTCGCGCCGGACGGATTCGACTGTCTGCGGGACGCCTTCATCGGGCCTTACCGCACCGAGGCCAATCCGCTGACGGTGGAGCGCGGCCAGTGCTCTGCCTCCAGCGAAAAGGGCGGCAACCACTGCGGCGTGCTGTGCGCCCGCGTGGAACTGGAGGCGGGGGAGCAGGCGCGCCTGATTCTGATGCTGGGCGCGGGCAATCGCGCCGAAGGCGTGCGCGTCCGGGAGAAATACGCCGACATGCGCCGCGTGGACGAGGCGTTCGCCGATCTGGCCGCCTTCTGGCGCGAAAAGCTGGAACGTTTGCAGGTGGACACGCCCGATCCGGATATGAACGCCATGCTCAACACATGGAATCTCTACCAGAGCGAGGTCAATGTGATGTTCTCCCGCTTCGCCTCCTTTATCGAGGTGGGCGGGCGCACCGGGCTGGGCTACCGTGATACCGCGCAGGACGCCATGGCCATCCCGCATTCCAACCCGGAGGGCTGCAAAAGGCGCATCCTTCAGTTGATGCAGGGGCTGACCAGCGCGGGCTACGGTCTGCACCTGTTTGATCCGGCGTGGTTCAAGCCGCCGAAGGAGAAACTCCCGTACAAATCGCCCACAGTCATCCCCACGCCGGAGCGCGCCTCTATTGTGCATGGCCTCGAGGACGCCTGCGCCGACGACGCCCTCTGGCTGGTGGCGGCGGTCGCCGAGTATGTGCGAGAAACAGGCGATCTGGCTTTCTGCGACCGCGTGGTCGGCTATGCCGACGGCGGCGAGGGCACGATCTACGAACACCTTTGGCGCATCCTTCGCTTCAGCGCCGCGCAGGTGGGCGCGCACGGCATATGCAAGGGACTGCGCGCGGACTGGAACGACTGCCTGAATCTCGGCGGCGGCGAGAGCGCCATGGTCTCCTTTCTGTACATATGGGCGCTGAGGCACTTCGAGGCGCTGGCAAGGGCGCTGGGGCGGGTGCGGGACGCGGACGACAGTGCGCGGGCCCGTGAAAGCGCCGTGCAGATCTGCCGGCGCGAACTGTGGGACGGCAGGTGGTTCCTGCGCGGTATCACCGCAGACGGGCGCAGAATCGGCACGCAGGCGGATGTCGAGGGCCGCGTACATCTGGAGAGCAACGCCTGGGCGGTGATCTGCGGGGCGGCCACGCCCGAGGAGGGACGCATGGCCATGGACGCAGTGGATCAGGCGCTGTACACGCCCTGGGGGCTGCGGCTCAACGCGCCGTCCTATACCCGGCCCGACGACGGCATCGGCTTTATCACGCGCGTGTACTGCGGGGTAAAGGAAAACGGCTCCATCTTTTCCCACTCCAACCCCTGGGCGTGGTGCGCCGAGGCTCGGCTGGGGCGCGGCGCGCGGGCGATGAAGTTCTACAGGGCGCTCTGCCCTGCGACGCAGAACGACAAAATCGAAGTGCGCCAGAGCGAGCCGTATTCCTATTGCCAGTTTATCATGGGGCCGGATCACACCGCCTTCGGCAGGGCGCGGCATCCATTCATGACTGGGTCGGCGGGCTGGAGCTACTACGCCGCCACCCGCTACCTGTTGGGCGTGCGGCCGGAGTTTGACGCTCTGCGCGTGGATCCCTGCATCCCTGCGGAGTGGCCGGGCTTTGCCGTGATGCGCAAATGGCGGGGCGCGATCTACCGCATCCGCGTGGAGAATCCGGAGGGCGTGGAAAAGGGCGTGCGGGAAGTGCTGCTCAACGGCGTGCCCTGCCGGGATGGCGTCGTTCCCCCCTGCCCCGAGGGCAGCGTCAACGATGTACTGGTGCGCATGGGAAGGAGGGACGGCGCATGAACGTGCGCTTTGGAACCGGCGGCTGGAGGGCCGTCATCGGCGACGGCTTCACCCGCCAGAACGTTGAATTGCTGGCCGCGGCGCTGGCGCAGGCGGCGCTGGAGGAACCCGCCGGGGAGCGTGGCGTGGCCGTAGGCTACGACCGGCGCTTCCTCTCCAAGGAGGCTGCCTACTGGGCGGCGCAGGTGCTGGCGGGGGCGGGCGTGCCCTGCCTGCTGATAGACCGGGAAGCGCCCACGCCGCTTGTGATGTTCGCGGTGGACAGCCTGCACCTCCCCTACGGCATGGCCGTCACGGCAAGCCACAACCCCGCCGTATACAATGGCGTAAAGTTGTTCACGCATGGCGGGCGCGACGCGGACGCGCGCGTGACTGCGGCGCTGGAGGCGCGCATGGAATCGCTTGAAGGCGCGCCGCCGCCCCGCGCGGAATTCGACGCGGCGTTGGAGACGGGCATGATCAGTCTGATCGACCCCATGAACGCCTACATCGACGCCATTATCGCCGCAGTGGACATGAACGCGATCCGCGCCTGCGGCTTGAAGGTGGCGCTTGATCCCATGTACGGCGTTTCCAAAACCGCGCTGCAGACCATACTGATTACCGCCCGCTGCGACGTGGACGTGATCCACGAACGCCGCGACGCGCTTTTCGGCGGCCGCCTACCCGCGCCCAACGTGCAAACGCTGGAGGCGCTGAAGCGCTTTGTAGAGGAGCACGGTTGCGACATCGGCATCGCCACCGACGGCGATGCCGACCGTCTGGGCGTCATTGACGACCGGGGCGAGTTTTTGCACCCCAATAAGATACTGGTGCTGCTGTATTACTATCTGCTGCGCTACAAGGGCTGGCGGGGCGATGTGGTGCGCAATCTCGCTACTACGCACCTGCTGGACGCTATCGCCGCTGATTTTGGAGCTATGTGCTGGGAGGTGCCGGTGGGCTTTAAGCACATCGCCGCCAAGATGGCCGAGACGGACGCCGTCATTGGCGGCGAGAGCTCCGGCGGGCTGACCGTGCGCGGCCACATTCACGGCAAGGACGGTATCTATGCCGGCGCGCTGCTGGTGGAGATGATCGCCGTCACCGGGCGGAAGCTCTCCGCGCTCTATGCGCAAATCGTATCGCGCTATGGCGCTTACGAAATGGAGGAGCGCGATTACCGCCTGACCCCGGCGCAGCGGGAACGCATACACCGCCTGTTGTTCGGGCAAAAGCGGCTGCCGCCGCTGCATGTGCAGATCGAAAGAACCGGCTACACGGACGGCCTCAAACTGTATTTCTGCGGGGGCGGCTGGGCGATCTGCCGCTTTTCCGGCACGGAGCCGCTATTGCGCATCTTCTGCGAGATGTCCAGTGCCAGGGATGCGCGGACAGTGCTCGACGAAATCGAGGCGTTTTTAGCTCTTGCGCCGCGCTGAAGCGCGGGCGGTCCTTCCTCCCACGCCGCAGTTTTTGCGCGCCGGGCGCTTTTCCGGCGCGGGCGCGTGTGTTATACTGGAACAAATGGACGGCGGAGGTGCGCTCGTGGGAAAGACAAAGAAGTCCACGTCTTTGCGGCGGCAGATTATATTCATCGTGCTGCTCTGCTGGCAGATACCGCTGGTGATGCAGCTTTGCATGATGGGCTGGTATCTGGGAAGCGCCGTGGGCAGTCAGGCGGAGGCCGAGCTGTCAGAACAGTTCGGCCTCCATTTGCAGATGTGTGTCGATCGGCTGGACAGCGCGGTGCAGGCCTCGAGGCTGGCCTCGTATGATACGACCATCCGCGAGGCCTGGCACGCCTACCGCGCGGACGGCAACTATGCCGCCCTCTACCGGGAGACGCGCGGCTTTCTCAACCGCCAGTATCAGGCTGACAGCCGCTTTCTCTACGGTGTGTTTTGTTTCAGCGAGGACCCGCAGGAGATGCAGCTGATCACCATAAACAGCGCGCTGGGCGCTATGTATCGCCCCATCGACCGCTGGTGGGCGGAGGATCACGAGGCGGCGTGGGCGCTGGCTGCGGGGCTGGATACCGCCGTGGGCTTTCTGGAGCGCGACGGGCGCGTGTATCTGGTGCGCAACCTCATGGATTCCGATTATTCGGTGATCGGCGTTTTGTCGCTGGCGCTGAACCTGCCCTACTATTTCGATGACCTCTCCGCGCTGGCGTGGGCCTCGCCCATGGAGGTGTCGTTGGAGGGGGATACGCGCCTGACCCTGCGCGGCGAGGGCGAGATCACGCGCACATACGGCGTGGTCGACGCGCGCGTGGAGGGTAGCGGTTACGATGTGGCCGCGCGGGCGGCGCTGGACTACGACGTGCTGCTTGCTCAGTTGAAGCCCTATCGCGTGACGCTGGTAGCCATGTTGGCGTTGCTCTGGCCGCTTTTGTGGCTCGCGGTGCGCTTTTTCCGCCGCCGCGTGTCGCGCCCCATGGAAGTGCTGATGGAGGGCGCGCGGCAGATCGAGGGCGGCAACCTCGGCTATCAGGTGGAGGCGCAGACCAGCTCGCAGGAGTTTACCTACCTTTCAGATTCCTTCAATCGCATGTCCTGCCAGCTCAAGGCGCAGTTCGAGCGCCTCTACCGGGAAGAAATCGCCCTGCGCGACGCCCACATCAAGGCTCTGCAGGCGCATATCAATCCCCATTTTTTGAATAATTCGCTGGAGATCATCAACTGGGAAGCGCGTATGAGCGGCAACCAGAGCGTCTCGCGCATGATCGAGGCGCTCTCCACCGTGCTGGACGCGGCGCTGGATCGCAAAAAGAGTCCGGAGGTGACACTTCGGGAGGAGATGCGCTATGTGGACGCCTACCTCTATATCATCACCCAGCGGTTTGGCAGCCGCTTGTCCGTTTGCGTGGAGATCCCGGAGGCACTGCTTTCCTGCCGCGTGCCGCGCCTGATCTTGCAGCCGGTCATCGAGAACGCTGTGGAGCACGGCATTCGTCCCAACGGTCGGGGCGTGGTATCCCTGCGCGCGAGGCGAGACGGGGGATTTCTGCTTCTGGAGGTTTGCAACGACGGCGGGCTGAGCGACGCGGACGAGGCGCACATTCGGCGCCTACTATCCCCGGACTACGACGCCAGGGGCGAAAGTTCTGGAAACATCGGCATTGCCAACGTCAACCAACGCCTGCGCATACTCTATGGCCCCGCCTGCGGCCTGCGCATCGAGCGGGGCGAGGGGACGCTGGTGACGGCAACGCTTACGGTAGAGCTGCGCGCCGGTGGCACAGGCGACACTCTTTAGCAATCAGATGCAACAAATGGCAAGTATATCTATTTGATTTTTGTGTTAAATGCCGTATGATGAAAGCACAGGAAAACGCTGCGAACGCGCACACAGGTTAAAGGAGGAAGGATCATGAATCTGAAACGCAATCGACTCTTTACACTGTTTCTTGCCGCGCTGATGCTGCTTACGACGCTGGCCGGCGGCCTTGCCGCCCTCGCGGAAGGAAGCGTAGAACTGACCGTCGTCACCTCTTACGGCGGCGACGACGGTAACCGCAAAAACTATGAAGCGGCCGTGGCCGCGTATGAGGAAGCCACGGGGAATACCGTGCTGGACGCTTCTTCCACCTCCAACGAGGAGTGGAAGGCGCGCGTGCTCACCGACTTTGAAACCGGCACTGAGCCAGACGTGCTGTTCTTCTTCACCAACGCCGACGCCGAGCCCTTCATCAACGCGGGCAAGGTCGTGGACATCGAGACCATACGCGCCAGCTATCCCGAGTACGGCACGAACATGAAGGATTCCATGTTCGCCGTGGCGAGCGACGGAAAGAGCTACGCCCTGCCCTCCTCCGGCTTCTGGGAGAACATGTTTGTAAACGTCCGTGTGCTCGAGGCCTGCGGCATCGCCGTTCCCGGCGCGGACTACACATGGGAGCAGTTCCTCTTAGACTGCCAGACCATCAAGGACAACGGCTATACGCCCATCGCCTGCTCGCTGTTTGAGGTGCCGCACTACTGGTTCGAGTTTGCGGTGCTCAACAACGGCACGCTGGCCAACCATCTGGACATCCCCGCCTCTGCGGATGACGAGGCCGGTCAGAAGTGGGTCGCCGCCCTCAACGACCTCAAAGACCTCTATGAGCGTGGATTCTTCCCGGCCAACACACTGACCGCCACCGACGCCGAGACCGTGCAGCTCTTTGGCGACGGCGAGGCCGCCTTCCTCATCGACGGCTCGTGGAAGGTAGGCTACTTCAACGAGAACTATCCCGACGGCCTGGAGGACTACGCCATCTCCTTCGTGCCGGGCAAGGGCGATCGCTCCGCTTCCGAGGCCATCGGCGGCATCTCCATGGGCTACTTCATCACCCAAAAAGCGTGGGACGATCCCGATAAGCAGGCTGCGGCAGTGGCCTTTGTGGAACACATGACCTCCGACGAGGTGCTTTCCACCTTCGTCACCACCGAGGTGACCGCACTGAACAACGGCGCGTCGCCCGAGGGATTGAATGCGCTGCAGCAGTCCGCCGCCGAAGCCAATGCGCAGATCACCGGCGTCGTGGGCGCTGTGCAGGATACCATCTCCTCCGAGGCCAAGACCGACCTGTTTGGCAATGTGCAGAACGTCGTCACCGGCGCCATGAGCGCGGAGGACGCCGTTAATTCCGCCATCGCGCTGAACTGACCCTCCGGTGCAACACAAAGCGGGGCTGCGGCGCAGCCCCGCTTCTCTTAAAAGAGAACGCGCCGCCGGGTGCGCGCGCAAAGGAGATGCTTATGGGTTCTACGTTGTACCGCAGAAAGGGGCCTCTGGTTGCGTTCCTGCTGCCCGCGTTTCTATTTCTGTTTCTGTTTCTGTACTATCCGTTTGTGCAGAACCTCCTCAACAGTTTCAGCGAGATCTCCGGTCTGGGCACGCCCTCGCAGGGGCTACAAGCGCCATGGTACGCCAACTACGCCGCCCTGTTTACCGATCCCAAGCTTCACACGGCGCTTGTCAACACGCTGATCCTCATCGGCTGCACAATCGTCTTTCAGGTGGGCATCGCGCTGATCCTTGCGCTGCTGGTGGATTCCATTCGCGTGGGCGCGCAGCTTTTCCGCACGCTGTACTTTTTCCCCATCGTCATTTCCGCGACCGCGCTGGGGTTGATGTTCAACCTGATCTTCCTCTACAATGGAGGCATGGTCAACCAGCTTTTGAAAAGCCTGGGCGTCATTGCCGGAAATATCGACTGGAAGGATCAGCAGCACTTCCTGTTTACAATGTTTATGCCGGTCATGTGGCAGTATGTGGGGTTTTACTTCGTGATTCTGGTGACGGGGCTGAACAACATACCGCAGGACCTTTACGAAGCCGCCGGTCTGGACGGATGCAGCGGCCTGAACCGTGTGCGCTATATCACGCTGCCGCTTTTGCGCAATGTGCTGAGCACCTGTCTGGTGCTGGCCATCACCGGCGCGCTGAAGGTATTCGACCTGCCGTGGGTGATGTTTGGCGCGGGCATGCCGCAGGAACAGGGCTGGCTGACCGCCACCTATATGTACGATCAGACATTCAACCGCGGCAATGTGGACTATGGCAGCGCCATCGCCACGCTCATTGTAGTGCTGGGCGTAGTGCTCTCCAATGTGGCAAACCGGGTGTTCAAGCCCAGCGACGACCTGTAAAAGGCTGGTGTAGGATATGAGACAGGCAAGGCGCGTATCGCCCGTCAAAATCGCAATCTACGCGGTGCTGATTCTCTGGGCGCTGACCACGGTATACCCGTTTGTATGGGTGTTATTAAATTCCTTTCGGGAAAAGGGGCTCATCCGCCGCGACTCGTTTTCGATTCCCCTGCCGGGCAACGGCTTTACGCTGGACAACTACAAGACGGCCATGGAGCGGTTCGACTTCGGAAACGCCTACTTAAACAGCCTGCTAATCTCCTTGGCGGTGACGCTGACTGTGGTGGTGATCGCCGGACTGGCCGCCTACGGCATGACGCGCTATCGCTTCCGGATCAGGGGCGTCTTATACAGCCTCATCACGGCTGGCATGATGTTTCCTGTGTTTTCGACGATCATTCCCGTGTTTCGTATGGAAGTCGCCATGGGCGTCGCCAGCAGCGGAAACCGCTGGTTAAGTCTGCTGGCGGTGATCCTGCCGCAGATTGCCGGGAACCTCTGTTTCTCCATGATGGTGCTGATGGGTTTTATCCGTTCTGTGCCCATCGCGCTGGAGGAGAGCGCCTACATCGATGGCTGCAATGTGTTTCAGGTCTACTTCCACATCATCATGCCGGCGGCGAAATCGTCCTTTGCCACGGTGGCGATCTTCTCGTTTTTGTGGAGCTACAACGACCTGTTCACGCAGAATTTCTTCCTGCGTTTTCCCCGCGAAAAGACCATCACGCTCCTGCTCAATGAAATAAGTTCGCAGGCGGGGGTCAATTACGGGTTGATGGCTGCCTCAGTGGTGCTGATCGTGGTGCCGGTGCTGCTGGTCTATGTGTTTTTGCAAAAGCACATCATTCGCGGGCTCACGGCCGGGGCGATCAAGGGCTGATGCGGCTTGCTTGCGCCGGCGCTCCCTTTGTGATATGCTGAAGCGGGAGGGACAGATATGTACCGCGTAGTATTGATCGACGACGAGGTCATCATCGCAGAGGGGCTGCGCCGAGTGGTCGACTGGAAGACGTTTGGCTGCGAAGTGGTGGCGGACGCTTACGATGCGGCGGAGGGCGCGGCCTGCGTGCGCAAGTGGAAGCCGGACATCGTCTTTACGGACATCAAAATGCCCGGGGAGGACGGCCTGACCATGCTGGCGGGGCTGAAGGGCGAGTTTCCCCGCATGCGCATCGCCGTGCTCACCGGCCACCGCGATTTTGACTACGCCCGGCGCGCGCTGCATCTGGGCGTATCGCGCTTTCTGCTCAAGCCCTCGCGCATGGACGAACTGCAGGAAGCCATTTCCTTCATGACCGGCGAACTGGATCGTATGGGCACGGTGAACGACGGCGGCGCGGAGGAAGAAGCGGTCGGTGCCAACAGCTTCCTGGTTCGGCAGGCGCAGGCGTTCATCCGCGAGAACTGCGCGCGGAGGCTGACCTTGCAGGAGGTGGCCGACCACTGCTTTATCAGCCAATGGTACCTTTCCAAGCTGCTCAACCGGCACCTTGGCCAGAGCTTTTACGATCTGCTTAACGCTGTGCGCGTGCAGCGCGCCAAGGAACTGATGGAGCAGCCTGCGCTGCGCCTGAGCGAGATTGCGGAGCGAGTGGGCTACTCCGACGCCGCTCACTTCTCGCGCGTGTTCAAAAAGATGGAGGGCATTTCCGCCGGTGATTGGCGAAACGCGCATTGCGGCGCGCATCATGATTGAGGATGCCGCCCTCATACGGCCCAGTTGGCCAGCAGCCCGGCGATCAGGGAAAAGAGCATCACATACGCAATATACAGTAAAACGCCTGGAGCCCAGGACGATATTCAACGCGCCCAGATTGGTGAGCATGAAAGAGATGGCGCTACCCACGCCATGCCTTCCCACAGCCACCGTTGCAACTTCTTCTTTCGAAGCGAATCTCACCACCAGTATGTGCTGGCCTACATGGACAAGGGCGGCATGCATAGCACCGTTGGCGGTACATCACTTTTCTTATCAGTTCCGGCGTTGGTACGGGATGACTCCTTCGGAGTTTGCCCGCAGCATCGCCCCCAGCGATATTGTCCGCGCCCACCATGGGCGGCAGAATGCCAAAGAGCAGGAGTGAACGCAGATGAAAGCTATTGTAAATGGAAAGATCGTGCTGCCGGATCGGATTGCGGAGGGCGAAGCGCTGGTGTTTGACGAACGCATCCGCGGCATCGTGGATGCTGGGGATGTGCCTGCGGACGCAGAGCGGATTGACGCCTGCGGCGGTTATGTGCTGCCCGGGCTAATCGATATGCACATTCACGGCTATCTGGGCCAGGATGCTTCAGACGGCTCCTATGAAGGCATTCGCACCATGGCGCAGGGCATCGTCCGAAACGGCGTGACTGGCTTTCTGCCCACGACCATGACGGTGTCTCGCCCGGAATTGCGCGCCGCCTTTGCGCAAATCCGCCGCGCCTTGGCCGACAGCGAAGCCCCCGGCTGGGATGGGGCGCGCGTGCTGGGCCTGAACGCCGAGGGGCCGTTTATCAACCCCTCGCGCAAGGGCGCGCAGGCTGGAGAGAGCATTTGCCCCGGCGACGCGGCCTTTCTGAAGGAATATTCGGACATACTGCGCGTGTTCACCATTGCCCCGGAAATGCCGGGAAACATAGACTGTGTGCGCGCGATGGCAGGGCGGACGTTGATTTCCATGGGGCATACCGACGCCACTTACGCCCAGGCCATGGCTGCCATTGAAGCGGGTGTGTGCCACGTCACCCATCTTTTCAACGCGCAGACGCCGCTTAAGCACCGCGACCCCGGCGTGGTGGGTGCTGCCTTGACCGACAGCCGGGTGAGCTGCGAATTGATCGCGGACATGTTCCACGTCCACCCGGCGCTTTTCGACATGATAGCCCGCCTCAAGCGCGATAAGCTGGTGCTGATTACGGATTGCACGCGCGCCGGGGGCCTTGCCGACGGCGAATACACGCTGGGCGGGCAGCCTATCTATGTGCAAGGCGTAGAGTGCCGCCTGAAAGACGGTACCATCGCCGGCAGCGTGCTCAAGCTCAACCAGGCTGTAAACAACATGCGCAGGCATTGTTCGCTGCCCCTGTGGGAGATTGTCAACATGGCCTCACTCAACCCGGCGCGCCGCCTGGGCCTGGACGCGAAAAAGGGCTCGCTCGAACCGGGTAAGGACGCGGATATCGCTCTGTGCGACGCAGATATGGGCGTCAAGGCCACCTTTGTGTCCGGCCGGGCCGTATATACCGCCTGAATTTGGAGGGATAGAATGGAAGGATACGCCAGGGCAAAGCTGGATCCGGGGTTTCTGCCCATGGAGCAGGTGTTGCGTGCCTATGAACGCGACGTGCGCGCCGGAGAACACGTGCGCCTCACCGTCTCTATTGAGCGCAATCACGGCTATTGCGAGGTGGAAACGCTGGATGTGTTCCCCGACGGCGTGGATGATGCGCGCAACTGCGCGGTAATCGAGCGGCTGGTCAAGACGCTTCTGTGGGTCTATGGCGGCTGGCGCATCTGCATCCACGGTTCGCGCGTGATCTACGCGCACCTGAAGGCGGCATACGATTTTGGCGGGCCGCGCGATTTCGACCGGGGCTTCATGAGCCGCGTGTACGAGCGGCCATTTGCGGTAGAGTATTTTGAAAGTGTCGCCGATATGCCAGCCGAGCGCCGCTCGGCCGAAGCGATTGGCCGGCATCTGGACGGTTGCCGCATTGGTTTTGACGCCGGCGGCAGCGACCGCAAAGTCAGCGCCGTCATTGACGGCGAGGCCGTGTTTTCGGAGGAAGTTGTGTGGCATCCCAAGGAGCAGGCCGATCCGGAATACCACTATCAGGGCATTGTCGAGGCCCTGCGTACCGCCGCCGGAAAAATGCCCCGCGTGGACGCCATCGGCGTCAGTTCCGCGGGCGTTTACATCGACAACCGTATCATGGTGGCCTCGCTGTTCATCAAAGTGCCGGACGACGCCTTTGAAAAGCGCGTCAAAAATATGTATCTGGACGCAGCCCGGGAAATCGGCGCGGATATCCCCGTGACGGTAGCCAACGATGGCGACGTCACCGCCCTGGCTGGGGCGATGGAGATGGGCGTGACCGGTGTGCTGGGCATCGCCATGGGCACCAGCGAGGCCGGAGGCTATATCGACGTGGACGGCAATATCACCGGCTGGATCAACGAACTGGCTTTTGTGCCGCTGGATATGCAGGATGGCGCGCCGGTGGACGACTGGTCCGGCGACAAGGGCTGCGGCGCGAACTACCTTTCGCAAGATGCAGCCATCCGTCTTGCCCGCAAAGCGGGCATTGCGCTGGACGAAACACGCACGCTCGCCGAAAACCTGCGCGTGGTGCAGGCCCTGATGGAAGAAGGCGATTCCCGCGCCCGCGCTGTGTACGAGACCATCGGCACATACCTTGGTTGCGCCGTCGCTTACTACGCCCGGTTTTATGATATCCGCCATGTGCTCATCATGGGTCGCGTCACCTCTGGCGCGGGCGGCGCCATACTGCTTGGGCAGGCGCGCGCGGCACTCAAAGCTGCCGCCCCTGAACTGGACGGGTGCATCGCCTTCCACATTCCGGACGAATCCAGACGCCGGGTTGGGCAATCCATCGCCGCAGCCAGCTTGCCGAAATAGCGGAACGCATGAGCGGGAAATCGCTCCCATAAACATTTTTAACTTGGAGGGAAGAACATGCAAATCCATATTTACAAAACCCCGGAACTTGCCGCGAAAGCCGCGGCTACGCTCATCGCCGCGGCCATTCTCGCCAAAAACGACGCTGTGATCGGCCTGCCGACCGGTTCCTCGCCCGTGGCGACTTACCGGGAACTGGCGCGCATGAACAAAGAAGGCGTGCTCGACTTTTCGCGCGTCATTACATTCAATCTGGACGAGTACATGGGGCTGGCGGGAGATCATCCTCAGAGCTATCGCCATTTTATGAACGAAAACCTGTTCGACCACATCAACATCGCCAAGGAAAACACACATGTGCCCAGCGGCATCGGCGACGGAGAGGCGAACGCACGCGCCTATGAGGAGGCCATCGCCGCTACCGGCGGCATCGATCTGCAATTCATGGGTATTGGCCGCAACGGGCACATCGGCTTCAATGAGCCGGCCGCGGCTTTCAGCGACCAGACCGGCGTAATCGCGCTCACACCCTCCACCATCGAGGCCAACTCGCGCTTCTTTGCCAGCGCTGGCGAGGTGCCGCGCGCAGCCATCTCCATGGGCGTGGGCACCATCATGCGCGCCCGCCGCACGCTTCTGATCGCCACCGGCGCGGACAAGGCCGACGCGGTGTACGGCCTGGTGCGCGGGGCAATCACGCCGTCGCTGCCCGCCTCGGCGCTGCGTTTGCACCCGCATTGCGTGGTACTGCTGGATGAGGATGCGGCCAGCCGCTTGTAATCTGTCAAACGGGATTGGTAAGCGAGATATCGGGTATTCGGTGTGAAACCAAATATCCGTTATTTCTTTGCTTACAGGGCTCTTTAGCATGCGCCGGAAGATATTGCAGTATCTCGCGGCAATCCATGATGGCAGCGGTATCCCAAAACCGTCGCCGTCGTTGCGCATTGTCGCGGGGATCGTTCATCCGACGAAAACGGAGAAGGGAATCCTCGATCCACAGCGGTGGTTATAAGCTGGATACAATTGTATCCACTTTATAACCACTCAGACCGTTGACAAAGTCCAGTCAACGGTCACTTTTTTGAAAAAACCGAAAAGAACCGAAAAAACCAAAAGGAAAAGGCAGCCCTCACGTCGAATATAAATACATCAACACAACCAGAAAGAAACCAGGCGGTGAAGGGAATGCTCAAGCAGCGGCGGGAGAAGCAGCAGCAAATGGAGTTGGTGATCATGGAACAGATGGTGCCGGAGGATCACTTTCTGCGAAAAGTAGACCGTGCGGTGGACTTCAGCTTCATCTACGATCTGTGTGCGCCGCTGTATTGCGCGGACAACGGCCGGCCCGCCATCGACCCGGAGATACTGTTCCGGATGCTGCTGGTGGGGTATCTGTACGGGATCAAGTCCGAGGCGCGGCTGGAGGAAGAGATCAACTACAATATCGCCTACAAGTGGTTCTGCGGACTGGATTTGACAGACAAAGCGCCGGACGCGACGACGATCAGCCAGAACCGTCGGCGGCGTTTCCGCGACAACAACATTGCGGAAGAGATTTTCAACGAGATTCTGCGGCAGTGCGAGGCGAAGGGGCTGGTGGGTGGAGCGATCCTATATACGGATTCGACGCACATCAAGGCGAAGGCGAACAAGCACAAGAAGAAGCAGGTGGAAGTAGCGGTTCCGCCGAAGGCATATCTGAGCGAACTGGACGCGCAGGTAGATCAGGAACGTAAGGAACTGGGGAAGAAGCCGTTTGACCGGGATGACGAGGCGCACAAAGGCGGCGGGAGCGCCACGCGGATGCAGAGCAGGACAGACCCGGAGAGTGGACAGCAGAGCCGGGATGGGAAACCGAACGGGTTTTACTACAGCGAACACCGCACGGTGGACAGCAAGCGCAATGTAATCGTAAACGTGCATGTGGAAGCGGCAAACATCAACGACGTGACGCCGATGCCCGAAATACTCGACGCTGTGGAGAGAAGACTTGGGAAGCTGCCCAAGTACATGGGACTGGACGCGGGATACCACAACGCATGGATAGCGCATCTGCTGGAGACGAAGGGGATACAAGGGGTAATTGGCTACCGACGGCACACACACAAAGGAGCGCACTACGGGAAGTACCGTTTCCGCTATGATCCAGTCCGCGACGAATACATCTGCCCGGAAAAGCAACGGCTGACCTGGAAGACCACGACGCGCGAGGGGTACCGGCAATACTGCAGTGAAGGCAAGACCTGCAAGGGGTGTCCGAGACGGGCAGAATGTTTCGGGGCGAGTATGAACCGAAAGGTGGTGGAGCGGCATGTGTGGCAGGACGCGCTGGAAAGGGTCGATGCCTTTACGAAAACGCATCGAGGCAAACGGATTTATGGATGGCGAAAAGAGACGATTGAACGATCCTTCGCGGAGGCCAAGGAGAACCACGGCCTGCGCTATGCGCGCATGCTTGGGATACGGAACATGCGGGAACAGTGTTTCCTGACAGCAGCTGTGCAAAATATCAAGAGGCTGGTGGCCTCTTTCTATCGCGCTTTTCAAGCCTTTCTATCATTTTACCCCTGCGTTTGTGCCTGAACGCAGGGGTTTGTCAGGGGTCTGGGTGGTTATAAGCTGGATACAATTGTATCCACTTTATAACCACTTTTTGTTTTCGATATATCCACTTTGTAACCAGCCTAATACCCGGCCAAAATCTCAGGAAGGACATCTTCAATAGCGACCAATGCGAAGAAAGGGCGAAACAAAAAACGTGGTCTTTGGAGAGCAAGATTTTCCCCGGCAGCCAGAAATTGCCCCGCAATTCTGTCGCCGCGAAATCTTGGTGGGGATTCCGCTCCCCACTCCCTCGAAAGCAGGCCGTCTGTTTGTTGGTTCACTGTGCTCACAGCATGGCTCCGCCATGAAAGCAGCGGTGGAAATAGGTGTGGTAGAGAAGCTGCTATACAAAGGAAAAATCCGTTGAGCGACGAGCCTATGGACGATATGGCCGTGATGGGACAAAGGGCGGTTCTGGGAAAATAATCGGGCCGACAAGAGGCAAGCGCTTGCAAATCACTCGTTCAGCTGATATAACCCGAGTTTGCCAGTTGTTGAGAAGTGTCGTTCATATGGGGCGTCGCTTTACTTGCCTGACTATATAGGAAACGCATCGCATATAGTCCAGCAGAAATCTCTCCCTCGCAGATCCACGGATGCGAAAGGATTCCTTCCTGATTCCATCCCTTGCCATCGTCAAGGCAGACAATAATTTATCGGGCGAAAGTTGAACATTGAGTCGCGATTTTTGTTTCCTTCATGGCAAAGCCATGCTGTGAGCGCAGCGAACCGGCAAGCGCCGAAGACGCGGTTTCCGAGGGCGTGGGGAGCGGAATCCCCACCAAGATTGGCTGTAAACGGGCATCCGGCAGGATGTTTGTTTAACAGGGAGAATCTTGCCCTGAGAGAAAGACATTGTCTAGCAGAAATTCGAGAAAAAGGTTGAGTATTCGTGAGATCACACGAATACTCAACGGGCAATACGGAGTGCGCATGTCGGGTCACGCGAACATCATGGCTGATTCTCTCCTGAATGTTCTCTTTCTTAATCTTGTTGCGAATGCCTGACATTCTACCGCCGCCTGCTTGTACATGACGGAAGGCGGTAAGATTCAAGTATCCTCGGGATTCCTCACTTTTTTCTGCTGATGACGTCAAACGCCACGGCGAGAATGAAGATAGCGCCCTTGACGATGTACTGGAAGGACACGTCCACGCCCAACAGGTTCATGCCGTTGGTCAGGGACATGATCACCAGCGCGCCGACGATGGTGTTGGTCACCTTGCCCACGCCGCCGGAAACCGCCACGCCGCCGATGTAGGAAGAAGCGATGGCGTCCAGCTCAAAGCCCAAGCCCGCAGTGGGCGTGGCCGATGCCAGACGCGAGGTGTAGAGAATGCCGCTCAAAGCCGCCAGCATGCTCATGGAGCAGAAGGTGATAAACGTCACCTTGCGCACGTTGATGCCGGAAAGCTCCGCCGCCTCGGAATTGCCGCCGATAGCGTAAATGCTGCGGCCCAGGCGCGTCTTGTTGAGGATGAAGTTGTAAATCAGCAGCACCGCCGCCACAATCACCGCCGTCCACGGCAGGCCGCGGTAATTCGCCAGCACCCAGGTCACGCCCACCAGAATGGCCGTGAACAGCAGCAACTTCAGCGCGAACGCCCCGCCGGAGATGACCTTGAAGTTGTACTTCTGCATGTTGCGCCGCGCACGCACCTGCGAGATAATCAACAGCACCGCCGCCACCAGGCCGATGACCAGTGTCAAAACGTTCATGCCCGATTCCGTGGTCACCACGGCGGGGATGTTGCCATTGGAAAGGGCACGGAACACCTCGTCACGCACGATGATGGTGCCGCTGCCAGCCGTAATCAGCATCAAAAGGCCGCGGAAGATGAACTGCCCCGCCAGCGTGGTCACAAACGCTGGCACCTTGACGACCGATACCAGAAAGCCCTGGTACATGCCGATGACGATGCCCAACACCAGAATCAGCGGCAATACCAGGCCCAGCGGCCAGCCATTGAACGTCAGAAGCGTGGCCGCCACTGCGCCCAGGAAGCCCGCCACATAGCCCACGGACAGGTCGATGTGGCTGATAATCAGTATACAGGTCATGCCGATGGCCAGCACCGCCACATAGCCCGTCTGGTTGATAAGGTCTGTGAGGTTGCGCGGCGAGAGGAACAGCCCGTTGGTGAGGATGCCGAATACCACAAACAGCACCACCAGCACGATATACATGGCGTAATCGCGTATGTTCGTCTTGAGCAACTGCCCCAGCGGCAGCGTCTGTTTTTCCCGGCTTTGCAGCGTCGTGTTCATGCCGTAACCTCCCGTGTCCTTGTTGCCAGCGCCATTACGTTCTGCTCGGTAGCTTCTTCCACCGGCATCTGGCCGGTGATCGTCCCTTCGCTCATTACATACAGCCTGTCGCTCATGCCCAGGATTTCCAACAGCTCGGAGGAGATCATGATGATGCTCATGCCCCGCTCCACCATCTGGTTCATCAGCGTATAAATTTCATACTTCGCGCCCACGTCGATGCCGCGCGTCGGCTCGTCGAGAATCAGCACCTCCGGGTCGGCAAACATCCACTTTGCCAGCGACGTCTTTTGCTGGTTGCCGCCGGAGAGGTTGCCCACCAGTTGTTGGATGGACGGCGCCTTGATGTTGATGGCGTCCTTGAATTCGTTGGCCACACGGATTTCTTCGTTGCCATCCACCACCAAGCCACGCGTGAGCTTCTGAAGCGCCGCAATGGTGGTATTGAAGCGTATATCCTGAATCAGGATCAGGCCGTTGCGCTTGCGATCCTCCGTTACATAGGCCAGCCCCGCGTCAATGCAGGCGCGCGGGGAGCGCAAGTCTACCTTCTTTCCCTTCAGCCACAGCTCACCAGAAACGATTTTGTAGCCCGGGGTGTTACCAAATATGCTCATGGCCAACTCTGTGCGCCCCGCGCCCATCAGCCCGGCCAGGCCGACAATCTCGCCCGAACGCACTTCCATGTTGACGTCGTGCAGAAGTTCGCGCCCGGTGGCGGGGTCTACCACCGTCCAATTTCGTATCGCAAAGATCACGTCGCCGGCACTTTTCTTTTTTCGCTTGGGGTAGATGTCGTCGATTTCGCGGCCGACCATATGCTTGATGATTTCCGATTCGGTGACCTTCTGCCTTTGCGCATCCATGGAGCACACCGTCATGCCGTCGCGCAGGACTGTAATTGTATCCGCGATTTCCACAATTTCCTTGAGCTTGTGGGAAATCATGATGCATGTAATGCCCTGCCCTTTCAGCTCCCGTAAAAGCTGCAAAAGGTTTTCGCTGTCGTCCTCGTTGAGCGCCGCGGTCGGTTCGTCCAAAATCAACAGCTTGACGTTCTTGGCCAGCGCCTTGGCAATCTCGATGAGCTGGCGCTTGCCCACGCCCAGATCCTTGATTTTCGTGGCAGGGTTTTCATGCAGACGCACTCGGGAAAGCACTTCCCTGGCGCGCACGATGGTCTGATTCCAGTCGATCGTCCGCCCCCGCATGATTTCGTGGCCCATGAAGATGTTTTCGTAAATGGACAGTTCCGGGAACTGCGCCAGCTCCTGATAGATGATGGCGATTCCCGCCGTCTCGCTTTCGGCGATGTTGTGGAATTTTGCGGTTTTCCCTGCAAAGATGATGTCGCCTTCGTATGTCCCGTAGGCGTGAACGCCCGACAAAACCTTCATCAGCGTGGACTTGCCCGCGCCGTTTTCTCCCACCAAGCAGTGAATCTCTCCACGGCGCACCGCAAAGTTGACGTTGTCAAGCGCCTTGACCCCGGGAAACCGCTTGGTGATGCCCCGCATTTCCAGAAGTATGTCCTGCATGCCGTCTCCTTCCTGGGGAAAGGCCGGCTCGCGAACGGGCCGGCCGCCTTTCCCCATATGCCTTTATTCGAGACCCGTGAACTGCGAAGCCTCATAGTAACCGGAATCGATCAGGGCTTCCTTGACGTTGTCCTGGGTGACCACCACGACCGGGCTCTGCTTGGAGGGCACGTCGATCGCGCCGTTGTTGTAGGTGGCGTCGGTGACGACATCACTGCCTTCCAGTACGGCAATGGCCATATCCATGGCGTCCTGCGCCAGGGTGCGGGTGTCCTTGAACACGGTCATGGACTGCAAACCGTCGATGACGTACTGCACGGAGGCGACCTCGGCGTCCTGACCGGTGACGTAGTAGCCGCTCACGTCCGCGTCCGCGGCGAACACGTCGGCAATGGAGCGCGCGGTGCCGTCGTTGGGGGCGAGGATGTAGCACAAGCCCTTTTCATCGGCGGTGGCGGCGGTAAGATGGCTCTCCGCCTTGGACTTGGCGACGTTGAAATCCCAGTCCGTGGTGATCTGGCCGATGATGGCGGCCTGCTCCTCGCGGGTCAGCTCCGGCTTGTCCTGCACGGCAATGGCCTCGGAGGAATTGCGGATCACGAAGGTGCCGTCTGCAATCTTGGGCTGGAGCACGTTCCAGGCGCCCTCGAAGAACAGGAAGGCGTTGTTATCGGTCTGCGCGCCGGCGTAGAGGTAGAGCGAATTGCCGGTACCCTCGGCGTTGTCAATCAGGTACTGGCCCATGGCCTCGCCGACTGCCACAGAATCAAAGGTCACGTAGTAGTCCACGGCCTCGGTATCGGTAATCAGGCGGTCATAGGAGATGACCGTGACGCCCTCAGCCCTGGCATTTTCCACGGCGATGCCAGCAGCAGCAGCGTCCTGCGCGCAAATGATGAGCACTTTCATGCCTTGGGCAATCAGGGTTTCCACGTTGGTCAGCTCCGTGGCGGAAGAACCCTGGCTGAAAAGTACTTCCACGGTGTAGTCCGTATCGGCGATGACTGACTCAAAGCGGGCCTGATCCTGCAGCCAGCGCGGTTCGTCGCGCGTCGGCAGCACGATGCCCACATCTGCGGCCAGCGCAGCCGAGCACATGGAAAGCGTCAAAGCCAGGGCGAGGAGGAGGGTTAGCAGTTTCTTCATTCTGAATTTCCACCTTTCTTTGGGGATATTCTTCATCCGAAAGCAACGCAACGTGCCTGCGGATAAAACCGAATAAGCGGCCGGACGCCGCGCACCGTTAAACACATTATAAAAGCTTTCGCCTCAATATTCTTTAAGAAATGTCACGAGTTTTATAAGGATTGTCAGGTTCTTTGATTTTTTAACTATGCATCCTTGAATTCTTTTCCCGCTATTGTTATAATGGGTTTTGTGATTTGTCATGGGCAAATAAAAAGCGAGGCGAAGGATATGCAGGTACTGCGAAAGCTGAAACTTCCCAATTCTTTGCGCGCGAAAATGCTCTTATGGGCATTTGTGTTTGTCGTACCCATTTTGGCAATCCTTTACGCTACCATCTGGACTGCGGCGGAATCTTTTGAAACGCAGACACGCGGCAGCATCAACCAGACGCTCACTCCTTATTCCGCCGATATAGACGCTACGTTGGCCTCAGCAAAGCTCTACATAGCCAATTTGCGCGTGGATCTTTCCCTGCTTTCCGAAAGTGCGCAGCAAACCCCAAGCGGCCTGCAAGCACTGAATTCGCTGGCGGAAGATATTTCAGAAGATATGGCGCTCTATCCGCAGATCGATGCTTTTTTCCTTTACCGCGACGGCAGCCTGCGTTTTCTGCAAAACTACAATCGGTCTTATACGGAAAGCCGCACAGCGGCGCTGGCGTTGCAGGATAGACTCGATGGGCTTGGCGCGGACGCGCAAATTTTCCAGGAAGGCTACCTGTACTTTGAGGCCGGCGGCAATTTTTACCTCTATATCGCTACAAATGTGCGCGACGGCGTAATGGGCTGTTGGTTCAGCGTGGATTCGCTGTTTGAAAATATCCAAAGCGCGGACCTTCTGGGGCTGACACATATCATGCTCTCTGACCGCCAGGGCCGCCTGCTGAACAGAGAATTCGATACGCGTTCTTCGAGGCAGCTTGCGCAACTGCTGGAGCCATATCTTGTAACGCGCACATCTCTGAGCGCCGCGCCCTTTAATATCATCGTCCTTTGGGATGAGGGCGCGGTTCTGGCACCAGTGTGGCAAATGCACCAAAGCATGCTGGCGGCCATCACATTTGCCTGCGTGCTATTTGTGCTATACATGCTGTTTTTGCGCGCGTCGTTAGTGCGGCCGCTCAATCGCCTGGCCGGGGCGATCGACGGTATCCGCAGCGGTAATCTCGCCCCGATCCCCATCCGTCGAAGCGACGGCTTGGAAATTGAAAACGTCTACCACGCGCTCAACGCCATGACCAGTCAAATCGAAAGCTTGAAAATTCAGATGTACGAGGAAAAACTGGTCAAGCAACAGACGCAGATGCAGCTTTTCCAGTTGCAGATCCGCCCGCATTTCCTGCTCAATGCCCTCAATACCATCGTCAGCTTCGCACGCATTAAGGACTACGACATGGTGCAGAAAATGACCATGTATCTGGCCACGCACTGCCAGTATATCCTCTACAACCCTTGGTATGTGACGCTGGAGGAGGAACTTGTCTACACGCAGAACTTCATCGACATGCAAAGCGCCCAGCACGACGCGCGTTACCGCTATACTGTGCGCGTGGAAGATGAATTGCTGGACTACGAAATCCCCATCCTCGGCATACAGATCTTTGTGGAAAACGCTCTGAAGCACGCTCGTGGTCTCGACCGTCCCATGGAAATCCTCGTGCAAATCGATGAATCGGTACTCAATGGCGCCCACTATCTGCGCATCGCCATTGAAGATAACGGAGACGGCTTTAGCCCGTCAGCGCTCGCCGAGCTGAACCGTCCAGAGATCCCCGTCCCTGATGGAGACGACCGTGGCATCGGCATTGCCAATGTCCGCCAGAGACTAAAGATCCTCTACAATGACCGGGCCTGGGTGCGCTTTTCCAATCGCAATGATAGCGGCGCGCAGGTGGAAATGTTTTTGCCTCTGGACTGGAAAGGAGGAAACCGTCTATGAAGCGCGCCGCCGCTCTGTTCATTATATTGTTTCTGCTCGTACCGCACGTGCCAGTCCTTGCAGACAAACCAATCTATGCGCGGCTGACCGTACCATTTTTCTGCTTGTCGGAGATCCCTGCAGACATGGACATGATCGAGGCGGAACTGAACCGCATCACTCGAGAAAAAATCGGCGCTGAGGTCGATCTGGTGCCCCTGCTGTCTTTGATCAGAAGCAATCCCGATGCACGGCGGCAGGCGGAGCTGAACCTGTTAGAGCGGGAGGGCATCTCCTTTGACTTGCTTGTAGACGAGTTACTGGATTACTCGGGAGAAGCCATTCCGTTGGACGAGTTGCTCAACGCCTATGGGCAGGATATCATTACCGTGGTCGGCGAAGATCGCCTGAACGATTACCGCATCGACGGCGTACTCTATGCGCTTCCATCGGTCAGTGATTATGTGACCTCGCAGGGGATCAGTATGCGTAAGGATATCCTGGAAAAATACGGCATCGATGTTTCCCAAGTGCGATCCGCCGCCGACCTGTGGCCCGTGTTTGAAACCGTCCATGAAAATGAGCCGGCGATGGGCGTCGTCTGTGGATATTACACGAAGAGCGCCGTTTTGTCCTTCCAGGCAAATGCCGAAGTGATCTGCGATACCGTATTCAGCTTGAGCGAGACGGATCCCGGCACGCTGGTTTGCTACTACGCAACCGATTCCTTCCGCGAGCAGGCCGAACTGGTTCATGCCTGGTATGAGGAGGGCTTTGTAGCCTTTGGCATGTCGTTTCAGAACATCAACGCTTCCTCACTGGTGCGCGCGGGAGAACTCTTTTCCCTTATCACTGTTTATAAGCCAGGCATTGAGCAGGAGGTCAGCAACAGCTGCGGCATGGAAATGGTCACCATTCCACTGATGGAGCCGGTGGTCTCCAATTACTCCTATTCGCTGCGGCACTGGGGTATATCACGATCCTGCGTCAACCCGGGAAAGGCCATGCAGTTTTTGAATTTGCTTTATTCCGACAGCGAAGTGGTCAACCTGCTTTCCTACGGACTGGAGGGCGTGCATTATGTCTTTCGAGACGACGGCACCATCGGCTATCCGCAGGGCACGACCGCGCAAACCGTCGGCTTTGCAAACAGCATGCCATGGCTACTGCCCAATCAGTCGATCTCTTATGTGTGGGAGCGCTATGATGCGGACCTGTGGGAACAGCTGGAAGCCTATAACCGCTCTGCGCAGCACTCTCCCCTGGTAGGTTTTATCTTTGACGATACGCTGGTCGCGGCAGAAAACGCCGCTCTGATGGATATCAAAAACCAGTACGTATATGGCTTGACCAGCGGCCAGCTCGATCCCGACATATACCTACCCCAAATGCTGGCGGAAATGGAAGCGACGGGTCTGGAACGCGTGCTCGCCGAGGCCCAACGGCAGTACGACCAATGGCGTACAGCAAGAGAGGAGCTATCATGAATATATTGATCGTAGACGACGAACTCCCCGCCGTGCAGGGAATTTTGCAGATCATGGACTGGAAACGGCTGGGCATTGAAAACGCTTATGTTGCCTACTCTCTCAGGGAGGCGATGGAACAGTTTTCCCAGCATTATATAGAACTTCTGCTTACCGATATTGAAATGCAGGGCGGCACTGGGTTTGACCTGATCCGCTGGTGCAACGCCCGCAACATGCGCTATGTGAGCATCATACTAAGCGGCTTCCCCAATTTCCACTATGCGCAGCGCGCCATCACGCTGGGTGTGTTTGAATACCTGCTCAAACCGGTCAATAACAGCATGCTGGAAGGCACTCTGCAGCGCGCTGTTGCCCGCCTGCGTCAGCAAAATGAAGTCCCGGTCCAGCGGCCGGACACAGATGCGGAATCGCTGATCGAACAGGTGCAGTTCTACATTTTCGACCATATCTCCCAGGAAATTTCCCGCGACGAGATCGCCGCCTATGTCAACCTCAGTCCGAAGTACCTTTCCACGATATTCAAACGCGAAACCAGCTGCACCCTGAGCGATTATATCCGCAACGAGCGCATCGCCTTTGCAAAACGTCTCCTCAAGCAGACGAATCTGCCCATCAGCATGATCTCGGAAAACGTGGGCTATGATTCCCTGTCCTACTTCTCGACCGTCTTTCGCCAAGTCGCCGGCTGCTCGCCGCGGGAGTACCGCAGGCGCGTTTGCGAGTAGGGAACGCTGGTAAGCTGTACCGCCTCCAATACCGACAAACCCCGATTTGCCGTTCGTGGCGGATCGGGGCATTTTTGATTTTTCCCGCTGTTTTTATCTGCCAATTCGTCTTTTCCCATATATTCCTACGGTGCTGTTAAGCGACACGAAGAAAAGTGCCGATATAATGCAGTAATGTGCCCGGGAACGCGGAAATAAAGCCTATGCCCATCAGAATCGCCATAATGGAGCTGCGTGAGAAAGTGATAATGAGGCTCTGCCCGATTATACACCTGAACACCCTCGTCAAGTTCCAACGCTGCGTCCATCGAATAGGCAGGCTCCGCATTGGTGTACGACATTGGCGACAGTTTTTTTGTGCGGGGAATTCGCTTGCGGGCAATCGGCGCCATGCGTCAATTGGGTATATCCTTGTCCACCATAAAAGGAGCCTTACAGGCTGTCATCCTGTCCAGCAAACTGCAATGGAATTACCAATTACAAGTATACTTGAATGGCAAGCAATGACCGTCCTCTTTAGTAAAATAGGAGCGACGTCCGTGTGGGCGCCGCTCCATTGTCGTTTGGGGATTATTGCAAGGTCAGCGCGAACAGGCCGCCTTCCATCAGCGCCGCTTCATAGCGCGCCTTTTCGCTGTCCGTTTCCTCGATGTACTGGACAAAGGAAACCTGCACTTCCGGCTCGCCATCATTGGGAACCAGTAGCAACTGCGCCGCTTCGCCCTCGGCCAGTTCGCGGACGCTTGCTGCGTCGAAGATGGCCGTCAGGCTGGGGATGGCGTTGGTCACGTCGGTTTCTTTACCCTCGATCATTGCCGTGATGCGGGCGCGGTAGCTGCCCGTGAGCGTTTCCGCATCGCCAATGGCGTCCGTTTCCGCCTGCGAAAGCTCGTCCGCCTCCATCGGCGTGAGGCGCACGACGTAGCCGTCTTCCGTCATATCCGCAATCTGCCATTCCAGCGCCGCGTCCTTGACTACGAAGCGTATGTGCGTGTAGCCAAACTCCGCCAGCGCGTCCAGCAGGCCGCGGGAGAGGTGGAGGTTGCGCTGTTCATAGACGGGAGCGCCGTCGCGCAGGATGGGCTGGCCGTCCTCGTCCAGAAGCGGCTCGGCGGTGATCACCAACGTGCGCTGGAGCACTTCCTGCGTCTCCTCGTCCGTCACTTCCTCGGTGTAGGTCACATAGGGCATGGCCTCGCCGTGGCGGTCGGTGACGGTGCTGTCCACTGCCTCGCCTGCGGCGAGGTTCTCCGCCTGCTGCGCGGGCGTGAGCGTCTCGGTCGTGCTTTCGTCCGTCTCGTCCTCGTCATCCTTCTCCGCCTCGCGGATAGTGAAGGTGGCCGTCAGCGTGCCCGCATAGTTGCCCACGCCAGTGATGGTCACGGTCGCCGTGCCGGGCTTGGTGTTGTTCGCGTAGTCCACGGTGTAGTCCGCGCCCGCCGTGAGGACGGTATAATGGCGAAGCTGCGTTCCGGCTCGGTGGCGTTGGGCACGCTGTGGGCGCTGGCCCAGCCCCCGCAAACCAAAACGTCATTTTTCTTGCCCTGAATATCCAGCTCCTGGCCGAAGCCAACGTACTCGACCTTATCAGGCCTGCCTTCGATCTGCATGTAGTTGCCTTCCAGCGCTGCCGGGAAGTCCGGGTCGTCGCTGGCGGGGAACACGCTGGTCGGGGCGGTGGTGAGGTCGTTGCTGGACAGGCCCCAGTCCGTAGGCAGCGTCTGCGCGCCGCTGACAGAGCTGAGATCCATCGCCAGAGGGAGAAACCCTTAAAGCAGGAGGCGACGATCTGCTCTTCATTCCTGTTGCATTGAAAGATGCTTCAGGCCGTGATAACCCACAGGCGAAAGCAGTTGTCCACGTTCAGGTCGAAGGCAACGCAACACTTCAGGCGTTCGGTTCCGCCGATCCTTCTTGTGAGGGCTCCTATGATGATGCTTCGTGGGCGACCTACGATGGACAGGTCATGGCGGTATTGCGTTCAGGCAAAATGGCCGGTAATGCAACGGTGACATTTACGGCGGAAGGCTATGAGCCTGTAAAACTGTCCATCCCGGTTGTTTCAGAGTGATCGTGCAGTGTCCCTGCGCGGATGAAAACATTTGTTGGATAGTCAGGATCGATCATTTTGACTACTCACCCACAAAGACGTCGATCAGAGCAATCTGGTCGATGTCTTTTTTTGAAAAAAGGCGTGCAGACACATGATTAAATTTTACCTTTACGACCACTCAGTCGTTGCGCGGGAAGCCATTTTGTGTCAAAATAGAAGCGGCTGTTTCGTGTCTACCCGAGCGAACATACACTGAACTACACCTCAAGGAGATGAACCGGCAATGAGCGATAACAGTGACCCGATCACCATCCCCCACCAGCCCGGTAAGCTGGACTTCCAGATTGTGGAAAAGGAAGTCAGCGTCACGCAGTTTCGACGCAAGCCCTCCGCTGTGTGGGCATATCTGGAGACTGCCGGCCATGTCATCATCTTTACCCGTCGCGGCAAGCGGGATCGCGCGATCATGTCCATCGAGACGCACGCGTGCCTGAGCGGTGATTATGAAAAGACGATGCGCGAAGCCGAAGAGGCTGCCGCGAAATGGCGGGCGGAGCGAAAAACGCGCCGTCAACAAGCAAGGGAGGCGAAACAGCATGATCTCTGCGGAAGTTGAACGATGCCTGAAAGCCGTGGATGCGCCTTTCCTGTTCACACAGGAAAACCGGGAAGCCTGTGAAGCCGTTCATAAGCACATAAGGCAGGCCGTTGAACAGGGAACAGAAACCATGACCATCCCTGTCGGCGCGGATCTTCTCGCGAAGGTCGAGGAAGTACTCAAGGGATACGGCTGGACGGTCGAGGAATCCGCCGTGCTTTTCTTCATGTGGTGCGTCGTCTGTCCCGAACGGGCAAAGGCTTGGCTTACCCAGTGCATGGATGGTGAAGCACAATGAGCAAACTCCCCACGCTGCTCAAGTGTGCGTTTCACGACGATGTCCGTATCGTGCCCTATCAGGCGGAATGGCCTCGCCGTTTCCGCCTCACCAAACAGCTGATCATCGCGCTGCTGCTGGAAGACGACATGGAGTGCTACGTGCGCCACGTTGGGGGCACAGCCATCCCCGGCATGTGTGGCAAGCCCATCGTGGATGTGCTGGTGCTGGTCGAGCCTGAGGAGATGGAGACGGCGAAGAAACGGTTGGCGACGGTCTTCTTGTGTCTGGGCGAATGCGGCCGCCCCGGGCGCTGGTTCTTCTCGGACGACGACAGTGAGGACGACGCCACCTACATACACCTGACGACGCAGGATCACCCCGTGGCCAGGAATCAGCTGGCGTTTCTGCGCCTGCTGCAAGGTTCAGAAACGCTCCGAAACGAGTACGCGGCGCTGAAGAAGCTCCTGGCCGAAAAATATCCGCATGACCGGCTGGGCTACCGGCTGGAAAAGGGCGTATTCATCGAGCGTTGTTTGCGGGAGAACACGGCAGAGAACAGCTAACAGAAACCATATCAGGCGGGCGTTCCAGGGAGCGCCCGTTCTTTTTTGCGCCTTTCTAAACAAACAGATAACTCTTCCCGCAAGTCGTTGACTTCCCGCGACTTCTATGGCGTACTACCCGTGACCCCTGCGATCGGAGGCGATAAGGGTGAAACGCAAGGTCACGAAAGAGACAGAAATGCTGCGAAAGGCGAGGCAGAGGAAGGGATTGTCCCAACAGCAGGTGGCAGTGATCGCCGGCGTGCATATCCGGCAATACCAGCGCCTGGAATACGGGGAGCGCTCTGTCGGAAACGTCAAGATGCGCTTTGGGCTGGCAGTCTGCGCCATCCTCGAGATCGACCCGTTCGAGCTGGTCCCATGGTTCCCGGAGGAGTGGCAGCCCGTACCCCTTGAAGACGAATGACGCGCATTGATAAATCTTGCGGATACGACCGCGTGGACGTTGCTGGATCGCCTCAAGTATGGCTATATAGCAGTACCGCCGCCCTGAAGTTACGGAGTGGCAGAGACAAAGGAACAGGGGTGAGCCATACTTGAGAGACATACGGCCCCGGGCAGAAGAAAAAGCAAGGCGCCGGGTGGAAGCGCTGCATACATCCCAAGGCGAGGGTGATGGACGCCCGACCGGGAAGGGCTTTGAGAGCGAGCGCGCCCGCGCAAGACAGGCTTTGCGTGAGGAAGTAAGCGCCCAGCGGGGACAGAGCGTGCAAAAGATCGCCGCCGCCAGCGGGGAGAAGGACGACGGTCGCATACTGCGGGTCGCGGCTTACTGCCGCGTCTCCACGGATGACATCGACCAGGTCATCTCCATAGAGCTGCAGAAGAACAACTACCGCGACATGATCCGTGCGAATCCCAAGTGGAAATACGCCGGCACCTATGTGGACGACGGATTTTCCGGCACCAACACGGAACACAGGCCGGCCTTCAACCTGATGATGAAGGACGCCATGGCCGGCAAGATCGACATGATCATCACCAAGAGCGTGAGCCGCTTCGCCCGCAACCTGCTGGACTGCATCGGCTGGGTGCGCCGCCTCAAGGAACACGAACCGCCGATCCCGGTGTTCTTCGAGCAGGAACACCTCAACACGCTGGACAACACCAGCAACATCATCCTCTTCGTGCTGGCCATGGTCGCGGAAGAGGAGAGCCACATGAAGAGCGAAGCCATGCTGCTCTCCCTGGAATGGCGCTTCAGCCGGGGGCGCTTCCTCACGCCGGCGCTGCTGGGCTATGACCGCGTCGAAGTCCCGGACGGCCACGGCGGGCGGAAGAAGGTGTTGGCCGTCAACGAAGACGAGGCCAGGACCGTGCGGCTGATGTACTATATGCTGCTGAGCGGGAGCAGCCCCGCGGAGATCGCCGCCACCCTGACGGAGCTGGGCCGGGAGACCGGGCTGCGAAAGGTGTGCGGCCGGCCCAACGCGCGCTGGACCGCTTCCGCGGTGAGCAGCGTGATGCGCAACGAGCGCTACTGCGGCGATGTACTGGCGCGCAAGACGTGGACGCCCAATTTTCACGATCACAGGTCTCGCAAAAACCGTGGCAAAAAGAACAAGTATTACCAGCCTGGGCACCACGAGGCCATCGTGACGCGGGCGCAGTGGAACGCCGCCCAGCGCATCCTCAACAGCCGCCGTTACGGCCACGATGGAAGTTACCTGCCCATGCGGGTGATCGACCGGGGCGCCCTGACCGGCTACATTTCCGTCAACCGCGCCTGGGCGGGCTACGAGGCGGATGAGTACTATCGCGTGAGCAGCATTGCCATGGGGCTGGAGGAAGGCGATCTGGAGGCCGATCTGGAAGCCGAGCATCTGCCGGATGGCGGCCACCGCATCGCTGGCCTGACGGATGACAGCGGCGTGCAGCGCATCGCCCGCGAACTGAGTCTTGTGGAAAAGGCAGTCAAGGCGCAGCTGGAAGGCAAGGCTGAGGCGGAAAAGACGCAAGAACGCATGACGCTGCGGGAGGGCTTTCAGGTCGCCCGAGCGGATATGTTCTCGCACACATTTGAGCCTGTGGTACGCCTGAGCCGGAGCGGCATCACCTTCAACTCCACCTGCGTCAGCCGTCTGGATCGGATGGAAGGGTACGACGGCCAGTTGGAGGTAAGGCGCGTCCAGTACGTGGAGCTTCTCTTTAACCCCGTAGAGCGCATGCTGGCCGTGCGCCCCTGCGCCCCGGACGATGGCAACGCCATCCGTTGGGCAGACAAAAACGGCAAGGGTAGGACGATTTCCGCGAGCGCTTTCTGCCGCGTCCTCTTCAGCGTCCTCGGTTGGGATGAGGGCTACCGTTACCGCGTCCCCTGCTCCGTGCGCAACAGGGGCGATGAGGCGATCCTCTTTTTCGACCTCGACAACTACATCGGCACGGAGATCACGCACCGCGGCGAAAAGCAGGAAGAGGCGCCTTGCGCCGCTGGGGTAGCTGCCCGCGAGGAGAGCGAGGAGACGCGGGGCATCTTCTTCGGGGCAGACGACGAGGAGGAACCGCAGAAGGTCGAAGATACCGAGGAAATGGAGCGCAGGCTGCGTGCGTTGGCAGAGGCTGAGCGACGCACATTTGGCACGCCCGTGTTTGAACACGGCGGCGACATCCGCCTGCCGGCCATCGACGATGAGGGCGAGTGGGACGTCATGGTGAAGGCGCGTCCGCTGGGCGACGACTATCGCGTGGACGAGACAGTCATAGGCGCGCTGCAGGAGGAACTCCTCGAGGCGCTCATCGCCCGCGAAGAAGCTGAAGAAATGAAGCAAACGGGAGGTGAATGATGTGAAACAGTCCAGGAACCCGGCGCGGAGCCGGCCCCTTTCCCGCAATGTGCGCAGGCTGATGAAGATGGCGCGGGAATCCCCGCTGAACCCGGCGGTTGAGAAGATCGAGCGGCCGTTCACTGCCCGCGACCTTGCCTACTGTGACATGCAGGGCAATATCTTCATGGCGGCGATCGACCAAGGGTACGCCATGGAGAGGTTTGTCCCCGTGTACATGAACAGCCAGCTGGCGGGCATCATCGACTACAGCTTCTCCGTTGCCGGAGGCATGGAGACGGATGATGTCTCGGAGTTCCTCCGTATTCCTATGCTGCTGCAATCCCCGCAGTTGCTCGTCGACGTGGTGATGTGGCTGGACAGGATCGTAAGCGGCGTTGACGCCAGTAAGAGCGCGAATCTCGCGGTGGTGCAGGCGTGCCTCGCGGACGATGCGTTACAGGAAACCTCCAAGGATAAGCCGGTCGAACAGGAAGCCCCCGACCTTCCCAAAGACATGAAAGCGCTCGCCGACGCCTACGAATATGCCTATTGGCTCGGGTACATCTATCGCTGCGAATGCCACATGCACGATGAATCCAGCCGGATGGTCTACGGGGCCTTCAGCGAGCGCTTTATGCGCGACTTCTATGAACAAATGGCTCATGATGACGAGGTCGCGCTGGCCGACTGCGCGCAGGAGATCTGTCGGCGGCTGGATATGCTTTTGGTCGGAAAGCTGTGGCGCTCGAAAAAATCATGAATGGAGGGAATGTATGAACAATATCACAGAGTTTGGGACACAGCCCGGGATCGCGGAGGAGGCCGCGCCGTCTTCCCCCTGGCCCCCGCCCAGGGTGCGCTTTGGTGCAGGTGCCCTTTGCTTTAACCAGGGAGCAGTGAACGCCCTGGCGCGGGCGGAGCGCGTTACCATTTACGTCAACGATAACGGGCAAATGCTGATCGTGCGCCCATCGGAGGGGAACGACGTTCCCGGGGCAGAGTGGGTCCACAGGACGGGCGCGTGCGTGAGGCCCAAGGCGATCCTATCATCGCCCTTTGTGCAGGGGCTCTATGCGCGGATGGGTTGGCGCCAAGAATGTGATTATCGCGCCGCCGGCACCGCCATCCAGACCCATACCGGCCCTATCCTGCTGTTTGCCTTGCACGACACGGAAGCGGTCGCCCGACGCAAATACGCGCCGCGGCTTTGATAAAGAATGGAGGAACACGCATGGACGAACGCAGCTTCAAGTATCCCAACCGGCAGGCGCAACAGGCGGCCTACGCGCCGCAGGCAATGAACCGCCCCTATTCGCCGCCCCCTGTCCCCGGGTATGCGCGGGCCTATCCCCCGGCAATGGCGGCGACTTCACCGCTGGATCAGGCGCAGGTGCTTACGCCGGGAGGTTTCAAGCCCCTGAGCAAGGCAGAGCGCGACGAGGCCGCGCGGATCGCCCTGGAGGCCGGCTTTTCCTTCGACGGCTATCAGGTGGTGCGCAGGGAGTTTTTCTCGCACCGCTTTGACCCGACACTGACGATCAAGGGCAACAGCATCATCTTCAACAATTCCTGCATCTCCAAGCTGGAGCAAGTCGTGTATGTCCAGATCCTCGTGAACCCGACCACGGAAAAACTGGTCATCCGTCCCTGTGCCGAGGGTGCGCGGGACGCCATCCGCTGGTGCGTGGTCCGTGACGACAAGCGCAAGAGCCGCCAGATCACCTGCGGGCTCTTTACCGCCAAGCTCTACGACCTGATGGGCTGGGAAGCGCTCTACCGCTACAAGCTGCAGGGGACGCGCATCAACTATCAGGGCGAGCAATTGTATGTATTTGACCTGACGAGTACGGAGGCGTTCCTGCCACAGACCAAAGAAGTGGATGAAGAGGGCAAGCCCCGGCGCAAGCGGCCTGTTCCCATGTACCCCTCCGACTGGCGCGATTCCTTCGGTATGCCGGTATTGGAGCATACGGCGTCCACGCGCGTCGACTTGATGGAGGGCTTCGATCTCATGGAAAACGCGGCCGGCGCCCAAACCCCTGAACAGATGCCCATGGAGATCATCGACCAGGAGACAGGTGAGGTGACGAAGGTATGAACGGATACGATGGGATTTCCCGGATCAGCGTCGAACCGCTGACGTTGACCCTCTGTCTGGAGGAGGACAGCATACTGCTCAACCAGGCTGTGCTTGATACACTGCAGCATCCCCGTCAGGTGCAGATGCTGATCAACGAAGAGCGGCAAATGCTCCTGGTGCAGGCATGCACCATCGACGACAGGGAGGCGATCGTAGTCCCTACGACGCCCATGTCGCAGTTTGAAATGAGCGGCCACTCGCTGCTCAGGCGCATCCGCAGGCTGATCCGCTGGATGGACGCGCGGCCATGGGTGGTCTATGGGACGTATATCGAGTCCCACAACGCCATCGTGTTTGACCTGAACAGCGCCCAGCCCGCGCTGCTCCACGCACCGCTCGGCGGAGAAGGCAGCAGGACCGGCAGAGGAGGTTGATCTGTGTGGCATTGGAAAAAGAGAGGCTGATGGCGTATTTTCAGGAACACTACCTCTCACGGCAGGAAGTACTCTACAAGCTCCCGCTGAGCCTGTCCATCGACGCCTTCTGGCCGGAACTGCTGAACCGCCGAAAGGCGACGGCCGCAGTGTTGCCCCTATATAACGCCGCCGGGATGCCCTACTGGTATGTGGAGACCCAGCGCATGGTCCATGCCAGCGAGCGGCTCTGCGAGGCGGCAATGGCGCAGGCGGACGGCTTTGACCCCTATCGGGCGCAGATGACCAGCGCCATGACGGAGGAGATGTTCTTTACCAGCTTTGTCGAGGGCGCGCAGATCCCCTTGCAGGAGGCCATGGACTTCCTGCAACGGGGCACAGAGCCGGAGAACATCCAGGAGCAGATGATCTGGAACAACCGCTGCGCCTGGCAGGCGATGATCAGCGCGCTCTATCTCCCTTTGGACGAACCGTTTGTCCGCTCCCTTGCCTGGGCGCTGACGCAGGAGATGGACAACGCCGCAGAGGATTATCGTCAGACAGACAGCCATCCCATCGCCGCTATGAGCGATGAGCGTTACAGCGTCCCGTCCGCCATTTCCCTGCCCGACAGGATGCGGGAATACTACGATTTTCTCCGCGATGGCGGCGTCCATCCGCTGATCAAGTCGGCGGTCGGACAGGCATACATATTGGTGGTACGCCCCTTCCCCGAAGGGAACGAACGGCTGGCGCGGATGATCTCTTCCGCGGTGCTTTTGCGCAGCGGTTATGACCTGTTCCGGGATATTTCCATTTCCGGCGTCATCGCCCGGGAGAATTACCGCTACTACAAGGCCATGCGGGATATCCTTCGTGGCGAGAACGGCGGGGATCTCACGTACTTCGTGGAATACTATTTGGAGCTTCTTGCCCGGGCGCTGGAGGAGAAAAAAACGCGGGAACGGCACAGGGAGGAAGAGGCATTGGAACAGGAACGCCGCATGGCGCGGGAGCCGTTGCAAAGCGCTCCCACAGAAATGCGTGTTCCAAGCGCAATGACGCCCGACGAGTTGCTTGCGGTGGATGACAGCATTATTGACGCAGACACCGAAGATGCCGGGAAAGGGGACGATGGCCCCGAAGAAAAGGCTGTCCCCGTAGAGACCCCTGGCCCCAGGCGCCGCCATCAGCCGCCCTGGCCCCTGTGTTCGCAGGAAGAGTTCCTCGAGAAAGTTGACGCGCTCAAGGATTCCCCCTACGAACGCTGCCGGGAATACCCGGAACACATCCGCGCCATGCTCAGCCATGGCATGACTACGTTCACCGTCACAGACTGGAGCCGGATATTGCAGATTCCCCGCAGGAAAGCAGACCATGAATGCCGCGCCCTCTACGACAGGGGGATGCTCGAAAAGCACCTCGGCGGAGATCTCATGCGCTATTCTTTCAGGATCGCGCCGGATGGGGCCGCTACGGAGAGCCCCCCGCAATGGGCAACGAGAGCAAAACTGGCAGCCAAGGCGTCGGCATGGGCTGCCATGAGCTTCGAGGATAAGGTGGAAACCTTTTCCCGCAGCAAATCGAACATAAGGCGGCGGGCGGCGGAGACCATCCGGGAAATGCTCGCCAAAGGCATTTACCGCTTCCACCGTTCGGAATGGGTAGGCTACATGGGCGTTCCCAAGGAGAACGCTGACGACGCCTGCGACGTCATGGCGGAACGAGGCATCATTAGGAATGTGACGCCAGAACAGAGAACGGCGCTGTATGAGTTTTGCCTGCAGGAAGAGGCCGCAGATCCTGCCCTCTCGACTGATCTCACGGAAACGCTGCGCGTGCTGGCGGCGGATCCATTATCATCCAGTTTTCAACGAATAGGACAGTTTCTCCTGAAGCTCATTGACAGCGGCAGGGAGCATTTTGCCCCGAAGGAATGGGGAGAGACGTTTGACGTTTCCAAAACGACATATTGCACCGATGTTCGCCGTGCGATGAACATGGGGCTGATCCACAAGATGCGCGACGGGCATGGCCGATGCATCTATCGACTGAACCGGGAGCGCCCCGCTGACGTCCGCAGCGACGCTCTTACGTCCAAACAGAAGCAATATCTGGCGACAATGTACGGGCAATTTGGTCAAAAGGAGTTCTGTGCCGAAGATTGTTCAAAGCTGCTCCACACCGACGATTCAACGATGTACTTTCACCTGAAAAACTTCGCCGAGCGCGGCATACTGGAAACGATCCGGGAGCCAGGGAAGGCCAACCGCTATGTTTTTGCGGTGTCCTCCGAAGAGCATCCCGAGTGCTTTAGACAGGTGGCGGGGCCACTGCCACCCAGCCAGCAGCAGGAGCAGGATGCGGAGCGCCTGATGGAGAGTGCCGCCGGACGGGCGACGCTCAGCGCATGACGACATGAAGGAGGTTCCCATGAACATATTTGAGCGCGAAAACGCATGGTTGGGCGCTGCTGATTTCGTCGCCGGGCACGACACGCTCGAGAGCTTTCTATCGCAGGCAAGGATGATTCGCCGGCGGCTGGGGACGCACGCGTATAAGCTCGACGAATACATCCGTCAGCTCCTGATCGCCTGTTCGACCCCCCTGGATGAGGTTTTCTCCGCCGACGATCCCCTGACCCGCCCGCTCTCCGCGCAATGCCGCAGGGCGGCGCAGGGCTTGCCGCCCGAGCAGGAACGGCAGGACATTTTCGCCCGGGAAGTGCAGGAATATGCCGCGAAGCATCCGCTGCCCAATCAGGAAGCGAATACGAGATACCTCATCTACTTCTGCCACATGGTGGGCAAGTTCCTCCACGAGCATCTGCCCACGCTTGTCCAGGACATCTGGTACGATACAGAGACACGCATGGACTCGGCCTTGCTCGACAAACTTTACAGCGAGATCTGCGGGATACTGGGAAGCGAGACAGATATGGAAAAGCTGAACGAGCTGTTCGCAAAGCGGTTTCTTGCGGTGCCGATGCTGCACTTCGCCTTTCAGATCACCTCCAACGCGCTGGCAGAGCTGTTGCTCGAGCGCGACCCGGAGACCTCCCGCGAGATCATACGTTTGCTGTTGGATGCCGAAGACGCACAGACGCCGTGAGCGATCATTTTTCAGACACTGCAAACCCCTGATAGGATATGGGACAGAAGCGCCCTATCACATCGGGGGTCTTTATGCGGTAGAACCGCTGTAAACGGCGTTGATATAAAGTATACTTCCCTACCCCGGAGGATGGATGGGGATCGCCAGCAATTTGCGTACCCTGCTTGCCGACCGCAAACGTACATTACAGCGCCAATTCCTCCTGCGAGATTTGGGACGGCTGAGAACGCCGTTTTCTGAATACGCCTCTTGCATTGGCAGAAAAATAGTAGTAAAATGGCAGCAGAAACGCAGGAGGCTCAGGAGATGGACTATCTGATTGAAGAATTTATTGAACGGTATCTTTCCCGCGCGGAGATCATTCACCGCCTGCCCGTGTCGCGGCCGATTTCGTCGTTCCGGCCGGCGCTGCAAGAGGCGCGGCGGGCGCGGGCGACGGAGTTCACGCTGAAGGATCAGGCGGGCAGGTTGTTCTGGTTTGTACTCAATCCGAGCATCGAGCGGCAGTGCGACGCCATAGCCGCGCTTGCACGCCGGGACGCGCTGTTTGACAGTCCGGCGCTTCTGCGCATGGCGGACGACGCGGTTATTGACGAAGCCGTGTTTTCCAGCATGATCGAGGGCGCGTTTACCTCGCGGGAGGCCGCCGCCAATTTCCTGCGCAGGGACCGCAAGCCAAAGGATAAGTCTGAGCAGATGGTGAAGAACAACTACGACGCCCTGACCTATGCGCTGGGGCATCTGGATGAGGAAATCACCGAGGACACGATTGTTGAAATCGCCCGGATCGTGACGCGGTCGGCTGCGGAAGAAGTAGTGGAGGGATACCGGAAAAAGCAGGTATATGTCATGGGCCGGGAGGATGTGGTCTATCGCCCGCCGGAGGCGGCGCGGGTACCAGAGATGATGCGCGCGCTGGCGGCGTTCATCCACGAAAGTGAGCTGCATCCGGTTCTCAAGGCGTGCGCGGCGCACTTCTATCTTGCCTATGTGCATCCCTTCGCGGACGGCAACGGACGCACGGCGCGGGCGCTGAGCTACATGATGCTGATACAATCGGGCTATGCGTTTTTCCGCTACTTCTCGATCTCCAACCTCGTGGCTAAGGAGCGGGGAAAGTATTACCGGGCAATGGCCAATGTGGAAGAATCCGAGGGCGACATGACCTACTTCATTGATTTTTACAGCGGCATGCTGGCCCGCAGCGTGCAGGAGATGGAGAACCATCTCACCCACCACGTACTTGCTGGGGCGCGGCTGCGGGAGTTGGAGAACTCGGGGCAACTCAACAGCCGCCAGCTGGCCGGCGCGAAATGGCTGCTGGAAGGGGATCATGAGCGCGTCACAGTGGAGACATGGCGGAAAAAGTACAAGATCGTCACCGAGACGGCGCGCAAGGATTTGTTGAGGTTGTGCGAATGCGGCGTTCTGGAACGGACGATGGAAGGCAAAAAAGCGGTTTTTCTCATTCAAAGGAACTAAAGTCGGTATTCAAACAAGGCGCTTTCACGCGGAGAGGCGCCTTTTGAGCGGTTTTTGAAAACGGGGAGGCGGTATACATGACGATCATCGCAACGGGCAGCATGACCATCATTGACCATTCGGACGGCGAATCCTGCGACCAGCGACAACGCCACCATCACCGCCACGACGCTGATCGTCAAGCTGGATCATGCCATCTGTGCGGGTGATTCGGCGACGCTCCGCATGACGACTCCTATACTTCTCGCTCTTCAAAAGGGAGACCGTCCCAAACTTTGTGTAAACCTCCCATGAGGTGTAGAATAGAAGCATCACACAGGAGGTAAAACACATGTCCAGAAAGAACCGTACCCCGGAAGAAAAGGCGCGACGGGAGAAGATCCGGGAGCTGCTGCAGATGGCAAACATCGGCAGCATGGACGACATCCAGAATCTGTTCAAGGAGACCATCGCGGAGTTCATGGAGAACGGCTTGGAGGCGGAGCTGGAGGATGAACTGGGCTACAGCAGATACGACTACAGGAACAAGGCCACGGACAACAGCCGCAACGGCCACAGCAGCAAGACGCTGCGCACCAGCTTCGGAGATGTGGAAGTGTCCGTTCCCCGCGACCGGAAAGGCGAATTTGAGCCCCAGGTGCTGAAGAAGAACCAGACCAGCATCAGCCAGGACATAGAGGAGAAGATCCTGTCCATGTACGCCAAGGGGATGACGACGGGAGATATTGAGGCCCATATACAGGACATCTACGGCATCTGCGTCTCAGACAGCACCGTGAGCCGGATCACGGACAAGATCCTGCCCATCGTGCGGGAGTGGCAGCAACGGCCGCTGGAGGGGATCTACGCCGTAGTGTTTCTGGACGCGATCCACTACCATGTCCGCAGCGAGGGCCAGATCGTGAAGAAGGCGGTATACATCGCTATTGGCATTGACCTGAACGGCCGGAAGGACGTTCTGGGTATGTGGGTCGGAGAAAACGAGAGCGCCAAATTCTGGGCGACTGTACTCAATGGTCTGAAGAACCGTGGCGTAGAGGACATTTTCATCGCCTGCACGGACAACTTGACGGGATTTGATGCGGCCATTCACGCCAGCTTCCCTCAGACCGAGATCCAAAACTGCATCCTCCACCAGCTGCGCAATTCCAGCAGGTATGTGTCCTATAAGGATATAAGAGCCCTCATGGCGGATCTGAAGGCAGTCTATGCCGCCGTAGACGAGCAGGCAGCATTGAATGCTCTGGACGCCTTTGGAGAGCGCTGGGACGGGAAATACCCGAGAATCTCCCAGTCCTGGCGGGCGAACTGGGCCAATCTGAGTACATATTTCAAGTACCCTCAGGAGGTGCGCAGGCTGATCTATACCACCAACGCCATAGAGGGTTTCAACCGCCAGCTGCGCAAGGTGACCAGGGCCAAATCGGTGTTTCCAACAGACGACAGCCTGTTGAAAATGCTGTATCTGGCGATGATGCACATCACGAAAAAGTGGACGGGACGGCGGCAGGACTGGAGCGTGATCCATGCGCAGCTGTCCATCTATTTTGCCGGACGCATGCCCGAATAACACCGCCGGGGCCGGACGTCAAGGGTCTGCGCGCCGCTGTGCGCGGCGCTCCGATGAACGGCGGCCTTGCCGCCGCCCTTGACATCCACCCCCGCCGGCGTTATACTGCACACAAGGCGGCAGTCGGATAAATCCGCTGCCGCGCACAATGGATGATCCTGCTCTGTTCATGCCTCATTTGGAGTTTACACAGAATTTGGGATTGACCCTCAAAAGGCGTCGTCGCCCTCGCAGGCATCTTCAAGGGCTTCCAGCGACTTCCCTCTGATGTCCACGACGTCGTCGAGGGAAACTGCCTTCCCTCCCGAGCGACTGTTTTCCCCCATGAACACCATTGTCCTCTCGAACAGGTCTATCTTTTTTACCTCTCCCGAATGTTGCCTGTGCGCGCCGCCATCCTTGCGCGCGTCCGCCTCGAAATACTTCACCGTGACCGTCGGATGCTGTCCCTGCTGAAGACTTTCAATGATGCGCGCGAACTTGCGGTCCAGCCGCGCCTTTTCGCTTTCCGACAATTCCACCCGACGCTCCGTCTGCCGGCCCGTCTCCGCGATCACGCCGTCAAACCCGGTCAGCGCCGCGAAAGGGGCGAATTGCGCGGCACGGTCGTGCAGGCTCATGTGCGCCCGGCCTGCCGCCCTGTGATGGGGCAAGTGCAGTATGTCCGCGTAGGGGAAGTCTTTATCCGTCACAGCCCGTCACCCGCCTTGTGCCCGCCGATCTGGCCGTTTCGCTCCATGGTCGTGCCGCCCTCCATCAGGTTCATCCCCTTGAGCATCGCGTTCTTCCCGAATCTTTCCTGTATGGCCAGCGTCGCCTGTTGCAGCCTGCGCTCCCGTTCCTCGGCGGAGCGCAGCGCTTCTTCCGCACGTTCAACGGCCTCATAGTCCGTGAACATGTCAAGCTGCACAGGCCTGGCCTCCGGGATCGCGTCTTCGGGGATGAGGTCACAGGCGGTGATATTGACCCGGCGGATCAGCAGTTCCCTGTCCACCACGCGGTCGTACAGGTCGAGTACCGCCTTCATCAGCGCGTGCGTGGAGCTGGTGTAGCGGCCGATGTTCCCGGTGCCGTGGGCGTGCCGGGGGATCTTGCGCCCGTAGCGATCCGTAGCGACCTCGCCGGCATACCGTTTCCCGCGCTCCCCGGCGAGACTCTCCCGGTCGTAGCCGATGTCCAGCACCATCTGCCTGGTGACCACGCGCTTCCTGACCAGATCCAGCGCCAACAGCTCGGTCATCTCGCGGACGATCAGGCGGCCCTTCTCAAAGTCGTATGGGCAGTGCAGCACCTGCCCGGAGGAAAGGCTGCTGGTGGAGGGCTGGTACTGCTTTATGACCTCCATGGTCACCGGCTCCCAGCCCCAGGCGTGGTCGATGAGCAGCTCGGCGTTGACGCCGAATGTTTTGTACAGCAGATCTTCCGCGACAGGGTCGAGAGAAGCTCGCGCCACGTCGCCCATCGTGCGCAGGTGCATGGCTTCCAGCTTTCTGGAAATGCCGCCGCCGACGCGCCAGAAATCAGTCAGCGGGCGATGCGTCCACAAAAGCTCCCGGTACTTCATTTCATCCAGTTCCGCGATGCGCACGCCGTCCTTGTCCGGCGTGGCCTTCTTTGCCACGATGTCCATGGCGATCTTGGCGAGGTACAGGTTCGTGCCGATCCCCGCCGTGGCGGTGATGCCGGTGTTGTACAGCACGTCGCGCACCATCGTCATGGTCATCTCATGCGCGCTCATGCCGCAGGTGCGCAGATAATCCGTCACGTCGATGAACACCTCGTCAATGGAATATACGAGTATGTCCTCGGGAGCGACGTACTTGAGATAGGTGGCGTAGATCCTGCTGCTGTACTCTTCGTAGAGCCGCATCCGGGGCGGCGCGACGATATAGGACACTTCCAGCGAGGGGTCGGCCGCAAGCGCTTCCGCGTCGAACGAGGCGGAAGAGAAGCGGTATTCCCGCGTCTCCGGGTCGCGCCGGATGGCCCCGGAGCGTATGCCTGCCTTCAGGCGTTCCCGGTTGACCTCCCGGATGCGCTGGATCACCTCGAACAGCCGCGGCCGGCCTGGAACCTTGTGCGCCTTCAATGCCGGGGAGACGGCGAGGCAGATCGTCTTTTCCGTGCGGCTCTCGTCCGCGACGACGAGGTTGGTGGTCAGCGGGTTCAAATGCCGTTCCACGCATTCGACGCTCGCGTAGAAGCTCTTGGCGTCAATCGCCACATACTGCCGCGTCTTTTCCGCCATTCCCGCCGGCCTCCTTTCCTCCTGGGTATTCGCTCATACGCTGCCGGGTCAGTTCGCCTCCGCGACCGCCGTTTCCACATACCAGCGCGCGACGCGGCTGGCGAAGGCAGAGTCCGTCCACTCAAAAAAGAGGCGCTTTTCCTCGCCGCGGATCACCACCGTGTAGCACGAGCCTTCCGCGCCCTGCCGGTAACAGGACGCCGGGCGGTAATCCCTGACGGCGTCGATCCTGAATGTCCTGCCGTCCGCCCATGTGATGGAGCGGGGCTGCATGTAGCCGGTGGCGTCAAAGTCCGAATTGACCTTTACGTATACCCGCTCCATGCGCGGCGGCCGTGCGCCCTTCAAGGGCTTTTGTGTTTTCATGCGGCGCCCCCTTATTCGTCCGCCCCGTCAAAGGCGGCCATGACCTTCTCGGCAAGCGGGCCGGTGGCGATGTCGCCCTCCGCGACCGCGCCGGTCACGCGTCCGCAGCAGCGTACGTCGGCGCCCTCACCCGTGTAGATCGTCTTGTAGCGGGGATTGTGCGAGTGCAGGCCGTCGGGCTGGTATTCCTTGATGAACGCTTCGCCGTTGACGATGAAGATGCCCACCTGTCCGGGCTGGATCGCGGCGCGGGTGTCCACGTAGACATAACTCCCGTTGCGATAGGTGGGCTCCATGCTCCGGCCGTTCACGGGGATAATGCAATCTGTGCCATGGGGGATGCTGGCCTCAAGCGCGTAGACTGTTTCCTGTTCTGCGTGGTCAGCCATCGGCGCGGCGACGCCCGCGGACGCGGCCTCCGCATAGAGGCAAAGCGGCCGGTAGGCCTGGCGCAGCCGGGCCTTTTCCTTGCGGTCCTGCTGGAACAAGAGCCGCTCCATGAGCTGGCGGATGGTGTTCTGGTCGAACCTGTCCAGCCGATGATACGTCTCCAGCAGGCTTTGGTCCTCACGGGGCAGCGCCGCTTCCGACTCTATGCCCAGCAGCTCCGTCACCGGGAGCTTCAGTGCCCGGCAGATCTTGGGGACGTTGTCGATGTCCGGGCGCGTCAGCCCCAGTTCCCAGTTGCCGATGGCGGTCTTGGTGCAGCCGAGCCTGGCGGCCAGCGCCGCCTGATCCATGCCCACGGCGGTGCGGTATTTGCGGATCACCTGGCCCACGTGCGCGCGACGCTCTGTGTCGGTCAGCGGCCGGCCTCCGGCGTTGCGGGCCTTTTTTTCAGATTTTTCTCTGGGCATGCGCTCACCTCATTGCAAGGTTTATGGGGACGTTTTCCCCTCTGTATCCATCATAGCACAGCAATGCTTTTTTGTAAAGAGCGATTTTGTACTTTACAGACAATAAATTATGTGTTATGTTGGTAAAGGCAGTTCTTTGACGGTTGCCGCCCCGGCTCCAAGGCAGTGTCCGCCATCTGCATTGCCTGACCCTTACAGGAGGACAAAGACCATGAATGACGTTACACGCCGGTTTGGCTTTTCTCCCAGTCCCGCGCATGGCAGGGTACCGGGGCCGTATACGCCGCTGCAGGACGAGCCCCAGGACGCGGGCGATATTTGCACCGCTGTGGGCGCGAACACGAAAACTGTGCCCGTGCCGCAAATACAGTCCATGAAGGCGTATATCCTGAAACACCACAGGCAGATGATCTTTGACGCGCTGAACGAGAGCATCTGGGCAGGGGCGCTGGAAATGCCCGCGGATGTGGACGGCGGGGAGATCGTGCTTTCCGCTGCCAACTGCACGTTTGGGGCGATGAACTTCTGGCGATACGACAAATACACCGCCCTGGCGGAGGTCATCGTATACCCCGAGATCTGCACGGACAGCGGCTGTGTTCCCTGTCCGCTGTATGTCGAATTATGGATCGACATGGAGTCAGGGATGGAATTCTGGACCGCCGCGTGCGGGTACCTGCGGGACATGCCGGAACGGCGGCACTGGCGGCTGAGCGACTACATGATCCCCATCCTCCGCAAGGAAGAGATCGAAGAGGGCGCGGAGGAGTTTTTGCGCGCCTTCTGCCCGAACGCCGCGACAGACCGGCGCGAGCAAGACCCCTTTGTACTCGCAAAACGCATGGGGCTGAACGTCGAGCGCCTGCCGCTGTATGGGCGCCCGCACACGCTCAGCATGCTGTTCTTCTGCCCGGAAACGGTGATGGTGCAGGAATTCCCAGCCACATCGGAGGACGATCCTCCCTCTCCGTATCCTATGACGCTGCCCGGGAACACCATCCTCATCAATACCAGGGCGGTCCACCGGGACTTCTGCCAATTGGAGATCTACCACGAGTGCATCCACTACGACTGGCACTTCATGTTCTACCGTCTCCAGCACATGCACAACAACGATGTGAGCGCGCTCAGGGCAAGGCAGACCGTGGTCACGGACAGCAGGGGCAGCAGGAACCCCCTGCGGTGGCTCGAATGGCAGGCAAATCGCGGCAGCTTTGGGCTGATGATGCCGCTGTCCATGATGCGCGACCTGGTGCGGGAAGAGGAAGCCAGCCTGGACGGCTCTGACCTACATTGGGGGAAGCGCTACGACAGGATCGCGCGCGGGATCGCCCGGGATCACGATCTGCCCAAGTTCCGCGTCCGGGCGCGGCTGATCCAGATGGGCCACATTGAGGCAAAGGGTGCGCTCAACTATGTAGACGGGGCCTATATCGAACCATTCGCGTTCGAGCGCAGCCGGGGGAACGGCAATTACACCTTCGCCCTGTCCCGCAGGGAACTCTTTGACGAGTATTGCTCAAACCCCGACTTCAGGAAGCTGCTGGACAGCGGGCGCTATGTTTTTGCCGACGGGCATGTCTGCCTGAACGACGAACGCTATGTCAGGGCTGCCGCAAACGGGCTGCGGCTCACCGCCTGGGCCAACGCGCACGTGGATCAATGTTGCCTGCGCTTTGTCAGCGTCTACGAACCCTGCGGGCTTTCGGACTATCGCTTCAGCTGCCTCAACAGCGACGAGGAGTATAACCGCCACTACATCGCCTTTGCTGAGGAGGACGACGCGCTTTCAGCCCGGGAGAAACTGGAGCACATGACCCGCGTCCTCGACGCCTTGCCCGATGCCTTCCCGCAGGCCCTGTCGTTCCTGATGGAGCAGACGGGAGTCACCGAGGAGGCGCTCGAGGAGCGCTCCGGCATCTCCGTAAGCACGATCTCGCGTCTGCGCCGGAAGGAACGCGCCAATTACAGCCTGGACCAAGTCGTAGCGCTCTGCGTCGCGCTGCGGCTGCCGCCGTGGCTCTCGGGTGAACTGCTGGCAAGGGCAGGGTTGATGCTGCGACGCACGAAGCAGCACCGGGCATATCGCCTGATCCTCGACTGTATGTTCATGGACTCTCTGGATACCGTGCAAAATTTCCTCAAGGCTTCCGGCTGCGAGCCGCTGAAACTCAAGGCCACCTGACCTTCCGCAAACTGTGCGCTATTGAACGGCGCACCTAAAAATATTTTGATGGGCACGTCATTTGATGGCGTGCTTTTTTTATTGCCACTGCGGTTTTTTTCTCTTTCCGTGCGGTTCAACGGCCAGTAAAAAGCCCCATTTTCACGTCATTTGATGCCATGGTGTTTTTGCGCGCGCCAAGGTATCCTTATGCGCAGAAACAAGCTCCGCCACCCGCAGCCGCTGATCACGGCATGCTTTTCATCTGTGGGAGCGGGGTGACAACACACGCAACGGCTGGATGAAAAGCGCCGCTGCAGACAACGCGAACGGAGATCGTCGCATCGTCTGCCAGCCATTTTGCTGCGCCATTCAGCCTGATCTTTCTCCGTTCGGCGTCACCGAAAGGAGAAAGGCCTGTGAAACAGCGTTATCTCAAAGCCGGCCACAAACAGATCCCCGTCACCGAAGATGTCTATCTGGCAGCCGCCCGCTGGAAAGAAAACGAACGCTATCGCGCCCGACGGGACGGCAGGTGCGGCCAGCCTAACTACAGGCGCTGCTCCGGGGATTGCGGCATGTGTCCCTGGCAACAAGAGGGTTTTCGCATGTTGTCCTTCGCCAAAGCCTTCGGCGATGATTTTGCCATGGAGCCGCCAGAGCCGTCCAGTCCCGGGATAGAGGAAATTGTCGCCGGCAAGCTGCTGCTGGAAAAATTGTATCGCGCGTTGGACGACCTCATCCCGGACGGCGCACGAGTGTTCCAAATGCGGGCGCACAAATACACCGAGCGCGAGATCGCCCGGGCGCTGGGCGTCAAGGCGCAATCGACCCTCAACAGCCGGATCCAAAAAATGGACGCCTTTATCCGCGCCCATCGGAAGGAGTTGGAAGATCTGCTGAACTGACGCGATCTTAGTGGGAATCACATCCGCTTTCGTTCAAATAGCAGCGCTTCTTTCCAAAGAAAATGCAGGCGCAACTGGTCGCACAGGAAGGAGGGTAGCAAATGGAGCAAGCACGAGCCGCCTGCCAGCGCAACGCGGAAGTGATCGCCATCCTCATGGAGATCGCTGATGTGGCACGACGCCTGGCAGACAAACTGGCAGATCTGGACAAAGAGGATGACTGTGAAGGGGGTAAAGCCTATGAGCAGGATGGCCGACCTGGATGCCGCCATTGCCGAGCTGCGCAAATGCGGCGAAGCCATTATCAGTGTTTCTGACGCGTTGAGGACCTCATTCAGCACGGAAACAGAGCAGCCCGCCCCGCAGCCCCTGCCGACCATCGACCAGGTGCGCGCGCTGCTGGCGGAGAAGAGCGGCGAGGGCAAGACCAAAGAGGTCAAGGCGCTACTCAACAAGTACGACGCGGGGAAGCTCTCCGGCGTAAAACCGGAAGACTATCCCGCCCTCATGGAGGAGGCAAGATCGCTGTAATGCCAGAGATCCACGCAAGATTCTCCCCCTCGGCGGCCAACCGCCGTATCCACTGCCCGCCCTCGCTGCTGCTGGAAGAACAGTTCGAGGAAGGCGAGAGCGTCTATGCCGCCGAGGGCACCGCCGGTCATGCGTTGGCGGAGCACCACATCCGCAAGTACCTCGGCCAGCAGACCATTCGCCCAACTTCCGAGTTCTATACGGATGAATTGCTGGCGGCGGTGGATGAGTACGTTTCCTTCGTTACCGGCGAGATCGAGGACTCGCGCCGCTGCTGCGCCTCGCCCATCCTGCTGGTAGAGCAGCGCGTAGATGTTTCCGCGTATGTGGAGGGCTGCTTCGGCACCGCCGACATGGTCATCATCACGGACAAGATCGTACACATCATCGACCTGAAGCTGGGCAAGGGCGTCGAGGTACACGCCGAGGAAAACCCGCAGCTCATGATCTACGGCCTCGGCGTCCTGCACATGGCCGAAGCGCTCTACGACATCGAGACTGTGCGCCTGACCATCTTCCAGCCGCGCCTGAACAATTCTTCCACGTGGGACGTCTCCCCGGACTACTTGAAGAAGTGGGGCGAGGAAATATTGCGGCCCACGGGGGCAAAGGCGCTGATCGGCGCGGGCGAGTTCGCCGCCGGGACGTGGTGCCGCTTCTGCAAAGCGCGCAACCAGTGCCGGGCGAGAGCCGAGCATTTCCTCGAGATGGCGAAGCTGGAGCTCCGGCAGCCCGCGCTGCTCACCGACGAGGAAGTTGCCGGGGTCATTGCCCGCGCTGACGAGTTGTCGAAATGGGCGGCGGACGTGTACGCCTACGCGCAGGATCAGGCCATCGCCCACGGCAAGCGCTGGCCGGGCTACAAGGTGGTCGAAGGGCGAAGCGCCCGGAGATACACGTCCGAGGAGGACGTCGCCCGGGCCGCCGCAGCCGCCGGGTACACGGACATCTACAAAAAGTCCCTGCTGGGCGTGAGCGAGATGGAGCGGCTCATGGGCAAGGAGCGCTTCAGCGCCATCCTCGGAAAGTTCGTCTACAAGCCCCAGGGCAAGTTCACCCTCGTCCCCGACTCCGACCGGCGCGAAGCCGTTTCCTTTGACACCGCAAAAGACGATTTTCAGGAGGTTTGAACCATGAGTATGAATCCCAACAAAGTCATCATCCCCTGCCGCTTTTCCTACCTGCACTGCTGGGAGCCAGACTCTGTCAACGGCGGCGATCCCCGCTATAGCGTCTCGGCCATCATCCCCAAGAGCGACACCCGGGCCGTGGAGAAGATCCGGGCGGCCATAGAGAATGCCAAGAAGGAATCCCTCTCCAAATGGGGTGGCAAGATCCCCCCGAACCTGAAGCTGCCCCTGCGCGACGGCGACATCGAGCGCCCGGACGACGAAGCCTACGCGGACAGCTGGTTCCTCAACGCCAACAGCCGTCAGGCCCCGCAAGTGGTGGACAGGAAGGTGCAGCCCATCCTCGACCAGAGCGAAGTGTACTCCGGCTGCTACGGGCAGATCTCGGTGACGTTCTACGGCTTCAACACCAACGGCAACCGCGGCATCGCGGCGGGGCTGGGCAACATCCAGAAACTCCGCGACGGCGAGCCGCTGGGCGGCAAGGCCAACGCCGCGGAGGAATTTGAGACTTACGACGATGACGACTTCCTCTCCTGACCGGCCAAGGGGCGGCGGTGAAACGCTGCCGCCCCGATCAAAAACACCAACGCCAGAAAAAACATCAGCAAGGAGGTGGCTCCAATGCCCATCCTCGGCATCGACATTGAGACATACAGCGAAGTCGACCTGCCCAAATGCGGGGTATACGCCTACGCGGAACATCCCAGCTTTGAGATCCTCCTCTTCGCCTATGCCTTCGATGATGAGGAAACACAGGTCGTAGACCTCAAGGGCGGCGAACGGCTCCCGCCCCGCGTATTGGATGCGCTCACCGACCCGGCCATCACCAAGACGGCCTTCAACGCGGCGTTCGAGCGTACCTGCATCGGTCGCTATCTCGGGAAATTTCTGGACGCGGCACAATGGCAGTGTACCGCCGTGCAGTCGGCGATGCTGGCGCTGCCGCTGTCGCTGGAGGGCGTGGGCGAGGTGCTGGGCATCGAGCGCAAAAAGCTCAAAGAGGGCGGCGACCTCGTGCGCTACTTCTCGTTGCCCTGCAAGCCCACCAAGGCCAACGGCCAGCGCACGCGCAACCTGCCGGAACACGCCCCGGAGAAGTGGCGGCGGTTCAAGGAATACTGCGTGCGCGACGTGGAGGCTGAGCGGGAGATACGGGCAAAGCTGCAGGGCTATCCCATCCCCGCGAAGGAACAGGAACTGTACCGCTTGGATCAGGAGATCAACGACCGGGGCATCATGGTCGATCCTGTGCTGGTGGCGCGCGCCATCGAGTGCGACGGGCAGTACCGGGAAAAGACCACGAAGCGCGCCTACGAACTGACCGGGCTTGCCAACCCCAACAGCCCCGCGCAGCTCAAGGAATGGCTGGAGGGACAGGGCACGGAGGTCGATACGCTCGACAAAAAGGCGGTACGCGCGCTCCTTCCCGGCGCGGAGGGCGATGTGCTGGAGGTGCTGAGACTGCGCCTGCTCATGGCGAAAACGAGCGTGAAGAAATACGAGGCCATCCGCCGCTCGGTGTGCGCGGACGGGCGCGTCCACGGGCTGCTGCAATTCTACGGAGCCAACCGCACCGGGCGCTGGGCCGGCAGGCTCGTCCAGATACAAAATCTACCTCAAAATCACATCCCTGATCTGGCCCTCGCCCGCGATCTGGTGAAGGCCGGGCGTTATGCGGATATCGAGGCGCTGTACGAGTCCACGCCCAACGTGCTATCGGAACTGATCCGCACGGCCTTCGTTCCCCGCCCGGGCTGCCGCTTCATCGTCGCGGACTTCAGCGCCATCGAAGCGCGCGTCATCGCCTGGCTCGCGGGCGAGCAGTGGCGGCTGCAGGTGTTCCGGCAGGGCGGGGACATCTACTGTGCCAGCGCTTCGAAGATGTTCCATGTGCCCGTCGAGAAGCACGGCCAGAACAGCCACCTGCGGCAAAAGGGGAAGATCGCCGAACTCGCCCTCGGCTACGGCGGCGCGGTCGGCGCGCTGACGGCCATGGGCGCGCTGGACATGGGGCTCGCGGAAGAGGAACTGCCGCCGCTGGTACGCCAGTGGCGCGAGGCCAACCCGCACATCATCCGCCTCTGGGCACAGGTGGAGAACGCCGCCATGACCGCTGTAAGGGAAAAGGCCCGCGTGCGCCTGGGCCGGCTCACTTTCCACTGCCGCTCCGGGATGCTGTTTATCACCCTGCCCTCGGGCAGGAAGCTCTGCTACGTCAAGCCCCGCATCCAGACAAACCGCTTCGGCGGCGACGGCCTGACCTACGAGGGCGTCGGGGAGAGCAAAAAGTGGACGCGCATCGAGACGTTCGGCGGCAAACTCACGGAGAATATCGTGCAGGCGACCGCCCGCGACCTGCTGGCCGAAGCCATGCTGCGCCTGCGCGACGCCGGCTTCGAGATCGTCATGCACGTCCACGACGAAGCCGTGCTGGAAGTGCCCATCGGCCATTCGGGCGTTGAAGAAGTGTGCGCGCTCATGGCCGAAGCCCCGGCGTGGGCGGACGGGCTGCCCCTGCGCGCGGACGGCTATGAATGTGAATTCTACAAAAAGGATTGAGGAGAAAACCCATGAAGATCAGCAGATTCAACCACGAGGGCTATCATGACCCTACGCCGTATCTGGCGTTTCAAAACATCCCCGACCCGGCGAAGGAAGCAGAGAAGGAAAAACAGCGCCGCGACCGGCTCGCCCGCTACCGCCCCATCGTCTACATCTGCTCGCCCTACGCGGGCGACGTCAAGGCCAATGTCCTGAACACCCGGCGCTACTGCCGCTTCGCGGTGCAGAAGGACTGCATCCCCATCGCCTCACACCTGTTCTTCCCACAATTCATGGACGACAATGACGCAAAGCAGCGCGACCTCGGCCTCTACATGGCCACGGTGCTGCTCACGAAGTGTTCCGAGGTGTGGGTGTTCGGCCGGCGCATCAGCAGCGGCATGGCGGCGGAGATCTACAAGGCCGAGACGCGCGGGATGCCCATCCGCTACTTTACCGAGGAAATGGAGGAGGTCCGCCATGGATGAGGTGCTTTCGGCCCTGGGCTGTGTCCCCGTCCGGGAGTGCAGTTACGCCGAGTGGCTGGAGACCGGCATGGCGCTGAAGGACGCGGGCTATGCGTGCGAGGTGTGGGACGATTGGTCGCGGGACGATCCCCGCTACGTCCCCGGCGACTGCGAACGCCGCTGGGCTGGCTTCCGGGGCGCGCCCCGCCCTGTCACCGTGCGCAGCATACTCGCTTTGGCCCGCAGGCACGGCTGGTTTTCCGCCGCCGCGGATTTTGCGGATGATACGGATGCCACGCCCGCCGGGATGCTCGCTCGCTATATCGAAACGCTCTATCAGCCGGAGGAGACCGTGGGCTTTGCCACACAGGTGAAGGCGGACAGCCACGGCCGGTACAAGCCCGTCAACACCAACCTCTCCCTGAAGGCGGCGGATTTCATCGAACGCCTGGAACAGTGCGGCAGCATCGAGGAGGTCATCGGCCCCTACCGCCCGGAGTGCGGCGCGTGGATACGGATGAACCCCCTGGACGGCAAGGGGCAGGCGGACAAAAACGTCGTCGCCTTCCGCTATGTACTCATCGAGTCCGACACGCTGCCCAAGGAGGAACAGGAGCGCTTTTACCGAAAGTACGAGCTGCCCATCGCCTGCCTCGTAGACTCCGCCGGCAAGAGCGTCCATGCCGTGGTACACATCGACGCGCCCGGCGAACAGGAGTACCGGAAGCGCGTCAACTACCTGTTCCGCTTCCTGGAGGCGCGCGGCTTCCCGGTGGACAACGCCAACAAGAATCCCTCGCGGCTGAGCCGGATGCCGGGCGCGGTGCGGGGCGGCGCAATGCAGACGCTGCTGGCGACGAACATCGGCAGGCGTTCGTGGGGCGAGTGGCTGGAGTACGCCGAGGAACTGGCGCTTTTGCCGGAGCCGGTCACGCTGAGCGACGTGAAGGAGCCGCCCGAAAAGCCGCCGGAGCTGATCGCCGGCGTGCTGCGGCGCGGGCACAAGGCGCTGATCGCCGGGCCGAGCAAGGCGGCCAAGAGTTTCCTGCTCATCGAGCTGGCGATCTCCATCGCCGAGGGCAGGCCGTGGCTGGGTTTCCCCTGCCGGCAGGGGAAGGTGCTGTACATGAACCTCGAGATCGACCCGGCGAGCTGCATCGGGCGTTTCCTCGCCATCTACAGGGCGATGGGCATTGAAGGCCGGCACGACGAAAACATCGTCATCTGGAACCTGCGCGGGCACGCGCTGCCGCTGGACAGGCTCGCGCCGCTGCTCATCCGGCGGATGAAGGGCGAGGCGTTCTCGGCGGTGATCATCGACCCGATCTATAAGGTGATCACGGGCGATGAGAACAATGCCAGCGACATGGGCGCATTCTGCAACCTCTTTGACAAGATCTGCACGGAGATGGGCGCGTCGGCGATCTACTGCCATCATCACTCGAAGGGCACGCAGGGGTGGAAGAAGGCCATGGACCGGGCCTCGGGCAGCGGGGTGTTCTCGCGCGACCCGGACGCGATCCTCGACATCATCGAACTGAAGCGGCCATTGGTCCGGCAGACGGAGGTGGACGGGGACGGCGGCGAGACGGTGATCATCGAGGAGGACTTCGATTCCCCACGCACGGCGTGGCGTATGGAGGCGTCGCTGCGGGAATTCCCGCCCATCCGCCCCATCAGCTTTTTCTTCGACTACCCGCTGCACACGCTGGACACGAAGGGCGAGCTGAGCGGGTACATGGCCGACGGCAGCCCGCTGTCCAACCTGGCGCTGAGTTCGAGGCGCACGACGCCGGAGATCCGCCGCCAGCGGCTCGACGACGCTTTCAGGGCCGCGCCGAAGGGGGAGCCGGTGACGGTGCGGAAACTTGCCGAGCTTGCCGAGGTGTCCTACGAGACCATGCGCAGGTATGTGCGGGAGTTTTCTCAGGACTATGTCGTGGCCAACGGCGTGGTGCAGGAACGCGCGCTTCTGAGCGATACCATTTCCCCAAATACGCAGAAAGGTACACATACATAATGGATGATTTCCCCTTTATCGTTGAAAGACTGTCATCACACACACAAAGGGAAGGCGCCCTTTGAGGACGTGCATACACACACAAAGGCATTATATAGAAATATGTGTGTGTGGTGGCAGAGGCTGTCAAGGAGTGAGCAAAGTAGGTAAGGGGTAAAACCCCCCTTACCAACTTGGCTCCACTCCATGACTTGACCGCGGATGGTCTGAGAGATCGAGGAGGTGTACAAATGCGGGAATCACGGATCGAGCGGAGGCTGTCATCGGCGGTAAAAACACAGGGCGGCCTCTGCCTGAAATTTATCTCCCCCGGCTGGGACGGCGCGCCTGACCGGCTGACGCTCCTGCCCCGGGGCCGCATGGCCTTTGTGGAGCTGAAAGCGCCGGGGAAGACGCTGCGTCCCTTGCAGCGCCGGCGCAGGGAGCAGCTCGAGCGGCTGGGGTTCAGGGTATTCGTCGTAGACGGTGTGGAGCAGATCGGAGGTGCGCTGGATGAAATACGCAGCGGGAACGGAGGTGATGCCAAATGAAGTT
>CAWVKS010000003.1:0-288582 GCA_963930055.1 uncultured Bacillota bacterium | reverse complement strand
ATGCGCAGCCTGTGTGAACCCGGCTGCACGACCTCGCTTTTGATCTCATAGGGGATCTGCGCCCTGACAGCCTCCACATCGGAATCTCGGACAGTGATCTCATAGTCTGTCGAGCTCCCGTTGCCCAGCCAATAGCCCATCAGGTAGGGATCAATGGGCAGCTCCCGCTCCGGCAATTGCAGCGCGCGTGCCACGGGGATCCGAATTACCGAGCGCTTTCCGGCGTTTCCCGGGTGGCGTCTGCGGTATTTTGCCGTCCTGTGGTAAATTTCGCCGGAAGTGAGCAGCTTTTCACGCTTACCGTTGTTCGTGACTCCGACGCGCCACAGGTGCCGCTCCCCGGCTTCAATGCTGCTCCCGTCACGAAAAGTGAGCCGGTAGCAGGTTTCATCGTCAAAGATCTCGCTGAGCGCAACGACGTTACAAGGTCGTCCGCCTTCGTCAAACACCTGATCACCTACCCGTATATCTTCCATTTGCTTCCAGCCCTGGGGCGTAGGCAGCAAAGTAGACAGGGCGAGGGCTTTCCCCTGCTTCTTCGGTATTTCGATATATGCAGTCGTGTACTGGCGCATGGTGGGGTCGTCCTCGCGCACGGTGCCGAACACATCCCGGATGATCTTCTCCTGCCATGGCAACAGTTTGAAGGGCTTGCCGTGAAATTCGCCCTTGGTGTGTCTGAGGCACTGGATGAAGTCGATCACCCGGCGGGCCTTTTTCTCATCGGTCATCCTGCCAGCCTCCCTTCAGCAGCTTTTCCATGGGATCTTCCGAGACGTCCTCCGTGCCGCTGCCGCCGGCGATGATGCGCGCGCGGGTAGCGGGGGTCAAGCCAAAGTCCGAGCAGAAAGACTGCATGATCTTCAGGTTCTGCTGGGCGATGCTGACCTGCGGCACCTGCTGCACATAGCCGGAGGGGGTCTTGAAGATGCTGCCGTGCTGGGTGATGAACTCCTCGGCTTCCTTCCAGCGGGCATACGCCTGACAGTAGCCCGCGAAAGCCGTCAGGTCGGCCATGGTCAAAACGCCCATCGCCTCCAGTGAGGACGCCAGGCGCTTCCATTCCTTTTTGGCCTCGGGCAGGAGCCACGATGGGCACTTTAATTCTCCCTTCGGCGGGATGGGCTCGTGGTCGTTGAGCGGACGTTTGCCCGGGTTGCCCTCCAGCACTTTCAGCGCTGTGGGCTTGGGCTTCCTGCCCCTGGCCGCCATGGGTACGCACCTCCTCTCTGTGTTTTTCTGCGCATTACTTGCCTGTCAGGTCAAGTTGGCTGTGTTTTATGACCTCTCCATTCCGCTCCACGCACACTTCTTCATCGCTGCCAACCAGTTCAATGAACCGCTGCACGATGACGCTGGCATACTTGGGGTCGAGTTCCATCGTCCGGCAGATGCGGTCAGTCTGCTCGCAGGCAATCAGCGTGGAACCGCTGCCGCCGAACAGATCCATGACCACGCCGTTGGGCGCGGAGCTGTTTTTGATGGGATAGGCCAGCAGCGGAATCGGCTTCATCGTGGGATGCTCCTTGGAGTGCTTGGGCTTATCAAAGTTCCAAATCGTTGTCTGCTTGCGGTCGGCAAACCACTTGTGCTTGCCGTTGGGCAGCCATCCAAACAGCACCGGCTCATGCTGCCACTGGTAGGGCGAGCGCCCCAGCACGAGGCTGTTTTTCACCCAGATGCACACGCCGCTGATGTGGAAACCTGCCTCCTTGAACGCGCGGCGGAAATTCAGTCCCTCGGTATCCGCGTGGAAGATGTAAGCGCTGCCGCCCTCGGCCAGATGCGCGGCCATGTTGCGGAAGGCCGCCAGCAGGAATTCATAGAACTTGCCGTCCGCCATGCTGTCGTTCTGAATGGACTTTCCGTCTGCGCTCTGGTAGGCGACGTTATAGGGCGGATCGGTGACAATAAGGTTGGCCCTGAGGCCGGCCATGAGCAGATTGACATCGTCCGCGTTGGTGGCATCTCCGCAGACCATGCGGTGGCGGCCCAGCGTCCAGACGTCACCCGGCTCCACGAAAGGCATGATCTCCTCCGGGTCGATGTCGCAGTCATCGTCGGACACATCCTTGTCGTGTACCTTGGAGAATAAGTCGTCCACTTCGGCGGCGTCAAAGCCGGTCGCGCCGAGGTCATAGCCCGAGGACTGCAGGTCAGCCAACAGATCAGCCAGCGCTGCCGGCTCCCATTCGCCCACGGCCTTGTTGAGTGCAATGTTGAGCGCCTTCTCATCCTGCGGGTCCTCGATATGCACGACCACGCAGTCGATCTCCGTCGCGCCCTCGGCGACCAGCACCTTGTAGCGCTGATGCCCACCGACGATGTTGCCCGTGACCTCGTTCCAGATCACGGGATCGACATAGCCAAAGTCATGCAGGCTGCGCCTGATCTTTTCATAGGCAGGATCGCCGGGCTTGAGGTCTTTGCGGGGATTGTATTTCGCGGGCTTGAGCCGGTCGATAGCGATGCGCTTCAAATTCATCTGAGTGTTCATGCTGACCTCCGAGCTTTATCAGGAAATTATCTTGCTATTGCGGGGGGAGTAGGGTAAATATGAAGCGTACCGGTGCGAAAAACTACCGGTATACGGATGTTCACTGGCAATGCGTGCCTACACGGGCGCGCTTTTTGTGTTTTTGGGGCGATACCCCCGGTCGGCAATTCCGCGAAAATTCGCACGAGAGGGCGCGGCGGTCTCCAGCTGTGGGGTGAAAGAATCCGACCACCCCCCTCCCTTTCGCATGGTGAAGCGCGAAAGCCGACCTGCCCACTGGGACTTCTCCACGGCAAAGCGCGAAAGCACCGAGCGGCGCCCTTCCGGCGGGGTACACGGGGGCGGGCCCGGCGGCGCGAAAAAGGGCTTCTTTTATACGCGTAAGGCGGGCTTGCCCGTTTTGCGCGTATCCCAAACGACGCAAAAACTACGGCGTTTGTTATCTTGCTTTTTTGCCCGAAAAGAGCGATGAATGTGTCGCGGGCCGGAAAAGGCGAAGGTCGCCCCCCGGAGCCGCCGCCGCGGGCGGGAAAAGCCGCCGGGCAAAGGAGCAACCCCATGAACGAAAACGCAAGCCGCGCCCTCGCGTACGCCGCCGCCGCAACCCAACTCGCCGCCCGCGCCGCCCTCGACGCCCTGCGCCTCACCAACGACCCCGCCGCCTGGGCCTTGGGGGACGCCGCCTACTGGGCCGCCCGCGCCGCCGCACAGGCCGCCCGCGCCCTTGGCGACGAACGGACTGCCGACTACACCGACGGGGTGGCCGACGACCTTGTCGCCCTCGCCGAAAGCGCCGGGCACGTAATCCGCCGCTAACCCGCGAAAGGAGTGTGTCCCCATGAAAAACCAGACCTTCGGCATCGAGATCGAAACCACCGGTCTCGGCCGCGAACGCACAGCCCGCGCCCTTGCGGCGCTCTTCGGAACCACAGCCCGCCATGTCGGGCGGCACCTTGACGACTGGAAGGTCCCTATGCCCGACGGGCGGGAGTGGACAGTGGAAAGCGATGGGTCGGTCACCGACCCCCTCCGCCGAGGTGGTCAGCCCGGTGTGCCGCTGGGAGGACATCGAGATGGTCCAGCTGGTGGTCCGCGCTCTGCGCAGGGCCGGCGCGAAGGCCGACGCCTCCTGCGGCATTCACATCCACGTCGGCCTCGGCGAACACACCCCGCAGAGCCTGCGGCGGCTGGTGAACATCGTCAACGCCAAGGAGGACCTTCTGACACAGGCGCTGGGAATCTCGCCGGAACGACGGGGCCGCTGGTGCCAGCCGGTGGAGCCGGTGTTCCTCACCGAGCTCAACCGCCGCAAGCCCGGCACCATGGAGGCGCTGGCACAGCTTTGGTACCGTGCCAACGGCGGGTACAGCGGGCAGGACTGGCGGCGGCGCGCCGCTTCCCACTACGACACCAGCCGCTACCACCTCCTGAATCTGCACGCGGCCTTTTCCACTGAGCGGCCCGCGCACACCATCGAATTCCGCGCCTTCAACGGCACACTCCACGCAGGCGAAATCAAAGCCTACATCCAGCTTTGCCTCGCCATTTCCCATCAGGCGCTGGCTTCCAAATCCGCCAGCCCGACACGGCCCATCACCGACAACCCCAAGTACACCTTCCGGTGCTGGCTCCTGCGGCTGGGGTTCATCGGCGAGGAATTCGAGGTCGCACGGGAACACCTGACCAAGCGCCTGCCCGGCAACGCCGCATGGCGACAGGCGGAGTCCGCTCCCCGGGCTTCCTGACACAGCTTTCAAATCGAGAAGGAGGTACACCCATGAACAAGCACAGATACTGGAATTCCAACGGCGCGGCACAGGCGCTCTACGACGAAATGGAAGCTGCGGCTTTCAAATACACCAAGGCCAGCCAGCTCCTCTTCCACAGCTACTACCGCTACTACAACGACGGCGACCTGCCCGGCTGGGCGCGGAGCCGCTGGGACCTGACCCGGCACAGCTACGAGTACGGATACAGCCACCGTGTGCTGACCGAGGCTGGAGAAGAAGAGTTCGAACGCCGCCTCACCGAGCGGATTCAAATCGAGCACCGCCGGTTTCTCCGCACACAGCGCAAACCCGCCTGACGATGGCCTCTGGCACAGGCCGAAACCGGCGCAGCCGGTCGCGGGAGCCGCACAGTTCCCAAATCAAGAAGGAGGCACACACCATGAAACTGTACATCAACGCCAATCGCACGGGCTACGCGCCCGACCAGATCCGGCACACCATGACCGTCGGCGAGCTGATCGACGCCCTGCGGGAGTTCGACGAGGACGCACAGGTCTACCTCAGACACGACGGCGGGTACACCTACGGCGGCATCACCTGGACGGATTTCGAAGAGAACTACGAGGATGGCTCCGAAGACGAGTAAGCCTCCGGTGACACAGCTTTCAAATCAAGAAGGAGGTACATCCCATGCCCGGCATCACCTACATCATCCGTTTCACACATCGCGGTTCCGATTCAGGTTTCCCCTATGAGGAACAGGAGCACATCAGCCTTGCGGATGCCTGGAACGCCTTCCGGCTCTTCGCCGAGCCCGACAGCGCCGACCTGTACTCCGAAATCGAGCTGGCCGAACACAACTGGGAGGAAGATACCGAGCGCAGCCTCGCCCGGCTAACCCTTGGCGAGCGGTACAGCTTCTGAATCCACCCTGCTCAGAGATCAGCTTCACACAGTCTCCAACCATTCCCAGATTCAGCGCCAGAGAGACACACATCCCCTTGACTTTCCCGCCCCACAGAGTGATGAATACCAACACGCCCGGAGCTTTCAAATCCGGCACACAAAGGAGGATACCATCATGTGCATCATCTGCGTTTCCAAATCCGGCATTTGCCAGCCGGACGAATCCACCATCCGAACCATGTTCCACCACAACCCCCACGGCGCGGGGTACATGTTCGCCCGCGGCGGCAGGGTCATCATCCACAAGGGGTTCATGAATCCGGACGATTACCTGCGCGCCATCCGCGAGGAACACTTCACCGCTGCCGACAGCGTGGTGTACCACTTTCGAATCAGCACGCAGGCGGGCGTGAACCCCGAGATGACCCATCCGTTTCCGCTTTCAAATCAGCCGGGCCGCCTGCGCAGTCTCGACCAGAGCTGCCGCATCGGCGTAGCACACAACGGAATCATCCGCCTGACCAGCGACCCGAACAACAAACGCTACAGCGACACCGCCATCTTCGTCGCCGACTATCTCTCCCAAATCCTGCACACACGCGCCGACCTGCGCGACCGGCGCAAGCTCAGCGTCGTCTACCAACTGGCGCAATCCAAATTCGCCATCATGGACGGCGGCGGTTACGTCGCTACAGTGGGCGCGTTCATCCATGAGCGTGGGCTGCTGTTCAGCAACGGAAGCTACCGGCAATGGGGAGCCTGACCGTCCGGCCCGGGCTTTCCAATCAGGAAGGACCGCCTGCGGGCGGTTTTTTCTGTTGCGCGGAATTCGCCGCACGTGGGCGCGTGTCGGGCTTTGAAATCAGGCCGGGCAGCGATTCGCGCGGCAGGTCAGGCGCGGCCCGTGGCGGCAACGTGGTCGCGACGCGGGCCAACGCGCCGACGACAAAAGCACCAGGCAAAACTGCCTGATGCTTTCAAATCTACCGGAGAATTATTTTTCCAGAATGTTTGCGGCCATCTGGAGGTGTCCGTTCGCGTCGCTCCAGAATCGAATGGCAACCGTTCCATCCGCGGCGCGGTAGTTGGCCTGAAACGGCTGTGGCCACAGCTGCGTAAGGCCGGGACAGCGTTCAAACGCTTCCAGCCGGTACCATGGGGCATTCTCCGGATCATCCCTGCAGCGCTCGTAAATTCGCGTCAGCTCTTCAAGCTGTGTGCCGGTGACTTCCGGCAGCACTTCGGCGGCAGGGCGCGCTTCGAAATCGGCAGGCGGTCTCTCGGGGCAAAACGCTGCCCAAAGGAAGAGCGGAGTATCCTGCTTCATGTGCGCCAACACGGCCTCAGTTGTTCCACAGGCGTCGCAGACATACACGTCCGCGCTTCGGCTCAGGGCGTTGGTGTGGATCGGCTCCTTCATGGTGTCCATTCCGCAGCGCGGGCACATCATGTGCACACCCGCTTCCTGCCGCGCTTTCAAATCAAGCAGCTTTGCCCGCGCCCGTTCAGTCATTTGGATCACAGGCGTCCTCTCCCTTCCGTTCCTGAATCTCCCTGCCCGGCAGTTCGCCGGTGACAAAGGCGTGGTACACGCGCCCGCCGTCCCGCGCCCCGGCCAGATACATCTCCAGCGCCAGCGCGGCGGTGTAGCCCATCCAGATTTCGTCCCGCCCGGTCAGGGCGGCGTTGGGATGTTCCTCCGTTTCGTCCAGCGCCGCGTGCAGCTCCCGCACCGCTTCGCTGAACTTTGGACTGTGCTCCGGATGGGCGTACAGTTCCCGCTCAATGGTGTCCACGCGGCTGAGGGCGATCTCGTAAATCCAGTCGAGCCACTCGTTCATGGCCGCGCCTCCTCCCGCTGTTTCCGGCGAAGCTGCGCGTACTTTTCCCGGTGCGCCTGCATGCCTGCCGCGCTCCTGAATGCGGCGTAGCCGTTGAGGTGGCCCAACAGTACGCGGCGCAGCGGTTTGTGTTCCGGGCCGCCGAAGCCCAGGCGCATAAGAAAACTGTTGGCGCGGTACTTCTCGTTCACGGGATCTGCGTCCGCCCGGAGAAACACGCGCTTTGCAGCCTTCGCATGCTCCAGGATTGCGCTCAGGAGTGTCGCGTACACCTGCCAGCGGTCCGGGTCGCGGTCGTCCCGAACCGTCTCGAGAGTGAACCTGCCGTCCTGGATGCGACAGCCCTTGAGCAAGCCCGTCGCCAGACCGTCGGCCAGCCGGGCTTCCAAATCAGCCGGGGTCTGCGCTTCATCCAGCCGCTCCATCATCTGCCGGTCGATATATAGGGCGTCGCTTTGCATCATCCGGCGGAGAATGTGCTGATTGCTGTACAGCGTATGCAGGAAGTTCTTCAGCTGCGGAACCGTCCAGTCCTCCACCGGGAAGCTGAGTTCCATCTGCGTGATTTCGGAGTCCTGCTCCGTCGGTTCCGTCTTTGTCACGGATGCCTCCGCGTCCGTCAGCCAGCCCCGTTCAATCAGCATCGGCCTGAGCGCTTCCAACAGCGCATCGTCATCGCTTATGATGCTTCCGTCGCGCTCAACCGTCAGGCCGCCGATCCTGTAGGCGTAGGTCGGTGTACGTAGGTAAACCGCCGGGCTGCCAAGCCGCTCCGAAATCGCTTGAACCATTTCTCTGCGCTCCGCGGGATTCGTTTGTAGCGTCATGTTGATCCCTCCGTTCGTTTTGGGTAGTGACATATACGCTCTGAACCGATAAAAAGTCAAGCGGTTGGCGGCACACATCCCGATTTATTTTTGAGCATGCGTGCCAGCCCGCGCATTGCGCCGTCCACGTCGCCGGAGACCGCCTGCCCGCGAAGGGTCAGCAGCGTGTGCCGGGGCAGGATGCCGCGATACGCTTTCAAATGCTTGAGAAACTCAGACTGTGTCATGCGCGCCTCCAACAAAAACGCCCCCGCGGAGATGTCCCGCGAGGGCTTGTCTATATTCTTCGACGATTTTACTTTATCACATTTTCAAGTGTGCATCAAGGGGAACTCGGAGGAACTCAGAGGAACTATGCGGTCCTCTTGCGACTTTTCGAATCGAAGCCGCCGCCTTGCACGTCCCGCAGGTGTATTTGCGGTTTCGCATGTAGTTGAGTGAGAATGTCGGCTTTCCGCAGATGTGGCACGGCGGGTAATACACGGTGCTGCCGTTTCCCGACCGGCGGATCGTCACGCCGTCCTGCTGTGCTTCCCGGTAACTCACTTGCTCCCGCTCCTTTCCAGCAGAATCCGGTCGACCACATCCAGGGCGCGCTCGTGCATTTTTCGGAGCCATCGATTGGTGTAGTGCATGTCCAGCGAGATCTGTTCCCAGGTCATAAAGCACAGATACCGCTTCTCCAGAATCAGGCGGTAGTTCTCGTTGCGCACCCTGGCGATGGTCTTTGAGATGTCCATCTTGATGTCGACGAACCGGTCGATCTCCTCGTTGATGGATTCCTCGGCTTCCATCAGGCGGATGACCGAATCCTCCAGCGCGTGCACATTGCGCGTGCGGGAGACCACCTCGCCGTCGTAGGCGGTCGTGATGCGCTGTGTCAGCGCGCGGAGCTGGCTGAGCTGCATCAGCCGGTCGTTGATGTGCTGGTCAAGCCGGTACGCCTGCCCGAGATATTCCTTTGCGTTCATCGTTTCCACACCTCCAGCTGTGCTTTCACGGCGTTCATCAGCGCCGTCTGCGTCGTGTCCTTGCGCTCCAGGGCATCCATGATCTGTTCGTCGATGGTGTTCTCGGCAATGATGTGGTGGATCACCACGGTATCCGCCCGCTGTCCCTGCCGCCACAGGCGGGCGTTGGTCTGCTGGTACAGTTCCAATGACCACGTCAGGCCGAACCAGATCAGCGTGTTCCCGCCCGCCTGCAGATTCAGACCGTGCCCGGCGGACGCGGGGTGAATGCAGGCCACAGGAATCCTTCCGCTGTTCCAGTCGGCGATGTCTGCGCTGGTACGGATCTCCCGCACATCGAATCGCTCCTGAATGCGCTGCAGATCGTGCTTGAACCAGTAGGCCACCAGGACAGGCTTGCCGTTTGCGCCTTCGATCAGGTCTTCCAGCGCGTCGAGCTTCCGGTCGTGGAAGAACAGGCTGTTGTGTTCGGCGTCATAGATGCCGCCGTTGGCCAGCTGGCACAGTTTCCCGGACAGAGACGCCGCGCTCACCGCGTCGATCTGCGCGCCCCGCAGGGAGATCACCAGCTCGCGCTTCAGCTGTTCGTAGGTGCGGCGCTCCTCCCTGGACAGTTTCACGGGCACACGGTTTGAAATGTACTCGGGCATGCGCAGGTAGTCCGCGCTCTTCATGCTGATGGTGATGTCCGATATGCGCCGGTAGATCTCGTCCTCCGCGCCGGGCTTGGGCTTCCATGTGAACACCTGCTGCGCGCTGCGGCGATCCGGCAGGAAGAACGCCTCGCGGTAGTGGGTAATGAACCGTCCGAGCCGCTTGCCCATATCCAGCAACCGGAACTCTGCCCACAAATCCATCAGGCCGTTGCTGGAGGGTGTGCCGGTCAGGCCCACCACGCGCGCCACCCGGGGCCGCATCCGCATCAGCGCCCGGAACCGCTTGGCCTGATGGCTCTTGAAGGAGGACAGCTCGTCGATTACGAGCATGTCGTACTGAAAGGGCAGGCCGCTTTGCTCAATCAGCCACTGCACGTTTTCCCGGTTGATGATGTGGATCAGCGTGTTCTTCTGAAGCGCTGACCGGCGCTCGGCTTCCGTTCCCACCGCGACCGAATACGTCAGGCCCTTCAGGTGATCCCACTTCTGAATCTCCGCGGGCCAGGTGTCCCGGGCCACGCGCAGCGGCGCGATGATCAGGACGCGGCACACCTCGAAGCGCTCCAGCGCCAGTTCCGCGATGGCGGTCAAGGTGATGACGCTCTTGCCGAGGCCCATCTGTAGCAGCACGGCGGCGATGGGGTGTTCGACGATGAAGTTCGTGGCGTATTTCTGGTAGTCATGTGGCTGATAAAGCATCCAGCACCCCTCCAATCTGTTCCTGGTTGTCGATGACGTAAACCCGAAAGCCCAGCGCTTCCAGCTGTGCCTTGCGTCGACGCTGCAGCGGGCGCAGGGGCCTTCCGGGCGCTTTCAGTTCGGCGAAGGCGATCCGCCCGCCGGGAAGCAGGATGATGCGGTCCGGCACACCGTCCAGTCCAGGACTGACCCACTTGGGACACAGGCCCTGGCGCTTGCGGACGGCCTGCGTCAAACGCTGTTCTATCTGTCGTTCTCTCATGTCTGTCTCCTTTTCGGGTCGTTGACTGTGAAAAGCGCGCTGGCAGCCTGCGCGAAGGTGGTCATCTCCTGGCCGCGGCAGCGGTAACACCAGCGTCCACCGTGCCACACGGCATACTGCCCGTCGGCGTCCTGTCGGATGACGCAGGTCGGGCCGCCACGCATTTTCTTCTCCCAGCGAGTGCCGTGAGGAGATTGCCAACTGGGCGTCCATTTCCCGTGGATAAAGGTCTGTCTGCGCCTTGCCCTGTTCCGGGCTTCACGCTCACGCTTAAAGGCACCCAACTCATCGCCGGACATGATGCCGTCGCACAGACAGCCGACCGCGATGGTGTGTCCTACCATCCGATGCCGCATATGGTGCAGGAATCGCACACGGGCACACCCGCACAGCTCACACACTGCCTCGGGCTCGTCGGTATCCTCAATCCACTCGCAAACCCAACCCTCGGTCGGCAGTCCCAATTCCCGGAGCCTTTTCAGGCATCGGGATTTATAGATCGAATCTGAAACACACTCTGCTTGTCTCATATTTACTCCTCCATGTGATTGAATCGCGCGCCCAGTCAAGGCGGGCTGTGACGGAGAATCAGGTAAGGGGGATTTATCCCCTTACCCGATTCCCATCACTGCTTGACGTCCTTTTTTGCAAATTTGCAGATTCCTATATAGAGTCGGTTGCGTGCAAATTTGCATTTGCATAGGGGCGATTTTCCTATCCGTGCGGTTTTGCGATTTTCGCATTTTCGGAAGAAAACGCCCTATGCTGTGCAAGGTTCGTGGGCACATTCAGGGGACTTGGGATGTGCCGGAAAGCGGCGGACGCGCCTGAACGGTGCCGCGATAGACCATGTACTCGTCCTCAAATTCCTTCAGGTATCTCCGCATGGTATCCTGAGAGACACCCGCGATCTCGGCCAAAACCTTGATCGTGATGGGTTCGTTTTTAGGCGCTGCTTCAAACGCTTCATCCAGTCGACGCTTTCTGACTTCAGGCGTTGTACGCTTGGAACTGCTGTCCAGATTCCCAAGAGGGCTGCCCTCCGGGCGAAAAGACGCCAGCGCGCCTTCCGTGTCCACCGGGTGCAGCGGATAGTCAAAATAGAAATTGACCGGTGCGATCGGAGGGAACTCGCGCAGCGACGCTTCCAGCCGCCATGCCGTCCGGGCTGTGTCGAACTGCTCGATCTCGACCACCTCACCGTCCTCCGTCTCAGTTTCCACTTCCTTGAACAGCGGCTTTTTCAGCTCGATGACATCCAGCTGCGCGTCCGGATCGCGGGCGAACACACCGCTGCCGCTGGCTCTGTCCATGGCCTTCTTGCCACCCTGCGCGCCCTTGGAGTGATGGTGGCAGTAAATCGCCGACGCGCCCATCTCGGTGCAAATCTTATCGAACTGGTTACAGAAAGCGCCCATGTCGCTGGCGTTGTTCTCGTCGCCGGTTATGACCTTGTATATCGGGTCGATGATCACGGCGGCGAACTGCTCGTCCTTCATGCGCCTGACCAGTATGGGAACCAGCCTGTCCAGCGGCAGGGCATGCCCGCGCAGGTTCCAGATGACGATGTTGTCCGTGTGCGGCGGCGAAAAGCCCAGCTTGCCGTAGATGGTGATGAAGCGGTCGATGCACGACGCCGGGTCGATCTCCAGATTCACATACAGGACTTTGCCCTGGGCACACGAGAAACCCAGCCATGTGCTTCCCTCGGCGATGGCGATCGCCAGCTCAATGAGCAGGAAGCTCTTGCCCGCCTTGCTCGGCCCGGCGATCAGCATCTTGTGCCCGCGGCGGAGAATCCCGCGAATCAGCTCGGGCGGCTTGGGCGGCGGGGTTTCCACGTCGCTCAGGCGAACCGGCTCGGGCAGAAGGGCCAGTTCCTCAGCGTACTCCAGCCACTCGCTCCACGTGTGCTTGCCGATATGGGTGGCCAGCAGTTCCTGCGTGACGCCGTTTCGCGTTACGCCGGGCATGCGGCTCAGGCGGGAAGGGTTTTTATTGGCGTTGTCCACCGGAAATCCGTGTTGCTCCAGAAAGCGAAACAGATAGTTGACGCGGTTTCGGTACTCCTGTTCGTTCGGGGCGTCGATGCGTACGAGGGCGTGCACACTCTTGCCCGCGGAATCCACGAGGCACGTGATTGGCAGTTCGTATTTGCGGTAGATCCGCTCCTGTTCTTCCTTGGGCAGCGTATCCGACTCGATGAGCACATGGCGGTACGCGGCCACGTTCCTGTCGGACTGGCCCTTGCCGTCCAGCGGATTGAGCCTGATCCACGCGCCGCAGTCCGCGCGGTAGGGGCCGATCACGGCTTCAATGCTTTCGGCGTCGCGCAACCGCCCGATAAACTCGGACGCTTTCATGGCGAGGTTGGTGTTGATGGGCTTGAGCCTGCCGTGGTTGTCGGGCTTGACCTGCGTGGCAAATCCGACGAGCTCGTCCGGCTGAAACATGGCTTCCAGATAGCGGATGAGCGTTTGTGTGGGCGCAAGCTCCCGCGTGTCCTCAAAATCCGTAAAGGCGGAAACCCAGCCGTTCTTTCGTGCCATGGCGCGAATGGTGCGAACGGTGATGGGGCGATCGCTGCCCTTGAAGGTCGCCCAGCGCCGGGCGCAGTCGCCCTCGACATAGCGCTTATCGTCCCGGGACCAGTCATCCCACACGGCACACTCATATCCGGCGTCCTTGAGCGCCATGCCGATACCGAGCCACTCCGCGTAGGAGCACGTCCGAACCGGAATACAGGCAAGCGCTGAGAGAATCTCATCCATGTTCGCGTTCCTCCATATCCTCTGTGAAATAGCGAATGGGCAACGAGCGCTCCTCGGCTTTGGCGATTTCCCGCTCCATGCCCGCGGTGACGCGGCTTCCAAATACCCAAAGCTCCACGCATTTGGTCAGCAGCACCCGGCCCATAAACAGCCCCAGTTCGCGGTCCTGCGGATTGGTTTCATCCAGAAACCGTGTGAAATAGAGGTGCGGCGCAATGGGAATGCACCCCCGGCACACAGCGAACCGGCAGTATCGCAAGGCGCGGCGCTCGTTGCCCACCGGATCGTCGGCGTAAGGGCTGCAGATGAACACAATGGGACGGTAGTTCGGCGAGCGCGCCACATCCGCCAGGCGCGCCGCCCGGCGCTGTGCTTCGATGCTCGTCAGCGCAGCGTGCGGCGTGGGATCGCGATAGCCTTCGGCATTGTACTTACTGACGCCCATGGCCGGCGCTCCTTTCACATCCCGCGTGCGCGGCTTTCCACCGCGCGCGGCTGCACTCCGGGCAGCAGACGCCCAGGGCAAACAGGTCGTGCTGGCCCTCGTCCGCCAGATCGCTCAGATCCACAGCGATTTCCGATCCGCAGTCCGGGCAGCGGGTGAACACGTTTTCATCGGTGATCTCCGTCACGATGGCCGTGTTCTCACCGATTTGGGTCTTGACGTAAAACATATGGTTACCTCCTCATGCGTGATAGAGCAAAAGCCCTTCGTGTTCCTGTTCGGACACACGAAGGGCTTTTGTGGACATCGGTGGTGTATTTCCCGTATAACATATAGTTCTTTGTTTTTTTGCTTACATATGGTATAATTTAGATAATTCTACGCATAGGGAGGACTTGAAATGTTGGACTTGTCAGTCCGTGTTTTCTATAAAGCTCATTTTAATATTGAATCGAAATACTCGGATGTCTCCCTCTTTGATGAAGTTATCTATGGACTTTACAACTGGCTGCACCATAAATTTGGACAGCCTATTGTGGCGTGGAATTGGCAGCAATTTCGAAAGTTTGGTGAATTTCAAACCAATGATGGCCTTGTAGAGGCAAGTTCGACATCATTTAAGAATGACGGTTCCCTGTTCTGGGCCTGTAAAATTGAGGAATATCAAGTCCAAGATAGTAGCAGTCATGAGGATAATGCAATCTCTGAGGCACCTCGTATTTGGACTACAGAAGTAGGCTTTGAACAGATCTCGCACAACAGCGCAACCGTCTCGTACATCCTCTATTATAGAGATAAAGCTGGATTTATTGGCAAAACTGCAGACGCTCCAGCATTAACTGTTCCCAGCTTCATTAAGAATCTTTTATACAATCAAAAGATTCTATGTAAAATCGGCGATGATATTTTAAGAGTGCACTCAACCCTTCTTAAGTGTGGCTTTGGAAAGCGTTTTGCCGAAAATATTCAAGATGAGCGCCGAGTTGTCCCATGTATTTTAGTCCTACCTGAGCTTACAGAAGACGGAATCGAATATAGAGTTAACGCTGAAAGCATTGCAAAAAATGTCATGGGTAATGCTTTGGTTTATTCTATCGATGCCAAAGAAGTAATTGATGAGATAAACTTTTATTTGTCCAAAGAACTGCATTGCCGTCAAGGACAAATCATGATTTATTGGGGATCGAGCTCTACAAGTAAATTTAGATACATATCTTCTAGGCAAATTGAATCTCTCGGTGAGCAGGAAGTAGTTGAAATTCTTAGACGTGTATTTTCCACTGACATCAAGTACTATGATGCACATGAAATGTTCAGAATGGCCGATTGTGATGAAATGTACAGACAACATCGCATCAAAGATTTGCGGTCGAAGATGAAAGCAGTTGAGCTGTTGTCTGAAGAAAAAGCATCGACAAATGCTGAACTAAAAGAACAGCTTAATGAGCGTGACGAGCTGCTTAAATATGCAGATGAAGAACTCAAAAGCCAGGAGACCCAGATCGGAGCATTGAAAGACCAACTTTCAGAAGAAAGACAGGAAAATCGAAAATTACAGGGATATATTCATACCATGGATCCCATTTACAAAGATTCTCAAGGCCAGCTTGATGCCCTTCATGCAATAAGATGCATCTCCTCAATTCCAAAGACAGCAATGGATGTCGGTATGTATTTTACGAAAGTGTTCCCTGAAAAGATAGATTTCTCTGAGCGTGGATTCAAGTCTCTAAATGCTTGTACCACGAGGGTTGAGACTATTTGGGAATGTTTCTATCAAATAGCTACACATCTGACAGACTTATATCGCGCTGGCTCATCTGATATGGAAGAAGATTTTAAAACCAAAACCGGATGGACGCTAAAACGCGGCGAAGGCAAAATGACTCGTAGGGATAAAAGCTTGATGGCACAACGTATGGATTCCTATGATGGACGAACAATCATCATAGAACCTCATGTAGCTAATGGAAATAGGGAAAATGATCCTAATTTCATTCGAGTCTATTTTGCATATGATCCCGTTTCTAGAAAAATCATTATTGGCCATGTAGGAAAACATCTAGAAAATTTCTCGACAAGGAGTATTTGAATAAAAGAGCAGTTTCATTACAGGGATGAAGCTGCTCTTTTATTTAATCTTTTTTATAGAACGGCGTCGCGTACCCGTCCGCGCGCAGCAGAAGGCCCTGTGCCCAGGGCGGCGTCCTGCCCATCCGCTCGCACACGGCTTCCAGCGACATGCCGGGATCGGCTTCGAGGATCACCTCGTCGTGGACATGCGCCACAATCGCGCAGTCCCGCAGCGCCTGCATGGCATAGCACAGAATGTCCCGGCTGATCGCCTGGACAATGTTCTCCACGAATTTCGGGCCGTAGCTTTCTAGACGCGCCCATTGCTTCGCGGCGTTTGTGCCCATGTAGGTGATGGCGGAACCGCCGAACTGATTCTCCCCGATGCGGGGCCTTACGTAGGCCAGCCGCCGCCCGGAAGGGAGCGTAATGAACAGCATGCCTGACTGACAGGTGAAGCGGATGCCGTGTGTTTCCGTGGCGGTCTTATCGCTGACAGCCCGCGTGACGGCCCGGTCAACCTCCCACCACAGCTTGACGATCATGGGATTGGCTGTGCGCCAGGCGTCCACCAACGGCTTGAGTTCGTCTTCCTTTAGCCCCATCTCGATGGCACCCATCGCCTTGAGTGCGCCAACGGAGCCGCCATAGCCCAGTGCCAGTTCCGCAATTTTGCCTTTCTGGCGCAAATGCCCGTTGACGCCATGCTTTTCTACCGGCACGCCGAACATTTGGCTGGCGGAAGCGCAGTAGATGTCCTTGCCTTCGGCGAAACACCTGCTGCCGCCACTGTTCTCCGGCGAGCCAGGCGATGACGCGGGCTTCGATGGCTGAGAAGTCGGACACGAAGAAAGTCTTTCCCGGGCTTGGGATCAAGGCGGTGCGGATGAGCTGGGAGAGCACATCCGGGGTGGAGTCGTAGAGCAGGCGCACCGAATCGTAATCCCCGGCGCGTACCAGGGAGCGCGCCTGTTCCAGATCGGGCATCCTGTTCTGGGGCAGGTTTTGCAATTGTATGTTGCGCCCGGCCCAGCGCCCTGTGCGCGCGCCATAAAACTGGAAGCACCCGCGCACGCGCCCATCCGCGCAGACCGCGTTTTCCATCGCCTGATACTTTTTCACGGAGCTTTTCGCCAGCTGCTGCCGCAGTACGAGCACAGACTTGAGCGGCTCCGGCGCGGTCTTGAGCAGTTCGGCCACCTGCTTTTTGCCAAGGGTGTCCGTCTGAAGGCCGTTGGCGGCAAGCCAGTCCTTCATCTGCTGCACGGAGTTGGGGTTGTCCAGCATGGTCAGTTCCTGCAGCCGCGCGGTCAATTCTTCCCGTGAACGCTCGTCAATGTCGATCGCGCCGCGCACCAGCGTCCTGTCCACGGCGATGCCCCGGTCGTTGATCTGCTGGTCGAGATGGTACTGTGACCACACTTCCTCGGACACGGGGTATTTTTGCAGCCGTTCCTGAATGGCCATCTCGGTTTCCACGTCGCGCAGGTTGTAGGCCCTGAAGGTCGCCCACTTCTCCGGGGCGGACGCGGGCATGCGACGCGTTCCGTCCTTGCCCGGCACGCAGAAATACCGGATGAGTTCCACTCTGAGATAGCGCTTCTGCTTGTCCAGCCCCAGCGCCGCGCCCACATCCTTGAGGGACAACGGCAGGCCGAGGTAGGCAGACCAGACCATCGTACAGTGCCAACCCGCCGGGTTCAGATAAGCCATGCAGGGGTCATCGGGCGCGGCATAGCGCTCGTTGCGCAATGGATAGCCGTTGCGCCGCAGCCACCGGGACAGGCACACGCGCTCAAACTGCGCGTTGAACGCCCACTTGCACACGTGCTCGTCAGTCAGCGCGCCGATCACCTCGGGTGGGACCTGTTCTCCCTGGGCCAGATCCACGACCTGTACCTCGCCGCCGTCCGCGCAATAGCCCAGCAGCAGTATGTCGAAGTCGGGACTTTCCGCGTAGCGGTACACCGATGACTTTCCCAGATCGACGCTGCTGTACGTTTCCAGATCCAAAGACAGTGTTTTCATAGTCATCTCCGCTGAAAAAGGGCGGCGATGATGTACCGCCGCCAGGGGTGTTCAGTTTCCTTTGTCTTGACGCGAGTCGCGCTTTTTCACGCGGCGTTCCACGATCCAGCCGGTGAGGATGCCGACCGTTTCACCGATCAGGCGTCCCAGCAGCATCCCGAAACAGACGTACAGCAGAATGCTTTCCATTTCCGTCATGTGCTCTCACCTCCGTCAGGACAGAAAGTCCTCGTCATCCTCGTTCCCGAAGTCGCTCTCCGCGGACGCCCTGCTGCCCAGCGGCTCACCGTCGCGAATTTTCTGTAGGTTGTTGAGCCCGCAGGCGATGCCGCGGTTGCCGTTGGAGTTGAACGCGTAGAAGCTTATGCTGGCGCGGCCATACACGCCGGAATACACCTCGCTGCGAGTCAAAATGGGATTGCAGGCCGCATCGACCACGCCGGGCGCGGTGGCGGAGTTGGCGTTGACAAAGTATGCATTGGCATACGCGGGATCGTCCGGGCGCTCCGTATCGCCGTCGCGCAGCGGATTCTTAATAGCAACCAGCGGCGGCACCGTTTTGCCGTTGCCGCGCAGCTTGCTCTCGCCGTCGCGGTAGGCGGCCTCGATGGCGGTCCGGATCTTCTGCACGGTGGCCGTGTCGGCCTTGGGAATGATCAGGGAAACGGAGTACTTGGGCGTGCCGCCATTGATCGATTTCGCGTCCCAAACGTTGCAGTAGCTCCAGCGGGTATCCTTGCCGGTGATCACCTTGGTGGGGTTCGTGTTCTTGGCCATAATCTTGTACCTCCAAATCAGTCGTTGGCGAAGTCGTTCTTCGCGTTGGTCATTTCAGGTCGTTTGTCGCTTGCTGGTACGAGCGTGGGCTTACCCTGCGGGCGTTCCACCAGATTGTCCAGAAGCGTTGCAAATTGCTTTTTGCCCAGCATGCGCTCCATGGCGGTAATGCCGAGCAGCTTGCGCTCGTAGGGATCGTGCCCACTGGAGATGACCGCCTGCGCTACGGCGGCTTCGTCGGTATAGCGCCGATTCGCTCGGCCCTCCACCAGCTTCCAGCCGTCAAAGCGGGTGCCGGACAGCGCCGCGCTCAGCGCGTACTCCCGGATGTCCGCAGCCCAGCTGGTCAAATCGTCCAGCTTGCCCAGGATGACGGAGATTTCCTCGTCCGAGAGCGTGGACGGCAGTTTGAAATCGTGCTGTGCCAGCGCAAGATTGGCTTCCGCGCGTTTGCGGCAGGTTGAGCGCAGCTTGCAGAAGCGGCACCAGCTTCCGGCGTTCAGTTCGCCTTCGCCCTTATAGGCCAGCTCAGCCACCGGGCGCAGAACGGTCTCCGCCCACTCAAGCAGGTCGGCCCTGCTGATCGCGTCCGTGCTGATGTTGGACAGCCGCGGCTGGTAGATGGTCATGGAGACGGTGTCGATGTCGTACAGACCTTCCGAACATCTCCAGCGCGCCCAGCGCGTAAAGCCGCATCTGGCTGTTGTTTTCCGCGGAGACCGCGACGCCGGTTCCGTACTTCATGTCCACGATTCGCAGGATGCCGTCCGCGACGATTACCGCGTCGCCGGTTCCGAAGCCGTCCTTCACCCAGCGGGAAAAGTCAAGTCTCTGTTCGACCATGACGAGGGGATCGGGGCATGTCCGCCGGATTTCCTCCAGCTCCTCCAGCACAAAGGCCATGTAGCCTGTGGCCGCGTCCTCCATGGCGTTGTCGTAGTACTGGAGGCCGCCGGGGCTTTCGAGCGGATTCTGTGCGTCCTGGCCCAGCGCCTGTCGGAGCTTGTATTCGCACAGCGCGTGCGCTTCACTGCCCTCGGCGGCGTATACGCTGCCGTTGTCGAACATATGTTCTGTGAGTCTGACCGACGGCGGGGCAGTTCATCCAACGGTGGCTGGAGGACGCGGAGAGCACCGCGTGATTACCCATCCGCGCCCACCTCGTTTCCAATCGCCTGTGCCGCAAGCAGCAGGCTGGCGTAATCCTCGGCCTTAACCGCCGAAAGCTGTGCCGCGCCGTATCTCTTGAGCAGGGCGCGCACCTGCGCTCCGTAGCCCGCGGTGGCCTTGGCGGCCAGCTCCGCCCGGACTTCCTCTTTGGTGATGGGCCTGGATTCCGGCCTGTCCTGGGCGGGTTCTTCGCCGGAGTAGAGCTCGGTCAGCGTTTCCGCCGCCGAGATCAGCGCCGCCGCGGCGGCCTTAAGGTCGGCGATACAGCCTGACATTTCGCTCATGCGGGACATACGGGATTCCTCCTCTCAAACGTTGACTCTGGTGTTCGTGATTGTGCTTGTCCATGATTTCCACCTCCGATCCGGCGCTGTGGCGTCCTGACACCTTCCTGTTCGGACATGCGGAGGTGGGATGTGGACATGGGTCAGGTGTATTTTTTAATATTTTCCTGAAGCCTTTTCATGGCACGTTTGACTCGCTTTGCCACGCCGGACGGATCTTTTCCCAGTCGACGAGCAAGTTCACGAGCGTTGCGGTCTACGCTAAAATAGGCAATAAGCAGTTCACGGTCGGCTTCGGCCAGTGCATCGAAAGAGCGCGATAGCCCGCGAATCGCTCCTTTAAAAGGAAGACAGATTCGGGTGTTTCCTCCGTTGAGAGCCGATCGCTCAACGCCGTGCCGCTTTCTGTGATTCCCATGTCGAGACTCAGTTCGGGCTTGCGCTTCCCTTCCTTGATCGTCTGCCAGCTGCGATAGTGGCGCTTGTATGCGGCAGCCGTCTCGCGGTTTAGCTGGATGAAGACTTCAGCCCTTTCCGGGCAGTAAGGGAAAAGGTATGCGTATCCGCCTTCGAGGTCGATGTTGACCTGCGCCATCGGACAAGGCTGCTGTTCCAACAGACGCATAAAAGCAGCGCGCGTGACGAGCTTCGAGTTGGGCTCGCTTTCGCAGTAGATGTACTGCATAGGTTTAAACTGGGTGCTCATTTTCGGAATGAAGGGGATGTGCTTCTGGTTAGCCATTGTGTTCGCTCCTTTTCGTTTTCGGTCGTGGATTGACAGAAAGCGAATGGAGCGAGAATGCAGCCGCCCAGACGCTTTCTTGCATCTGCGGGAGCGGTCACATCACTTTGAGGCGCACTTAAATAGGGCCAGCCGCAAAATGAAGGATTGCTCCCTCATGGGCTGCACCTGCCGTTGTTCCTACGGTCATGGCACAGGTCTTCCGGCTCTTTTGCGGCGGTAGCTAATCGTCAACGCGAGAACCGTACAGAGGTGGCAATGAGGCAGGAGCCTTCATCACCTTTGGAAACAAGTGGACGTGTTTGAACGAAACGCCCTCATCCTCCATCACTAAGCGATGAAAATGCCGTAATCGAACCGGCCAGTGGAAAATCTCAGCCGTAATAGCGGAGCTTAAATCCTACAGACCGAGGGCATCGCAACAACGCCATACAGCCTGCGCAACAGTACCTCTGGTCTCGGACACGCGGTTTTGAGAAAAAACCAGCCAGTTTACTGCTTTTTTCCAGTCTTTCGCTTGACGCATTTACTGTGTGGTGATATACTGTTTAGTGGGATTTTCTATGAAGCGCCATGGTTTGACGGGAGAAAAAGCTCTTGCCAAGCTGTGACAAGAGAATACACCAAAGACATATTGCGGCGCATTTGCCTATGTGTTGAAGATGATATGCAAAGAGCTGCATATGACTTGTTTATTATGTACAAAGGAGGGGAGAAGCTTGATTCTATGCTTTGGCACTCTCGGGAAAGTGTTGCGCGAGTGTAAGCTAGATGCTGTGTCAGATGTTCTTTTGATTGGAACATTGACTCAAACAGTTGATCCCACCAGTCTATACGGAGAAAGTGATGGCTCAACAGTCTCACGCTTGTTAAGCTGTGCCCAAAATTTATCAAATGGTCAAAAACGAAGAATGGGCAGAAAATGTGGAGATATAGGCTACGAATCAAACCGCTTGAGTAATATCGTTTCCGCAGCCCAGACGGCAAGCGTAGAGATCGTACAGAGGAACGTCGAAGACAATTTCTTGCCGTTACTGAACGAGGACAAAAAGCGCTATATTGTTTCCGCAATACTCAAACTAATATATGAGGATGAATCCCTCGATGTCGCAAAACACATGAACTTTTTGAGGTTCTTTGGAAAACCGAAGAGCGAATACTTAAAGGGAACGTCATTTGTCCTTTCTAATGTTATTGCGTGCACGCTTTTATTTTCTTGCGTAGCTGTTAAGAATACAGCTGGCAAGGAAGCCGCAAAAAATATAAACCGTACTTTTGTTGTGTCCGCCATAAAGCAGTGGCCGGTTACTCTTTCAACGTTGTCCAGCTCTGGAAAAGAACCAGAAGCAAAAAGAACCGCGAATTCTAATGCGGTTCAGCTTCGTATCGTTGATGAGGAGAGTATTGAACAGTATCTAAACAAGGTGAAGGAAAAGTACGACAAGCTGAAAACTCTGCTTTATAAAAATGAGCCTGTTCCGTTTTATGATTTCTATGTGTGCAATGATATTGTTGAGAAAACAATCATTCAAAGCAGCTATTCTACCAGCAATGAATACCGGATACGAACGATATCTAACGCAACAGCTGAGACTCTTTGCAATTGCTCTCGATTTATAATTATATCTGGTTCTGGTGGCTTGGGAAAATCCATGATGCTACGGCATCTGTTACTTGATTCAATAATAAGCTATACCCCCGGCGGTGTTATTCCTGTCTTTATTCCAGTGCGAGACTATGGGGAAGCCGACACCGACATCTTCGACTACGTGTTTGCAAAGATTAGTCAATTCGGGACAGGATTGACGCGCGAATCTCTCGATGCGGTATTACAATCTGGACGTGTTTTACTTCTCCTTGATGGGCTGGACGAAATAGGTGCCAAACGAGAGACTCAATTTGAGAAGAATCTTGATTGCCTTTATTGATAGATATCCGGATAATGGGTTCATTATTTCTTCTCGTCCACATCGATCATTTGTGTCATATGCCCGCTTTACGGTTTTGCATCTGCAGGCATTTACGAAGAGTCAAGCGGTTCAACTAATTAAGAACCTCGATTTTAGAAATGACATGCCTGAGATTAAACAAAAATTTTTAAGTGAGCTTGACGAGCATCTATTTCGGACACACTATGGTTTTGCATCGAACCCATTGTTGTTAACAATAATGTTGATGACATTCGAGCGATATGCGGAAGTGCCATCCAAAATGCATATATTCTATAAGGAAGCCTTCGATACGTTGGCCAAAGAACATGATGCGTCAAAGGCGTATTCGCGGCCACTAAAAACTGGGCTTCCGGTTGACCGGTTCGAAATGTATTTCGCGGAATTCTGCTCACGGTCATACCATGATGAGAAATTCGAGTTTACCGAAAGAGAATTTGTCGATTACTACGATTCCTTATCGGAACGGCGTAAAGACTCGTTTGTCACGTCTGCGGAAGACTTTCTTTACGATGCACGCGCTAATCTGTGCCTTATGTTCTATGAAGGGGGGAAATACTTCTTCTCACATCGGTCTTTTCAAGAATATTTTTGCGCCTTTTACTTCTCGAGACAGAAGGATAAAAACCTAAAACGGATTGGTGACTTCTTTGAAAATAGACGTTCTCGTAATTATGGCGATCAAACTTTTAATATGCTCTATGACATGATTCCCTCGAAAGTTGAAGAGTATATCTTCTACCCATTTATCTCAAATCTTCTGGCAGAGTGCCAAAGAAACGAGGGATATTGGACATTCCTGGAGACGATGTATCCGACATTGTCCTATGAAGCAGGCGAAACTGATGAATGTATTGAGAACACTCCCAACTCGTACATTTATGAGTTTATGAAGGGATTATTTTTCCCAGAAGAGTGTAGGTGTGAAGGATTTCCAGAATATCCATCTTTAATCGTAAGCGAGTATTGCTACATTGAAGATGGCGGCGTGCTGCATTTGGTCGAGTCGTCATCTGTGCGTTATGACTACTGGAATGAACACGATGAGCCGGAATGCGTTGGCGCTGTTTATGAAGTGGATATTCATGAAGCGAGAAAGAGCAGCCGAAAGTATTCTGAACTATTAAAACTGCTTGACGATGATGATTTTGTGCTAAAGCGAGAATACAAAGCTGCTTTTGACTATAAAAGCAAACTTGAGAACGCACAAATCCCTTTAGGCGATGACCTGTTTGATTATTTTGTTTGAGGTGACATATGAGTATAGTTGATGAACCGGAGAAATGGGTTAATTTGGAAATTGTCGCTGAAAATACAGAAAAACAAACTTTTATTATTTAGAAGAAAGGATATAAAAATGAAACGTTTACCTAAATATACGCCTGCGGAAGTACGGAATGATCCATACGGATTTACTTACAAAGAAATGTCGGAAGTTATTGGCGAGAATGAAGCAAAAGCCTTATATGAAGAATTATATAAGCAATTACCACGCAAAAAAAATCTATCAATGTTGGTAAAAAATATTTGCAAAAGCAGTGATACTGAAAAGTATGTTTACGAACTGAAAGACAACAAATACATTGAAACGGTTTTTATCAAGCGGCGAGATGGTGGAACTGTTTGCGTGAGCACACAAGTCGGTTGTCCTGTTGGTTGTATTTTTTGTGAGTCCGGGCGAAATGGCTTTGTTCGTAATCTAACATCGTCAGAAATCGTACAACAGATTATATTGTTGCGTCGAAAAGTAAACCGTATCGTTTTTATGGGTATGGGAGAGCCTTTATTCAATTATGACAACTTGATAAAAGCAATCCATATTCTCCGAGATAGATATGGGCTCAACTTTCCAACCGACGGCATTACCATATCAACAGTTGGTCCGGTCGGATCAATTAAAAAAATTGCGCGAGGAACATCTTAAAATTCAGTTGACAATATCTTTACACGCAGCAACACAATCTGCAAGAAATCGTATTATTCCTCACATGCGCATATATGCTATTGAAGATGTTGTTAAGCAAGCCTTATCCTATTCTGAAAGGCATAATCGCAAAATTGTCTTTGCGTATTTGCTTTTACCGGGTATAAATGACCGGCCCTCAGATGTAAGACAACTTGCAAAATGGTTTCGGGGCAAAAAAGTTATGATTAACGTGTTACAATACAACCCAACAAGCAATTCAAGAATTAAAGCACCACAGAAACGGGAAATAGTTGCATTCAAACATCAATTAGAGCAAGCAGGACTTGAAGTTACTATGAGAGTTTCTCATGGCAGAGAGATTAACGCGGCTTGTGGACAGTTAGCTAACACATATAATAAATTCAAAAAAAATGATTAAAAGTGCCAGACGCATAGACGCAGAGCCGATAACGCATTAGGTCAAAAAACCTATGTGTTATCGGCTTTTTTATTTAATATTGCGCAAAAGCCGCTGTTCCCTATTATAGAATGGATTGCGGGTAATGGCCTCCATTAAATCAAAGGATACAGAGCCTGAGTTACTTGTGCGACAGGCATTGTGGAAGCGAGGACTCAGATATAGAGTCAACGTTAGGACTCTTCCAGGGAAGCCGGATATCGTGTTTACGCGGGCAAAAATTGCTATTTTTTGCGATGGTGACTTTTGGCATGGTCACAACTGGGCTGTTCGCGGTATGGCATCACTGGAAGAAGAGCTAAACAGTTACAGTGAATTCTGGCGGAGTAAGATACTGAGCAACATAGAACGTGATAGCAAAAACACATTAGCTTTAACGGAATCTGGATGGATCGTAATCCGCCCTTTGGGAGAGTGATATTCGAAAGGATCTTACGTCTTGCATCACGACTATCATAGAAACGTATAAGCAAAGAATTCAGGGCGAATAACAGAATGAAATGAAAAACTCATTCTCAAATACCGCGTCCACTTTCCAACGATACTCCAAGTATCATTTGATAGTGAAACCACCTGAATAGCATCCGCCTCACAGGTTCATCCCAAACGCCTACGCAGACATCAAGCGCCCCGGAAACCCCTTATTTTCAAGAGATTTCCGGGGCGTTTTTGTATCAAAGTCGAAAGGGTCTTAGACCCAGCCTGCGCAGCGGCAACTTTCTGACGGAGACCTATCTGTCCCTGCGCAAGCTGGAAAATGAGACGCTGTCTCTGCTGCAAGGGAATCGGATCGCCTTTGACCTTGAAAACCTCAGTCCCATCAAGGTCTCCATCAAGCAATTTTATGGCATCGAGATCAACGACTTTGCCGCCACCGTCGCCAAAACCGCGCTTTGGATTGCAGAATCGCAAATGATGAAGCAGACGGAGGACATCGTCCACATGAATCTGGACTTTCTGCCGCTGAAGACCTATGTCAACATTGTCGAGGGCAACGCCCTGCGCATCGACTGGGAGAGCGTCGTGCCCAAAGCGGAATTGAATTATATCATGGGCAACCCGCCGTTTGTGGGGGGCGCGCCTGATGAGCGACGCGCAGAAGGATGATGTAAACAACGTGTTCGCGGGCTGGAAAAATGCCGGCAATCTGGACTATGTATGTTGCTGGTATAAGAAGGGCGCTGACTTGATGAAAGGGACAAAAATCAGGGCTGCGCTTGTATCGACAAATTCTGTTACACAGGGCGAAAGCGTGGCGCTTCTGTGGAAGCCTCTATTTGAAGCGGGCGCACATATAGACTTTGCGCACAGGACTTTCCGTTGGGACAGTGAGGCGAAGAGCAAAGCCCATGTCCATTGCGTGATCGTGGGATATAGCTGCGCTCCCAGTGACAAGCCACGCTACATATTTACGGCTGGCCGCGCGCAGACCGCACGCAATATCAACGCTTATCTGCTCGACGCGGATGACATATTTGTTGAAAGCCGCTCAAAGCCCATCTGCGACGTGCCTGAAATAGGGATAGGTTGTCAGCCAATTGACGATGGGAATTATTTGTTTACACGTGAAGAAATGATCGAATTTCTGAATAAAGAGCCAAATGCTAAGATCTATTTAAACCATGGTATGGCGCGCAGGAATTTATCAACCGCAAGCCAAGATATTGCCTATGGTTGGGAGAATGTTCTCCTAGACTGCTAAAGCAAATGCCCGAGTGCTTGAAACGTGTCAGCGCCGTAAGAGAGTTTCGTCTCAATAGTAGGAGATCAAGCACAAGAAAATGTGCTGATACTCCCACCCGCTTTGGAGGCGAAAATATGCCCAAAGGAACGTACATTCTTGTACCCGAAGTATCGTCTGAACGCCGCCGTTATGTTCCGATGGGATTTATGACGCCCGATGTTCTGTGCAGCAATCTGGTAAAAATCATTCCTGATGCGGGATTGTATCATTTCGGCGTATTGACTTCCAACGTCCACATGGCGTGGATGCGCACTGTCTGCGGCAGGCTCAAAAGTGATTACCGCTACTCCAAGGATATTGTCTACAACAACTTCCCGTGGCCTACCCCCACCGATGCGCAGAGAGCCAAGATCGAACAGACGGCGCAGGCGATTCTGGACGCTCGCGACCTGTACCCGGATTGCAGCCTTGCCGACCTGTACGACGAAGTGACCATGCCGCCCGAACTGCGCAAGGCACATCAGCAAAATGACAGAGCCGTCATGGACGCTTATGGCTTCGTCGTGGGCACGCCCGAACGCACCAGCGAAAGTGATTGCGTCGCTGCGCTGATGCGGCGCTATCAGGAACTGACAAGGTAAAAATCCATACGCAAAAAGCGCCCCCGCGCGGAGGCGCTTTTCCTCTTCCCTACCGCTCCCACTCGTCGGCGAGGCGGTCGACCTGGTTGGCGAACTTGCAAGCTCCTTGTTGGCCATGCCCTCGCAGCCGCGGGCGACGCGCATGAGGCGTTCGACGGCGGCGAGCAGGCGGGCAAAGACGTTGCTCTTGGCGCGGGGCCTTGGCCTTTTGCGCCGGCACACCCTCCGGCCAGGCGAGAATTTCGTCGGCGGCGATGTCGTAAGTCGCGCCGCTGAAGGGGCGGAGGCGTTGTGGCCGAGGCGCTTGAGCGTTTCCACAAAGGAGGTGCAGGAAGCGTCGTCGCCGTGGTTGACGAACACGCGGCCCGGCTTTTCCGCGAAGCCTTCCAGCCAGGCAAGCAGGCCGTCGCGGGTCGGCGTGGCCGCTGACGCCGGGAAGGGCGCGCACCTCGGCGGCGACGCTGATGTCCTCGCCAAAGAGCTTGACCTTCTTCGCGCCCTCGACGATCTGGCGGCCGAGCGTGCCCTCGGCCTGATAGCCGACGAAGAGTATGGTGGACTCCTTGCGCCAGAGGTTGTGCTTCAAATGGTGGCGGATGCGGCCGGCGTCGCACATGCCGCTGGCGGAGAGGATGACCTTGGGCGTCTTATCGAAGTTGATGGCCCTGCTTTCCTCGGCGGTGACGCTGGTTTTGAGGCCGTCGAACCAGAGGGGGTTGACGCCCGCGCGGATGAGGGCGCGCGCCTCGTCGTCGAGCGAAGCGGGGTCAGCCTGCAGAAAGACCGCCGTGGCCTCGTTGGCGAGGGGGCTGTCGACATAGACGGGGAAAATCGTGGCCATGGACGAGGTTTTCCAGCTTGATCTGGCGCAAAAAGTAGAGCATCTCCTGCGTGCGGCCGACGGCGAAGGAGGGGATGACGACGTTGCCGCCGCGGTCGAACGTGCGCTGCAGCACGTCGGCGAGGGCGCGGGGGGTAGTCGAGGCGCACCTTTTCGTGGAGGCGGTCGCCGTAGGTGGACTCGATGATAAGCACATCGGCGCTTTCCACGCGCTGCGGGTCGCGCAGAAGGGGCTGGTTCGTATTGCCCACGTCGCCGCTGAAGACCACCTTGCGCTCCGTGTCGCCCTCGCGCAGCCACAGTTCGATGGCCGCGGAGCCGAGCAGGTGGCCGACGTCCGTAAAGCGGATCTCCACGCCTTCGAGCACGGGCAGGCGCTCGCCATAGCGGCAGGGGCGCAGAAGAGAGAGAGCGCCCTCGGCGTCCTCAAGGTCGTAGACCGGCTCCACGGGCGCTCCGCCGGCGCGCTGGGCCTTGCGCGTTTTCCACTCCGCGTCCGAGACCTGTATGTGGGCGCTGTCGCGCAACATGATCTGCAGAAGGTCACAGGTCTCCTCCGTGGCGTAAATAGGGCCGCGGGAAGCCGCGCTTGTAGAGCAGCGGCAGGTTGCCGGAATGGTCGATGTGAGCGTGCGTGACGAGGACGCAGAGCAGCGCCTCGGGCCGCACGGGAAGGGGCTTGTTTTCAAAGCGGTTCGCGCCCTGTTCCATGCCGCAATCGACGAGGAAGGGACGGTCGTTGACAGTCAAAAGCGTCTGGCTGCCGGTGACTTCATGGGCGGCGCCGAGAAATTCCATGCGCATGCGCTCACACTCCTTTGCTTCCATTATAGCGGCGTTTCGCGGCGCTGGCAAGGCGGGATTTTATCTTTTTGCGCTTTTCACCGCGCCCGGAACGTGCTATAATCTTACAAACGATACACTTGCGGGGGGATGCGTTATGTTCGAGCAGCACCGGGGAGCGAAACCTTTCCATGGTGATGGACTTTTACGAGTTGACCATGTCCAACGGCTATTTCCGCGACGGGGTGAGCGACGCGCGTGTCGCGTTCGACGTGTTTTACCGCAAAAACCCCGACAACGGCGGCTTCGCCATCTTCGCGGGGCTGGCGCAGGTGGTGGAATACATCCGCAGCCTGCACCTTTACCGAGGACGACATATCTTTTTTGCGCGCGCAGGGCATCTTCGACGAGGGCTTCCTCGACTACCTGCGCCATTTCCGCTTCACCGGCGACCTCTACGCGCTGCGCGAGGGCACGGTGATGTATCCCAACACGCCGGTGGTGACGGTGGTCGCGCCGCTGATCGAGGCGCAGATCGTCGAAACGGCCATTTTGCTGGAGGTCAACCACCAGTCGCTGATCGCCACCAAGGCCAACCGCATCGTGCGCGCGGCGCAGGGGCGCGTGGTCAGCGATTTCGGCGCCCGCCGCGCCCACAACATAGACTCCGCCGTCTACGGCGCGCGCGCCTCCTACATCGGCGGCGTGGATTCCACCGCCACGGTGCTGGCCGGGCAGATGTTTGGTATCCCCGTTTCCGGGACGATGGCGCACTCCTGGGTGATGTTCTACCCGGACGAATACACGGCCTTTGAAAAGTATGCCCGCGCCTATCCCGACGGCTGCACGCTTTTGGTGGACACCTACGACGTGCTGGAAAGCGGCGTGCCCAACGCCATCCGCGTGGCCAGGGAGGTGCTGGAGCCGATGGGCAAGCGGCTCAAGGGCATCCGCCTGGACAGCGGCGACCTGGCCTACCTTTCCAAGAAATCCCGCGCCATGCTCGACGAGGCGGGGCTGACGGACTGCAGGATCGTCGCCTCCAACAGCCTGGACGAGATGACCATCTCCTCCCTGCTCAGCCAGGGGGCGAGGATCGACATCTTCGGCGTGGGCGAACGGCTGATCACCGCGCGCAGCGAGCCGGTGTTCGGCGCGGTGTACAAGCTGGTGGCCGTGGAGGAAAACGGCCGCTTCGTGCCGCGCATCAAGATCTCCGAAAACGTGGAAAAGGTCACCAACCCCGGCCTCAAGCGGCTGTTGCGCGTCTACGACCAGCACGGCAAGAGCGTGGCCGACCTTCTGACGCTGGCGGAGGAACCGCTGCCGGGCGCGGAGCCGTACCGCTTCGTCGACCCCGTGCGGCCGTGGCGCATCCGTCACTTTGAAAACTGCCGCTTTGAGGACATGCAGGTGTGCGTGTTCAAGGGCGGAAAGCTCATGTATCAGCCCGAGCCTCTTAACGAAGTGCGCGCCTATGTACAGCGGCAGCTTTCCTCGCAGGTGTGGGAGGAGGAGCAGCGCTTTGAAAACCCGCACGTGCACTATGTGGACATGAGTCCGCGCATGTACGAACTGAAGATGAGCATGCTCGACAAGGCGCGCGGATAGCGGCGATGAAACCGCACCCGGGCGGCGCGTTCGCGCCGCGCGCGAATTTCTTTGCGGCGGCGGGGCTGGGCTTCGCCGCCGTTTCGCCGCCCTTTCTCCTTCTGTTCTTTACATGTTTGTGCTATACTGGTTTTAATATACGACTGGGGAGGTTGCGCCATGAAGGATGCACGGGCGATGGCCTATGTGAATATGTACGGCGTGCTGGGGACGCTGGAGAACCTCTGCGCGCTGGACGGCAAGGCGAAGGAGATCCTGGCGGGACTGAAAAAGCCCGTGTCGCTTTGTCTGGAGGTGAAGGGCGGCCCCTGCTGCACCTTCCACTTCACGCGCGAGGGCTGCCGCATGACGGAGGGCAGCGAGGGCTGCACCTGCAAAATGCGCTTTGCCTCGCCGGAAAAGTTCAACGACCTCATCGACCATTCCAGGCCCGGCCTGCCGGTGAAGGGCGTAGTACAGCTGCTTTCCTTCCTGCTGGGGCCGTTTACAAAGCTCACGAACCGCCTGACCGAGCTTCTGCGCCCCTCCGAGGAGGCCATGCGCGAGCGGGCGTTTTTTGAAGAAAGCACCATACTCACCATGTACACCGTGGCCGGGGCGATCTCGGCGCTGGCCAACAACGACCCCATTTCCAAGCTGTCGGCCTCGTACACGGTGGACGGGGACGTGTCTCTGGGTATCAAAGACGTGGTCAAGTTGACCATCCGCGTCAAGGACCATCACTTCACCACCATCAAACAGCCCAGCGAAAAGCCGCGCGTGATCATGGAATTTGCCGACATCGACCTGGCGCACGGGCTGTTCACCGGCACGGCCTCGACGCTGGACGAGATGTGCCGCGGCACCATCTACTTATCGGGCATGATCTCCATGGCCGACAACTTAAACCGCATACTGGACAGGGTTTCCCTGTATCTGGCCTGAGGAGGACGAGCGCATGTCGAAATACCCTGAATACAGCCACGTTAAAAGCCACGAATGGTTTGACCGCGCCCGCGCCGTCATCCCCGCCGGCGTCTACGGACACCTCGGGCCGTCGGAGGGCCTGTTTTTGCCGCTCAACAAATGGCCGCTGATCGCCTCCAAGGCCAAGGGGACGTATTTCTGGGACATGGACGGCAACCGCTATCTGGACTTCATGTGCGCCTACGGCCCGAACGTGCTGGGATATGGCGACCCGGACGTGGACAGGGCCGCCATCGAGCAGCTCTCCATCGCTAACTGCACCACCGCGCCTTCCTACAAGATGGTGGAGTGCGCCGAAAAGCTGGTGGACACCGTGGCCATGGCGGACTGGGCGTTCTTCATGAAAAACGGCACCGACGCCACCACCTTCAGCGTCATGCTCTCCCGCGCGCACACGGGCAAGCGCAAGATCTTCTTTTTGCGCAACTACTACCACGGCAACGACCCCTGGGCGATGCGCGCCGACTACCCCGGCATACTGCCCGAGGACGTAATGCACAACGTGGTGCTCCCGTGGTTCGACATGGAGGCCATGGAAAAGGCCTACGACGCCTGCGGCGGCGACGTGGCGGCGCTCATCGCCCAGCCCTACGACCACGGGAACTTCTTTGACAACCGCGTGGCCTCGAAGGAATACTGGCAGGGCGTGCGCGAGTTCTGCGACAAACACCACATGCTGCTCATCATCGACGACGTGCGCGCCGGTTTCCGCCTCGACCTGGCCGGTTCCGACCACTACTACGGCTTCAAGGCCGACCTCATCTGCTTCTGCAAGGCGCTGGCCAACGGCTACAACATGTCCGCCGTCTGCGGGCGCGAGGAGTTCAAGGCCACGGCGGCTTCCCTGTCGTTCACCGGCTCGTACTGGATGAGCGCGGAGCCGTTCGCCGCCTGCATCGCCTGTCTGGAGAAGATGAAGCGGCTGGATACGCCCGCGCTGTTCCGCAGGCTGGGCACGAAGCTGACTGACGGCTTTAAGGAGGCGGCCAAGGCGCACGGATTCGATTTGGTGGTATCCGGCGAGCCGGCGCTGTTCTACCTGCGCATCGCCAACGACGACAGCTTGATGCTGCATCAGGAGTGGGTGGCGGAGTGCGTCTCGCGCGGGCTGTTCCTCGCCAGCCACCACAACCACTTCATCAACGCCGCCCTCACCGACGAGGACATCGCCCTGGCGGTGGACATTGCCGACGATGCCTTTGGCGTGGTGGAAAAGCGGCACCCGGAGTTGAAGGGTTGATCTTTGCATGAATCTGCGGCGGAGCGCGGGCTTCGCCGCGTTTTTTTTGCCCCGAAACGGCGTCCATGCCAACTTTTGGCGCGTTTTCGGCTTCAAAATGCTGTCGAATATGATTTTATTTAGGCTCTTTTCTACAACCGTTGCAATGCTTCGTGACAATGTATATAATAGTAGTACCAATACCGTACAAATGTGCGCTTTTGAGGTGAGAATATGGCGATGTACCCGCTGATCCTGATCTGCGACGATGACCCGGTGGTACATGAGTCTTTGGGGCTGTATCTGAGCTCCGAGGGGTACGAGCATCAGTCCGCGTATGACGGGCAGCAGGCCTTGGAAATGGTGGAGAGCCTGCACCCCGACATGGTGGTGCTGGATCTGATGATGCCGCGCATGTCGGGCATCGACGTATGTCGCACCATCCGCCAGACCAGCTCCATCCCCATCATCATGCTCACGGCCAAGGGCGAGGAGATCGACCGCATACTCGGCCTGGAGCTGGGCGCGGACGACTACATCGTCAAGCCTTTCAGCCCCCGCGAGGTGCTGGCCCGCATCAAGGCGGTGCTGCGGCGCTTCTCGGAAAAGACGCAGGATGAGGACAGCTCCATCATCCGCCTGCCGCAATTGGAGATCAGCCTGGAGAACTATCAGGTGAAGGCCGCGGGCAAGATCATCCCCTGCACGCCCAAGGAAGTGGAGATACTGCACATGCTCTGCTCCAACGTGGGGCAGGTGTTCTCGCGCGAACAGATCCTCTCGCGCGTGTGGGGCTACGACTACTTCGGCGACACGCGCACCGTGGACGCGCACATCAAGCGCATCCGCCAGAAGCTGCCGCAGGAGAACGTGCCCTGGACGCTGAAAACGGTCTACGGCGTGGGCTACCGCTTTGAGGTCAACGCATGAAAAGGAACGGCTCGCTGGTCAAGCGGGCGATACTGTTCACGGCGATCATCGCAGCGACGATGGTCGTCGTCGCCTTGCTGGTGTACCTGCTCGCCTTCGGGCGCGGGCAGGACGGCATGTCCTTTGTCTGGTCGCTGCTGGTGGGCCTGGGCGCGGCGGCCATCGTCTTTTACCCGCTTTTGCGGGCGCTGATTTTGCCCGTTTCCGAGCACATCGGCGCGCTGCGGGACGTGGCCGTGGCCGTGGGCAAGGGCGACTTGGACGCGCGCGCCGACGAGCGCGCCCCGGGCGAACTGGGGCAGGTGGGCAAGGCGCTCAACGACCTGTCCTACCAGCTCTCGCGCAACATGTATCTGCTCATCATTGAGCGCAACCGCCTAAAGCAGATGCTCAACGGCCTGTCCGAGGGCATCGTGGCCGTGAACGCCAAGGGCCGGGTGACGCACCGCAACCCCGCGCTGGAGAAGATGTTCGACGCCCCGGCGCAGGAGCACCCCCCACGCGACGAGCGCCTCAAGCTCATCCCCGACGGCGATATCTGGGCGGACTTTGACCGCGTGGTGCGCGAGGGCAAGACCGTGACCCGCAATCTGGAGATGCCCGAACGCGTTTTGCGCGTGGTCATCTCGCCCCTGGTGGACGAGATCGGCACCACGGCCGGCGCGGTGGGCCTGTTTTCCGACATCACGCAAATGGAACGGCTGGAGCGCACGCGGCGCGACTATGTGGCCAACGTCTCCCACGAGATGCGCACGCCTTTGACCGCCATGCGCGCCCTCATCGAGCCTCTGAAGGAGGGCATGGTCAAGACCGAGGACGCGCGCATGCGCTATTACGACATCATTTTGCGCGAGATCATGCGCCTTTCGCGCCTCATCAACGACCTGATGGAGCTTTCGCGGCTGCAGAGCGGCACGCTGGCCATCCGCACCGAGCGCATGAAGCTGGCGGGGCTGGTGGACGACGTATGCGAGCGCTACCGCTCCATCGCCGAGGATCACAACATCTCCTTCCGCGAGGAAACGGACTTTTCCAAGGTGCCCGCCGTGGTCTCCAACCCCGACCGCGTGGAGCAGCTCCTGGTCATATTGCTGGACAACGCCATCAAGTACACCCCCGACGGCGGCACGGTGTCCCTGGACGCCACCTGGGACGACGCGCGCGTGACGCTCATCGTCAAGGACACGGGCATCGGCATCGCCAAGGAGGATCTGCCCTATGTGTTCGACCGCTTCTACAAGGTGGACAAGGCGCACAGCGGCATGGGCAGCGGGCTGGGTCTTTCCATCGCCAAGGAATTGCTCAAGTGGATGGGCGAGGACATCTGGGTCAAGAGCGAGGTGGGCAAGGGCACGCAGTTCGGCTTCACGCTGCGCCGCGATCCCACGCCGTAAGGCCAGCCGCCTGTATCGCCGGCGCGCTTTCTGACAAATTCAGGAAGCGCGCCGGCGACGTTTTGGGGAAAGGGGCTTGGCCTGATGGACGTTCTGGCAGGAAAACCAGATATTTCACGAAAAAAGCATGAACCAATGTGCCACCCACGTGCGTCTAACATATGCATTCACAAACCAAGAATGCAAGCGACGAAAACGGGGTGTTGTATCTATGAAGAAAAAACTGCTCGCCGCGCTGCTGGCCGCCCTGCTGCTTTTGTCCGGGTGCCAGTACAGCGTCGTCGAGGACGCAGACGAGCAGCAGCTTTTGCGCGGGAACGCCGCCATCGCCGAGACCGCGACCCCCTCCCCCACCGCCGAACCGCTGCAAAACGGCAGCCGCGACGGGGAGGGCGAGAGCGCCGTTTCCGACCTGCAAAAGCGATTGCAGGCGCTCAACTACCTGGACGGCAAGGCCGACGGCATCTTCGGCGGGGACACGCAGGCCGCGCTGGAGGCGTTCCAGGCGCTCAACGGCCTGCCTAAGACGGGCGTGCTCGACGCGGGGACGCGCTCGGCGCTGGACAGCGCCATGGCCGTGCCCATGCCCACGCCGGAGCCGACGCCGCTGGCCAAGGGCGCCAAGGGCGACGGCGTGCGCGAGGTGCAGGAGGCCCTGCGCGCCTACGGGTTCATGACCGGTTCGGCGGACGGCGACTTCGGCAAGCTGACCGACGAGGGGCTGAAGCTGTTCCAGGAGTACCTCTACGTGGTCGAAGGGCGGGAGTACTACACCACGCCCGAGCCGACGCAAGCGCCCACGCCGACGCCCATCCCCTCCCCCACGCCGGAACCCACGCCGACGCTGCTGCTCTCGCAGGGCGCGGACGACCAGGTCGTCGTCCCGACCAAGACGCCGCAGCCCACCGCCACGCCCTACGCGCCGGACGGCGTGATGTCCGACGCCCTGATGGCGGAGCTTGCCAACTTCGAGGTCTACCGCGTGGACATGGAGCGCGGCTCGCGCGATACCAACGCGCTGGGCGAGGTACACCGCCTGCAGCGGCGGCTGGATTCGCTTTTGTATCTCGAAGGCGGCATCGACGGCATCTTCGGCGGCGGCACGGAATCGGCCCTCAAGTACTTCCAGAAGCGCAACAAGCTGGCGGAGACGGGCGTGGCCGACGAGGAGACGCAGCGCGCTTTGTTCAGCGAAAGCGCGGTCAAGTCCGACCGGCCCAAGTGCATGTATATGCTGAAGATCTCCGTGGCCGACCAGCGCGTGTACGCCTACAAGTGGGTCAACGGCAGCTATTCGCAATTGGTGCGCACGATGAAGTGCTCCACCGGCACCACCTCCGACCCCACGCCGCTGGGCACGTTCACGGCGGGCGGCCCCTGCGGGCGCTGGTACTACTTCAAGAAGTTTGACTGCTGGGCGCAGTACGCCTACCGCATCAACGGGCCGTATCTGTTCCACTCCGTGCTCTATTCGGAAAAGGACACCGCCACGCTGCGGCAAAGCTCGGTCAACAACCTTGGCCGGCGCGCCTCGCACGGCTGCGTGCGCCTGTCGGTGGAGGACGCCAAGTGGATCTACAACAACTGCCCGGCGGGCACAACGGTCAAGGTCTACTGACCATCCCGGGGGAGCGACCCTCCCCCGCCTACATATTTAATCGTTTGTTTACTTCTACGGCCTGAAAGCGCGACAATATTTGGTTATAATATATCCGTATACAACTGCCACGAAGGGGTGTGACCTTTGCTTCGCAGACTGCTTTGCATCTTACTGACGCTCTGCCTGCTTCTCGGCTATGCCGCGGCGGAGGATACCGCCAGCGCCGCGCCCACGCAGGAGCCGCCCGAGGGCGCGCTCGTCAACGGCATGGTGGACGGCGCGGGCGAGAGCGCCGTGCAGGGATTGCAACAGCGCCTTATCGACCTGGGCCTGCTCACCGGCGAGGCCGACGGCCACTTTGGCGACGGCACGGAGGACGCTGTGGAAGTGTTCCAGCAGATGTACGGGCTGGAGGCGACCGGCTACGCCGACGAGGAAACGCTTTCCGCGCTCTCCGCGGCGCAGGTGGGCGTGCTGGACGTGCAGGAATGGCTGATCGCCGCGGGCGTGCTCAATGGCGCGGCCGACGGCGTGCTCGGCGAGGGTACTGAGAAGGCCATTTCCACCTTCCAGCAGACGTTCGGCCTGGAGCCGACGGGCGTGGCCGATCCCGAGACGCGGGAATTGCTTTCCAATTCCTCCAACGTCATTTTCGGCGTGCAGACCAAGCTCATCGAGCTGGCCTACCTGACCGGCGTGGCCGACGGCGTGCTCGGCCCGGCCACGGAGACGGCCATCCGGGAATTCCAGGAGATGCACGGCCTGGAGGCCACCGGCGTGGCCGACCCCGAGACGCGCGAACTTTTGCAGAACGGCACGGATCTGACGGTGAAGCCCACTCCCACGCCCTCGCCGCGCGCCCACGGCTCCCAGGGCACCGACATAGAGCTTTCCCAGCAGCGGCTGGCCGAGTGGGGCTTCCTTTCCGGCTCGGTGGACGGCCATTACGGCGACGACACCGAGGACGCGGTGAAGGAATTCAAGACCTACCAGTACGACGACTATCTCGCCTATCTGGAGGCCAATCCCACGCCCTCGCCGGAACCCACGCCGACGCCTACCCCCGCGCCGACGCCCACGCTCGCCCCGGGCGAAATGCCCGTGGTCGTAGACGCGACGCTGCCGCCGACGCCCTCCCCCACCCCCACGCCCGCGCCCTATGACCCGGACGGGGAAATCACCGACAGCCTGCTGGACTTCTTTAAAAACGACACGTTTGAAGTCTACCGCGAGACCGTGCGCAACGGCGATAAGGGCACGGAGGTGGAGCGTGTGCAGCGCCGCCTGCATCAGCTCAAGTACCTGTACAGCGCCGACGGCACCTTTGGCAATCTCACGGAGAACGCTCTCAAGTACTTCCAGCGCAAGAACAACCTTGACCAAACCGGCGTGGCCGACGAATCCACGCAGAGGCTTTTGTTCAGCCCCGACGCCATCGAGAGCGAGGAATATGTGTTCCCCTACAAGCTGGTGGTGGATCTCTCCGACCGCCGCACCTACGTCTACCGCTGGACGGGCGACGGTTACAATGAGCGCATCGACACCTTCAAGTGCTGCGTGGGCGCGCCCAAGACGCCGACGCCGCAGGGCACCTTCCAGGGCGCCGGGCAGGCGGGCGGACGCTGGTATTACTTCAAGGACTTCAACTGTTACGCCCAGTACGCCTGGCGCATACAGGGCGGCATACTGTTCCACTCCGTTACATACAGCCGCCCCAATGAGAACTCCGGCGGCTCCACGCGCTCGCTTGGCCGCGCCGAATCCCACGGCTGCGTGCGCCTGACGGTGAGCGACGCCAAGTGGATCTACGACAACTGCCCGGTGGGCACCACCGTGGTGGTCCAGGAGTAGGGTTTTATCGCCCGGACGGGACGGCCCAGAGCCGCCCCGTCCGATTTTTTGTTGACCCCCCGCCCCGGAAGCGGTATAATAGACGGGAACGGAGGACGCACATGAACATCACCCAGTTTAAATACGCCATCGAAGTGGAGCGCACAGGCTCCATCTCCCAGGCGGCGGAAAACCTCTATATGGCGCAACCCAACCTCAGCAAGGCCATCCGCGAATTGGAGGAAAACCTGGGCTTTCCCGTGTTTGAGCGCACGCCGCGCGGCGTGGTGCCCACGCGGCGGGGCGTGGAATTCCTCAAACTGGCGCGGGGCGTGCTTTTGCAGGTGGAACAGATGGAAGCCCTCCGCGACGAACAGAGCGGCAACGTGCAGAGGCTGAGCCTTTCCATGCCGCGCGGCAGCTACATCGCCGACGGCGTGGCGCGGTTTATCGAGGCGCTCGACCCCCACATGGACATGCGGCTGAGCATTAAGGAGACCAATTCCGTGCAGACGGTCAACAACGTGCTCTCCGGGCGCTTCCGGCTGGGTATCATCCGCTACCGCGTGCAGCACGAGGCGCACTTCCTCGACTTCCTGGACGAAAAGGAGTTGACGTTTGAGCAGGTGTGGGAGTACGACTACGAGGTATTGCTCTCCAGGGCGCACCCGCTGGCGGGCGAGGAACCGCTCGACCCCGTGCGGCTGGAGGACTATATAGAGCTCACCCACGGCGACAAGACCGTGCCGCACCTATCCTCCCTGCCCAAGACGGCGCACCGCCCCGGGGACTGCGAAAACCGCCGCATACTCATCTACGAGCGCGCCGACCAGTTTGAAATTTTGAGCCGCATCCCCACGACCTACATGTGGACGTCGCCCGAGCCGCGGCGCATACTCGACCAGTGGGGCCTGGTGCAAAAAAAATGCGCCTCCAACCGCCGCTACCGCGACGTGCTCATCTACCCCCGGCGCTACAACCTCACGGAATACGACCGCCTGTTCATCGACAAACTGTTTGACGCCCGCAACGACATCGCCTTCGGCGACCGCAGAGGGGCGCGGTAAACAATGACCTTTCCCGCCGGCCAGCGCCGGCGGTTTTTTTGCGCCGTTTTCGATTTAACAGGAACATTACTTTCAGGCTATTGCATTTTCAGGTGTATTGTGCTAAGATACCACCATACCACGTTAGCACAGTAAAGCGCTGACGCGAACGGGAAAAAGAACCCCATTTCAATAAAGGAGCGTTTTGACCATGAAGAAGATCCTGAGCATGCTGCTGGTTTTGATCCTGGCCCTTTCGACGGCGGCCTTCGCCTTCGCGGAAGAGGAGAGCGACGCCGACTACATACTCGGCAACGGCGTCCTCAACATCGGCATCACACTTTTCGCCCCCATCAACTACGAGGATCCCGAGACGGGCGACCTGATCGGCTTTGACACCGAGCTTGCCCAGGCGGTGTGCGCGGACCTCGGCATCGAGGCCAACTTCATCGTCATCAGCTGGGACGCCAAGGAGATCGAGCTCAACTCCAAGAGCATCGACTGCATCTGGAACGGCATGTGCATCACCCCCGAGCGCGCCGAAAACATGTCCATCAGCGACCCGTACCTGCTCAACACGCAGGCGATGGTCATGAAGGCCGACCGCGAAGAGGAGATCATGGCGGACGTGAACGGCTACACGGTCGTGGCCGAGCAGGGCTCCACCGGCGAGGGCAAGCTGCAGGGCACCATCGAGGACGACGACACGGTGGAAGTCTCCGCGCAGGAATACTTCGCGGGCTGCGCCTACGTGCCCGTCGGCTCCATGGCCAACGCGCTTCTGGAAGTCAAGTCCGGCACGGCGGACATCGCCCTGGTAGACAGCGTCTGCGCCCTGGGCATGGTGCGCCCGGACAGCGACTATGCCGACCTGGTGGTCAACATGGACAACAACTTCGGCGACCAGTTCTACGGCATCGCCTTCCGCAAGGGCAGCGACTTCACCGCCATGGTCAACGAGTCCATCGCCAAGCTGAAGGAGGACGGCACGGTGGCGGAACTGGCCGAGAAGTACGGCCTCACCGACGCGCTGATCCAGTAAGCGATTCACCGACGAAAGCATGTGGGCCGCCGGTAGCGCCGGCGGCCCATTCCCCGGATAAAGGAGAGAGAAGCGTATGTTCACCCCCGAAGGTGCGGTCGTGCTCGGCAAGCTGCTGGACGGCTTTGTGCTGAATTTGCAGATCTTCGTCATCACGCTGATCGGTTCGCTGCCGCTGGGCCTCATCATCATGTTCGGCTCCCGCTCGCGGCTGGGCCTTCGCGTGTTCGGGCGCATGTTCCGCCCCATCCGGCTGCTGACGCGCGGCTTCGTGTGGGTCATTCGCGGAACGCCTCTGATGCTGCAACTCATCTTCGTGTTCTACGGCCCGGGGCTGATGGGGCTTCCGCCCATCAAGTCCCGCGTCACGGCAACGCTGGTGACGTTCATCATCAACTACGCGGCCTACTTCTCCGAGATCTTCCGCGGCGGCATCGACTCCATCCCGCAGGGTCAGTACGAGGCCGGGCAGGTATTGGGCATGACCAAGCGGCAGGTGTTTTTCAAAGTGGTGCTCTTGCAGGTAGTGAAGCGGGTGACGCCCTCGGTGGGCAACGAGATCATCACGCTGGTCAAGGACACGTCCCTTTCGCGCATCATCAGCGTGACCGAGATACTGTTCGTGGCCGACAACTACACCCGGCAGGGCCTCTTGTGGCCGCTGTTCACCACCGCCATATTCTTCCTGATCTTTAACGGGCTGGTGACGCTGGCGCTGGGGCGCATCGAGCGCAAAATGGACTACTTCCGCGCATAGGAGGGTGAACGATGGCGATCCTTGAAGTGACCGGACTTTCCAAGCACTTTGGCGAATTGGAGGTCATCCGCGATATCAGCTTTTCGCTGGAAAAGGGCGAATCGCTGGCCATCATCGGCTCCTCCGGCAGCGGCAAGACCACGCTGTTGCGCTGTCTGACGGCGCTGGAAACGCCGGACACGGGCGTGATCCGCGTATCGGGCGACACGGTGTTCGACGCCTCCCAACCGCGGCCCAGGGGCGCGCAGGCGCGGGCCAATCAGCTGCGCTTCGGGCTGGTGTTCCAGTCGTTCAACCTCTTTCCCCAGTACACGGCGCTGAAAAATGTGACGCTGGCGGCGGAGCTGCTGGCCAGGGAGCGCGCGGACTACAAGGCCAATAAAAAGCGCATACTTGTCGAAATCGCCGAAAAGGGGCGCGCGGCGCTGGAGAGCGTGGGGCTTTCCTCCAAGGCGGACAGCTACCCGCACCAGCTCTCCGGCGGGCAGCAGCAGCGCGTGGCCATCGCCCGGGCGCTGATGCTGGAGCCGGACATACTCTGCTTCGACGAGCCGACTTCGGCGCTCGACCCGGAATTGACGGGCGAAGTCCTGAACGTCATCCGCTCGCTGGCCGACCGCGACACGACCATGCTCATCGTCACCCACGAGATGCAGTTTGCCCGGCAGGTGGCCGACAACGTATTGTTCATGGACGGCGGCGTGATCGTCGAATACGGAAAGGCCGAGGAGGTCATCGGCAACCCGCGCGAAGAACGCACGCGCAGGTTTTTGGAGCGATACTCCAACGAGCGCTATTCCTCCAACGGTTAAAGGGCAAAATAACAGGCGGCGGAAGGCGTTCGTACCTTCCGCCGCTCTTTCGCGGTCTACTTCCCCGTCATGGCCAATTTGACCGCCACGGGGAACAGCTCCATGACTTTGGCAAGCTCTTCCAGGGGCGGATACGTCGGCGCGATGCGGATGACGCTGTCCTCCGGGTCGTTGCCGCCGGGGAAGGGCGCGCCCGCGGGGGTGAGGGTAATGCCGGCGTTTGCGCACAGCTTGACGACGCGCCTTGCGCAGCCCCTGGGGGCGCGGTAGCAGATAAAGTAGCCGCCCAGGGGCTTCGACCAGCTTCCGCAGCCAGTCAGTTCCCTTGTGAGCGCGTCCAGCACCAGTTCAAACTTGGGGCGCAATATCTCCGCGTGGCGGGCCATGTGGCGCTCGATGGCCGCCATGTCCGGCAAAAAGCGGGCGTGGCGAAGCTGGTTGACCTTGTCAAAGCAGACCATCTGGTAAAGCAGCAGCCCCGCTTGCCGCTCGATGTTGCGCGGGCTGGCGGCCATGGCGCTGACGCCGCCGCCGGCAAAGGTGATCTTCGAGGTGGAGGTGAACAGCAGCGGCCGGTCCTCCGTGCCGGCTTCGCGACAGGCCTCGTAGAGGTCGAGCAAACGGTCGCGGCGGCCGGCGTAGAGGTGGTGGACGCAATAGGCGTTGTCCCAGAAGATGCGGAAGTCCCTGGCGGCGGTCTCCATGCGCGCGAGACGGCGCACGGCCTCGTCGGAAAAGGTCAGGCCGCTGGGGTTGCCGTACATGGGCACGCAGATGATGCCCTTCACAGAGGGGTCGCGCACGAGGCGCTCGACCATGTCCATATCCGGGCTGCCCTCCACGAGCGGCACGGGGACGCACTCGACGCCGAGCATGGCAAGCATGTGGAAGTGCCAGTCGTAGCCCGGCACCGGGCAGAGGAACTTGAGGTGGGCAACGTCCTTCCACGGCGTATCGCCCGGGAGCGGGCCGTGGAGGATGGCGCGTACGAGCGCATCGTAGATGAGATTGATGCTGGAATTGCCGCCGACGATGACCTGCTCCGGCGGCATGCCCAGCAGCGCGCCAAAGAGGCGTTTGGCCTCGGGGATGCCGGTGGGGTCGCCGTAGTTGCGCGCGTCCACGCCGTCCTCGCAGGCAAAGCCTTCGTCGGTCATGCGCAGCATGGGCAGGGAAAGGTCGAGCTGACGCGGCTCCGGCTTGCCGCGCGACATGTCCAAGCGCAGGCCAAGGGCGCAGAAAGCGTCGTAGCGGGCCTGCAAAATCGCGGTGTCGGTCATCGTTTTTCCCTCCCGGAACGTGTAGTATACTGCATTATAGTATAGGATGTGGAGGCGCACATGTCAATCGTTCAGGCCTATACAGAGGCATACAAAAACTATCTCTTCGACGAATCGCGCACCATGGGGCGCGCGGACTACATCGCCTTTCCCCGCAGCGAGGCGGAACTGGTCGAGGCGGTGCGCTTCGCGCGGGACAACCACGTGCCGCTGACGGCGCAGGGCGCGCGCACGGGTCTTGCCGGCGGGGCCAGCCCGCAGGGCGGGATGATCTTGAACCTTTCGCGCATGGACCGCATACTCGGCATCCGCCGCGACGAGGAGGGGCGTTTCCTTTTGCGCGTGCAGCCGGGCGTGGCGCTGGCCACGGTGCGCAAGGCGCTGAAAAACAAGAGCTTCGACGTGTCCGCGTGGGACGAGGAATCCCGCGAGACGCTGAAAGACGTGCGGGCGGGGGCGCTGTTTTTCTCCCCAGACCCCACCGAGCCGACGGCCAGCATTGGCGGCATGGCCAGCTGCAACGCCTGCGGGGCGCGCTCGTTCCTCTACGGCTGCACGCGCACGCATGTGAACGCTCTGCGCGCGGTGCTTGCCGACGGGCGGGTGACGGAGCTTATGCGCGGGCGCGAGCGGGCGCGGGGGCGCGAGTTCGCGCTGCCATGCACGGACGGCGCCGTGCTCAAGGGGCGGCTGCCCGACTTTGACACGCCGGACATCAAGGACGCGGGCTACCTTTTGCGCGCGGACATGGAATTGATCGACCTGTTTCTGGGCAGCCAGGGTACGCTGGGCGTCATCAGCGAATTGGAGCTGGTTTTGCTCCCCTCCCCCGCGCTTTTGTGCGGCGTGACGGCGTTTTTCCCGGACGACGAAAACGCGCTTCAATACGTGTACGCGATGAAGAAGTTCGACCCCAGGCCCGCCTCCATCGAGTTTTTCGACAAGCGGGCGCTCGACCTTGTGGAAGCGCAGAAGGCGGAGACGCCGGCCTTCCGCCAATTGCAGCCACTGCCGGAGAATTACTGTTGCGCGGTGTATGTGGAGTTCAACCTGCGTGACAAAGGCGGCCTGTGCCCGGTGCTGGAAAAACTCGCGCCGGTCATCGACCAAAGCGGCGGCGACGCGGACAACACCTGGGTGGCGCGCGACGAGCTGGAGCTGGAAAAGCTGCTTCTGTTCCGCCACTCCGTGCCGGAGACGATCGACATCCACGTGGAAAAGAACAAGAAAAACGAGCCGGAGATCACCATACTTTCGACCGACATGGCGGTGGACGATAAGCACTTTGACGCGCTGTTCCACCTCTACAAGCGCGACCTGGAAGCAAGCGCCCTGCCCTGCCTCATCTTCGGCCACATCGGCGAAAACCACGTACACCCGAACGTGCTGGCGCGCAATTTGGACGAGTACCGGCGCGGGCACGCGCTGTTTGAAAAGTGGGCGCGGGACGTAAGCCAAATGGGCGGCACCATCACCGCCGAACACGGCGCGGGCAAGATCAAGCGCAAGCTGGCGCTCATCATGTACGGCGAGGAGAAGATGCGCAAGCTCTGGGCGCTCAAGCGGCAGCTCGACCCGGAGAACATACTCGGGCCGGGCAATGTGCTCACGGAGGTGGAACAATGAAGATCGTTGTGTGCGTAAAGCAGGTGCCCGCCGCCAATGAACAGCGGCTCGACCCTGTGACCGGCACGGTCATCCGCGAGGGCGTGGCCTCCATTTTGAACCCCTTCGACGCCTACGCGCTGGAGGAGGCCGTGCGCCTGAAAGAGCGGCTGGGCGGGGAGATCACCGCACTGAGCATGGGCGTCCCCTCGGCGCAGGAGACGCTTCGGCGGGCGCTGGCCGTGGGCGCGGACCGGGCGGTCCTGCTTTCCGGGCGCGCCTTTGCCGGGGCGGACACGCTGGCCACGGCGCGGGCGCTTTCCCTGGCCATCCGCAAACTCGGCGGGGCCGACCTGGTGCTCTGCGGCCGCATGGCCACGGACGGCGACACCGCGCAGGTGGGGCCGATGCTGGCGGAGATGCTGGGCGTCCCGCACGCGGCGGACGTCTCCCGCGTTGAGCGCATCGAAGATGGGCGCGCGACGCTGGAGCGCATGAGCGACGACGGCTACCGCACGGAACGGCTGCCGCTGCCGGCGCTTTTCACCGTGGTCAAGGAGATCAACGTGCCCCGGCTTCCCTCGGTGACGGGCGTTTTGCGCGCCGCGCGCGCCGGGGTAATGGTGTGGGACGCTTTGGACGTGGGCGCTTCCCCGGAGGACATTGGCCAGCGCGGCTCGCGCACGCGCGTGGTGCGCACGGCGCGGCCGGCAAAAAAGGCGGGCTGCCGCATGCTGGGCGGCTTCACGGCGCTGATGGAGGCGCTGGAGGCGGAGGAAAAGCGATGATGGAGAAGAACGGCATCTGGGTGTTTTGCGAAAACGGCCCGCAGGGCGTGCGCGAAGTGGGCTACGAGCTCCTGGGCGTGGCGGCGCGGCTGGCGAAGGACGCGGGGGCGCGCGTGGTCGCCGTGGCGCTGGGCGCGAGCGCGCCGGCGGAGGAGATGTGCGCGCGCGGCGCGGACGAAGTATTGCTCGTGGAGGACGCGGCGCTGGACGCGCCGGAAGAAATGCGCTATACGGAGGAAATTTGCGCGCTGGCGCGGGAATACGCGCCGGACATCTTCCTGCTGGGCGGCACGATGTTTGGCCGCAGCCTCGCCCCGCGCGTGGCGGCGCGGCTTTCCACGGGGCTGACCGCCGACTGCACGCATCTGGAGATCGACAAAGAGACGGGGCTTTTGTTGCAGACGCGCCCGGCGTTCGGCGGCAACCTCCTTGCCACCATCCTCTGCCCGGAAGCGCGGCCGCAGATGGCCACGGTACGGCCGAAAGTGTTCCCCCTGCCGGCGGCGGACCGGGCGCGCCCTGTGCGCGTGGAGCGCAGAAAAGCCGTATCGAAGCCCTCTATGGTGGAGCTGCTTTCGCTGCGCGGCGGCGAGGCGGGCGTGAACCTTGCCGACTACGACGTGCTGGTGTGCGTGGGGCAGGGCGTCGGCGGCGCGAAGAACATCGCCCGCGCGGAAGCGCTGGCGGAAAAGCTCGGCGGCACGCTGGCGGCCTCGCGGCCGATGGTGGACGCGGGCATCCTCCCCTATGCGCGGCAGGTGGGGCAGACGGGCAGGTCCGTGGCGCCGAAACTGTACCTGGCGCTGGGCGTGTCCGGGGCCATACAGCATTTGGCCGGGGTCAACGCCGGAGCGCTGGCCGCGGTGAACACCGACCCCGACGCGCCCATCTTCGCCCACGCCGATTACGGCATCGTGCAGGATTGCGGCGCGTTTCTGGAAGAGGCGCTGGCTGCGCTGGGGTGAGAAAACGCCGCCCCGGACAGGCGGGGCGGCGGCTTTTTGTGCAACGAAAACCCCCGCGTTCGACACACGGGGGCTTCAGGCTGAAAAATGGGTCAGATGAGCGCCTTTCGCGCGTTCTCGATCTGCGCCTGTACGGCCTCGGGCGCGGGGCCGCCGTAGACCTTGCGCTTGGAGACGCAATTCGTCAGGTCGATGAAGGGGTAGACGTCCTCGGCGAAGGCGGGGTGTACCTTTTGGTATTCTTCGAGGGGCAGCGTGTCCAGCGTCTCGCCGCGCTCCACGCACAGGCGCACGAGCTGGCCGGAGACGGCGTAGGCGTCGCGGAAAGGCACGCCTTTGGTGACGAGGTAGTCCGCGCAGTCCGTGGCGTTCAAGAAGCCCGCGGCGGCGGCGGCGCGCATGCGCTCGGGGAAGAACGTGGCCGTTTTCAGCATCGGCGGCAGCACGTCCAGACAAAGGTCAACCGTATCCAGCGCGTCGAACACGGCCTCCTTGTCCTCCTGCAGATCCTTGTTGTAGGCCAGCGGCAGGCCCTTGACCGCCGTCAGAAGCGTGGTCAGGGAGCCGTAGACGCGGCCGGCCTTGCCGCGGATGAGTTCGGCGAGGTCGGGGTTCTTCTTCTGCGGCATGATGGAGGAGCCGGTGGAAAAGCGGTCGTCCAGCGCCATGAAGCGGAACTCCCACGAACACCAGAGGCAGATCTCCTCGGCAAAGCGCGAAAGGTGCGCCATGAGAATGGCAAAATCCGCGAGCAGCTCGAGGACGAAATCGCGGTCGGCCACGGCGTCGAGGCTGTTTTCGCTGACGCCGTTCATGTTAAGCTGTTCGGCCACGTATTGCCGGTCGAGCGGGTAGCCGGTGCCGGCCAGCGCCCCGGAGCCGAGGGGCGAGATCAGCGTGCGCGCGCGGCACTCGGCGAGGCGCTCGCGGTCGCGCAGCAGCATCTGCGCGTAGGCCATCAGGTGGTGCGCCAGCGTCACCGGCTGCGCCCTCTGCAAATGGGTGTAGCCGGGCATGACGGTGTGGAGGTGCTTTTCCGCCACGTCGCAAAGCGCTTCCACGACGGCCTTGCAGCGCGCGCGCGTTTGTTCGATCTGGTCGGCGAGGTAGAGGCGCAGATCGAGCGCCACCTGGTCGTTGCGGCTGCGGGCGGTGTGCAGTTTCTTGCCTGGCTGGCCGATGCGGCGGGTCAGTTCGCCTTCGACGAATGTGTGGATATCCTCGCAGGACATGTCGATCTGCAGCTTGCCCGCGTCGATGTCCGAGAGGATGCCCTGGAGGCCTGCGACGATGGCCTCCTTTTCCTCCCCGGTGAGCACGCCGATCTTGCCCAGCATGCGCGCGTGGGCGATGGAGCCAGTGATGTCCTGCTTGTACATGCGCGCGTCAAAGCCGATGGATTTGTTGAGGCGGTCGAGGCGCTCGTCCACGTCGCCGCCCAGCCTTCCCTGCCAGAGCTTCATACTTATACATTCCTCCAGACGCGCAAAAGGGCTGCCCACAGGACAGCTCTTTCGCATATAGTCGATACCAACTTACTTCTTCAGCTTCTTCATGGCCTGAACGGCGATGGGCAGGCCGTAGAGGGCGATGAAGCCCGCGCTGTCGGCCTGGTCGTAGACCGCGTCCTCGCCGAAGGTGGCGATCTCCTCATCGTAGAGGGAGTAGGGGCTGGTCATGCCCGCGCCGGTGATGTTACCCTTGTAGAGCTTGACCTTGACCGTGCCGGTGACGGTTTCCTGCGTCTTGTCGACGAAGGCGGAGAGCGCCTCGCGCAGGGGCGTGTACCAGAGGCCGTTGTAGACCAGGTCGGCAAAGTCCAGCGCCAGCTTCTGCTTCATGTGCTGTGTGTTCTTGTCCAGACAGAGCTGCTCGAGCATTTCGTGGGCGAAGTAGAGGATGGCGCCGCCGGGCGTCTCGTACACGCCGCGGCTCTTCATGCCCACGAGGCGGTTTTCGACCATGTCGAGTATGCCCACGCCGTGCTTGCCGCCCAGCTGGTTGAGCTTTTCGATGAGGGCCACGCCGTCCAGCTTCTCGCCGTTGACGGCCACGGGGACGCCCTTTTCAAAGTCGATGGTCACGTACTCGGGGGCGTCGGGGGCCTGCTCCGGGGTCACGCCCATTTCGAGTATCTTTTCATACTGCGGCTCGTTGGCCGGGTCCTCGAGGTCAAGGCCCTCGTGGGAGAGGTGCCAGAGGTTCTTGTCCTTGGAATAGTTCGTCTCGCGGCTGATGCGCAGGGGGATGTTGTGGGATTCGGCGTAGTCGATCTCGTCGTCACGGCTCTTGAACTCCCAGACGCGCCAGGGAGCGATGACCGGCATCTGCGGCGCGAAGGCCTTGATGGACAGTTCAAAGCGCACCTGATCGTTGCCCTTGCCGGTGCAGCCATGGGCAATGGCGTCCGCGCCCTCCTTGAGGGCGATCTCGGTGATGCGCTTGGCGATGATGGGGCGCGCGAACGACGTACCCAGGAGGTATTCGCCCTCGTACTTCGCGCCCGCCTTGAGGGTGGGGAAGATGTAATCCCCGACGAATTCCTTGCTCAGATCCTCAATATAGAGCTTGGAAGCGCCGGTCTTGATGGCCTTTTCCTCCAGGCCCTCCAGCTCCGTGCCCTGCCCCACGTCCGCGGCCACGGCGATGACTTCGCAGCCCTCGTAGTGCTCCTTGAGCCAGGGGATGATGACGGACGTGTCCAGACCGCCGGAATAGGCCAGAACGATCTTCTTATACTGCTTCATCGGAATGCCCTCCTGAATGAATATGCGTTTTATGGTGTATATTATACGCTCATTTGCGAAAAAATCAAGGGCTCAAGCGCATAATTATGTATTTTATTTGTTAAAACGCGCAGTTTTTCAGCGACGGGCGGCCTCCAGTGCCTCCCAGATGCGCTGCAAATCGTCGGCGCTGTAATAGGAGATGACCAGTTTGCCGCGGTTTTTGTCGCCGTCGATCCTGGCGCGGGTGCCGAACAGCTCGCGCGCCATGTCCTCCAGCTCGGTGAGCTCCCGGTCGGGGCGCAGGCGGGGTCTGGGGGCGGGCTTGACCGGCTGGGCGCAGATGCGCTCCAGTTGGCGCACAGACCAGTTCTGCTGCACGGTGAGGTTGGCAAGCTGCACCTGCCGCGAGGGGTCGACCGAGACGAGCGCGCGGGCGTGGCCGGCGGTGAGGCGGCCGTCGACGAGCATTTTCTGCACTTCCTCCGGCAGCGTCAGAAGCCGCAAAAGGTTGGCCACCGCCGGGCGGCTCTTGCCCAGGCGCTCGGCCACGCGCTCCTGCGTAAGGCCCGCCGCCTCCATCAGGCGCTTGACGCCCATGGCTTCCTCCATGGGGTTCAAGTCGTCGCGCTGGAGGTTCTCCACCAGCGCCGCTTCCAGGCGCTTTTGCTCGTCCCAGTCGCGCACGATGGCGGGGATCTCGTCAAGCCCCGCCAGACGCGAGGCGCGATAGCGGCGCTCGCCGGCGATGATCTCATAGCGCTCGCCCGTTTTGCGCACGATGATGGGCTGCAAAACGCCCACGGCGCGGATGGACTCGGCCAGTTCGCGCAGCGCCGTTTCCTCAAAGCGCTCGCGGGGCTGGCCGCGGTTGGGGTCGATGTCCGTCAGTTTCAGTGAGCGCACCTCGTCGCGGGCCGCTTCGCTGTTTTCCGCCGCCTCGCCCAGGAGCGCGCCCAGGCCGCGGCCAAGGCCGCGCTGCATCTTTGCCGCCATACTATCTTCCCTCATTTCTGCCGATCAACTCTTTGGCCAGCGCGCGGTAGGCCGCCGCGCCGTTGCAACGCGCGTCGTAGCGCTGGATGGGGACGCCGTAGCTGGGCGCCTCGCTCAGGCGTACGTTGCGGGGGATGAGCGTTGCAAACGCCTCTTTGGGGAAGTGGTTGCGCACTTCCGTGACCACCTGCGCGCCGAGGTTGGTGCGCGCGTCGAACATGGTCAGAACGATGCCCTCCACCTCCAGGGCGGGGTTGAGCTTCTTGCGCACCAGCTTTACGGTGTTCATCAGCTGCCCCACGCCCTCGAGCGCGTAGTATTCGCACTGTATGGGCACGAGCACGCTGTCCGCCGCAGTGAGGGCGTTGAGCGTCAAAAGCCCCAGGGAGGGCGGGCAGTCGATGAAGATATAGTCAAAATTGTCCCGCAAAGGCGCAAGCGCCGTCTTGAGCAGCCCTTCGCGCCCCTCCAGCCCCCACCAGTTCCACCTCCGCGCCGGCCAGTTCGATGCTGGCGGGGATGAGCATGAGGCCGTCGAAACCCGTGTCCACGCAGGCTTCCCGCGCCCCCGCTTCGCCAAGCAGCACTTCGTAGACCGTTTTCGCGCCCTGCGCCGCGTCCACGCCCAGGCCGCTGGTGGCGTTGCCCTGCGGGTCGATGTCCACAAGGAGCGTTTTTTTGCCGGCTTCGGCCACGCAGGCGCTCAAATTGACGGAGGTCGTGGTCTTGCCCACGCCGCCCTTCTGGTTGGAGATGGCGATGATCTTGCCCATGCTGTACGTCCTTCCTTGTCAAGTGCCGTTACGCCTCGCCCTGCGCGTGGTGCATGAGCAGGCAGTCGATGGAATCGGTCAGCGCGATGAAGCTGGCCTCGAGTATGTTTGTGGAGACGCCCACGGTGGAAAAGACGTTCTTTCCATCCGTGGAGTCGATGCGCACGCGCACGGCGCTGGCCGTGCCGCTGGCGGAGACCACGCGCACCTTGAAATCCGTCAGGCGCATGTTCCCCAGCACCGGGTAAAAGCGCGAGAGCGCCTTGCGCAGGGCAAGATCCAAGGCGTTGACCGGGCCGTCGCCCTCGTCGGCGGTGATCTCCACGCGCTCGTCCACCGAGACTTTTACATAGGCCTGCGCGTTGAGCGGGCCGGGGTCGGGACGGGAGAACACGTGGAAGTCCAGCACCTTGAAAAACGCCGGACGGCGGCCGAGCGCTTCGAGTATGCGCAATGTCAAGGAGCCGTCCGCGTCCTCAAAGGAGTAGCCCTCCGCCTCCAGCGCCTTGACGTTTTCGAGTATGCGGATGGTGGCCTCGCTTTCGCGCGTCAATTCCGGCGCGACCTTTCTAAGCCGCGTCAGAAGCGCGCTGCGCCCCGCCACCTCGCTGATGAGCAGGCGGCGGCGGTTGCCGACCAGCCTGGGATCTATGTGTTCAAAGCTGTCGCGGCGCTTGAGCACGCCGTCTATGTGCATGCCGCCCTTGTGGGCGAAGGCGTTGCGGCCCACGTAGGGCATGCTCTCATCCATGTTGAGGTTGGCAAGCTCGCTGATGAAGCGCGCCGTGTCGCACAGGAGGGGCAGGTTGCCCTCCGGCAGGGCGCGCAGGCCCCATCTTCAGTTCCAGGTTGGGCAGCACCTCGCAGAGGTTGGCGTTGCCGCAGCGCTCGCCGTAGCCGTTCACCGTGCCCTGCACCTGCGTGGCCCCGGCCTCGACTGCGGCCAGCGTGCCGGCGGTGGCAAGGCCGGCGTCGTTGTGGCAGTGGATGGCCACGGGCACGGTAAAGCGCGCCGCCACTTCCCGCACCGCCTCCTTGATGGCGCCGGGCAGCGTGCCGCCGTTTGTATCGCAGAGGGAAAGGCGCGTCGCCCCGCCGCGCGCGGCGGCCTCGAGCGTGGAAAGGGCGTAGGCGGGATCCTCGCGGTAGCCGTCGAAGAAGTGTTCGGCGTCGAAAAACACGCTCATGCCGTTTTCGGTGAGGAAGCGCGCCGTGTCCTCGATCATGGCAAGGTTTTCCTCCGGGGCGACGCCCACCACGTCCCGCGCCTGCGAGATGCTGGCCTTGCCCACGATACAGGCGATGTGCGCGCCGCTTTCCAGCAGGGCGCGCAGGCCGGCGTCCTCCTCCGCGCGCAGACCGGCGCGGCGCGTCATGCCAAAGGCGGCGAGGCGGGCGTTTTTCAGGCGCAGCTTTTCCCGCGCGAAGCGGAACAGCTCCGCGTCCTTGGGGTTGGAAAAGGGGTTGCCGGCCTCTATGTAGCTCACGCCCAGCTTGTCCAGCGCCCGCACGAGCTTGATCTTGTCCTCCAGGGAAAAGATCACGCCCGCGGCCTGCACGCCGTCGCGCAGCGTCGTATCGAGTATCTCCACCGTGCGCTGGTTCACGCCCATCGCCTCCCATTTTCCATGTCCTTCTATTGTAGCAAGTTTTGCGGGGAATGGCAAGATGCAAAACCGGGGCTTTTGCGTTCAGAAAGCTGTCACGCGGTTCTAATCTTTCTCTAATTTCCCGGCATGGGGCTCTAATGTTTGTGGTATAATATATTCGCGTCGGCAGGACAGAAAGGGGAAATGAACATGACCAATTACGAAATGGTGGAACTGTTGCGCCAGAAGGCCAACGTGAGCTATGAGGAAGCCAAGGCCGCTTTGGAAGCGGCGGACTGGGATCTGCTGGACGCCATCGTATTGCTGGAGCGCGAGGGCAAGGTGCCCGAAAACGACGCGCGCTTTTCCACCAAAGCGGAGGAAAAGGCAGAGGAACCCCAAAAGAAAAAGGAGCGCGACGGCGCTTTCCGGGACGGGGCGCGCACCGTGGGCGGCATCTTCCGCCGCATGCTCAACTACGGCAACCACAACTATATCGTCGCCTCGCGCGACGGCAAGGAAGTCGTCTCGCTGCCGCTGACGGCGTTTGTGCTTCTTTTGCTGATCCCGCCCATCACCATCTGGCTGATGCTGGTGCTAATGATCATCGGCCTGTTCTTCGGGTTGCGCTACTCGCTGCGCGGCGACCACCCCACCAACGAGAAGGTCAACGAGTACATACACAAGGCCGAGGACGCCGCCGAGCGCGTCAAGGAGAGCTGGCAGGAAAAAGACGGGGACGCGTCGAAGTAAATGAAGTAAATAAAGGTTTCCCGGCCGCGGCGTGCGGGGCGTCGCGGCCGGGAAAGCGCTCCGGGGAGGGGGAAGGGCGATGGAAGAAAAGATACTCATCGTCGAGGATGAGGAGAAGCTGGCGCGGTTTGTGGAGCTGGAGCTTGTGCACGAGGGCTACCGCGTGGACAAGGCCATGGACGGGCGCGACGGCCTGGAAATGGCCGAACACGGCGACTACGGCCTGATTTTGCTGGACGTGATGCTGCCGGGCATGAGCGGCATGGAGCTTTTGCGCCGCCTGCGCCGCACAAAGCAGACGCCTGTCATCATGGTCACGGCGCGCGACGCGGTGATGGACAAGGTGACGGGGCTGGACATGGGCGCGGACGACTACATCACCAAGCCCTTTGAGATCGAGGAGCTGCTGGCCCGCATCCGCGCGGCGCTGCGCAAGCGCGCGACGGCTACGGCGGCGGGCGAAGGCGTGCTCACCTCCGGCAAGCTCGCGCTCGACCCCGGCCGCCACACCGTGCGCTACGGGGAGGAAGAGGTCAGCCTTACCAGCCGCGAGTTCGACCTTTTGCAGGCGCTGATGGAAAACCGCTTCCTGGTGCTCCGGCGCGAACAGCTCTTATCCAAGGTATGGGGGTACGACTACATGGGCGAGACGAACGTGGTGGACGTCTACATCCGCTACCTGCGCTCCAAGATCGACGAAAAATTCGGCGTCAAGTTCATCCACACGGTGCGCGGCGTGGGCTATGTGTTCCGCGACGCGGAAGCATGAGCGAGAGCCGCCGCGTGACCTCCACGGCCCGGAGCATACAGCGTTCGTGGCTGTGGAGGCTTTTCAAGTTGTATTTCTGGCTGGATCTGCTGCTCGCCATCCTCGCCATCGGCTGTTTCTGCTTCTATGAGGAATTGTCCGCCCTCGGCGGCGCGTGGACGCCCGGCATCGAGCGCACGGTGGAGATGGGCGCGCAGGGCGGGTTTTTCCAGCGCGTGTGGGACGCGGTCTACATCTTCTACGGCCCGGAGGGCGAGATGCACGCCGTGGCCGCGAAGCCGTTTTTCAACGCCGCCCTGCCCGCCGCCTTTGCGCTGCTGGCTTTTGAATGCCTGTCGCTTTTGCGGCAGATGTTTTTCGGCGGCCGCCGCGCGCGCCGCCTTTTGCGCCCCCTGGACGAGATGGCCCGCGCCACCCGCGCCCTGCTCGAGCGCCAGCAGACCTTCGAGCACGCGCCTCTGGACGACGAGCGGCTGCACGATCTGGAGGACCGCATCAAGTCCATGCGTCCGGAGGAGACGCTGCGCACCGGCGACCGCGACCTGCGCGGGCTGGAGGAAGCCGTCAACAGCCTGCTTGCGCGCCTGCACGAATCCTATCAGCGGCAGGGGCAGTTCGTCTCCGACGCTTCGCACGAATTGCGCACGCCCATCGCCGTCATCCAGGGCTACGCCGCCATGCTCGACCGCTGGGGCAAGAGCGATGAAAAGATCCTGGATGAGGGCATCGCCGCCATCAAGTCCGAGAGCGAATACATGAAAAAGCTCGTCGACCAGCTGCTGTTCCTCGCCCGCGGCGACATGGGGCGCAGCCGGCTGGACATGCAGCTTTTGAACGTCTCGGAACTGGTCAAGGAGGTCTACGAGGATTCGCAGCTCATCGACCGCAATCACGACTGGCGCATCGAGACCGAGGAGGGCGTCACGGCGCTGGCCGACCGCGACATGCTCAAGCAGTGCTGCCGCGTACTGTGCGACAACGCCACCAAGTACACGCCCGCAGGCGGCGTCATCCGCCTGCGCGCACGGCGCGCGGGGGACGGCGGGGCGGCCATCGAAGTGCAGGATTCCGGCATCGGCATCAGCCGCGAGGACGTTTCCCGCGTGTTCGACCGCTTCTACCGCTCCGACCCGGCGCGCGGACGCAACAGCGGCGGCGCGGGGCTGGGTCTGTCCATCGCCCGCTGGATCGTCGAAAGCCACGGCGGGCACTTTGAGGTGCTCTCCCGCGAGGGCATCGGCACGCGATTCACCGTAGTGCTGCCCCCGCCCAAACAGCCGCCAGAGCGCCGATAAAGCCCACAAACGCAAAAATTGCACTGGGGCAAGAGCAGATGCGGCCATTGCGCCCTTCTTCCCAAAGCCGTTCTCCCCCGTCGGGAGGGCGGCTTTTGCCCCGTATAAAGGCGGCATAAAATCATCGCCTTCTATTTCACGTTCCTGCCCGAAACAGTTTTCCTTTTAGACACAATTTCCCTTTGTCCGCGTGGTATAATTATACTGGTATAAAGGGTGGAGGCGGATGCGCATGGCCTACGTCGAATTCCGCAAGGTCAAAAAACAGTACCGCATGGGCGAAGTCACCATCGACGCCCTGCGCGACATCACCTTTGAGATCGAGAAGGGCGAGATCTGCGTGATCGTTGGCGCGTCCGGCGCGGGCAAGACCACGCTGCTCAACATACTCGGCGGCATGGACACGTTGACCTCGGGCAAGGTGATGCTCGACGGGCGCGACATCTCCCGCTATTCTTCCAAGGCCCTGACCAAATACCGCCGCTACGACATAGGCTTCGTCTTTCAGTTTTATAACCTCGTGCCCAACTTGACGGCGCTGGAAAACGTGGAACTGGCCGCGCAGTTGAGCCGGCGGCCCCTGCAGCCGCGCAAGGTGCTCAAGCAGGTGGGGCTGGCCGGGCGCATGAACAACTTTCCCGCCCAGCTCTCCGGCGGCGAGCAGCAGCGCGTGGCCATCGCCCGGGCGCTGGCCAAGAACCCCAAGCTGCTTTTGTGCGACGAGCCTACCGGCGCGCTCGACTACAACACCGGCAAGGCCATTTTGAAGCTTTTGCAGGACACGGCGCGCGAAAAGGGCATCACCGTGGTCATCATCACCCACAACCAGGCGATCACCGCCATGGCCGACCGCATCATAGAGATCAAGAACGGCATGGTCGCCTCCAAACGCATCAACGATAACGTCGTCCCCGTCGAGGAGATCGAGTGGTAATATGAAAGCGCTGCGAAAAAGTTCCTTGCGGGAGATCCGCAAGAGCCTGGGGCGGTATCTGGCGATCCTGGCGATCGTCGCCCTTGGCGTGGGCTTTTTTTGCGGCCTGCGCGTCTGCCGCGACGCCATGGTGGAGACGGGCGACGACTATCTGGACCGCCAGAGCATGTACGACTACCGCCTGGTCTCCACCGTGGGCTTCGACCAGGGCGACGCCGACGCCTTTGCCGACATAGACGGCGTGACCGCCGCCGCCGGCGCCGTCAGCCAGGACGCGCTGGTGGACGTGACCGCCCTGGACATGTCCGGCGTGGTCATCTTCAATTCCCTCACCGAGGACGTCAATGAGATCAGCCTCACCGCCGGACGCCTGCCCCGCGCTGGCAACGAGGCGGTGGCCGACGCGCAGTTCTTCCCCGTGGACAGCATCGGCAAGAAGATCGTCCTTTCCGAGACCAACGACGAGGACACGCTCGACATGTTCGCCTTCCGCGAATACACCATCGTCGGGCTGGGCAACTCCCCCACCTACCTCAACTACGAGCGCGGCAGCACCTCCCTGGGCACCGGCGCGGTGATGGCCTTTGCCTACATCCCCTATGGGGGCTTTGACTGCGACTACTACACCGACATCTACATCCGCCTCGATACCGAGGGCGAGATCTATTCCGACGAATACCAGGCCGGCGTGGAGCAATACGAGGACAGCATGACCCATTCCGGCGAATCGCAGGCTCGCGAGCGCTTTGAGACGCTGGTGGGCGACGCCGAATCGGAGCTGGACGACGGCGTGGCCGAATACGACGAGGGCTATACGGAATACCTCGAACAGCGCGACGAGGCCGAGCGCGAACTGCTCGACGCGCTGGACGAGATCACCGCCGGCCGCGCCGACATCATCGTGGGCGAACAGGTGCTCAGGGACAGCGAACAGGAGCTGATCGACGGCCGCGCCCAGTATGATTCCGGCCGCCGGGAGCTAAACAGCGCCGAGAGCCAGCTGGAGAGCGCCGAGGCGAGCACCTACGCCCAGCTCAATGAAACGCAGGCGCAATTGGAGGCGCAGCTCGCCACCGTGCAGGACGGCATGGCGCAGATCGAGGAAAGCGGCGTGCTCGAACAGTACGCGCAGCTGACTGAGGGCGTCTCCCAGCTGGAGGGCGGCGTTGCGCAGGCGCAGGCGGCGCGCGATGAACTGAACGCCGCCGGCGAACAGCTGCGCGGCGGCCTGGCCGCGGCAGAACAGGCCGTTTCCGTATTGAACGGCCAGAAGGAAGAAGCGCTGGGGCGGCTGGAGGGCCGGCGCGCGGCGCTGGAGGAGGAGATCGCCGCCCTGGAAGCCGAACTCGCCACCTTGCAGCCCGGCGACGACGCGCGCATTGCCGAACTGAACGCCCAGCTTGCCGATCTGCGTTCGCAGCGCGATGGCGTGCAGGGCACGCTCGATTCCACATCCGCGGACTATGAGGCGCGCATCAGCGAAGCGCAGGCGGCGCGCGACGGCCTTTCCACGCAGGTGACGGCGGCGCATGGCAATGTTTCCGCCCTCACGACGGAACGCGACAACGCCCTTGCCCCGCTGCAAAGCGAGCTTTCGCAGGTGGAGGGCGACATCTCCGCCAAGCGGGACGAGCTCTCCGCCCTCGACCCCGAGGCCGACGCCGAGCGCATCGCCGCCCTGCAGGGGGAGATCGCTTCCCTGGAAAGCCGCAGGGGAGAACTGGACGGCCAGATCGCCGGCGTGCAAAGCGATTACGAAGGCCGCATTGCCACGGCGCAGGGCGAATACGACGCGCTGGCGGAGCAGCTCTCGCAGGCCGAGGGCGGCCTTTCCGCGCTGCAGGACGAGCGCAACGCGGCGCTTGGCGACCTGAACGGGCAGTTGTCTGCCATAGACGGGGAGATCGCCGCCGCCGAAGCGGAGCTTGCCACGCTCACGCCTTCGCCCGACGCCGACCGTCGCGCCGAGATCGAGGCCGCGCTGGCGGAGAAACGCCCGGCGCTGGAGGGCGTCGTGGCGGAGATCGCTTCGACTGCCGCGAACTTTGACAACCAGATCGCCGCCGCGCAGACGCAGCGGGATACGTTGCAGGAGCAGCTTACCCAGTATGAGGCCGCCTACGACGCGACGCTTGCCCAGATCGAGGGACAGCTCGCCGCCTTGCAGGAACAGCTCGCCCAGGCGCAGGCGGGGCTCGCCGTCATCGAGGAGGGCGGCTATATCGAAAGCTACCAGCAGATGCAGGCGGCCCTGCCGCAGCTGGAATCCGGCCTTGCCCAGGTGGAGGCGGGGCGCGAACAGGCCGACCGCGAATTTGCCTCCGCCCGGCGGCAGATCAGCAGCGGCCGCGCCGAATTGCGCGACGCGCTTGCCCAGATCGAGGACGGCGAACAGCAGCTCATCGACGGCCGCGCCGAACTGGAGGACGCGAAGGCGGAGCTGGCCGACGGCATCGAGGAATATGAGGACGGCCGCGCGCAGGCCGACCGCGAATTTATGCAGGCCGAGCGCGAGCTGGCCGACGCCCGCGGCGAGATCGCCGACGCGCGGGAAAAGATCGCCGAGATCGACGAGCCGGACGTGTATGTGCTCGACCGTTCCGCCAACATCGGCTACGCCTGCTTTGAGAGCGATTCGCAGATCGTGGAAAGCATCGCCATGGTCTTTCCCCTGTTCTTCTTCATGGTGGCGGCGCTGGTGTGCATGACCACGATGACGCGCATGGTGGACGAGCAGCGCACGCAGATCGGCGTGCTCAAGGCCATGGGCTACACGCCGCGCGCCATCATGGGGAAATTCGTCTTTTATTCCGGCAGCGCCGCCACCATCGGCAGCGTCATCGGCTTCTTCTTCGGCTCCACGGTGTTCCCCAAGGTCATCTGGATGGCGTACAGCCTGATGTACGGCTTTGCCGAGATCGAATTGGTGTTTGACTGGGGCATGGGCGCGCTGGCCCTGGGCGCGGCGCTGCTCTGCTCCGTGGGGGCCACGTGGTTCTCCGTGCGCCGCGAGTTGAACCTCGCCCCGGCGCAGCTTCTGCGCCCCGCCGCGCCCAAGGCCGGCAAGCGCATACTGCTCGAGCGCGTCCGCCCCCTGTGGCGGCGGCTGTCGTTCATGCACAAGCTCACCATCCGCAACATCTTCCGCTACAAAAAGCGCCTGGTGATGATGGTGATCGGCATCGGCGGCTGCACGGCGCTGCTGGTTACCGGCATGGGCATCCGCGATTCCATCAGCGACGTGGTCAACTACCAGTTCGACGAGATCACGCTCTACGATATCTCCGTCACCTTCGCAGACGCGCAGGACGAAGCCGCGCAGCAAACGTTCCGCCGCGAGGCCGGGGAGGACGCGGACGTGCTCTTTGTCCACGAAAGCAGCGTGGACGCCTCCGCGGGCGATGTGACCAAGTCCGTTTACCTCGTCGCCACGCAGGCGGAAAATTTGGACGGCTTTATCGACATGCACATGGGCGAGACGCCCGTCTCCCTGCCCGGGGAGGGCGAGGCGGTGATCTCCCAGGGGCTTTCCGAATCGCTGGGCGCGGGCGTGGGCGACACCATCACCGTGCGCGACAGCGACATGAGCCCGGCGCAACTCACCATCTCCGGCGTGTTTGAAAACTACGTCTACAACTACGTTTACGCCCGCCCGGAGACGCTCAAGGCGCAGTGGGGCTACGCGCCCGAGGTCAAGAGCGCCTACGTGGCCGTGGACGGGGACGTGGACCCGCGCGGGAAGGCGGCGGAGCTCTCCTCCGTGGACGGCGTGGCCAACGTGTCGGCCAACCTCGACATGCGCGACCGCGTCAACAGCATGATGGAGAGCCTGGATTACATCGTCATACTCATCGTCTTTTCCGCTGGGGCGCTGGCGTTCATCGTGCTTTACAACCTCACCAACATCAACATCACCGAGCGCACGCGGGAAATCGCCACCGTCAAGGTGCTGGGCTTCCTCCCCAAGGAGACGGCTTCCTATGTGTTCTCGGAAAACTTCCTGCTCTGCTTCATCGCCGCCCTGGCGGGGCTTCCCATGGGCAAGGCGCTGCACGCCTTCGTGATGGCGCAGATCAGGATCGACATGATCCGCTTCGACGTGCGCATATCGCTCCTGAGCTACGCGATTTCCGTGGCGCTGACGTTTGTGTTCGCCATACTGGTCAACCTCGCATTGCGGGTGAAGCTGGAGAAGATCAACATGGCCGAATCGCTCAAGACCGTGGAATAGCAGGGCGCTTCCGCGCCGGGCAATTTGCCCTTGACAGGGACGGCGGATTCCGTTACAATAGGGATAGGAAAAACTGCATAAGGATTCGTGCGATGGTTCCGGGAGAGACCGCCAGGCGGCGCCGAAGGGGAATGCGCAGACAACTCTCAGGCAAAAGGACCGGCACCGGACGAAACTCTGGAAAGCCGCTTGCGGCACCGAAGAAGCAATCCTGCGGGAGAATCTTTCAGGTCTGAAACAGAGGCGCGTTGTATTGACGCGCCTCTCATTTTTTATACATCTTGAAAGGGGGATGCCGATGGAACGCAAGACGCCGCTGTATGACCTGCACGTGGAGCTGGGCGGGCGCATCGTGCCCTTCGCGGGCTACCTTTTGCCGGTGCAGTACCCAAAGGGCGTCATCCACGAGCACATGGCCGTGCGCGAGGGCGTGGGCCTGTTCGACGTATCGCACATGGGCGAGGTGCTCTTTGAGGGCGAGGGGGCGCTGAAGGCGCTCAACTATCTGATGGCCAACGACATGACCGGCATGGTGGACGGGCAGGTGCGCTATTCGCCGATGCTCAACGAGGAAGGCGGCATCGTGGACGACCTGGTGGTGTGCCGCTTTGACGACGCGCGTTACATGGCCGTGGTCAACGCCGCCAACCGCGAAAAGGACGTAAACTGGATGCGCGCGCATCTGCTGGAGGACGTGACGATGACGGACGTCTCCGACGAATGGGCGCAACTGGCGCTGCAGGGGCCGAAGTCCAAGGAACTCTTGCTGGGCTTTTTGCCCGAGGAGGCGCTGCCGAAAAAGTACTACCACTTCGTGCCCGAGGTGGAGGTGGCGAACGTCAAATGCATGCTCTCGCGCACGGGCTACACCGGCGAGTGGGGCTATGAGCTCTACTGCAGGCCGGAGGACGCGGAAACGCTGTTCCGCGCGCTTTTAAAGGCCGGAGCCGAGCCCTGCGGGCTGGGCGCGCGCGACACGCTGCGTCTCGAGGCCGCCATGCCCCTCTACGGCCACGAGATGACCGACGATATATCGCCCCTGGAGGCCGGGCTTGGCTGGGCGGTGAAGCCGGAACACGAATTTGTCGGCCGCGAGGCCATGATAAAGCGCGGCACGCCCCGCGCCCGCGTCGGCCTCAAGACGACGGGCAGGGGCATCGTCCGCGAGGGGCAGGATGTGTACATCGGCGCGGAAAAGATCGGCGTCACCACCAGCGGCACGCATCTGCCGTATCTGGGCGGGGCCTACGCCATGGCGCTGGTGGACAGCAGATATACACAAGTCGGCACGCAGGTGGAAGCGGACGTGCGCGGGCGGCGCGTGGCCGCCGAGATCGTGCCGCTGCCGTTCTACAAGCGCGCGAAGTGACGGACAAAACGATATTGAAGGAGGAATCATCCATGGCGCATGTTCTCGCGGAGCTTCTCTACACCAAATCCCACGAATGGGTGCAGTTCACGGGCGAGACGACCGCCCGCGTCGGCATCACCGACTTTGCCCAGAACAGCCTGGGCGACATCGTCTTTGTCAACCTGCCCGGCGAGGGCGACGGCGTCACCGCCGGCGAGGCGGCCTGCGACGTGGAATCGGTCAAGGCCGTGGCCGACATCGTCAGCCCCGTGACCGGCACGGTGTCCGCCGCCAACAATGATCTGGAAAACGCCCCGGAAAAGCTCAACGAATCCCCCTATGAGGCGTGGATCTTCGAGGTCAGCGATATTTCCGACCGCGAGGAACTGCTCGACGCGGCGGCCTACGAGGCCTTCTGCGCCACCGAGGAGGCGTAAGATGGGCGGATACATCCCCTCCACGCGCTCCGAGCGCGCGGAAATGCTGCGCGCCATCGGCCTTGACCGGCCGGAGGAACTGTTTGCCTCCGTGCCGGAGGCGTTGCGCGTCAAAAAACTCGACCTCGAGCCGGGGCTTTCGGAACTGGCGCTTTCCCGCGAGATGCGCGGCGTGGCGGCGAAGAACCGCGTCTACCGCTCCATCTTCCGCGGCGCGGGCGCGTACAACCACTACATACCCGCCGTGGTCGGCGCGGTGACTTCCAAGGAGACGTTCGTCACCGCCTACACGCCCTATCAGGCGGAGATGAGCCAGGGCGTGCTGCAGTCCATCTTTGAATACCAGACGATGATCTGCGAACTGACCGGCATGGACGTTTCCAACGCCTCGGTCTACGACGGCGCCACCGCCGCCGCCGAGGCCGTGAACATGCTGGTGGACGGAAAGCGCCGCGTGGCGCTGGTGTCCGAGGGCGTGCACCCGATGACGCTGGAGACGGTGCGCACCTACGCCTTTGGCGCGGATGTGGAGATTCGGACCATTCCGCTGAAAGACGGGCGCACGGACATGGAGGCGCTCTCTTCCATGCTTAACAAGGACGTGGCCTGCGTGCTGTTGCAGTCGCCCAACTATTTTGGCCTCGTCGAGGACGGGGAAACCGTCGCAAAGATCGTCCACGAAAACCGTTCCAAGTTCATCTTGAGCGTCAACCCCATCGCCTGCGCGCTTTACAAAACGCCCGGTGAGGTCGGCGCGGACGTGGCCGTGGGCGAAGGGCAGCCGCTGGGCATGCCGCTCTCCTTTGGCGGGCCGTATTTGGGCTTTATGGCCACCACCAAGGCGCTGATGCGCAAACTGCCAGGCCGCATCGTCGGCGAAACCACGGACGATCGCGGCGAGCGTGCCTTTGTGCTGACCCTGCAGGCGCGCGAGCAGCACATCCGCCGCGAAAAGGCTTCTTCGAACATCTGCTCCAACCAGGCGCTGTGCGCGATGACCGCCGCCGTGTACATGGCGGCGATGGGCGAAACGGGCCTGCGCGAAGTGGCGCGCCAGTGCCACGCCAAGGCAGCCTATCTGCGCGGGGAGCTTGCCAGAATCGGCTTCGCGCCCCTGCACGAGGGGCCGTTCTTCCACGAGTTCGTCACCGCCTGCCCGGCAGGCAAGGATGAACTGGTTTCGGCGCTGGCGGAGAAGGGCATACTCGCCGGGCTGCCGGTGGACGAGGGCATACTGTGGTGCGCCACGGAGATGAACAGCAGAGCCGACATCGACGAACTGGTCGCGGCCATCGGGGAGGTGCTGGCATGAAGCTGTTGTTTGAAAAGAGCGTTCCCGGGCGCGGCATGGACATACTGCCGCCGCTGGACGTGCCGGACTGCCCGCTGGAGGCGGGGCTTGCGCGCGAAAAGGCGCTGCGGCTGCCGCAGATGGCCGAGGGCGACCTCTGCCGCCACTACCGCGCGCTGGAAAAGCGCGCCCACGGCGTGTGCGACGGCTTTTACCCGCTCGGCTCCTGCACGATGAAGTACAACCCCAAAATCGACGAACAGATGGCGGCGCTTGACGGTTTTACCGGCGTACATCCATTGCAGGACGCAAAGGACGCGCAGGGCTGCCTGGAAGTGTACGCCCGCGCGGAGGCGTCGCTGAAGGAGATCACCGGCATGGACGCGGTGACCTTCCAGCCCGCCGCCGGCGCGCACGGCGAGTTCCTCGGGCTGCTGCTCATCAAGGCCTATCACCACGACCGCGGCGACCTTGCCCGCACAAAGATACTCGTGCCCGACGCCGCCCACGGCACCAATCCGGCTTCGGCGACGATGGCGGGCTTTGAGGTGGTGTCCGTGCCCTCGACGGCCAACGGCCGCGTGGACGTGGAGGCGCTGCGCGCGCTCGCCGGCGCGGACACGGCGGGGCTGATGCTCACCAACCCCAACACGCTGGGCATCTTTGACGAGAACATACTGGAGATCACCAAGGTCGTCCACGAAGCAGGCGGCCTCTGCTACTACGATGGCGCCAACCTCAACGCCGTCATGGGCATCGCCCGTCCCGGCGACATGGGCTTTGACGTGGTGCATCTCAATTTGCACAAGACCTTCGCCACGCCCCACGGCGGCGGCGGCCCCGGCAGCGGCGCGGTGGGCGTGAAGGCGCTTTTGCGCGATTTTCTGCCCGACGGGCAGGTCGTGGGCGAGGCGGGGAACTACCGCTTCGAGCGACCGAAAAAGTCCGTGGGCCGCGTCAAGGAGTTCTACGGCAACTTCGGCGTGGTGGTCAAGGCGCTGTGCTATATGCTCTCGCTGGGCGCGGAGGGCGTCCCTGAGGCCGCCACGGGCGCGGTGCTCAACGCCAATTACCTGATGCACGCGCTGGTGGAAGGCGGCTACGAGGCCGCCGTGCCGGGCATTTGCATGCACGAGTTCGTTTTGACGCTGGAAAAGCTCAAGCATGAGACGGGCGTGAGCGCGCTGGACGTGGCCAAGGCGATGATCGACCGCGGCATCCATCCGCCGACGATGTACTTCCCCCTCATCGTTCACGAGGCGCTGATGCTCGAACCCACGGAGACGGAGTCGCGCGAGACGCTGGACGAATGCGCCAAGGCGATGCTGGACATCCTCCAAGAAGCGCGCAGCGACCCCGAAACGCTGCACGCCTGCCCCGTCACCACCCCCATCGGGCGGCCGGACGAGGTGAAGGCGGCGCGCAACCCGGTGCTCAAATACGAATTCTAGCCTTGCCAGCGGCGCGACGGTAGTTTCGTCGCGCCGCTTTTCTTCATCTCAAGGCAACACTTTACCTTCCCGCCACGAAAACAGACGGGAAGGCGCTGTTTCTTTGACCTTTTCTTCCTGAAATTTCCCTTTCAAAATGCTCTGCGACGGTGTATAATGGGTGCGAACGCTTGATATGGAGGCGATCTGCATGCGCCAAAGCGGCGTGCTGATGCACATGACCTCTCTGCCCTCCCCCGGCGGCGTGGGCACGCTGGGCAAGGAGGCTTACGCCTTTGCCGACTTTATGGAAAAGGCGGGGCTGCGCGTGTGGCAGATGCTGCCCATCGGGCCGACGGGATACGGCGAATCGCCCTACCAGTCCGGCTCGACGCACGCGGGCAACCCGATGCTCATTGACCTTGAACTGTTGCGCGAGGAAGGGCTGCTCGACGCGGAACTGCCCGACCCCGCTTCCGATCCCGACCGCGTGGACTTCCCCAATGTGCGCGCGCGCAAGGAGGCGCTCTTGCGCCTGTCCTTCCAGCAGTCGTTTGCGCGCGTGGAGAAGGCTGTGCGTGAGTTTTCCGCGCGGCAGGCGTGGTCGCCGGACGGCAAAAGAAACGTCAACTGGCTGGACACCTACGCCCTCTACGCCGCCATCAAGGATTCCTGCGGCGGGGCTATGTGGACGAAGTGGCCAAAGGAATATCAGGACGTGCGGCGCGTGGACGCCGCGCCCTTTCAGGAGAGCGCCGACTTTTACCGCTACTGCCAGTGGCTGTTCTTCCGCCAGTGGCAGGCGCTGAAGGACTACGTACACGCAAAGGGCATCGCCCTCTTTGGCGACATGCCCATCTACGTGGCCGAGGATTCCGCCGACACCTGGGCGGAGCCGGGGCTTTTCCAGCTGGACAGGGAGGATTTCACCCCCCTGCGCGTGGCCGGCGTGCCGCCGGACTATTTCTGCGCCGACGGGCAGCGCTGGGGCAACCCCCTCTACGATTGGAAGAAGATGCGCCGCGACCGCTTCCGCTGGTGGTTGCGCCGCCTGCATTCGGCGGGGGCGATGTTCGACTGGCTGCGCATCGACCACTTCATCGGCTTTGCCAACTACTACTCCATTCCCGCCTCCTGCCCCACCGCCCGCGAGGGCAAGTGGGTCAAGGCCCCGGGCAAGGCGCTGTTCAGGCGCGTGGAGAAGGCGTTGCCGGAATTAAGGATCATCGCCGAGGACCTGGGCGAGGTCGGGCCGCGCGTGCGCAAGCTCATCGACCATTTCGGCTATCCCGGCATGAAGGTGATCGAGTTCGGCTTCGATTCCGATGAAACAAACCCCCACTTCCCCGGCAACATCGTCAAAAACTGCGTCGCCTACACCGGCACGCACGACAACGACACCGTGCAGGGCTGGTGGGACAAGGCGGCGGAGCCGGTGAAGGAACTGGCGCGCAAAACGCTTCCCAAGGCGGAGAACATCTGCGAGGCGATGATCGAATGCGTGTTCGCCTCGGTGGCGGAGACGGCCATCGTGCCCATGCAGGACTTTTTGCATTTGGGCGGCGAGGCGCGGATGAACTATCCCGGCACGGTGGGCGGCAACTGGCTGTGGCGCATGCGCCCCGGCGCGGCGAGCGACGCGCTGGCCGAGCACATCCGCTCTCTCAACGAGCGCACCGGCCGCATGGCGGGCAAGCGGCCCGCAAAGGAGGAATGACGATTGAACGCGCGTGAACTGATTTTAAGCACGGAAAAGATATTGCTCAAGGAGGCGCACTGCGCGCTTGGCGAGGCTTCGCCCAAGCAGCTGCACGAGACGCTGGCGCAGGCCTGCATGGTGGAACTGGCTCCCAACTGGACGGCCAGCGAGCGCCGCCACGCCGCCGGCCGCCGCGCCTTCTACCTCTCGGCGGAATATCTGGTGGGCCGCATGGTGTTTAACAACCTGCTGGCCATGGGCGTTTTGGAGGAAGCGCGCGAGCTGCTTTCCGAAAAGGGCGTTGACCTCAATTCCCTTGAGGACGTGGAGGACATGGCGCTGGGCAACGGCGGCCTCGGCCGCCTGGCAGCCTGCTTTCTGGACAGCGCCGCCACGCACGACATCCCGCTGGACGGCTACGGGCTGCGCTACAAATTCGGCCTCTTCCGCCAGACGTTTGAAAACTGCCGGCAGGTGGAAGCGCCGGACGACTGGACGAAGTGGGGCGACGCCTGGAGCGTGCGCCGCGACGACCTTTCTGTGACCGTGCCGATGCGCACGGGCGATGTGGTGGCCGTGCCCTACGACATGCCGGTGATCGGCCTGGGCGGGCACAACATCGGCACGCTGCGGCTGTGGCAGGCCGAGAGCGAGGAGGAACTCAACTTCCGCCTCTTCAACGAGCAGAAGTACGCGCAGGCTTCGGCGATGAAGAACCGCGCCGAGGACATCACCAAGGTGCTCTACCCCAACGACACGCTGCGCGCCGGCAAGCAGATGCGCATCAAGCAGCAGTACATGCTGGTCAGCGCCAGTTTGCAGGACATGCTGCGCCAGTTTGACAGGCTGGGAAAGCCCGTGGAGGAATTGCCCTCCGCCATCGCCGTGCAGCTCAACGACACGCACCCGGCCATGGCCATTCCCGAGCTGATCCGCCTGCTGAATAAACGCGGCGTGCGCTTTGCCAAAGCGCTGGAGATCGCTCGGCGCGTGTTTGCCTACACCAACCACACGGTGATGCAGGAGGCGCTGGAAAAGTGGGACGTGGAGCTTCTGCGCAGCGTCGCGCCGGAGATCGCCCGCATCATCGTCCGCATCGACGAAATGTTCCGCAAGGAGCTTGCCCATCGCGGCGTGGACGCAAGCGGCCTGGCCATCGTCGAAAACGGGCAGGCGCACATGGCGCGGCTGTCCGTGTACGCCACGCACGCAGTCAACGGCGTGGCGGAGATCCACTCCGAGCTTCTCAAGCGCACGGTGTTCCGCCGCTTCTACGAGCTCTATCCCGACCGCTTCACCAACGTCACCAACGGCGTGACGCAGCGGCGCTGGCTGCTTTTGTGCGACCCGGAATTGTCCCGGCTCATCGCTGGGCGCATCGGCACGGGTTTTGCCACCGACCTGACCGCGCTCAAGGCGCTCGCGCCGCACATCGAGGGCATGACGGACGAGTTCATGGCCGTCAAGCGGCTGAAAAAGGAGCAGCTTTCCCGGTTCGTGCGCAAGCACGACGGCGTGGAGCTTGACCCGGGCTTCATGTTCGACGTGCAGATCAAGCGCCTGCACGAATACAAGCGGCAGCTGATGAACGCTTTGTCCATCTACGACCTCTACTGCGAATACAAGGCGGGCAACCTGCCGGACTTCACGCCCACGGCCTTCATCTTCGGGGCCAAGTCCGCGCCCGGCTACGCGCGCGCCAAGGCCATCATCTACTTCATCAACCGCCTGGCGGAAATGATCAACGCCGACGAGGAGGCGCGCAAGGTGATGCAGGTGGTGTTCGTTAAGAACTACAACTGCTCCGTGGCGGAGAAGATCATCCCCGCCGCCGACCTCTCCGAACAGATCTCCCCCGCCGGCACCGAGGCCAGCGGCACGGGCAACATGAAGCTGATGCTCAACGGCGCGCCCACCATCGGCACCTACGACGGCGCGAACGTGGAGATCGTGCAGGAAGCCGGGGCGGAGAACAACTACATCTTCGGCGCGACGGTGGAGGAATTGCGCGATCTGCAGGGCTATAACCCGCGCGCGATCTACGAGGAAAACGCGCGCATCCGCCGCGCCGTGGACGCGCTGACGCTCTTTGGCGAGCCGGAGGGCGTGGAAGCGGGGCGCGAGGGCTCTCTGGGCGAACTGCGCGCGTCGCTTCTGGACGGGGCGAGTTGGCACGCGCCCGACCACTACTTCATCCTCAAGGATTTCATGCCCTATCAGGAGGCGCGGCTGCGCGCCATGCGCGATTACCGCGAGGACGCGAAGGGCTACGCGCTCAAGTGCCTGCGCAACATCGCCTGCGCCGGCAAGTTTTCCTCCGATCGCTCCGTGCAGGATTACGCGGAGAAGATCTGGAAGCTGTAAGGCGAAACGATCTGGCGGACGGCTCTGCGAGCCGTCCGCCGTTTTTGTGCGACAAAAGCGCCCCGGAGAGCGTTGTGCTCTCCGGGGCGCGGGCCGTTTAGCGGTCCTCCTCGTCCTCGTTCATGATGTTGGCAGACAGCTCGCGCTGTTCCTCGGTAAACTTGCGCGCCTGTTCCTTCTCCCACTCGCTGGCCTGCTTGATGACCGTGGGCTGGTTGACGACGATCTGCGGGAAGGGGATGTTGATGTCGTACTTGTCGCAGATGAGCTTGATCTCGCGGTTGAGGTCCCGGTCCATCTGCCCACGGTTGGCCTCGGTACACAGCGCAACGATGCGCAGGATGACGCTGTTGTCCGCCAGCGCGACCACGCCCTTGTAGAAGGGGCCGTCGATGATGTTGGGCAGGTGCTTGCGGATGTTGGGGAACTCCTTCTGAAGGATGTTCTCCACGCGCTCCAGCGATTCGCTGTACTCGATGCCCAGATCGACGCTGCTGAAGGAGTAGTCTCGCGTCTTGTTGATGACGCCGCTGACATTGCTGTTGCTGATGACCTTGATGTTCTGGTTGCCATCCTGGATCTTGGTGGTGCGTACGCCGATCTCCACCACAGTGCCGGTCCAGTCGCCGACGGTGACGATGTCGCCGACCTGGAACTCGCCCTCGAAGATGATGAACAGGCCGGCGAGGATGTCGGAAACCAGCGTCTGCGCGCCGAGGCCGACGATCAGGGTGAGGATACCGGCCGAGGCCAGCAGCGTTGCGGTGTCGATGCCCAGCAGCGCCAGGCAGAAGTAGAGCATGGCAATGACGGAGATGTACTTGACAAGGCTCTTGAGCAGGCGGCAGACCGTCTCGCCCTTGGCCCCGAAGGTGCGGGCCATGATGGTGAGCAGGCGCTGCACGATCATGGTGACGACGCTGGCCACGCAGATGATGAGCAGGCTGCCGGTGACGGCGAAAATGTTGAGGCCGTGCGCCCATTCCCCGTTGAGTACAAAGAGGAATACGGAACTCTCGTCAAAGAACTGATCGCGCATCAGCACTGCCAGGCAGATGGCCACCGCGAAGACGCCCAGCAGGCCGCGCAGCACGCTGAAGAGTTTCTGCTCCGGCGTCTTGTCCGCCCAGCCGATGAAAGAGTTGCGCCAGCGGCTGGCGGCGGATTCGGTCTTTTTCACCGAGCCATCCGGCATGACCACATCCACCATGGTCTTGCCGTACTTCTTTTCTTCCTTGCCCTTGTGTACGGCCTTGCCGGGCTTATCGCGATAGAGGCAGAGCATGAGGATGACCAGCAGCAGGGCCACAAGGCTGGCCGCGCCAGCCATCAGCGTCACGGGCAGACGGGCGGTGCCGATGTTGGCCTCGGGCACGGCGGCGAAGACGATGTAGCGGTCCGTTTCCAGCGCGGAGGCGAAGTGGCGGGTGCCCGCGAAGGTGACGTAGCCGGTGTAGCCGTCCACCATCGCATCCTCAGTGATGCCGTAGGCGTAGGCGTCGCGGCCGATGTAGCGGCTGTTGGGATGGTAGGCGATGGCGCCGTCTTCCTTGTTGACTGCAAAGACCACGCCGCCATTGCCCATGCGGACGCCGGAGAGGATGTTGCCGATCTCCATGTTTTCCTCGGTCACCTCAAGGCGCGAGGGGATGACGGAGATCTGCACAAAGCCGTTGGGGTTGTTCTGCTCGTCGCGCAGGGTGACGCCGATGTACTGGTGGAAATCGCCGGATACGTCGTCGGGCTGGGCTTCCTGCACGAGGCTGTCCACGCCGAGCAGCAGCTTGTTGAACTCGTAGGACTGATCCTCGGGATCATCGCTGACGGTAAAGCGCGTGTAGGGCGAGTTGGTGGCTACCTGTTCGCCGGACTGATCAAAGACGTTGACCGATTCGAGGGAGAGTATGCCGCTCAGCTCGGCCAGCTTCTCGCGGTTGGCAAGCTCGGGGTTGGTGTCGATGATGAAGGCGGCGATCTCCGCCTTGTTGAGGTAGAGTTCATCGTACTCCGCAGCCAGTTCATCGCGCTGGGCGGCGTACTGGTCAATGCGCTGGGAGATCTCCTGCAGGCGCTGGTCGTTGCTCATCGACTGACGGGAGAGCGCAAAGATGGACTGCATGTAGAACGAAACCACGAGGATGGCAATGAGGCCGATCAGCGACACGGAGGTGAGCTTGCGGGCCACGGAAGTGCCGAAGCGGAGCTTGCCGGCAATGCGCACGCTCTTTTCTTCGCGCAGGTCGCGAAGGATGAAGAAGGCGTAGGTCACCACCAGCGTCAGAGCCACAAACACGGCAAAGAGGATGATGGTCACGGTAGTGGTGCGGGAGGCAAGGATCTCATCGGAGGTAACGGCGCAGAGGACGTAGGTGTCGTCATCCAGCAGCGTCGCACCGCCGTAGAGTCGCTGGCCGCCGATGTCCATCCAGCCGAAGCTGCCGTCTTCAAGAGAGGCGACGGAAAGGCCCATGCTGATGGCGTCCTGACCGACGATCGCCTCGTCCGGGTAATAGAGGAAAGTGTAGTCCTTGGCGGAAATGGCGAAGCTGAAACCGTTGAGGCCCACGGTGACGTTTTTAAGAGCGCTGGCGAGCGTTGCGGATGCCTCGAGGCGGTGATAGAGCGTTTCGGCGTTCTTTTCCACCACGACCATGGTGTTCTCGTCGATGCGCGCGCCGTAGTAGCGGTAGCAGGTGTCGCCAAATTCCACCTCGAAGGCGGCGGAGGGCTCGCCATCGTCAAAGACGGTGCGCAGCTGGTTGAAGCGGCTGCGGGTAAAGTCCGCCGGCGAATCTCCGGACTGGGCCAGGGCGCGGCCCTCCTTGTCGAGGATGATCACATTGTCCACGTCCAGCAGGTCGGTCAGCAACTGCATATTGGCGCGGGAATAGCCGGTGAGTACGCCGTTTTGATACATGAAAGCGGCGCTGCCGACCTTGCCGCGGTTCTCCTCGTCGAACGCCTCCGTGATCTCCACGCCGGAGGCGTCCGCGGCGGCGATCAGCTCATCCATCTCGTCGAGCTTTTCGGCGATGTTGTCGCGCTGGTCGTTCAGGGAGAGGTCGGTCTGCATATTGGTCAGCAACACGCCGACCAGGGAAAGAAAAATCAGTTCCACGACGATCATGATCGCCGCTTTGCGCTTCAGTCTCGCAGTCACGCTCGCTCCCCCTTCCTAATTCCATTTGTCGATGAGCCGTTCGATGGTGCCGTCGTCCAACATGGCCTGCACGGCCTCAGCGACGGGCGCGCTGAAAGCGGAATCCTTCACCGTGGCCACGCCGTATTCCTGATGGGCGATGGAGACGTCGAGAAACTCGCGCTGATCGTTCATGTAGGTCTGGGCGATACAGGCGTCCATGCAGGCGGCGTCGATCTCGCCGGTCTCCAGCAGGGCGTCGAGGTCCTCATAACGCTCGGTCTTGGTAACGTAGGCGCCCTCGTACTGGGTGAAGGTATCGGTGTTTTCCACCACCACGTCGGTGATGATGCCCTCGTCGTAGAGCTTCTGCGCCAGCAGCGGGCCGGCGTTGGTGCCGTTGACGATGCCGATGTTCTTGTCCTTCAGGTCGCGGATGCTGCCAAAGAGGGTGGACTTTTCCACCATGATGATGGTGTCATCCTCATAATAGGGGGCGGAGAAGTCGAAGTTTTCCTCGCGACTCTCGGCGATGGAGTATGTGGCGATGACGACGTCCACCTCGCCGTTCAGGAGCATGTCCTTGCGGGTGTCGGGCGTGACGGTGACGTACTCCACGCCATCGCAGCCGATGCGCTGGGCAAGCTCGGCGGCCAGGTCGATCTCAAGGCCGTAGTACTTGCCGGTCGTCTCGTTGTAGAAACCAAAGTTGATGATGTCGTCGCGCACGCCGACGCGCAGCGTCTCCGCGCCTGCAGCCGCACCCAGCAGCGCCAACACCAGCAGCGCACAGAGGGCAGCCTTGCCAAGTTTTTCCAGTATTCTCACGCTTTCGACTCCTTCCGCCACGAATTTGCCGTGGAACGGGACATATTTAGGCATAATTCCCAAATTTAAATATAACAGCAGCGGGGACGTGAGGTTAAGCATATAAAGGGTATATCTATGGTTAAACCTCTGCGAACCACGCAAAAAAAGCAGGGCCAAACGGCCCTGCCCGAAAATGCTGCGGTCGCGCTATTTTTCGATGTAGCACACGCCCAGACAGCCCGCGCCCAGGTGCGCGCCCAGCACCGGGCCGACGCGGCGGCGCTCCACCTCGCGCGTATCGCCGGCCAATTGCACGGCAAGGCGCGCGGCGGCCTCGTCGGCGAGGAAGCTATTGACGACGATCTCGCCCTCCACGCCCTCGCAGAAGGCGCACAGCCTTCGCGTCTGCTCCACGCGGCCGCGCGCCAGAGAGACGGAGACGATGGCCCCGTCCTTGAGTTCCAGAATGGGCTTGATGTTCAGCACCGTGGAGATGGACATGCGCACATTGCCCAGGCGCCCGCTGCGGCGCAGGGGGGCCATATCGTCCACGGAAAAGCGCATGCGCACGCGCTTGCGCAGTTCCTTGAGTTCTTTGGCGACGGCGGAGAGCTTGGCGCCCTCGCGGATGCGCTTTCTCGCCTCGCGGATGAGCAGATAGAGGCCGGAGCAGGTGGTGAGCGAATCGACCACCTCGATGTGGCTGCCGCCCAGCTCCCTGGCGGCCAATACGGCGTTGGCGTAGGTGCCGCTCAGGCGCGAGGAGATGGTGATGCACAGCACTTCGTAGCCGGCGCGGCGCAGGCGCTGGAAGGCGTTGAAAAAGCCCGCCAGCGTCGCCTGCGAGGTATGCACATGGTCGATGCCCTCGGCCACCTGGCGCTCGGCGTGTTCGTCGTTTTCGATGCAGCCTTCGTTGAGGCTCATGTCCTTCCCGAAGGAATAGCTCATGGGCACGATGACCACGCCCAGTTCCACTGCCTCCTCATGGGTCAGATAGGCCGTGCTGTCGGTCACGATGGCGATCATGCTTCCCCACCCCCTATGCCGCGGAATTTGCGGTAGCGCTGTTCAAGCAATGCGGCCGTATCCAGCGCCGCGCGGCGCGAGAACGCCTCGGAAAGCGCCTGTTTGAGGCGCGGCATACCCGCCTCCCGCGTCTGGGCGGCGGGAATGATGTTTTCGATGACGCCGAGGTCGTAAAGGTCCTGTGCGGTGAGCCGCAGGCTCTCGGCTGCCTCCTTGGCGCGTTTGGCGTCCTTCCAGAGGATGCTGGCCGCGCCCTCGGGCGAGATGACTGAATAGTAGGCGTCCTCGAGCATCCACACCTCGTCGGCCACGGCCAGCGCCAGCGCGCCGCCGCTGCCGCCCTCGCCGATGACGATGCTGAGGATCGGCGTCTTTGCCGTCATCATCTCATACATGTTCTCGGCGATGGCCTCGCCCTGGCCGCGCTCCTCGGCGCCGACGCCGCAGTAGGCGCCGGAGGTGTCCACCAGACACAAGACCGGGCGGTGGAACTTCTCGGCGAGTTTGATCTGCCTAAGGGCCTTGCGGTAGCCCTCGGGGTTGGCGGAGCCGAAGTTGCGGCGCACCTTGTCGGCGGTGTCGCCGCCCTTTTCGATGCCCACCACGGTGATGGGCATGCCGCTTAGGTAGCCGATGCCGGCCACCACGGCGGGGTCGTCTCCAAAGCGGCGGTCGCCGTGCATTTCCACAAAGCCGTCGATCAGCGCGCCAATATAGGAAAGCGCCGTGGGGCGGCCCTTGGCGCGCGACGCCTGTACGCAATCGTATGCCTTCACGCCTCCGCCTCCTTTCGATGCAGGCGCAGAAGCGCGGTGAGGCGCTCCTTCAACTCCCGCCGGTCAGAGATCATGTCTACAAAGCCCTTTTCCAGCAGAAATTCCGAGCGCTGGAAGCCGGGGGCCAGTTTCTGGCGGATGGTCTGCTCGATGACGCGCGGGCCGGCAAAGCCGATGAGGGCGTTCGGCTCGGCGATGGTGATGTCGCCCTCCATGGCGAAGCTGGCGTCCACGCCGCCGGTGGTGGGATCGGTGAGCACGGCAATGAAGAGGTTGCCCGCGTCCGAGTGGCGCTTGACGGCGCCGGTGGTCTTGGCCATCTGCATGAGCGAGAGTATGCCCTCCTGCATGCGCGCGCCGCCCGAGGCGCAGAAGCCGACCACGGGCAGGCCCTTTTCCCGCGCGTGTTCAAACAGGCGGGTGATCTTTTCGCCCACGGCGGTGCCCATGGAGGCCATCATGAACGACGGCTCCATGAAAAAGGCGCAGGCAGGTTCGCCGCCGATCCGGCATTCGCCGGTGACCACGGCCTCGACCTCGCCGGACTGTTCGCGGGCGTGGGCGAGCTTTTTTTCGTAATCGGGAAAGCCGATGGGGTTCTCGCCGTGCAGCGTCGTCCACATCTCATCAAACGTGCCCTCGTCGCAGAACAGTTCCACGCGACGGCGGGCGCTGATGCGGAAGTGGTGGCCGCACTTGGGGCAGACGCTGGCGTTTTTGCGCAGTTCGTCCGCCGCGCTCATGGCCTTGCAGACCGGGCAGGCGGTATAGAGCTCCTCGGGGATCTCCGGGCGCTGGGCCTGCGTTTCGCCCGTGTCCTCCAGTTTGATGCGCGGGCGGCGGAAGAGGTTTCTGGTGAGCATCGCTTACCTCCCGCTCAAATAGTCGGTGGTGTAGGTGCCGTCCTCAAAGCCGCGCTCGGCGATGAGGTCGGACTGCATCCAGCCGGTGTGTTCCACGCCCTCGATGACCATTTCGCACAGCGCCGCCTGCATCTTGCGGATGGCCTCGGCGCGCGTGGGCGCGTGGACGATGAGCTTGGCGATCATCGAATCGTAGAACGGAGGGATGGTATAGTCCTGATACAGCGCCGTATCAAAGCGCACCCAGGGGCCGCCCGGCACGTGCAGAAGCGTGACCTTGCCGGCGCAGGGGCGGAAGTTTTCCGCCGGGTTCTCGGCGTTGATGCGGCACTCGATGGCGTGGCCGGAGAGCTGTATGTCGTCCTGCCGGAAGGGAAGCTCCATGCCGGCGGCCACGCGGATCTGCCATTTGACAAGGTCTATGCCCGTGACCAGCTCCGTGACGGGGTGCTCCACCTGCAGGCGGGTGTTCATCTCCATGAAGTAGAATTGCCCATCCCTGGTCAACAGGAACTCCACCGTGCCCACGCCCTCGTAGTGCACGGCTTTGGCGGCGCGGGTGGCGGCGGCGAGCATCTTGATGCGCAAGGCCTCGTCCACAGCCGGGGAGGGGCTTTCCTCGATGAGCTTCTGGTGCTTGCGCTGCATGGAGCATTCGCGCTCGCCGAGTGTGACGACGTTGCCGTGCGCGTCGCAGAGCACCTGCACCTCGACGTGCTTGACGTTTTCCAGCAGCTTTTCCATGTACACCGCGCCGTCGCCAAAGGCGCTCTCGGCCTCGGCGGTGGCGGAGAGGAAGGCGTGTTCCAGCTCCTCGGGGCCGTCCACGCGGCGGATGCCGCGGCCGCCGCCGCCGGAACGGGCCTTGATCAAAAGCGGGTAGCCGATCTTTTCCGCCTCGGCGCGCAGCTGTTCGACATTTTCCACCAGGTCGCAGCCGGGCACGACGGGCACGCCCGCCGTGCGCATGGTGCGCCGGGCCTCGTCCTTGTCGCCCATGCGGCGGATGACCTCCGCCGAGGGGCCGATGAACTTGATGTGGCACTGCGCGCAGAGCTCGGCAAAGCGCGCGTTTTCCGAAAGCAGGCCGTAGCCGGGGTGGATGGCCTGCGCGCCGGTGAGCGCGGCCGCGGAGAGTATGGCGGGCATGTTCAGATAACTGCGCGCGGCGCTGGCCGGGCCGATGCAGACGCTCTCGTCCGCCAGCGACACGTGCAAAGCGTCGCGGTCGGCCTCGGAAAACACCGCCACGGTGGAGATGCCCATCTCCTTGCAGGCGCGGATGACGCGCACGGCGATCTCGCCGCGGTTGGCGATCAACAGTTTGGGAAACAAGTTTATGCCTCCTGTCGCCGGGGGGACTCCGGCGGGTCGAATGGCGGACTTACGGGATGATGAAGGAGAACTCGCCCGAGGCGCACACCTGGCCATCCACGCGCGCCTCGCCCTTGACGACATAGACGTTGAGCTTGCTGCGAAGCAGCGTGGAGGTGATCTCCAAAGTGTCGCCGGGGCGCACCATGCGGCGGAAGCGCACCTTGTCGATGCCCGCGTAGTAGGCGGTCTTGCCCCGCATCTTTTCGGCAAACAGCACGCAGCTGGCCTGGGCGATGATCTCGCACTGCACCACGCCGGGCATCACCGGGTCTCCGGGAAAGTGGCCGTCGAAAAACCACTCGTCGCCGCGGGCGGCGTACTTGCCGTGGGCCGCGCCGTCCCCGTCCAGCCATGCCTCGTCCAGAAGCAGCATGCTGCCGCGGTGGGGCAGTATCTGCATGATCTCTTCTCTGTTCATGGCGCTTGCCTCCCTCAGCAGAGCTTGAAGAGCGTCTGGCCGTATTCGACCACGTCGCCGTTGTGGACGCAAATGTCCACCACTTCGCCGTCGAACTCGGCGGTGATCTCGTTCATCAGCTTCATGGCCTCGACGATGCAGACGATGTCGCCCTTTTTCACCTTGGAGCCGACTTCCACGAAGGGCTTGGCGTCCGGCGAGGGCGCGGCGTAAAAGACGCCGACCATGGGGCTTTTGATCTCGCGCGTGCGGTTGAAGTCCACGTTGGTTTCCTCCGCCTCCGCCGCCGGGGCGGGCGCGGGGGCCGCGGGCGCGGCCATGGGCATGGAGGCCACGGTGGGGATGGCCGCCGGGGCGGAGACGGCGCGCTCGATGCGCACGCGGTTCTCGCCCTCGGCGATCTCGATGGCGCTGAGGCCGTTTTCCGCGGCGATCTGCGCAAGTTCCCGGATCTGCTTTATGTTCATACGCACCTCCGCAGGGCGATCGCCGCGTTGTGACCGCCGAATCCCAGAGAGACGGAAATGGCTATCTCGGCCTGCGCCGCGCGCGCCGCGCCCGGCACATAGTCCAGATCGCAGGCGGGGTCGGGCTCCTCCAGATGGATGGTGGGGAAGATCGTGCCGCGCGCAAGCGCCAGCGCGCAGGCGACGCACTCGAACGCGCCCGCCGCGCCCAGCATGTGGCCGGTCATCGACTTGGTGGAGCTGACCATGGCGGCGCGGGCCTTTTCCTCGCCCAGCGCCTTTTTGATGGCCAGCGTTTCGGAAGAATCGTTGAGCGGCGTGCCGGTGCCGTGGGCGTTGATGTAGAGGAGCCCTTCGGGGCTGCCGGCCTCTTCATACGCCAGGCGGATGGCGCGCGCGCCGCCCTCGGCCTCGGGGTCGGGCGCGGTGATGTGGTGGGCGTCGCAGGTGTTGCCGTAGCCGCACATCTCCGCGTAGATATGCGCGCCGCGCGCGACGGCGTGATCATAGTTTTCCAGCACGACGACGGCCGCGCCCTCGCCGAGCACGAAGCCGGCGCGCCGCCTGTCAAAGGGCAGGGAGGCGGCCTCGGGGTCGTCAGCCTCCGTAAGCGCCTTGCAGTTGGCAAAGCCGCCGATGGCCAGCGGGTTGACGGTCGCTTCGCTGCCGCCGGCGAGTATGGCGTCGGCATAGCCGTAGCGGATGGCGCGGAAGGCCTCGCCGATGGTGTTGGTGGAGGTGGCGCAGGCCGTGACCACGGGCAGGCTCGGCCCCTTGCAGCCATAGCGGATGGCGATGTTGCCCGCGGCGATGTTGCCGATCATCATGGGGATGAACAAGGGCGAGATGCGGCTGGGGCCGCGATCGAAGAGCTTTTTGCACTCGGCCATGAATGTGTTCATGCCGCCGATGCCGCTGCCCACGTAGACGCCGAGGCGCTCCGGGGCGACGGCGCCGACGATGCCGCTGTCGTCCACGGCCTGTTGCGCGGCGGCCATGGCGTACTGCGTGAACAGGTCCATGCGCCGCGTGTCGCCGCGGGAGATGCCAAAGGCCTCGGGGTCGAAATCCTTGACCTCGGCGGCCACGGAGATCTTCGTCTCCGAGGGGTCGAAGCGGGTGATCCTGCCCACGCCGCACACGCCGTCGCGCAGGTTGGCGAAGACCGTCTCTATATCCTGACCGACGGGCGAGATGACGCCCAGGCCGGTGATGGCCACTCTGTTCATTGTTTTCCTCCTGAGGGGCGCTTTGCCGGGGCAGAGCGCTCAGATGTACATGCCGCCGTCCACCTTGAGGACGCAGCCGGTGATATAGGAAGCTGCGTCGCTTACGAGGAAGGAGACGGCGTTCGCCACGTCCTCCGGCTTGCCGATGCGGCCCATGGGCACGGCGGAAAGGCCCTTTTGCAGGGCGGCCTCGTTCATGCCGGCGGTCATGTCGGTCTGAATGAAGCCCGGGGCCACGGCGTTGACGGTGATGCCGCGCGAGGCGACCTCGCGGGCGATGGTCTTGGTCAGGCCGATGAGCCCCGCCTTGCTGGAGGCGTAGTTCGCCTGCCCGGGGTTGCCCATCATCCCCGAAACGGAGGTGATGTTGACGATGCGTCCCGCGCGGCGGCGGATGAAGAGCGGAAGGCAAGCGCGGATCATGTGGAACGCGCCGGTGAGGTTGACGTCCAGCACGGCGCGGAAGTCCTCGCTGGACATGCGCATGGCCAGGCCGTCGCGCACGATGCCGGCGTTGTTGACCAGCACCGCGATGGGGCCGAGCTGCGCCTCCACTTCCTTGACCGCCGCTTCGGCGGCCGCGCCGTCGGCGACGTTGCACTGTATGGCGAGGGCGCGGTGGCCGGTCTTTTCAAGCAGCGCGACCGTCTCGTCCGCCGCGTCCCTGCGGCCGGCGTAGAGTATGGCCACGTCGCAGCCGTCCTGCGCGAGTTTCAGGGCAATGGCGCGGCCGATGCCGCGGCTGCCGCCGGTGACGAGGGCGATTTTGCCGTTCATGCGCGTACCTCCGAAAGTTTTTGCAGATCTTCCGGCTTTTCCACGTTGAAGATGGCCGCGCCGGGAATGGTCTTGCGGATGAGGCCGGAGAGCGTCTTGCCCGCGCCGACCTCGATGAATGTATCCACGCCCGCCTCCGCCATGCGCTCGACGCTCTCCTGCCAGCGCACCGGGTGGCAGACCTGTGTGCTGAGAAGTTGCGCCGCGTCATCCTTGTAGGGCTGGGCGGTGGCGTTGGCGTAGAGGGGCAGTTCGGGAACGCGCGTGGGCTTGTTTGCCAGATAGGCGCTCAGCACCCCGGCGGCCGCGCCCATCCACGGGGTGTGGAAAGCACCGCTGACGTTGAGGCGCAGCATGCGGCCGCGCGCCTCGGCCACTTTGGCGGAAAGTTCGTCAAAGACCTCCACGGCGCAGGCGACCACCGTCTGGCCGGGGCAGTTGTAGTTGACGGGGAAGGCCTTGTCCGGGAAAGCGCGGCAGATATCCTCCACCTGCGCGGGCGTGAGGCGCAAGACCGCGCCCATGGCCCCGGGGTGCTTTTCGGCGCAGGACTGCATTTCCTCCGCGCGCTTGACAACAAAGCGGAAGGCCTCGTCAAAGTCCATCACGCCGGCGAAAGCCATGGCCGCCACCTCGCCCAGTGAGAAGCCCGCCGCGCAGTCCGGGGAAACGCCGGCCTCGCGCGCGGCGGCGGCGCAGGCGTAGTCCATGGCAAAGAGGCAGGGCTGGGTGTTGGCGGTGACGCTCAGGGCCTCGGCGGGGCCGGAAAAGCACATTTCCAGCGTGCCGGGGCGCAGCTCTTCCGCGCGGTCGAAGGCGGCGCGGGCGGCGGGGGAAGCCTCGTAGAGCTCCCTGCCCATGCCGGGATACTGCGCGCCCTGGCCGGCGAATACGAACGCTATCTTACCCATTTGGCGGCCTCCGCAAGCAATGTCTCCGCCTGCGCGAACATCTCGCGGATGATCCGGGCGGCGGGCTGTTCTTCCTTGACCAGCGCGGCGATCTGGCCGGCCATGACGCTGCCGTTTTCCATATCGCCCTCGACCGCCGCCTTGCGCAGCGAGCCGGCGCCGAACGCTTCGATCTCCTCGTTGGTGAGGGAGGAATCGTACTCCATCTGACCAAAGGAGCGGGCGAAGGGGTTCTTCAGGCAGCGCACGGGGTGGCCGAGGCGCTTGCCGGTGACGACGGTGTCGATATCGCGCGCGGCGAGTATCTTCTTTTTGTAGTTGGGGTGGACCTGGCACTCGGTGGCGCAGAGGAAGCGCGTGCCGACCTGCACGCCCCGCGCGCCGAGCATGAACGATGCCGCGATGCCGCGGCCGTCGGCGATGCCGCCCGCGGCCAGCACGGGGACGTCCACCGCGTCCACCACCTGCGGCACAAGGGCCATGGTGGTCAGTTCGCCCACGTGGCCGCCGGATTCGCAGCCCTCGGCGATGACGGCGGTCGCGCCCTCGCGCGCCACGCGCTTGGCGATGGCCACGGAGGGGACGACGGGCACGACCTTGATGCCCGCGGGCACCCATTCCTTCATGTAAACGCCGGGCAGGCCCGCGCCGGTGGTGACGACCGGCACCTTTTCCTCGAGGATGACCCTGGCCACCTCGGGCGCGTGCGGGCTCATCAGCATGACGTTGACGCCGAAGGGGCGATCCGTCATTTCGCGGCAGGCGCGGATCTCCTTGCGCAGGTATTCGCCGGGGGCGTTCATGGCCGAGATGATGCCCAGCCCGCCGGCGTTGGAAACCGCCGCGGCGAGCACGTGCTCGCTCACCCAGGCCATGCCGCCCTGGAAGATCGGGTACTCGATGCCGATGCGGTCGCAGACGTCGGTATGGATCATGCGTTCTTCGCCTCTTCGATCTTGGCAATGAGGTCCTTCATGGTGGTGACGCCCTGGTCGAGCTCAATGCTCACGCCCAGCTCGTCCTCGATCTGCATGACGAGGTCGGCCACGTCGAGGGAATCCAGCTCAAGGTCTGCAAAGCTCGAATCCATGGTGATGGTGTTAACGTCGATGCCCTTGTAGTCCGCCAAGAGAGCGGCAACCTTTTCGAAGATCATGGTGTCATCCTCCAAATGTGTTTTTTTATCGGAAAAGGAAATCATTCCTTTGTCCACGTGAGTACGCACGCGCCGGTGGTCAGGCCCGCGCCAAAGGCGCTCATGGCCAGTTTGTCGCCCGCGTGCAGGCGGCCGGCGCGGTTTTCTTCGTCCAGCAAAATGGGGACGCTGGCCGAGGAGGTGTTGCCCCGCACCTCGACGTTCATGGGGAATTTCTCGATCGGCTGCTTGAGGCGCACGCGCGCGGCGTCGATGATGCGCTTATTGGCCTGATGGAGAAGGAAGTGGTCGATGTCATCCAGCGCCACGCCCGCCTTTTCGCAGACGGCGCGCAGGTCGCTGACCGAGTGGGAAACGGCGAATTTGTAGATCTCCGGGCCGTCCATGTGCAGTGCGCGCGCGGGAACGCGGCAGGTGGCGAAGGGGCTGTTGCCCGGGTCGGGGTACATGTTGAGATGGGTAACGTCGCCCTGGCTGGTGAGCAGCGTGGCCATGAGGCCGCCCTCTCCCCCATCGACCACGGCCGCGCCCGCGCCGTCGCCAAAGAGCACGCAGGTGGAGCGGTCCGTCCAGTCGACCATGCGGGTCATGCCCTCGGCACAGACCACCAGCACGCGCTGCGCCTTGCCGGAAGACGTGAGCGCGTCGGCGAGGTCGAGGGCGTAGAGAAAGCCCGCGCAGGCGCCGTTTATATCCAGCGCCGGGCAGTTTGCGCCGATCTGTGCCTGCAAAAGGCAGCCGAGGGAGGGGGTGATGGTGTCCGGCAGGACGCTGGAAGCGAGTATATAGTCGATGTCCGCGGCGGCGAGGCCGGCGTTTTCCAGCGCGGCGTTGGCGGCGCGGGCAGCGAGCTGCAAAAGCGTCTCGTCGGTGATGACCTGGCGGGAGCGGATGCCTGTGTGGGTGCGGATCCACTCGTCCGAGGTATCGAGAAATTTGGTCAGGTCGTCGTTTGTGAGCGTGTGCGCGGGCAGGGCGCTGCCGGTCCCCAGTATCCTCATGCGTTTTCCCTCCTCGCGCCGTCGTATTCTTCGACCTTCTGGCGCATGAATTCGTTGATGCGTTGGAGCGCGTTCAGCAGCGCTTCGCGCTGGGCGGGCTCGAGGCTGCGCGCTACGGCGCGCACCATCTGCCGGTGGAAGTAGCGGTGGGCGGTCTCGGCGCGGCGGCCTTCTTCCGTAAGGCGCACGCGCACGCGGCGGCCGTCCTCGTCGGAGCGGTCCTTGGTAAGATAGCCCTTTCTTTCCAGCCGTTTGACGGCCATGGTGACCGAGGGCGGGGTGACGTCCAATTCCTGGGCGATGTCGGTAATGGCGGCGTCGCCCGCGCGCTTGCCAATGCATTCGAGCATGTGTATCTCGCTGAGCGTGAGGCTGTTGTTGCTCAAATGGCGCAGCATGACCTCTTCCACCTTGAGCACAGAGCGGTAGGTGGTGGTGAACAGCTCGTTGAGCGTGGCCAGATAGGGGTCCATCGCGCGCCTCCAAATCATTTAATTAGGCTAAATAATCATAATGCCGGCGGCTGGAAATGTCAAGGCTTTTTGCCAGAAGATAGCATGGGCGTAAATATTTTAACGTTGGCAAACAAAAACGCCCCGCGCGGGGCGTGCGGTCACAATTTGCGGCCTATGAAATGAAGGAATTTTTGCAAAGAAGTGTTGGCCACCAGTTCCTCGGGAAAGCGGATCTCGTCAAGCAGGGCGAGGGCTTCGTCAAAGCGGCCCACGGCGGGGGCGAAGTGGGCGTCCGTGCCCAGGCAGACGCAGGCGCCGCATTCTTCGCAGGCGCGCAAAAGCGCCGTCATGTTCTCGCGGGTGTTGCGGCGGGTGGTGATGGGGCGCAGGGAGGAATTGTTGACCTCTATGAGCACGCCGGCGTCGCGCGCGGCGCGGGCGAGGGCGGAAAAGTCCACCGGGGAGCGGCCGTCCTCCGGGTGGCCGATGATCTTCACGCGCGCGTCCTCCATCGCGCCCTGATAGGCGCGCAGGTTCTCCGCCGGGTCGGGGGACTGGTAGACGATGGTGTGGATGCTGGCGATGCAATAGTCCAGGTTGCGCAGCGCGTCATCCGGCACGCCCAGGCCGCCGCGCGCGTCGCAGATGTTGAGCTCCGCGCCGCGCAGTATGGCCACGCCGCCGATATCGCGGTCGATCACGCGCAGGTTCTGGAAATGCATCATGTTGGGCGCGTCGCTCAAGGGCGGCGTGTGGTCGGTGATCGCCAGCCCTTCCAGCCCTGCGCGCGCCGCGGCGGCGGCGTTTTCCAGCACGGTGGAATAGGCATGGTCGGAAGCAATGGTGTGGGTGTGCGTATCGACGAGGATCTTCATAAGCGGCTTCCTTTCGCGCGGTGTTCGCCCCCATTATAGCGTCCCCGCCGGCAAAAGGCAACGCGCAAAATGTTATGCGTTTTGGCGCTTTTCGCTATGCCCCACGCTTTTTACGAAGTCGATGAGCAAAGAGGACACCGTCACCGTGACAAGCGACCAGATGATGCGCAGAGGCGCAATATAGGTCAGCGACAGCGCCAGCACGGTAAGGTCGGTGAACAGGTAGGCGCGGGAAAGCCGCCACTTCGTCTTTTTAGCGATGACCAGCGCCAGGGCGTCGTCGCCGCCGGAAGAACCGCCCTGCCGCACGACGAGGCCCACGCCCACGCCCACAAAGCACCCGCCCGCGAGCGCCGCCAGGAGCGGCTGGGCGCTGAGATCGGGCAAAATGGGGCCGGTAAACTCCCAGAGGCGGAAAAAGGCCGAGCCGCACAGCGTGGCCACGCCGGAGCGGATGAGGAATTTCGTGCCCAGCGCGCGCCAGCCGAGGAAATAGCAGGCCGCGTCCAGCACGGCGGTCAAAAGCCACGGCGGGATGCCGAAGTGATGGTCGAGCAAAAGCACCATGCCCAGCACGCCGCCCTCGGTGACGTCCACGCGGCGGTGGATGTTGAACAGGCCGAAGGTGGTGATGGCCATGCCGAGGGCGATGAGCGCCACGCGGCGGGGGGACAGCGCCTCGCGCAGGAGGCGTTTGACGGGAAACACGGATATCCTCCTCCTTGAAAATGCGGCCGCTTTTTCACGAAAAAGCCCGGGAAACGGCCTTTACAAACAGCTTAAACCCTGGTATGATACTAAGGTCAAGGGCAAATATGTTATTTTTCCGCGCGGAGGGCGATATGAAGGACAGCTACACCATCCACGAAATCGCCGCGCTCTACGGCGTGGGTCCGGACGCGCTGCGGTATTATGAAAAGCTGGGGCTTGTCAAGCCGCGCAGGGCGGAAAACGGCTACCGCATCTACGGCCTGAACGACATCTACCGACTGACCATCCTCCGCGACCTGCGCTCTTTGGGCTTTTCCATGGAGCGCATCGGGGAGTACCTCAAAGACCTGAGCGTTGGCAACACATTGCAGCTGCTGGGCGAGGAACAACGGCTGATCCGCTCTCAGTTGCGCGCGCTGCGCGCCGCAGAGGCCGCCATCAACGGGCGCATGCGGCATTTGCGGGCGTGCGCGGCGGTGGAGGACGGCGAGGCCGCCCTTGTGGGGCTGCCGCCCCGCCCCTGCCTGCGCCTCAACGCCGACATCGCCCGCGACGAGGAGATGGACTTTGCCATCAAGCGCCTGCACCGCCGCCACGCGGACACCATCCGCGACCTGGGCGGGCAGAAGATCGGTGCGAGCATCGCCCCGGAGGACATACGCGCCGGGCGGGAAGGCGTGTACCGCTCGGTGTTCTTCCTGTTGGAGGAAGGGGAAGCGGGCGACTTCACGCTGCCGGGCGGGACGCACGCGCGCCTTTTCTACCGCGGCGGCTACCGGCAGTTGGGCGGGCGCATCGCGGCGCTGCTTTCCTGGGCGCGGGCGCGGGGGCTCTCCCCCACCGGCGATATTTTGGAGCTTTACCATATCGACAACCGCTTCACCGCCCGCGAGGAGGAGTTTTTGACGGAACTGCAGGTGCGGGTGGAGACGGGCGAGGAGGAAACGGAGAAATGACCACGGACGAGATCATGCTCTTTGACAAATGGCCGGATGTGCTGCCCCTGTATCTCGCCCTGCGGGAAAAACTGTTTGCGGCCTACCCGGAGATGACGCTGAAGGCGGCGAAAACGCAGGTCTCCTTCCGCAACCGCCATGTATTTACCATGGCATCGCCGCCGTGGCGGCGGCTGCGCGGCGCGCCGGAGGAATATCTGCTGGTGTCCTTCGGGCTTTCCCATCGGAGCGATTCGCCGCGCGTGTGGCAGAGCGTGGAGGCGTACCCGGGGCGCTGGACGCACCACGCAGTGGTGGCAAACGCCGCGGAACTGGACGGCGAACTGATGGCGCTCATCGACGAGGCCTATCGCTTCGCCATGGTCAAATAAAGGGGCGTTTGCGGCAGAGCCGCGCCCGCGCGATTAGAAGCGCGTTAGAAGCGCCGCGCGCGGCTTGCCCCCGCGTGCCGGGGCATGCTATAATATAAAGAAGAAACGCTTGACGGAGGCAGGACATGTCCCAACTCGCGGGGTACATCGGCCCCATCTCCACCGCCATGTGGGTGTTTCCCTTCGTGGCGCTGCTGTTTACCATCCCTTATGTGCTTTCCAGCTACCACCGCTACGGGGCGGTGCTGTTTTTCCGCGCCCTGGTGGTCTATTCGTTCATCTTTTATCTGATGTGCGTCTACTTCCTCGCCATACTGCCCCTGCCGAGCATCGAGGAGGTGGCGCGGGAGACGAAGCCATGGGCGCAGCTTGAGCCCTTCGCCGGGCTGAAAAGCGCCCTTCGGGAGGGCGGGTTCAAGGCCAACGACCCGCAGACGTGGCTGCGCGTGCTTACCACGGACAGCTTTTTCCACCTCGCCGCCAACGTCGCCATGCTCTTCCCCCTGGGCATCTACCTGCGCTATTATTTCCGGCAGGGCTTTTTCGGGACGGTGCGCTGGGGGTTTCTGGTCAGCCTTTCCATTGAGCTTTTGCAGCTTACAGGGCTTTTGTTCATCTACCCGCGCCCCTACCGGCTCTTCGACGTGGACGACCTCATTGCCAACACGCTGGGGGCGGCGCTGGGCTATCTCGTCGCCCCGCTGCCGATGAAGATCCTCCCCTCGCAGGAAAAGCTCGACCGCGTGGCCTACCGCAGGGGCGAGCGCGTTTCCATCTTCCGCGCGGCGGTGGCGGCTGGCGTGGACTGGGCGCTGTGCGCGCTCGTGGCCGTGCCTGTCTCAGCCGCGCTGGGCGTGCGCAGCGGCAGGCGCATCCTCTTTATCTACATCGCCAGCGTGCTTGTCTACTTCATCTTCATCCAGTACCTGACCGGCGGGCGCACGCTGGGCAAGGCGCTCTGCCGCGTGCGGCTGGTGAGCGAGGACGGAGGCCGGCCGAAGTTCTGGCAGGTGGCGGCGCGCTGTGTGTCGCTCTACCTCATTTTGCTGGCCGCGCCCTGGGCGGGCTTTAGCGCCTGGAACGGCATGATCGACGCCACCGGCTGGCGCTTTTTCGCCCTTGGCGCGGCGGCCATCCTCTGCCTGGGCGTGTTCGCCATTTTCGTATTCACCTGCTTTATCAACCTGGTGACCCGCGCTTCGCGCCTGCCGCACGAGCGCCTCAGCCGTACGCGCAACCAGAGCACGGTGCGCCGCGCGGAGGATATTTGATGCGGCGAAAAACTTTTTGCCAGAAATGGAGAAATCTGCGATTTTCTCATTTTCGTTTCATCTTCGCCGCGTATAATGGGTACATCGAAAGGAGCGAAACAAACATGAAGAAAATTATCGTCACCCTGCTGCTCGCGGCCCTCGTGCTCGCCGCCGTCCCCGCCCTGGCTCAGAACGCCTTCACCGCCGCCGATGGCGGCATCGTGCCCACCATCCAGTTCGTCACCTACGAGGGCTTCGGTTACGTAGAAGTGGACTTTTTGCAGGACGTGAACTATGAGAACCCGACCGTCACCGTGACCGATGCCTCCGGCGCGGCCATTGCCGCCACCATCGTCCAGCTCGACGACGACGACCTGACCTTCCAGATCACGGACTTCGCCGCCGACGCCTCCTACGATCTCACCATCTCCGGCGTGCGCGTGGGCCGCAATGGCAGCTACACCTCCGTCTCCGGCAGCTTCACCGTGCCGCCCGAGGGCGCTGCGGTGATCAAGAAGGTCGGTTATGACCGCGATGACCGCGAGATCGACATCGAGTTCTCCGCGCTGGTGCAGTACGAGAACCCCACCGTGCAGGTCATCGCCGCCGACGGCACGCCCATCAACGCCACCATCTACGAGTGGGATGAGGACAGCATCGAGGCCCGCCTGGAATCGCCGTTGAACATCGGCAGCGAATACATGGTCACCGTCACCGGCGTGCGCGCCGCGCAGGACACGGCCTTTGGCACCGCCAGCCTCACCTTCACCGCCTACGACGACTGATTTTTCCACGAATGACCTCGGGGAAGCCCCTCCCGCCATGGGAGGGGCATACTCCGTTTGATGGAGGGAACGGCTTTGCGCATACTGGTGGCTGAGGACGACAGGAGCATCGCCTCTGTGCTCAAGCGACGGCTGGAGGCCGCGCATTACAGCGTGGACGTCTGCCACGACGGCGGCGCGGCCTACGATTATCTGCGGCTGACGGGCTACGACGTGGCCATCATGGACATCATGATGCCCGTGGAGGACGGTCTCAGCGCCGTGCGCCGCGCGCGCGAGGCGGGCGTGCGCACGCCCGTGCTCTTCCTCACCGCCCGCGACGCCGTGGCCGACCGCGTGGAGGGGTTGGACGCAGGCGGCGACGATTATCTCGTCAAGCCCTTCGCGCTGGACGAGGTCATGGCCCGCGTGCGCGCCCTCTCCCGGCGCGGCAGGAGCGAGGGCAGCGCCGTTTTGACGCTTTGCGACCTTTCCGTGGATACGGCGGCGCAAAAAGTCACCCGCGGCGGCAAGCCCATCGCCCTCACCGGGCGCGAATACGCGCTTTTGGAGTACCTGATGCGCAATCAGGGCGCGGTGCTCTCCCGCGAGCGCATCGAGCAGAACATCTTCAGCTATGACTACGAGGGCGCTTCCAACATGGTGGACGTCTACATACGCTACCTGCGCAAGAAGATCGACGAGGGCTTTTCGCCCAGGCTCATCCACACGGTGCGCGGCGCGGGCTATGTCCTGCGGGAGGAAGCGTGAAGCGGCTGTCGATCAAGGCGCGCGTCACCTTCTGGTACACGCTTTTGGTGGCGCTCATTGCCCTGCTGGCCGCGGGCGCGCTGTTCTGGAGCGCCCAGCGGATGATGGACAACTACTACGAGGAAGCGCTCGTCGGCACGACGCAGCTGGCGCTCAACGACGTGCGCATGGAGGACGGGCAGCTGGAGATCGACCGCAACCTGGACGACCTGCCCAGCGTGCGCGTTTCGCTCTACACGCAATCGGGCGACCTCATCTACGGCAAGTGGCGTTTTGACCTGCCCTTTGAAGAAAATGCCATCCGCCCGGCCACGGAGCGTTCCGGCGAGCGCTGGTATGTGCTGGACACGCGCATGTCCTTCCCCGACGCGGAGGACATCTGGCTGCGCTGCTACATCTCCGCCGACGCCGCCGCCAATTTGAACGACATGAGCATGTCGCTTTTGCTGGCGCTGCTTCCGGCGCTGGTGGTGGTCGCCGGCGTGGGCGGGTACTTCATCGCCCGGCGCGCCTTCCGGCCGGTAAGGCGCATCGCGCGCACGGCGGAAAGCATCATCGACGGAAAAGATCTGCAAAAGCGCATCGCCCTGGAGGGGGCGCGCGACGAACTCTACCGGCTCGCCAAGGTGTTCGACGACATGCTCGACCGTTTGGAGCGCTCCTTCGAGCGCGAACGGCGCTTTACATCGGACGCCTCGCACGAATTGCGCACGCCCGTGGCCGCCATACTCGCGCAGGCGGACTTCGCCCTCTCCGACATCGCCACCGGGGAGGACAGGGAAGAAGCGCTGCGCGACATACGCCTGCGCGCGGGGCAGATGTCCACGCTCATTGGCCGGCTGCTGGCGCTGACGCGCATGGACGCGGGGCAGACGCGGCTGGAGATGGAGCGCATCGACCTTGCCGACATCGCCGAAGTGGCCGCCATGCAGGTGGAGGAAAGCGCGGCGGCGCGGAGCATGACGGTGGAGTGCGCCGCGCTTGGCCCCGTGTGGGCGATGTGCGACCAGACCATGCTCACGCAGGCGCTGCTCAACCTGGCGGAAAACGCCGTCAAATACGGGCGCGAGGGCGGGCATATACGCATCGCCGCGCGCGCCGAAGGCGAAAGCGCCTGCCTCATCGTGGAGGACGACGGCCCCGGCATCGAGCCGGACGCCCTTGCGCACGTCTTCGAGCGCTTCTATCAGGGCGACCGCTCGCGGCAGGCGGGCGGCGCGGGGCTGGGGCTTTCGCTGGTGCAATTGATCGCCAAACTGCACGGCGGCAAGGCGGAGGCCGAGAGCGCGCCGGGCAGGGGCAGCCGCTTTACCATCGCCCTGCCGCGGGCGCGGGAGGAACAGGACGCCTGACAAGCGACGCCGGGCGCGCCCGGGAGAGGAGAACGACATGCGAAGGATACTTGCCCTGACGCTATGCCTGATGACGATATTCGCCCCCCTCGCGGCGCGCGCCGCTGCGGTGGAGGACGCCTTTCTTGCGTGGCTGTCCGCGGACGCGGCCCTCGCAGCCGCGCAAGAGACGGCGGCCGGACAGACGCACACCTACGCGGCGGGCGGCGGCCACTGGACGCTGCAGCTGGACGCGGCGGGACAGGCGCTCTCTTTGCGCAGCGAGGCCGAAAGCGCGGGAAACGCGCTTATGAGCCGCGCCGAGGCGGAGGCGGCGCTCAAAACCATCGACGCGGCCGCGCTGGTGGTGCGCGCGGAGGAGGGAAGCGGCGCGGCGAAGCTGTGGTTTGTCGGCGAGGCCGCCGCCGGCTGGGGGATATTCGACCCCGCGGGCCATCTCGCCGCCGGCTCGCTCACCTTCGGGCAGTTCCTGATAAACGGCCAGCTGACCTTTGCCGGCGCCAGCCAGACGCTCTCGCTCCTGCGCCCCGGCGCGCAGCTGGACGGCATGGAGATGGACGAGGACGACGGCATGCTGCTCTACGAGGGCGACGCCTGGCTGGACGGGCAGGAATACGAATTCGAGCTGGACGCCCGCACGGGGAGATTGCTGGAGTGGGAAAGGGATTAGCGCGGGAAGAAAGGTAACGCGCCATCCGTCAACATGCGGATGGCGCGTTTTTACTGCGCAAAAGGAGGCGCCCCTGCGCGCGGGACGCCTCCTGTCAAATTGTCTGTCAGGTTTTGTTCGCGGTCAGTACAGCTTCGCGCCGGCGGGGATGCGGTCGTCCACCATCAGGAGGTTCAAGCGCTCCTGGCCTTCCTCGTGGTGGATGGCGCTGATGATCATGCCGCAGGAGTCGATGCCCATCATCGGACGCGGCGGCAGGTTGGTGATGGCGATGAGCGTCTTACCCACCAGCGTCTCCGGCTCATAGTATTCGTGGATGCCGCTGAGGATAACGCGGTCCGTGCCCGTGCCGTCGTCGAGGACGAATTTGAGCAGCTTCTTGGACTTGGGCACCGCCGTGCATTCCTTTACCTTCACGGCGCGGAAGTCGGACTTGGAGAACATCTCAAAATCCACATAGTCCTTGAACAGCGGCTCGATCTCCACCCTGGATAAGTCGATCGTCTCCACCTTGGGCTGGACAACGGGCGCTTCCGCCTTCGCGGCCTCGGCCCTGGGCGCGTCCTGCTTTTCCAGCGGCTTCATCGTCGGGAAGAGCAGCACATCGCGGATGGAGGGCGAGTCGGTGAGCAGCATCACGAAGCGGTCGAGGCCGAAGCCGAGGCCGCCCGTGGGGGGCAGGCCGTATTCCAGCGAGAGGACGAAGTCCTCGTCCACAGAGGCGTTGGCGCCCTGCGCGCGCTTGGCGGCGACCTGCTTTTCAAAGCGCTCGCGCTGGTCGATGGGGTCATTCAGCTCCGAGAAGGCGTTGCCGAACTCGCTGGCGGTGATGAAGTACTCAAAGCGCTCGGTAAAGAGCGGGTCGCCCGGCTTGCGCTTGGCCAGCGGCGAGACCTCGATGGGGTAATCGTAGATGAAGGTGGGCTGTATGAGCTTGTCCTCGACGCATTCCTCGAAGAGCAGGCTGAGGCATTCGCCCTTGGTAAAGCCCGCCTCCGGCTCGAGGCCGGCGGCCTTGCAGGCGGCGCGGGCGTCCGCGTCGTCCGCCCAGGCGTCGTAGTCCACGCCCGTGAACTTCTTCACCGCTTCCTTCATGGTCATGCGCGCCCATTCGCCGCCCAGGTGGATGATCTCGCCCTGATAGGGCACGTCCGTGGTGCCGCAGACCTTGTTGGCCACGTATTTGTAAAGCTCCTCGATGAAGTCCATCATGCCGTGGTAGTCGGTGTAGGCCTGATACATCTCCACGGAGGTGAACTCGGGGTTGTGGCGCGTGTCCATGCCCTCGTTGCGGAAGATGCGGCCCACCTCGTAGACGCGCTCGAGGCCGCCGACGACGAGGCGCTTCAAGTGCAGCTCCGTCTCGATGCGCAGATACATGTCGATATCCAGCGCGTTGTGGTGGGTGACGAAGGGCCGGGCCGCCGCGCCGATCTCCAGCGTGCCGAGCACGGGGGTATCGACCTCGAGGTAGCCGTGATCGTCCATGAACTCGCGGATGGCCTTGATGATCTGCGAGCGCTTGACGAACGTATCGCGCACCTCGGGGTTGACGATCATGTCGAGGTAGCGCTGGCGGTAGCGTGTGTCCATGTCCTTGAGGCCGTGGAACTTCTCCGGCAGGGGATGCAGGCACTTGGTGAGCAGCGTGACCTTCTGCGCGTGGACGCTGACCTCGCCCATCTTCGTGCGGAAAACGACGCCCTCAACGCCGATGACGTCGCCGAGGTCGAAGTCCTTGAACTGCCTGTAGGCCTCCTCGCCGACATCGTCGCGGCGGACGTAGATCTGGATCTGGCCGTCGCGGTCGAGCACGTGGGCGAAGCTGGCCTTGCCCATCACGCGGCGCGACATCATGCGGCCGGCGATGGAGACGGTCTGGCCGTCCAGCGCCTCGAAGTTCTCCAGAATTTCCTTGGAATGATGGGTCTGGTCATAGCAGGTAATGCGGTAGGGATCGCGGCCCTCGGCCTGCAAAGCGCGCAGCTTTTCCAGGCGGATGCGATTCTGTTCGGATACTTCCTGTCGGAGCTCCTCGGGCATGGGGGTATTCCTCCTAAGTTTCTTCTTCGGTCAGCGGCGGGTGATCTCCAGCACTTTCAGTTTCAGCGCGCCGCCGGGGGTCTGGGCCTCGACCACGTCGCCCACGTGCGCGCCGATCAGCGCCTTGCCGATGGGCGATTCGCCGGAGATGAAGAGCTTGGCCGGGTCGGCCTCGGTAAAGCCCACCAGCGTGTAGGTATCTTCCTCGTCAAATTCCATATCGTAGACCTTGACGGCGTGGCCGATGGCTACGGTATCGGTGGACATTTTGCTGTCGTCGACGAACACGGCGGTCTTGAGCGTGTTCTCCACTTCGGCGAGGCGGCCGTAGATGCGGGCCTCGTTGTTCTTGGCCTCGTCATACTCGGCGTTCTCGCTGAGATCTCCGTGGCCGCGGGCGACCTTGATCTCCTCGGCCACGTCCAGCTTGGCCTGGCGAAGCTCCTCCAGCTCCTTTTCCAGATTGCGCTTGTCGGTCATCGTCAGCACGCGCTGCTCGACTTCGTTGGACATGTGAAAACCCTCCTGGTTTTTATAGTCGCAAAAAATAGCCGAAACGACACTGCGGCCTTGCCACAGTGCCTGTTTCAGTCCAGACTATTATACAGCGCGGAAAAGAATTTGTCAAGAGCGGGTTTTGCGCCTGCGACGAGGCGCGTGTTTTACAGGTATTTGCGGAAAAACGCCTCGAGCTTGTCGAAGGGGATGGCGTCCATGCGGTCGTAGAGGTCGGTGTGCACTTTGCCGGGGAGGATGAGCAGTTCCTTGTTCTCCGGGCAGGGGTTGCCGTCCATCATCCGCGCGTAGGCGTCGCGGCTCATGTAGCAGGAGTGCGCCTTTTCGCCGTGGACGATGAGCACGGCGGAGCGGATCTCGTTCGCGTAGCAGAGGACGGGCTGGTTGAGGAAGGACATCGTGCCCACGACGTTCCAACCGCCGTTGGAGTTGAGGGAGCGGGGATGATAGCCCCGTTCGGTCTTGTAGTAGTCGTGGTAGTCCTTGACGTAAAAGGGCGCGTCTTCCGGCACGGGGTCGGCCACGCCGCCGGCGAGGGCGTAGGAACCGTTGCGGTAGTCCAGCGTGCGTTGGGCGTTGAAGGCCCTGCGCGCCTCGTGGCGGGCCGGTTCGCTGTCCGCCGCGTCGAAATAGCCCCTGGCGGCGATGCGCGCCATGTCGTACATGGTGATGGCGGCGGTGGCCTTGACGCGGGTGTCGAGGGCGGCGGCGTTCAGCGCCAGGCCGCCCCAGCCGCAGATGCCAAGGATGCCGATCTTCGCAGGGTCGACGTCCTCCCGCGCACTGAGAAAGTCCACGGCGGCCTGGTAGTCCTCGGTGTTGATGTCCGGGGAGGCCATGTAGCGGGGCTGGCCGCCGCTTTCGCCGGTGAAGGAGGGGTCGAAGGCGATGGTGAGGAAGCCGCGCTCGGCCATGGCCTGGGCGTAGAGGCCGGCGGCCTGCTCCTTAACCGCGCCGAAGGGACCGCAGACGGCGATGCCGGGCAATTTGCCGGAGGCGTTCTTCGGCGCGTAGAGGTCGGCGGCGAGCGCAACGCCGTAGCGGTTGTGGAAGGTGACTTTGCGGTGGTCCACCCTGTCGCTCCGGGGAAAGGTCTTGTCCCATTCCTGGGTGAGGGCGAGCTTTTCTTCCATATTAAAAACCTCCATTTCTGGTTTCGTCGCTTTGCAGGGCGTAGAGCAGGTGGTCGAGGCAGTCGACCCTGTACTGCGCGGCGTGGAGTTTTTCCAGCAGCGCGGCCTTGTGGCGCGCGAGCAGGCGGCGTTGTCTCTCGCGTTCCCCGGCCTGCTCCAAGGCTAAAAAGCGCTCGATGAGGGGCGCGTCGCAGCCGGCGTCGAGCAGGTTGCGGCAGAGCTGGAATACGCGGCTTTCGGGCATGGCCGTCATGTGCATCCCTCCCGGATGCCTCCATTGTATCCCGCATGACGGAAAATAGCAAATACTTTGTTTTTATTGCATGATATGCTTGACAGGCATATGTAAACGCGCTACAATGGCGGCAGGAGGTGGGGCTCGTGGAGATACGGGTATTGCGCTATTTCCTCGCCGTGGCGCGCGAGGGGAACATCGCCGGGGCGGCGGCCTTTCTGCATTTGACGCAACCGACGCTCTCGCGGCAGATCCGCGATCTGGAAGAGGAACTGGGGCAAACGCTGCTGGTGCGCAAGAGCCACGGCGTGGCGCTGACAGCGGAGGGGATGCTTTTTCGCAAGCGCGCGGAGGAGATACTCTCCATGGTGGACAAGACCGAGGCGGAATTTGCCTCCATGGGCGAGGCGGTGAGCGGCGAGGTCTACATCGGCGGCGGCGAGACGCAGGCAGTGCGCCTCATCGCCGACATTGCCTGCGAGGTGCGCGCGCTTCATCCCGGGGTGCGCTATCACCTGTTCAGCGGCAACGCTGAGGACGTGACCGAGCGGCTGGACAAGGGGCTGATCGACTTCGGCATACTCATCCAGCCGGCGGACATCTCCAAATACGACTACCTGAACCTGCCGGTGAAGGACCGCTGGGGCGTGGTGATGCGCAAGGACAGCCCGCTGGCGCGTGTGGAGGCCGTGCGCCGGGGCGACCTGCTGGGCGTGCCGCTGATCTGCTCGCGGCAGGCGCTTTCGCGGGGGCGCACGGGCAATGAGTTCGGCGAGTGGTTCGGCGACGATTTTGAGAAGCTGGAGGTGGCGGCGACGTTCAACCTCGTCTACAACGCCTGCCGCATGGTGGAGGCGGGCGTGGGCTACGCGCTGACCATCGACGGCCTGGTGGGCGCCGGGGAGGACAGCGTCCTCTGTTTTAAGCCCTTTGAGCCGGTATTGGAATCGGGGTTGAACGTGGTGTGGAAAAAATACCAGGTGTTCTCCCCCGCCGCGCAGCTCTTTTTGCGGGAAATGCAAAGCCGCTTCGGGGCGGTCGCATAGCAAAGCCGCCCGGTCTGTCCGCCGGGCGGCTTCTTCGATGCTTGGGTTCAGTGCATGGCCGCGGCCCATTTCTCCGCGCGGACGCGAACGAGCAGGTAGAGGGCGGCGCAGGCGACGGCCAGGGCAATGGTGAAAATCGCGGGCAGGAGCATGGGGTCGGGCGCGGGCAGTTTGATGGTCAAAAGCAGGCCGCCGAAGCACAGCGCCATGGAGATGAACACCGCCGCCACCACGCCGGCGCTGTTCTTGGCCACCTTGGCGGCGTTGGTCCAGTCAAAGCGCGGGAACTTGCAGTTGACGATGAGGCCGATGAGCGCCGAGAACGCGCCCATCAGCGCCGGCATCAAAACCAGCACCGCCAGCGCCACGCCGCTTGCGCGGAAGATCCAGGCGACGACGAGCGAATCGAGGATGGCGAAGGGCGTGAACAGCTGCAGATTGAGCCGCAATTTGGGCAGCAGCCAATCGCGGGCGGGGATGGGCAGCGTCTTGACGATCCAGAGGTTCTTGCCCTCCAGGGAAACGGAGCAGGCCGTGGTGGGGCCGATGGCGATCAGCCAGCTGAGCGCGAAGGGCAGCGCCGAAAGGGCTATGTCGTCCAGGCCCTCGAGCTGAAGGAACATGTCGATGGTCGCCTTCGGCACGAGCACGGCCAGGGCGATGACCGCCACCAGCGAGAGTATGGGGCCGAAGGCACTGTTGAGCACATAGCTGTTGATGGAGAGGAAATGCCGCCATTCGCGCGCGAGCAGCGCGGCGCGGGCGCTGTGCCGCTTTTGCGCGCCGAGCACAAAGCGCTTTTTGCGCGTCTGGGCGGTGAGGAAGGAATTGATGCGCACGAAGAAATGCCCAAACAGCGCCCCCGCCAGCAATATGGCCAACAGCGAAAGGCCGACATAGGCGATCAGCGAGAGGATATCGCCGCCGAGCACGGCCTTTTCATAGAGGCCGGCGAGCGGGTAAACGCGGGCGAAAAGGTCGCTGAAGCCCCTGGCGAAGTCGATGAACATCTCCGCGCTGGCGGCGGTGGAGCTGAGATAACTCGAGCCGACCACCACGCCGATGAGGGCGACGAACATCAGGAAAAGCCCGGCGTATCGCAGGCGCTTGAGGGACGCGCCCGCCAGCGCCACCAACGCGCCCAGGAGCGAGGCCACGACCGCCGGGATCATCGGCGAGGCCAGCGCGCAGAGGGCGTAAGAAATGTAGAAGGCGGGCGCGGGCCGGGCGAGGATGCCGTAAGCCGCGCCGCCGGGAACGAGGATCAGCAGCGTGAACAGGAGGTTCATGCTGTAGATCTTCAAAACGCGTGCCGTGGCCACCGTGCGCGTGGGGATGGGCAGGGACAGAAGCGTGTCCAGGTCGCGGGCGCCGAAGAGCGCGTCCGGGGCCTTGACGATGGTGGTGACGAGCGCCACCAGCGCCGAGACGGAGACGAGCATCACCGGGAACACCGAAAGCGCGCCGATGGTGGAAAGCGCGTAGGCAATGCCCATGCAGTAGGCGAAGGCCACGCCCACGGCGGCGAGGGCGGCGAGGACGACGAGCGCGAGCAGCCACTTGCCGCCAAAGCGGCGGGCCGGGTCGTGCATGCGGCGGTTGATGCCGAACAGTTCATAGCGGTCGAGCCGCATCAAAAGGCCAAGCTTCTTCATTTTTCTACCAGCTCCAGGAACAGCTGCTCCAGCGAGCCGTCGCCGCGCACCGCGTCGGTGTCGCCGAAGGCCGCGAGGCGGCCGTTTTTGATGATGGCGACCTTGTCGCAGAGCTTTTCCGCCACGTCCAATACGTGGGTGGAGAAAAACACCGCGCCGCCGCGGTCGCAGAGGGCGCGCATCTGCTCTTTGAAGGCGTGCGCCGCCACAGGGTCGAGGCCGACGAAGGGCTCGTCGAGGATCAGCAATTTGGGATCGTGGATGAGCGCGCCCATCAGCGCCAGTTTCTGCTTCATGCCGTGGGAGAAGGAGCCGATGGAATCGCCCAGGTTGATGGTGAGGCCGAAGAGCTCGCCGTATTCGCGGATGCGCGCCTCGCGCGCCTCCGCGCTGACGCCAAAGACGTCGGCCATGAAGTTCAGATACTGCATGCCGGTAAGGTAATCGTAAAGGTCGGGGTTGTCCGGCACGTAGGCAAGCAGTTTTTTGCACTCGATGGGCTCGCGGCGCACGGAATGGCCGCCGATCAATATATCGCCCTGGTCAAAGTCCAGCACGCCGACGACAGCGCGGATGGTCGTGGTCTTGCCCGCGCCGTTGGGGCCGATGAAGCCGACGATGGAACCGGGCTCCACGCGCAGGGAAAGATGATCCACCGCGCGCTTGCCGCCCTTGTAGGTCTTGGAAAAATCGCATATCTCAAGCATGGCGTTTCCCTCCTTACGAGTGGGTATTATAATACCCCCCCCCGAAAAAAATCAATAAAAACGGCGTAAAAACCTGATAAGAAGCGCCCGGACGTCGTTTTCAGCGTTTCAAACCTGACGGCGGTATTCCTTCGGGGAGACGCCGTAGAAGCGGCGGAAATTCCTGGAAAAATTGCTGGGACTGTCGAAGCCGCAGGCGGCGGCCACCTGCGCCACCGTGTCGGCGGGGCGTTCGCGCAGCCTTTCCGCGCCGCGCAGCACGCGGTATTTGAGCAGGTACTGCATCGGCGGCGTCTGCATGGCGCGCTGGAAGCAGCGCAGGCATTCGCGGGGGCTGATGTTGGCGGCGCGGGCGACGTCGGAAAGCTGTATGGGGCTTCCGTAGTGCCCGTGCAGGAAGGCCAGCATATCGCGCAGGCGCTCGCCGTCCACATCCGGCCGGACGCCCGTCCGCCCCTCCGGGGCAAAACGGCGGAAAAGGGAAAGGCACAGGCGCGAGAGCGCTTCGCGGACGGCGAACTCGTAGCCCTCCCCTCCCCCAGCCATGGCCAGGAAGGCGCTTTCAAAGGCCTCGCGCCCCTCCGCGCCGAGGGCGCAGGCGTCGAAGGCGGCGCAGGACGCGAGCGGGCGAACGTAGCGGCGGGCGAACACCGTATCCGCCCCGCCCTCGACGAGGGAGGCGCCAAAGTCCAGCGCCCGCAGGCGGCAGGCGCTTCGCGTCCGCCCGGCGTGGAGCACGTTGCGGTTAATGGCGGCGCAGTCCCCTTCGCGCAGCGTCAGGGCGCGGCCGGGCACGCGCAGCTCCATCTCCCCTTCGAGGACGCGCCAGAGCTCCATGTCCTCATGCCAGTGCCAGCAGATCTCCCCTTCCGGGCCGGCCGTGTAGGGCGTCTCATAGGCGGCGCAGGGAAATTCCGGCGTGCCGTGCGCCTGCAACTCCCGGCGGGTGTGGTCGACGTCGAACACGCAGGCCTTGATCTCCATGCCCATTCCTCCACTTCGTCGTTTTTTTTACAGTATACGGCGAAATTCAGCTTGAATCAAGCATTTTTGGGCGTTATTATTGTATCGCAAGCAAGTTTTGGGAGGGGTTTGCATGGTCCATCTGCTATTGGCCGTGATCTATCTGGCGTTCATCAGCCTGGGGCTTCCCGACTCGCTGCTGGGGGCGGCGTGGCCGAGCATGCACGCAGAATTCGGCGTGCCCGTCTCCTGGGCGGGGGCGATCTCCATGATCATCGCCCTGGGCACGGTGGTCTCCAGTTTGCAGAGCGACCGCCTGACGCGCAAGTTGGGCGCGGGGCTTTTGACGGCGCTGAGCGTGCTTCTGACGGCGCTGGCGCTGCTGGGATTTTCCCTGAGCCGGTCGTTTTTCGCCCTGTGTCTCTTTGCCATCCCCTACGGGCTGGGCGCGGGCAATGTGGACGCGGCGCTGAACAACTATGTGGCCCTTAACTACGCCAGCCGCCACATGAGCTGGATGCACTGCATGTGGGGCGTGGGCACGACGGTGGGGCCGTATGTCATGGAATACGCGCTCACCGGCGGGCGGGGATGGAACGCGGGCTATCGCTACATCGCCATGTTGCAGTTCGCCATCACGCTGGCCGTGTTCCTCAGCCTGCCTTTGTGGAAACGGCGCGCCGCGCAGGCGCGGGCGGCGGAAAGGGCGCAGGGCGCGGGACAGGCGCTGCCGCTCCGGGAGGTGGCGCGCATCCCCGGGGCAAAGGAAGTCATGGCCGCCTTCTTCTGCTACTGCGCCATCGAGCAGACGGTGATGCTGTGGGCGAGCAGCTATCTGGCGTTGGGGCGCGGCGTGGGCGCGGAGGCCGCCGCGGGCTATGCCAGCCTGTTTTTCATCGGCGTCACCGCGGGGCGGGCGCTGAACGGCTTCCTCACCCTGCGCTTTTCCGATACGCAGATGATCCGCGCGGGGCAGGCGCTGGTGGGGCTAGGGGCGCTGTTGCTGCTGTTGCCCGTGGGCACGGGCGCGGCGCTTGCCGGCCTGGCGGTGGTCGGGCTGGGCTGCGCGCCCATCTACCCCTGCATCATCCATTCCACGCCGGCGCGCTTCGGCGCGGACAAGTCGCAGGCGCTCATCGGCGCACAGATGGCCAGCGCCTATCTGGGCACGCTGCTGATGCCGCCGCTGTTCGGGCTGATCGCCGGCCACATCAACATCGGCCTGTTCCCCATCTACCTGCTCGTGGCGCTGGCGATGATGGTGCTGATGCACGAACGCCTGGTGCGCAGGGCGAAAGGATAAAGGAAAGCCGCCTTCATGTCGGGGGCGGCTTTTTTCGCGCATCGAACGTCAGTAGGCGTTGGCCACGGGCATTTCTGCAAAGCCCAGCAACGACGGGTCTTCATACACGGCCTCGGCCTGCGCGCCGGAAAGGATGGCGGTGTAGACCAGTTCGTCGCCCTCGGCGCGCGTGCCCACGCTGACGCGGCGCGCGCCGCCAAAGTCCGGGGAAATGGTCACGTTCGCCGGCGTGCGCACTTCGAGGACGACCATGCCGTCCGCGCTCGCGGAAATAGCGTCGAGGCTGTAAAGGGCGATGTGGGCGTCGGCGTTCATGCCCTCGATGGCCCAGGAGAGTTCCACGGCGGCGGCCTGCGTCCAATCCCAGGCCTCCAGCATGTTGCCGGGGGCGAAGCGGGAACAGTTGCCAGTATCGTCGTAGACATAATTGAGCGCATCGCTGAGCGGAGCGAAGCGGGCTTCCACGGCGGGCGCGGAGCGGACGAAGAGCAGATCGTCCCGCAGGCAGTAGAAGCGCTCGGTGACGGCAATGGAGAGTTCCAGCAGCGTGGCTTCTTCCTCCGTCACGCCATCAAAGAGCAGGCGCAGGTGGCGGCCGCCGGCGTCCGTCCACTCGGTGGCGGCGGTGCTGTCTCCGGCATCGCAGGCGATGTTCAGCTCGCATGTGTCCACGCGCAGAGGCATCCCCCCGGTGGTGGCGGCAGCGGAGGAAAGCATGGCCTCGTCCCAACTGTTGAGGCCGGTGGATACGGCGTCCATGGCGGAAACGTCGATGTACGCCCCGGAGATGGGGGCAACGCAGCCGACGGACGTGCAGGTGTCCGCTGAGATGAGCAGCTGCCCGGTTTCCGGCTCCCAGACGATGCCGTTGATGTAGATGCAGTCCGTGCCGATGCAGACCGGGCAGATGGACTTGCCCATCTCAAGCGCATGCGCAAGCGTGCAGCCCATGGGATCGCGCATGCCGTTGCAGTTGGGCTTCGCGTGTACCCACTCGCCGCCGGCGGTGCAGTAGAGCTGGCCCATGAGGACGGCGGGCGCAGCCTGTTCCCGCGTGACGCAGTTCGGGCAGGGCAGTTTGCCCTGCAGGCGGGCGCGGGCGACGAACGTCAGGGCGGTCTCTGCTTCTGCGGCCTCGTCCTCGACGCCGGCGCAGAAGGAGCTCGCGTGGTAGTACTCGTCCGCTTCTCGGCTCCACGCGGGGTCGCCGTCGTCTTTGGCAAAGGAGATGCACGCCGGGCAGAAGTCCTGCCCCATGGCCAACGCCTCGCGCAGCGTGCGCTGCTGCGCGCCGGTCATGTTCATACAGTTTGGCACGGCGTGGAACCACGTGCCCTTGGCGGTGGAAAAGCAGACCCCCAGTTCCAGCGGGTCGGCGGCGAGGAGCGTGTCCGCCTCGGAGGCGACGTAGCGGCCAAGGCTCAGCGCCAGCTGTTCGACTTCGGCGGCGGGCAGCTCCACCGCGCTGGCGGGCGGCAGCGTCGCTGCGGGGATAGACGCTTCGGTAAGCGCCGCCGGTTCGGGTTCGGGCGAGACGGCAGCGAAGGCCGCTTCCGCCGTGGCGATGGGCGCGTCCGCCATTTCGCCCTCGGCGATGGCGGGAAGGTCGGAAACGGCGGAGAGATCGCCATCCGCCGGAACCTCGGCCCGCGTTTGCGACGCTTCCGTCGGCTCGGGCGTGGACGCCGGACGCGGCGAGACGCTCTGCGTGGGCGCGGGGCTGGGCAGGGCGTCTGTCGGGTCGGGCGATGCGCTCCGCGTAGATGCGGGGCTGGGCTGCGCTTCCGTCGGGCGGGGCGAGGCGCTTTGCGCGGCGGGGCCGGAGAGGGCGCGCTGGCCGCCCGGGCCGAGCACGGTATCCGGGCGCACGCGGCCGCGCAGTATGGAAAACGCGCCCACGAGCACGGCAACCACCGCCGCGGCCGCGGCAAGGCGCTGCAGGCGGCGGCGCATAAGCGCGCGGCGGCGGGCGCGGCGGACGCCCTCGTAGATGGCGTCCTCGACACACTCCGGAGTCGGCGGGAACGCGCGATCCAAGTCCTTCATAGTTCCACCTCCGTGGAAAGCGCGCGCTTCAGGGCGGCGCGGCCCTGATGCAGGCGGGATTTGACCGTGGTCTGGGGAAGGGCGAGTATGGCGGCGATGTCCTTGAGCGGATAACCCTCCAGATAATGAAGCACCAGCGGCAGGCGCAGGCGTTCCGGCAGGGACATGAGCGCGTCGTAAAGCGCGGGGTCGGGCGGCGGCTGTTCAAGCGCCGCGGCCCGGGCCTCGTCCAGCGGTTCGGCGCGCTTTTTCCAGCGGCGCTGTATGTTGCGGCACTCGTTGACCAAAATGCGCGTCAGCCACGCCTCGAAGCGCTCGCCGTCGCGCAACGCGTCCCGATGCAGCCAGCCCTTGAACACCGCCTCCTGTATGGCGTCGGCGGCGTCCGCGTCGCAGCGCAGCATGGACAGCGCCACACGGTACAGCTTGCGCTGGCAGCCAAGCGCCCGCTGCGTGAATTGCCTGTCGTCCATGGGCATCCCCCAGCTTTGGAATACGTATTCGCTTTATAGACGGCGAAAAGGGCGGAAAGGTTGATAGGGAGAAGAAATTTCGCAAAAAATGAGCGGCGTTTGGCCGCTCTACCGCAATATGGTATGGGTATCGCGCCCGCAATAGAGGACGCGGGCGGCGGTGATGGACTTCTTTTTTTTCCTCGACCCAATAAAACAGCATATGGTTTTTGACCGGCATGGCCCTGTATTCGCGCTTCAATGGGCGAAGGGGAAGAAAGAGACGGCAGGCGCAGGGAAATTCGGCCATCTGCTCCACGGCGGCGGAAAGGGCTTCGATAAGGACGCGGGCGGCGTCCGGGGCTTTCAGTTCGACCGCGATGTAGCGGGCAATATCCACCATGTCCTGCCGGGCGGCGGGCAGGAAGCGCACGTCACGCATCCCGCTCCTCCTGAAGCTGCGCGCACATGGCCTCGAATACCTCCTTGGGGGAATAGCGCGCGTCGGTCAGTTCGGCCTAGCGCTCGGCGGCTTGCAGCTTGGCGCAGACCTCGCTTTCAAAACGCAGGCTCTCGTAGGCTTCCATGCTCATTACGACCATGTCGCCATAGCCGTTTTGGGTCAGGAACACGGGCTTGGCCGTCTCGTGGACGGTGCGGGAGATGTCCGCAAAATTGTTGCGCAAGTCTGAAACAGGGCGGATCATGTTCACGCTCCTCACCTCCACGGAAATTTTAGCATAATTATGCTAATTTGTCAGCCAAAGGCGGACATGCCAAAGGGCCGTCCTGCGCGGGCGGCCCTGTTCTTTCCTTCTTTACGCGATGGGCGTGCCGTCGCTCTTAAAGAGAGGAAGCTTTTCCAGGTAGAGGATGTCCTTGCGGTCGGCGGCTTCGCCTTCGGCCAGTATGGCCATGCGGCCGACGATCTCGCCGCCGGCGCGGGTGACCAGCTCTTCCAGCGCGCGCAGGGATTCGCCGGTGGAGATGACGTCGTCGACGATGACCACGCGCTTGCCCTTGATGTATTCGGCGTCATTGCCGTCCAGGCAGAGCATCTGCCGATGGCCGGTGGTGATGGAGCGCACTTCCGTGGAAAAGACGTTGCGCATGTACAGCTTGGGCGACTTGCGCGCCAGGAGGTAGCGCTTCTCCCCCGCCAGCCGCGCCATTTCGCAGATGAGGGGGATGCCCTTGGATTCGGCGGTGATCATCACGTCATGCTCGGGGACGAGCTTGTTCAGCTCCCGGGCGCAGGCCATGGTCAGCTCCGTATCGCCAAAGATGACGAAGGCGCCGATCATCATATCGTCGCTGATGGGACAGAGGGGCAGTTGCCGCGTAAGCCCCGCCACCTTGAGGGGATAGTACAGATCGCTCATGCGCAAACACCTCGAAATTTCCATACTTGCCACGAATATTGTAGCGTGTACAGGGAAAATTGTCAAGGCGCGGGCGGGCAAAGAAAAGAGAGCGGCGCGAAGGCCGCTCCCGATGCCCGGGGCGCGTCAGTGCATCTTCTGCTCCTGCGCCTCGATCATCTTCTTGAACGTGTGACCCGCACGACCTTCGCAGTTTGCCCTTCTTCGGAGCTTTTGCAGATACTTTTCGCAGCTTTCGCCCGTGAATATCCGAATGTCCAGCCGGATGGCGCCGCCGTCTTCCGGCGTGGCGAAGATCTTGTCGATGAAGGTGTCCACAAACTCTCTGGTAATCTCGCCGTTGGCGCAGTCGCGTTCGGCGTCCCGCAGCGCCTTGCGGATGCGCTCCATGTTGGCGCGAAATTCCTCGCCGGATTCCTGCTGCTCCCGAAGCCCGGCGATCTCCTGCTCGGCTTCCCTGATTTCGGCGTTGCACTGCGCCGTCATGGATTTGAAATCCGCCGGGGTGATGCTGTCCAGCGCCGCCAGTTCCAGAAGTTTGTTCTTCTTTTTCAGGGCCAGCTCGATGTTGCCCTGCGCCGCGGCGATCTTTGTTTCGACGCCGCCCTCGCAGGTCATCGCGCGGTACATGCGCTCGTATTCCTCCATCATCGCCGCGGAGGCTTCCTTAGTATCGCGAAAGACCTCAAAGAGCAGCGGGATCAGCTCCTGCTCGTAGATGGGGATGGACGGACAGCTTTCCTTGCCGTTGTTGATTTTGCCGGAGCAGACCCACTTGGAATTCCGATTGCCCTGTTTGTCCACGGAATCGCGGCGGTAATACGGCGTTCCACAGTGGGTACAGAACAGCTTTCCCGTCAGGAGATTGGCGTGGTTGCAGATGCCCTGACGGTTCTTGACATCCTCGCTTCGCCGGCGCAGCACGGCGTTCGCCTGTTCCCACAGTTCCTCGGAAACGATGGCCGGCACGATTTTGCCCGTTTCGTCCTTGAACATCACCCATTCCTCCGGCGGGAGGAATTTCTGCTTTTTGGTGAACATATCCACCACTTTGACCTTGTTGCCGACATAGTAGCCCTTGTACTTGGGGTTGGAGATCATGCCCGACATGGTGGGGTGGGCGATCTTCTTGCCGTTGTGGTTGCGGTAGCCTTTTTCCCAGAAGAGGTTTTCCAGCTGCTTCATGGAATACTGGTCGGTGGCGTACAGCTCAAACAGCTCCCGCACCATCACGGCCTCTTCCTCATCGACGACCAACCGCCCGTCGCACTTCGTATAGCCGAAGATGCGGCTGTTGCCCAGCACCACGCTCTGTTTGATGGCCTGCTGATGGCCGAATTTCACGCGCGAGGACAGCTTGCGCAGCTCGTCCTGGGCGATGGAGGACATGATGGAGAGGCGAAGCTCCGAATCCTCGTCCAACGTATTGATGTTGTCGTTCTGAAAAAAGACGCCCACGCCCGCGGCGAGGAGCTGCCGGGTATATTGAATGGAGTCCAGCGTGTTGCGGGCAAAGCGGGAGATCTCCTTGGTGATGACCAGGTCGAATTTCCCCGCCTCCGCATCGTCCACCATGCGGTTGAAGTTTTCGCGGCGCCTGGTGGAAATGCCGGACAGTCCCTCGTCGATGTAGCCCGGCACGAACGTCCACGCGGGATTCTTGCGGATCAAGTCTTCATAATATCCGATCTGATTGCCCAGAGAGTTCAACTGTTCGTCCGATTCCGAGGAGACGCGGGCATAATAGGTGACGCGAAGCGGCAGATCGTAAATGCTCTTTGTGCGCAGCTGTTGCCTGGCGGAATGTATGTCCATGACTGCCTCCCTTTGCAAAAGTTCGTAAAATCATCTTCGCCAACAGTATAACACGGATGTCCGAATTTTTCAAGCGCGTTGAAAAAGCGGGCGGCGACCTCGTTTCACGGTCGCCGCCCGGCGGCTCATCGCGTCCTTGCCGCAGTGCGCCGCCTGATGTTCAGGCGCATCGCATTGCGCTGCTGCTCCGTGATCAGCCCCTTGGCAAAGAGCGTATCGTTGTAATATGTCAACCAGAGCTGCTCGATCACAGCCTGTTTTTTCTGCGCCGTCATGTCCGTTTTCAGCTTCCTGTCTCCTGCCATGATTCCTCCGTTTCGAGGGTATTATTGTCTTGGTGGGTTTGTTTTATTCGAAAGGAATGTGCTTACGGAAAAACCAGCCGCCTGCGCGGGAAAACAAACGCCCTCCCGCCGTTTTGCAAAAATGCAGGCGCAGAGGGCTGCTGGTGATTCTATGGAAGTCTTTCCGTCATATCATGGTGACAGGGAGTGATTTTCATGCCGCAAAGTGAATAAAATGTGAATTTTCACTCATCAGCATTGAAAAAAGTGAAAATCTGCGTATAATTGTAAGCAGGAGCCATGGAGGTAACGCATATGCAGTATGAAAGCGAGCGCGTTGAATACAAATCGCAGATGAGCGACGATATCTATAAGGCAGTGATCGCCTTTGCCAATACCGGCGGGGGCGTTCTCTACCTTGGCGCTGACGATCAGGGCAATCCGGCCAGTACCGGCGATGTGGACGAAACCTATACGCGCCTGACCAACGGCATCCGCGACGCAATCGCGCCGGACGTCACCATGTTTGTGCGCTACATCCTGCAGGAAAACGGCGTCATCCGCGTCGAGGTTGGAGAGGGCAGCTACAAGCCCTATTATCTGAAATCCAAGGGCATAAAGCCCAGCGGTGTATATGTCCGCCAGGGAGCGTCCAGCGTGCAGGCGTCCCCCGATCAGATCCGCCGCATGATCAAGGATTGCGACGGGGACGTATTTGAAGAAATGCGCTGCGTCGTCCAGGAACTGTCCTTTGAGGAAGCGGCGCGCGCCTTCAAGCGCTACAAGGTCGATTTCTCTGAAGAAAAATACATCGCGCTCGGTTTGCGCAACCTCCACGACGGCCAGTACACCAATCTGGCGATGATCCTTTCCGATCAATGCCAGCACACCACAAAGATCGCCGTGTTTGGCGACCCGGAAAACATTACCTTCAAGGACGCGAAGGAGTTTGGCGGCTCCATCTTCAAACAGTTGGACGACAGCTTTGCGTACTTGACGCTTTGCAACCGCACCGCTGCCACGTTCCGGGGGCTGGAGCGCGTGGAACTGCCCGACTATCCCGAAGAGGCCCTGCGCGAAGCGTTGCTCAACGCGCTCGTCCACCGCGATTACAGTTACAGCGGCAGCATCATTATCAACATCAACGATTCCGGCATGGAATTTATTTCCATCGGCGGCTTGTTGCCCGGGCTTTCGGCCGAGGACATCCGCAGCGGCATTTCTCAGCCCCGCAACCGCGGGCTGGCGGAAATTTTCCACCGCCTGAAGCTGATCGAGTCCTACGGCACGGGCATTCGCAAAATCTATTCGCTCTATAAGGATTGCGCCGCGCAGCCGCGCATCGAAGTGACGCCGAACACATTCAAGCTGATTTTGCCAAACATGAACGCCGCCGCTGCCGAAAATGAGCAGAAAGCAACCGCAAAGGCCTCCGCGGCGGTCACCCCGCAGATGAAGGCCGTGTTGGACTATCTGGCGGAGTACGGCGAAATGAGCGATGCGGAGTTGCAGGAGTTGCTGAACGTCAAGAAGACGAGGGCCTATCTGCTCGCCCGGCAGATGCAGGAAAGCGGCCTGATCATCAGCACCGGCAGGGGAAACGCAAAGAAATACCGACTCAAATAATTGAAGATGCCGCGGCGGCGCGCCAAAACCATGCAATCCGAACCCATTCCTGACAGGCGGTGGGTTCGGATTGTTTGTTTTTTGACCGCGCGGCTTTTATGGCGAAACCCTCCTGCGTTTAAGAAATTTTCAACATCCCCTCAATTATCCAGCCATCGGGGACGCTTTGGGGACACATTGCCGCAGGGGGGGAATTTGGCAGGAGGGATGGCGCATCGAACGCCGCGCTTCTATCTCCGTATATAGTTCTGGTTCCTGCTGGTGGGCTTGTCCGGTATGCCCATGACGATCAAGTTGTTTTTCAGCGCCGGATCGAGGTAGAGTTTGCGGAAGTTGGCCCTTGATTTCAGGTTCAGCATGTCCATCAGCTGCGCGGCGGTATAGGGAACGTCGTATTCCATGACCGTTAGCAGCTTTTGCACTGTTTCCGGAAGATACGCGTTCCGGACCGAAGCCTGCTGCATCGCCTGATCGAGCGTCAGGTCGATCTTGTCCAGCATGAATTCGATGAAGGCATTGGCGTTGCCCGCCGTATGGCAGGCAGCGATGGCGTTGTAGTAGCCCTCCTGAAAGGCATGAATGCGGCTCTCCAGCGGCAGATATTGAAAAATGGGGTTCCATTCCGCAAGGAGAGCGGTCTGCCACAGCCGCGCCATCCGCCCGTTTCCGTCCGCAAAGGGATGGATGAACACAAATTCATAGTGGAACACAGAGGACAGGATCAGCGGGTGGACTTCCCCGCGTGCCTCCTGCATCCAGGCAAACAGCGCCTCCATTTGCGCGGGCACGAGCTGCGGCGGCGGAGCCATGAAGATGCAGCGTTCGCCGTTGAAGACGCCCTCGTTGCGGCTGCGGAACACGCCGGATTCCTGCTCGGTCAGGTATGTCATCACGCCATGCAGCTTCTTCAAGTCGTTGAGATCGTATGGATCAAAGTTCCCCAGCATCCCGTAAGCCTGCCAGGCGTTTTTGACTTCCTGTATCTCCTTTTGCGGCCCGACGACGGTTTTTCCGCTGATAACGCTCCTCACCTCGTCCAGAGACAGGGAGTTTGCCTCAATCGCCAGAGATGAATGGATGGAACGGATGCGGTTGTTCCGGCGCAGATGCGGCCGGGTCTCAAAGGCGTGATAGTTGCTGATCCTGCCGGTTTTTTCCGCGATTCGCGCAACGGCCGTCAGCATCTGATTCGTGATCGAAAATGGCGGTGCATAGCGCCCCATGAAAACACCTCTCTTCCCTGTCCATTATACGCAAAGCGCCGGAAATTATCAAGAACATGGATGTTATCTTATATCGTTTCCTGGATGTTTCAAGGAATGAAGGTTGCGCCGCGCAGGCACGCTTCAGGCGCATGGCCGGGGCAATTCCAGCCAGCGCCAGTGATCCACAACGCAGCAGAAATGCTCGTATGCGCCGTGTTTGACGCGCTTGAGGACGTATACCGGCCAGGAGAGCGGCATGTGGCCGATAAAGCGCACGGCGACGATGACCCACAAATACGGCAGCACGCGCCGGAGGACGATCTTCACGCCCGCGCAGTACATGATGGCGCTTTTGTCATTGGCCATGTACACACCCGCGGCCTGATGCGCGTCGATGTATGCGGCGATTTCCGCGCAGGCGTGGCCCATACTGTCGCGCTCTCCGTTCAGGCGCATGGCCTCGCTGAAATGAGACTGGGTTTTCCTGAGATAGAGAACTTTTGCAGCTTTCATGGTGAATCCTCCTGTATTGGGTGAACTTTGCGAACCCCTCTATATATAGGTCAATTGGGGACATGTTCGGGGACACTTCGCCGCAGGGTTTTGAGAATTTAACGGAGGAAATGGTTTGCCCGATGCAAGGAGGCAATAAAAAGCCCCGCACGCTCAGCGCGATCGAACCCGCTTTCAGAGAGCGCAGGGACAGGCGTTGATAACGGCTGGGGTTTATGGTAAAATGAAGTTAAGCGATGCGGCCTTTTGAAAGGAAAGCGCGGGAGGTGAAGGTGCGTATGAAAAATCTGAAGCTGCCCGTGGGCATTGAGAGCTTTGCGGAGATGCAGCAAGAGGGATTTTACTGTGTCGACAAGACAGGTCTGATCCGCGACCTACTGAACAACTGGGGCAAGGTGAACCTCTTCACGCGCCCGCGACGGTTTGGCAAGACGCTGAACATGAGCATGCTCAAGAGCTTTTTCGAGATCGGGGCCGACAGGACGCTGTTCGACGGTCTGGCGATCTCGAAGGAGACGGCGTTGCGCGAGGAGTACATGGGAAATTTCCCGGTGATCTTCATTTCGCTCAAGGGCGACATACTGGTGGAGCCGGAGGACCCGGATGCGGGCATCGTCATCGAGGTCAAGTGCGCGCCCACATTTCAGGGGCTTGAGCAGGCCTGCGCAAAGGCGATGGAGCAGATCAAGGCGCGGCGCTATGACGAGCGCCTGCGGGAGGACGGCCGGGAGGACATACTCGCCTACGGCATCGCCTTTAATAAGAAGCGCTGCAGGGCGGTGTGCGAAAGGCTGTCGGGTACAGTCAAATAAAACCACGCGCGGTTTTTAAGCGCCGGTCGGAGCGATCCGGCCGGCGTTTTTTGTCAGACAGATGCAATGCGCGGATGAGAAAAATCCGGCCCCGCGGTATGGAAGTCAGGAAAGTAGTTTCTCTTTCGGCTCTCATCAGCGGAAATATAACCGCTACTCTGCGGATAATGTCCGAAGAAAAGCTGTGTGAATTGCATGAATTTTTTCCCTCTCGTGCAGCGATTCGTATACGAAACTAATTTCGTTACTTTTCTTTGACACTTCCCCGGCACCATGCTATGATGGGTACAACGATACAGGGCAAAAGCCTGTTTGCGAAAGGGAGGGTTCCTGAATGAAGAAGATACTGCTATGGATGCTTTGCGCGGTTCTTTTGCTGGCGGCGCTGCCCGTGTCTCTGGCGGAAGAGGATGTGGAAATGGTGCCGGTGTTGGCGCAGGTGCCGGACGGCTGGGAGAACCCGCACCTGTGGGCGTGGTCGGACGACGGCGCCAACGCCTTTGATGCCTGGCCAGGCGAGGCCATGCAGCCCCTGGGCGAAAGCGGCTGGTACTACGCATATGTGCCGGGCTTTGTGCAGAACGCCATCATCAGCGCCAACGACGCGACCGTGCAGACCGAGGGCGTGGTGATCGAGGCGGGCAAGGCGGCGTGGATCGCCATCGCGGACGACCTTTCCTGCACGGTCTCCTACGAGGCGCAGGCGGACGAGGCCATCCCCGAATACGTCGAAATGTTCACCGTACACGCCTATGTGCCGCTGGCCTGGGAGACCGTCAACCTCTGGGCGTGGTCGGCCCCGGACGGCACCAACGCCTTTGAGGCCTGGCCGGGCGAAGCCATGAGCGGCGGCGAGGACGGCTGGTTCACCGCCGAAGCGCCCACGTGGGTCAACTCCATCATCGTCAGCGGCAACGAGGGCGAAGCGCAGACGGAGGACATCGCCATCGAAGCGCAGGAGGTCTGGGTCACCGTTTACAACGATCTCACTTATGAAGTGGCCTACGAGGATCCCGAGCAGGCCGACGTGCCGGACATCACCATCCACGCGCAGGTGCCGGCGGACTGGGCGGAGCCCTGCTGCTGGGCGTGGTCGGCCCCGGACGGCACCAACGCCTACGCGGCCTGGCCGGGCGAACCCATGGCCGAGGAAAATGGCTGGTACGCCGTGCAGGCCCCGGGCTGGATCAATTCGGTCATCATCAACGGCAACGAAGGCAGCGTGCAGACAGCTGACCTCTCCGTGGAGAGCGGCGTGGACGTATGGGTGGTGGTGACGAACGCGGAGAACGCTTCCGTGACCTACGAGGCGCCTTGACCGCTCCCCGACCAACGGCTCCCCCGCGCGGGGGAGCCTGTATTCGTGAAATGGAGGAACTGGCATGAAGCGGATACTGGCCATTTTGCTGATCGCGCTGCTTGCTCTGTCGTTGGGCGGCTGCTCCGCGCGCAAGGAAGTGGACGCCTCCAAACTGGTGATCTGGCACGACAAGGAGGACGCCGTGGTGGAGGCATTGTCCGCCTATCTGGCGGAAGCCTGTCCCGGGATCGAAGTGACGTTTGAAAAAAAGACCAGCCTCACCGATTCCTTGAAGCTGGTGGGCAACGATCCCTCCGCCGCGCCGGACATGTTCATCTTTGCCCACGACAAGGTCGGCGTGTTTGCCGAGATGGACATACTCGCGCCCATCGAGCCGCTGCTTGCAGAGGACGCGCTTATAAACCATCTGCCCATGACGCTGGAGGCAGCCACCTATGGCGGCACGCTCTATCAATTGCCCCTGTATTTTGAAACGCTGCTGTTTTTGTACAACGAGCGCTACATGCTCGAGGGCAGCGTGCCTGCGACCACCGAGGAATTGTACCAGTACATGCAGGCAAACACAGGCCGCGGGCGCTACGGCTTTGTGGAGCAGCACTCCACGGCCTACTACGCCGCCGCCTGGATCCACGGCTTTGGCGGCGAGATCATCTCCGCGAACGGCGAGCCGTTCCCGGACGCGGAGGCGGTGCAGGACGCGCTTGCCTACCACAAGAAGTTCGTCGAACTTATGCCCGGGGAAACGGAGTACGCCACGGTGAACACGCTCTTTCTGGAGGGCAAGGCCGACAGCACCATCGGCGGGCCGTGGATGGTGCCCAGCGCCCGCGAGGCGGGCATCTCTCTGGGCATCGCCCCCATGCCGGTGGTGGACGAGACCGGCCTTGCGCTGGCGCCCTATTCCGGCGTGCAGGGCGTGCATGTACTCAAATTCGCCGCCGAGAACAAGGAGGACAGCGTGCGCGCCGTGCTTGCGGCCCTTGTGGAGCCGGAGATCGGCGTGACGCTGGCGCTGGCGAGCGGCTGCGCGCCGGCGAACGCCCTCTGCTACGACGACGCGGCGGTGGCGGAGGACGAGATGGTGCAGGCCATGCGCGCCACGGCGGAGATCGCCGTGCCGATGCCCAACATCCCCGAGATGGACGTGATGTGGACGGTGGTGAGCGACCTTCTCACCGACGTCAACCTCTCCGGGCGCGACATGCAGGAGAGCTTTGACGACGCGCTGGCGCAGGCGCAAAACCTGATTGCCAACATGCAGTAACGACGCGCTGAAAACGGGCGGTGCGGAACGCCCCGCGTCCGCCCGCCCGCGAAACAAAAGGATGAGGAGGGTGCTTATGCGCAAAGGCAGGGGCTGGCTGCGCAGCTATGCGTGGAGCGCGCCGTCGCTGACGCTCATCGCCCTGATGGTGGTCTTTCCGATCCTGTATACGCTGTACATATCGCTTACGAACATGTCGGTATACCATTGGTTCGATTTTTCCTTCATCGGGCTGGAAAACTACCGGCGGGCGCTGCTGGTGTTCGATTCGGGCTTTTTGTCCGCCCTGTTGTGGACAATCCTGTGGACGATCGTCAACATGGCCGTGCAGCTCGTACTCGCCTTTGCGCTGGCAAGCCTTCTGAACGTAAAAAAACTGCGCCTGCGCAAGCTGTACAAGACCATCCTCATGTTCCCCTGGGCGATGCCGGGCTACGTATCCATCCTCCTGTGGAAAACGGGCATCTTCAACTCGCAGTTCGGCCTGCTCAACCAGTGGGCGGAGGCGCTGGGGCTGGAGGCGCGGCGCTGGCTGGCCACGGATGTATCGGCGTTCGTGTTTTGCACGGTGGTCAACCTGTGGCTGGCGCTGCCGTTCATGATCATGATCATGGATGGGGCCATGCAGTCCATCGACGAAAGCTACTACGAAAGCGCCCGGCTCGACGGGGCCACGCGCCTGCAGCGCGCCGTGTACATCACCATCCCCACCATCCGGCCGATGATCGCTCCGGCGGTGATCATCACGGTGTTCACCACCTTCAAGCAGTTCGACGTGGTCTACCTGCTCACCCAGCAGATGGGCGCGCAGACGGGTTCCAACTTCCACACCGTGCTTACCTACGCCTACGAGAACGCCTTCATCACCAACAATTACGGCTATTCTTCGGCCATTTCCATGCTCATCTTCGCGCTGCTTCTGCTCTTTTCCCGCCTGCAGCGAAAGGAGGTGTCCAGGTGAAGCGCGGAAAACTGCGTTCCATCGCCTCCATGGGGGCGCTCAATCTGTTTTTCATCGCCCTCTGCTTTGTGACGCTGATCCCCATCCTCTACGCGCTGTCCGTGGCGCTCAGCGCGCAGAACACGCTGCTCAGTTCGGATTTTTCCTTTATCCCCCGCGCGCTGACGCTGGACAACTTCCGCGCCGTGTTCGAGGGCGAGGACGTGCTGCTCTGGTTTGAAAACAGCATGGTATTGGCTGCGGCGACCGTGGCCCTGTCGCTCTCGGCGGCGATTCCGGCGGCCTACGCCTTTTCGCGCCGCCGCTTTCCCGGCCGGAAGATGATTTTGCGCTGGCTGGTGCTGCTCAACTCCTTCCCAGCGCTTCTGAGTATGTTCGCCATCTACCGCCTGCTGCGGCCTTTGGGGCTCGTCAACACCCGTCTGGGGCTGATCCTCGTCTATACCGGCACGATGTCGGTGTTCAGCCTCTGGAACCTCAAGGGGTACTTCGACACCGTGCCCGTAGAGATCGAGGAGGCGGCGCGCATGGACGGCGCCAGCGACGTGGGCGTGGTTTGGCGCATCGTGCTGCCGCTGGCGCGGCCAAGCCTGATCGTCACGGCGCTGATGGTGCTGATCTATGTGTGGAACGAATACATCTACGCCACGACCTTTATGACGGGCGAGACCAACTACACGCTGGCTGCCGGGCTGTACGGCCTGCAGGCCACCGAGACCAGCGGCAGTTGGCCGGTGTTCGCGGCGGCGTCGCTGCTGGTGTCGCTGCCCGTGCTGGTCATCTTCCTGCTGTGCCAGAAATACATGACCTCCGGCCTCACCGCCGGCGGGGTGAAGGGATGAGCCCAATGAGAAAAGACGCGATTCTGCACCTGCCCATGTCCGAATACTGCCACGCGATCGGTGAAAAGCGCATCGTCTTTCGCCTGCGCGCCGCGCGCGGCGATCTGGCGGCATGCACGCTTTATTATGGCGACACCGCCTGCCGCAAAACGCCCATAGACTTTTTCCCCGCGCCGATGCGCGTCGTCCAGCAGGACGAATGGCACGACTGGTGGGAGGTGGAGATGGACAGCCCTTTCCACCGCCTGCACTACTATTTTGAGCTCTTTGATGGACAGGAAACATGCTTGTTTTACGGCGATATCTTCACGGACCATCTCGTGGACGACCGCTCGGAGTACTTCAAGCTGCCCTTCGACCACCGCGCCGACCGCGCCGTGGTGCCGGCGTGGACGGTAGACGCCGTGGTGTACAACATCTTCCCGGACAGCTTTGCCACCGGCCATCGCTCCATCAGCGGTAGGCCCATGCGTGTGTGCGGCTGCGAGGGGCTGCGGGGCGGCACGCTGCGCGGCGTTCGGGAAAACCTCGATTACCTTGAGCAGTTGGGCGTGAACTGCCTGTACCTGAACCCCATATTCGTCGCCGGGGCCTATCACAAATACGACACGCTCGACTACTTCCACGTCGATCCGGCGCTGGGCACGGACGACGACCTGCGCGCGCTCGTGGAGGCCTGCCATGCCCGCGACATGCGCGTGATGCTCGACGGCGTGTTCAACCACTGTTCGTGGCGCTTTTTCGCCTTTGAGGACGTCGTGCGCCGCGGCGCCGCCTCGCCGTACCGCGACTGGTTTTACCATCTGGAATTCCCCGTCGTGCGCCCGGAGAGCGGCGAGCCGATCCCCGGCTACGAGTGCTTTGGTTATGAGCGCACCATGCCCAAGTTCGATACCGCCAACGCGCAGGTGCGCGACTATCTCTGCCGCGTCGGGGAGCACTGGGTGCGCGCCTTTGACATCGACGGCTGGCGGCTGGACGTCGCCAGCGAGATCGACGACGGCTTCTGGCGCGAGTTTCGCCGCCGCGTCAAGGCGATCAAGCCCGATTGCCTGCTGGTGGGCGAGGTATGGGAGACCGCCCGGCACTGGCTGAACGGCGATATGTTCGATTCGACGATGAACTACGACTTCCGCAAGCACGCCCGCCGCTTTTTCGCCGAGGAGAGCATCGACGCCCGCGCCTTTGCCGGCCGTTGCGGGGACATGCTGATGCGCTATCGCAAGCAGATGATCCCGGCGCAACTCAACCTGCTCGACAGCCATGATGTCAGCCGCTTTTTGTCGCTGTGCGGGGGCGATGTGCGGCGCTATCGGCTGGCGGCGCTGTTCCAGCTCACCTTTCCGGGCATGCCCTCGATCTTCTACGGCGACGAACTGGGCGCGATGGGCGTGCGCGAGGAGGAGTACCGCCGCGCAATGCCCTGGGCGGACGGCGACGCGGCGCTTTGGGACTTCTTCCGCCGCGCCATCGCGCTGCGGCGCGCGCACGCGGCCCTGCGCGGCGGCAGTTTCCGCGTTTTGCGCGCCGAGTTCGGGGAGCGGCTGCTTATCTATGCCCGGGAACACGGCGGGGAGCGGCTCACGGTTGCCATCAACGCCGGAGAAGAAAGCGTCCAGCTGCCGGAAGCGCCTGCGAACGTCCTCTGGGGCGAGGGGCTCGAGGACGCGGCACTGGCGGCGTATTCCTTTGTCATGTATGTCGGTTGAAGCACGTATCGCAAACGTGGTATAATGGCGCAAAGGAGGGGTGCGCATGGCCGTGACCATCCGCGATGTGGCAAAGGCGGCGGGGACGTCCATCTCCACCGTTTCCAAGGTCATCAACCGCCATTATTCCATCTCCGAGGCGACCGCCGAGCGCGTGCGGCAGGTGATGGAAGAAATGAACTATCACCCGATGGCCAGCGCCCAGAGTTTTGCCAGCGGCATGACCCGTAAGGTGGCGTTTCTCGCGGCGCTGCAGCGCGACGTGGCCTTTGACAACCCGCATATGTTCGAAATGCTGTGCGGGCTGGAAGAAGCGCTGCAAAAGCGGGGCTACGCGGTGATGCTGCGCTCCACGGACACCACCGCCGTCAGCGCCCTTGCCGAAGAGGTGATCGCCCGCCGGGAATGCGACGCGCTGGCGATCCACGCCTCGGTACTCTCGCGGCCGCTGGCGGCGCTGCTCAGCCGCACGCGCTTTCCCCACGTGGTGCTTGGGCAGCCGGGCTTTGCCTGCCAGATCTCCTGGATCGACATCAACAATGTCTATTGCGGCGTACTGGCCAGCGAACACCTCGTCTCTCTCGGGCGGCGGCGCGTGGCCTTTCTCGGCGGCGGCGAGCACGACCTGATCTCCGTCCACCGGCTGGAAGGCGTGCGGCAGGGGCTGCGCGAGGCCGACCTGCCTCTGGAGGAGCGCTACATCTGGCTAGGCGAATCCACCCGCGACGAGGGCGCGCGCATGGCGGATCAGCTGCTGGGGCTGCGCCCGCTGCCGGACGCCATCATCTGCGCCAACAACGTGCTGGCGCTGGGCTGCGTCGCCGCCGTGCAGCGCCGCGGCCTGCGCATACCGCACGACATCGCCATCATGACGTTTGACGACCACCCCTTTTCCGCCCTCTGCGACCCGCCCCTGAGCGTGGTGGACATCGACGTGCGGGAAATGGGCGTTCAGGCGGGAAAATTCCTTTTGAGCGCCATCAAAAAGCCCAACCTGCAATCCCAGACCCACACAGCCACGCCCAACCTGATCGTGCGCGCCTCGACGGTGGAGGGGCAGGGGTAGGAGAAACAGGACGCGTGTAATGCGCAATGATGCGTTGCGCGCGTCCTGTTCTGCGCATGGCGGATCCTGATACAGGCGGCTCCCCAGAGAGTATCGCGGCGGTTATAAGTTGGATATAATTGTATCCAACTCAGACCGTTGACAAACCCCGTCAACGGTCAATTTTTTAGAAAAACCTAAAAAACCAAAAGGAAAAGGCACCCCACACGTCGAATATAACTACATCAACACAACCAGAAAGAAACCCAGGCGGTGAAGGGAATGCTCAAGCAGCGGCGGGAGAAGCAGCAGCAAATGGAGTTGGTGATCATGGAACAGATGGTGCCGGAGGATCACTTTCTGCGAAAAGTAGACCGTGCGGTGGACTTCAGCTTCATCTACGATCTGTGCGCGCCGCTGTATTGCGCGGACAACGGCCGGCCCGCCATCGACCCGGAGATACTGTTCCGGATGCTGCTGGTGGGGTATCTGTACGGGATCAAGTCCGAGGCGCGGCTGGAGGAAGAGATCAACTACAACATCGCCTACAAGTGGTTTTGCGGGCTGGACCTGACAGACAAGGCGCCGGACGCGACGACGATCAGCCAGAACCGTCGCCGACGTTTCCGCGACAACAACATTGCGGAAGAGATCTTCAACGAGATTCTGCGGCAGTGCATGGCGAAGGGGCTGGTGGGCGGAGGGATTCTGTATACGGATTCGACGCACATCAAGGCGAAGGCGAACAAACACAAGAAGAAGCTGGTGGAGGTGGCTGTCACGCCGAAGGCATATCTGAGCGAACTGGACGCGCAGGTAGATCAGGAACGTAAGGAACTGGGGAAGAAGCCGTTTGACCGGGATGACGAGGCGCACAAGGGCGGCGGGAGCGCCACGCGGATGCAGAGTACGACAGACCCGGAGAGCGGACAGCAGAGCCGGGATGGGAAGCCGAACGGGTTTTACTACAGCGAACACCGCACGGTGGACAGCAAGCGCAATGTGATCGTAAACGTGCATGTGGAAGCGGCAAACATCAACGACGTGACGCCGATGCCCGAAATACTCGACGATGTGGAGAGAAGACTTGGGAAGCTGCCCAAATACATGGGACTGGACGCGGGATATCACAACGCATGGATAGCGCATCTGCTGGAGACGAAGGGGATACAAGGGGTAATTGGCTACCGACGGCACACACACAAAGGAGCGCACTACGGGAAGTACCGTTTCCGCTATGATCCAGTCTGCGACGAATACATCTGCCCGGAAAAGCAACGTCTGACCTGGAAGACCACGACGCGTGAGGGGTACCGGCAATACTGCTGTGAAGGCAAGACCTGCAAGGGGTGTCCGAGACGGGCAGAATGTTTCGGGGCGAGTATGAACCGAAAGGTGGTGGAGCGGCATGTGTGGCAGGGATCGCTGGAGAGGGTCGATGCCTTTACGAAAACGCATCGTGGCAAGCGTATTTATGGATGGCGGAAAGAGACGATCGAACGATCCTTCGCGGAGGCCAAGGAGAACCATGGCCTGCGCTGTGCGCGCATGCTTGGGATACGGAACATGCGGGAGCAGTGTTTCCTGACAGCAGCTGTGCAAAATATCAAGAGGCTGGTGGCCTCTTTCTATCGCGCTTTTCAAGTCTTTCTAACACTTTACCCCTGCGCTTGTATCTGAACGCAGGGCTTTGTCAGTGGTCTGAGTTGAGACCGTCCCAAACTTTGTGTAAACCTCCCATGAGGTGTAGAATAGAAGCATCACACAGGAGGTAAAACACATGGCCAGAAAGAACCGTACCCCGGAAGAAAAGGCGCGACGGGAGAAGATCCGGGAGCTGCTGCAGATGGCAAACATCGGCAGCATGGACGACATCCAGAATCTGTTCAAGGAGACCATCGCGGAGTTCATGGAGAACGGCTTGGAGGCGGAGCTGGAGGATGAACTGGGCTACAGCAGATACGACTACAGGAACAAGGCCACGGACAACAGCCGCAACGGCCACAGCAGCAAGACGCTGCGCACCAGCTTCGGAGATGTGGAAGTGTCCGTTCCCCGCGACCGGAAAGGCGAATTTGAGCCCCAGGTGCTGAAGAAGAACCAGACCAGCATCAGCCAGGACATAGAGGAGAAGATCCTGTCCATGTACGCCAAGGGGATGACGACGGGGGATATTGAGGCCCATATACAGGACATCTACGGCATCTGCGTCTCAGACAGCACCGTGAGCCGGATCACGGACAAGATCCTGCCCATCGTGCGGGAGTGGCAGCAACGGCCGCTGGAGGGGGTCTACGCCGTAGTGTTTCTGGACGCGATCCACTACCATGTCCGCAGCGAGGGCCAGATCGTGAAGAAGGCGGTATACATCGCTATTGGCATTGACCTGAACGGCCGGAAGGACGTTCTGGGTATGTGGGTCGGAGAAAACGAGAGCGCCAAATTCTGGGCGACTGTACTCAATGGTCTGAAGAACCGAGGCGTAGAGGACATATTCATCGCCTGCACGGACAACTTGACGGGATTTGATGCGGCCATTCACGCCAGCTTCCCTCAGACCGATATCCAAAACTGCATCCTCCACCAGCTGCGCAATTCCAGCAGGTATGTGTCCTATAAGGATATAAGAGCCCTCATGGCGGATCTGAAGGCAGTCTATGCCGCCGTAGACGAGCAGGCAGCATTGAATGCTCTGGACGCCTTTGGAGAGCGCTGGGACGGGAAATACCCGAGAATCTCCCAGTCATGGCGGGCGAACTGGGCCAATCTGAGTACATATTTCAAGTACCCTCAGGAGGTGCGCAGGCTGATCTATACCACCAACGCCATAGAGGGTTTCAACCGCCAGCTGCGCAAGGTGACCAGGGCCAAATCGGTGTTTCCCACAGACGACAGCCTGCTGAAAATGCTGTATCTGGCGATGATGGACATCACGAAAAAGTGGACGGGACGGCGACAGGACTGGAGCGTGATCCACGCGCAGCTGTCCATCTATTTTGCCGGACGCATGCCCGAATAACACCGCCGGAGCCGGAGGTCAAGGGTCTGCGCGCCGCTGTGCGCGGCGCTCCGATGAACGGCGGCCTTGCCGCCGCCCTTGACATCCACCCCCGCCGGCGTTATACTGCACACAAGGCGGCAGTCGGATAAATCCGCTGCCGCGCACAATGGATGATCCTGCTCTGTTCATGCCTCATTTGGAGTTTACACAGAATTTGGGATTGACCCTCTGAGTTGGATATAATTGTATCCAACTTATAACCACTTTTCGTTTTTCATATATCCACTTTGTAACCAAATACTATGGTACTGTCAACCATTATGCGCAAAATAGTATGCAGGCAGTGAAAGAAAAGAGTTGTCAGGCAATGGAGGAATCGCAGAGGGTAGCCTCCAGGTGCTTCATGTTCATGTACTTCTTGTTTCCCCACTGGGTGCCTGCGACATGGCGCAGGCGGGCGCAGACGAGCATCAGGGCGGAGTTGCCATCAGGGAAGGTACCCACGACCCTGGTGCGCCTGCGGATCTCGCGATTCAGGCGTTCCATGACGTTGTTCGTGCGGATCCGCGTCCAGTGTTCGGGTGGGAAATCGCAGTAGGTCAGCGTCTCCTCAATGCCGTCCTCTACCTTCTTTGCCGCCTCCTTCAGCTTCATCTCGCGCAGCTCGGTGATGACGGCTCTGGCCTTCTCGCGGGCGGCCTTCTTGCTCTCCTGTGCGTGGATCGCCTTGAGCATCTTTGCAACGTGCTTCACCTTGGAACGGGGCACGACCGAAAACACGTTGCGGTAGAAGTGCACCGTGCAGCGCTGGTATTTCGCGTCAGGAAAGACCTCGCCCACAGCCTCCAGCATCCCCAGGCACTTGTCGCCGACAATGAGCTTTACGCCGTCCAGGCCACGGCCCTTCAGCCACTGGAAGAAGCCGACCCAGCTGGCCTTGTCCTCCTTCATTCCCTCCGCAGCGCCCAGAACCTCCCGGTAACCGTCCTCATTGACCGCAATCGCCACCAGTATGGCCACGTTTTCGTACTCTCCGCCCCAATTCCGGCGCAGATAGATGCCGTCTACATACACATAAGGATACTTTCCGCCCTGCAAAGGACGGTTTCGCCAGTCCTCGATGTGGACATACGCCTTCTTGTTCAGCTCGCTGATCGTGGCCGGAGATACCTTGCTGCCCCACAGCGCCTCCGTGATGTCCTCCACCCGGCGCACAGAGACACCTGCTAGATACATCTCGATCAGCGCTTCCTCCACGCTGCTCTCCCGGCGGCGGTACCGCTCGATGATCGCTGTCTCGAAGGATACGCCCTTCAGACGAGGCACGTGCAGTGTCACGTCGCCGGAGGTCGTGGTCAGGTTCCGGTCGTAGTGGCCGCTGCGGTAGCCCTGACGGGCCTCGTTGCGCTCGTATCGTGCGGCCTGCGTCAGCTTCTCCGCTTCTGCCTCCAGCAGTTCGTTCAGCGTTTCCTCAACGCTCCCGCGCACCAGTTCCTTGATTTGCCCCTTGATTACTTCCTCGTTCAGTGTTACAATCTTCTCAGACATGGTCCCCAGGCTCCTTTCGAATGTGTCGTGTAGCAACTCCATTCTACCAGCTGCCTGCCTACCATGTCTATTCTTTTTTGCGCAACTTATTGTACCTTATCAATACTATGTCCGGCAAAAGCGCGGTGGAGGGACGGAGCGAAAAGCGCAGTTTCCGCAGAGCAAGATTCTCCCCGGTAGCCAGAAATTGCCCCGCAATTCTGTCGCCGCGAATCCTGGTGGGGAATCCGCTCCCCGTGCCCTCGACGCGCCCTCGTACTTGCCGGTTCGCTGCGCTCGCAGCATGGCTTTGCCATGAAAGAGCAACGATCAAAAATCAAGCCGTGCGCAGCTATTTTCGTATATAATTCTGGTCCCTGCTGCTGGGTTTATCCGGTATGCCCATGACGATGAGGTCGTTTTCAAGCGCCGGATCGAGGTAGAGTTTGCGGAAATTGGCCCTCGATTTAAGATTCAGCATATCCATCATCTGAGCGACGGACCTTTATGACTCTTGCCGTCTGGGAGCATTGTCTCCCCAGCCCTGTTGCCTGAATATCTCTTGAATCTCAGCCAAGTGGGTTGCTGTGAAGGTAATGCTCCTGTCTTCGCCGATACCGATCTCACATGTGCCTACGTTGGCAACATCAGCCTTCATGATGTTTTGAACGAATCTCTGGCGTATGGCCTTGTTGTTGCGCAGAAGGATATAATCCTTGCTGCATTGCAAACAAAGGCTCAGGCGCGTTTGCTCCCATGCATATGCCGGTTCTATATCAATCTCGTTGTTTTCGATGTAGCGTTCCGGCCAGCTTTTCTTGCACATTTGGCAAAAACAGCGTCCTTTTGTGCCTCTATACATTTTCCTTGTATATTCACCGTTCAATGCCTGTGACGGTTCCCAGCGCGTATATGTACACAGGTGGTATTTGTTGGGCGCCACAAAGAGTTTCTGAATATGCTCTCTTATGCGGCTGATATTCTTTACAGCAGATTCAGGGAATTCCCTGTCTTCTGAAAGTCCATCAAGTCTTTCGCTCCACAGCTTTACAAATTGAAAATCATACTTATCTACCTGCTCGTCAGACAACAGGCGTTCACAGTATAATCCCCCTACGATCTCTGTCACATGCTCCAACTGCTGTATATCCTCTATGTCCGCATCACTTACCTCTGCGATACCCGCAACGACCTCTTCCATATCGTCAAATCGCAACCTTTGAATATCAGGAAGGTCGAGACGCTTCCCGAACGCTTCAAATGTTGGAGCAATGACCATGGAGGGCAATAGTTGGCCCCGAAAAGTCATCCGCGTTATATTTAAGAATTTCCTACCTGCGCGATAATGCCCATTCAACATGCGCATCGGGATATGATCAGACATGCCGCGCAATTCAAAAATACAGTCCTCAAAGGCCGAGATGTTGTGTTCAAATTCCGACTTGATCCACAGCGCTGTTTCGGCACAATTTGAGTGAGTACAGGACATGATCCTTTCGCGCAACCGTTTCCTGTACCTATTGTTCAGCACATCCCGTGTCAACGGAAGTATTCTTTTGTTCACGCACTTCAGTATCTGCTCTGCCATGTCGGCTGACATGATCTTTTCATCCAAAATGCAGTAATCTTCCGAAGACATCAAAGACGTATGCGTATACATTTCATCAGGGAATCGTCTAAACCGCGTACCGCTGTTCTCGCGCACAGGGAAGACTGGCAATTCCAGTATACGAACTCCGATCCCCTCAAAGGGATTTCCGCCATCGTTGGCGAGGTAGGCATACAGACCCCTACGGAAACTCTCTTTCTCGATATTGGCATTTACCAACATCTGCAGCACATAGAATATTTCTCCTCCTCTCGCCTTACGGCACCCCATGAGTTCAAGCAACTGTATATACTGGCTTTTGCCAATGGTATTGATAATCGTCCTTCCGAAAAGGGCGCTTATATCCTCCTCCGCGCTCAATCTGGCGATAAATTCTGGAATAAGGGTACTACGATCTGTCAAAGCGGCCGACGTCCATCGCTTCTTTCCAAGCACCGGCAGTATCTCGAGCTCCTTCAGAGCGGAGAGCCAGTCAAATCTATTGAGATACTCATTGTCGAAGTTTTTGAAAGTGGTCGTACCATTGGCGGTTTTTACCCCCACGAAGCGCAGAACATCCAAACCATCTTGCTTCTTTGCGCAGATGATCTTAAGGATCGCCTTATAGACTTCCTCGCGGATAATGGCATTCCATCGATTTTCCAGAACGTCCTCTCTTGCGGTCGTCAACTCAAACGGAGCATCAATCACGAGAGGAACCATGCTCTTGATCCGTGTGGGTAGGCCATTGTACACAAGTATTTCCTGGATCGCACTTTTTGTAAAAGGTATATAGCAAACGATCTGCTGTCGTTCGTCGATATGGATGCCCGAAGCGCCACGCTCATTGAGCGCAGCGGCATCCTGTACCTCAAATGCATGCACATATCGCTCAAATGAGAGTTTTTTGCCACTGAACGTTATGACGCGAAACCTTTCGTTATCCTCGATCTCGATTTTCTCGTGCAATATCTCAATTTTGCGCAGCTTTCGCAAGCACAAACACCTGCGCAGTATATCGTCGCGCCTGATGACCGCTTTTGCGCTATGCTTAAGGCTAAATCGCATACGGGTCCCTACGGTATTGCTTTCGGGTTTGCACTCCTGTGGAATGGTCGGAAGCCTGTCGGTTAGTCTGAAGTCAAAACCATTGCTGTGTATCTCGACGTCCTTTGCCACGCCGAATACAGCTTTAAATCCGACTCCCTTCTCCCCGATCAAATCGCTTTTGCCCTCCATCAACCGTTTCTTGGTCGATTCCCCGATTGCTGTGATAGCGCGGACATTGTGCTTAGTAAAACCACATTCATTGTATGCAACTATGATCTTCTCTTCGTCCGCAGGATCCACCTCCAAGACAAACGTCGGCTCTTCTCCGGGCGGATACATACAATCATCCGCATTCTGGAGTATCTCGCCGAGGAAACGTTCTTTATTGACACCAGCCTTGAGAATGATTTGTACATAGTTGTCATACGTTTTGTCCTTGTAAGCGGCCTTTATGCTTTTGCGAACGTTCCGCAGGAGCATGAGATAATCTTCATTGGACAGCCTGTCATCTGCTCGATCCAAGTCCTCCGAGGCCTGGCGTATTTTCAGCGTCGCAGAAAATGTTTGCCTGTTGTCAAACGCCGCGGTAAGCGTACTGAAAGAAATAAGCTCCTCGCCTTCGGAAAGAACCACACCATTTCTTGCGGCAAGCACAAACTCAGCTCCGCTGTTGATCAAGAAAAACGCATATCCGCACTGGTCGAGATAATCAACGAGACGCCTGTCGATGCCCGCGCCGTTCACCAATTCCACGATCTCTTGACGAAATTGCTCTGACGCCAGTCTTACATCTTTGTCGAGGATAAAGTCCGGGCGCCTGTTGCTGGAAATGGCCTTTATGGAGACGTCCTTAAACGCTTCCGCGAGTTTTCTATGCCTGCCGATGCACTCCAGATGGGTGCGTGTCAAAATGACGTCGCACTGCTCGGCAAGCATGCGCTTATAGTCAATATTCGGGGCATTTTTTTCGAGCCAATACAGGATCGTCTCGAAAATAGCAACATCTTGCAATCCTCGACGAAAAAGCTTTGCCGGAATATCGGTCATGACTCGCGCCCCAAACCGTTTCATGTCTACCTGACCCTCGGGTACGAACAACGGAGTCGTTTCTCCGAGCAGGCCGTGTATCAACGCTGGGTCGTCGATATATTCATCTTTGCCGAAAGAAATGATATGGGTAACATCCTCAAAGCGACCGGCTTCCGTTAGGAATATTTTGTTGCTGAGCGCGATTTGCGAATGCAGTTTCTCGCAGCGGAGGCAATCTACTTTCTCGCTGACCCTTCCGAAAAAGTACGATCCAGCCGTGGGCAAATAATCCACAATGCGCCTTTTCACAACGCGAGCCATATCCTGATATACGAGTTTCAGGAATGCGCTAAGTTCTTCGACCGTATAGTTAAACCAAGCATCTTTTTTGCGTGGATCGACAAATTCCCTAGAGCCATCCAATTTGAAGGGCACGTGGAGAAGCAGAGGAACAGTCAGCTTGATCTGCGTGGGCAGGAAGGAATAGAGCATACCTTTGAAGCCCGCAAGGTCTTCTGTGAGATGCGGGAAAATAGCGATCAAATTGTGCTGCCGTTCAAAAAACGGCGCATCGTCTCCATATCTGGCGCGACATTCTCTCTCCCCATAGATGATCGGCTGCGTGTAACGATAGCAAGATATCTCCTTATCAATGTTTGGCAGTGTCAAACCTCGATCATGGTCGCGCATGTGGACGGATATAACAGTATTTTCCTCGAAGCTGAACTCTCCGCGCTTCTGCGCGTTCCCGCGCTGTATGTTGAATTCCAAAGAACGCCATTCATCAAAGTACATCCTCAAACGCGTCAATTTGTTGAGGAACAAGATTGGATTGCGGTTCAGGATCGCCTCCTTATGCATGTACTGCTTGACCAGATCGCGATAAATCTGCTGACATGCGGCTCGATCCATCTCCAGCGTCATGCGTGTGCCATTTACTGGCTTAAAGTCTTCGTAACACGGAACTGGCACAATAAAGTTGTTTTTATGCAACTCAAAAGAAAACATTCCGCTTTGAATCAAGACCTTATCGGCAATACCAAAAACTGATTTGAAGCCGATACCCTTTTCACCAATCTCTACTTTATCCGATTTGATATTTTTGGCTGCTTCCGCGATACCTGTAATCGCAAAAACGTTATTCGGGGTAAATCCAGTCTCGTTATATGTAAAAACAATCCTTCCAGGTACTTGTTCATAGCGAAAGTCTATATCAAGTTGACAGTCAGATGGATCCTTATAGTCACAGTCATCCACATTCTGGATCAGCTCATAGATAAACCTCAGACTGTTTGAGTATACCCCGTCCTCCCCCACTGAAAGAAGCGATTCCAGCGTGGAGAGAAGCATCGTCCCCTGTTGCTTAATGGCTTCGACCCCAAAGCATCTGAATTTTGCGAGCAATTCAAGATACATTCGATGCTCTTCGACCGTCTTCAAATCTTCTGGTTGAAATTTCGCAAGTATGCCGCGCAATTCGGAACTTTGCGGCAAGGTCAGATCACTCGAGAAGCGCTTCTGAATCTCTTGTATAGACACTGATGTTCCTCCTCATCTATGACGACGATTTGATGCCACTATCTCACGGTGATCACGCCGTTGGCGATCAACGTTGTATGGATGTCTGCCATTTGGCTCTGTGCTTCGATCACAGCTACCCTCTGATGGTAGCGCTCCGTTGCATTTTTAAGCGCGGCTTTGTGCATCGTTGTAATGCGAAGATCCTTCATTTCTGCAATCCTGCCTTCGAGCATCGTTTTTCTGTTCTGGAAGTTGTTCTTCAAACATTCCAGCTTATAGGAAGCGATACGCTTGGTAGAAACAATATGGCGTTCCCGTTCTTCTTGCCACATTTGTATGTGGCGCTTCTCCAAGGCGTCCCATGTTCCTTGCTGCAGTTCGGCAGGACTTTCTACCGTGGTTGCTGACAGCAAGTATTCCGGCAATTCTTCGGCAAGATGAGATTCCTCGCAGACCACGACCAAACGGAAGTCGGAGCGAACGCCTATGTAGTCCCATGCATATATAGATATGGGGTAGTCCCCGGATGGTACACCGGGCAAATCATATGCAAGGTGAACGTGCAATGGTTTATCAGCCACAAAATGGGCGGCTGCCTGACGCACAAGAGGATGCACAGGCGTAATAAAGAAAGCACCCCGTTCCTTCTCCGCCGTTTCGGCACCGAATGTAATAAGATGATAGGACTGACCGCTCTTCAGATACGCTTCCCATTGTCTGCGAAGCTCTCCTTGGATATTCGGAAGCCTGCGCAAATCCGACAATAGTTCCTCGCGCGCGATGGCATTGAGCCGCAGTCTCTTCAGCGAGTCTTCTCCAAGTATATAAGCGCCGGGTCCAAGACGTACGCTCAAATACATTTCGACCAAATGCTGAAGACTCCTGGCGGTCAGGAATGGGCTTTCTGCGTCGCGTATTTCTCTGGAAACCAAGTAGTTGGAAAGATCAAAGCCGAAGAAAGCCTTCTCCTCCTGCTCCAAGCGGTTGATCTCCTGCATCCTGCGCACTTTGTTATCCGCCATTTGTTCAAGTTTTGCTTCTCTTTCCGCCTCGGTGAGTCCCACATCCATAGCAATAGCCTCTATCTGCTTGCCAATCTCGCCAAGTATCTCCTCACACTCGCCAATACTGCTTTCAAAGACCCCAATTCGCAACAGGCAACGTTTATATATTTCTGCATCAATAGTTCCACAGGTAATGACATTATAAATATTAACGACTTCGCTCTTTTGCCCTCGACGGTCGATGCGACCGATGCGTTGCTCAATGCGCATAGGGTTCCAAGGCAGGTCGTAATTGATCATGGTATCGCAAAACTGATAGTCAAGGCCCTCAGAGCCAACTTCCGTAAACAGCAAAATATCCAGAGCATCGACATCTTCTTTAGGCAGTTCAAAGCGGCGACGAAGCTCCAATCGAGTATTGGCGTCAGTACTTCCATCAATCTGGTCGACGCGTATGCCTGCTTCTTTCAGCCTTTGGCCAACGTAGCGCAAAGTGTAGCGAAAAGTGCTGAATAGTATTATTTTGTTGTTCGCAGCTTTCTGCTTTTCCTGTACGATCTCGAGAACGCCTTCAAATTTGGGATCGTTGGGCGGAAGCGCATTGGCGAGTTTGAGTATATCTGTCGCCATTTGGACAAAAATGGCAAAGTCACGTTCTGCCAAGCCGGATTGCCCAAAATCGAAATCCAGGTCGTCTTGCAACTGGTCAAAGCGCCGGGCAATCAAATCCTTAATATGCGGAGCAAGCCCAAAGATACAGCTTGCCGCCTGCCTTTTGAGGATAGACATCATAAAGCTGACGCCTCTGGAGCCGTGGAGCTTTGCGAGCGCGGCCATTTCGAATGCCAGCAAAGCATCGTGGAGCTGGCGTTGTTTGTCCGTAAATCCGCTTTCGAGCGTGTATGTCCTGCGGACACAGAAATCCTGAATATCCCTCCTGCGTGTGCGATTAAGCATCATGTCAAAGCTATGCAGGGACTCTATGTTTGTGATCAGCTTTACGCGGTCTTCCCGTGATATGGTTTTCTGAATGAGTGCCTGACGGACCTCTCCAAACACAGGGTTATTCGCAATGACGGTTCTCCCCCACTGTGTCGTAAGTACTTGCCCAATCGTCTCTAAAGCCTCCGCCTGCCAACCTTCTTGCGCAGCGCGAACGATGTGGGAACACTTGGCGATATAAGGGTTGGGCTTTGCCATCATGTCAAAGCTACTTTTATCAATAATGATGTCAGGGCGAAGCAAATTAAGCAACGTATAGAGATCGTCATTGCTGGTCTGCAATGGCGTAGCTGTCAGCATAACGACCGCATCCGCATGTTCACAGAAATAGTGAACGCATTTGTACGCATAGGCTTTTTGTTTATCCAGACTTCCATTGCGCAAATGATGAGCCTCGTCAATGATCACAAGATCAAAGTGCGGGACGGGATCAAGCGACTGCAGCCCAAAAGAGCGGCCGCCTCTGGAAGATTGACCTTCTAGCGTGCGCTTGTCTAGGATGGAATATGGAATGATGACCTTTCCGTAACGGGACGGCCATTCGCCATCTCGATCTGTATCGGAGATAAGCTGGCGCAGCATATCGCCATCAAGCGGGATGAACTCTTCATCAAACCGCTTCATTTCATTCTCCCATTTGCGATCTGCTACCAATGGTTTGGGACAGATGATCAATATTTTCTCCAGGTTGCTCCTTGCTTCCAATTCCTTGATGATCAGCCCGGCTTCAATAGTCTTTCCCACGCCAACGCTGTCTGCAATCAATATACGTGGCTCATCCGTGCGTATCAGTTTCAGTGCAGGGCGAAACTGATACGGCACGAAGTCTATACGCGCCGCATTCAACGAATACAGATTTCCCGATGAAGGATTGTTGATCTGATATGCGGAAAGATAACTCCGCAACGTTTGAGCGTCTGTCCATTCATATTGAGGTGTCTCTATGATCGGGGCGATCTGGCCATCATAATATGTTCTGAGAGCGCCATCTACGAACACTTCATATTTATGCGTATCGCCGAGTGTGGATACGGAAAAGACCATACCCCGGAGGCCAGGCTTGCCAACGATGTCAACAAGGCTTTTTTCTGCAATAATATTATTGGTATCTTCTTTATTTTGTATGGTGGAGTATTCTGCTTTTGGCGCTCCAGCTTTCTGCTGGTCGACCATACTTTTGAAGTCTTCCAGATCCGTCAAAATATCACCGCACCCTATCTGGCGAAAGAAGCGCGACAATTTTTCCAGATCGCTGAAAAGTGTAGCTTCGGGGTAACTCTCTTCATGATAATATAACCAGCGATTCTCGACATCCGCCAAATCGCAAATACTCTCACGAATGCTGGATGGAAGATGCGTATACGTCTGCATGATATACCACGCTTTGTCCGCAACGCGCAACAAAACATCCAAGTCAAGGGCATTGAGCCGCCCCGCTTGTTCCCGTCCAACCCTTTTTCGCTGAAAAGGCGTCAAGTTGGAGAGAACACATTCTTCCCACCAGTTTACTCCTGTCTTGGGCAATACCCTTGCAAGCCATGCTTCAAGCGCTTGTGCGGCTTTGCATAAAAAATGATTCATTTGGGAAGGGTAATTTCCCTCGAACATATCATTCACCCTGTCTTTTGTTTTTGACTTTAGGTACATCTTGTAAGTTGAACAGACAAGATGCTTCGCATTGGTGCATTTGCGCTTACAGGCTTCTGACAAAAGCTTCCTCTCCGCTCACTCCACCCCCAGCGCCTTGAACACCGCGTCTTCGGCACTTTGGTAGAAGATGAGGTTGAAGCAGCCGATCAGTTCCGGGGGCACGGCGCTCAGGTCGGCGGCGGAGGTTATGGGCAGGAGCACGCGCTTTGCGCCGCTATCCAGACATACTTGCAAATGACTCGCCAGATCGCCCGCCTTGATGATCGCGCCGCTGATGCTGATCTCGCCCAGCACCGCCAGATTCGCCGCCGTCGGCCGGTTCAGGGCGATGGAGCAGAGGGCGATGAGCGTGGGCAGCGCCAGGTTCGCAGTCATGCCGATGCCCTGCAAGTCCTGATAGCCGATGATGTAATCGCGGCTCATCGTGCTGATGGAGCCGGAGATGCGGTTGCCGTTGGCCTTTAAGTAATTGAACGCGGTGTTCGTCGCTTCTCGGCAGCGCGTATCGCTGCCAAGGCCGGTGCGCTCGAACTTGCCGCTGCCGGGGAGCATCTGGCTCTCCAGCCGGAAGACGCCGACCATGCCGGACTTGCCCTGCGCCACGGTATAGACCGTGCCGGGATCGCAGGTGCCGTCGGGAATGAGCTTGCCGCCGCCCTGTTCAGGCACAGAGACGAACTTTTCCTCAAAGGTCTCGTTGTCGATATAGCTGAAGTTGACGTCGTAAAACTCCATGCCTCCCAGCTTTTTCAGCTGTTCCTTGATGCGGCGGCGCATTTCCAGCGCCAGCACGAGAAGCTCCTCGAGTTGTTCCTTGGTATACTCCCCATCCGGGTACATCAACTTCACCAGTCCGCCGACCATGCGGCGCACGGCGATAGTGTCGCGCTGGTTGAGGTTCTTGCCGAGGTGAAAATAGCGGTCGAGCGCGTCGCCGTACTGCTCCTTGCGCAATTCGCGCAAAACCTCAGCGAGATAGTCGGTGATAAAGCCGTGATCGTCAGTGAAATGCTCGGGGCGGAATTTGGGGATCTCCCATCCGGGAATATAGCAGTGCAGGCGGTCGAGGAAGGCGGTGTCCCGCCCCATCTCCGGCGGAAACGGCTCAAAGAGGCTGGAGGTCTTGAGCAGCACATCCACGCTCTGGTTGATGTTGCCGACGAACACCATGCTCGCCGAGGCCGCCTTTTCCTCTTTGCCGCGCGCGAAAGAGCCGGAGGCCATGTAGTCCTTCATGATCTGCACGCCGTCTTTGTCCATGAAGTGGATGCCCGCCACCTCGTCGAAGGCCACGCAATCCCACAGCCCCACAAGGCCAACGCTCTTGCGCCCCATGTTGTAAAAGAGGTTGGCAACGGTGGTCTGCCCGCCGGAGACGAGTATGCTGTTGGGCGATATTTCCTTGTACAGGTGGCTCTTGCCGGTGCTGCGCGGCCCCAACTCGCAGAGGTTGAAGTTGTTTTCCACCAGCGGCACCATGCGCAGAAGCAGCAGCCACTTTTCCCGTTGCGAAAGCGTATCCGGCTCCATGCCGATGGAACGCAGCATCACGTCCATCCATTCCTGCTGGGTAAAGGCGGCGCGGCCGCGCTTCAGTTCGGCGATGTCCACGTGCGGCATCTGGATGGGCGTGAGCTTCATGATCTGAATGGGCGAACTTTCCTGCCGCCGCCGGCTCCTTTCGCGCAGCTCCGCGTCCGCGGAGGCGAACGCCTCCTCGCTCTCGTAGGCAAGCTGAATGATGCACCAGATGCCGCCGCAGAGCAGGCGGTCGTACTTCTCCGGGTACTCGTCGCCAATGGGGATATTTTTGAGGCCGAGGTTGGAAAACTCCGCCTCGTAGCAGTCCTTTTTGATGTTGAGCTGCACCGTCACCTTGTCGATGATGGTATAGCTGCCGCGCGCGCGCAACAGGGAAAGCACCTTCTGCGCCTCATCCGGGCGCACGAAGTTGTCCGCGAGTATGCGCTTGACGTTGGCGACGCCCTGCTTAATCACGTCCTCATCGTCGCTGCTGCAATACTGCCCCAGCAAAAACTCGAGTACATAGACGGGTACGTTCGCGCCCTCCTTGATCTTCTTGGTCAGATCCTTGCGCACGATCCTGCCGTCGAAGTGTTCGCGCAGCTTGGCGCGAAGCATTGCGCGCCTGTCGGCCGTTTCCGCGTTCATCATGCCGAAGCCTCCTGTATGCTACGAGAAAAAGTCAAACTCATCCACCGCGAAGGCGATGTCGATGTGGAACTCCTCCTTCTGGGGGAGGGACAGCCCCTGCGCGTCCTGAATGACCAGAAAATACGTCTCGGTGGCGCTGTACTTGCGCTGTTTGAGGTTGAAGGTCAGGCGGAAGGTGCGCTCTGCGTCGCTTAAACTGGTCTTGTCGGCGATGAGCGTCTGCGTGTCGCTGACAGCGTTGCCCTCCGCGTCCGTAAAGCGCAGCAGATACGTCTGCGCCGTGCGGTTGTCGCCCACGGCCTCGCGCTGATAGAAGTTCAGGTTGAAGATCATGTTGCTGACCTTGCGCGCGGAGGACAAGAGCTGCACCGTGACCGGCTGGGGCTGATAACGCCCGCGATGGCGCTGGTATTCTCTGGAATCGCTGCGCATGTGCCGCCAGGAAAGTACGGGCACGCACATCTCCTGCAGGCTGACGCCGCCATGCACGTAGTTCAGCCCGCCGCCCTGCATGCGGATGCGTATGTTCTCGCGCGGCGCGAAGGCGGCAAAACCGGCCCCGTCGCCGATGAAGCGCACGGGCATCAGCGAGGGACAGGTTGCCCCCGCGCGCAGGATAGCGAAGCGGCGGCCGCACTCCACCTCCGCATCGGCGAATGTCCTGCGCTCCACCTTGTCGGACTCCCGCAGGGGGCTGTACGTGTACAAAAAGCCGTGGTCGGCGGTGATGAGTACATGATGACGGTTCATGCGGTTGGCGACGATGCGCACAAGGCCTTGCAATTCAGCGATAGCCTCCTCGCAGGCGGGAAACACGCGCGCGTCGTCGGCATGGCCAGCGCTGTCGATGGCGTCATGGTAGATGTACACCACCTCCATACCCGTGGTGCGCGCGCGCAGTTGCTCGGTGGTCATGGAGACCACGTCGCGGTATTGCAGCGCCACGCTGCGCGGCTCGGCGGCTTTGAGTACTTTTTCGCGCCCGGCGCTGTCCGTGGGCAGGCCGTCGGCGAGTACGGCCACGCGGCCGTTTTCCCGCGCGGCGACGGAGAGCGCCTTGTGCGGCAGCAGCGCCGCCATGCCAAAGCGCGTCTCTGTGGGAAAGATGCCCTGCATGGCGGTCAGTTCCACCTTGCTCTGCGTCTCCTGCCGCAGACGTTCGGCGAGGGCGGCGGCCACCTCGTAGCGCAGCGCGTCGGAGATGATGACCACAATGCTGCTCTCCCGCCCGGCCACATGGTCGCGGTAAAAGTCCTCCTGCCGGGGCACGCCGGGGATGCGGCCTTCTTCGCCCAAAGGCTCCTCGATGGCCGCCGTCCAGCGTTCGCCGAGCGCGCGCAAAAACCAATTTTCGTAAAGCCCCTCCACGGTATCGGCGACGCGGGCAAAGAGGTCGCTGAGCGGCTCGATACAGGCGTTGAGGCTGCGCGCGTAGCAGAGGTGGAAGCGGCGGTAGGCCCCGTCCATGCGGTAGAGGTCGTTTGCGTAATCGCGGAAGATGGCCTGCGGCTCGACGGTGTGGAAACCGGCGGCGTGTTCCGTATAGAAGCGCTGCATGGCAGCCACCTGCGAAAGTCCCTCGTAAAAGGGCGCGACCTCCGCGTACCAGGCGCAGGTGCGGCGCTTTTCCACGGCAGCGTCGATGGCGGCGGGGTCTGCGATGCGCTGCGAAGCGTCGCTGAGCAGGCGTTCGAGGATGCACTCATGCACGCAGGGGAAGCACTCCGTTTCCAACAGCGCCTCCACGCCGAGGGCGAGGAAACGCTCGCGCAGGCGCAGGCTCTCTTCGACCTCGCGGGCGACAATGCGCAACTGCTCGCTTTCATCGCTGTGCAGCCATTCGGAGATGAAGTCAAAGCACCACGCCTGATGCGGCCGGGAGATGTAGCGCTCCAGACCGGAGAGCGCCTCCTCCTTCATGGTGCGCGTGCAGGCGGTGAGCAGTATGTGACGGGCCAATTCGGAAAGTTCCGGCGCTTTATCCGCATAGCCGCTCGCCTGTTGCGCCAGCTTCCAGAACGCCTCCGTCGCGCCGAAGCGCTCAATGGCGGTCCAGGCGGCGTTTTCCCCCTCGCCCAGACCGCGCAACACGGCGCGCAGGATGGCCGCCGGGCGCGCATTCTTTGCGCCGCAGAGCGCCGCCATCACCGCCAGGTGCAGCTGCGACGGCTTTTCTGCCTCCGCGCCTTTGAGCAGGGCGGCGACCTTGGCGCGGCGCTCCCTGGCGGCGAAGAATTTGTTGTAGCCCTTCACCAACCGCCGCAGCGCCGGCTGCGCGGGCAGGCCCATCTCCTCCATCCAGATGGAGACGAGGTCGGCGCGGAACGCCTCGCTGTACAGGCGCGCGTCCAGCAGCCAATCGTCCTCCAGCGTCTCATAGCGGAGGGGACAGTAGACGAGGAAGTTGCTGTGCGCGTCCTCGTGCAGCGCCCGCTTGACGGCGAAGGCGTTGCCCCTGTCCAGACGCAACAGGCGCACGTTTTCCGGCACGAGTTCCTCCACGCGCCCGTCAAACTCCCGCTCCTCATCCTGCCAGAAGATCACGCGCCGCTGGTAGTATTCGGGGAGGGGGGCGGCAAAGCGCCTGCGCAGGTCGAGCATGACGTTATCGGTGTCCATAGCTTACCTCTTTACAGAATCTTCAGTACTACAAGTATAAAATAAACACAAGGGAGTATCCACAAAACGGCCTTAAAAGTGTAACTGCTCACAATGTAGCCACAGAACAAGAACTGATTAAAGCCAGCCAATTGATGCTTTGTGTATTTCCTCTTCTCGTCTACAAAACTTTTGCCGCGCTTTTCTACTATACTTTTTTTATATAATGTTAAACGAAAATCCTGATCCTCGTGGTTCTCGCTCGTTTGGAGTAAATCCACGTACTTTTCTTGCAACTCATGTGTTTTTTCCAACTCATGTTTCTCTATCGCAATGTCAATCTCAAATTCAAGTCTATTCAGTGATAGATAATTCATCTGCAGTTGTTGAGCGCGGCTTCCGTACTTCTGGGCATTTAGATATACAATAGAGATAGCTAGTATAATGGTTAATACTGCTGAAGCGATACCGTAACTTTGCTCTGGGTATAGCAAGCTAAGCACAGTGACAACCGCTGCGATGCAAGAATAATATATATTGATGTTCTGTACAAACTTCTCCCGTTTGAGTAGCCGATTTGAAGCGTTAATCCTGTTGAGCCGCGTTATATCTACTTTGCGTCTTAACTCTCTGAGCAACCCCAATTCGTCCTGCGATTCAGGCGATTTGATGCCGCTGGCCTCAGAGCAGACATGCCCAGAATTGGTAGATTCAGAGCAAACAAATTCCGAACTACTGGATTCGGGATTGATGCCAGAGACGTTCTCGTCCATGTTCGTGTATCCTCCTCACTTTATCTTCGCCAGCACATCGGCGAACTTGGCGTAGTTGACTTTTACGCCGTCGTCCAGGTCGATGGCGATCATTTGGTCGGCAAGGTGGTGGATCTTTTCTTCGTAGAGGCGCGCTTCCTCGGCTTGGGCCTGGAGTTTTTCCAGCTGTTTGCTCAGGCGCACGCGCTCGGCGCCTTCGGCGGCGCGCAGGCGCGTTTCGACGCCGGCGATGGCCGTGCGGTAGCGGCTCTGCTGCTCGTGCAGGTAGTCCGTGCGGATGCGGGCGATGGTGTCCGGGGCGTAGCGGTGCATGTAGATGAGCGCCTTAAAGCCGTTCTTTTTGCCGCTGTCAAACAGCCAGTAGATGGGGCGCTTCTGGTAGGTCTTGCAGTGGTCGGCGAAGAAATCGTTGAGGAAATAGGCGCGGATGACCTCGCGCGGCGCGCCGCTGCCGCCCAGCGCCTCGGCGACGAAGCGGAGGTTGTCTTCCAGCGTCTGTTTGCCATAGGCCGCCTCGAGGAAGCGCGCGAACACGCCGACGATGTCGTCCTCGAAGTATTCATCGTCGCAGATGGGGAGGATGCCGTCGCGGTCGGGCGCGAACGAGCATTTGCTCAACCCCTCGTCCGTGCGCAGGTAGCAATCGCCCTTCGCATCCGGGATGGGTTCGCCCACGGCGCCCATATCCGTGACAGGAACGCTGGCGTAGACGAACTTCTCGCCGAAAGGTTGCCCGGCGAGGACGAGGCCGGGGACGTCCAGCGAATAGCGGCCAAACATGCAGCCCACGGCGTAGGAGATGAGGGAAACCACCTCGTCGCGTTTGGTGCGCACATAGTTGCTGCCCTTCATGCTCTCGGGCACGTCTTCCTTCGTATCGAACACGCGGTGGACGGTCACGTCTCTGTCCGCCACCTCCGGGGTCAGCTCATCCTGCAAACCATAGATGTCGATGAAGATGCGGTTGAGTTCTTCTTCGTTGGCTTTGAGCTGCTGGAAACGTTCTTTGCATTCGGACTTCCATCGTTCATAGCAATCAACTAGTTTATGGGGATTATCCTTAATATTGCATGTCAAATAAATTACCACATTCCCATTGCTAATATTGACGCTCCTTTGACTCATACTTTGATATTTCAAGAGGTACTTATCTGTTTGGTGTACATCCCAAAGAATCCAACGCGATTCCTTTTGATAGCTGAAATGTTTTGTTTTGTACATCAACTCCGGGTAATCGGGATCGGGAAAGATAAAAAACTCTCCTTCGTCAGGAATCTCGTACCTCACCTTTCTAAAGTTATACTTCACATTATTAGTATCCAATTCATGATTAATTGCACCCTCCATATGCCCGATGCTAAAACCCATATACCAACTATCTGCATTATTGCCCTCAGACGTGCTAGTATTAAAATTATTAAACCTTTTCGAGGGTATAAATGCTATAGTGGTTTTGTAGTCGCCATTTGGCAGTTCATTTCTAACAAGTATTCTTCCATCCTCTGGATAGCCCCCATATATACAGAATACAGGGACTGTATAGCAAGACTTTCTCCGAAGCAGGAAATAACCTCCATCATCAATGATTTGCAAATCGTCCTTAAGCAAGTTCGCCATTTCTGCTATTCTCGAATCATCACGTCTTAGACGTGCAAAAATGCCCTCATACTTATCTCCTTGTTCGTTATTACCTGTTATCTGCCCCTGCCTTATGAAGTCGCCGACAGGGCTAAAGCAGACAGTTCCATTTCTTAGCGATTCAAGCCATCTCTTTTCTGAAAACTTCATTCCAAACAAGATCTGTGAGTCATTCGATTCAACAGAATGGAGCAAAGGAGATTGCAGGAAGCCCCATGAAGTTTCATAAGAATTCCAGTCCATTCTAGACAGGGTAATGCAGCTTTTGACCTTTTGATCGACTGTTTCCTTGTATGCCCGAGAAAAGACAACTGGAATTGAACCAGCTACGCCATTACTAAAATTGATAGTTGGTGCAATCAATGCGGAAATGCTATCCGTATATTTTGAATTTAACAGCCCCAAAAGATAAAAATATACTGAGCTATTGCCTTTTGTCACTACTATGGGACCAGCATCACCCATAACATGATTATTGTCAAGAATCGCTCTAAAACTAGGTTTATAAGAGGTAACGAGGCTCCATGTTAGGCATGGATGAAAATATAGTTCTGGTACAATATTGCCTGATCCATTATACCTTTTAATATTTTCTCCATTATTACTCCAATCGACAACAAATTCATGATTGCCATACCATTTTCTATATTCACCACCTTTATTATACGGCTTAAATTTACGAAACATTTTCGGATAATCTATCTCATACCACAGTTTTAACCAATAATCGTTATTCCCAGTAAACATTCCTTTTCTAGTGGGGGTGATTTTGCCTAAGGGAGCGCCATGAGCAAAAGAGGACAAAGTTTTTTCTCCTACCCAATACGCCACCGGCGCGCCGGGTATCTTCGAGAAGTTGTCCTGCTGGGCGGTATAGCGGTTTTCACCCGCAAGGAACATATCTTCCTTGCCCTGCTGGGTCGTCGGCTCGATGAGGCGAACGTATGTGCCCTTATAGCCCGGCACATGGTTTTTGCGCAGCACAAAGCTGGTGGTCTGCACCACCTCGCCGCCGATCTCCTCGAACGCCCGCGCACCCAGATGCGCCATGTTTTGCGTATCCACGCTCTGGAGCTTCATGCGCAGCTTTTCAAAGCTGGAGAGGAACATCCACGCATGCTGCGTTATCATCGCCTGATAGCCGCCCGCCTTGGCAAACGCCTGGCAGCGCTCGATGAACACCGCAAACAGATCGCTCTTGCTGTCCGGGTACTCCTTCTTCACAAACGCCGCCAGCACCGCGTTCATATTGGACGCGCCCATGTACGGCGGATTCGTCGCCACCACGTCGTACTTTTGCAGCAGCATCTCCGCCGCATCCACCAGCGGGGAGAGGGCGTCCACGGCATCGAGGGCGTCGGAAAGGCTGTCCAGCTTCATCGTCCGCGGGTCGAAAATGTGCATGGTCAGCATGCGGTGGCGCAGGGCGGACACTTCCCGCAAGGTCACGCCCGGCTCGGTGAGGCTGCCATATTCCTTGCCATCCAAAAACGCTGCGTGCAGGCGGCGGGCGGCGTCCGCGTCATCCCCAAAGGCGTCGAAGGCCTCCTCCGGCAGAGGCGCGCTCTCCGGCACGGCGCAGACGTGCGGCTGCACGCCGCGGCGCAGAAAGCGGCGGTCGTACTGCACGGCCTTCATCATCACGGCGAAATAGGCGAGTTGGGCGGCGCGCTCGTCGATGTCCAGCCCGTAGAGGTTGTTCTGGACGATGCTCTGCACCGCCTCGCGGTCGGGATAGCCGCAGGCGCGGTAGATCTGCATGAGTACATCGAACATGTATACCAGTATATGCCCGCTACCCATGCAGGGGTCGATGCACCGAATCTCCTCCGGGCGCAGGGCGGCGCGGCCGGCGCGCAGCTTTGCAAGTTCCGCCGCCACCGCCGGTTCCTGCTCCGCCTCGTCGAGGTAATACTTCCAGCCCGCGCGCAGCGCCGCGTCCGAATGGCCTTCCAGCCAGAGCCGCCCGAGGCTGTTTTCCACCATGTAGCGCACGATCCAGTCCGGCGTGAAGAGCTGCGTGGCGGCGGGGATGTTCTCCTTGCTGACCTTGATGTTCTTTTTCAGGGCGGCAAAGACCATGTCCTTGGGCACGGCATTGTAGTACTGATACAGCCAGCCGATGACCTGCACCTGATCGCGCCAGTCCTCCTCGGGGATGTCGGTCACCAGATGGGCAAGCACGCTGTCCTCGTGCAAAAGGTTGTCCGGGCAGAGCAAGGAGGTCTCTGCGTCCAGCCGCTGGAAGAGGCCGGGCAGCACGTCGGCGAGGGCGTTGCACTGGGTGATGAGCAGATAGCGGTAGAGCGCCTCATCGTCGTTTTTGCCCTTGAGGTCGAGTACGCGCTCCCTGTCCAGCCCTTCGAGTTCCAGATGCAGCGCCTCGGCGAGCATCTGCGGGCGGAAGGCGTTTGCCTCGTCGGTGAACACGCGCACGCGCGAGGGCAGATAGCCGTTGACCTCCATGAAGCGCAGGGCGCAGAAGCGGTTGAACCAGGTGTAGGCCACTCCCTCCATCACCTGCTCAAAGCCGTCCCGCCGGACGCGGCGCACGAGTTGCCCGCGCCATTCGCGCTCCTCGGGCGAAAAGACGCGGTCGCCGGCGTTCACGGCCCCGGCGTCGTCGTCCTTGCCCGTGACGCCATAGGTCGCCGCCTGGATCGTGACGCGCTTGATGAGTTCTTCCCGGGCATAAATGGCGAATTTGCGGATGGCGTTTTTATCCATGATGGCGCTCCTGCCTTTCGCTTATTTGAGGTCGATGCCGTCGCCGCCCTGCAGATAGGCGAGCAGCTGTTTGCGGATCTGGGCGACATATGCTTCCACGTCCGCCGCGCTTTCCAGTCTGCGGGCGGGGAAGACGCTGTTGCGGTAGAGGGGCTTGAAGAGCTTGCGCTGCGTCTGCGGCGGCGCTTCCCGCGGCGTTTCCGAAGCGGGGCGGCGCAGGGCGTCCATGCGGCGCAGAGCGTCGTCCTTGTAGGCCCACATGGGCGGCATCATGCCGTTGAGCAGGGCCAGCGTGGGCTTTGGGGCGATCTCGGCGCGGCGCTGGGAAAAGTATTCGTCCGCCTTGAGCGCCACATTGCGCACGGCGGGGTCGTCCGCGGCGGTGCAGTGGCTGTGGATGGCCTCCATGCACTCGCGCACCACTTCTTCCAGAGCGGCGCGCTCCTTTTCCAGCATGGCATCGTGCGCGGCGCGCACCGTGTCCATCAGGGGGGCCAGTTCGCTGACGCGGCGGTAGTCGTAGCGCCCATGGGCGGGCGGGGAACAGATGAGGCGGATGGTGTTGAGGGCGCGGTCGGCGGCCTCGTCGCGGGCGATGAACTCTCGGTCGTCGCGCAGGGCGCGCTCAAAGTCCGCAGCGCGGTCAAAGGCGGAGACCTGCGTGGCAAAGAAGTTCTCCACCGGCTGCATGTCCTCCTTGCTGTCCAGCAGGGCGTCTTCGCGGGCGAGCAGGCGGGCGACAAGGGCTTCGTTGTCCTTTTGCTGGGAAAGCACTTCGTCCAGCAGGCGGATGGCCTCGGTCACCAGCGGATGATCGGGGTAGGCGCGGCCGGCGTAGCGCCTTTCCAGCGCCGCGTAGTGGTCGCGCAGGGCGGTGAGCTTTTCGAGGATGAAGCGCACCAGCCCGTCCTCGTCCTCGGGCACGTCCATCACGTCCAGATACTCGCGCAAAAGGGCGCGCGCGTCCTTGAGCTTTTGCAGGGAGACCACGTGGCGCTTGCTGATGGCCGTTTTGCCGATCTCGCTCTTTTTGCGCAAGAGATCGGGCAGGCGCGGGTCGTCCGGGCGGACGGTGGCGCCGGCGTATTTTACGGTGACGCGCTGCTCGTAGATGAGTTTGGCGGCAACGACGGCGATGTCGATCTCCCGCCAGCCGTAGGGGATGTCGGAAAAGCGCTTGTGTACGTCGGCCATGGAGGTGGGCAGGTGCTTCATATCCTGCATCTCCAGATATTCGTACATGCGGTCGGCCGCCTCCTGATTGCGGCGCAGATCGCCGGCCAGCGCGTCGTCCGCCGCGCCGCGCAGCACGGCGAGCACGTCCGCGTCGCTCTCGGCGTTCCATGTGACGCGCTCCAATTCGCTGTACACGTGGGAAACGAGGTATTCCAGCGTCTGGTCGATGCGCGACTTGGCGTCGCCGCCGCGGATATCCAGCTTTTCGCCGTCGGCGTAGTAGGCGCCCTCGACGATGGCGCGGCAGAGCGCCTCCCGCGCCGCGGCCTCGTATTTGCCGGCCTCCTCCTGTTGTGCGCGGATGATGTCCTGCACGGAGGCGGGCAGCTGCGCCACGTTGCGCTGCTTGACGTATTTGCGTATCTTCATGGCGCTCACCAGCGCCTCGTAGTAGTTGGTCTCCGCCAGCGCCACGGCCGCCTCGCGCCCCTTGGTCCTGGCCATGAGGTGGAGGTCGGACTTCATCGGCGCGTCTGTGTCCACAGTAAGGAAGCGCAGACACATGCCGCCCGTAAGCACGCCCACGGCTACGCCGTCCACCATGCGGTCGAAGGCAAAGTCGTACTTGCCATAGCGGTACTTGCGCGCGGGGTAGATGTCCTCGAAGATCATGTGGCCGATGCGCTCAACGATGGCGGCGGTGTCCACGTGCGTTTCGCGTATCTCGCGCTGTATGTCCTGTTCCTCGTCGGTGAGGAAGTTGTAGGCATCGCCGGCGCGGCCGATGTAGTTCTGGCTGAGCAGGCGGTCCAGCGAAGCCGCGATCTCCGCGCGCAGGGCGATCTTGTCCACGCGGATGTCCTCGGCCATGAGGATGACGAGGTTATCCAGGCAGGACTTGATGTCGTCTATATAGCGCAGCAGGTAGAGCAGCTTGAGTACGTCCACGTCCCGCGCCTTGAGGCCGTCGCCGGCTTCCGCCGCCCGCTGGCAACGCTCGATGACGCGGCGGATGGAGCTGTCCAGAAAGCTATGCACGGTATCGTAAAAGCGGAAGAAGGGCACGAGGGCGTATTCGTCCCTTTCCTGCACCTTCTGCGCCGCCTCCTGAAAGCCGGAGAGCATGGAGCGCTCGCCGCCGGAGAGGTGTTTGCCGGAGTTGCCGTGCTTGCGGATCTGCGCAAACACCTTTTGCATGATGATGAACTGGTAGGGCACAAAGGGAAAGTCCACGACAAATTCCCGCGGCCCGGAAAAACCCTTGATGTCGAGGATGGAGTCTGTAAAGGTAAAGAGGTTGCGCAGCACGGAATCGTTGGCGTCGTAGACCGAGGAAAGTGTCTGTTCCGCCTCGGGCGTCTTACGCAGTATGCGCTTTTGGATGACCTCGTCCACCGAGGAGGAGGTGAGGCTGAGGCGTATCTTGAAGCGCGCCTGTATGCGGGAAAATTCGTCGGCGCGCACGCGGATGATCTCGTCGATGGCCTCCTGCCCGGTGCAGACGATCCACACCTTGCCATGACATTCGCTGCCCAGCTTTTCCGTGAGCGACTGGAGGTTCAGGAGCATGTCCGTATCCGTACCCACATACTGGCCCACTTCGTCGGCCATAAACAGAAGGCGGAAATCATCGCCCTTGCCGTCCACGTATTCGCGGATGTCCTCGACCAGGCGAGCGATGGAGAACTCCACGGGGCTTTTGTCCGCAAACCAGGCGCGGGCGTCGTCCTCGCGCATGTCCAGCGTTTCCACCAGCGCGGGGATGATGTGCTTGCCGTTGAAGGCGAAAGCCTTGCGCGCCTCCTGCCAGCGCTTGCCGCTGCGCTGTTCAAAGGCGGCGCGGAAAGCCGCTGTTTTGCCCTGCTGGTCGATGTACTTTTCCAGCATGGCGACCTTAAGATTGTCGCCGTAGAAGCCGAGGTGGTCGTAAAACACCTTGGCGAAGACGCGCAGCACCGCCGTCTTGTCCTTATTGATGGAGCTTTCGACGTCGATGTTGAAGAGGATGGTCTCGGTCTTTGCGCGAGTGGCGCGGTCGATGAGCATGAAGGTGCCGGGGTCGTCGGCGAATTTCTCACGGAAACGCTCCACCGTGCGCACGCCGCCGATCTCGCGGTTGTCCAGTATGTAGGAGAGTATTTTCAGAAAGTGCGATTTACCGCTGCCGAAGAAGCCGGATATCCACACGCCCACGTCGGCAGTCGGCTCGTCAAAGGCGTCGCCGTATTCGCTGAAAAAGGTCATGAAGTGCTTTTTCAGCTCGCTGGTGATGACATATTCGCGCACTTCCTGTTCGATGGCCTGGTCGTCGGAATCAAACACCTTGACCACGCCATTGATCTTGCGGTTGATGTCGTCGGCGAACATGTTGCGGATCAGCATTGGTACATCCCCCTCAGATGGCGTTGAACGCGCGGTAGTAGTCGCTGGGCGGCAGGCGGTCGAACAGGCGCAGCTGGCGGCCGTCGAACGTGCCGGGATACATCACCAGAATGGGCATGTCGGCAAAGTGGGGCTGCAGGGCTTCCAGAAGATGATGGACGCGCATGAAGGGATAGACCTCGCCCACGCCGGTGAGCAGCAGGACGTCGCCCGGGGCGTGCGGCGCGTAGACGATGCGCTCGACAAAGTCCGCGCTGCCGATGGCGGAGCGCAGCTGTTCGAGCAGAAAAGCCTCGCCATCGTTTGCTTCCATTTCGGCGATGGCGTCCAATATGTCCATGTCTACACAGATGGAAAGGAAGATGTCGTAAAGGTTGCGCTCCACGAGGTTGCAGCACAAGCCCTGATCGGCCTTCATCTGGCGGACAAAGTGGCGCACGGCCATCTCCTCCTCCGGGGAATAGCAGAAGATGCGGATGTTGACCTCGTTGCTCAGCCCCCGGCCGGCGAGAAAGTCCTCATCCTGGAGCTTTTCGCGCACCGCGTCCAGGCGCTCTTCGATGGATGGCATGCGGCCACGTCCTTTCAGGCAAAGTAGTCAAAGGCGGGAAACAGCGCTTCGTCGCCGTTCTGACGCATGCCGCGCTCGAGAACGGCGCTGAGAAGCACGGGTTGAAGATGATCGGCCCGGGGTGATTGCAGATATTCGTTTTCCACAAGGATGCGCGTGAGTATCTGTTTGAGCTTGGTCACGGTGGTGTCGCTCCAGGAAGCCACGGCGTCGTCCTGTTCCTGCAGGCGCAGGAAGAACACATTCAGATCTACGCGGCTATATGTGAGGTCCCGCTGGCGGTATTTTTCGCCGATGACGCCACACATGAAATCCAATACCAGCCGGTGTTCGCGCATCATGGCGTAGAGACAGACCTGCCGGGCCACATCCTGCGGCTGGCAGACGATAGCCTCGACGAGCGCCGCGCTGTCGAGCGTGCGTAGGCGGCGCACACAGGCGCGCGCCATGCCCCGCAGCGAGCGCTCCGTGGGGTACTGAAAGAGGTTCTCCCGCGTGATGCGCTCGATGGCTTCATCTCCAGTCATCCCTTCCGCGAGCAGGCGCGCCGTCGTGCGCATTTCGTAAAACAAAAACGGCTCGCGGGTGATGAAGGCGCGATAGGGGCTTTGCCCCACGGTCTGGCGCGGTTGGGTCATGCGTACCTCCTGCGGCGTTGGCGGCCAATGGACAAAATATAACATTTTATATTATATCATAACATGAAAATTCAAGCAATCATGGAGCGGTGGAGAATTTGCCGCGCCATACGACTTACGGCCCCTTCTCTTGCGGAAAGGGGCCGTTTGGGTTTGCTATGAAGCGCTGGGAGAATGGGCGCGGGCGGTTCCGCTTTTGAATGTATGTTCATACGGCGAGGGAGGCGATGTAGCGCACTTCCACCTTCCGCCCCGCCGCCGTTATGCAGGTGCGGGCGTAGCTTGCGGTTCGTATGGGGCACATTTTCTTGACCATGTTTCCGCCGATGTGGCCGGCGTCCTTGGCGGCGATGTCGCCGTTATAGCCCTGCTTGAGGGTGATGCCGAGCTCGCTGGCCACTTCCTGCTTAAGCGTGTTCATGGCCTGGCGCGCCTCGGGCACGTTGATCTGATTGCTGTTCTTGCTGGACATGCGTGTTTCCTCCTTTCCCAGGGATGGCGTTCCGCCTTACTTGCCGGAAGCCTGGCGCTGATAGTCCTCGATCATGCGCTTGACCATCATGCCGCCGATGGAGCCGTTCTCCTTCGCCGACAGGTTGCCGTTGTAGCCCTTGGTGAGGTTGATGCCCATTTCGTTGGCGATCTCGTACTTCATGTTGGAGAGCGCCTGACGAGCCTCGGGTACGTTGATGCGGTTGGAGCTGCTAATGCTCATGTGTTTTCACCTCCCGTTCAAGTCTGACACTATTTTGACCTTGCGGGAGGCTTTTACACTGGCAATATTCAACTGTAAGAAACTGTGATTTTTAATTCAGCGCCACTTCGTCCAGACGCTCGCGGAAGGCGCGGCGCGCGAGGGCGACGACCTGTTTCGTCTCCTCGTCGTCCGGGCGCTTCATCAGGGCGCGGGCTTCGTCGTGGGTGAGCTTCAAAAGCTGCGTGTCGCCCGCGAGCATGGAAAGGCCGGTGGAGAGCATACCGCTCTGGCGCTCGCCGAACATCTCGCCCGGGCCGCGCAGCTCCATGTCCTTTTCGGCGATCTTAAAGCCGTCCGTGGTCTGGGTGAGCAGGCGCAGCCGCTCGGTCGGCTCGGCCACGAGGAAGCACCACGATTCGTATTTTCCGCGCCCCACGCGGCCGCGCAGCTGGTGCAGCTGGGCAAGGCCGAAGCGCTCGGCGTTTTCGATGACCATGACGCTGGCGTTGGGCACATTGACGCCCACTTCCACCACGGTGGTGGAGACGAGTATGTCCGTTTCGCCGTTGCGGAAGGCTTCGAGGCGCGCGTCCTTTTCCGCCGCCTTCATGCGGCCGTGGACGAGGGACACGCGGGCCTCGGGCAGCAGCTTGCACAGTTCTCCGTACAATTCCTGCGCGTCGCGGGCCTCCACGGCCTCGCTTTTGTCCACCAAGAGACAGATGACGTAGGCCTGCCGCCCTTCGCGCACTTTTTCCATGACAAAGCCGTACATGGCGGCGCGCTTTGCCTCCGGCACCACGCGGGTCCTGACCGGCGTGCGCCCCGGGGGCAGTTCGTCCAGTATGGAAAGGTCGAGATCGCCATAGACGATGAGCGAAAGCGTGCGCGGTATCGGCGTGGCCGACATCACCAGCACGTTGGGGCTTTCGCCCTTTTTGCCGAGCTGGGTGCGCTGGCGCACACCGAAGCGGTGCTGTTCGTCGGTGATGACGAGGCCGAGGTTCTGATAGGAAACGCCCTCGGTGATGAGCGCGTGGGTGCCGACGACCATGTCCCATTCGCCACCTGCCAACGCCTCATGCGCCTGCGCGTGCTGTTTTTTCGTCAGCGAGCCGGTGAGGAGGCCGACGCGCGCGCCCAGGGGGGCAAAGAGCGCCTGAGCGTCCTCAAAGTGCTGCTGGGCGAGCACTTCCGTGGGCGCCATCAGCGCCGCCTGAAAGCCGCTCTTCCACGCAAGGTACATGGCGCCGAAGGCCACGGCGGTCTTGCCGCTGCCCACGTCGCCCTGCAAAAGGCGCGCCATGGGCGCGCCGGCGCGCAGGTCATGCGCCATTTCACCGAGCGCCCGCCGCTGGGCGTTCGTGGGCGGGAAGGGCAGAAGTTTCCAAAAATCTTCGACGTCCTGGTCGGAAAAGGCCAGCCTGACGCCCTCGCGCGCGTCCGAGCGCAACAGCGAGAGCGCCACCTGGTAGAGCAGCAGTTCCTCAAAGGCGATGCGCCGCCGCGCGGCGGCGAGCGATTCGCGGTTGAGGGGAAAATGGGCGTTGTAGAGGGCGAAATTGCGCTCGCAAAGGCCGTAGCGCCGCCGAAGGCCCTCGGGCAGTTCGTCCGGCCACTGGCCGCGGCCCATCTCCAGCGCCGCGCGCACAGCCTGGCGCATGGCGCGCGGGGGCACGCCGGCGACGGCGCGATAGACGGGCACGATGGCGCGCTCCTGTTCGATGGTGGGGCTTTGCAATTGCAACTCGCCCCGGCGCAGCGCAAAACGGCCGTAGAGCAAAAGCTCCCGGCCGGGATAGAGCTGTTTTTTCAGCCACGGCTGGTTGTACCAGATGGCGACGGCGTCGCCGCTTTCGTCGGCGATGCGGACGCGGGTGATGCGCAGGCGCGGCGCGAACTGCTCTGCCGGTTCGCCCACCACGCGCGCGGCCACGGCGCACTCAAGGCCCGGATAAGCCCCGCGAAGCGGCGTGGGCACGGTAAGGTCACGATAGGCGACGGGCAGGCGCGAGACGAGGTCGCGCAATGTGCGCACGCCCGCCTTTTCCAGCGCCCGCACGCGCGAGGGGCCAAGCCCCGGCAGGCGGGAGAGCTCCTCCATCATTCCACCGCGATGAGGTAATAGTAGAGGGGCTGGCCGCCGTGCTGGAGATCGACGTCGCACTGGCTGTACTTCTCCGAAAGGGCGGCAAGCAGGCCCTGCGCGTCCTCCTCGGTGACGTCCTCGCCGTAGTAGATGGTGATGAGGCTCTTGTCCTCGGTGACCATCTCTTCGGTGAGCTGTTCGGCAACTTCGCGCACGTCGTGGCCGAGGTGGTGGAGCTTGTTGTCGATCAGGCCCATGATGTCGCCGGCGTGTATGTCGTGGCCGTCAAACACCGTATCGCGCACGGCGTAGGTGATGGAGGCGGTATGGACGTTCTCGGCCGCCTCGATCATAGCGGCGCGGTTTTCCTCCACGCCCAATTCCGGGTCAAAGGCCAGCGCCGCGGAGATGCCCATGGGCACGGACTTGGTGGGCAGCACCACCACGTTGCGCTCCGTTTCCAGCTCCGCCGCCTGCTGCGCGGCGAGTATGATGTTGGTGTTGTTGGGCAACACAAAGACGTTCTTGGCGTGCGTCTTTTCGATAGCCTCGTAAAGATCCTCGATGGAGGGGTTCATGGTCTGGCCGCCATCGACGATCTGATCGACGTTGAGCTCCTTGAAGATATCGACGATGCCGTCGCCCAACGCCACGCAGACGACGCCGTAGGGCTTCTGCTTCGCCGCTTCCTCGGCGGCGAGCTTGGCCATGCGCTCGCGGTGCTCCTCGAACATGTTGTCGATCTTGATGGCGTCCAGCTCGCCCAACTCCAAGGCGTATTGCAGCGCCTTGCCGGGGTCGTTGGTATGCACGTGCACCTTGACCACGGAGAGGTCGGAGATGACCAGCACGCAGTCACCCAGCTTCTCCAGGCGCTTGCGCAGGCGCACCACGTCGCTGTCGCGCATTTCCGGGCGCGGATGGGAGACGATGAACTCCGTGCAGTAGCCGAAGGTGATCTCCTCAAGGCTGTCGTGGTCGTCCACGAACTCGCCGGGCATGGCGGCGCGCGCGCCCTCGGTGGGCACGTCCACCTCCACCGGCTCGCCGGTGAGGGCGGCCAGCATGCCGCGGTAGATGATGGTCAGGCCGGTGCCGCCGGAATCGACCACGCCCGCCTGCTTGAGCACGGGCAGCATGTCCGGCGTCTTTTTGAGGATGGCTTCGCCGCTTTTGAGGATGGCGCGGAACAGTTCCACGACGTCCGTCATCTCGCGGCAGTTGCGCTCGGCGTCCTCGGCCATGACGCGGGCCACGGTGAGTATGGTGCCCTCCTTGGGCTTCATCACGGCCTTGTAGGCGGTGTCCGCCCCGGCGCGCAGGGCGCGGATCATCAGGGCGCAGTCTATATCCTCCACGCCGTCCAGGGCGCTGGCGAAACCGCGCAGTATCTGGCTCAAAATGACGCCGGAGTTGCCGCGCGCGCCCTTGAGCGCCCCGCGGGCCACGGCGGCGGCCACGTCGCCGACGCTAACGGCGTTTTTCGCCTGCATCTCCTTGACGGCGGAATTGATGGTCTGGGACATGTTGGTGCCCGTGTCGCCATCGGGCACGGGGAACACATTCAGCGCGTCCACGCTCTCCCGGTTCTGGGTGAGCAGCGCCGCGCCGGATTGGATCATTTCCTTAAACAGAAGCCCGTCTATTTTTGCCTGCGGCATGATATGCAAACCTCCACTTCCGGCATGGACGGCGCGTCAGACGCGGATGTCCTCCACGCAGACGTTGACGCGACCGACGCTGATGCCGGTCAAGTGCTCTACCTTGTATTTTACGGTTTCGATGATGGAGGCGGCCACGGCGCTGATGGAGATGCCGTATTCCACGATGATGAACAGGTCGATATCCACCTTTTCGCCGTTTTGGCGCACCTTCACGCCCCGGCCGAGGTTTTCCCGGCCCATGAGCTGCACGATCCCGTCTGTCGAGCGCTTCGAGGCCATACCCACGATGCCGTAGCAATCCAGCGCGGCGTAGCCCGCCACGCGCACGAGCACCTCGTCGTTGACGGTGACAAGGCCCAGCTCCGTCTTGAACTTGCAATCCATATTCCGACCTCCCCCGAAGGCTCATATTCGTATCCGTTCTATTAGTATAGCGTGTTTTGGCAAAACTTGCAAGGGCATCGGCGTTAAACGCGCCGCCGCGGACGCCCTTTTCGGGGTATTTTTTCCATACAGGATGCATTTTGCCCCGTTTTACGAACTTTTACATGGAAAAGCTCTTGTGTTTTCGACTGCGGGGTGCTATAATTGTGCTGTTTGATAACTTGCGAATGCATCAGCCTTGAAGGAGGTGTCATAGAGATGGGAAAGTTTTGTGAGGTCTGCGGCAAGGGTGTGAAGTATGGCAACAACGTCAGCCACTCCAACCGCAAGACGCGCCGCACCTGGGCGCCCAACACGCAGCGCGTGCGCGTGATGGTCGACGGCACGCCGAAGCGCATGTTCGTCTGCACCCGTTGCCTGCGCAGCAATAAGGTGGAGCGCGCTCTGTAAGCCGTCCGCCCTTTTCCGAAAGGCCGCTTTCATGCCTGCATCCGTCGTTTGGCGGGCAGGATGGGGAGCGGTCTTTTCGGTGTGCCGCCAGGAGGCATAAGGAGGGCTTCGCGTGAAGCCCATGGCGGGATGAAGATGAAAATGTTCCGGCCGGGGCGGGAAGGGTCGCCGCTGTGGTATACCGGCGGACGGCGCGCCGCGCACCTGCCCGCGCTGCGGGAAGCGCGTGCGGGCGGGGAGGGCGAAAGCGGGAACCTGAGGGCGCGGCCATCCGTCCAAGAAGGGAATGGATGGCAAGGGAGGGTTTGCCCATGAAGAGCGTCAAGCCCGGGCGCGGGCCTTCGCTGTTGGGCGGCGCGGCCTCGGCGATCGCGGCGGTGATCGGCGTGGCCTGGATCGCCGTTGCCGCTTCAATGGACGCGCCTGTGTATTTCTGTCTGTTTGGCGTTGTGTTCGTGGGGCTCGCCATCGCGCAGGCAGTGTACAACCTCTACAACGCCACGGCCAGGCGGCGCTTCTCCCTCTTCGACATCACGGAGGAGGGCGAGGAGCCCGACCCGCGTGCGGCGGCGGACGGCGCGGAGGCTTTTTGCCCCGCCTGCGGCGCGAAGGTGGCGGCGGACGACCGCTTCTGCCGCAAGTGCGGGCGGGAATTGTGACGGACATGGGAACGACCCGGGGCTGATGGACAGTCCCGGGCCGTTCCGTTTTCAAAACCTCCAGAGCAGAAAACCGGCGCTGATGAGCAGTATGGCCAGGACGCTCGTCCACAGCCAGCCCGGCAGGCTGAACAGCAGAAGGACGACGCCCACCAGCATCAGCCCCAGGCCGAACCATTTGGAGATACCGCTTCGTTGACCGCCGGGGCGGTTTTTGCACGCCCTGTTCAATGCCATCGCCTCCCCGAACATACTATGCGGGGAGGCGACGGCGGTGCATCAGGCGTTTTCTTCGGGATGGATCTCCCGCCAGGAGGCGCGCAGGCTGTCGATGAAGCCCCTGGCGTCCTCCGCGCCGAAGAGGGCGCTGCCGGCGACGATGACGTTGGCGCCGCGGCGCATCATCTCGGCGGCGGTGACGGTGTTGGCGCCGCCGTCCACTTCCAGCATGGCGCTGGAGCCGGCGCGGTCGAGCATGGCGCGGATCTCGGCGATCTTGTCCAGGCACTCGGGGATCATTTTCTGGCCGCCGAAGCCGGGGTTGACCGTCATCACCAGCACGAGGTCAAGGCTGGGCAACAGGTAGCGCAGGCAGTCCGGCGAGGTGGCGGGGTTCAGGGCGATGCCGGCGAGGCAGCCATGCTCGCGGATGAGGGCGAGCGTGCGGTGCAAATGGCCGCCGGCCTCGGCGTGGATGGTGATGATCTTCGCGCCGGCCCTGGCGAACTCGGCGACGTGCGTCTCCGGGTGCTCGACCATCAGGTGGGCGTCCACCGGCAGCGGCCCCCGGGCGGCGGATCTGCAGATGCCGGAACCGAAGGTGATGTTGGGCACGAAGTTGCCGTCCATCACGTCATAGTGCAGGTAGTCCGCGCCGGCCTTGGCCATGCGCTCGATCTCCGCGCCGATCGCGCGGAAATCCGCGGCCAGCAGCGACGGGGCGACTTTAACCATAGCGATCCCTCCAACGTATCCTCATTTCTTCCAAGAGCGCGACATAGCGCCCGTGGCGTTCCTTGTCTATCTCCCTCGCCTCCACCGCCGCGCGCACGGCGCAGCCCGGCTCCGTGGCATGATAGCAGGGGGAAAAGCGGCACTTGCCCTCGTAAGGGGCGAATTCCGGGTAGCCGTCCTTGAGCAACACCGGGTCGCAGAGCTTCGTCTCCAGCAGGCTGAAGCCCGGCGTGTCCAGCGCCATGCCGCCGCCCTCCAGCGGGATCAATTCGCAGTGGCGCGTGGTATGGCGGCCGCGCTCGATCTTGCGCGATACGTCGCCCGTTTGCAGGCCGAAGCCGTAAAGGGCGTTGAGCAGCGTGGACTTGCCCGCGCCGGACTGGCCGGCCACGGCATGCACATGCCCGCGCAGGCGCGCGCGCAGCGCTTCCACGCCCTCGCCCGTGCGCGCGCAGACGGGAAACACGTCCGCGCCCGCGCCGCGGTACTGGCGGGCGATATTTTCCGCCGTTTGCGGGTCGAGGTCGCCCTTGTTGACGGCGATCACGGCCTCGATCCCCTGCTCCCGCGCGGCGAGCAACAGGCGGTCGGCCATCATCAGGTCCGGCTCCGGCGCGGCGGCGGCGATGACCACGAGCACCGTGTCGATATTGGCCACCGGCGGGCGCGCAAGCTGGCTTTTGCGCGGCAGTATGGCCTTGAGCCAGCCGTCCTCTTCCTCCGTGCCCGGTTCGAATTCCACTTTGTCGCCCACCATGGGCTTTAAATGCGCGCGGCGCAGCTTGGCCTGGGCGCGCAGCTGGTGGGTCCGTCCCTGCGCGTCGAGGGCGTAGTAAAAGCCGCCCACGCCGCGCGTGATGATGCCCTGCAACCGATCGCCTCCTACTCGAACATGACCTGCGTTTCCACCATGAGCACGCCGTCCATATACTCGCGCACGGTGTGCAGCCCCTGCTCGACGCTGGAAAGCTCGATGGAATACGTGCCCGCGTCCAGCGTGCCGCTGAAGCCTGTGAAGGCCGCGCCCGAAGGCGGCGTGATCTCCAGCACCACTTCCAGATCGTCCAGGGGCACATAGAGCGTATAGTTGGACGGCGGATAGTAGAGCATCTGGCGCGGCTGGCTGATGGTGAGGATCAATTCCGTGCCCTGGGCGACGGTCTCCCCCGGGGGGATGGACTGGGCGATGACCGTGCCGGCGGGCGCGTCCGCCGAATAGCCGGGCACGGGTTCGCCGAGCGTGAGGCCCTCGGCCTCGGCCAGCGCCTGCGCGCCCTCGAAGGTGAGGCCGGTGAGCGGCGGCACTTCCACCGTTTCGGCGCTGAGGATGAGCACGATGTCCGTATCGCGGGTGATGTAGCCCGCTTCCGGCGTCTGGCCGGCGACGCAGCCGATGGGCTGGTCGCTGACGGCGTAGGTGACGGAGACGTGTTCGCCGGCGATATTCAGGCCGGTCAGCTCCTCATAGACCTGTTCCAGCGTCCAGCCGGTCATGTCCTCCAGGTAGACCCATTGGCTGCCGGCGCTGACGGTGATCTGTATCTCCGTGCCCCGGCGGCGCTTCTCGCCCGCCTCCACGCTCTGGCCGATGACCAGGCCCTGGGGGTATTCCTCGTTGTAGGCGTATTCGACCTCGGGGACGAAGCCGCGCTGGGCGATGACGGCGGTGGCGGCGGCCTCCTCCGAACCGATGGTCAGGGGCACGCTCTCCATATTGTAGACGGCGGCAAAGTACCAGATGAGCGCGCCGATGATGGCCACGCCCACGCCGATGGCGGCGAAGAAGGACGCCCTTTGCAGCCGGCGCTGGCGGCGCGCGGCCTGGCGGCGCTTGTCCTCGCGCTGGCGCTCCTGTTCCTCGCGGGTCATAGGGTAGGCGACGAAGCCGCCCCGGGGATGCACCACCGCCTTGCGCAGGTCGCCGGCGAACTCGGCGGCGGTCTGGTAGCGGCGGGTGCTGTCCTTGGCCAGGGCGCGCATGACTACCTCGTCCAGCGCGCGGGAGACGGCGGGATTGATCTCGCGCATGGGGCGCGGCTCCTCGCTGACGTGCTTGAGCGCCACGGACACGGCGGTGTCGCCGTCGAAGGGCACCTGGCCGGTGAGCATTTCGTAGAGCACGACGCCGACGGAGTAGAGGTCGCTCTTTTCGTCGGCCACCTCGCCGGAGGCCTGTTCGGGGGAAAAGTAGTGCACGCTGCCCAGGGCCGAGTTCTGCTTGTCATCCACGCGGGTGGTCTGGGCGGTCTTGAGGCGCGCAATGCCAAAATCGGCCACCTTGACCTTGCCGTTTGCGTCCACGAGGATATTCTGGGGCTTGATGTCGCGGTGGACGATGCCGTTTTTATGGGCGTGGTCCACCGCGGCGAGTATGCGGATGACCATGCGCACGGCGGTGTCCGGCGCGATGCGGCCGCGTTCGCGGATGAGGTCCTTGAGCGTCTTGCCGGGGACGTACTCCATGACGATATAGCGCATGTCGTTGTCCTTGCCGACATCGAGGAGGTTGACGATGTTTTCGTGCGACATCTTGGCCGCAGCCTCGGCCTCGCGGCTGAAACGGCGCACGAATTCCTCGTCCTGCTCGTATTCCGGGCGCAGGACCTTGATGGCGACAGTGCGCTTTTTTACTTTGTCCCAGGCGCGGTAGACCACGGCCATGCCGCCGGTGCCGACGACGGCCTGGATCTCATAGCGCCCGGAAAGCACGCGACCGATCATTTTTCCTCCTTCCCGCAAGCGACCAGGAGGGCGGTGATGTTGTCGTGCCCGCCGTGGTGCAGGGCGCGCTCGATGAGCGTGGAGAGCTTATCGCGCATGCGCATGCCGCTGAGCATGATCTCGAGCATCTCGCGCTCGCTCAGGGCATTGGAAAGGCCGTCCGAACAGAGCAGGAACACGTCGTCCGGGCGGGTGTCGAGGCGCAAAAGGTCGACATCGACCGTCTCGGCGGTGCCCAGGGCACGGGTGATGTAGTTGCGCTTAGGGTGGCTGAGGGCCTCGCTGGGGGTGATGAGGCCGCTTAGGACCATCTCCTCCACCAGCGTGTGGTCGGTGGTCACCTGCAAAATGGCGCGGTTGCGGATGAGGTAGGCGCGGCTGTCGCCCACCTGGGCGATGTGGGCGATGTTGCCCTCCATGCACAGGGCGGTGATGGTGGTGCCCATGCCCAAGCAGCCCTCGCGCTCCTTCGAGGCGCGCCAGATCTCCGCGTTGGCGCGTTCCACGGCGCGGCGCAGCGCTTCCTCCGTGGGCTGGGTGGGGGAGCGCATCTCCTCTTCGAGCACGCGCACGGCCATGGCGCTGGCGACCTCGCCGGCGTTGTGGCCGCCCATGCCGTCGGCCACGGCGCAGAAATGCTCGCCCGGCTTGGGGGCGTAATAGCTGTCCTCATTGATCGGGCGTACCCGGCCGATGTCGGTGGCGGCGTATACTTTCATGGCGTGCTCCTTTGTTTTCCGGCGTTATCGCTACTGACGTTCTTCCAACACGCGGCGGCGCAGCTGGCCGCACGCGCCTTCGATATCCGCGCCCATCTCCCGGCGCACGGTGGCGGAGATATGGCGCGCCTCCAGGCGATGCAAAAACGCCTGCACGTCCGCGCGCGTGGGCGGGTGCAGATCGCGCTCGCGCACGGCGTTGAGGGGGATGAGGTTGACGTGGCAACGCAGGCCGCGCAGGCGCAAGGCCAGTTCGTCGGCGTGGCGCAATTCGCTATTGACGCCCTTGACCAGCGCGTATTCGAAGATGACGCGGCGGCCGGTCTTGTCCACATATTCGCGGGCGGCGGAAAGCACGTCCTCAATGGCGAAGGCGTTGGCCACGGGCAAAAGCTGTTTGCGCACATCGTCGTTCGGGGCGTGCAGGGAGATGGAGAGCGTCACCGGCAGCCCTTCTTTGGCGAAGGCGCGCATCTGCGGGACCAGCCCGCAGGTGGAGAGCGATATGTTGCGCAGGGAGATGTTCGCGCGCTCCGGGGAATTGACCAGGCGCAGAAACTTCACCGTGTTTTCGTAGTTGTCCAGCGGCTCGCCGCTGCCCATGAGCACGATGTTGTGCACGCGCCGGCCTTCCGGGGCGAGCATGCGGTCCACCGCCATCACCTGCCCCAGCATTTCCCCCGCCGTCAGGTCGCGCACGCGGCCGTTGAGCGTGGAGGCGCAGAAGCGGCAGCCCATGCGGCAGCCCACCTGCGTGGAAAGGCAGAGTGTGTCCCCATAGTGGTAGCGCATGACCACGCCCTCGATGAGGTTGCCATCCGTCAATTCGTAGAGCAGCTTTTGCGTGTCGTCCAGCTTGGAGCGGAAACTCTCGCGGATGGACACGGGGTTGGCCACGGCGCATTCGGCAAGGCGCGCGCGCAGGGCGGCGGGGAGGTTGGTCATCTCCTCGATGGACGCGCCGCGGGCGAGCCATTCGCCCACCTGCCTGGCGCGGAAGGGCGCGGGGTCGAGCCCGTGCAGGAAGGCTTTGAGCTCTTCCTGCGTCAGCGAAAGAAGCTGCGTGCGCTCCATGCTACACGCCCTTCCTGCGCATGCGGGCGATGAAGAAGCCCTCGACGTGGTCGCGGTGGCTGAGGAATTGCGCCATGCCGTTTTCGCAGCGGCAGCGCAGAGGTTCAGGCAGGTAGCCCGCGTCCGTCTCGGGGACGAACTCCGGGTGCTTTTTAAGGAAGGCGCGCACCTGCTGCTCGTTCTCCTCGGGGAGGATGGTGCAGGTGGAGTAGACAAGCAGCCCGCCCACCCTGACGAAGCGGGCGCAGTTTTCCAGGATCTCCGCCTGCAAGGGCAGGAGCGTTTCCAGCTGCGCGTCGGTAAAGCGGTACTTGATGTCCGGCTTGTCGGCGATGACGCCGAGGCCGGAGCAGGGCGCGTCCACGAGCACGGCATCCATGTAAAGGTCAAAGTCCGCATAGGGCTGGCGCGCGTCGCGCACGGCGGGGCGCAGGCTGTCCAGCTTCAGGCGCTGTTTGGCGGCGCGGATGAGCTCCACGCGGTGTTCGTGCACGTCCCAGGCGTAGACGCGGCCGACGTCGGACATCGTTTCGGCGATGAGGGCGCTCTTGCCACCGGGCGCGGCGCAGGCGTCGAGCACGTTCATGCCCGGTTTGGGCTCCACGGCCAGCGCCGCGAGCATGGAGCTTTCGCCTTGGATGGAGAAATAGCCGTTGCGGAAGCCGTCCAGGCGGGCGAGGTTGCCCGCCGCCGGGCAGCGGTAGGCGCCGGGGACGACGCCGCGCTCGAAGATGACGTCGTGCGCCTTGAGGTAGCTTTCAAAGCCCGCCGCGTCGGTTTTCATGGCGTTGAAGCGGATGGTCTGGCTGGGGCGCGGGCGGTCGGCCATGATCTTTTCGGCCTCTTCTTCGCCGTAAGCGTCAAAAAGGCGCTTTGCCAGCTCCGGCGCGACCGACCAGCGCACGGCGGGGTCGGCGATTTCGGGAAGCTCGCCGGCGTCGCGGGCGCGGATGAGGTTGCGCAATATGCCGTTGACCAGCGCGGAAAGCCCGTCGCGGCCCGAGGCGCGCGTCTGCTTCACGGCCTCGTCCACGGCGGCGTGGTCGGGGATCCTGTCCATCAAAAGCAGCTGCGCCGCGGCGATGTGGAGTATGTCCTCCACCACCGGCTCGGGGCGCTCCGTCCAGAACTGGGCAAGGCGCGCTTCCAGCAGCAGGCGGTTTTCCACGGCGGTGAAAAAGAGGCTGGCGGCCAGCCGCTTGTCGTCCGCGGAGAGGCGGCCGGTGTTCAGGTGGCGGTCCAGCGCCGCAGAGACGTAGGAGCCGGAGCGCGCCACATCCGAAAGCGCGCGGCGCGCCACCTCGCGGGCGCTGATGGGCGCTTCCCTCTTCCCCTGCGCCTGCCCGCGGCGGGCTCGGAAGGCCGGGCGCGCGCTTTCATGGCGCGCGGTGTTTCTTTCGTCGCGTTTGTCCATTTATATCCCCTCGCCGAATCTTGTTCCCGGTTCGATCTTCTTGCCCGCCAGATAGGCGCGGGCGCTCATGCGTTTGCCGCCGGGGGCCTGCATTTCCAGAACTTCCAGCGCACCCTCGCCGCAGGCCACGAAAAGGCCCTCTTTGGCCGAGGAACGCAGCACGGTCCCGGGCTCGCCCTCGCCCGCGGCGGGGCGGGCGCGGTAAATTTTCAGCGTGCCGCCCAAATAGCCCGTGCAGGCGCTGGGCCACGGGTCGAGGCCGCGCGCCTGACAGGAAATTTCCCTGGCGCTCCTTGTCCAGTCGATGACGCCCATCTCCTTTTTCAGCATCGGCTGGCGGCTGGCGAGGCGCTCGTCCTGCGGGGTGGGCGCGATCTCGCCGGCGATATAGCCCTTGAGCGTCCTGATAAGCAGCTCCGCGCCCAGGTGGGAAAGGCGCACGGACAGCTCGGCGGCGGTTTCCACTTCGCCGATGTCCGTTTCGCAGCGCAGGAGCATATCGCCGGTATCTACGCCGGCGTCGGTAAGCATGGTGGTGACGCCCGTCCTGGTCTCGCCGTTTAGGATGCACCAGTTGATGGGCGCGGCGCCGCGATAGGCGGGCAACAGCGAGGCGTGGACGTTGACGGTGCCCATTTTCGGCACGTCCAGCAGCGCCTGGGAAAGGATCTGCCCAAAGGCGGCGGTGACGACGATGTCCGGCGCGAGCGCGCGCAGGCAGGCGAGCCCTTCTTCATTGCGCAGGCGTTCGAACTGGTACACCGGCACGCCGCGCTCCACGGCCAGCTTCTTGACCGGGCAGGCGGCCAGCTTGTGGCCGCGCCCAACGGGGCGGTCGGGCTGCGTAAAGACGCCCACGACCCCGTAGCCCGCGTCCAAAAGCGCCGTGAGGGAGGGCACGGCGAATTCCGGCGTGCCCATGAATACGACGCGCATCACTCGTCCCCCTCCCGGTCGGTGACGTCCTCGATCATCTTATCGACGTAGATGACGCCGTCCAGGTGGTCGATCTCATGGCAGAGCGCCATGGTGAGAAAGCCCTCGCCCCTGACTTCGATGGGCCGGCCCTTGCGGTCCTGCGCGCGCACGGTGACGCGCTCCGGGCGCTTGACCGTGCCGCGGCGGCCGGGCACGGAGAGGCAGCCCTCGGCGTTGATCATCTCGCCCTCGGAGGAGACGATCTCCGGGTTGACCAGCTCGATCAGCCCTTCGCCCACGTCGATGACCACGCAGCGCTTGAGCACGCCCACCTGCACCGCCGCCAGCCCCGCGCCGTCGGCCTCGTACATGGTGTCGGCCATGTCGTCCAGAAGCGTCCAGAGGCGCTTGTCGAATTTTTCCACCACGCGCGAATGTTTGCGCAGCATATCGTCCCTGCCAAATTCCAGTATTTTGCGCGTCGCCATACTCTTCCCCCTATAAAAGGCTCGTCGGGTCGACCTCAAGCTCCGCGCGCGCGCCCTCCGCGGCATCCGCCAGCGCCTGCATCTTTGCGGTGATCCCGCGCGTATCGGCCTTGAAATACATTTTTAAAAACACCTGGTACCGATACTCGCCGCGGAGCCGCTTGACGGGGCACTCGAGGGCGCGCATCTGCACGATGTCGGGGCGGTGGCCGCCCCGGTCGAGAAAACCGTTGAGTTCTGTTTCCGCCGTTTCCGCCGCCTTTTTCGCGGCCGCCTCCTCCTTCGCCGTAAAGACGATGCGGGCGATGACCGTAAAGGGCGGGTAGAGCGCGCCCCGGCGGAAGGCGCTCTCGCGCAGGTAAAACGCGCGATAATCCTGGCTGGCGGCCAGGCGGATGCCGTAGTGGTCCGGCTCGTAGGTCTGCAAAACGACCTTGCCGGGATAGTTCGCGCGGCCGGCGCGCCCCGCCATCTGCGTGATGAGCTGGAAGGTGCGCTCCGCGCTGCGGTAGTCGGGCAGGTTGAGGGTCATGTCCGCCGCCACCACGCCGGCGAGTGTGACGTTGGGGAAATCCAGCCCCTTGGCGATCATCTGCGTGCCCACGAGTATGTCCGCCTCGCCCTGGCGGAAGGCCTCAAGGATCCTGGCGTGGGCGTCCTTTTTGCGCGTGGTGTCGTAGTCCATGCGCAACACCGCCGCCTCCGGGAACTGGCGCTTTACTTCCTCGACCACCTGCTCGGTGCCAACGCCGAAGAATTTGATGTAGGGGCTGCCGCACTCCGGGCACTTTTGCGGCACGGCGCGCTCCGCCCCGCAGTAGTGGCAGCGCAAGACGTTTCCCGACTGGTGGTAGGTCATGGAGACGTCGCAGGAAGCGCACTTGACCACGTAGCCGCACTTGCGGCAGGAGACGAAGGACGAATGCCCCCGCCGGTTGATGAGCAGCATGGCCTGCCGCCCGCGCCCCAGGCAGTTTTTCAGCTCCTCCGAGAGGCGGGCACTGAAGATGGAGCGGTTGCCGCGCTCGAACTCGCGGCGCATGTCCACGACCTCCACCTCGGGCAGGGGGCGGCCGCCCACGCGCTCGGGAAGCTCGATGAGCGTAAGGCGGTTTTCCGGGCGCACGCCGGGCATCGAACGCATATACGAAGCGATGGACGGCGTGGCGCTGCCTAGGAGCAGCACCGCGCCCGCGCCCTGCGCGCGCCGCCAGGCGACCTCGCGGGCGTCGTAGCGGGGGCGGCGGTCGGACTGGTAGCTGCCCTCGTGTTCCTCATCGACGACGATCACTCCGACGTTTTTAAGCGGCGCGAACACCGCCGAGCGCGCGCCGATGACCACGCGCGCCTCGCCCCGGCGGATGCGCCGCCATTCGTCGAAGTGCTCTCCCTGCGAAAGGCCGGAATGGAGCACGGCTGCGTCCGCGCCGAAGCGGCGGTGGAACCAGGAGACCATCTGCGGCGTGAGGGCGATCTCCGGGACGAGGACGATGGCGCCCTTGCCCGCCTCCAGCGCCTGGCGCACCAGGCGGATGTAGACCTCCGTCTTGCCCGAGCCGGTGACGCCGTGCAACAAAAAACGGCCGCCGCCATGCTCCAGCGCGGCGCACAGTTCGGTTACGGCGCGTCCCTGCGCGCGTGTGAGGGGCGGGTCGGGCAGCGCCTCACCGCGCAGTATGGCGGGGGCGCGGCGCTCGCCCTGTTCGTAGATTTCCACCACGCCTTTTTGCACGAGGGCGCGCAGCGGCCCGGCGGGCAGAAGCGGCGTTTCCACATCGCCCGCGCGCAGGCGTTCCATAATTTCCCGCTGGCGCGCCCCGCGCACAGAGGCGTCCGGGTCGGCGAGGCGGGCCATGCGGCGCGTCTTTTCGCGCACGCTGCCCTTGCGCATGCCGGCGGGCAGCATCAGGCGCAGGGCTTCCACGAGGTTGCAGTTGTAGCGCCCCTGCATCCACCTGGCGAGCGAAAGCAGCTCCGGGAGGATGGCCGGCTCCGCCCCGCGCAGGGAAAGGATGGGCCTGACGCGCGACGGCTCCAGCGCGCAGGCGTCCGCAAGCCCCACGATGAAGCCGTCCGCGCGCGTATTCCCCAGCGGCACGCATACCTGCTGGCCTTCGCGCGCGTCCATGCCTTCGGGCACGGCATAGGTGAACACGTGGTCGAGGGCGTCGGAGACGCGGTCGATGATGACGTCCGCGTACATCAGAACAGCCCCGCCACGCGGTCGAGAATGGCCTCGGCGACCTCCCGCTTGGCGCACAGGGGCACTTCCAGCGCGTCCGTGCGCGAGAAGATGGTCACGGCGTTGGTATCGCCGGCAAAGCCCGCGCCGGGGCGGGTGACGTCGTTGGCCACCACGAGGTCGGCGTTCTTCTTTTCCAGCTTTTTGCGGGCGTTTGCGGCGACATTCTGCGTCTCGGCGGCGAAGGCCACCAGAATTTGCCCCGCGCGCTTGCGCCTGCCCAGTTCGGCGGCGACGTCCGTGGTGTTTTCCAGCTCCAGCGCCATGCCCTCGCCGGTTTTTTTGATCTTTTCCGCGGCCACGGCTCGGGGGCGGAAGTCCGCCGGCGCGGCGGCCTGGATGACCACGTCGCTCTCCCCCGCACGGGAAAGCACCGCCTGGCACAGCTCGGCGGCGCTGACGATGGGCACGAGGGCGACCCCCGCGGGCGCGGGCAGGGAGACGGGGCCGGAGACGAGCGTTACGGTCGCGCCGCGGTCGCGCGCGGCCTCGGCGATGGCATAGCCCATCCTGCCAGTGGAACGGTTGGTCAGAAAACGCACCGGGTCGAGCATCTCCCGGGTGGGGCCGGCGGTGACGAGCACGCGGCGGCCGGCGAAGTCCTGTTTTTTGCAAAGGGCTTCTTCGATGGCGCGCAGGATGGCCTGCGGCTCCTCCATGCGCCCCACGTCCTCGTCGCCGCAGGCGAGGTGGCCGCGGGCGGGGCCGCAGAAGCGCGCGCCCCACGCGCGCAGGCATTCGACGTTTTTCTGCGTGGCGGGGTGCTTCCACATGGCGGCGTTCATCGCCGGGGCGAGCAGCACCGGGCAGCGCATGGCCAGATACGTGGTGGAGAGCAGGTCGTCGGCGATGCCGGAGGCGAATTTGGCCAGGGCGTTGGCCGTGGCGGGCGCGACCACGAACAGGTCGGCCCACTTCGCCAGGGCTATGTGGGCGATCTTGTCGCGCGCGGCGAAGAGATCGGTATGGACGGCGTTGCCGCTGAGCGTTTCCAGCGTCAAAGGCGCGATGAAATGACAGGCGTGCCCCGTCATTACCGCGCGCACCTCGGCGCCTTCCTTCTTCAACAGGCTGACGAGCTCCGCGGCGCGATAGGCGGCGATGCCGCCCGTCACGCCCAGCACGATCCTCTTGCCGCTCAGCATGGCTGTCTCCTTTGCGCGTTTATTCGTTTTCCCCGGAATCCTCGATCTCGGTCTGCGGGTCGCGGGTATAGGTGATGAGGCCGCGGTTGATCTCCTCGATGGCGATGGTCAGCGGCTTGGTCTCGCGCGTCTCGATCAGGGGCAGGCTGCCGCCGATGAGTTCGCGGGCGCGCTTGGACGCCTCCACGGCCAGCGTATAGCGGCAATCGACTTTTTCCAGCAGTTCTCCGATGGGGGGATCGATCATCATATGGGTTTTCCTCCTATTCGCCCGCTTTCAGGGACGCCGAAAGGGCGTTTAGAAAGCGCATGTTGTGCTTGGTCTTGGCGCGCGCGGCCTCGATGATGGCGTAGACCTGTTCGATGGCGCGGTCGAGCGCGTCGGGGACTTCGTCCCAGTCCTGATGGATGACGATGTAATCGTAGCGGTAGGCCTGCGCGACTTCGCGGGCGGCGTTGTGCAGGCGGATGCGCAGGGATTCCTCGCTCTCCGTGCCGCGCGCGCGCAGGCGCTTTTCCAGGTTCTCCCGGCTGGGAGGGGAGACGAAAATGCCGGTAACTTCGCTGTCCTGCTCCATAGCCTGCAAACAGCCCTGCACGTCGATCTCGAGGATGAGGTCATGGCCGTCGGCAAGCTGCCCCTGTACGGTGCTTTTGAGGGTGCCGTAGCGGTTCTGGTGCACGTTCGCCCACTCGTAGAACGCGCCCTTGCGCACCAGTTCGTCAAACTGTTCGTCGGTCACAAAGTGATAGTGGACGCCCTCGATCTCGCCGGGGCGCGGGGCGCGCGTGGTGCAGGACACGGAAAGGCTAACGTCCGGGTGCTTCTCCACGAGCTTTTTGGCGATCATGGATTTTCCCGCGCCCGCGGGGCCGGAGATCACGAACAGAAGTCCTCGGCGCTCCATAAGAATTCCCCTCGCTTTCATTCAGTACAGCCTGTCATGGTGGTATCCTCGGGATCGCGGCGCAGCTATTCGACGTTCTGCACCTGCTCGCGCAGCTTTTCGATCTCGGCCTTGCCGTCCATGGCCAGGCGGGTGATCTCGATATCCTGCGACTTGGAGGCGATGGTGTTCACCTCGCGGTTGAATTCCTGCGCGAGGAAATCCAGCCGCCGCCCGGCGGGGGCGGGGTCGGCAAGAAGCGCGCGCAGCTGGGAGACGTGGCTCTGAAGGCGCACGAGCTCCTCGTCGATGGCCAGGCGGTCGGCCATGACGGCCACTTCCTGCACAAGGCGGGCTTCGTCCATCTGGCCGCCGAGCAGCTCTTCCACGTTGGCGCGCAGGCGCGCGCGGTAGGCGTTGAGCGTTTCGGGCGCGCGCGCGGCAATGGCGCGGCCGACAGTTTCCAGCGCGTCGGCGCGCTTTGCGATGTCCGCGCGCAGGGCTTCGCCCTCCGCGGCGCGCATGGCGCACACATCGTCCAGCGCCCCTTCGAGCGTTTCCAGGAATAGCGCGCACAGCGCCCCCTGGTCCTCCTCCGCCTCCACCACCTGCACGACCTCGGGCAGGGACAAAACGCCCATCACCGAGCGGTCGTCGGCAAGGCCTTCAAGCGCGTCCGTGGCGCGCAGGTAGGCGCGGATGAGCCCTTCGTCCACCTGCACGCCCCGCGCGTCCTCCCGCTGGTTGCGGTAGGTGCAGAACACGTCCACATGGCCGCGGGAAAGGCGGCGGCCGATGGCCTTGCGCGCCTCGTCCTCAAGAAAAAGAAAACAGCGCGGCATGCGCAGGCTGACGTCCAGGAAACGATGATTGACGCTTTTGAGTTCCACCGTGAGCGACCGCCCGTCGCGCTCGCGCACGCAGCGGCCGTAACCCGTCATGCTGTTGATGCTGCTCGCCTCCCACTTTTTCACCACTTTGATTATAACACATTTGCCCCCCGCGCTCCACACCCTGGCGTAAAAAAATTCATTATTTTTTCGCGGCGCGCCGTTTTGGGGAAAATGACTGTTTTGTGCGCATATTCCTGCATAAAATACGTTTGCGTGCAGGCGGATATGCATTTTTCTGACCGCATCATTCTTTTTATTACGCATTATCGGCGTTTTTGTAAAAAGAACGGCAAAAAAGTAGTTGCATTTCGCCCGAAAAGATGATACAATGTTTCCGTCGTTAAGTATTCGTTACCGTTTGAGAGAGTGAGGTGCGCGGAGCATGGGCGAAATCCTGCTGCAAATGCGGGGGATCCAGAAATACTTTCCAGGCGTTCACGCGCTGGACGATTGCCACTTTGAATTGAAAAGCGGCGAAGTCCACGCGCTGGTAGGCGAAAACGGCGCCGGGAAATCGACGATGATGAAGGTGCTCACCGGCGTCTACCAGATGGACGCGGGCGAGATCCTCCTCGACGGCAAACCCGTACAGATCCACAACACGCGCGACGCGCAGGCGCTGGGGATCTCCATCATCCATCAGGAGCTGAACCTGATGAAGGACCTGACCGTGGCCGAGAACATCTACATCGGCCGCGAGCCGACGAACGGCATACTGCTCGACAAGCGCAGGCAGAACCAGATGGCGGCGGAGCTTTTATCCAGCCTTTCCATCGACATCGCCCCCACCACCATCGTCGGCACGCTGACCGTGGCGCGCCAGCAGATGGTGGAGATCGCCAAAGCCCTCTCCTACGACAACACACGCATACTCATCATGGACGAGCCTTCTGCGGCGCTGACCGAAAGCGAGATCGAGGAGCTGTTCCGCTTCATCCGCGATCTGAAGGCGCGCGGTGTGGGCATCGTCTACATATCCCACCGCATGGGCGAGCTCAAACAGATCTCCGACCGCATCACCGTCATGCGCGACGGCCAGTACATCGGCACGGTGAACACCGCCGAGGTGACGATGGACGAGATCATCCGCATGATGGTCGGCCGCGTGATCTACGAACAGCCCAAGGAAAAGAGCAACGTGCCGCCGGACGCCCCCATCGTGCTGGAGGCAAAGCACCTGCTCTCCAAGGACGTAAAGGATGTGTCCTTCGTCCTGCGCAAGGGCGAGATCCTCGGTTTTGCCGGCCTGATGGGCGCGGGGCGCACGGAAACGGCGCGCCTGGTCTCCGGCGCGGACAAGCGCCTGGGCGGCGAGATCCTCGTAAACGGCAGGGAAGTGAACATACAGACCCCCGCGGACGCGGTCAAGGCCGGCATCGGCTACCTGTCCGAGGACCGCAAGCGCTACGGCCTGTGCCTGCCGCTGTCGGTGGCGGACAACACGGTCATGGCCACGCTGCACAACTTCCTCAAGGGCTCCGTGGTCAACGACAAAAAGATCCGCGAGGTATCGCACACCTACCGCGAGCAGATCAACATCAAGACGCCCTCGGTGGACACAAAAGTGGTCTCCCTCTCGGGCGGCAACCAGCAGAAAGTGGTGCTGGCCAAGTGGCTGGTGCGCGATTGCGACATACTCATCTTCGACGAGCCGACGCGCGGCATCGACGTGGGCGCGAAGAGCGAGATCTACAAGCTGATGAACCGCCTGGTGGCGGAAGGCAAGTCCATCATCATGATCTCCTCGGAACTGCCGGAGCTTTTGCGCATGTCCGACCGCATCATCGTCATGTGCGAGGGCGTCAAGACCGGCGAGATGGACATCAGCGAGGCGACGCAGGAAAAGATCATGGCGCTGGCGGCGCCCAGAATTTAAGGAGGGTCTCTCATGCAAGGCAACGAGAATCGCAAACTGAACATGCAAAAGCTGCTGGCGCCCGCCGCGTTGGTGATCCTCTATGTGTTCTTCTCCATCTTCGGCAAGAACTTCTTCGGCTATGAGGGTTTCAAGCAGATCCTGCAATCCTCGTATTACATCGGCTTCATGGCCTTTGGCGTAACGTTCGTCATCATCACCGGCGGCATCGACCTTTCCATCGGCACGGTGATGATGTGCTCGGCCATCATCGGCGGCACGGCCTTTACCAACTGGGGCTGGCCGGTGCCTCTGGCGCTGGTGCTGGTGCTGGTCTCCGGCCTGTTCTTCGGCCTGTGCAACGGCCTGATGATCGCCAAGGCGAAGTTGCCGCCCTTTATCGCCACTTTGGGCACGATGATGGTCTCGCAGGGCTTTGGCTCCATCATCTCCAACGTGCGCACGATGCACTACTCCCCCACCTACGTGGGCGACTGGTTCCGGCCGGTGTTCTACATCTCCGGCAACTTCCCGGTGGGCGCCATCTGGCTGCTCGGCGCGTTCGTGATCGCCGCGTTCGTGCTCAACAAGACGCGCCTTGGCCGCTACAACTTCGCCATCGGCTCCAATGAAGAGGCGGCGCGCCTCTCCGGCGTCAAGACCGACCGCTGGAAGATCGCCATCTACGCCATCTGCGGCCTGTTTGCGGGCTTTGCCGGCATTTTCTTCGGCGCGGCCTATACCACCATCACCCCCGGCAAGGGCAACGGCGAGGAGCTCAACGCCATCGCCGCGGTGGTTATCGGCGGAACCAGCATGTCCGGCGGCTCCGGCTCCATGGTGGGCACGCTCATCGGCGTACTGATCATGTCCACCTTGAAAAAGGGCCTTTCCTCCGTGGGCCTGCAGGCGCACTGGCAGACGTTCTTCACCGGCTTCGTGGTCATCGGCGCGGTGCTTCTGGACAACGCGCGCAACCGCGCCGCCAGCAAGGTGAAGGTCGTCGCCCCGGCGGTCAAGAAGTGACATCCCCCCTACGACGGTTTTGAGCGCGAGGCGCTTGAAATAAAACATGCAGGAGGTAAAATCCATGAAGAAACTCTTTGCACTGGTTCTGGCCCTGATGCTCGTGCTCGGCGCGGTCGCCGTGGCCGAAGAGCCGCTCTACGTCTCGGTCATCTCCAAGGGCGAGCAGCACGCCTTCTGGCAGACCGTGCGCACGGGCTGCGAGGAAGCCGCGGCCGAATACGGCGTGGAAATGTACTACTACGGCCCGCCCTCTGAGTCCGACATCCAGCTGCAGGTCGAGGCCCTCAACAGCGAACTGGTCAAAGAGCCGGACGCCCTGTGCCTCGCGGCCCTGTCCACCGAATCCGTTTTGACCCAGCTCGAACAGTGCGCGGCCAGCGGCATCCCCGTGGTCGGCTTTGACTCCGGCGTGCCGGATGCGCCCGAAGGCTCCATCGTCGCCACCGCCTCCACCAACAACCAGAACGCCGCCGCCCTGGCCGCCGAAGAGATGCTCAAGCTCGAAGGCTTCGCCGACGCGCTGGCTGCCGGCACCCCTGAGGCCCCCGTGGTCATCGCCGTGCTGTCGCAGGACGCCACCTCTGAATCCGTGACCGGCCGCACCACCGGCTTTGTCAACAAGATGTACGAGCTGGCCAGCGAGTACAACACCGTCGCCGTGCAGGGCCACGACCTGTGGGCCAAGGAAGCCGAGGGCGCGGGCGTCATCATCCACGTTGAGATCGCCGCCACGCCGGAAGTCACCGACGTGACCAACGCCTCCAACGCCATCCTCAACCTCGACGGCCTCTACGCCGTGTTCTGCTCCAACGAAGGCGCCGTGACCGGCTTCCTGGCCGCGACCTCCGGCGGCAACGACCTGGCGGACGGCGGCCTCTACGGCGATCTGATCGTGGCCGGCTTCGACGCGGGCGCGCCGCAGAAGGAAGCCGTGCGCAACGGCTGGTTCGTCGGCTCCGTGACGCAGGATCCCTACCGCATCGGCTATCTGGCGGTTGAGCTGGCCGTGAAGGCCGCCAACGGCGAGGAAGTCTCCGACGTCGATACCGGCGCGCAGTGGTACACCGCCGAGAACATCGACGATCCCGAGATCGCCATGCTGGTCTACGACTGATCCATTCCTCCTTAACACCGGGGAGGCTCCGCAAGGGGCCTCCCCACTTTTTTGCCGGGGGCCGGCACGCGGCGGCGGTTGGGCAGGAGAGCAGAAGAAACCAACGGCGCCAATGCCGACGGCGGTTGGCGCGGGGATGGCCGCCGTTGCGCGAAGGGAGGGCGGCGCGTCGTATGTGCCGTCAAGCGCCCCGTATTGCCTGCCGGGCGGGGCGGCGCGCGGCGGCGCATTTGCCGGTTGACGCGACGGCGGTTTCGCGGTATAATGTTTGCATGCTAACGCATGAAAGCGAGGGGTCGCCATGTTCACATCCCGCCTGCAAAACGAGCGCACGGATGTTCTGGTCAGGGCGCTTTTGTCCTTAAACAGCGAAGAGGAGGCCTACCGCGTGCTGGAGGACCTTTTGACCATCCGCGAGGTGGGCGAGCTTGCCCAGCGGCTGGAAGTGGCCTTCATGCTGCGCGACAAGGCCACCTATTCCGAGATCGTGGAAAAGACGGGCGTCTCCACGGCCACCATCGGGCGGGTGAACCGCTGCCTCAACTACGGCGCGGGCGGCTACCAGCTCATCTTTGAAAAACTTTCCGAGGAAGAAAAATGATCGACCTTGCATTGCTCAACCCCCAGCAGCGCCTCGCGGTGGAGACCACCGGGGGGCCGCTTCTCGTGCTCGCCGGCGCGGGCAGCGGCAAGACGCGCGTGCTCACCTACCGCGTGGCCAAACTGATCGAGGACGGCGTGCCGCCGTGGAAGATACTGGCCATCACATTCACCAACAAGGCCGCCAAGGAGATGGCCGAGCGCATAGCCAAACTTGCCGGGGCGGAGGCGGCGGAAGTGTGGGTGTCCACCTTCCACGCCTGCTGCGCGCGCATATTGCGGCGCGACATCGAAAAACTGGGCTACAAGCGCCAGTTCGCCATCTACGACGAGGACGACCGGCTCACGCTCATCAAGTCCATCTTGAAGGAGCTGAACCTGTCCGACAAGGAATACCCGCCCCGGCAGGTGCGCGCGGTGATCTCCGACGCCAAGAACCGCATGCTCACCCCCGCGGAGTGGCTCAAGGACGCGGGCGACAGTTTCCGCAACAAGCACTTAAGCGAGGTCTACGCCCGCTATGAGGATGGCCTGCGCGGCAACAACGCCCTCGACTTTGACGATTTGCTGCTCAAAACGCTGGAACTGCTGGCCAGCCAACCGCCTGTGCTCGACTATTATCGAAACCGCTTTGACTACATACTGGTGGACGAGTATCAGGACACCAACGCCGCGCAGTACGAACTGGTGCGCCTGCTCGCGGGTGAGAAGCGCAACCTCTGCGTGGTTGGCGACGACGATCAGTCCATCTACGGCTGGCGCGGGGCGGACATCCGCAACATACTCGATTTTGAAAAGGATTTTCCCGACGCCAAAGTGGTCAAACTGGAACAGAACTACCGCTCCACCGCCAACATACTCGACGCCGCCAACCAGGTCATCGCCCACAACCGGGGGCGCAAGGAAAAGGCGCTGTGGACGGAGGCCGGCGAGGGAGAAAAGATCACCCTCTACCGCGCCCTCGACGAGCGCGACGAGGCCGCCTTCATCGCCGCCATGGCGCGGCGGGAGGCGCAGAGATACGGCGCGGGGCAGGTGGCGGTGCTCTACCGCACCAACGCCCAGTCGCGCGTGCTGGAAGAGGCGTTCGTGCGCTCGGGCACGGCCTACCGCGTCTATGGCGGGCTGAAGTTCTACGACCGCAAGGAGGTCAAGGACATCATCGCCTACATGCGCGCGCTGGTCAACCCGGACGATGACATCTCCACCCGCCGTATCATCAACGAGCCCAGGCGCGCCATTGGCGACAGCACCGTGGAGGCGCTGCTGGAATACGGCCGCGAAAACGGCCTTTCGCTGCTCAGCGCCGCGCTGGATGTGGACAACGTGCCGCTCTCCGCGCGCGCGGCCACGGCGGTGCGCGGCTTTGCCGAGATGATGATCGACCTGACCGAGGCGCTGTATGAGCAGAAGCCCTCGGAATTTCTCGATACGCTGCTGGAGAAAACCGGCTACGCGCGCCAGTACGAGGCCGCGCCCAGCGACGAAAATACCGCGCGGCTGGAGAACATCGAGGAACTGCGCGGCGCGGTGACGGACTTTGAGCGCCTCAACCCCGAGGGCGGCATGACCGACTTTCTCGAAAACGTGGCGCTGATGACCGACCTGGACGGCATGGAGGAACAGCGCGGCGCGGTGACGCTGATGACGCTGCACGCCGCCAAGGGCCTGGAGTTCGACGCGGTGTTCCTCGCCGGCATGGAGGAGAACATCTTCCCCATCTCCCGCGCGCTGATGGACGAGGATCAACTCGAGGAGGAGCGGCGGCTGTGCTACGTGGGCATCACGCGGGCGCGGAAGAAGCTCTGTCTTTCCTGCGCGCACACGCGCATGCTCTACAACGCCCGCAACGCCAACGAGCCTTCGCGCTTTTTGAGCGAGTTGCCGCCGCGCGTGTTGGAACGTGGGCGCGCGGGCGGGCGCGAGAGCGTGCGCACCGTACCGCCGCCGCAACACGCGCCGGTGGAAAAGCGGGCGGTGAAGCCGATGTGGAGCGCGCCCAGGGTCGGCGGCGGGGCGCTGGGCATCCCTGGCGTCACCAAGGGCTTCGTGCCCTCGCAGGCGAGGGCGGTGCAGGCGGCGACGTTGTTTTCCGTGGGTGATGAGGTGATGCACCGCGTGTTCAAGCGCGGCGTGGTCACGGAAGTGAGCGGCAGCGGCGATGGGCAGCGCGTGCGCGTGAAGTTCGAGGACGGGCAGGAAAAACTCTTTGCCGCCAATGCCGCGCCCATCGTCAAAGTGGGCAAATAATAAAACCGCGGAGGGGACGCTTATGGATATGCGCGCGCTGGTGGACTACCTCAACGAGACGGCCTACCAGTATTACACGCTGGGCGAGCCGACCATTTCCGACGCCGAGTGGGACAAAAAATACGACGAACTGCGCCGCATGGAGGAGGAAACGGGCGAGCGCCTGCCAGACTCCCCCACCCGCCGCGTGGGCGCGCAGCCGCTGGCGAACTTCGAGCAGCACACGCATCTGGCGCGGCTGTGGAGTCTGGACAAGGCGCAGAGCGAAGGGGCGCTGCGCGAATGGGCGGCGCGCGCGGACAAACTGGCCGCGGAGCCGGTGGAGTATGTCGTCGAACACAAGTTCGATGGTCTGACCATCAACCTCACCTATGAAAATGGCCAACTGGTGGGCGCAGCCACGCGCGGCAACGGCATCGTCGGCGAAGAGATTTTGCCGCAGGTGCTGACCATCCGCTCCGTGCCGCTCTCCATCCCCTTCAAGGGGCGCATGGAGGTACATGGCGAGTGCTACATGCCCATCTCCGCCTTCAACGCCTACAACAGGACGGCCGCGGAGCCGCTGAAAAACCCCCGCAACGCCGCCGCCGGGGCGCTGCGCAACCTCGACCCCGCCGTGACCGCCTCGCGCCATCTGGACGCGCGCTTTTACGACGTGGGCTATCTGGAGGGCAGGACGCTTTCCAGCCAGTGGGAGATGCTCGACTTTCTGCGCGAAAACCGCATCCCCGTGCCCGCCTGCGAACAGCGCGCCGCTTCGCTGGAGGAAGCGCTCGCCATCATCCACCGGATCGAGGAAGACCGCGCCGACCTCGACTACATGATCGACGGCGCGGTGGTGAAGATCACCGACTTTGCCGTGCGCGAGCGGCTGGGCAACACGGACAAGTTCCCCCGCTGGGCCGTGGCCTACAAATTCGAGGCCGAGGAAGCCACCGCCACGTTGGAACAGGTGGACTGGCAACTGGGGCGCACGGGCAAGCTCACGCCCATCGCCATCGTCAGCCCCGTGGAACTGGCGGGGGCGACCATCCGCCGCGCCACGCTCAACAACTACGGCGACATACTGCGCAAGCGCGTGCGCGTGGGCGCGAAGGTGTGGATCCGGCGCTCCAACGAGGTCATCCCCGAGATCATGGGGCGCGTGGACGAGTACGTGCCGGGGGAGAAGGACATCGAAAAGCCCACCCTCTGCCCCGCCTGCGGAAGCGTTCTGGTGGAGCGCGGCGCGCACCTGTTCTGTGAAAACCGCGAGGGCTGCAAGCCGCAACTGGTGATGCGCCTTGCCCACTTCGCCGGGCGCGACGCCATGGACATCGAGACCTTTTCCGAAAAGACCGCCGCGCAGCTCATCGACGCGGGGCTGGCGCATCGCTGCGCCGACCTCTACGCGCTGACCAGGGAACAGCTTGCCGCTTTGGAGCGCTTTGGCGAGAAGAAGGCGGAGAACCTTGTAAACGCCATCGCCGCCAGCCGGGGCCGCGCGCTCGACCGCTTCATCTTCGCCATCGGCATCCCCAACGTGGGCCGCAAGACGGCGCGCGATCTGGCCGCGCGCTTCGGCTCGCTGGAAGCGCTCCAAAAGGCGGGGCGCGACGATCTGCTGGCCATCGACGAGGTGGGTGAGATCGTGGCCGACTCCATTCTCGGCTACTTTGCCGACCCGCTCTGCCGCGAGGAACTGGACGCGCTGCTGGCGGCGGGCGTAACGCCCGTGTGGGACGAGGCCCCCGCGGGGCAGGCGCTGGCGGGCAAGACCGTGGTGGTCACCGGCACGCTGCCGACGCTCTCGCGCAAGGAGGCCGAGGAACTGATCGTGCAAAACGGCGGCAAGGCCGCGGGCAGCGTCTCCAAAAAGACCAGCTTCGTGGTGGCCGGCGAGGCCGCCGGCAGCAAGCTGGCCAAGGCGCAGGAGCTGGGCATCCTCGTGGTGGACGAGGCGGGGCTGTTGGCGATGCTGAAAGAAGAATAGAGACAGCCAGAGCGTTGAAAAAGCCCTCAAGCCAAGGAAGCAAAAATCGCGTCTGATTTAATGTAAATCAGGGCGATTTTTGCGTTTGTGGGCTTTATCAGCGCTCTGAAGCCGGGCAAGCGTTCGTCCGGCGGCTTCTTTGTAGAGAGGGCGTTCAGCCCATCAGGTTTTTCTTCGCCTGCGGAGCATTGGCGAAGATGGCGCCCACGGTCGGGCAACTTTCCATCTCCGGGCAGTCGCCGCAGGTAGCCGCGCCTCTTTGCCGAGCGCAGCGGCGGACGGCGCAGAGCTGTTCGCAGAACACGGTTTTTGCCCCGTCCGCGCGGCAGCCCTGACAGTTGATATGCTCGGGCAAAATGGGCGCATGGTTGAGTTCCGCCCAGAGTCTGGCGGTCTTTTCCCGCAGCGCCTGATCGTCATGAAGCGTGGCGATATAGGCGTCGCACTGTTCGCAGTCCAGCCCGCAGTAAGCGATATTGGGTCGCATGGGTGGGGCCTCCTTCTCTTCCGGCCTGTGCGCGCTAAAGCAGCGTCGTTTTCTCCGCGACCTTCTTTCGGATGGCGGAGACGGTGTCGCGGATGGTGAGGTGCGTCGTGTCGATCGCGTTGCGCTCGTATTCTCCCAGATCGGCGAACTGCTCCCACATGGTCTCCACCAGTTCGATGTTCGTTTCCCTGTTCAGCTTGGCGCGCCCGGTCGCGCGTTTGAGCGTTTCTTCCCTGCTGGCGCGCAGGACGAGATAGTGGACTTCATAGCCCTCCCGTGCCGCCTGCTTCCACGGCTGCAAAAACCACGGGCCGACGATGCCGTCCACCACCACGTCGTATCCGCCGCGGGCAAAGCGCTTCGCGGCTTCGAGAAACGCTTCGATGACGACGCGGTTTTGCCCGTTGGACGCCGGCAGGTGCGGCGCGATATATCCCTTGCTGAGATAATGGTAAAAGTCGTCCGTGTGCATGTGGACGGACTTTTCCAGACTGGTCTGTTGAGCGACCAGCGCCGCGGCGGTGGTCTTTCCCGTTCCCGGCGAGCCTGTGACGATCAGTATCCTGCCCTGTTGCATGGCTGTCCTCGCATTTCGTATGGCAGGGCCGCCGGACGCTTGCCCGGCCGCCTTTCGCTTACAGCAGCTTGCTTAAAAATTCCTGCGCGCGCTGCGTCTGGGGGTTGCCAAAGAGGTTTTCGGGGGTGTTTTCCTCCATGACCTTGCCCTCGTCCATGAACATCACGCGGTCGGCCACCTCGCGGGCGAAGCCCATTTCGTGGGTGACGACCACCATGGTCATGCCCTCGCGGGCCAAGGCCTTCATGACCTCCAGCACTTCGCCGACCATCTCCGGGTCGAGCGCCGAGGTCGGCTCGTCAAAGAGCATCACTTCCGGGTCCATGGCCAGCGCCCGCACGATGGCGATGCGCTGTTTCTGGCCGCCGGAGAGCTGGTTGGGATAGGCGTCGGCGCGGTCGGCGAGGCCCACGCGCGCAAGCAGCGCCATGGCCTTTTCGTCCGCCGCCTGCTGCGTCATGCCCTTGAGCTTGCGGGGGGCGAGGGTGAGGTTTTTCAGAACCGTCATGTTGGGGAAGAGGTTGAAGTGCTGAAAGACCATGCCCATCTTCTGGCGGTGGATGTTGATGTTCACCTTGCTGTCGGTGATGTCCACGCCTTCAAAGGTGATCTTGCCTTTGGTGGGCAACTCCAGCAGGTTCAGGCAGCGCAGAAAGGTGCTCTTGCCGCTTCCCGAGGGGCCGATGACCACCAGCACCTCGCCCTTGCGCACCTGCGCGTCCACGCCGTTGAGGGCGTGGACCTTGCCGTGGCCGAACTCCTTGTACAGGCCCTCCACGGTGATGATGGCATCAGTGATCACTTGCGCGCAGCCTCCTTTCCAGCTTGCCGACCAGCCAGGTGAAGAACATGACCACGATCAGGTAGATCAGCGCCACCGCGATCAGCGGCATGAACGCCGAATAGGTGCGGCTACGGATGATGTCGCCCGCCTTGGTCAGGTCCTGCACGGCCACATAGCCCGCCACCGAAGTCTCCTTCAGAAGGGCGATGAACTCGTTCATCAGCGAGGGCAGCACGTTTTTGATCGTCTGCGGCACGATGATGTAGCGCATGGTCTGCAAATAGTTGAAGCCCAGACTGCGGCCGGCCTCGAACTGGCCGTTGTCGATGGACATGATGCCGCCGCGGATGATCTCGGCCACGTAGGCGCCGGAGTTGATGCCGAACGCCAGCGCCGCCACCATGGTGCCGTCCTTGGCGGTGGCGAAGATGACGTAGAAGAAGATCATCACCTGCACGACCACAGGCGTGCCGCGCACAACGGTCAGATAGACCTTGCACAGGCCGTTGAAAAAGCCGAACACGCGGCGGCCGAAGCTGGGCCGCGCCGTCTCGGCGGTCTTGTCGTAGGTGGAGCGCACCGCCGCCACCACCACGCCGATGAGCACGCCGACGATCAATGCCACCAGCGTCAGAAGCAGCGTGTTCCCAAGGCCGGTGACGAGATATTCCCAGCGGTCGGCCTTGATGAAGTTCAGTTCAAACTCGGCCTTGACCGACGCAAACCACTCTGCCAAAAAAGTCCCTCCTCACGTCGCTTGCAGTCGTCCTATGCGCGCAAATAGGGGGCGTTTGCGCGCTCCCCTATCTGCGTATCAACCAGTCAGGACGTTATTCCGCGGCGGCTTCCTCGGCGGGCGCTTCCTCAGCGGCGGCCTCGGCAGGCGCTTCCTCGGCGGCTTCCTCAGAGGGGATGTACTTCTCGATGATGGCCGGGATGGTGCCGTCCTCGGTCAGCTCGGCCAGCGCGGTGTTGAACGCCTCGAGCAGCTCGGTGTTCTCCTTGGCGAAGCAGGCGGCGTACTCCTCGACGATGTACTCGGTATCGAGGATCTTCAGGCCTTCGTTGGCGGCCACGAAGTTCTTGGCGGGCTCGTTGTCGATGATGACGCAGTCGATCTTGCCGGTGGTCAGCGCAAGCACGGCGTCGGTGCCGGTCTTGAAGCGCTCGACGGAGCCGAGGCCGGCTTCTTCGATGTCGCCCGTGGCGTAGATGTCGCCAGTCGTGCCCTGCTGCACGCCCACGGCGTTGTCCGCGCCCTCGGCAAAGAGGTCGTCAACGCTGGTGATGGCGGAATCCTCGGGAACGATGACCACCTGAACGCCGGTGGCGTAGGTGTCGGAGAAGTTGACGGACTGCAGGCGGTCCTCGGTGACGGTCATGCCGGCCATGCTGAAATCGTACTTGCCGGACTGCACTCCGGGAACGAGGGAGTCAAAGTCCGCGTCCACGACTTCGAGGCCGTAGCCGAGCTTGTCGCAGATGGCCTGGGCGATCTCCACGTCGATGCCGGTGACTTCGCCGGTCTCATCGTCGTAATACTCATAGGGCGGGAAGGCGGCGTTGGTCGCCATCGTCAGGGTCTCGGACTCGGCCATGGCCGCGCCCATCAGCAGCATGGAAAGAACCAGCAGCATGCTCATGATCTTCTTCATGGTTTCAGCCTCCAAATTTGTGCGCGTTCGCGCTTGATGTGATGATTATACATCCATCGCGGGAAAAATGCAACTGTTCGGGCGATGATTTAACAAAATATGCGATTTATGTGCATAAATATTCGTATATGCAGTTTTCGCGGCGCTTGACAGGGGACGCGGGGATGCGGTATGATGGGCTAGGAACATGAGGAGGCGGGCAATGATCATACTCGGCATCGACCCGGGGCTGGCGACGATGGGCTACGGCGTCATCGAGGCGGAGGGGCAAAAGCGCAGGGTGGTGCAGTTTGGCACCATCAACACGCGCGCGGGATGCCCCACCCCGCAGCGGCTGCGCTCCATCTTTCAGGGCGTGAACCAGCTTCTGGACATCTACGCGCCCGACGACGTGGCCTTTGAAGAACTGTTTTTCTCCAAGAACGTCACCACGGGCATCGCCGTGGCGCAGGCACGCGGCGCGGCGCTGGCGGCGGTGGCGGCGCGCACGGACAATGTATATGAGTATACCCCGATGCAGATCAAGCAGGCCATCACCGGCTATGGCGGCGCGGACAAAATACAGATGCAGCGCATGGTGAAGGCGCTTCTGGGCATGCAGGAGATCGCCCGCCCGGACGACGCCGCCGACGCGCTGGCCGTGGCGCTGACGCACGCAAATTCCATCCATATGAAAAAACTGTTCAAGATACAGTGACGGGAGGCAGGCATGTACGCGCATTTTGACGGTGTCGTGGCGGAAAAACTGGCGGACAGCATCGTGCTGGACGTGAACGGCGTGGGCTATCTTCTTCTGGTGAGCGCGCAGACGCTCTCCATGGCCCCCTCCGCGGGCGGGCGCATGAAGCTCTACGCCACATTGAGCGTGCGCGAGGACGCCATGGAGCTGTTCGGCTTTTACAGCCGCGAGGAAAAGCGCATGTTCGAGCGGTTGCGCTCGGTCAGCGGCGTGGGGCCGCGCATGGCGCTGTCCATCCTTTCCTCCATGCCGCTCAACGACCTTTCCATCGCATTGGTGGCGGGCGACGCGGCGGCGCTGACGCGCGTGCCCGGCATCGGCAAAAAGACGGCGCAGCGGCTGGTGCTGGAACTGCGCGACAAGGTGGACGACGCCGAACTGACCGGCCAGAGCGCCGCGGCCGCCGCCCCTGCGGGCAGCGCCGAGAGCGAAGCCATCGCCGCGCTGATGGCGCTGGGCTACGCCTCCTCCGAGGCCGCGCGGGCAGTGAGCGCCGTGGCGGGCAAGGCCGCGAAGGCGGATGAGATGATCTTTTTGGCATTGAAGAGTCTGGGGAGCTGACAGGAGGAAAATCACGCCCCGTCGCGGCGGGTATGCCGGCGGCGGGGCGTATTTTTGTTCAGGACGCGAGCGGCTTTTGCCGCAGCGTGCCCTCGTAGGCGCCGAGGGCGCATTCGCCGGCGGGCTGGAAGCCGCAGCGCTCGTAGTAGGCGGTGAGTGCTTCGTTGTCGCGCGTGGAATCCAGGCGCAAATAGCGCTTGCCCATGCGCAAGGCCATTTCCTCCGTGCGGCGGAGAAATTCCTTTCCCGCGCCGGGGCAGTCGGGCGCGCCGACGAGGTTGTGGATGTAGAGGGCGGGGGCGGTGTCGCCCTGCCAGCGCTCGTCCTCCGTGAGCAGCACGGCGGCAGCGGCCAGTTTGCCGGTCTGCCGTTCACAGAGGGCGTAGAGCGTGCCCTCGGCCTGCTGCCGTTCATAATAGGCGAGCGGGAACACATTCAGGTAGTCGGTGTGGTTCCACTGGCGGATGCCCACCTCGTCCATCCAGCGGGTGCGCGCGCGGATGAGGCGGAACACCTCCGCGGCTTCTTCGGGGCGGCAGGGGCGAAATTCATAGTCGTGCATGCAATGTTGCTCCCAACGTACATAAATGTTGCCCCGCCCGCTCACCGGCGGACGGGGCGGACGTATGCCTTACTTGCTCAGTTTTTCATGGATGGCCTTCGCGGCGGTCTTGCCCGCGCCCATGGCGAGTATGACCGTGGCCGCGCCGGTGACGGCGTCGCCGCCGGCGTAGACGTTTTCAAGGCTGGTCGCGCCATTTTCATCGACGATGATGCCGCCCCACTTCTGCGTTTCCAAGCCGGGGGTGGTGTCGCGGATGAGGGGGTTGGGCGAGTTGCCGATGGCGATGACCACGGTATCGACGTCGAGATCGAACTCGCTGCCCTGCTTGACCACGGGGCGGCGGCGGCCGGAGGCGTCCGGCTCGCCCAGCTCCATCTCCACGCAGGTCATGGCGCGCACGTTGCCGCTTTCGTCGCCGTGGATGGCGGTGGGGTTGGTGAGCATGCGGAAGTTGACGCCCTCTTCCTTGGCGTGGTGTACTTCCTCGAGGCGGGCGGGCATTTCCTTTTCCGAGCGGCGGTAGACGATGGAAACTTCGTCCGCGCCCAGGCGCAGCGCCGAGCGCGCCGCGTCCATGGCCACGTTGCCGCCGCCGACCACGGCCACCTTCTTGCCCACGCGCACGGGGGTGTCCGTCTCCGGGAAGGCGTAGGCCTTCATCAGGTTGATGCGGGTCAAAAACTCGTTGGCCGAGTAGACGCCGTTGAGGTTCTCGCCGGGGATGCCCTGGAAGCGCGGCAGGCCCGCGCCGGAGCCGACGAACACGGCCTCGTAGCCCTCGTCGAACAGTTCTTCCAGAGACACGGAGCGGCCGACGACCACGTCGGTCTCGATCTTCACGCCCAGCGCCTCGACGGTGGCGATCTCCTCGCGCACAAGGCGCTTGGGCAGGCGGAACTCGGGAATGCCGTAGACCAGCACGCCGCCGGGGGTATGCAGCGCCTCGAAGATGGTTACATCGTAACCCAGCTTGGCCAGATCGCCGGCGCAGGTCAGGCCCGAGGGGCCGGAGCCGACCACGGCCACGCGGTGGCCGTTGGGGGCGGGGCGCTCAGCCTTGGCGGAGGCGTGCTGCATGGCGTAGTCGGCGCAGAAGCGCTCGAGGCGGCCGATGCCCACCGGGTCGCCCTTGACGCCGCGCACGCATTTGGACTCGCACTGCGTCTCCTGCGGGCAGACGCGGCCGCAGATGGCGGGCAGGTTGTTGGTCAGGCGGATGGTCTCGTAGGCCTTTGCGAACTCGCCTTCCTTGACGTGGCGGATAAAATCGGGGATGTGCACGCCCACGGGGCAGCCGGTCATGCAGGCGGGGTTCTTGCAGTCGATGCAGCGGGTGGCCTCCTCCCGCGCCATGGCTTCGTCGTAGCCCTGGGAAACTTCTTCAAAGTTGCGGCGGCGCACCTCGGGGGCCTGCTCGCGCGCGGGCAATTTGGTCAGGCTCTTATTGTACATGCTCGGCGGCCTCCTTCATGCGGCAGATGTGCTTCTCCTTGCTGAGCTTTTCCTCGGCGGAGTACATGCGCGAGCGCTTCATGGCCTCGTCGAAATCGACCAGATGGCCGTCGAACTCGGGGCCGTCCACGCAGGCGAACTTCGTCTCGCCGCCGACGGTGAGGCGGCAGCCGCCGCACATGCCGGTGCCGTCGATCATGATGGGGTTCATGCTGACGATGGTGTGGATGCCGTAGGGGCGGGTCATCTCGCACACGGCGCGCATCATCGGCATAGGGCCGATGGCGACCACGTGCTCGTACCTGGCCCCGGCTTCGAGCTGCTCGCGCAGCGCGTCGGTGACGAAGCCCTTTTTGCCGTTGGAACCGTCGTCGGTCATGACGATGAGGTTCTTCGAGGCGTTTTGCAGCTCGTCCATGAGGATGGCCAGGCCGATGTTGCGGAAGCCGACGATCATGTCCACCTCCGCGCCCAGCTGCGTGAGCGCCACGGCCTGCGGGTAGGCGATGGCGATGCCCAGGCCGCCGCCGATGACGGCCACGCGCTTGCCCCTGACGTCGCCGTACTCGCTGACGCGGCCGAGGGGGCCGACAAAGTCCAGCAGGCTGTCGCCCGCGTTCATCTCGTCCAGGCGGATGGTGGTCTTGCCGACCTTCTGGAAGATGATGGTGACGCTGCCGCTTTCGCGGTCGTAGCCGGCAATGGTCAGGGGGATGCGCTCGCCGTTTTCGTCGATGCGCAGTATGATAAACTGGCCCGGGCCGGCTTTTTTGGCGACGCGCGGCGCCAGGACGCGCATCAGCGTGGTCGTCTCGTTGAGACGGCGCTTTTCAAGGATCGGGTACATACTGTGTCCTCCGTTGCTGTTTTATCCGTGAACGCGCGGCAGGGACGCCCGTCGCGCGCCATGCGTTCATTTGCCCTCCGCTTCCGCGGAAACGAGTTTGGGGACGGTGGAAAACCCCACGCCCAGGCGCTCGGCGCCCATCTTCAAGTAGGCGCGGGCGTCCTCCAGCGTGCGGATGCCGCCCGAGGCCTTGACGCGGACGCGCCCCGCCGCCTGCGAGACCATGGCCATCACCGCCTCGGGGGTCGCGCCCCCGGCGGAAAAACCCGTGGAGGTCTTGACGAAATCCGCGCCGACATCCACGCAGGCGTCCACCGCCCGGCAAATGCCGTCCTCGCTCAGCTGGCAGGTCTCCAAAATGACCTTGACCAGCACGCCGCGCGCGTGCGCTTCCTCCACCACGGCGAAGATCTCCTCGCGCACGGCGGCCCAATCGCCGCCCCTGGCCGCGCCATAGTTCATCACCATGTCGATCTCCCGCACGCCCATGCCGGCGTAAAGGCGGGCAGCCTCGCGCTTGGCCCGCACGCCGCCGCAGCCCTGGGGGAAATCCAGCACGCAGGAAACGCACGTATCCGTGCCCTTGCACAGGGAAAGGGCGGCCTCGATATCGCGCGGCTGCACGCAGACGGAGTAAACGCCGTTGTCGACGCCAAGTTGTATGGCGGCGCGCACCTCCTCAGGCGTGAGGGCGGGGTCGAGCACGGCATGGTCGATATAGCGGGCGATCTTCATAATCCATGGCCTCCAGGATAGAAAACAACTGATACCTTGATTATATCATAGCATCACAAAGCCGCGCTGTCAAAGGGGCGCGGCTATTTTTTCCCGGTATTTTATGGAATCCCCTTGCCACGGCGGCCGTGGCAAGGCATTTGTATCCTCAAGGCGCCGCCTGCGCGACGCAGGGGGCCATGCGGGGGGTCAGGCGTCAAAGGCGGGGTTGCGGGCGTAAGGGTCGCGGCTGTCGAGCGCCTCTTCGATCAGGCGCAGCCCCTCGCCGAAGCGCTGGTAGTGCACCACTTCGCGCTGGCGGAGGAAGCGGATGGGGGCGACGACGTCCGGGTCGTCGGCGAGGCGGAGGATGTTGTCGTAGGTGGTGCGCGCCTTCTGCTCGGCGGCCATGGCCTCGTGAAGGTCGGTCACCGGGTCGCCCTTGGACTGGAAATAGGCGGCGGTGAAGGGCACACCGGAGGCGGCCTGCATCCATATGCCGCCGGTGTGGTCGACGTAGTAGTCGTCAAAGCCCTGCTGTTTGAGTTCCTCGGCGGAAAGGCCGCGGGTGAGCTGGCGGATGATCGTGCCGATCATCTCCAGATGGGCGAGCTCCTCAGTGGCCACGTCGTTCAAAAGCCCCGCCACGCGGCGGTCGGGCATGGCGTAGCGCTGGGCGAAATAGCGCATGGAGGCGGCCAGTTCGCCGTCCGGCCCGCCAAGCTGGCTGGTGATGGCCTTGGCCAGGCGGGCGTTTTTGTTCTGGATGTTGACGGGGAATTGCAGGCGTTTTTCATAGAGCCACATGTGCCGGCCTCCTATTCAAAGGGAAAGGGCTGCTCCACCCAGTCGTAGTCCGGCGAGGCGAGCAGGCCGTCGTGCGTGAGCGCGCCGTGCGCCTTTTCATAGGCGGCCACGGCGGCTTTGCGCTCGGCGAGGGCGTTCTGAAACGCCGCCAGCGCGTGGGCGTCTGTGGGATGGGTGTCCAGATAGAGTTTGAGGTCGTCGGCGAGGAAGCTCCATTCGCTGACGGCGCGAAGATCCTTTTCGCGGTTCATGCGCGCGCCTCCTTTCCCAAAAAGGGCATATAGAGGGCGGCAAAGGCCGTGCCGCGCTTTAAGGCGTCGGCGGGCGAAAGCGTGCCTTCCCACATCTGCCAGGCCACGCGGGCCATGGCCAGGGGGAGGCGCGGACGTGTCTTGTTTTCCATTTTGCTGTCTCCTTTGCGGGATTCGGGCGATGCGCCCGGGGCAATGTATGCCGCGCGGGAGACAGGGGTGCGGGGCTGTGTTATCTTTGCATTTTCCATCAAGAATTAACCGCAGTTCTGTGGAAAATAAACATTTTTCTGGTACGATAATCGCGTTGGATGTTTCTTCATGATCTTCTCCTTTTGACGGGCCGCCGTGATCCGCAGCACGGCGGCCCGTCCCTTTTTGGGCATGGAAAAGCGCCGGACGTGCATCATGTCCGGCGCTTTGGGCTATGCGTCACCCCTTGCGGACGAAGAGCACGCCCAGCGTGTTGGGGCCGCAGTGGTTGCAGATGGTGCAGCCGGCCTGCGTTTCCAGAAGTTCGTCGAAATGGCCTTCCTCGCGGCAGACGGCGCGCACGGCGTCCAGCGCCGGCTGCGGGCAGGTGGACCAGGTGATGAAGGCGCGGCTTCGGTCTATGTCCTCGCGGCCGTGGAGGCGGTCGTGGGCGTACTGTCGCAACACTTTTTCATAAGGGCCGCGGTATTTGCGTCCCACGCCCATCTTGCCGTTGCGCACCTCGATGCAGGGCTTCATATGCAGAAGGTTCGCGCCCAGCGCCGCCAGCGCCGAGCAGCGGCCGCCCTTGTAGAGGTAGTCCAGCCGGTCGATGACGAAGCTGGCCTCCACGCGGGGCGTGAATTCCTCCATGGCCTTCTGGATGGACGCGCCGTCCTCCCCCATCCGGGCGCGCCTGGCGGCCTCGATGACCACCAGGCCCATGCCGGTGGAGAGGTTTCTCGAATCCACGGGGTAGACGCCCGGCACCTCGCGCGCGGCGAGGCAGGCGTTCTGGTAGCAGGCGGACATTTCGGCGCTGATGGTGATGTGGACGACTTCGCTGCCGTCCGCGGTGCGGCGGCGGAACAGTTCTATGTAGTCCTCCACGCTGACCGCCGCGGTCTTTAGAAGCTTGCCGGTTTTTTCCACATGGGCAAAAATGTCGGTCGGGCGGATGTCCACGCCGTCGCGCAGGGATTCACTGTCCCTGACGATGTAAAGCGGCTGGATGGCGACGTCGTAGCGCTTGAGCAGTTCCGGGGACAGATCGCAGGTACTGTCCGCCGAGATCTTGACCATTCCCCAAAGCCTCCCTTTCTAACGCTCGCTGCCGATGTAAAAGACAGCGATGGTGCCCGGGCCGGAATGCGAGCCGATGACCGGGCCGACGAAGTTGAGCACCTGAAGTTCAAGCCCCGTGCGCTCCTTGATCATTTCGGCGACGAGACGGGCGTCCTCCTCGCTGTCGCCATGGCTGATAAAGAGCGTCTGGTCGGGGCGGTCGAGCATCGTTTCCCTGACCTTGTCGGCGATGGCGCGCAGGGACGCCTTGCGGCCGCGCACCTTGGAGACGGGGATGAGGCGGCCCTCGTTATCGACATGCAGGACGGGCTTGATGCTGAGGATAGAGCCGATCACCGCCGCCGCCGCGCTCACGCGGCCGCCGCGGCGGAGGAATTGCAGATCTTCCACGGTAAACCAGTGGCAGATGTGCAGTTTCAGATCCTCAGCATAGTCGCACAGGGCCTCCAGGTCCATGCCCTCGCGCTTTTTCTGCGCCAGCAGGTAGACAAACAGGCCCTGCCCCAGGGAGGCGCAGAGGGAATCCACCGTATAGACCTTGCGGCCGGGGTATTTCTCCATCAGTTCGCGCCCCACGTTCGCGCCCACCTGGCAGGTGGCGCTGAGGGCGGAGGAAAAGCCGATGTAGAGCACGTCGCGGCCGGCCTGCATCTCCGGCTCCATGGCCGCAACGAATACGTCGGCGTTGGCCGCCGAGGTCTTGGAGATCTCGCCTGCGCGCAGGCGCGCGTAGAACTCCTTGTTGGGGATGCCGCGCGCGTCGGTGGTGTTGAAGTATTCCTTCCCCCCCAGCGTGAGGGAGAGAGGCACGACCTTGACCCCCAGTTGCGCGGCGACGTCGTCCGGCAAGTCGCACGAGGAATCGGTGATGATGGTATACTCCGCCATGTGTGTTCCCTCCGTAAGCCCGCCGCATGGCGGTATTTGTTAATACTATAACACAGAAATGCCCAAAACGCAATCGTTGCCGGGCGATTTCAGCCTTTTTTGCGCCGCGCACGGAGGAGGAGGGCAGCCAGAGCCCCCAGCGCCAGCAGCGCCGCCAGCAGCTGCGAGACGCGCACGGGGCCGAGCATGAGGCTGTCCGTGCGCAGGCCCTCAACCACGGCGCGCTCCGCGCCGTAGAGCAGGAGGTACCACAAAAAGGCGTCGCCGCGCCGGCGCAGCCTGCCCTTGCGTTCCATGAGGAGGATGAAGGCGACGATCAAAAAGCACCAGGCGGATTCGTAAAAGAACGTGGCAAGGTGCCATTGGCCGTCGGCCTCGATGAACACCGCGATGGGAAAACGGCAGAGCGCCGGGTCAGTTACCGCGTAACCATATGCTTCCTGGTTGACGAAATTGCCCCAGCGGCCGATGGCCTGCCCCAGCGCCAGCGAAGGCGCGGCGAGATCGGCCAGCGAGGCGAAGGGCAGCTTGCACGCGCGGGAAAATATCCACCCCGCGAGCAGCGCCGCCAGCACGCCGCCATAGATGGCCATGCCGCCCTCGCGCACGGAAAAGATCTTCCAGAGGTCGTCCTTGTAAAAATCCCACGAGAACGCCACATAGTAGAGCCGCGCGCCCACCAGCGCCGCGGGCACGCCGACAAGGGCGATGTCGATGGCCGTATCTTTGGGAAGGCCGATCCGTTTTTCGCGTTTTACGGCCAGGAGCACGCCCAAAAGCACCCCCAGGGCGATGAGCATGCCATAGTAGCGCAGGGAAAAATCCCCGATCACCAGCGCGTCGCGCGTCCATTTCACCACTGTTCCGCCTCCCTGTACTCCCGTCATTATAATGATTTCGTCCAGTTAATGTCAAGAGTGGCCGGTTGCATCTTGCCAACAAAGCGATTATAATATATCCATATAGGGTGGGCACGAGTGTCCGCTTTTATGCGCGGCGCGCGCGGCGCCGGGGAATAAAATGGTTTGGGGCGAGGAAACACATGCGTCGAAAGCGGGTGACCGGGAGGTTTTACATCTTCCTGCTGGCGGTCTTGCTGATCGTCTTTCTGATCGTCCGCCCGCATCTGCGCTTTGGCACGCGGGAGGCGACCATTGAGCCGGGCACGGCCTCCTATTCGCAGAGCACCGACGCGGTGGTCATCCGCGACGAGGAAGTGTTCTCCTCCGGCACCATCGCCCGCGTGGAATACGTGGCCACGGAAAACACGCTTCTGAACGAGGGCGACACCATCGCCTACCTCTACTCCACCGGCTATTCGGAGAGCGAACTTGAGCGGCTGGAGGACATACGCGCCAACATACAGGCCTACCACAAGACCATTTTGAACAACATCGTGGACAACGACCTGAACCGCCTCGACCGCATCGTGGACATGAAGGCGCTGGAGCTCAAGGCGCTGGTGACGCACCAGACGCAGGGCAACCTGCTCACACTCGCGCGGCAATTGGAGACGGCCATGGTCGACCGGCAGGATTACATGCGCGCCAACCAGCGCGAGGACCTCAATCTCAACCGCCTCTATCAGGATGAGAGCACGCGCATGAACTCCATCGCCTCCTGGCGAACGGAGGCCACGGCGGACAGGGAAGGCGTGATCTCCTTTTACACGGACGGCTACGAGAGCGCGCTTACGCCCGACGCGCTGGACGCGCTCGCGCCCGCGGACGTGCGCGCCGTCATCGCCGGCAACCCCCTGGGCGAAGGTTCCTCGCGCGTGAGCGACATCTACCGCCTTGTGGACCAGGACACGTGGTATGTGGCCATCCTCACCGACGGGCAGAGCTGGAACCCGGTGCTCGACCAGGTGTATTACCTGCAGTTCGAGGGCTTTGAGGACCTTGTGTATTCGGCCAAGGTCACGCGCGTGCAGAAAGTGGACAACGAGGTACTGGCCGTGTTCCTCGTAGAGGACCCGATGGGGCCGATGATCTACCAGCGCAGCGGGCGCGTGACGCTCAGCAGCGAGCTGAGCGGCCTGGCGGTGCTCTCCGAGGCGCTTTCCGACCAGGGCGGGCAGCTGGGCGTATGGCTGTTCGACGTGCCCGGCGGGACGTTCGTGCCCGTGGAGGTGCTTTCCAACGACGGCAACCGGGCGCTCATACAGCCCCTCAACGACGGGGCGCTGCAGGTGGGCGACGTGGTGCTCATCAAGTAGGTGGACGGAATGGAACGCGAGATGTTGCAAGAAAACCTGCGCAACGTGCGCGCGCGGCTGGACGAGGCTTCCCGGCGCTGGGGGCATGTGGACATCTGCGCCGTGACCAAGACGGTGGACGCCGAAACCATCGGCATGGCCTGCGAACTGGGCGTGCGCGTGATCGGCGAAAACCGCGTGCAGGAACTGGCCGGCAAGTTTGACCGGCTCGACCGGCGGCTGGACGTGCACCTGATCGGCCATTTGCAGCTGAACAAGGTCCGGCAGGTCCTGCCGATGGTGAAGATGATCCAATCGCTCGACCGGCGCGAGCTGTTGTATGAGATCGACCGCCGCGCGCAGGCCATGGGTATCGTTATGCCCGTGCTTGTTCAGGTCAATATCGCCAGGGAGCCGCAAAAATCCGGCGTGTATGAAGAGGACCTGGAAGCCTTCGTGCGCGAGGCTGCGAAACTGCCCGGCGTGCGCGTGGAAGGGCTGATGGCCATTATGCCCCTGGTGGACGACCCGGAAGAGGTGCGGCCTTACTTCCGCCGCATGCGGGAATGGTTCGACCGTTTGCGCGAGGCGGGCATACCGGGCGCGCAGATGCGCACGTTGTCCATGGGCATGACCGGCGACTACGTCGTAGCCGCCGAAGAGGGCGCCACCATGGTGCGCCCCGGACGGGCGCTGTTCGGCGCCAGGATATGACAGGAGGGATCGCTATGGCTCGCAAGCAGGGCGGCGTCAATAAATTTCTCAACTTCATCGGCCTGGTGGACGATGAGCCGCAGAGGGCTGCGGACGACGGCTACGCCGACAACTACGGCCGGCCTTCGACCTACGTGCCCAGGCAGCAGCGCTCGCGCACGGAGGATACCCGCCGCCGCACCATCGTCAAGGACGAGCGCGGCCGCAATTCCGAGCGCTACGGCTCCACGCGCGTGACGCCGCCCGCCTCGCGGCGCTCCTCAACGTCCAGCTACGATTACAGCTACGCACCGCGCTCCAGCGCCTATGAGCCGGCTTCGACGCGGCCGGCGCGCGCCCAGCGGCAGCGCACGATGATGTGCTCGCTGAACACGCTGGAGGACTGCTGCGATGTGATCGACAGCCTCATCGCCGGCAACGTGGTGGTTTTGACGCTGGACGAGATCGACCCCAAGCTCACCCAGCGCGCCATCGACACGCTCTCCGGCGCGGTGTTCGCCCTCAACGCCACCATCCGCAAGGCGTCCGACCGCACCTATGTGCTCGCGCCCAGCACCGTGGAAGTCGACGAGACCTACGATGTGGAGCGGAGGTTCTAGCGTATGACGATGTATTCCATCATCTACGCCTTGCAGTTGTTTTTGCGCATACTCAGCGCCGCCATCTTCATCTACTGGCTGTTGTCGCTCTTGCGCTTCAACAACCGTTTCGTGGAGATTTTGGCGAAATTCATCTACCCGTTCGTGCGCCCCTTCCATCGCCCGGCCATGTGGGTGATGCGGCGCACGGGATTGCCCATCGACTTCACGCTGTGGTTTGCGATGATCGGCATCAACATCGTCAGCGAGCTGTTGTGGAGCCTTGTATATCTGCGCATCTGCTTTCCCCTGGGCCTCTACTGACCATGGAAATGGAGGAAAAGCGCCTGCGGGAGCTGGCACTGCGCGCCGCGCACACCGGAAGAGCTGCGTATACGCGCTTTCTCGAAGCGCCCATGGAAGCCGCCTGCCGCGCCGCGGCCAACTTTGCCGGATGCGAGGTGGCCTTTGAAGGCGGCTGGGAGGGCGCGGAACGCCGCGTGGCGGGGTTTTACAGCGGCGACGCGGGGGAGCTTTCCTTCCCCATCCGCCGCCTGCGCGTCGACTGGAACGCGCGCTACGGCTCGATCGGGCACCGGGACATACTCGGGGCGCTGATGGGGCTGGGTATCGGGCGCGAGACGCTGGGCGACATCGCCATGCTTAGGGAGGGCGCGCTGCTTTTTGTCCATGAGGACATCGCGGACTATGTGGCCGCGAATCTGGAAAGCTGCGGCCGCGTGAAGGTGCGCGTATCGCCCTGCGGGGAGGAGATCGCGCCGCCGGAGCCGGAGGGGACGCTCCTCTACCGCACCGTGCCCTCGGAGCGGCTGGACGCCGTGCTCGCCGCCGCCTACGACCTTTCCCGGCAGAAGGCGCAGGAGATGGTCCGCGCCGAGCTTGTCAAGGTCGATCACGCCGTGGAGACGCGCGCAGATACGCGCCTGGAGGCGGGCAGCCTCGTTTCCGCGCGCGGCCTGGGGCGCTTTTGCGTGCGGGAAGTGACCGGCCTTACGCGCAAGGGGCGCGTGGGGTTGCGCCTGTTTGTGTATGGAAAGTGAAGAAAATTCTACTTTTCCCTACGGGGGAAGGATTTTCGCCCCCCGCGACGAATACCGAAAAAGGATCATTACGCAATCGCGCATTGCGACGAAAGGGAGAGAAAACATGCCGATCAGTGTCCGGGATATTCAGGAAAAAGAGTTCAGCAGGCAGAAGCGGGACGGTTACAACATCGAAGAAGTGGACGATTTCCTCGATGAGATTTCCGACCAGCTGAGCGTCCTCATTCGTGAGAACATGGCGCTGGCTGAGCAGGTCAAGACGCTGCAGGCGGAGAACGACAAGCTCGCCGCAAGCGCAAGCGCGCCCGCGCCCGCCGAGCCCGCCCCCGCGTCCATGCCCGCGCCCGCGCCGGTGGAGGCCATTTCCAGCGACGAGCCGGCCTACGACGAGCCGAGCTACTTCAAAAACCTTCAGCTGACGCTGCGCGACACGCTCATCAACGCCCAGCGCATCGCCGACGAGACCGTGGCCGAGGCCCGCAAGAAGGCGCAGGAAGTCATCTCCGGCGCCGAGGAACAGGCCGCGACCACCGTTTCCAACGCCAAGGTGGAGGCCGAGAGCGTCAAGGCCGAGGCCGACAACATCCGCAAGACCATCGCCACCTATCGCGCCAACTTCCGCCGCCTGGTGGAAGGGCAGGTGCAGGTGCTCAAGGAGACCGATTCGCTGTTTGACTGATGTCCGGCGGGCGGTTTGCGGGGCGGCGCGCGGGGAGAGTTTCCCGTCGTGCCGCCCCGCGCCTTTGTATAGGGCGCTTCCCGGGCGGGAAACCTCTTCCAGGGGGGTGCGCGCGTGGAAGAGAGGCTCCGGGAGCGGCTGGAGAAACTGCTGGGGACGCTGGAGAGGATGCGGCTGGATGAATATGTGGAACATATCTCCAACCGCAGGCGTCTTATTTGGGACAACCTGCTCTACGGCATGGTGCGCGGCTTCGGCTTCACGCTGGGGTTCGCCGTGTTGGCGGCGCTGTGCGCCGTGGTGCTGAAAAACATGGTGGTGGAAAACATACCCGTCATCGGCGGGTTCCTCGCGGAGGTCATCAATGCTATCGAAGCAAGGATGTAGGCTGTTTTGGCTGGCGATCATCGCCTTTGCCCTCGACCGGGCGACAAAGGCCTGGTCGCTGACGCTCACGGGCGGCGTGGAGGCCGTGCCGGGGCTTCTCAACTTCCGCCCGGTGCGCAACTATGGCGCGGCCTTTGGCGTCTTTGCCGGCAGGCAGGCGCTTTTGAGCGCGCTGGTGCTGCTTTTGTGCGCCATCGTGCTGTTTTTGCTGCTGCGCTTCCCGCGCATGGCCAACGCCGCCCGCGTGGGGCTGTGGCTGATCTTCGCCGGGGGGCTTTCCAACCTCTACGACCGGCTGCGCTACGGCTACGTGATCGACTTCCTGGAATTCGGCTTTGCCCGCTTCCCGGTGTTCAACGTGGCCGACGTGTGCATCGTCCTGGGCTGCGCGCTGACGTTCATCGCCGTTTTGCGCGCGGAGGGGGGAAAGAAGCATGGCTGACGGGTTTTGCTGGCGCGTGGAGGAGGAAGGCGCCGGGGCGCGGCTGGACGCTTACATAACGGAGCGCACGGAGCTGACGCGCTCGCGCGTTTCTTCCCTCATCGAGGAGGGGCAGGCCCTCGTCAACGGCAGGGCGGCGGGCAAGGCCGGCGTGCGCCTGCGCGCGGGCGACGAGGTGCGCCTTTTCGTGCCCGAAGCGCGCGAGGCGGGCGTGGAGGCGCAAAACATCGACCTGCGCGTGGTCTATGAGGACAGCGACCTGGCCGTGGTCTACAAGCCCTCGGGCATGGTCGTCCACCCGGCGGCGGGCAATCCGGACGGCACGCTGGTCAACGCCCTGCTCTACCACCTGGACGGCCTTTCCGGCATTGGCGGCGAGAAGCGGCCCGGGCTGGTGCACCGCATCGACAAGGACACCTCCGGCCTTCTGCTGGTGGCCAAGAACGACCGCGCCCACCTGTCGCTGGCGGAGCAAATCAAGGAGCACTCGGTGGAGCGCGCCTACCTGGCCATCTGCATCGGTCATTTCCGGGAGCCGATGGGCGTGGTGGACGCGCCCATCGGCCGCCACCCCACCGACCGCAAGAAAATGGCCATCCGCGAAGGCGGGCGGCGGGCGGTAACGCACTGGCGCGTGCTGGAGGCGTTGCGCGGCGCTTCGTACATCGAGGCGCGGCTGGAGACGGGGCGCACGCACCAGATCCGCGTGCACATGGCCTCTCTGGGGCATCCCGTGCTGGGCGACCCGGTGTACGGGCCGAAGAAATCGCCGTATCCTGTGGCTGGCGGGCAGCTTCTGCACGCGGCGGTGATCGGCTTCGACCATCCCGCGACCGGGGAACGCATGCGCTTCGAGGCCCCGCCCGAAGCCCGGTTTTTGCACTGGCTGGAACGGTTGAAAATGCGTTGACAGAGGCGGGAAAATCGCTTATAATGAATCTGACCTATCCAAGAAGGAGGTGGACGAGCGTGGACGAATGCGGAGGAAGTAGACGGAAACGGGGCGTTTGGGCCGCGCGCGTCCGCTGACCCATCGCTTCATTTCCCCGAAAATTTCTTCTGCGCATGGGCGTCGCCTGAATGGGGCGGACGCCTTGGGGTGTTGTCTGTTTCAACATCTCCACCGCGCCGGGAGGGCCCGCAAAGGCCTTTCCCGCGCCTGGGACGCCGCCCGCGCGGGGCGGAGGCCCGCTTTGCGATGCGAAAGGAGTGAGGGAAATGTTCATCATGGACGAGATCCGGGAAAACACCGCGGGCGCGATCATGACGCCCGAATTTGTCCGCCTGCGCGAAGGGACGCGCGTGGGTGAAGCCATACGCGCCGTGCGCGCCTCGGGGCTGGACAGCGACGCGCTGTACACGCTCTTCATCACCGACCAGGAGGGGCGTCTGCTGGGCACGCTGGAAATGCGCACGCTGCTGGCCGCGTCGGGCGACGAGGCCGTGGAAGCGCTGATGGACACGGCCTTCACCGCCGTTTCCATGGACGAGGATCAGCAAAACGCCGCGCGCCTGGTGCGCAAATACGACCTCATCAGCCTGCCCGTGACCGACAGGGCGGGGCGGTTGGTGGGCGCCATCGGCGTCAACAGCATCGTGGACGTCATCGAGGAGGAGGACACCGAGGACTTCGAGCGCATGGCCGCGCTGGTGCCCGGCGAGGGCGGCTACAAAACTTCCAGCGTGTGGACGCTGGCCTGGCACCGGCTGCCGTGGCTGCTGATCCTCATGGCCTCGTCTGTTTTGTGCGCCAAGCTCATCCAGGGCTACGAACAGCTGTTGCTGCTCTCGGCGCTGGGCGGCGTGGTGATGAGCAACATACCGATGCTGATGGACACGGGCGGCAACGCCGGATCGCAGTCCTCCACACTCATCATCCGCGCCATGGCGCTGGACGACATGACGGCGCGGGACGACCTTACGGCGCTGGGCAAGGAGCTTTTGACCTCGCTTCTGTGCGGCGTGGGGCTGGGCGCGGTCAACTTTTTGCGCATGATGCTCATCTCCCGGGATACGATGCTGGAGGCGGGCGTGATCTCGCTGGCGGTGTGCCTCACCGTCATCGCCGCCAACGCCATCGGCTGCGTGTTACCGATGCTGGCGCGGCGGCTGCGCCTCGACCCGGCGCTGATGGCCGGGCCGCTTCTGACCACCATTGTGGACATACTGGGGCTGGTCATCGTCTTTGCGCTGGTGACGGCGCTGGTATGAAAAGACGCTCCCCCGCGTTTGGCGGGGGAGCGTCACAGGATGTTGACAAAGTCAACAGACTGGCAGAGCGTTGAGAAAGCCTGCAAGCCAAGGAAGCTGTACTTGCAGCCAAGGGAGCTTACTTAGACGTAAGTAACCGCAGGATGCAAGTGCAGCTGACGTAGGAAGCAAAAATCGCTTCTGATTTTTTGTATATCAGAGCGATTTTTGCGGTTGTAGGCTTTGTCAGCGCTCTGACGCTCCCCCGCGTTTGGCGGGGGAGCGTTCTTATAGCCAGCGATGCGCGGCCATATCCACGCGGCCATCGGGCAGGAAGGCCACGCCTTCATCTTCCAGCATCCGGCGGCGCAGTTCGGGGTCGCCGCCCGCGGCGATGGAGCCGTCCTGTTTGACCACCCTTTGCCACGGCAGCCCCGGCGGACAGAAGCGCATGGCGCGGCCCACCTCCCGCGCGGCGCGGGGGCGACAGAGAAGGCGGGCGATCTGGCCGTAGGAAACGACCTTGCCGCGCGGTATCTGGGCTACGATGTCGTAGACCTGCTGGTAAAAGGCGTTCATTGTATTCTCCGTGTGGGAACAGAAAAGGGCAGGGATATGTCCCCCGCCCTTTCGGTCCCCGTCGCCCCTGCGGGGCGCCGGTCATTCCTCAGCGTCGTCGTCCTCGTCCTCAAAAAGGCCGTTCTGGACGATCTCAACGAGCTTGTCCGCCAGCTCCTCGGCGACCGGGACGAACTCCTCTTCGTCGTCGCCCACGGGGACGACCTCCATGATGTAGGCGTCGCGCTGGTGATCGTGATCCTCACCACATTCGCCGCAGCCACATTCGCCGTCCTCGTCTACCTCCGCCAACAGAGCGTATTCCTTACCCTCGTAGAAGAAATAATCGAGCACCTCCATGGTGATCTCATTGCCCTCATCATCCTCAAAGACGACGAGATCCAATTCCTCATCCATTTCGACACGCCCCTTTCTTCAGTGTATTGAACGGGCCCCGCCCATTCGCAATTATTATACCCGCTGCCCGAAAAAAAATCAACCGTTATTTGCGGCGGCGGGGCTACAAAACCGCGGCGGGACGTGGTACAATAGAGAAAGTTCCAGAAAGGTGGAAAGACGATGATCCGGGGAAAATTTCTGACTTCGCAGGACGATACAAGCGCGGTGATGGACATCCGCCGCCGCGTGTTCGTGGATGAACAGGGCTACTGTGCCGACACGGAGATCGACGGTTTTGACAAAATGGCCGTCTATGCGCTGGCCTTTGACGAAAACGACCGGCCGGCGGGCACGGGGCGGCTCATCATCAACGATGACAGCCGCTTCCAAATCGGCCGCGTCTGCGTGCTCAAGGAGGCGCGCGGGCAGGGGCTGGGCGACCTGATGGTGCGCATGCTGCTCTACCGGGCGCTGGAGCTGGGCGCGGGCGAGATCTGGCTGGGCGCGCAGCTGCCGGCGGTGGGCTTTTACGCCCGCTACGGCTTTGCGCCCATCGGCGAAATTTACGACGACGAGGGCGTTCCCCATCGCTGGATGCGGGCAATGGCCGGGGAAGTGAACCTGGAAGGGAGCTGCGGCGGGCACAGCCGTTGCGCCGGGTGCGCGGGCGATTGCTCCAATTGCGAAAGCAAGTAAGGCGTTTATGGACGCAAAAGCGCCGTCCCACATCTGGGGCGGCGCTTTTTCATTCTTCTTCCTCCAGCGTTTTGAGAAACGCCCTGTCCTTTTTGTCCAGCGGGGCGGTGGCGAGCATCTCCGGGCGGCGTTCGCGGGTGAGGCGGAGCGCCTGTTCGCGCCGCCAGCGCCCGATGAGCGCGTGGTTGCCGTTGAGAAGCACTTCCGGCACCTCGCGGCCGCGGAATTCGCGGGGGCGGGTGTACTGCGGGTATTCGAGCAGGCCGGTGGTGAAGCTCTCGTCCTCGGCGCTCTCCTCGCTGCCCAATACGCCGGGCAACAGGCGCGAGACGGCGTCGATGACCACCAGCGCCGCCGTTTCGCCGCCGGTGAGCACGTAATCGCCGATGGAGAGTTCCTCCGGGAAGCACAGTTCCAGCGCGCGCTCGTCCACGCCCTCGTAGTGGCCGCAAAGGAGCATCAGCTCTTCCTCCCCCGCCAATTCCTCCACCACCTTCTGCGTCAGCGTGCGGCCGCGCGGGGAGAGGTAGATGCGCCGCTGCCCCGCCTCGGCGTTGGCCTCGCAGGCGTCGACGATGGGCTGCGCCAGCATCACCATGCCCGCGCCGCCGCCGAAGGGGTAATCGTCGGTGTTTTTGTGCTTGTTTTGCGAATAGGCGCGTATGTCGATGCACTCGACGGTGAGCAGGCCCTTTTCCAGCGCCCGGCCGACGATGGACTCGCCCAGCGCCGCGCGCACCATGTCCGGGAAGATGGTCAATACCTTAATCCGCATCGAACACCGCCACTTCCCGCAGCCGCGCGGCCACCAGCACCATCTCGCCCGCCTCGAGGTCGACCTTTTTCACCACGCTCTTGAGCGCCGGCACCAGCACTTCCCCGCGCGGGCCTTCAAAGACGTAGACGTCGTTGCCGCCGGGCTGGAGCACGTCGCGCAGCGTGCCCAGGTCGCCCCCCTCGTCGTCCACGCCATGCAGGCCGATGAGGTCGCAAAGGAAATTCGTATCCTCGTCCAGCTCCACGGCGTGGGCGCGGTCGATGTAGAGAAGCTCGCCGCGCAGCTTTTCCGCGGCGTCGCGGTCCTCTACGCCCTCGAGCGTGAGAAACACCGCCTCCTGCGCGCGGCGGCTGGCGCGGATATGCACGGGGATAAAGTCCTCCCCGCGCCTGAAGTACGCCTGCGCAAGGCCGTCGAAGCGCCCCGCATCGCAGGTGATGGGGCGCAGCTTCACTTCGCCGCGCACGCCCTGGGGCTTGACGATCTCGCCGATGACGAGGTAATTGTCCATACGCGCCTCCTTTGGAAAAGAAAAGCGGCTTTGGGCCGCATCAGAGGATCTGCAATACATGTAAGACCCCAGAGTGACGAGAAAGCCCGCGATGCAAGGAAGCGACCCTGCCGTCAAGGGAGCTTACATGGACGTAAGTGACCGCAGGCGGCAGGGTTGCTGACACAGCAGGCAAAAACTGCTTCAATTTTTAATTGAAAAAAGCAATTTTCGCGGTCGTGGGCTTTATCGGCGCTCTGGCGCCTAGATTATCTCTACGAACACCGGCTTGGGGCTGTTCACGGACGCGGCCTTGACCACCGTGCGGATGGCCTTGGCGATGCGACCCTGCTTGCCGATGACCTTGCCCATGTCGTCGGCGTCCACGCGCAGCTCGATGACGACGCTATCGGCATTTTCCACCTCGCGCACGTCCACCGCGTCCGGCTTCTCCACCAGCGAGCGGGCGATATATCTGACCAGTTCCACCATGCTTACAGCACGCCGCCCTTCTTGAGCAGGCCGCGCACGGTGTCGGTCGGCTGCGCGCCGACGCCCAGCCAGTACTTGGCGCGTTCTTCATTGATCTTCAGCTCCACCGGCTCGGTGAGGGGGTTGTAGTAGCCCACTTCCTCGATGAAGCGGCCGTCGCGCGGGTTGCGGCTGTCGGTGACCACCAGGCGGTAGAACGGCATCTTCTTCATGCCCATCCTCTTGAGACGGATCTTGACCATGTGTGTTTCCTCCTTAGAAACCTTGTTTGTATAATCAGACGGAAAGACCGTGATTATCCCTTGAACTTGCCGAAGGGGATGCGCAGGCGCTTTTTGCCGCCGCCCACCATCTGCTTCATCATCTGCCGCGCCTGGTCGAACTGCTTGAGTAGCAGGTTGACGTCCTGCACGGTGGCGCCGCAGCCGGCGGCCACGCGGCGCTTGCGGGAGGCGTTGAGTATATCCGGGTTGCGGCGCTCCATGCGCGTCATGGAAAGTATGATGGCCTCGTTTTTCTTCTGGGCCTTCATCATCTTTTCCTCGTCGATGTCGGATTCCTTGATCTTACTGGCCAGGCCGGGAATCATCTTCAGCATGCTGGAGACGCTGCCCATCTTGGAGAGCTGGCGGAGCTGGTCGAGGTAATCCTCGAGCGTGAAGGTGTTGGTGCGCATCTTACGCACCATGTCCACGGCCTTTTCCTCCTCGAAATTCTCCTGCGCCTTCTCGATGAGGCTGAGCACGTCGCCCATGCCGAGTATGCGCGAGGCCATGCGGTCCGGGTGGAAGGGCTCGATGTCCGTGAGCTTTTCGCCGACGCCGGCGAACTTGATGGGCTTGCCCGTGACCGCGCGCACGGAGATGGCCGCGCCGCCGCGGGTGTCGCCGTCGAGCTTGGTGAGGATGACACCGTCCACGCCCAGCTCCTGATTGAAGGTGTCGGCGACGGTGACGGCGTCCTGGCCGGTCATGGCGTCGACGACGAGGAGTATTTCCTTCGGCTTGACCGTGGCGCGTATCTCGCGCAGCTCTTCCATGAGCTTCTGGTCGATGTGCAAACGGCCGGCGGTGTCGATGATGACCGGGTCGCGGCCATAGTAGCGCGCGTATTCCACGGCCTCCTTGGCGATCTGCACCGGGTCGCCCTGGCCTTTTTCAAAGACCTCCACGCCCACCTGTCCGCCGACGACCTGCAATTGCTTGATGGCCGCGGGGCGGTAGACGTCGCAGGCGACGAGCAGGGGCTTTTTGCCGCCTTTTTTGATGAGGTTGCCGAGCTTGGCGGCCATGGTGGTCTTGCCCGCGCCCTGCAGGCCGCAGAGCATGTAGATGGTCGGCGGCTGGGGCGAGTAGGTCAATTTGGCGTTGGTGCCGCCCATGAGCTGGGCCAGCTCGTCGTTTACGATCTTGATGACCTGCTGGCCGGGCGTGAGGCTGCCCAGTATCTCCTGCCCCACGGCGCGCTCGGTGACCTTTTTGATAAAATCCTTGACGACGGTGAAGTTGACGTCGGCCTCCAGAAGCGCCATGCGCACTTCGCGCATCGCGGCCTTGACGTCCGCCTCGCTGAGCTTGCCCTTGCTCGACAGCTTTTTAAACGCATTTTGCAGTTTGTCGGTCAAGCCCTCGAATGCCATGCGCACTCACCTCTCGATCTGCAATATGTTGGCAAGGCGGTCTCTCGCCGCCCCGGTATCGCCCGCGTCCAACGCCTTGAGGCAGGCCTCCGCCTCCTGCGTGATGGCCAGATAGCGGCGCACGAGGCCGAGCTTTTCCTCGTATTCCTCGAGCTTTTTGCGGGCGGCGGTCATGCCGTCGCTCACCGCCTGGCGGGAGACGCCCATCTGCGCGCCGATCTCGGAGAGGGACATGTCCTCTTCATAGCGCATGCGCAGCATCTCGCGCCGCTTGGGGGTAAGGAGCGCGCCGTAGAAATCCAGCAGGTAAGCGGTCTCCACGCGCGGTTCCATGGCCTTTCCCCCTGTAAAGCAAAATCGCTTGCCATGCCATTGTAGCAAAGGCGCGCCCGGATGTCAAGTAAAATATTTTGACAGTTGAAAACAGCCACCCCGCGGGGACGGCCGTTCCGGGAACGTCAGCCCCCGGGCAGGAAGCGCGCGCGGAAGGACTGCGCGTCCATGGGGCTGCCGTAATAATAGCCCTGCGCGCGGTCGGCGCCGAGGGCGCGGACGATCCGGTCGCCCTTCTCCGTCTCCACGCCCTCCACCACGGTGCGGATGCCGAGGCGGCGGGACATGGCCAACGTCTCTTCCAGCACCACGCGCAAGCGCGCGTCCTCCCGCGCGGAAAGCGTCTTTAAAAAGCCCTTGTCGAGCTTCAATTCGTCGATGCGCAGGTTGGCCAGCGTGTTGAGGGAGGAATAGCCGCTGCCAAAATCGTCCAGGGAGACCGCAAAACCCTTTGCGTGCAGCTGACCGATGACGGCGTTGAGGACGTCGGCGTTCTCCATGGCCAGCCCTTCGAGCACTTCCAGCGTAATGAGGCCGGGCTCCACGCCGTATTTGCGGGCGATGGCGCACAGCGTATCCACATAGTCCCGGCGGTAGAACAGCGGCTTGGTCTGGTTGACGGAGAAGCGCAGGGCGGGCAGGCCCGCGTCCACCCAGGCGCGGATCTGGCGGCAGGCGGCCTCGAACACGTAGAGGTCGAGCTCCTCGCAGAAGCCATTCTTTTCAAAAATGGGGATGAATTTGGCGGGCAGGATCATCCCGCCCTCCGCGGTCAGCCAACGCACCAATACCTCGGCGCCGGCCACGCGGCCGGTGGCAAGGTCGATCTTCGGCTGATAGTAGAGCTTGAATTCGCCTTCGTCGAGCGCCTTTTGCATGTGGCTTTCGATGTAATAGTCCAGCTCCTCGTCCTTGCGCAGCGTCGCGTCGTAAAAGCGGATGCTGTTGCGGCGGCCGCTGCTGCGGGCGCTTTCCAGGGCAAAGAGCACCTGTGCGACGGGGCTTTCCCCCTCGCCCACCTCCTGCCCGACGGCTGCGCCGCAATAGGTGAGCACCTGGAAATTGCTCTCCCCGCCCATGGCCTTGCTGCTGATGGCGCGCATGACGCTCTCCATGCGGACGCGGATGGCCTCGCGGTCCGTCTCATTCAGGCAGATATAGAAGATGTCGCCCGAATCGCGGCAGAAGAACTCGCCGGCGCGCAAATGCCCGTCCAGCACGCTTTTGACAAAGCAGAGCAGCTGGTCGGCCTGCTGCCGGCCAAAGATGCCGTTGATGAACTTGAACTGGCTGATGTTGAGCGCCGCCAGGCAGTAGTCCCGGCCGCCCTTCTGCCGCTGCGCGAGGCGGCGGGTGAAGCCGGCGAAGTTGTCCGCGCCGGTGACAGGGTCGATATAGGCAATGTTGGCGGCGTCGCGCCTGCTGCGGCGCAGCGTGCTGTAATAGTAGCCGATCAAGAACACCAGCAGCGCCAGCGCCACGCCCGCGGAGGCCTGCAGCGCCCGCACCACCGCGCGTGTGGGGCCGACGAAGGTATGCGCGTCCCACACGCAGACCTCGTACCAGCCGTGCACGCCGACGGGCACGAACACGGCGTGGTATTCGGCGCCGCCGTAGGTAAAGGAGCAGGAAGCGCTCTCGCCGCGCGCGAGCAACGCGCGGATCCTCTCCTCCTCTTCTTCGGCGAGCACGGAGGCATCGAATACGTTGCCGTCGCTCCAGCCCTTCGTCTGCTTCTCCGAGCGCACGAGGAAATTGCCCTGCGCGTCGATGATGTGCAAAAAACCGCCCGAGCCGTCCTGGTTGAAATCGTAGACCACGCGGGTGAGCACGTGGGCGTCGTCCACGGCGGCCAGGACGCCGACGATCCCGCCATGCGACTCTACCGGCGCGGCGTAGAGCAGGCCGCTCTCGCCCTCGGGCAGCACCACGCTGCCTTCGTAGATGCCCGAGGCCACCGTCTCCCCCTCCAGCGCGCGGGCAATGGACGCCTGCGCGTCGTGGGCAAGGCTGTCCGCCGAAAGGCCGATGAAGCTGACGCCGTCCCGCGAGACGATGACGCTCCTGCCCTCGGCGGGGAACCAGGCCATGCCGTCATAGTGGTTGTTTTGAAGGGCCTGCGCAAGCCCCGCGGCGATGTCGGAGGCGTCCATGTCCTCCCACGGCTCGACAAAGCACGAGAGCGTGTCCACCGTCTGCGCGTTGTAGCGCAATACGCCGCGGATGGCGTCGCCGTATTCCTCGACGCGGAACTCCATTTCCTCCAGCGCCGAATCCGTCGCCATATCGCTCAGTACAAATTGCAAAAGCGCGCCGGACGCCATAAAGATGACGCCGATCACCACCGCCAGCAATGTCAGGCGGTTGACGCGCTTCCAGAGTTTCTTTTCTTCCACAAATTTACGCTTTCCGCGAGCGCGCATCTCCCCCGAAAAAACGCGCCCGGTTCATTTGGAGGCAAGCGGCGCTGACGTTTCCTACAATATATACCGCCGCCGGGGTACATACTCATTATACATTGCAATGTTAAGTCGTCTATCTCTTTTGTACCCGTTATGTAATTTTCACGGCTTTGCCGCGTTTCTGCCGCCCAACGCGCGGGCGACGCTCGCGCGGCGCACCTTCATCGCCCCCCTGGGGCAGAACTCCTGGCAGCAGAAGCAGCAGATGCACCTGCGGCGGTCGATGCGCGGGAGGCCGCCGCGCATTTCGATGGCGTGGGCGGGGCAGACGCGCGCGCACTGGCCGCAGCCCACGCATTCGCGCCGGACGACGGCGGGGCGGGCGCGCATCAGGCGGCGCATGGCCCTGCCCGCCAGCGCGCCGAGGGGACCGGGGATGGGATGGGTGAACTCCAGGGATCTGCGCTCCGCCACCAGCTTGAAGCCGGGCACGGCAAACAGCGCCCCGGCGATGGACAGCCCCGCGGCGCTTTCGGGGATGTAACCGCGACGGCGGGCGGCGGCGAGCGTGGGCACGTCCGCGGGGCGTAGGCCGATGATGTGGGCGCAGGCAAGGTCGAGGCTGTGCGGGTTTTCCGCGGCCAGCACCGCGCCGACCGCGCGCGGCGTCCCCGCCGTGGGACCGTTGCCCTCCATGGCGATCACGGCGTCGCAGATGGAGAGACGGGGGCGGACGAAGCCGGCGAGATCCACCAGCATATCGGCGAAATCGGCCGGGTCGGGATAGCGGAAGTGGTATTCCGGCTTGAGCGTGCCGGGGACGACGCCAAAGAGGTTTTTGACCGCGCAGGACATGCCCATCATGCCGTGCGTCTTTAATTTGCAGACGTCGATGACGGCGTCCGCGCCGTCCAGCCACGCGGTGTACTGGAATGTGTGCAGTATCTTCCCCTCGGGGAAGCGGGCCTCGCGCCGGGAAAAATCGCGGTTCAGCCGCGCGCCCGTCTCTTCCACGGCGGCCATGCCGGAGGCGGCGTAGACGTGGCCGACGAAGGCGGACGTATAGAGGCCGCCGGGGCTGTCGCCGACGACGACCTGCGCCCCGCGGGCGACGAGCAGGCGGCAAAGGGCGCAAACGAGCCTGGGATGGGGGGAAATGGCGCGCTCCGGCCTGCCGCCGGAGACGAGGTTGACCTTGAGGGCGACCTTCATACCCGGCCGCGCCCAGTCAAGGCCGCCGAAGGGCGCGAGCGCCTCGAGAAGCGCCGCTTCCACATGGTCATAGTCCGCGCAACGGGCGACGGCCACATCCGTCATCGGTCTTTCCCCCTTCCCCGCGCCACCCGCCGGGAAAATCGGCGGCGGGATTGCAAAGCGCGTGAAAATACTGTAAAATACTGGTATGGCGTTCCCCGCCAAATCCGCACAAAGGAGCGATGGCTATGCTCAAAGGTGTTCCGACCATCCTTTGCCCTGAACTGCTCAAGACGCTGGACGAAATGGGCCACAACGACATACTGGTGCTGGGCGACGGCAACTTCCCCGGCTCCGGCATCGCCCGCGCCGGCGGCGCGAAGCTCATCCGCGCGGACGGCATCGGCGCGGCGGAGATGTTCGCGGCTATTTTGCAGGTGATGCCGCTGGACGAATACGTGGACACGCCCGTGGTGCTGATCGAAAAGGAGGCGCTGGACAAGGACCTGCCCACGCCCATCTGGGACACGTTTGCCGACATCGTGGCCAGGCACGACCCGCGCGGGGCGAAGGCCATCGGCCGCATCCCCCGCTATGACTTCTACGAGCAGGCCAAGGCCTCCTACTGCGTGGTGCAGACCACCGAGAGCGCCCTCTACGGCTGCGCCATGATCCGCAAGGGCGTCATCCGCCCCTGAAGCGTCGCTACAAAGGCCCTCCCCTTCCCGGGGCGGGCCTTTGTAGCGCCCTTACATCCAGTTTTCCGGCTTGGGCTCGCGGCGCATGAGCTGGCCGACCATCTCGCGCGGCGAAGCGCCCAGATCGACGATCTGGTGCACGCCGGCGATGATGGGCAGCTCCACGCCGTAGGTTTCGCCCAGCTTCAGCGCCGCGGGCAGGGCGTTGAGCCCCTCGACCACCATGCCCACCTCGCGCACTGCTTCCGCCGGCGGCTTGCCCTGGCCGATGAGCATGCCGCAGCGGTTGTTGCGGCTGTGCATGCTCGTACAGGTCACGACCAGGTCTCCAAGGCCGGTGAGGCCGCTGAACGTCTCCCTGGAGCAGCCCATGGCCGCGCCCAGGCGCGCCATTTCAGCGATGCCGCGGGTGATGATGGCGGCGCGGGCGTTGTCGCCATAGCCGAGGCCGCCGGCGATGCCCGCCGCCAGGGCGATGACGTTTTTCAGCGCCCCCGCCACTTCCACGCCGCGTATGTCCGCGTTCGTGTAGACGCGCAGGCAGTCGGTCATAAAGGCGTCCTGCACGAGCGCCGCCGCCTGCGCGTCGGGGCTGGCGGAGACGATGGTGGTGGGCAGATCCAGCGATACTTCTTCCGCGTGGGTGGGGCCGGAGAGCGCCACCAGGCGCGGCGCCTTGCCGGCTTTGGCCATTTCTTCGCCGATGACCTCCGTAAGCGTCATCAATGTGTCGGCCTCCATGCCCTTGGCCACGTCCACGACGACCTGCCCTTCCGCCACGAAAGGCGCGGCGGCGCGGGCGGTCGAGCGCACGTAGGGCGAGGGCACGGCGAAAACGAGCATGTCCCTGCCCCGGCAGGCGGCGGCGATATCGCCGGTGAAGGTCACGCTCTCCGGGATGGCCATGCCGGGGAGCTTGGGGTGGCGGCGCGTGGCGGAGAGCGCTTCGACCTCCTGCGGCAGCGCCGACCATGCCGTGACCGCGTGCCCCTTGTTGGCCAAAAGGCGCAAAAGCGCCGTTCCCCAGGTGCCCGTCCCCAAAACGCCTATATTCAGCATATCGTTCTCCTGTCCATTTTTTCTCCATTGTACCTTGGACGCGGCGGAAATGCAAGAAAAAAGTGCCCCTTCCCCTTTGCGCGCCGTTATGGTATACTGTACGGCAACAAACGCCGGGAGGGAAGGCTATGGAATACCATGTGGACGACCGCGCGCTGGAGGCCGAGGAATTCCTCGGTTTCGCAAGCCGCGTCTGGCCGGGGGACTATGATGTGGAAAAGACGCGCGCGGCGCTCATGCGGACGCTCAACATCACGGCGCGGGACGGAGGGCGGCTGGCCGGGTGCCTGCGCATACTCTCCGACGGGTATTTCTTTGGCACGATCACGGAGCTGCTCGTGCTGCCGGAATACCAGGGGCAGGGCGTGGGCAGCGCGCTTTTGCGCCTGGCAGGGGAACATGCGCCGACGCTTTTGTACTTCGGCGCGCAGCCGGGCGTGGAGGGATTCTACGAAAAGAACGGCTGCAAGCGCAGTTTGCAGGCATACTGCATCGAGCCGCAAGGCCAATGAAACGGCAAAGCGCCGGACGCGATTTGTTTCGCGTCCGGCGCTGTCTTTCCGCCTGCCTTAGCGGGCCATGCGCACTTCCATCCAGATGGTCTCGTAGAGATCCATGTAGTCGGACATGTCGCGGAAGAACTCGCAGCGGTCGACGACGTCCTGCGGGGGGTTGAGGACTTCGTTGGCGGCCTCTTCCTCGCTCATGCCGTCCACGACGGCCTGGATGGGCGTGGAGTAGTAGATGTAGTCCATGTTCATGCGGGCGATGTCGGGGCGGCACATGAAGTCGATGAAGCACTCGGCGGCTTCCTTATTCTGGCTGGCCGCGGGGATGCACATGGCGTCCACCCAGATGTTGGAGCCTTCCTCGGGCACGCAGTAGGCCAGGTCGTCGCTCTTTTCCATGGCGTAGAGGGCGTCGCCGGACCACACCAGGCCGATGGCGGCTTCGCCGCCGACCATCTTGTCCTTGATCTCATCGACGAGGTAGCCGGCGCACACGCCGTTCTGCTTCTGCTCGATGAGCTTGTCCGCCGCTTCGCGCAGCTCGTCCTCGCTGGAGCTGTTCATGGAATAGCCCAGGGACTTGAGCGCCACGCCCAGTGTGTCGCGCACGCTGTCCATCATCAGCACGTTGCCCTCGAACTCGGTGGAGAACATGTCGTCCCAGCTGGTCAGTTCGCGGTCGACCATGGTGGTGTTGTAGAGGTAGCCGACGGTGCCCCACATGTAGGCCACGGAGTGCTTGCCGCCCTCGTCGTAGTCGGGGCTCTTGAGCCACTCCATGAGGCCGGCGGCGTTGGGCATGTTGTCGTAGTTGAGCTCGGCGAGCATGTCCTCCTTGATGAGGCGCTCGATGATGTAGTCCGAGGGGAAGAGCACGTCGTAGGCGCCGGGGGTGGCCTCCAGTTTGGCGTACATCTCCTCGTTGGTGGTGAAGTTGACGTACTCGACGGTGATGCCGGTCTCCTCCTCGAACAGGTCGATGACGGCCTCGTCGATGTAGTCGTACCAGTTGTAGACGGTCAGCGTGGTGCCGGCGTAGGGCTGCGCGGCGGGCTCGGCGGCGGTTTCCTCAGCGGCTTCCTCGGCAGGCTCCTCGGCGGGTTCCTCGGCAGCTTCCTCGGCGGGTTCCTCGGCAGGCTCCTCAGCGGCTTCCTCGGCAGGCTCCTCGGCGGGTTCCTCGGCAGGCTCCTCAGCGGCTTCCTCGGCAGGCTCCTCAGCGGGTTCCTCGGCAGGCTCCTCGGCGGGTTCCTCAGCCGGCTCCTCGGCGGGTTCCTCGGCAGGTTCCTCGGCAGGCTCCTCAGCCGGCTCCTCGGCAGGTTCCTCGGTGGCGGCGGGCGCCTCGGTGGCGGCGGGCTCGCTCTTGTTGGAGCAGCCGGTGGCGAACGCGGCGACCAGCAGCGTCAGCACAAGCAGGGCGATCAACGCCAGTCGGGTCTTTTTCATGGTTCCTTCCTCCTGTAAACGTCAGATTTCTTCCAGTTTGGAGCGCCGGTTTATGATCAATAGCAGAGCCAAGATCACCAGGAACATCAGCGTCGAGACCGCGTACATGGTCGGCTCCACGCCCAGCTTGGCGGCGGAGTAGACGATCATGGAGAGGTTCTGGTCAGTGTTGGACGTGAAATAGGATATGACGAAGTCGTCCAGGGACATGGTGAAGGCCAGCAGCGCGCCGGTGATGACACCGGGGAAGATCTCCGGCAAAATGACCTTGAACAGCGCCGCCGTCGGCTTGCAGCCCAGATCCAGCGCCGCCTCGTAGAGGTTGGGGTCCATTTGCCGAAGGCGCGGCAGCACGGAGAAGAGCACGTAGGGCGTATCAAAGGCCACGTGCGCGCAGAGCATCGTCCACTTGGTCAGCGGGCAATGCACGAACACGAACATCAGCATCAGGCTGACGCCGGTGACGATGTCCGGCGTGGTCATGGGAAGGTAGGCCACGTTGGTCAAAAGGTTCGACCAGCCCTGCTTCATCGAGTGCATGCCAATGGCCGCCAGCGTGCCGATGACGGTGGAGACGACCGTGGCCATCACCGCCACGGAGAACGTCACCTGCAAGGCCGAGAGTATGCGCTCATCGCGGAACAGGCGGCCATACCAGTCGAAGGTGAAGCCCGTCCACTGGGCGCGCGACTCCGAGGCGTTGAACGAGAGCCCGATCATGATGAGTATGGGCAGATAGAGGAACACCAGGAGCACGATGATGTAGGTCAATTTGAGGCCGCGCGAGCGGCGCAGCCGCCGGTCGCGGCGGCGGATGGCGGTCACCACAGCGCTCCCCCCTCCCCCTTCGGGTCGGCCTTGCGCAACAGGCCGATGGAGATGATGATGAGCACCATCAGAACCAGCGACAGGGCGCTGCCGACGTTGCGGTTGCTGAAGGTGATAAAGTAGTTCTCGATGGTATCGCCGATGAGGTAGATCATGCCGTTGCCCAGCAGGCGCGAAATGGCGAACGTCGTCACCGCCGGCATGAACACCATGGTGATGCCCGAAACCACGCCCGGCAGCGACAGCGGGATGACCACGCGCGCAAATACCTTGCGCGGCGGCGCGCCCAGATCCTCGGCGGCCTCGATGACGCGGCGGTCCATCTTCTTCATCACCGTGTAGATGGGCAGGATCATAAAGGGCAAAAAGTTGTAGACCATGCCCAGGAGCACCGCCGCCTCCGTGCCGATGAGGTTTTGCGGCGGCAGCCCCAGCGATTCCAGCAGCGTATTGATCACGCCGTTGCGCTCCAGGAGCGTCATCATCGCGTAGGTACGCAGAAGGAAGTTCATCCACATCGGCAAAAGGATGAGCACCACCATCGCCCGCCCGCGCGAAAGCTCGCGCGAGGAGAGGAAGTAGGCCGCCGGATAGCCGATGACGAGGCAGATGACCGTACAGAAAAAGGCCAGGCGGAAGCTGTCGAACACCACCGGCAGGTTGCCGGGGCGGAAGAACTTGCCGAAGTTCTCCGTGGTGAAGGCGCCGTCGCGGGTGGTGAAGGCAAAGTAGACCACGAACAAAAGCGGCACGATGGTGAAGATCAGCATCCACAGGGCGTAGGGCGTGGCGTACCAGCGGCGCTTCATGCCTCCCCGCCCCCTTCCGTGGGGGCTGAGGGCAGGATCGCGCCCTCCCGGCGCATGATGTGGATGTTGAACGGCACGATGGAGAGGCCCACGCGCGAGCCGACCGGCTGCATGGTGGTGGAATGCACCTTCCAGCGCGTCTCGCCGGTGGCGACCATCATCTCGTAGTGGACGCCCTTGAAAAGGACGCTTTCGACCACGCCTTCGAGCATGCCCACGTCGGTGCCGACCACCATGATGTCCTCGGGGCGGACGACCACGTCCACCACCTCGTTTTTCGCAAAGCCCTCGTCCACGCAGGGGAACTCCTTGCCGGCCATCATCACCAGCTCGTCCTCGAGCATGACGCCGGTAAGTATGTTGCTCTGGCCGATGAAGTCGGCCACGAAGGCGTTCTTCGGCTCATCGTAGATGCGCTTGGGGTCGCCGATCTGCTGGATGCGGCCGTTGTTCATCACCACGATGGTGTCAGACATCGTCAGCGCCTCTTCCTGGTCGTGGGTGACGTAGAGGAAGGTGATGCCCAGTTCCTGCTGCATGCTCTTGAGCTCCAGCTGCATCTCCTGGCGCAGTTTCAAGTCCAACGCGCCCAGGGGCTCGTCCAGCAAAAGCACCTCCGGCTCGTTGACCAGCGCGCGGGCGATGGCGATGCGCTGTTGCTGGCCGCCGGAAAGGGCTTCCACGGAGCGCTTTTCGTAGCCCTCCATCTTGACAAGGCGCAGCATGCGCCCCACGCGCTCGGCGATCTCCGCCTTGGGCAATTTGCGCAATTTGAGGCCGAAGGCGATGTTGTCAAAGACGTTCAGGTGCGTAAAGAGGGCGTATTTCTGAAAGACGGTGTTCACGCGGCGGCGGTAGGGCGGCACGTCGGTGATGTCCTTGTCCTCAAAGAGGACGCTGCCCTCGGTGGGCATCTCAAAGCCGCCGATGATGCGCAGCATAGTGGTCTTGCCGCAACCCGAGGGGCCCAGCAGCGTGACGAATTCCCGCTTGCGGATATAGAGGTCGATATCGTGGAGCACCTGCGTGTCGCCAAAGCTCTTGGACACGCCGCGAAGCTCGATCAGGCGCTGCTCGTCGTACATGGCGCGTTTTCCTCCATGGTAGATATTTTAAAACGAGGGGGGCGTGGAGACCCACAATACCCGGCAGACGGACTTGCCGGCGTTGACCAGCTTGTGGGGGGCGGTGGGTTTGAAATAGAAGCTCTCGTCCTTGCGGGCGCGCTCCACGCGGTCGCCGATGATGATGCGCACCGAGCCGGAAAGCACGTAGCCGAATTCCTCGCCCTCGTGGGGGTCGTCCTCGCCGCTTTCGCCGCCGGGGCCGAGCTCCAGAAGGATGGGCTCCATGCGGTTTTTCTGCGCCGAGGGCACCAGCCACCGGATGCAGCCCCTGAGGACTTCTTCATCCTCCTTGACGGAGACGTCGTTTTCGCCAAAGACCAGCTTTTCATCGCCCGATTCGCCAAAGAACGTCTTAAGGTCCGTGCCCAATGATTCGAGTATGTCCACCAGCGTGGCGATGGACGGCGAAGTCAGATCCCGCTCCAGAAGCGATATGAAGCCCTTGGAGAGCTCGCAGCGGTCGGCCAGTTCTTCCTGCGTCAGCCCGCGCTGCAGGCGCAGGCGGCGGATGCGGTTGCCAATGTCCATAGTGCGCCTCCCCTTTCGCGCGTCGGTTTAAAATTACTAAACTGCAAAGCGATTAATATTAAACCACCGCGCCGCGCTTTTGTCAATGCGGCGCGCGTTAATTTTTCTATGATAATGCATCCCGAAGTTTAGCAAGACAAAACAAACATGCCGTCAGGGCGGGCTGGATGGCCCCGGCCGCCCCCGCCGGGCGCTTTGTAATTTTTTGATGAAGCGGTTGACACCATTTGTTAGCCGTGCTAAACTAGCACATGGTTGGTGGTCAACGTCTATGGCCGCCGTTTTTCCACCGATCTGGTTAGTTTAGACTAATGGCCTGGAAGGGGGGAGAATATGATGCCTCTGGGGATGGCGAGCGTTGGCGATACCAACACCATCGTCAAGATCACCGGCCGCGACGAGGTGCGGCAGCATCTGGCGGAGCTGGGGTTCGTCGTCGGCGAAGAAGTGACCGTGGTCAGCCAGATGGGCGGCAACATGATCCTTTCGGTCAAGGACAGCCGCGTGGCGCTGGATAAGACAATGGCTATGCGCATTATGGTATGAAGCGGCAGAAAGGAAGGGGAACATGAGGACACTCAGGGATGTAAAGATCGGGCAGACGGCCGTCATCAAGCGGCTGCACGGGGAAGGCGCGCTCAAGCGGCGCATCATGGACATGGGGCTGACGAAGGGCACGGAGGTATATGTGCGCAAGGTGGCACCGCTGGGCGACCCGCTGGAGCTTACCGTGCGCGGCTACGAATTAAGCGTGCGCAAGGGCGACGCGGAGCTGATCGAAGTCGAGTAACGGCTTTTTTACGCACATAAGTTAGATATAGCTAACTTTTAAGGAGGGAACGAACAATGGCGATCAAGATCGCCCTGGCGGGCAATCCGAACTGCGGCAAGACGACCATGTTCAACGACCTGACAGGGCTCAACCAGTTCGTGGGCAACTGGCCGGGCGTTACCGTGGAGAAAAAAGAGGGCCGGCTCAAGGGCGCGGACGACGTGATCATCCAGGACCTGCCGGGCATTTACAGCCTTTCGCCGTACACGCTGGAGGAAGTGGTGGCGCGCGGCTATCTGGTCAACGAAAAGCCGGACGCGATCCTCAACATCGTGGACGCGACGAACATAGAGCGCAACCTGTATCTGACCACGCAGCTGGCGGAGCTGGGCATCCCCATGGTCATCGCCCTGAACATGATCGACGTCACGCGCAAGAACGGCGACGTCATCCAGTTGCGCAAACTGGGCGAGGCGCTGGGCTGCGAAGTGGTGGAAACCTCGGCGCTGAAGGGCATGGGCAGCCAGGAAGTGGCGAAAAAGGCCGCGGAACTTGGCAGAAAAGGCGGCCATCGCGAGCCGCCGCACGTGTTTGCCGGCAGCGTGGAGCACGCGCTTGCGCACATCGAGGATCTCATCACCCACAAGGACGGGCAGGAGCCGGAGCACCACCACCACGCCGACGGCAGCCGGCACGAAGGCTCCATCGTCGAACCCCATCTGGCGCGCTGGTACGCCATCAAGCTCTTTGAGCGCGACGAGAAGGTGCGGGCGGAACTGAACCTGCCGGGGGGCATACAGGACGCCATCGAAAAGGCCGTCCGGGACTGCGAAAGCGAGATGGACGACGACGCCGAATCCATCATCACCAACCAGCGCTACGCCTACATAAGCAAGCTGGTGGCGACCTGCGTCAGAAAAGGCAAGCCCAAGGGCTCTTTGACCGCGTCGGACAAGATCGACCGCATCGTCACCAACCGCTGGCTGGGGCTTCCCATCTTCGTGGTGGTCATGTGGTTTGTCTACTGGGTGTCCATACAGACCATCGGCGACATCGTGACGGGCTTTACCAACGACGTGTTCGTCGGCGAATGGATACAGGCGCCGGTGATGGCGTGGCTGGAGAGCATCGGCACCGCGGGCTGGCTGGTGGGCCTCATCGGCGACGGCATCATCGGCGGCGTGGGCGCGGTGATCGGCTTTGTGCCGCAGATGCTGATCCTCTTTATCATGCTGGGCATACTGGAGGACGTCGGCTACATGGCGCGCGTGGCGTTCATCATGGACCGCATCTTCCGCAAATTCGGCCTCTCGGGCAAGAGCTTCATCCCCATGCTGATCGGCTCGGGCTGCGGCGTGCCGGGCGTGATGGCCTCGCGCACCATCGAGCAGGACCGCGACCGCAAGATGACCATCATGACCACCACCTTCATCCCCTGCGGTGCGAAGATGCCCATCGTCGGCCTGATCGCGGGCGCGCTGTTTGGCAACTCCGGCTGGGTGTCCACAGGCGCGTACTTCATCGGCGTGGCGGCGGTCATCGTCAGCGGCATCATGCTGAAAAAGACGAAGATGTTCGCCGGCGACCCCGCCCCCTTCGTCATGGAACTGCCCGCCTACCACGCGCCGGTGGCCGGCAACGTGCTGCGCAGCATGTGGGAGCGCGGCTGGTCGTTCATCAAGCGCGCCGGTACGGTGATCCTCATCTCCAGCATCTTCATCTGGTTCACTTCCAGCTACGGCTGGGCACCCGCGCCGGTGGAACCTGCCGCTGCTGAAACGGAAGCGGCGGAGACGGAAGTGAGCGCGGAGGAACTCAATGCAGCCGCCGAGGCCGCCATCGCTGAGGCCGAAGGCCCCGTGGTGTTCGGCGCGGTGGAGAACTCCGATCAGTCCATCCTCGGCAAGATCGGCGGCGCGGTGGCGCCCGTGTTCGAGCCGTTGGGCTTTGGCAACTGGCAATCCACCGTGGCTACAGTGATGGGCCTGGTGGCCAAGGAAGAAGTGGTCGGCGTGTTCGGCGTACTCTACGGCGTCACCGACGAAGAAGGCGAGGACGCGGCCATGGGCATCGTCGAGGACGAAAACATGAGCAACGAGGAAAAGAGCGCGGCGCTCTCCCCCATCGCCCAGAGTTTCGACGAATCCAGCGGCGGCCACGGGCAGCTGGCGGCGTTCGCCTTCCTCATCTTCAACCTGCTGTGCGCGCCGTGCTTCGCGGCCATGGGCGCCATCAAGCGCGAGATGAACAACGGCAAGTGGACGGCGTTCGCCATCGGCTATCAGTGCCTGTTCGCCTACGCCGTGGCCCTGACCGTCTACCAGCTCGGCCTGCTCTTTGCCGGCGCGGGCTTCGGCGTGGGCACGGCGGTGGCCATCCTGCTGGTGGTATTCTTCCTCTACATGCTGCTGCGCAAGAACCGCTATGACGACAACCGCCTGACCCAGAAGGTCAAGGTGGGCGCGTAAGGACGCTTCGGGAGGTATACGCAATGGCGACATGGATCGTCGGCGGCGCGCTCGCCGTGCTCGTGGGCGCGATCGTCTTTAAGATGGTGCGCGACAGGCGCAATGGCAAGGGCGGATGCAGCTGCAACTGCGGCGGATGCGGCGGGTGCGGCGGCTGCCGCCACGAGCAGGCCAAGTGACGGACTTTGGGGCGGGAGGCATGCTTCCCGCCCCGGTATGCAGACTGACAGAGCGTTGAGAAAACCCGCAAGTCAAGGAAACAAACTTGCCGACAAGGGAGCTTACATAGACGTAAGTGACCGCAGGCGGCAAGTGCAGCTGACGTAGGAAGCAAAAATAGCATCTGATTGTTTTTATATCAGGGCAATTTTTGCGGTTGTGGGCTTTATCGGCGCTCTGGGAACGGAGGGGCATCCATGCGATTGACGGACGCGCAAATTCGCTGCCTGCTGGCGCTTTTGTCGCTGACGCGGCTGGGCGGGGAGATCGCCTCCAAGGACGTCTCCACGGTGCTGGGCGTCTCCCGCCCCTCGGTGCACCGCATGCTGGAAAACCTCGGCAAAAGCGGCCTGACGGAGAAAAAGCCCTACGGCGCGGTGAAATTGACCGGGGAAGGGCTCCATCTGGCGGAGGAACTGGAGGCGCGGCGCGACCGGCTGCTGCTGCTTTTCGCCCGCCGCTTCAGCCTTTCCATGGACCAGAGCGCGCTGGCGGCGACGCTGCTTTTGAGCGGTTTGGATGAGGAAAGCCTTTTGCGGCTGGAAGCGGCCTCGCAGACCTCTTGAAGGCGTATTTGCAATTTCAGAACGGTTCGGATGCAAGTCCGGGCCGTTTTTCGGCGGAAATTTTTGTTAAATCGCAGGAAACGGCTTGACAGACGCGCTTGAGGCGCGTATGATAAAGGCACGGCTCAACAGAGCCGGACGCAATTAGAGGCGCGGCTGTTCATCAGTCACGCGGGGGAGCCGCTCAAGCGGCTGTGAGCCCGCGCAAAAGGGGACGCCGCCGAAATGCCGACCCGCTTGAGGGGGAAGGCGTTGGGCGACCGGAGAATATCCGGCCGACTGTCACGGTCCGGGAACGGACGGTGGAGCGCTATTGCCGGATACAGGTCTTTTTCTGTATATCAAAACGGTCGTGGCGCTGGCTGCGACCGCTTTTTGCACGTCCGGCCGGCAGAACTGTGATCTGACGGAACACAAAAAGGAGGACGAACCCATGAAGAGACTGCTTTGCGCCCTGATCGCCCTGATGCTGCTTGGGAGCTTTGCCTGCGCCGAAACGCTGCGCGTGGGCATGGAGTGCAACTACGCGCCCTACAACTGGACGCAGACCGAGGCAAGCGACGAGGCCCTGCCCCTCTCGGGCGGCGGTTACGCCGACGGCTACGACGTGCGCATCGCCAAGCGCGTGGCGGAAGAACTGGGCTGCGACATCGAGATCGTCAAGACCGAGTGGGACGGGCTGGTGCCCTCGCTGCTCTCCGGCAACATCGACGTGATCATCGCCGGCATGAGCCCCACCGCCGAGCGCATGGCCACCATCGACTTCACCGACCCCTACTATGAGAGCGAACTGGTCGTCGTCGTGCGCAAGGACGGCGCTTACGCGAACGCTGCCTCCCTTGCCGACTTCGCCGGCGCGAAGATCACCGGCCAGCTCAACACCTTCCACTACACCGTGATCGACCAGATCCCCGACGTGCAGAAGCAGACGGCCATGGACACCTTCCCGACGATGATCGTGGCCCTCAACTCCGGCGTCATCGACGGCTACATCTCCGAACGCCCCGGCGCGGAAAGCGCCGTGGCCACCAACCCCGACCTGACCTACGTGGAATTTGCCGACGGGCAGGGCTTTGAGACCGACCCGGCGGACACCTCCATCGCCATCGGCGTGGCCAAGGGCAGCGAACTGACCGCGCAGATCAACGAGGCGCTGGCCACCATCTCCGACGAGGAGCGTTTGCAGATCATGGAGGACGTGCTGGCCGACCAGCCCAGCGCGGAATAACGCGGGACAACGCCCGCGCCGCATCCGGCGCAGGCACAGCGCGGCGGGGCCTTCCCCGCCGCTTTCTGCGCGGGGCGCTTGCCCCGGAAAGGAGCAGTTCACATGCCATCGACCTCCCCGACGACCTTCTTTGGCTGGGTCGTCTTCCTGCTGGAGCAATACGGCCCGCTGTTCTTGCGCGGCGCGGGCATGACCATGCTCATCGCCATCAGCGGCACCATCCTCGGCTTTCTCATCGGCCTGCTGGTGGGCATCGCCCGCACCATCGAACTGGGGCCGCGCGCGCCGATGTGGAAGCGGGCGCTCGTCAGGCTGCTCAACGCCGTGCTGGGCATTTATATAGAAGTGTTCCGCGGCACGCCGATGATGGTGCAGGCCATGGTCATCTTCTACGGCATCCCCTACATGGGCGGGCCGCAGCTTCCGACGCTGCAGGCGGCCATACTGATCATTTCCATCAACACCGGCGCGTACATGGCCGAGATCGTGCGCGGCGGCATCATCTCCATCGACCGCGGGCAGACTGAGGCGGCGCGCTCCATCGGCATGACCCACTGGCAGACGATGGTGACGGTGGTGCTGCCGCAGGCGGTGCGCAACATCATGCCCTCCATCGGCAATGAGTTCGTGGTCAACATCAAGGACTCGTCTGTCCTGAACGTCATTTCCGTCACAGAGCTGTACTTCCAGGGCAAATCCGCCGCCGGCCTTTACTATCGTTATTTTGAAGCGTTCTTCATCATCGCCGTGATCTACTTCATCCTCACCTTCACGGTGACGCGCATTCTGCGCCTCATCGAAAAGAAGATGGACGGGCCGGACAACTACGTCATCTGCGGTTCGCAATCCGACAGCCGCGCGGCCATCCGCGTGGACACGTCGAAGGAGGCATGAGCATGGAAAGCGTCATTGATATTCGGCACCTGCGCAAGTCCTTCGGCGCGCACGAAGTGCTCAAGGACATCGACTTTTCCGTGGGCAAGGGCGAGGTGGCCTGCATCATCGGCTCCTCCGGCTCGGGCAAGAGCACGCTTCTGCGCTGCATCAACCTGCTGGAGACGCCGGACGCCGGCGAGATACTCTTCCACGGCAAAAACGTGCTTTCGGGAGACGTGTCCCTTGGCAACTACCACGCCCGCGTGGGCATGGTGTTTCAGCAGTTCAACCTCTTTAACAACATGACCGTTTTGAAAAACTGCATGGTCGGGCAGATGAAGGTCCTAAAGCGCAACGCGGAGGAGAGCCGCGAAAACGCCCTCAAGTACCTCCAGCGCGTGGGCATGGAGCCGTTCGTCAACGCCAAGCCGCGCCAGCTCTCCGGCGGACAGAAGCAGCGCGTGGCCATCGCCCGCGCCCTGGCCATGGACCCGGAAGTGCTGCTCTTTGACGAGCCGACCTCGGCGCTCGACCCGGAGATGGTCGGCGAAGTGCTGGCCGTGATGCAGAGCCTGGCCGAGAGCGGCCTTACCATGCTGGTGGTCACGCACGAGATGGGCTTTGCCCGCAACGTGGCCAGCAAGGTGGTGTTCATGGACGAAGGCGTCATCGCCGCGCAGGGCGCGCCGCAGGACGTGCTGGAAAATCCCGAAAACCCGCGCCTGCGCGCCTTCCTGGGCAGCGTTTTGTGAGCCGTCGCCCGCCTTCCTGCGGATGGCGGGCATTTTCATCCCCGCCGGGGCGGTTTTCGCGGTTTTTTGCGCGGGGCGGGAACCAATGGGGCGGCGCGTCCGTCTGAATAAGTGAACAAGCTGGAAACGGAGGAAACTTCCATGATGAAGCTGCTTTCTTTGTTGATCGCCATACTGATGGCGGCCCTGCCCATCGCCTGCGCCGAAGAGGCCGCCCCCGCGCCGGAGGCTGCCGCCGAGGAAGGCGGCTGGCTCGAGGCCGACGCCGCAGACGCGCCGGAGGCGGAGATGCAGGTATACATGCTGCAGGGCGCGATCCTCGAAATCAGCGACGAGGGAATGCTGATCGAGGATACGACGCAGGGCGAAGTGATGGTGCACCTCAGCGAGGATACCGTGATGGAAACGGGTTATGAACTGGCTGTGGGCGACTATGTGTACGTGGACTACAACGGCGTGATGACCCGCTCCCTGCCCCCGCAGGTAACGGCCGGGCGCGTCGTCTCCCACAAGCTGGAGGGCGACGTGCTGGAGGTCTATCCCGAGGAAAACGCCATTTTGCTCTACAACGCGGAGGGCGGCGAATACCGCGTGAACCTGCCCGAGGAATGGGCGCAGACGGGCTTTGACGCGCAGCGCGCCATCATCTACTACGACGGCGCGGCCACGCTCTCCATCCCCCCGCAGGTGTCGGCGGGGCTGGCCGTGCCCGTGTACGCGCTGGAGGACATCGTGACGGAGCTTTCAGAGGGCTCGATGACGCTCGGCGAGGGCGACGGCGCGGTGACGGTGACGTTCGACGCGGCGCTGCTGCCCGAGGGGCTCGCCGTGGGCGACGCCGTGCGCGTGACCTATGACGGCGAGGCCGCCGGCGCGGAGCCGGAGGCGGTCGTCGCCGAAAAGATCGTCAAAATCGGCGCGTAAAACCGCAAAGCAGGGGCGCGGCTACCGTCAACGCGGGGCCGCGCTTTTGTAATGTGTCTGAAAAGTTTCGCCGCGCGCCTTGACAGAGGCGGCGGGATGTGCTATAATTATTTTTGCCGTCGGAGCGAAAGCGCTTTGGACGGATAACGCGGGGTAGAGCAGTCCGGTAGCTCGTCGGGCTCATAACCCGGAGGTCGAGGGTTCAAATCCCTCCCCCGCAACCATTCATGGCGGCGTAGCTCAGTTGGCTAGAGCAATCGGTTCATACCCGGTCGGTCAGCGGTTCGAATCCACTCGCCGCTACCATGAATACCAGCGTTTTGTTGGAGCAAGGGGCTTGTCCTGAAGGGCAAGCCCCTTTGCTGTATTTTAAAACACGTTCGCAGCGCGCCCCCAGAGGGCGACATCCTTTCCCCGGCGTGCGCCGTCCTGATGCGGACATTTTTTACGCTTCTGCGTCCAGCCTCCAGCCCCAGTCGCCGTGGTAGATCATCTGGCGGGTCATGCCGCCGTCGATGCAGATGTTTTCGCCGGTGATGAAGCCGGCTTTGTCCGAGCAGAGGTAGAGCGCCATGTTGGCGATGTCGAGCGGGTCGCCGACGCGGCCGGCGGGCTGCTGGGTCGCGTCCGGGCCGGTATAGCGGCGGAAAGACGTGTCGATCCAGCCGGGGGAGATGGAATTGACGCGCGCCTTGCCCGCCAGGCTCACGGCCAGCGCGTGCGTGAGCGCGGCGATGCCGCCCTTGGCCGCCGTGTAGCTCTCCGTCTGCGGCTGGCTCATGCGGTCGCGCGAGGAGGAGATGTTGACGATGGCCGCGCCGGGGGCGAAGTGGGGCAAAAACAGCTTCGTGAGATAAAACGGCGCGGTCACGCCCACGCGCAGGGCGTAATTGAATTCTTCCCAGGTGCATTCGCCGATGCCGCGCATGGGCGGCAGGGCGTTGTTGATGAGGAAATCGACGCGGCCGTGCGCGGCGATCACGGAATCGGCGAAGCGGCGCAGCGCGGCCTCGTCGGCGACGTCGCCGACAAAGCCGCCCTCGCAGGGCTGCTTGTCGATGACGCAGACGGTCGCGCCGTTTTTGCGGAATTCCCCGGCGATGCACTTGCCGATGCCCTGCGCGCCGCCGGTGACGACGGCGACTTTATCTTTAAACATAGTTTCCTCCATCCCGGCGCGGAAGGCTGCTTCCGCGCTGTATTTTATGGGCGGCCACGGCCCCCGCAACGACAAAGGAGACCCACGGGGACGGCTCCAGTTGTGGCAAACCCTGCGGTTGTTCGATGGATGTATGCAGCCGCGGCCTGGACGCCGCGCGTTCGCTTCTCACGAAAACGCCCGGGGGCTCCGCAGATGGAAACCCCGGGCGTTTCCATGTTTTTGCTTTTTGCGAAGCGGCGGCCGGACGCATCGGGGCACGCGCCTCCTGCGCCCTCATTCCGCAACGACAACCTTCAGCCCCCTGCGCTCGATCTGTTTGAGTATCTCTTCCTTTTCAGGGCAATAGTTTGTAACGATCGTATCAAACACGTCGATGTCGGCGATATGGATAAAGGACGAACGGCCCAGCTTGGAATCGTCCACCACCAGTATGCGTTCCTTGGACTGGGCGATCATCTTGTGCATAATGTAGTCCTCCACATGATTCCTGGACATCAAGCCCAGGGAAAGATCGACGCCGTCCATGCCCATGATGAGTTTATCCGCCGTATAGCGGGACAATTGCTCGATCACGTTGTCGCCTATGGTGATCTGCATGTTCTGCTCCAGACAGCCCCCGAGGAAAAAGCTGGTGATGTTGGGCGTATTGATCAGGCGGGAGATGATCGGGAACGCATTCGTAATGACAATAAGGTCGCGCTTCGATTTCAGTTCCTCGACCACGTACTCGCTGGTGGTGCCCACGTTGATGATAACGGAATCCCCGTCGTTGACCAGTTGCGCGGTCATCCTGGCGATCTTGGTTTTTTCCGCGCGCTTGGCGTTGCGGCGTTCCGCATAGTTGTGTTCCGCGGAGGCGTTCTTTACCGCTACGGCGCCGCCATGCACGCGCGTGAGCGCCCCTTCGCGCTCCAGCCTGACCAGATCCTTGCGGATGGTTACTTCGGAAACGCCCGTCTTTCTGGAAAACTCCGCAACGCGCATCTTTCCCGTAGATTGTATCTGCTCCAGGATCATCTCCTGACGGGCGTGTATATCTATATCGCCCATTGGATAAGCCGTCATCGTCTGCCTCCTATATTTTGATAATATGATTATAATGCATCAATCCGCCATTTGTCAAACGAAAAAACAATATATTCAAAATTATATCGAAATATAAAATCGAAACTTGCGTTATGCCGCATAGGTTTTGTGTTGCAATAGCAATCGAAACCATTTTGCTTTTATTATTGAGCAACATATCCATGTTTTCAGCATTTTTTATGTATAGAATGACGTTTATTTTCCATTTGCACGGTTTATATTGACAAATCGCATTTTGAAGTGATATAATTTGTGCCATAATAAAACCATCGTCAAAATCAAATCAAAACCACGAAACGAAATATATTGCACGCACATGACCGAAAGCAAAAGCACATCTGAGGAGGGTAACGCGGATGCAAACACATTACTTCGGGGAAAAGACATGGCCGGAACTGAAAGAGTATGCGGAGCAAAACGCTCTGATCATTCTGCCGGTAGGCGAAGTGGAGGAACATACCCGGAGCCTGCCTGTGGATACGGACAGCCGCATCGCCAAGAACCTGGCCAATGAGATCGCCGATGAGATCGCCGGCGAGATCCCGGTGCTGGTACTGCCCACCGTCTGGGCCGGATACACCCCCAAGGCCGTCGGCAAGTGGCCGGGAGCGATGCGCGTGCGGCCGCAGGTCTTTACCGAGTATGTACACGACATCTGCGCCTCTATCGCGGAGATGGGGTTTACAAAGCTGCTGATGCTCGACTGCCACGGGCAGCACGGCCCCATGCTCAACATCGTCACCAAGCTGATCGCGGACGAGTACGGCTATTACTATGCTGTGGCGGGCCCCGTCGCCCTCTCCCGCGACGAATTCAACGCCGTGCGCGAATCGCCGCGGGGCGGATGCAGCCACTCCGGCGAATGGGAGGCTTCGCTGGATCTGTACTACAGCCCGGAGCTGGTGCGCCCCGAACTGTTCACCGATGTAGACGCCCTGAAGCATCATACGAAGTTCATCGGAGGCGACGCCTGTTACGGCGGCCAGCGGGTCGTCTGGTCGTCCTTTGGCATTGAAAGCCCCGTATACGGCGGCTTGGGCGATCCCATGAAAGCTACGGCCGAAAAGGGCAGGATCATCGTAGAGGCCGTGCGCAAAAACGCCAGGGAATTCCTTATGGACTATTACCATTTCAAAAAAGAGCAGGTATGACAAAGAAGGGGGAAGCATCCATGGTCTACAACGAGAAATTCCAGGTCGAAACCGAACATAGTCACGTCACCGTTCTGGACGTGACCAGACAGGTGCGGGAAATCGCCGCGCGCTCCGGCGTAAAAAACGGCAGCATACTGGTCTATACGGGCCACACGTCGTGTTCCGTACAGATCCAGGAGTTCTCCGACGGCAAGACATATTGGGGCACGGAGTTGATCATGCAGGACCTCATCAACTGCCTGAGCAAGATCGCCCCTACATGCACCAACGAGGGGATGTACCTGCACCCGTGCCCAGAGCATATCCGGCTGGCCATGCGCGACCGCGACGAGCGGCCGGAGTGGGGGCTGAACACCGACGGGCACATTCGTTCGGTCATTATGGGCCGCTCCGTAACCATCCCGGTGATCGACGGCGAGATCCAGCTGGGCGAATTCGGCCTTGTCTACTTTGCCGACTGGGATCAGGTCCGCGCCCGAACGCGCACGGTGATCGTGCAAGTGCAAGGCGAATAACGTTGCCTCGCAAACGGTGCCAACCGTTTCAAAATACGGCGAGAAAAAAAGGAGGAAACACCATGACCAGAAAACTCAGAGCATTCGTCCTCATACTAGCCTTGGCGCTGACTCTTACCGCATTCGCCAGCGTCGCCGCCGCGGAATCCACCAAGACGATCGGCATTTGCATCTACTCCATGACTGCGGATTCCTGCGTCGCCGTCGTCGAAGAAGCGGAGCGGGCAGCCGCGGAGCTGGGATATGAGATCAAGCTGCTGGACGCCAACGCCGATCCTTCCACGCAGGCGGATCAGATGGCGACCTTCATCTCCGAAAAGGTCGACGCCATCATACTCAACCCCACGGACACCACTTCCCTGATCCCGTCCATCCAGGACGCCATCGACGCGGGCATCCCGGTGGTAGGCGTCGGCATGGAGATGGATCAGGAAGCCATGGATAAGCTCCTCTTCTTCGCTGGCGCGGACGACTACATGGCCGCTTCCGTCGGCTGCCAGTGGATCGCGGAGACTTTCAACGGCCAGGAGGCGGAAGTGGCCATCATCACCGGCCCTGCCGGCACCGACCCCACCAACAAGACGACCACGGCCTACAGCGAGGCGCTCGAAGGCACCGACATCGTCGATCTGGGCGCTTATGACGGTCAGTTTGATACCTCCAAAGCCCTGTCGATCACGGAGGATCTGCTTGTGCAGCATCCCGGGATCAAGGCCATCTACTGCCAGGATCACGTCATGGCCGCCGGCGCGGCGGAGGCCGTCATCGACGCCGGGCTGGAAGGCCAGGTGACGATCGTGGCTTCGATCGGCATGCCGGACTACCTGTCCTACGTGGAGGACGGCACCATCACCACCGGCGTGTACGTGCCGCTGTACAAGAGCGGTTACTTCGCGGTAAAGAGCCTGGGCGACTACTTTGCCGATAACAGTGTCGAGTTCGACCGCAAATACTACGTCACCCCCGTAATCGCGACCGCGGAGAACGCCGGTGAAGTCGCTTCCCAGACGTTCGATTTCGAAGCGGCCGAGTAAGCGAAACGGCCCATTCAGACCATTGGCGCGTGGCACGGTCAAGGCCCGCCACGCGCCGTCCCGCACGCGGGAAACGCTTTGGAAAAGCATAGGGGGAAAGCAAGGATGGATCAACCCGTTTTGTCCCTGAGAAAGATCGGAAAAACGTTCCCGGGCGTTCGCGCCCTGAACGGCGTTTCCATCGACTTCTACAAGGGGGAAGTGCATGGCATCGTAGGCGAAAATGGCGCCGGAAAATCCACGCTGATGAAAATTCTCAGCGGCGTTTATACGCTGGAAGAGGGCGAAATTTATATTGACGGCCAGAAAGTGGATATCCGCAATCCCATGGACTCCCTGAACCTGGGCCAGAGCATCATTTTTCAGGAATTCAATCTTATCGACGCGCTGAGCATCGCGGAAAATATCTATCTGGGAAGGCTCTCCCGGAAAAAGGGAAAGCCCATCGACTGGAAGCAGGTGAACGCCCAGGCGAAGGCCCTGATGCGGGAAGTGGGCTACGATATCGACCCCCGCATGTTGATCCGCGACCTGAGCGTCGCGCAAAAACAGATGGTGGAAATCGCCAAAGCACTCTCCTTCAACGCGCGCATCATCATCATGGACGAGCCTTCGGCTACTTTGACGACCAAAGAGGTCGAAAACCTGTTTCGCATCGTCCGTTCCCTGAAGGAAAAGGGCGTGAGCGTCATCTATATTTCCCACAAACTGGAAGAAGTGTTCGAGATCTGCGACCGCGTGTCCGTCATGCGCGATGGAAACCTCATCAGCACCAGGGGCATTGCGGAAGTCACCAGGCGCGGGATCATTGAAGATATGGTCGGCCGAAAGGTCGAACAGGAATACCCGCCGCGCGAAAAGAAGCCGGCGGACGACGCGCCCATCGTATTGGAAGCGAGAAACCTGAAGCGCGAAGGCGTATTTGAAAATATAAGTTTCAAACTTCGCAGGGGCGAAGTCCTGGGATTTGCCGGACTGGTAGGTTCCGGCCGGACAGAGATCATGCGCGCCGTCTTTGGCGCGGACAAGCTGGACGCGGGAGAAGTGTTCATCAACGGCGCGCCCGTGCGGATCAAAACGCCGGACGACAGCATTGCCCATCACCTCGCCTTCCTGACCGAGGACAGGAAGCAGCAGGGGCTGCTTTTGCAGGTATCCGTGAGCCGGAACATCTCGCTGGCCAATCTCGGCGCCATCACCCGGCACGGCTTTTTGAATTTCAAAGCGGAGCGCCGCGTGGCGGAAGAATACGTCAGGACGCTGCAGGTCAAGACGCCATCCATCAACCAGCGGGTCATCTTCCTCTCCGGCGGCAACCAACAGAAAGTCGTGCTGGCGAAGTGGCTGTATACAAGCTGCGACATCCTCATACTCGACGAGCCGACGCGCGGCATCGACGTGGGCGCCAAGGCGGAAATCTACCATCTCATCAACCAGCTCGTCGACGAGGGCAAGTCCATCATCCTCATCTCCTCCGACATGCCGGAACTGCTGGCGATGAGCGACCGTGTGATGGTCGTTTATAACGGCAGGATCAAAGGCGAGCTGGACGGCGAGGATATCACCGCCGACAATGTCATGTCCATGATCTTGCAAAAGCAGGAGGAAGAAAACCCATGCATGTGAACGCAAAGCAAAAGCCGTCATGGAAAAGATTCCTTTCGGCCATACCGGAATACGCCTGCATCGCGGTCATGGTCGTGGTGGTCATCGTGGCCAGCATACTCGCGCCGAGGTTCTTTTCCACGCTGAACCTGATGAACATACTCAAGCAGAGCTCCGTTATGTGCATACTCGCCATCGGCATGGGGTTTGTATTGATCTCCGGCTGCATGGATTTGTCTGTAGGCGTCAACATGGCGGTCTGCGCGCTGGTGGCGATGGTCTCCCAGAAATATGTCGGCACGCTGGGCGGGATCGGCCTGGCGCTGCTCTCGGGCGTGCTCATCAGTTTGATGAACTTCCTCATTATCTATATCACCAGGGCGCGCGCTGTGGAGATCATGATGATCACCTTCGGGCTGAAAATGGGTTACCGCGGCCTGGCGCAGGCCATCACCGGGAACGTCACCTACAGGGAAAAGACCAGCGAGCTTTTCAAGGCGCTCGGCAAAGGGACTTCCCTTGGCGGTATCCCCAATATCGTCATCATCATGCTTGTAGTGGCGATCATCTTTGCCATCATGCTCGGGCGCATGCGCTTCGGGCGGCAGGTGATGTCCGTGGGCATCAACCCCGAGGCCAGCCGGCTCGCGGGCATCAGCGTCGTCAAAACACGCTTCAGGTGCTTCGTTATCTCTGGCGTGTGCTGCGGCATCGCCGGCATACTGCTTGCTTCCCGCACCGGCGCGGTCAAGGCGCTTTCGGGGGACAACTATGAGATGTACGCCATGTGCGGCCTGGTGATCGGCGGCTACAGCGTCGCTGGCGGATACGGAAACGCCTGGCGCGCGGTGGTGGGCATGTTTGTCTACAACGCCATCAACAACGTGCTGAACCTGCTGGGCGTCAGCGGAGACGGGCAGCAACTCGCGCAGGGCATCATTCTCATCCTGGCGGTTTGGGTGGACGTCTACATGAAAAACAGGCGCGCGGGAGGGAAAGCATGATGATCGCAACGAACATGCGCTCGGCTGTCAAGCGCTATAAATCTCTGGCTATACTGGCGCTTCTGCTGTTGGCGGTCGCCATCGCACGGCCGTCTTTCTTCGGCGGCGACAATCTGCGGAACCTCTTTTTGAAGGTGTCCATGCAGGGCATCATCGGCTTTGGCATGACGTTCTGCCTGATCGCGGGAGAATTCGACATGTCGGTCGGCTCCATCCTGACGCTGGGCGGCATCGTCTTTGCCATCGCCTTGGAGCGGATGGGCTTTGTCGCCGCCCTGGCAGTGACGGTCCTGACCGGCGTCCTCGTGGGCCTGATCAACGGCACGCTGATCGCGCGCATGCGGCTGTCATCCTTCATCGGCACGCTCGGCGCCATGTACGCCTACAAGGGGCTGGCGTTGATCATCAGCAAGGGCAACCCCATCCGCGTGGTGGACCCGACCGCGATCGCCATCAGCGAATTCCGGCTCTTTGGCAACACGATCTTCCCCTTCCTGTTCATCTTCGCGGGCATATGCAGCGCCTATGTGCTGATGCGCACACAGACGGGGCGAAACTTTTACGCCGTGGGCGGCAACGCCGAAGTCGCCAAATATTCCGGTCTCAACGTGGCGTTTTACAAGACGTTGGCCTTCGTCATCGTGGGCGTCGCTTCCGCGCTGGCCGGCGCGCTGACCAGTATCCGCCTTCAGTCGGCCACGTCCATCGCGGGCAACGACATCAACCTGACGGTCGTCTCCAGCGTCATCATCGGCGGCACGAAACCCTCGGGCGGCTCAGGCGGCGCCATCGAGAGTTTCATCGGCCTGATGATCCTCGCCGTAGTCGAACAGGCTCTGGACGTACTGGGGATATCCGGGTATTATCAACAGGTCGTGCAGGGATTTTTGACCGTGGCGATCATCGGCGCTTCCAGCTACTCAAGTTATCGCAAGGTCAGTTCCGTCTGATCAAAACACTTCAGGAGGTAAAAAACAATGAGCAATTTCTGTGAGAGCTTCAAATTCCAACCGCATCCCGACCTGCCCTTCCGCGACGTGGAGGTGCTGGACAAGTGCCGCCTGATGAAAAAGGAGGACTATCTGGCGCTGAACAAAACCCGCCCCAACTGGAAGCTGGAAGTGGTTGAGGACGACTTCATCTGGTACGCCTGGCTGACGGATATGTTCAAGCGCATCAAGGACAGCGACGAAAAGGACGAAAAAGTGGTCATGATCCTGCCCAACCCCGCCGGCATCTACAGGCGCGTGGCTTATCTGCTCAACAAATGCAACGTTTCCGCGCGCAACCTGGTGGTGTTCACGCAGGACGAATGGGCGGACCAGGACGGCCGCATCGCGCCCCCGGAATATCCCGCGGGCTTCACCAACGCTTTCATGCGCTTCTTCTGGAACGAGCTCAAGCCGGAGCTTCGTCCGCGCTGGGAAAACATCCATTTCCCCACCAACGAAAACATCAACGACTATTCAAAAATGATCGAGGATGCCGGCGAAGGCGACGTGATCTATTCCGCCTGCGGCTGGTCCGGGCACGCCTCCTTTATCGACGCCGTGCCTACGTTCGGCGTCAAAAACGGCGAGGTCCCCACGGTGGAAGAGTGGACAAAGATGGGCGCGCGCGTCACCGACCTGCACATACTGACGCTGGCGCAGAATTCGCTGCACGCCAGTTTCGGCATGAGCGGCGATATTGGCCTCGTGCCCCCGCGGGCCGCAACGATCGGGCCGAGGGACTTTGTCAACGCCAAGCATATTTTCGAGTTCCACAACTTCCTCATCGGCAATACCGACATCAGCTGGGAAAAGTTCATGTCCCGCCTGGTCTGCTTCGGCCCGGTGACGCCGCTCGTTCCCGACTCTGTGGTACAGCTCTGCGACGCGGAGGTCTATATTTCCGAGCTTTTCGCCGCGCCCATCGAATTTGATTCCAACAGGCAATACCGCTAAAAGGAGAGATTGACCATGGCGGCTATTCGTGAATGGTATGGAGGCTACTCCATCATCTATCGCTGGTTTGAGGACAATTTCGGTTACGAGGGGCTGGTGCGATACTGGCACCATATTGCCGAACATGTTTACGCCGATTTGGCGGACAAATTCAGGCAGGGGGGCCTGCCATACATCGCCGGCTATTTTCGTGAAATCATCGAGGAGGACGAGGGCAGCGTGGACATCGCGTTGAACGAAGATAGCGTGACCATCGACATCCTGGAGTGCCCCGACCATATCTGGCAAAAACACTACGACCAGGGTTTCAGCATGCCGCGGGAGAACTACTACCGTTCCTACGAAGTGATCTATGGCGACGTGGCCAAAATGGCAGGGCTTGGGTTTGAGCTGTTGCGATACGACAAGGACGGCAAACTGAAATTTGCCTTCAAAAAGGCGCAGGAGATGGGCGTATGACGATTCGGGATTACATTGCAGCCTATAATCAGACCTTTGGTTATGTGGAGGAAAACTACGGGACTGACAAGCTCATGGACCTGTTTAACCGCCTCTCGGACGAATACTGCACGCATCTGGATGAATACGTGCGCGAATACGGCGTGGAGGGGTGTATGAAGTACTGGGGCGGCGACTCCGGCACGCTCTCCCGCGAAAAGATCGATTTCAGCGCCTGGATCGACGACGAAGGCGTCTTTCACGGAAAGATCCGCAACTGCACATCGGTAAACGATGTCCTCCGTCGCGGGCAGACACCGCATGTGGGCGGCCTGACGTATTGCGACCACTGCCAGGCGCTATACGGCCGCGTATGCGCAAAGTACGGCATCGAGCTCCAATTCCAGCCCGAATACGGCATGGACGGAAGTTGTCTGGGCAACTGCACATGGTACGCGAAGAAAAAGAGGGATTGAACGTGCTTGCGATCAAGAATACAAAGCTGATCCTGGAAAACGGGCTGATCTGGGACGGCGCGATCCTCTGCGATGGCGACCGGATCGCGGACTACGGCCCCGCCGGTCAGGTGCGCATCCCGGAGGGTGCGCAGGTGATCGACGCGAAGGGCAATTACACTGCGCCAGGCTTTATTGATGTGCATTGCCACGGCGGGAACGACGTTTTCTTCTATGAGGACCCGCTGAAAGCCGCCGAGATGTATCTGCCGCGGGGGACGACCACGCTGCTCCCCGCGCTCTATCAGTCGCTGTCCTTCGAGGAATACATCGACGCCATGGACAAAATCCGGGCGATCCGCGATACGGGCGCGGGGCGCATCATCGCCGGCTTCTACATGGAAGGCCCGTTCATGAACCCCAAATACGGTTCGGACATCAACAATGTCAAGTGGGAGACCCCCATCCCGGCGGAAATCATGCGCCAACTGGTGGACTACGCGGGCGACGACGTGCGCGTATGGTGCGTCGCCCCGGAACGGGAGGACGCGGAAGCCTTCTGCGCGTATGCGAAAAAGGTCAACCCCCGCGTGGTCTTTTCCATGGCCCATACCGAATGCAAACCATGGATGGCGCGGAAACTGAAGCGATACGGCCTGATCAATCAGACCCATTACGGAAATGCCACGCACGTCGTCAACCCCATCGTTCCCGGCAACGAGGGCATCCGCGACGTCGGCCCGGACCAGGCTTGCCTGCTCGACAAGGATATGTACGCAGAGCTGATCGCCGATTCCCGGGCGATCCATGTGAAGGTCGACATGCTGCGCATGGTGGCCGACATCAAGGGGATCGAGAAAATCATACTGGTCACGGATCATTTCCCCTCCGATTGCCCGGACCCCAAAGGCCCGATCTGGGGCGGGACCAAGGCCCCGGACCTGGGATACGACGAAAACGGCTGGGTTTGCGGCAGCCGTATGACCATGGACGCGGCCGTGCGAAACATGATGATGCATACGGGCTATGGACTTTGCCACTGTGTGCGCTTTGCGACCCTCAACCCGGCGCGCATGCTTGGAATCGACGACGAAGTGGGGAGCATTGAAAAGGGCAAGCGCGCCGACCTGACGGTAATCGACGACATGGTCAACATCAAACACGTCGTCTTTCGCGGCGAAGCGGTGCTATAGTGAAAAAATGGAGAGATAGTATGTATAAGAACCTGAGCATACCAGCGCCTTTTTTTGAGATCGGTCCCAAAAACTATTTGTACGGCGAGCAGATCATCGAGCTTGCGCAGATCGCCGACGAAGCTTCCCGTCGCTACGACGTGCGCGTGATTTTCACGACGCCCTATGCGGACATACGCGCCGTTGCCAGCCGCTCGAAGCATCTTTCCGTGTTCGCGCCCCATATGGACGCGATCCCTGTGGGCAGGGGCCTGGCCTGCGTGCTGCCCGAATCGCTGAAAGCCGCCGGGGCGCGCGGCGTGATGCTGAACCACAGCGAGCGTCCGCTCGGCGTGGCGGCGCTCTGCCAGACCATCGAGCGGGCGCGGGCGCTGGAAATGATGACGATCGTCTGCGCAGATACCATCCGGGAAGCCAAAGCCGTGGCGCAGATGGGGCCGGACATGATGGTGGTCGAGCCGGTGGAATTGATCGGCACCGGCGAAGCGTGCGGGCTTTCCTACGTCAAAGCTTCCGTCGAGGCGGTGCGCTCCGTCGACCCGAGGATCGGCATATTGGTCGGCGGCGGCATCTCCAGCGGCGAGGACGTCTATCAGGTAATAATGGCGGGCGCGGACGCCACCGGATCTTCCAGCGGCATTGCCAAAGCCAGAGACCCCGGCGCCATGGTGAAGGAAATGCTGAAAGCCGCGCGGCAGGCATGGGACGACCGCCTTGCGGAAAGGAAACGGGCATGACGAAATATGACGCATCCATCGACGCAATTCTTGACATCGAGATCAGCAACATCCAGGCGGTCAAAAAGAGCCTGGATCGAGACGTAATGGCCCGGATCATCGACCTGCTGCTCACGGTGAAGCCCGACTGCCGCAAAGTGATCACCGCTGGCTGCGGTACATCGGGAACGCTGGCGCAGCGAGTCGCCCACTCGCTGTGCGTCGTCGAAGTGCCCGCGACGTTCTGCGCCCCTGGCAATTCCGTGCATGGCGGCATGGGCGTGATCCAGAAAGGAGACGTGGTCGTCCTCTTTTCCAAGGGCGGCAATACGCTCGAGATCCTCAACTACATTCCCTGTTGCAAGGCGAAAGGGGCAACCATCATCGGCGTCACCCAGAACGACGCCTCCATATTGGCGCGGAAGGCGGACATCTACTTCAAAGTGCTGTGTGAACATGAAGCGGATATCTGGGATATGTGCGCCTCCGCCAGTTGCAACACGATCGCCGCAGTGTGGGACGCCATCGCTTTTACGATCATGCGCCACAACGGCTATACCAAAAAAGACCTGCTGCTGACCCATCCCGGCGGCAAAGTAGGCGAACTTTTGCGGAAAAACGGATAAGGGAAGGCGTTTGCAATGTTCATTGGCATTGATCTGGGAACAAGCGGGTGCAGAAGCGCCGTATTCGACAGCAGCTGGCGGCTGCGCGCGCTCTCTGCACGCACGTATCCCCTGCGCACATATCCCCATGGGTGGGTGGAGCAGGACGCGGAACTGTGGTGGACCTGCGTGCGGCAGACGCTGCGGGAAGCAATCGGAGCCGTGGGCGACGCCGCCAGCAGCATACGCGCGATCTCCGTGAGCTCGCAGGGGATCTCGGTGGCGCCTGTCGATCCCCATGGTTGCGCGATGGGCAACGCCATCAGCTGGCTGGACACGCGCGCGACCGCCGAAGCAGAAGCGCTCGAGCGCATGTTCGGCGCGCGCGATATCTACAGGATCACGGGGAAACGCATCTCTCCGCTGTACACGATGCCAAAGATCATGTGGCTCAAGCGCCATGCGGCGGAACGATATAAAAACTGTTGGAAGCTGATGCTGCCAATGGAGTTTATATTATACCGTCTGTGCGGCGAATGCGTGACCGACCATACGATGGCCGCAGGCACGATGCTATACGACCTGGAACGGCGGGCCTGGTCCCCTGCGCTGCTCAACGCCGCGCAGATCGAGGCGCAAAAGTTGCCGGAAATAGGCTTGGCGGGCGAAACAGCGGGGCGCATACTGCCCGAGACCGCCCGGGAGCTTGGTCTGCGCGAGGACACTGTCATTGCCATTGGCGGGCAGGATCAAAAGTGCGCCGCGCTGGGCGCAGGGTTGGCGCCGGGCGTGGCCACGGCGTCCCTTGGAACGGCGTGCAGCATCAGCGTTTCCATGCGCTCTTTGACGCTCGATCCCGAAATGCGCATTCCCTGTTTCTCCTACCTGTTGGATCGGCAGTGGGTGCAGGAGGGGCTGCTGAACACTGCCGCCGCCTGCTATTCGTGGTTGCGGGACAATTTCGCCGCCGGCAAGACGTTTGAAGAGCTGAACCGTTTGGCGGCGGAAGCGCCCGCGCCGTGCCCGACACTCTTTTTCCCCAACCTCGCGGGAGGCTCGTCGCCCTACTGGGGAACGCCGAGCGGCGTATTTTCGGGCATGTCGCTCCATACGACGCTCGGGCACCTGGCGCGCAGCGTCCTCGAGGGCGTCGCCTACGGCATCCGCGAAAACCTCGAAGCAATGCGTTGCGCCGCGCCGGATATACGCGAGCTCCGCGTCTTTGGCGGCGGCTCGAAGAGCGACCTGTGGTGCCAGATCATCGCCGATATCACCGATCTCCCCGTCGTGCGCCTCGTCTCCGCAGAGACGGCGCTCATGGGCGCGGCGATGCTGGCCTGTAAAGCTGTGGAAGGAGAAATGCCCGACCCGCTGCCGCCGGAAAAGACGTTCGCGCCCAACGCGCCCCTCGCCGCCGCCTACGACGCAGCGTTCGCCCAATACGAAAAGACCCGGGAAGCATACTTTGCCTAGCCATGCCGCCGCGGCAACAGGTCCGCGTCCATCGACCTTGCCTCTCTTTGCGCCCTGTTCCCCGCCCTGTGCGCAGCGCAATATAACGCAAAAGGGCCGCGGCACAATGCCGCGGCCCCCAGGATGTTGACAAAGTCAACAGACTGGCAGAGCGTTGAGAAAGCCTGCAAGCCAAGGAAGCTGTACTTGCAGCCAAGGGAGCTTACTTAGACGTAAGTGACCGCAGGATGCAAGTGCAGCTGACGTAGGAAGCAAAAATCGCTTCTGATTTTTTTGTATATCAGAGCGATTTTTGCGGTTGTAGGCTTTGTCAGCGCTCTGAGGGCCGCGGCACAATGCCGCGGCCCCCAGGATGTTGACAAAGTCAACAGACTGGCAGAGCGTTGAGAAAGCCTGCAAGCCAAGGAAGCTGTACTTGCAGCCAAGGGAGCTTACTTAGACGTAAGTGACCGCAGGATGCAAGTGCAGCTGACGTAGGAAGCAAAAATCGCTTCTGATTTTTTGTATATCAGGTTGTAGGCTTTGTCAGCGCTCTGAGGGCCGCGGCACAATGCCGCGGCCCCTTGTGCTGTATCAGCACATCCATGGTCGTATCCTGTCGAAACAGGATCCGACGATTCGTCGATTCGGCGCACAAACAGGCTTTTGCCTCGTCCTTCGCAAAGGCCTTTGCGCACACCCCAGCGAACTTACTTCGCGTTCTTTTCGTTGATCGCGGCCTGCGCGGCGGCGAGGCGGGCGATCGGCACGCGGAACGGGGAGCAGGAGACGTAGTTCAGGCCCATCTTGTGGCAGAACTCGATGGACGACGGGTCGCCGCCGTGCTCGCCGCAGATGCCCAGCTTGATGTCCGGGCGGGTCTTGCGGCCGAGGGTCACGGCCATCTCGATCATGCGGCCCACGCCGACCTGGTCCAGCTTGGCGAAGGGATCGAACTCGTAGATCTTGTTCTCGTAGTAAGCGCCGAGGAACTTGGCGGCGTCGTCGCGGCTGAAGCCGAAGGTCATCTGCGTCAGGTCGTTGGTGCCGAAGGAGAAGAACTCGGCCTCCTTGGCGATCTCGTCGGCGGTGACGGCCGCGCGCGGGATCTCGATCATCGTGCCGATGTGGTACTTCATGTCGATGCCGGCCTCGGCGATGAGCTGGTCGGCCACCTTGACCACGACGTCCTTGACGAACTTCAACTCGCGCGCCTCGCCGACCAGCGGGATCATGATCTCGGGCACGATGTTGTACTCGGGATGCTCGCGGCTGACGTTGATGGCGGCGCTGATGACGGCCTTGGTCTGCATTTCGGCGATCTCGGGATAGGTGACGGCCAGACGGCAGCCACGGTGGCCCATCATCGGGTTGAACTCGTGCAGGCTGTCCACAGTCTCCTTGAGCTCGTCCACGGAGATCTTCATCTCCTTGGCCAGATCCTCAATGTCCTCCTCGCGGGTGGGCAGGAACTCGTGGAGCGGCGGGTCGAGGTAGCGCACGGTCATCGGGCGGCCCTCGAGCACGCGGTACATGGCCTCAAAGTCTCCCTGCTGATAGGGCAGCAGCTTGTTCAGCGCCATCTTGCGGGCCTCGACGGTCTTGGAAACGATCATCTCGCGCACGGCGCGGATGCGGTCGCCCTCGAAGAACATGTGCTCGGTGCGGCACAGACCGATGCCTTCCGCGCCGAACTTGACGGCCTGCTCGGCGTCGCGCGGGTTGTCGGCGTTGGTGCGCACGGTCAGTTTGCGGGCCGCGTCCGCCCAGGCCATGAAGCGGCCGAAATCGCCGGAGATGGTGGCCTCGACGGTGGGAATGGCTTCGCCGTAGATCTTGCCGGTGGAGCCGTCCAGGGAGATCCAGTCGCCCTCAGAGTAGACCTTGCCGCCCAATTCAAAGGCGTGGTCGCGCATCTTGATCTCGGAGCAGCCGGAGACGCAGCAGGTGCCCATGCCGCGGGCGACGACCGCCGCGTGGGAGGTCATGCCGCCGCGCACGGTGAGAATGCCCTGCGAGGAAACCATGCCTTCGATATCCTCCGGGGAAGTCTCCAGGCGCACGAGGATGACCTTGTGGCCCTTTTCGGCCCACATGGTGGCGTCCTCGGCGGTGAACACCACCTGGCCGCAGGCAGCGCCCGGGGAGGCGGCAAGGCCGGTGCCGATGGGCTTGGCGGCCTTCAGGGCCTTGGCGTCAAACATGGGATGCAGCAGGCTGTCCAGCTGCTTGGGCTCCACGCGCAAAACGGCCTCTTCCTCGGTGATCATGCCCTCGTCCACCAGGTCGACGGCGATCTTCAAAGCGGCGGCGGCGGTGCGCTTGCCGTTGCGGGTCTGCAGCATGTAGAGCTTGCCGTTTTCGATGGTGAACTCCATATCCTGCATGTCGCGGTAGTGGTTTTCGAGGTTATGCGCGATGGTCTGGAACTGCTCGTAGACCGCAGGCATGTCCTCCTTCAGTTTGGCGATGGGGCTGGGCGTGCGCACGCCGGCCACAACGTCCTCGCCCTGGGCGTTGATGAGATACTCGCCAAACAGGGCCTTTTCGCCGGTGGCGGGGTCGCGGGTGAAGGCGACGCCGGTGCCGGAATTCTCATTCAGGTTGCCGAACACCATCGGCTGCACGTTGACGGCGGTGCCCCAGCTGTAGGGGATGTCGTTCATGCGGCGATAGACGTTGGCGCGGGGGTTGTCCCAGGAGCGGAACACGGCCTTGACGGCCTCCATCAGCTGAGCCTTGGGATCGGTGGGGAAATCGGAGCCCTTCTGCTCGCGGTAGTAGGCCTTGAAGCGGGAAACGAGCTCCTTCATGTCGTTGACGTCCAGATCGATATCCTCGGTGACGCCCTTGGCCTCCTTGACCTCGTCGATGATAACTTCAAAGGTCTTTTTGGGGATCTCCATCACCACGTCGGAGAACATCTGGATGAAGCGGCGGTAGGAGTCGTAGACAAAGCGCTCGAACTTGGGGTCGGGGTTGCCGGCGATCAGGCCAGCAGCCACCTCGTCGTTGAGGCCGAGGTTGAGGATGGTGTCCATCATGCCCGGCATGGAAGCGCGCGCGCCGGAACGCACGGAAACCAGCAGGGGATTCTTGGGATCGGCGAACTTCTTGCCGTTGATCTCTTCGATCTTGACAAGCGCGGCGTCGATCTGCTCCTGGATGTCCGCGCCGATGGTCTTGCCATCGTCGTAGTAGCGGGTGCAGGCTTCCGTGGTAATGGTGAAGCCCTGCGGCACGGGCATGCCCAGCGAGGTCATTTCCGCGAGGTTGGCGCCCTTGCCGCCAAGCAGGTTGCGCATGGTGGCGTTGCCCTCGCTGAAGAGGTAGACGTACTTTGTCGACATGGTATTCCTCCCTAGATTCAGATTCACACGGGACTCAAGGCACTTTATTTTACTGTATTTTTGCCAAAAAGGCAAGCATTTAATGGTTAAATCCCGCCCCCTTCATCAATTTTTGGCGGAAAAAACACCTTTCACTATTGACGAACGCCCTGGTTTGGGACATAATGATAATGGGCGTAGTTTGCAGGTTTTTGGGAGGATACGATGGCGCAGAGGATCGTTTCGGTGGACGAGGGCAGCCCGGCGTTTTGGGCCGGCATACGCAAAGGCGACGAGCTTTTGCGCATCGGCGGCGAGACGGTCGTGGACCTTCTTGATTACGAAGCGCTCAGCGCCGAGGCGCGCGTGCGCCTGCTGGTGCGCCGCGGCGGCGAGGAACGGGAATACGACCTTGAAAAGGGCGAATACGAGCCTTTGGGGCTGAACTTTGCCCAGCCGCTGATGTCTGGCATGCGCCTTTGCTGCAACAGATGCCTGTTCTGCTTTGTCGACCAGCTGCCCAAAAACGCGCGGCCTTCGCTGCGCCTCAAGGACGACGACTGGCGCATGAGCCTGATGATGGGCAATTACGTGACCCTCACCAACGTCTCCGACCGCGAGCTTGAGCGCATCGTGCGCCGCCACGCCTCGCCCCTTTACATCTCCGTGCACGCCATGGAGCCGGGGCTGCGCAGCCGCATACTGGGTACGCCCCGGGGCGCGCGGTTGCCGGGGCAGCTCAAAACGCTGGCCGAGGGCGGCATAGAGTTCCACGCCCAGGCGGTGCTCTGCCCGGGGCTCAACGACGGTCCGGCGCTTGAGGACACCATCCAAAAGCTCGCCGCCATGCACCCGGCGGCGCGTTCCCTGGCGCTGGTGCCCGTGGGGCTGACCGGCTGCCGGGAGGGGCTCGCCCCGCTGCACAAGTATACGCGGGAAGAGGCGCGCAACGTGCTGGATATCGCCGACCGCTGGCGCGAACGGCTGCTGCGGGAGGTGGGCACGCGCTTTGTGTTCCCCTCGGACGAGTTCTACCTCGCCGCCGGCCTCCCCCTGCCGGAGGACGGGGAATACGAGGGCTACGAACAAATCGACGACGGCGTGGGCATGCTGCGCCTGCTCAAGACGGAGTTCGACGAGGCATACGCCGACCTGCCGGCGGAGAAAAAGCGCCCCGGCGGCGGCAAAAAGCTGCTGGCCGCCTGCGGCGTGTCCGCCGCGCCGTTTTTGCGGGAGATGTTCGCTTCGCGCCCGCTGACGGGCGTCTCGGTGGACGTCCGGGCGCTGGAGAACGGCTTTTTCGGCAGCCCCGTCACCGTGAGCGGCCTGCTCACCGGCGGCGACCTTGTGCGCGGCCTGCGGGGCGAGGAGGGCGCGGCGGTGCTCATCACCGAATGCATGCTGCGCGATGGGGAACAGGTATTTTTGGACGATATGACGCTGGAGGAGGTCTCCCGCGCCCTTGGAAAGCCGGTGATCCCGGTGGGGCGGCGCGGCGACGAGGTGCTTTCGGCGATACTGGAGGCAAGCACATGGCAAGGCCGTTGGTAGCCATCGTGGGCCGCCCGAACGTGGGCAAGTCCACATTCTTCAACCAAATGGCGGGCAGGCGCATCGCCATCGTGGAGGACACGCCGGGCGTGACGCGCGACCGCGTCTACGCCGATTGCGAGTGGCAGAACCACAAGTTCACGCTCATCGACACCGGCGGCATCGACCCGAAAAGCGACGACCCCCTGCTTTCGCAGATGCGCCGGCAGGCGGAGATCGCCGTGGAAACCTGCGACGTGATCCTCTTCTTCGTCGACGGCCGGCAGGGGCTGACCGCGGACGATGAAAACGTGGCCGATCTGCTCAGGAAGAGCGGCAAGCCCATCATGGTGGTGGTCAACAAGATCGACAACGTGCGCATGATGGACGAGATCTACGACTTTTACCAGCTGGGCATGGGCGACCCCATCGGCATTTCCTCGGTGAACCTGCTGAACTTCGGCGACCTGCTGGAGGAAGTGTGCAAGCTCTTCCCCGAGGAGGACGCGGACGAGGGCGAGGACAGGCCCATACAGATCGCCGTGGTCGGCAAGCCCAACGTGGGCAAAAGCTCGCTGGTCAACCGCATACTCGGCGAGGAGCGGGTGATGGTCTCCGACATCGCCGGCACCACGCGCGACGCCATCGACACGCGCTTTTCCGACGGCGAGGAGTCCTTCGTCATCATCGACACCGCCGGCATCCGCAGAAAGCGCGCCATCGAGCAGCAATCGCTGGAGCGTTACAGCGTCGTGCGCGCCCTTGCCGCCATCGACCGCTGCGACGTGGCGCTTTTGCTCATCGACGCCACACAGGGCGTGACCGAGCAGGATACCAAGATCGCCGGCTACATCGACGAGCAGGGCAAGGCGGCGGTCATCTGCGTCAACAAGTGGGACGCGGTGGAAAAGGCGACCGGCACACTGGAAAAGTACGTCCGGGACGTGCGCGAGCAGCTCAAGTTCATGGCCTACGCCCCGGTGCTGTTCATCTCCGCCAAGACCGGGCAGAGGACGCAGCGCGTGCTCGACAGCGTGCGCGCGGTGTACGCCGAGGCCACCCGCCGCGTGACCACAGGCGTTTTAAACGACGTCATGGCCGACGCGCAGGCGGCGCTGCAGCCCCCGGCCACCTCGGGCCGCAGGCTGAAGATCTACTACGCCACGCAGCAGGGCGTACAGCCGCCCACGTTCGTGCTCTTTGTCAACGATATGGAGCTGATGCACTTCTCCTACGAGCGCTATCTGGAAAACCAGTTCCGCAAGTCGTTCGGCTTTGAGGGCACGCCGTTGCGGTTTGTGCTGCGGGAACGCTCCAAAAAAGAGGACTGACCCGGCTTACGTTCATATTCGCATTGCGGAGGGATGCTTATGGTCTGGCGTTACGCGGTGATCGTCGTGGTGGGCTATCTTCTGGGCAATATCTCCATGGGCCTCATCGTTTCGGAACGCTATCATATGGACATACGCGAACACGGCAGCGGCAATGCCGGCACCACCAACGTGCTGCGCACGCTGGGCTGGCTGCCGAGCGCTTTAACGCTGGTGGGCGACGTGCTCAAATCGTTCCTGGCCTGCCTGTTGGGCCGGTGGCTGGCGGGCGAAGCGGGGCTGCTGGTGGGCGGCTTCATGGCTGTGGTCGGCCACAACTGGCCGGTGTTCAGCGGCTTCCGCGGCGGCAAGGGCATGGCCGCCTCGCTGGGCATCATCTTCGCCCTCTCCTGGCCGATGGCGTTGGGCTTCCTGGGGCTGGAGGTGCTGGTGGCGGCGCTGACGGGCTATGTGTCCGTGGCCTCGCTGACCACGGCGGTGGCCTTCCCCATCGTCATGGGCATCGTCTACCGGAGCAGCCCGGATTTCTGGATGTATTTCATCTTCGCCATCCTGCTGGCGGCGGCGGCCATTTTCAGCCACCGTGCCAACATCCACAGGCTCTTGAGCGGCACGGAAAACCGCATCAATTTTAAAAAGATCAAGGTAAAACCTGACGAAACAACGAAAGGATGAGGCTCCCATGGCAAGCAAATACCTGATTGGCCTGGACATCGGCACTTCCGGCGCGAAGTGCATACTCGCGGACGACAAGGGCGCGGTGCTGGCTTCCTCCACGCAGGAATACCCGCTCTCCACGCCCAAGCCCGGCTGGGCGGAGCAGAACCCGCAGGACTGGTGGGACGCGGTGGTGCGCGGCCTGAAGGTCATACTGCCCAAGGCCAACGTGCCCAAAGAGCAGATCGCCGGCGTCAGCTTCTCCGGCCAGATGCACGGTCTGGTGGCGCTGGACAAGGATCTGAACGTCATCCGCCCCGCCATCCTCTGGTGCGACAGCCGCACGCAGAAACAGTGCGACTGGATCACGGAAAAGGCCGGCGGCCTTTCCGGCCTGCTCACCTACACCAACAACCAGATGCTGGCCGGCTACACCGGCGGCAAGCTCATCTGGTTCAAGCAGGAGGAGCCGGAGCTGTTTGCGAAAATGACGCGCTTTATCTGCCCCAAGGACTACATCCGCTTCAAGGTCTGCGGCGAGTTGGCCATCGACGCCTCCGACGCCTCGGGCACGGGCTTTTTCAACACCCGCGAGCGCGTGTGGGCCGACGACCTCATCGCTTTGGCCGGCCTTGACAAGTCCATCTTCCCGGACGTGATCGAATCGACCGACCTTGCCGGCCACGTCACCCGCGCCTGCGCCGAGGAAACGGGCCTGCCCGAGGGCCTGCCGGTCTACGCCGGCGGCGGCGACGCCGTCATCCAGACCACCGGCGCGGGGCTGGTCAAGCCCGGCGTGGTGGGCGTGGTCATCGGCACGGCCGGCAACGTCTCCATGGCGCTGGACAAGTATTTCGACAACCCCAAGGGCGCTTTGCAGATGTTCTGCAACAACGCCCCCGGCCTCTGGCAGGCCATCGGCTGCACGCTGTCCGCCGGCGGCAGCTATCGCTGGTACCGCGATACGCTCTGCGAGCATCTGAAGGAAATGGCCGCGCAGGGCAAGGGCAATGTCTACGACCTCATGGGCAAGGCGGCCGAGCAGTCCCGGCCCGGCGCCAACGGCGTGCTCTTCGCGCCCTACATGTCCGGCGAGCGCTGCCCGTATCCCGACCCCAACGCGCGCGGCGTGTTCTACGGCCTTTCGCTGTCCTCCACGCGCGGCGACATCACCCGCGCGGTGATGGAGGGCGTGACCTACTCCCTGCGCCAGCTGGTCGACCTGATGAACAGCTTCGTGTCCATCGAAAAGGTCTACACCTCGGGCGGCGGCTCTGTCTCCCCGCTGTGGCGGCAGATGCAGGCCGACATCTTTGATCTGCCGGTGTACACCATGTCCGCCTCCGGCGAGGGCGGCGCGTATGGCGCCATCCTCGTGGCCGGCGTGGGCGCGGGCGTGTGGGGCAGCCTGGAGGAAGCCGCTTCCATCATCCAGGTGGAAACGGAGACGCTGCCCATCCGCGAGAACCAGAAGGCCTATCAGGACGCCTATTCCCTCTACTGCGAGCTCTACGGCGCGCTCAAGCCCGTCTACGACAAGGGCGCGGCGCTGGCTCTGTAAATCCCAAAACGCTTTCCGGGCCGACGGTCGCCTTGCGCGCCGCCGGCCCGCCTGTATCCAAGGAGGCAAGCATGCGCAAACTGCTCTGCGCGCTCTGTGCGCTCTGCCTGCTGCTCGCCGGCTGCGCCGGGGGCGAGGCCGCGGACGAACTGACGGCTGTATTCTTTAACGTGGGCAAGGCCGACGCCATTTTGCTCTACAACGGCGAAATGGCCGTCCTCATCGACGCCGGAGAAAACGGCGACGGCAAGGACGTGGCCGAGGCCATCCGCGCGCGCGGCATCGAGCGCCTTGACCTGCTCATCATCACCCACTTTGACAAGGACCACGTCGGCGGCGCGGACAAGATCCTCGAAAACATCGAAGTCGGCCGCGTGCTGGAGCCGGACTACGACAAGGATTCCAAGCAGTACCGCCAGTACCGCGAGGCGCTGGAGGAACAGGGCGTCGGGGCCGAGGCGCTCTGCGAAAACACATCCTTCACCCTCGGCGGCTGTGAATTTTCCATCGACGTGGCCAACAGGGACGACTACGGCGAGGACGAGGAAAACGACTTTTCCCTCGTGGTGCGCCTCACCCACGGGGATGTGCGCTTCCTCTTTGCCGGCGACGCCGAGAACGCCCGCCTTGCCGAGCTGCTCGACGAGGGAAACCTTGAGAGCGACGTGCTCAAAGTGCCCCACCACGGCCGCTATGCCGGCTTGAGCGCCGCCTTCTTTGCCGCCGTCTCTCCCGAATACGCCGTCATCACCAGCGACGGGGACGACCCGGAGGACCCAGAGACTGTCCGCGCCCTTGAAGCCGCCGGGGCGCAAGTGCTGCTCACGCGCGAGGGCACGGTGGAAATCACAAGCGACGGAGAGGACGTGCGCGCGGCGCAATGAGCAAGGGGGAAGGAGGAATGCGCTTGAACGACGCTTATGGGCGCACCTTTGGGCTTGCGACCGCCCGCGGGATCGCGCTGCTGCAGATCGTCGAGCATACGGCGCCGCCGAAAGAAGAACGGGAAGTAAGGCTGATGCGCGTCTGCGACGGGTTTGTGGAGCCGGGTGCTTCCGAAGAGGACATCCGCGCGGTACTGGAAAGGCCGGAGCAGTTCTTCCTCCTTACGGCGATCCATGTGCTGACGAAGCAAAGCCGCATCTATCGCCAGTTCTTTGCCTTCGACGGCTATTACGACGTGCCCAGGAGCGTGCGGCTGCCCAAATACCTGCGGGGATATATGGCCGATTCGCAGGGCAACGTGCGCTGGTACCGGCGCAGGCGGACGGGCTGCATGCGTCTGTATGTCCGCGCGCTGACCAAAGGCTTTTTGCGCCTTTCGCCGGATAGCATCTGGTCCCTGCCGGACTTGCGGGAATTTCTCGAGGCGGGAAAGAGGATAGAAGATTACCGGTGACGAACGCATCCGCGGCTAGCGCCGCGCATGAAAAACCGCCGCCACGGCGCTTGACCGTGGCGGCGGAACGTTTTTCAGCAGCCGATCTCCATCATGAAGCTCATCAGTTTCTGCCTGTCCCTCGGGCTGTCGGCCAGCACTTCCAGCGCCGGGATGCGCTGCGGGCGCAGCGGCGCGTCGAACGTCAGCAGCTGGGCGGCGACGGGCTTGAAGTCGCGGCGCGCGCCCTGGCCGTCGAGATAGGAGACCGTTCCTTCGCACTCGCCGATCTTGCGGAAAAGCGCGTCGGGCTTCTGGACATCAAGAAACAACATGCAAGATCCCTCCCAAAGTCTTGATTTTTGCACCACCCTGCGGTACAATAGTATTATACCGCATGCATTTGCGGAATACAACGATTTTAGCGACGAATAAGCGCAAAATAACGACAGGATGTGACGCGCATGATCTATCATCCCACAGAGCTGATGCTGGATGACCGCCAGCGCGAGCAGCTGCAGGGCTACGATCCCAGCTTTCCCTACACGGCCATCGACTGCCGATTCGACGGCTATTCCGGCCCCTGCGTGGACTGGCACTGGCACGCCACGCTGGAATTCAACATCTGCGCCACGGGTGTGCTCAGGACGTCCACGCAGCGCGGCGAATACATCGTCAAAGAGGGCGACGGCGTGCTGGTCAACGCCAACGTGCTGCACCGCAACGAGGCCGAAGGGGGCGCGCGCGGCGTGCGCGTGCAGACGCACATGTTCGACCGCTCCCTGGTGGCCGCGGCGGAACTGCCGCTGCGACGCTATGTGGCGCCGGTGGTGGAATGCGCGCTGCTGGACGTGCTGCCGCTTTCGCGCGGGGAACCCCGGCAGCGCGCGGTGCTCGAAGCGCTCGACCGCGCCTTTATCGCCGCCGGCGAGGAAAAGGACGGCTACGAACTGGAAATCTGCGGGCTTCTCAATCGCGCCTGGCAGGGCGTGTACGCGCTGGCGCAGCCCATCATCGGCGCGCGGCAGCCGCTGCCGCGGATGGAGACGGCGCGGCTGAAGCAGATGCTCGGCTTCATCCGCGACCATTACGCCGAGGACATCTCCCCCGCCGACATCGCCGCCGCCGCGGGCGTGTGCGAGCGCGAATGCTTCCGCTGCTTCAAGCAGGAGTTGGGCACCACGCCGCTTTCCAGCCTCACGGACTTCCGCGTGCGCAAGGCCGCGGAGATGCTGCGCGGGACAGACCGCCCCGTGACCGACATCGCCGCTGCCTGCGGCTTTGCCACCTCCAGCTATTTCGGCAAGGTCTTTCGACGCCGCATGAACCTTTCGCCGCTGCAATACCGCCGCGGCTGAGGCGCTCCGCCGGGGGCTTGCGGTTTTCCCGCGTTTGTGATAAAATAGGAATATACTGATACGATTTAAAGAATCAGTGGCAATATTCCGCAAAAAATAGTACGATAGCGAAAAGGGGTGGGAAATCGTATGTGCACCCTGCTGGATGTGATGAGCGACGGCTCCGAGCGCGTGCGCTACAACCGCCCGGGCTTTGCCGTGTTCGCCGAGCGGACGCGCATTTCCGATTACCCGGGCGCGCGCGTCCTCTGCCACTGGCACGACGACCTGGAATTCGTCTGCGTGCGCAAGGGGCGGCTGCGCTACGAGGTAGGCGGCGAAAGCGTGGCGCTGTGCGCCGGCGAGGGCCTGTTTATCAACGCCGACCAGCCGCACGGCGCGGAGGGCTATCCCGGCGAGGATTGCGAGTATTTCGCCATGGTGCTGCACCCCGCCCTGCTGGAGCCGAGCGCCTATCTGCGGGAAAACTTCGTGCGCCCGCTCTCCGCCAACGGCGCCTTTGCCTTCCTGAAGCTTTCCCCGGCGGTGGATTGGCAGCAGACGGTGCTGCAATGCGTGCGCGCCGCCTGCGAGATGATGGAGGGCGACGAGCCCGCCGCCGAACTGTCCGTGATGAGCCTGGCGTTCCGCGCCATGGCGCTGCTCTCGCGCCACATGCCCGCGCCCGGGCCGCTTTCGCTGGAGGCGGACATCCGCCCGCTGCCGCTGCGGCGCATGCTGGGCTATGTGCGGGGGCATTACGCGGAAAAGCTCTGCGTGGGCGACATCGCCCGCGCCGGGGGCGTGTCCGTGAGCGCCTGCTGCGAGGCTTTCCGCCGCTATACGGGGCAGACGCCCGTGGGCTACCTGACCCGCTACCGCCTGCAAAAGGGCATGGAACAGCTTTTGAACCCCAACCTTTCCGTGGCGGAAGTCGCCAGCTCTGTGGGCTTTGCCAGCGCCAGTTATTTTGCCGAGTGTTTCAAGCGCTATGTGCACACAACGCCCCTGGCCTACCGCCGCGACGCCGGGAAAAAACGCGACGGCGGGCGCGGGACGGTTGCATATTCGTGATTTTCGTGTTATAATTTTAACAGACAGGCATGATACCTGCCCGCGGGACGCGCGGCAGCGCGCAGCGCGCGCCCGCCGCCGCCGCGGGCTTTGTCCATTTGACCATTTCCGGGAGGGGATACTATGCTGTACAGGAAATTGCCGCGCGGCGGCGAAGCGGTCAGCGTGCTCGGCCTGGGCGCCAGCTCCCTGCACGAGGCCGGGAAGGACGCCGTAAAGGTGGTGGAGGCGGCGCTGGAGGCCGGCGTGAACTACATAGACCTCGCCGCCGCCGAACGCGTCTCCATCGAGGCCGTGGCCTCCGCCCTCTGGGGGCGCAGGCATGAGGCGCTGGTGCAGGTGCACTTCGGCGCGCTCTACGACGGCCCCGCCTACAGCTGGACGCGCGACCTGGACGCCATCCGCCGCACCTTCCGATGGGAGACGGAGACGCTCGGCCTCGAATACGCGGACTTTGGCTTCCTCCACTGCGTGGACGACCCGGAGGACGCCGACGCGGTCGTAAACGGCGGCCTGCTCGATTACCTGCGCTCCCTCAAGGCCGAGGGCAGGGTGCGGCACATCGGCTTTTCCTCGCACGACCCGGCCATCGCCCGGCGGCTTCTGGCCTGCGGGGAGATCGACCTGTTCATGTTCAGCGTCAACCCCGCCTACGACTACCAGAAGGGCGAATACGGCATCGGCGAGGTGGAAAAGCGCGCCTCCCTCTACCGCGATTGCCAGCGCAACGGCGTGGGCATCTCCGTGATGAAGCCCTTTGCCGGCGGCCAGCTCTTAAGCGCGGCCACATCGCCCTTCGGGCGGGAGCTGACGCTCTACCAGTGCCTGCAATACGCGCTCGACCGGCCGGGGGTGCTGACGGTGCTGCCCGGCGTGCGCGGCATGGACGACCTCCGGGACGTGCTGGGCTTCCTGGATGCTAGCGAGGAGGAGCGCGATTACGCCGTCATCAGTCAGTTCGCCCCGCCCGACGCCCGCGGGCGCTGCGTCTACTGCAACCACTGCATGCCCTGCCCCACCAGCCTGAACATCGGCCTCATCAACAAGTATTACGACCTTGCCTGCGCCGGCGACAAATTGGCCGAGGGGCATTACGCCAAGTTGAACCTCCACGCCGGCGACTGCCTGCACTGCGGCCACTGCGAGCGCCGCTGCCCCTTCCACGTCAAGCAGATGGAGCGCATGGACGAGATCGCCGCGCACTTTGGCTTCTGAGCGGCAAAACAGAAAGCGGATGGAGAGGAACATGCTCTCCGTCCGCCAGAGCGCTGACAAAACCCACAAACGCAAAAATTGCCCCGATAAAGAAAAGAAATCGGAGGCAATTTTTGCTTCCTTGGCTTGCGGGTTTTCTCATCACTCTGCCAGTCTGCCCACTTTGTCAGCATCCTGCGCCGGAGGGATTTCCCTCCGGCTTCGTTCTCCTTCTTCGGGTTGGGCGACACCAAAGACGACCATATCCCAGAGCCGCTCCGCTTCATGGGCGGCAGGGTCGGCGTTATAACCTGCCAGCAGTTCCCAAAACAGGGATTCAATGCTTTCAAAATAACGGATGGCTTCTGCCGCGTTCAGGCCGGGCCGCAGGGGAAGGTATGGAACGGCCCGCCGCAAAAACGCCCGGTTGACTTCCCGCAAAGGGCGGCGCAGTTCGCGGATCTGCTCGCGCAGATGTTTTGGAGGATGCAGCAGCGCGTTTTCAAAGATGTTTTTCTCCAATGGTCGCGCCTGGAAGAAGTCCTCGCGGCAAAAGAAGTAATCGCGGATGGATTTTGCAACGTTCTGTTCTGCGGGGATCGCGCTTTTTTGTTCCAGATATGCGCGTAAATCGCGGAATACAGATTCCACGCACAGCAGGAATAATTCATCCCGATTGGAAAAGTAGTGATACAAAACGCCCTTGGAAAGGCCGTGGCGCGCGCAAAGGCTGTCCATGGTCACGTTTTCATAGCCGTTTGTCCCGAATTCCTCCATGGCCGCGCTGAAAATTTCCCGTATGCGTCGTTCACGCCGTTCTTCCTGTTTCATGCGCCCTCCCGCTTATGGATTTCTCCAGCCCATTCAAATCCTTTTTTGGCAATGAATACGGCTATAATTTCGTTGATGACCGCCGCCGCCGCAATGGTGCCCTGTATGATGGAGGCGCACTCCGGGGCCGGGCCGCTCAATATGGATACGGCAATGCCGGTAAACACCAGCGAAACACCCGAGTGCGGCAAAAGCGTAAAGCCCAAATAGCGGCGCACAGTATCCGGCGCGTGGGTTGCACGCGCACCAATATATGCGCCCGAGTATTTGCCGATGGCCCGGGAGACAATGTATACCGCCGTATAAATGCCAGCCCCGAAGATGAGGTGGTAATCCAGGGGCGCGCCTAAGTTGAGAATGGCCACGATCAGCGCCAGACCGATCACGGGGTTCATTACGTCCATGATGTCCGAAAGCTGCTCTTCTGGAATCATATTGGCAAATACTGCGGAGAAAGACATGCCGATCAGCATGAAATTGATCACCGGCATGGGCAATACCGATTCGTTTAAATACATGCCAACTGCCCAGGAAAAGAGCAGCATGGCGGCCATGACCGCGACAGAGGCTTTTTTCCCCTTGACCAGCCGTAACAGTTTCCCGGTGATAAAACCAGTGATAATGCCCAGAAACACCGGCAGGAATACATAAAAAAGCATTGCGAAAACGGAGATTTCCTGCGTGGAAATGCCGGCGCTCACCAGAGCGACGACGGTGAAAAAAACCGCCGCGCCCACCAGGTCGTCCAGCGCGGCCATGGGGATAAGCGTATTGGTCACCGGCCCGGCGGTTTTCATGTCATTGACAATGGAAAGCGAGGGGGCGGGCGCCGTGGCCAAAGCGATGCCGCCGAACAGGAAGGCAAGGTACATCGGTACGCCGCTGAAATAGAAGATCGCCCCAAAAACAAGGCTGACGATGACGAATGTGCCCAACGATTCGGTGATCGTGGTAACGATGATCTGTTTGCCCGCCTGCTTCATCGTTTTCCAGATCAGTTCTGTGCCGATCATCAGGCCGAACGTACATTCCAGGATATGGATCGCAATGTTAAACCAACGGGCGTCCAATATGGATTGGCTGATGAATCCAAACGCATGCGGACCAAGCGCCATGCCTGTAATCAACCATCCGAGGATTGAGGGGAGGTGGAGCTTTGCGACTAGCCGGCCGACCAGAAAAGCCGCCGCAATGGAGACAAGCAGTTTTAAAACGTCCAGGACAATCATTTGAGATGCTCCTCTGCTAAAATATAGACGATTCCGTCTATTTCTCTTATAGTATATAAAATATAGACGGATCCGTCTATATTTTTACGGTAAATATTGCGCTCCGATTTAAAAATCCCTTTCGCAAAGCGCGAAAGGGATGCAGAAAAGCGCGGCAGCGGTGGGAACCCTCACGGGTCACAACAGCGTCACATCGTTGATCAGCAACTTGAACTTCAGCCCCAGAAACTCCGCCGCGCGGCGGCAGAGCAGCATGCGCGTCAGGAAAATCTCAAAGTAGTCCATCACCGCGCAGATCGTGGTGTCGATGGTCAGGCAGAGCGTCACCGCGTCGCGCCGGGGGCTTATGTTGAGCGCGGAGGATTCCACCGCGTAATTGACCCGGTCGTGGATGTCCCCGGCATGTACGGCGCGGGGGCGCACGCGGCTGCGGCGCACGTCGCCCTTGTCGGCGAGTATGAGCGCGGCGGCGATCTCGTTGACGGGCGCGCCGGTACCCTCGTCGTGGTTGCCGATGGCGGAGACGACCTTGGCGATCTCCTCGGCTGGCATGCCCATGTTGTCGAGTATGCGGAAGGCCATCACCGCGCCGGTGAGCGCATGCTCGTGGCGGTTGACGGCGTTGCCGATGTCGTGCATGTAGCCGGCGATTTTGGCAAGCTCCCGCGTCCTTTCCGAATAGCCCAGCGTGTCCAGTATGTCCGCGGCCTGCTCAGCGGCGCGGGTAACGTGGGCAAAGGAGTGCTCCGTATAGCCGATGGCGTCCATCACCTTGTCCGCGGCGCGGATGTAGGCGTTGATCTCCTCGTTGTTTTTGACGTCCTCAAACGTTATCATGGCAAGCCTTCCCCGGCGCTACATGGCGCCGCTCTTTATGTAGGCAAACAGCGCTTCCACGCTCTTTTCCGCGACCTCATAGGAAACTTCGCGCTCGAGCATGTTTTCCAGGTAATGCGCGTCGCTGGAGTGGAGGACGCGCAATTTGCTCACGTCCGCGCGGCAGGGCATATCCCGCGTGACTTCCACGGCGGCGATCTCAAGCCCCGGCGGCAAAAAGCCCAGCACGTTGAGAAGCCCGTTGCTGCCGCGGTTGATGTGCGCCGGCACCGCCGCCCCGCCGCGCGCGTTGATGCGCTTTACCAGTTCGTCCAGCGAGAGCGAAAGCGCGTTGATGAGCAGCAGATCCTCCGTGCCCACCGGCTCGTCGTCCTCGTCGAGCACCGTTTGCGGCCCGAAGATGTCCGGCCTGTTCCGAACGGGCGGGAGGCAGGCGTGGATCTCCTCGGAAAATTCCAGCGCCGCCTCCACCGTGGGGAAATAGGAGAGCAGGTGCGCCTCCTCGGCGGTGGTCAGCTCCATCGCCGGCAGCAGCATTACGCCCATCCCCGCGCAGGTCCTGGAAAGCGCCGGCAGGTTGCGCGCGCTGTTGTGGTCGGCCACGGCGATCGCGTCCAGCCCCTTGAGCATCGCCATGCCCGCGATGTTGTTCGGCGTCATCAATTCGTCGCCGCAGGGCGACAGGCAGGAGTGGATGTGCAGATCGCAGAAAAGCCGCATGTTACAGCCTCCGTTCCAGCTTTACGCACCTGGCCAGCACCCGCGCCTCGGCGGCGGGGAGCGTCTGCGAGGTGAACTCGCGGTCGTAGCTCTGCAGGTGGACGCGGTTGCCGTCCAGCTTGTTGGCCTTGCGCGCCACGCGCTTGCCGTTGATGAAAAACAGGGAGATGGCCCCGTCCTCCACCTTCTGCGCGGGCACGCACAAAAGCAGGTCGCCGGCATGCACGCGGTAGCCGCGCAGCGCGTCGTCCGGGCAGCGGAAGTAGAACACCTTGTCCGGCGCGCCGCCCTCGATCTTGCCGCCCACCACGGGCACCAGCACGTGGTCGACCACGTTGGAGTCCTCGTCCGTCACCGGCACGCGCTTGACCACCCCGCCCAGGGCGTCCAGCCAGGCGGCGTTGTCGCCCGCGGGCTGCGGTTCGGCCTCTGTGGCCGGCAATTTGTAGGGGCGCGGCCGGGGACGCAGCGGCACGTCCGGCTCCGCCGCCACTTCCAGTTCCTCGGAAATGGGGGTTTTCACGCCCAGTATCTTCAAGATGCGCTGCGCCTGGTCGTCGGAGACAATGCGGCGGCCGGCCTCGATGTCCTTGATGACGTTTTCCGCCATGCCGCACTTCTTGCCCAGCGCCTTTTCCGTCATTTTCGCCTGCAGGCGCGCGCTGCGGATGGTATCGCCCATTCTGCTCATAAAAGCCATTCCTCCATAGCAGGGTACAGGGCTATTATAGCACGTGGGGCGCGGCCGGGCAAGCGGAAAACGCGCGCCCCCCTGCGCGCGGCCATCGCTTCGCCTCCCGTTCGTCACAAAAACGTACCGGCGCCCGTCACAAAGTGTTCATAAAAATACCACCCGCGCAGTCGAAGGGCATGGTATACTGTTTGCGTACCCCAGAAAGGAGGGGATGCTTATGGAAATCATGTTGCGGCGTCTTTCCCTGCTCCTGGCCCTGCTCGTCGCGCTGGCCGGCTGCGCGGCGGCGGAGGGCGTTCCCAACCCACGGGTGGAGGTGGCGGACGCGGACGAGATCGAATCCGCGCTGGGCTTCCCGCTGGCCGCGCCGGAGGGCGTGGAGGCGGCCTACACCGTCATCGGCGGCTCGACCGGCGAGGCGGCGTTCACCGTCGGCGAGGTCGAATGCACGCTGCGCGCGGCGCGCACGCAGGACGACATCTCCGGGCTGTTCATGGAAATGGACGGGCCTGCCGTGGAAGATCGCGCCACGGGGGAAGGCGCCGTTTCCGTCACGCACCGCGCGACGGAGGAAAACGGCGGCTATGACGTTTACACCTGGTTCGTGGACGACGTGCAATATTGCCTGGTACTCCACGGCGAGGCAAGCGCCATGACCGCCGGGGAGATCCTGGATGGCGCGCTCGCGGCCTGCGCAACGGCGCAGAAAGGATGATACACAGCCTCGGTTTTTCCCCGGGCGGACGATAGAAAAAGATACCAGAATGAGAAAGGATGGACACCCTTATGAAGAAGATTTTGGCCCTGTTGCTGGCGATGGCGCTGCTGGGCGGCGCGGCGCTGGCGGAAACGGACGCGCAGACCCGTACGCGCGACATCACCATCGAAGGCGTGACCGAGACGGTCAACGAGACGCTCTTCACCTCCGCCTCCGGCTACAGCATCTGGCTGCAGGAAGGCTGGGGATGGTCGGCGTCCACGGATGACGCCGCCCTCGACAACACGGTCACGGATGAAACCGCCGTCGACGATACTGTCACGGATGAAACCGCCGCCGACGATACTGTCACGGATGAAACCGCCGTCGCGGATGAAACCGCCGCCGATGAAACCGCCGCCGATGACGGCACCTGGCTGGATGCAGAAGCCGACGCCGCGGACGACGGCACCTGGCTGGGCGAGGAAAGCCTCAACTACGCCCCTGACGTATACGTGCCCGATGGCAGCGCGGACGTGTCCCTCACCGTGCAGCCCGCTGCCGGCCTGACGGCGGACGACGCCGACGACATGCTCGCCGAGGCCAGCTATACGGAGGATACCGAAGCCACCATCGGCGAGATCGAGACGTTTGCCATGGAAAGCGGCGCGGAGGCCAAGAGCATCGAAGTTGTCTCCGGCGGCGTATGCTACCGCTACTACTTCATCCCCGGCGACAGCTTTTCCCTGTGCGTGACCGCGCAATGCCCGGAGGAGGCCATCGAAGGCTACGGCGCGCGCATGGCGGAGATGGTCGCGTCCATCGAACTGGCGGCGTAAACAGCATATGCCCCTTGCGGAACGGGAGCGATCCCGTTCCGTTTTTTCATCGGAAGTACGTTGATTCACGCGCCAAACCACGCTATAATGGATGGGAAACGGAGGGAAAGGCATGAACGACGGTTGGGACAGGCTTTTGCGCGCCGCCCGCGCCGTGCTCAACGCGCGCGAGGTGTCGCCCTTTGTCTACGCCGGACAGGTGGGGGCCGCCGTGGAGACCGAGAGCGGCAATATCTACGTGGGCGCGTGCGTGGACGGCGTCTGCGGCCTGAGCGCCTGCGCCGAGCGCGCCGCCCTCTACGCCATGCTCACCGCCGGCGAACACCGCGTGCGCCGCGTGGCGGCGGTGAAGGAAAAGGGCGTGGTGCCGCCCTGCGGCGCCTGCCGCGAGGCGCTGATGCAACTTATGAGCGACGCGGGAAAGATCGAAATACTTTTGCGCGAGGAACCGCGCCGCGTCTGCATGCTGCGGGAACTGCTGCCCGACTGGTGGGGAAGCGACCGCTTTGAGGAAAAATAGGGAGGGCAGGCCATGTTTATCGCCTCCGGCTGGAAAGACTATGAAGTGATCGACACGGGCGACGGCGAAAAGCTCGAGCGCTGGCAGGACGTCATTTTGCGCCGCCCCGACCCGCAGGCCATCTGGCCCAAGCAGCGCCCGGAACTGTGGACGCGCGCCGCCGCGCACTACCACCGCTCGGCCAAGGGCGGCGGCGAGTGGGAGTTTTTCAAAAAACTGCCCGAGCGCTGGACGGTGTCGTATGGCGAATTGCGCTTTTACGTCCACCCCACGGGCTTCAAGCACACCGGCCTTTTCCCGGAGCAGGCCGTCAACTGGGACTGGATGGCCGCGCGCATCCGCGAGAAAAAGCGCCCCATCAGGGTGCTCAATCTCTTCGGCTACACGGGCGGGGCAACGGTGGCCTGCGCCCGCGCCGGCGCGCAGGTGACGCATGTGGACGCGGCCAAGGGCATGGTGCAGTGGGCGGGGGAGAACCGCCGCCTGAGCGGCATCGACGAAACGCATGTGCGCTGGATCGTTGACGACGCCAAGAAGTTTGTTTTGCGAGAGGCGCGGCGGGGCAACGCCTATCAGGGCATCCTCATGGACCCGCCCAGCTACGGCCGCGGCCCCGGCGGCGAGGTGTGGAAGCTGGAAAACGAGCTCTACCCGCTGGTGGAGGCCTGCGAAAAGGTGCTGGCCGGGGACGCGCTGTTCATGCTCATCAACAGCTACACCACCGGCCTGCAGCCGGCAGTGCTCAACAACATGCTGACCATGGCCGTCGCCCGCCACCGCGGCGGCAAGGTGACGGCGGAGGAGATCGTGCTGCCCGTGACCGCGGGCGGCGTACTGCCCTGCGGCGCGACCGGGCGCTGGCTGGGCGCGTAAACATATAAGGGGAAACGCATGATACTGATGACTGTGCAGGGCGTGTCGAAGTCCTTCGGCATGAAGTCCGTCCTGAAAGACATATCGCTGACGCTCCAGCAGGGGGCGCGCATGGGGTTGATCGGCGTCAACGGCTCGGGCAAATCCACGCTCTTTCGCCTCATCGCCGGGCAGATGGAGCCGGACGAAGGCTCCATATCGCTGATGCGCGGCACGCGCGTGGGCATGCTCACGCAGGAGGCCGACATACAGAGCGACCTCACCGTGCGCGAGGAACTCTCCCGCGTTTTTGAGCCGGTGCGGGAGATGGAGCGCCGCCTGCGCGCGCTGGAAGAGGAGATGGCGCAAAAGCACGAAGACGAGGCCGAGCTGGATCGCCTCTCCCGCGAATACGCCCGCCTCACCGACCGCTTTGAGGACGCGGGCGGCTACGAGTGGCCCAGCCGCATACAGGGCGTGCTCGCCGGCCTCGGCTTTGCCAAAGGGCGCGAGGACCAGCCCGCCAGCGTGTTATCCGGCGGGGAAAAGACGCGCCTCTGCCTTGCCCGGTTGCTGCTCACACAGCCCGACCTGCTCATGCTCGACGAGCCGACCAATCACTTGGACCTTTCCTCCATCCAGTGGCTGGAGGAAACGCTGAAAAAGTACCGCGGCACGGTGCTGATCATCTCGCACGACCGCTACTTCATGAACAGCGTCTGCGACTGCATGGCGGAGATCTCCATGCGCCATCTTGTGCAGTACGAGGGCAACTACGACCAGTTCACCGTCAAGCGGCAGGCCGACATCGAGCGCCAGATACGCGAATACAAGCTGCAACAGGCGGAGATCGCCCGCCAGCAGGCCATCATCCAGCGCTACCGCATGTACAACCGCGAAAAGTCCATCCGCGCGGCGGAGAGCCGGGAAAAGCGGCTGGAAAAGATGGAACGGCTGGAAAGGCCGGTGGACGAGCAGCACGTGCGCTTTTCCTTCGAGACGCGCCGCCGCACGGGCGACGACGTGCTCAAGGTGCACGGCCTTGCCAAGAGCTTCGAGGGGCGCAGGCTGTTTGAAAACTTCGACCTCCACCTGCGCGCCGGCGACCGCGTGGCCATCATCGGCCCCAACGGCGTGGGCAAGTCCACGCTGCTCAACATCATCGCCCGCAAACTGAAGGCCGACGCGGGCGAGGTGGAGTTCGGCGCCAACGTCGATCTGGGCTACTACGAGCAGCACCAGACCGGGCTGGACCCGGAAAAGGACGTCTTGAACGAACTGTGGGACGCCTTCCCCCGCCTCGACCTCGTGCGCTCGGTGCTGGCGCTGTTCCTCTTCACCGGCGACGACGTTTACAAGAAGATTTCCATGCTCTCCGGCGGCGAAAAGGGCCGCGTCTCGCTGTGCAAATTGATGCTCAAGCGCGACAACCTCCTCCTTCTCGACGAGCCGACCAACCATTTGGACATGGACAGCCGCGAAGTGCTGGAAGGCGCTTTGGAGGATTTCGACGGCACCATCCTCACCGTTTCGCACGACCGCTACTTCATCAACCGCGTGGCCGACCGCATTATCGAGATGCGCCCGGACGGCGTGAAGGAATACCTCGGCAATTACGACGACTATCTGGAAAAAAAGCGCCGCGAGGAAGCGGGGCTGGAAGACGCCGCCGTCTCCGGCATGACGAAGACGCAGCTTGACAAGCAGCGCCGCAAGGAGCGCCTGCTGCGCGAGGGCAAAAAGGCGCTGGAAAAGCAGCTTGAGGCCGCGGAAGCGCGCATCGCCGACGCGGAAAAGGAAATTCAGGATCTCGAAGCGCGCATGGCCGACCCGGAACTGTATCAGCGCCCGGACGAGGCGCGCGAGACCGCCCGCCGCCACGCCGAACTGCAGGCGGGTATGGACGCGCTCTACGAGGAATGGGAAGCCCTCTCGGAGGCCGTGAGCGAGCGGTAAGGGGAATCACAGAAGATACGCCCGGGAAGCGGCATGCTCCCCGGGCGCTTTGTCTTTTTCGCGCTAAAACTGCAATTCCACATCCACGTTGGCGCTTTCGTCGTAGCCGTTGCCGGTAAAGCGACGTGCGCGCAGCACCACCGTCTCCGGCTGGCAGACCATGTAGTAGACGCGCGTGGAATACCGCCATGCCCAGCGGCCGTCCTCCAATTCCACCGGCGCGTCGGGGAGGTTGCCATAGGCCGTGGAGACCCACTTCGCGCCGTCGGCGCTGAGCAGTTCATAGTCCCAGAACGTCTCGCCGTCCGGCGGATCGGCGAGCGCGGCGTCGCGGCTTGCGTAGATGCGCTCCAGCGCAAAGCGCGCCCCGACCTCGCTCATCTCCGCCTGCGTCACGCGCAGCGTGTAGCCGTCCATTTCCCATTCCAGCGGCGCGCCGTCCTTCAGCGCCGTGCGCACGTTGCCCGCCGTCATCGTCATCGGCACGGCAAGGCGCGTCTCTTCAAGGAGCGGGCAGCCGCTCTCCACGGGCGAAAACGTCCCCAGCGCCGTCATTTCGGCGGCCTCTTCCGCGTCCTGCGAAACGTCGTACACCTTCATATCCAGCGTGAACTCCCCCTCGCCCGGTTCAAAGTGCGACCAGAGCGTGCCGTGGAAGCGGGCGTCGGCGCTTGCGCCGGGGGCGAGGACGAGACTGTCCCACTGCCAGCCGCCGCAGACGTCGCATTCGATGCCGCTGAAGGCGGCGTAAAACTCGCTGGTCGTGAGAAAGACCGTCCTGTCCGTCAAATTGGTCACGCGCCAGACCAGCAGCGTGAAATCGTCCACGGCCAGGTACTGCAGGGCTTCAAAGCGCAGCGCCTCGCTTTCGCAGACCACATCCAAGGGTTGCGCCAGCGCGTCGATCGTCTCCCGGTAGGCGGCGTTGGCGGCTCGGGTGGCCTCGGCATTTTCTTCGCCCTCGCTGGGTTCATAGAGGAAAAGGTCGCTCAGCGGCAGCAGGGAATCTTCCGCGTGGACGGGCAGGGCGCACAGCGCCACGGCGAGAAGCAGCGTCAGGGAAAGCAGGGCCTTCATCATCGTTCTTAAATCCTCTTCGCGTTTTGTGGGGCGCGGCGGGCGCGTTTCCCGCCGCGCGATGTGTCGTTCCGTCGTGTTTTACGGCTCCAGCGTCAGTTCATGGCTCTCATAGCGCTCCTTCGTCCAGCAGTTGAAGGCGCGCAGCGCCACGATCTGCGAAGGGTCGCTCTGTGCGGACAGCGAACCGCTCTGCACAAGGGAACCGTCCGCCTGCGCGGCGGTCTGGCCGCTCATCGTCGCGCCGTCCGGCAGGCGTTCGCCGTTTGCATCGAGAAATTCAAACTGCACGCCGTCCTCGGTCGCGGCGTAGGCCGCTTCGTCGGTGATGGTGAAGCGTATCTCGTAGTACAGCGCCATCGGCGAAGGCTCGAAGGTCACGCGCTCCACGCGCACGCCGCAGCCCGGGTACGCGGCGTCCAGGTCGTATGCCTGCGCTTCAGCCGGCCCGGCGGCGCTGAGCGCAAAGGCAAGCTCGCTGCGCTGGATATGCGATTCGTCCACGGCGTAGCCGATGTATTTGCTGACCGGCTCTTCCCCGTCCTCCTCGAAATACTGCATGGTGATGCCCTCGCCCTCGGCGGCGGGTACGAGCGGCGTCACGCTGCATAACAGCGTGGTCTCAAGCGCATCGCCCATGCCCTGCGGCGCCTCGCCGCTGAGCATAAACACCAGCGTGCCGTCCGCTTCCAGGCGCCAGTCGAAGCTCGTGATGGCGTCTTCCGCGCCCTCCGCGGCTGCGGCGGTGCTGATGCCCACGATGGCCATCTGCAGATCGTTCGCTTCGGCGTACTCGCCAATGGTCATGGGGATGGAATCGTCCCTGGTCATATTGCGCATCTCGTCTGGCGGCAACATATCCGGCCCGAGCAGCAAGAGGCCGTCCGCGGGCGTTGCGTCCACGACCATGTAGACGTATTCGCCGTCGTACACGGCTTCGCGCAGCCTGAAGGAAGCCAGTTCCCCCTCGCCGCCCTCCTGCGGCGGGTCGGTGGCGACGATCTCCGCCGCTTCCGGCAGCACGCCGCTGTCCCGGCCCTGGTCCAGGAAGTCGAACAGCCCCCAATGGCTGGCGGCGGCGAGCGCCGCCGTGGCGACGATCAGGCAGGCGGCCACGGCGATGGCCGCGCTCAGCCGCAATTTGCGTTTCACGGGTCTTTCCTCCTCCTCGCGCAGTCTGCGGAGCGTATACTGCACGCGGGAGACAAACTCCGCGTCGGGCTTTCCGAAAGCCGCGCGAAAATCTCGTTTCTTCACGAAAGTTCCTCCTCAGACAGCAGTTTTTTGAGCATCGCCCGGCCGCGCCGCATGCGGGACTTGACCGTCCCCTGCGCAAGGCGCAGGGCCGAGGCGATTTCCCCAATGGGATACCCCTCCATGTAATGCAGGATGATGGGCGTGCGCACTTCCTCGGGCAACCGCATCAGGGCGTCGTGCAGCTCCCTGTCCGCGCCGGGTGGGGCGGCGCGCTCGGGAAGTTCGCCTGGCGCTTCCCGAGCGCGGCGGCGGTGGATGTTGTAGCACTCGTTGATGAGTATGCGCACCAGCCACGTTTTGAGGTAGCGCTCGTCGCGCAGCGTGCGCCGCTTTTTCCACGCCTTTTCCAGGCAGCCCTGTACCGCATCCTCGCGGTCGCACGCTTCGCGCAGGATCGAGTAGCTTACACGATACAGCGTATCGGTAAGCGCGACGATCTCCTGCGCAAACTGTTCGCTCGTCATGGGACACCTCCATCGTTTTGACCGGTCATCTGTTAGACGGCCGGGCGGGGCACGCGGTTTTTGGCGGGGGCGTGGAAAAGAAAATACGCCGTCCGCGCGTTTTCCCCGGCGAAATATCGCGCGAATTTACATTCCGGCGTTGCAGTTTTCCGGCAAATCTGCTATGCTTGTACCACATCGCAATCGAAAAAGAGGGTATGGATATGGCGAAGCTGACAATGGACAAGCTGGTCGCGCTGTGCAAGAATCGCGGCTACATCTTCGCGGGCTCCGAAATTTACGGCGGCCTGGCCAACACCTGGGACTTTGGTCCCCTGGGCGTGGAGTACAAGAACAACATCAAGCGCGCCTGGTGGAAGAAGTTCGTGCAGGAATGCCCCTACAACACCGGGCTGGACTGCGCCATTCTGATGAACCGCGAGGTCTGGGTGGCTTCCGGCCACGTCGGCGGCTTCAACGACCCGCTGATGGACTGCAAGGCCTGCAAGGCCCGCTTCCGTGCCGACAAGCTCATCGAGGACTTTACCCATGGGCAGGAGACCGGCGACGGCTGGACGAACGAACAGCTGGAAACCTACATCGCCGAGCACGACATCGTCTGCCCCGTGTGCGGCAAGAAGGACTTCACCGGCATCCGCCAGTTCAACCTCATGTTCAAGACCCATCAGGGCGTCAACGAGGATTCCGCTGCGGAGATCTACCTGCGCCCCGAGACCGCGCAGGGCATCTTCGTCAATTTCCTCAACGCCATGCGCACCACGCGCAAGAAGCTGCCCGCCGGCATCTGCCAGATCGGCAAGTCCTTCCGCAACGAGATCACCCCCGGCAACTTCATCTTCCGCGTGCGCGAGTTCGAGCAGATGGAGCTGGAATTCTTCTGCAAGCCCGGCGAGGATCTTGAGTGGTTCGACTACTGGCGCGCTTTCTGCCGCGACTGGCTGCTCTCTCTGGGCATGAAGGAGGAAAACCTCCGCCTGCGCGACCACGAGAAGGACAAGTTGGCCTTCTACTCCAAGGCCACCACGGACTTTGAATACCTCTTCCCCTTCGGCTGGGGCGAACTGTGGGGCGTGGCCGACCGCACGGACTACGACCTCAAGCAGCACATGGAGCACTCCGGCAAGTCCATGGAATACCTGGACCCCACCACCAACGAGAAGTTCATCCCCTACTGCGTGGAGCCGTCCGTGGGCGTCGAGCGCCTCGTGCTGGCCTTCCTCTGCGACGCCTACGATGAAGAGGAGCTGGAGGGCGGCGACGTGCGCACGGTTTTGCACCTGCACCCGGCGCTCGCGCCCTACAAGGCCGCCGTGCTGCCGCTGCAGAAGAACAAATTGGGCGACAAGGCCCGCGAGGTCTACGCGCTTTTGTCCAGGCACTTCATGGTCGAATACGACGAGACCGGCTCCATCGGCAAGCGCTACCGCCGCCAGGACGAGGCCGGCACGCCCCTGTGCGTGACCGTCGATTTTGACACGCTGGAGACCGGCAAGGTCACCGTGCGCGACCGCGACACCATGAAGCAGGACGTCGTGGCCATCGACGAACTGGTCAAATACATCGAGGAAAAGATCGCCTTCTAAGGGGACGGAAAACGCGCCCCGCATCCGGGAAAGCCCGGGTGCGGGGCGCGCTCAGAGCGCTGACAAAGCCCACAAACGCGAAAATTGCCCTGATAAAATGAAAATCAGTGGCAATTTTTGCTTCCTGCGTCAGCTGCACTTGCATCCTGCGGTCACTTACGTCTAGTAAGCTCCCTTGAATGCAAGTGCAGCTTCCTTGGCTTGCAGGCTTTCTCAACGCTCTGCCAGTCTGTTGACTTTGTCAACATCCTGAACGCGCCCCGCATCCGGGAAAGCCCGGGTGCGGGGCGCGCTGTTTTTGGCGTTACTGGATCTGGCTGAACTCGATCTTCTCGCGGTTGGGGCCGTAGAAGGTGAAGTAGCGCACGCCGTTTTTCCAGAAGGGCAAGAACTCGATCTTGTCGTTGACCAATTCGTAGCCCAGCGCCTTGACAGAGGCAAAGGCGGCTTCGATGTCGCGCGCCTTGAGGGCGAGGTGGTCGATGGCGCCGGGTTTGCCCGCCGCGTCGTCGCTTTCGTAGGTCTCGACCATCACGTTGGCCAGCTGCAAAAAGGCCACTTTGCCGCCGTCCGGGATGGCCGTGCGCAGCACGACCTCAAAGCCGAGGCTCTCGTAAAAGGCGATGGTCTTTTCAATGTCCGCGGTGGGCACGCCCACGTGTTCCAGTCCCGCAAGGTTCTCTTTCAGTTCCATGGCGATCCCTCCTTTGCTGTAAGTATAGCGCGTTTTGCCGCATTTTGCAATTTCTTTGGGGAAATACGCAACATTTTTCATGGCTTTTGCGTATAGCAGGCGAAGGGAGGCGGGATGATGACCGGCCTGGGGCGGCTGCAGCGCGGGCAGTTTCGCCGACGGCCTGCAAGCCGAACCGTTCACGGCGACCCTGCGGGTCTGGTTTTTGCGTCCCACCGCGCCCATCGTTCCCCGGGATGCGATCGCCAAGGGCGACAAGATCACAGAGCCCATGTTCGTGGAAAGCGGCAGCGGCACGCTGGAGAGCACCCTTGTCTATGAGCCCGTGTTGCGCGCAGACGCCGCGCGTCGGCGATCCCATGCAGCGCACGGGCGCGGACGTCCCCGAAGATGCCGAATTCCCCGCCATGACACTGGAGCCGGTGAAGCTGGCGCAATGATGCGAAAAGGAGGAACCGGCCATGAAGCGGCGCGCCGCATTCTGCCTGTTGACGCCCGCCCCGCCCTTCCCCACCGCCGCCCACGCGAAGGCGGCTGTGGACGAATAGTCTGTCGTCGGCTTTGCCTGTGAAGCCGCGAAAAAAGGAGGCCGCGAACTCGCGGTCTCCTTTTTCTACCCTCCGTCAGTCATACGCGCCGGCGTCGGCGAGCGCGTCCACCACCTGCTGGAAGCCCTCGGCGATGCGCGGGCCGGGGCGGCTGATGAGGTCGTCCGTGAGGGCGTAGACGTGGCCCTCCTGCACGGCGCGCAGCTCCGCGTAGCCGGGCAGGGCGCAGAACTGTTCCACGGCCGTGCCGTCGCCATAGTCGGAGATGAGGATCACGTCCGGGTCGGCGGCGACGATGCCCTCAAGGCTGTACATCGGCCAGGCGTATTCGGAAGCGGCGGCCACGTTTTCGCCGCCCGCCATGGCGATCATTTCGTCAATGAACGTGCCCGGCCCGGCGCTGAAGTCGCCGCTCTCGCCAAAGGAGAGGGCGAAGTAGACGCGCACGGGCTCCATGTCCGCGGGCACGGTGGAAGCCGTTTCCGCGATAGCGGCCTGCATGTCCGTCAGCAGCGGCGTGGGGTCCGCGCCCACCACGGCGGCGATGAGGACGATGCCCTCGTACAGTTCGTCCAGACCGGCCGGTTCCACGCAGACCACGTTCAGCCCCAGCGCCTCCATCTTTTCAATGGCGTCCTGCTGCAGCGTCGTCGAGGCGAGCACCACGTCCGCTTCCGCGGCGGCAATCAGTTCCACGTTCGGCCCGGCGTAATCGCCCATGCGGGGCAGGTCGTTGGCTTCCTCCGGGTAGTCGCTGTATGCGTCCGCGCCCACCAGCAAATCGCCCGCGCCCAGCGCGTAGACGATCTCCGTGTTCGCCGCCGTCAGTGAGACGACCTTTTCCACCGTTTCGGGGATCTCCACCGTCCGCCCGAGGCCGTCGGTCAATTCGCCCGCCACGAAGATGCTCGTGGGGCCGTCCGCGCCGCCGATGACGCCGACGCTCGCCTCCTCGGCAAGCCCCAGCGGCAAAAGCAGCAGTGTCAGTGCGGTCAGCAGGCATACAAGTTTGCGAAGCATGGGTCCCTCCTTCTCGCGGCCCTCCGCCGCGAAGCAAACGTATCCGGCCATGGGAGCACGCGGGCAGGTTTTCTGGCTCGGCATCGTCTCCCGCGCCGCCTTCCCATCCAACGGACAGTGGCGTGCCGGCGCGGGATCCGCCTTACAGCAGCGGGGGCTGCGCCGGATTTCCACCGGCTTCCCTTCACCTGCGCAACGGTCGGACCGAGGATAAGTATACGCCATTTTGGCAAAAAGCGCAACCCAAAGAAAGCGTCTCTTGACAAAACGCCGCCTCCGTAATCCAATGTATTACAAGACCGGCTATAAAAAGTCAAGAGGGAATTAATCCGAAATGACAGCCGGGGAGTAGGGGGTGTTGTCGCGAAGGACAGCGAAGATGATGGAAACCATCTTGCGGCAAACATGGCCGATAACGGTCATATGGTCTTTGCCCTCAGAGCGTTTTCGCTCGTAGAGGGCATGAATGGCAGGGTCTTTGAAAGCGGCGACGGTAGAAGCAAGCCAGATGGCGCGGCGAAGGTATGGCGAACCACGTTTAGACATCTTCATTCGCGTGCCTGTAAAATCGCCGGACTGTTTCACAGTCGGATCAACGCCCGCGTAGGCAGCCAGCTTTGCGGGAGAAGAGAAGCGCTTGATATCACCGCCGATTTCCGAAAGAATGACGGCAGCCAGGGTGGGTCCAATACCTGTAATGGTGGTGAGCTGCGTGTCAAATCCCGCGAGCAGACGCGCGATTTCCGTATCAAAGACAGCGATCGAGGATTCCAAAGAACGGATTTGTTCGATATACTGCCGGATGATGAGCGCAAAGCTGCCGGAAGCAAGAACAATGCCAAAGGAATTCTTCGCTGCCTCTTGAATTTCCTCCGCCTTGGCCAGGCCGAGACGTCCACGGCTGGCGGTCTCAAGAAGCTCGGCAAGTTTTTCGGTGCTGACGGAAAGCATCTCTTCAGGCGTGGTGTACTGGGACAGAAGTTCCATGGACGAAGCGCCAAAGGTATCGGAGAAGAGCTTTTCGTACTCGGGGAAAACCTGGTCGAGCAGTGCAAGAACCTTGCGTTTGAGATCGGAGGCCATGTCGATGATGTAAAACCGTTGGCGGCATAGTTCCCGCATGGCCTGCAGGTCGCCGGGTTGTACGGAAGTTTCGCAGTAGCGGCCGAAGCGTATGACATCGGCGATAATCATGCTGTCAATGGCATCGTTCTTGGTTTTGCGGATGTACATGCCGCGCAGCGCATCGGATTGAATGGGATTGATGACGTGAACGGTAAACCCATCGTTGCGCAGATGCGTGAACAGAGTCAACCAATAGTGACCAGTGGCTTCCATGCCGAAGACGACGGGCTCGTTCAGGCCGCGAACCATGTTCATGAGCTTGTTGTAGCCCGCCTGAGAGTTGGCGAAGCGCAAAGCCTTGCGGACGAGGCTGCCATCCTGGGCGATGACAGAGGCTTCATGGAAGCGCTTGGCAATATCGATACCGACGATAAACATGAAAATCACCTCGAAAAGATGTTGCGGACAGCCCTCTTTGCGATGCGGGTCATAACCTACTGCGAAATGAGAAGACGGCAGAGCTGCCGCGACATCCGGCTCATAACTGAAATCCCGCAGGGACAGAGGTTACACTCTTGTTGAAGTGGACAGCAACCACATGGAGGCTTGCGTGATCCTCTGTCCGCACGAGACTATTATATCAAAATCCGAAGCGGATTTCGATACCCAAAGGAGGCGGCGCGCGCCGCGCGATTTGGAAGGCTCAGTCGCTACGCTCCTTCGCCTTCCAAATCGGTTTGCTCCTCTTGCGAAGGTTTGCGTAGTTACACACTTTATTATAGTAGGAGGAGGGATGACCATGACCGTTACACTGCGCATGTCGGACAAGGATTCCCGCGTCATCCGTGATTACGCAAAGCTGCATGGCATGGCCGTGAGCGAGTTCATGCGCCGCGCCGCCATGGAAAAGATCGAGGACGGGATCGATCTGGAAGTTGCCCTGCGCGCGCAGGCGGACTACGAAGCCGACCCCACCGCCTATTCCCACGACGACGTCGGAAGGATGCTGGGCCTCAAATGACATACGCCGTCCGCTACGCGAAGGCCGCGCTGAAGTCCCTGCAAACGCTGGATCGCCCCATCGCGGCGACGCTCTATGCGTGGGTCGGGAAAAACCTCGTCGGCTGTACAGACCCGCGCGTCCACGGAAAGGCGCTGACGGCGAACCGCCCCGGCCTCTGGCGCTATCGCGTGGGCGACTGCCGCCTCATCGCGCAGATCGACGATCCTGCCGTGACCATCCTTATGCTCGAGATCGGGCACAGAAGTTCCATCTGCAAACAATGACGTTCACGCCCGTCCATGTACCGGGCGCTTTTGCAACCATACCTTCCTCCTGCGCGTCTAAAGAATATCCAAACTTTACAAACGGGAGGGAATACCATGCGCCGCCTGTTCTGCCTGTTTCTTGCGCTGCTGCTCCTTGCCGCCCCGGCGCTTTCGGAGGCGTCCGGGAACCTGGTGGGGCTTTCTTTGCTCGCGGACATGACCGACGGCACCAAGAACGCCGCCGTCTCGCCGCTGAGTTTGCAAATGGCGCTTTCCCTCGCCCGCGAGGGCGCGGCGGGGGAGACGCGCGCGGAACTGGACGCGCTGCTCGCCGGGGATGCCATCGACGCGCAGGCCCTGCTCAGCAACGCGCGCGATGCCGACGATCACGCATACGAAGGCGCGCCCGTCCCCGGCCTGCGCGCCGCCAACGCCGGCTTTGTCGACCCAGAGGTGGAGCTTTTGCCGGACTACGTGTCGCGCGTGGACGCCGAGTGGTTCCCGCTGGACGCCGACCCGGCAAACATCAACGCCTGGGTCTCGGAACACACCGACGGCCTCATCGATAAGATACTCACCGCCCCGCTTTCGCCGAACACGGTGCTCTGCCTCGTCAACGCCCTTTCCATGGAGGCGCGCTGGGCACATGCCTTCTCCGAAGACGCCACATACGAGGGCGCGTTCCACGCCCCGGGCGGCGACGTGGAAACAGACCTGATGTATCGGGAACACGACTTCTCCTATGGCGAGCGCGACGGCGCGCAGCTCGTGCGCCTGCCCTATGAGGGCACGTCGCTGGCCATGTACGTCGTCCTCCCCGAGGAAGGCGGCGTGCAACCGGCCCTGCAAGCGCTCGCGCGGGAGGGCATGGCGTACTTTGACGGCATGGAGATCGGCCCGGACGTCCACCTCACCCTGCCGAAATTCTCCCTCGCATACGGCGGCTCGCTGCTGGACGGCCTGCGGGCGCGGGGCATGACGCTCTCTACCAGCCTGGACGCGGACTTTTCCGCCATGTGCGCGGACGTGCCCCTCTACATCGGCGACGTCCTCCAGAATGTGCGCGTCGATGTGGACGAACAAGGCACGCGCGCGGCGGCGGTGACGGCGATACCCATGCTGGCAGGCGCGTCCATGCCGCTGGAGGAGCCGGAATTTGTGGAAATGACGGTGGACCGCCCCTTTATCTTCGTCATCGCCGACGATGCAAGCGGCGCCATCGCCTTCGCCGGCGTGGTGGCGAAAGTATGAGGTGATCGCCCGACGCGGCGGCATGGCCGGCCAGCAAGGCGGATGCCGGGCAGGCGTCTCCTGTTGCGCCGGGAAAAGCGCCCATGGCCGCCGGACGCCGCGAACGCGCAGGGGCGCGGGAACGCCGCGGCCGGGCAAACGACAAGCCGCAGCCCTTTGCGAGTAGGCGAATCCTTTATCCCGGCAGCGGGATCGATTCCGGGTGGAAACGGAAACCCAATGCCCTGCAAGAAATTCAGGCGAAAAGCGGGCGGCGGCGTCCTCACCGATGGGGTAAAAAAACTCCCTGCCGGCTTTGTATCAAAAACTGGCAGGGGTGGTGGCAGCCTTACCAGAAATTGATACAATCTGGCGAAATGCCCTGACGGGGTAAAAACGGAGCGAGATTTTCCTCACTCGCTCCAAAAGGGGGAAAAGTGAGGGATAGGGGGGAATTTTAGAGGACGCAAAGAGTTATCCCCTGCGACCCTCGATATGCCTTGACATGTTTCGAAGCAAGAGGTTTACTACCACCGCGGCGCGGCTCGTGCGGCTTTTGCCCGCATGGTCGCGCTGACTTTATTCGGGGAGGTAGACTATGAACATCTTTGCGACCGAACAGGGCATATTGGGCGATACGGACTATGCCCGGCAGCACAACACTTTCCACGCTTTTCTCACGCTGGCGCGCTCCATCCGCAAGCGGCTTGGCGCACGGGCGTACAAGCTCGACGAGTACATCCGCCAACTGCTCATCGCCTGCTCCATCCCGCTCGAAGAGGAGTTTTTCGACCGGGAGGATTCGGCGACGGACGCCTTGGCCGCAAGCTGCCGGATGGTGGCGAAGGGCGGCGGGCAGAAAGATTCGCAGGCAAATGGATGCTATTCCTTCGTGCGCGCTTACGCGCAGGCGCATCCTCTGCAAAACCAGGTGGACAACACGCGGTCGCTGATCTATTTCTGCGAGCTGCTCGATGACCATCTGGCGGCAGCAATGGAAACGATGATCCAGGACATCTGGTCCGACACGGCCGGCCGCATGGATACCGTTCTGGCCGATGCGCTGTTTCAGGAGATATGCGCTCTTCTTGGGCAGGAAGAAGAAATGATGCGGCTGAACGCATTATTCGCCCGGCGTTTCCTGTCCGTTCCCCTGCGCCACTTTGCCTGGCAGATCGCGGCCAATGAGCTGGCACGCGCGCTGTTGGAACGGGACCCGGAGACTTCGTGCGAGATCATCCGCCTGTTGCTCGCCGGTGAATGAGCGCTTGGCTCATCTGCTCCCAAAAGCAAAAAAGCCCTCCACGCCAGTTTCCTGACGTGGAGAGCGGTCGTTGTGGGATTCAGGCGTTCTGCGCCTGGCTGTACTTCTGGCTGATCCAGCGCACTTCGCCGTCCAGCAGGATGGGGTTCCAGCCTTCCGCGTCGATGCCGTGCAGGACGTCGCCTGCGTGGGCGATCATCACCGAGTCATATTCCTTGCCGGGGCCGGTGCGGATATGAACAGAGCCGCCCGTGACCAGAATCGGCTTCTGGCTGGACGGCTCCGCGACAGCGGATTCGGAAAGCGGCTTCGCCTCTGCGTCAAGGCCAAGGGCGTTGAGCGTAGCAAGGTCTGTCTCGCCGGTCGCCCCGCAGCCATGGTCTGCCTGAAATACTTTCAGCGCCTTTTGCGTCTTTTCGCCAAACTCGCCGTCCTCGCTGATGTCCGCGCCGTGCAGGTTGAGCGCCTGTTGCAGCCGCAGCGTGCGGTAGCCTTTCATCCCCGGGCGCAGCGCGCAGGCCGGGTTGTAGCGGACAACGCCGCATACCTTGCCGGCATAGAGGGAGATGGAGTTGGTACACACGCCGTACTTCGTGCCGCGGGCGTGGACGATCTGCGTGGGCGAGGCCACCATCGTCACGTGGGTGATCTTATTGGCGCGGCTGGTGCCGGAGTCCGTGCAGAGGAATTGCAGGTCGCCGGGCTGTTTGGCCATATTGATGACCGAAGCCCCGCCGAAGCTCTTGCCGATCTGGGCGTAGGTAGCAGGCCAGAGCAATTCGAAGTCATCGTCGTAGATCTCCTTGTTGCTCGTAGGCACGCTGCCGCCGTACTTCCAGCGTTTGCCTTGGGCAGAGTAGGCGCGGGCGACGAGAGAGGAACAGTCGAAGATGTTCTCCTGCGTTCGTTTGGCTTGGCTGTATGCACAGCCAACTTTGGATAAGGCCCAGTCCACTGCGGACTGGGCCAGAGATGTGTAAGACATGGAGGTCGCTCCTGTTCTATGGGTCGGTCGGACGACGTTTGTGCGCGGTATTCTAGCATTTATCAAACATATACCCATTCATTTTGCGCAACGTATTGTACCTTATCAAATGGCCTCCTGCGTTCGTTTGGCTTGGCTGAATGCCTAGCTGGCATTGGCTGAAGCCTCGCCTGCAATAGGTCGAGCTTGGATTGTGCAGGGCATGAATATTCTCTTCGTTTCCGCTTCAATCAATGATAAATGGCGTTATGATACGCTGCCTCATGGCATCTTCCTAAAATGAGATTGCTCATATCTAACTTCAAAAAATATTATTGATCGCCGTTTCCATTAGACGAACTTTCCTCAAGATAATCATCCTTGAAACGGAACCTACCTGTATCCGTAAATATCTTCTGTTCCTCTGGCGAAAAACCCCCCACTTCCTGCTCGATTTGCAAGTCGTCCGTATATGGATCGAGAATAGCGTACTGCATAATATTTGTATACTTCTCAGAACAGATAAAATATATCAAATGCGCATCTTCAATTTCAGCATAGCCTACTACATCTTCTAACACAACAGTGCTCGACTCCATCTGTACTGCTGTGCCTTCTGGCGGATTTGTTTCTGGGTAGAATCGTAATAGCCATCTGGATACGACATAATTTAACACATATCGCCCCTCATTCCAAAAGTCTACCGTATCTCTGCCATAAAGCCTAGAAAAACGCTCTGCATCCTCCAACGAAGAACAGCCCCCGACTCCTAGAACAAAAATAAGTACAAGGAATCCGACTAATACTTTTTTCATTTATTCCTCCAGCTCAGTCGTTCTAATCTTAAAGCTAATGCTTATATTATAATTCATAAGCAATCCTCTTTCCATATCGTATGCCGCTTCATTATTCAATAACATTGCTATTCTCTCAATACCTGACTCGGGTACTTCTTCAATTATAAAGTTATACTTGTCGCTGATTGCTATCTCATACATATCTATCTCGTTTTGGCTGTTCATTATCGGAATTACTGTTAGTTCTACGGAGTGGAGCGCTCCGAATAAATCAATAGTAGCTAGGTCAGACGTATCAAGTTCAAAATTAAAACTACCCATATAAGTTTCTCCTGTCTCAGCGATACTCTTTCGAGCCGTATCAAACGCAGCCTTGAAATCTTTATGATCCCTTATTTTGCGGATCAAGTCCGGGCTGTTGCTCGAATTGCAGACAAGAGGAGTCCCATCGCCTTCAAGTGAACGGAACAGAAATTCTGCACTATACCTAGCCACTATGCTTCCCAGAGCAATGACCCATTTCCAGAAAGATTTTTTATTATCATATACGTTTTGCGATTCATGCCCATTTTTATCTATTCCTGCGATGGGATTGTTATTAGCATAATGGAATAAGGCTACTCTTTTTAATAAAAATGGTCTGACAATTATCGAATCCGCATTAACAAATCTATCAGTCGCTGGATTATAATACCTACTTCTCAGATAGTACAACCCCGTCTCCTCGTCAAACACATACCCGCGATACCTGAACGGGTTCAGCTCTGCCAGCGCTTCATATGCAGTTGTCAAGGTACGCACGAGCGTGGGCTTGCCCCATGTATCGTATTTGTATTCTACCACGAGGCTTCCAGCGCTGTCAACGATTCCTACAATATCGCCCTGCAGGTTGTGGACGTAGCTGTACACCGCGCCGTTGAACTCCACCATCGCCGGCCTGCTCTGCGCATCGTAGAAGAAGTGCAGCTTATCGCTACCCCTGGTCAGATGCGTTATTTGTCGCGCGTGTAGAGATCATCCAGCGCGTGGGCGGCGATCTGCAGGTTCCTTTGCCGGCCATGGACGTATCTGCGCATCGTCATGTCCGGCGTGCTGTGGCCGGCGTAGAACTGCGTCGTCTTTACGTCCTTCGTTGCATCGTAAAGATCCGTGAGGACTGTGTGCCGGAAAGTGTAGCCTGTCGCCCCGTGCAGGTCGATCTGCCTGCCGATGCGCCGCCAGATACCGCGGAAGATGCCGTAAGTGATGGGCGCTTCCCCGCCAAACAAAAAGCCCTCGCCGCCCTGTTGCAGGTATGGGAGAGCCAGTGTGGAGATCGGCAGGTCGCGGGCGCTGCCTTCGGTTTTAAGCGTTTTGACTTCGGGCTGGTTGCGCGTTGGGTGAACGACGTTCCTGCGGATGTGCAACAGACCGTTAGCGAGGTCTACATCCTCCCAGCGCAGTCCCAGCACTTCGCAGGGGCGCAGCGCCATGGACATTTGCAAGGCGAGGTATCGTTTATCCATGTCGTTTTCCAGCTTTGGCAGCACATCCTGAATGTCTGCCATGGCATCGACGCTCAACGTTTCGCGCACGGTCTTTTGCGCGTTGGTGAGCTTCAGGCGAGGCGAATGTGTGGGGTTGCGGTCGATCAGGTGGTCATCCTCCGCAGCGGCAAAAATCATGTTGAGGATATTGCGGAGCTTGCGCTGGGATTCGTGGCGGAGGTAGCGGCGCTCATTGAAGAACAGTTGGATGTCCGCGGTCTCGATGGAGCGGATGTCGCGCATGGGGAAGGCGGGAAGGATGTGCTTTTTGAGCTGCTGGCGGTAGCAGGCGTAGGTGGTGGAGGCCAGGTGCGGTTTGGCGAAGATTTCCAGCCATTGAAAGGCGTAGGAAGAAAAGTAGATGGGATCGCCGGAGGTCAGCCAGTCTTTCAGGTCGGGGCGGATGTGCAGTATGCCGACATACTGCCCTGTTTCCTGCCCGGAGCCGTCGTCTGGGCAAAATGTGCCTTTGAGCCATTGGCCGGTAGGGTTCATGTTCGGTCACCTCTGTGAAAAAGGGGATGGCACGATTATCTGTGCCATCCCCGGGGTTGGTTAGGGTTAGCTTGGCTGTACGCACAGCCAACTTTGGATAAGGCCCAGTCCACTGCGGACTGGGCCAGAGATGTGTAGGACATGGGGGTCACTCCTGTGCTATGGTTCTTGGGGTCGTGCGACAATCTTGCATGATATTCTCCCGCTTGTCAGTTCCATTTGCGCTATTTCTTAAGAATCGGATTAAAAATGGAGGCCTCTGGCGGCCATCGAGATTTGTATAGGCTACGGGATTGACTTTTAGCCATATGCTTGGGGGTAAAGAGTACTTATATAAGCTCGCTTTATCTGTAATCATAAATTTTTTTATTTATTTCAAGAAAATCGCAAATATCCAGTAAACTCCAACAGCTATCTGGAGATAGCGCCAAAAAAATCTTGGGACATTGAACTGGACCAATCTGAGTACATATTTCAAGTACCCTCAGGAGGTACGCAGGCTGATCTATACCACCAACGCCATAGAGGGTTTCAGTCGCCATCTGCGCAAGGTGACCAAGGCCAAATCGGTGTTTCCCACAGACGACAGCCTGTTGAAAATGCTGTATCTGGCGATGATGGACATCACGAAAAAGTGAACGGGACGGCAGCAGGACTGGAGCGTGATCCACGCACAGCTGTCCGTCTATTTTGCCGGACGCATGCCCGAATAACTACGTCGGGGCCGGACGTCAAGGGTCTGCGCGCCGCTGTGCGCGGCGCTCCGATGAACGGCGACCTTGCCGCCGCCCTTGGCGTCCATCCCCGCCGGTGTTATACTGCACACAAGGCGGCAGTCGGATAGATCCGCTGCCGCGCACAATGAATTCCGCTCTGTTCACGCCTCATTTGGAGTTTACACAGAATTTGGGATGGAGCCCCTTATTGCGAAACTATAATCTGTTATTTCTGTTGCGAAGATAATTCCCCCACAGCCAAACCAACAATACAAACATCCCTAGAGAGTAAAGTACACGATATACCGAAAAAACTAATTCCCACGTTTCGTTTACCGCCCCGGCCCCTTCTAGTATTTTTGTGATAATCCTAATACAAAAAGCGACAGTTATGCACACGAAAATTATGCAACCAGATTTTTGCTCTTTCATAACAAGTCCCCTTCCTTAATAGATGCCTCATAGGCACCTATTCGTTGCCCCTACCTCGCGTTATGCCCTCTGGTTGTCTAAGAGAGAGTCTCCAACTTATTCACCTCACCATTGACTTTATACTTGCAAGCCTCTTTACTTTAGCTAAAAAAATGTTCATTTAAAAATGCCTCTAAGTCATCTCTGAGGCCCCACAAAGTGGAAGCAGCACCACAAGCTATATTGAGTGGCGTTGAGCCCATAAGAATCGCAGACGCCAAGGACACATAGCCAGCGAGTTCAAAGGAGCCATCCAAAGTAGCTATAACATAGTTATCAGCCCAATCTTTAAGAGCATTTTTTGTCCAATCCCACTTAGCTGACAACCAAGCACTCGCATCATTCCACGCGTTGGTCGCCCAATTTTTCACATCGTTCCACGCGTTGGTCGCCCAATTTTTCACATCGTTCCACGCGTTGGTCGCCCAATTTTTCACATCGTTCCACGCGTTGGTCGCCCAATTTTTCGCATCGTTCCACGCGTTGGTTGCCCAATTTTTCACATCGTTCCACGTGTTGGTTGCCCATTTCTTCACATCGTTCCATGCATCTGATACCTTGTTTCGAACACTATCCCATGTATCTGAAGCCCAGTTTTTAATACTATTAGCCGTGTTGCTAACCCAATCCAGAAAACTATGACCATCAGGATCTACATATGACACAGGATTATTTGCGCAATAAGAGAACATATTAATGAACAAGGAAATTCCTTTGATGATATTATCTAAATTAATAAATCTTTTCTGAACGGGGTTATAATACCTACTCCGTAGGTAATACAACCTCGTCTCCTCATCAAACACATACCCTCGATACCTGAACGGGTTCAGCTCCGCCAATGCCTCATATGCAGTTGTCAAGGTTCGCACGAGAATGGGCTTGCCCCATGCATCGTATTTGTATTCTACCACGAGGCTTCCGGCGTTGTCAAGGATACCCACGACATCACCCTGAAGGTTGTGGACGTAGCTGTACAGTGCGCCGTTGAACTCCACCATCGCAGGCCTGCTCTGCGCATCGTAGAAGAAGTGCATCTCGTCGCTTCCCCTGGTCAGATGCGTGATCAGCTTGCCATGCAGCGTGTAGTCCGTCACCGTTACCTCGCCGCCGCTCGTCACCTTCTTCTGCGTCCGCAGGCCGTTGTGGTCGTACTTGAACTCCACGTTCATACCGCTCTTGCTCATCTGTTTGAGCTGGCGGCCTTTCTCCCAGGTGTACGTCCACGTGCCGTCAAAAAGCGGGTTGCCAATCGCGTCGTAGGTGATCGCATTGCCATCGTAGGAGGTCAGCTTGTCCTTCCAGTTGCTGTCTGTGTACGAATAGGCAATGGTGTCTACCGCCGTGCCGGGCGTGCCGGTGGTGTAGGCGTAGTACGACTTGGAGAGGATGTTGCCGCCGCGGTCGTAGGTGTACACCCACGTGGTGCCACTCGTGCCCGCAGTGGTGTCGTGGGGGTCATTGACCCGGATGAGCTGGCCGAGAGCGTCGTAGGTATAGGTTGTCACCGCTCCGTTGCGCGTCTCCGAGGTGATGTTCCCGCGGGAGTCGTAGGCGTAGGCGAAGTTCATGGCGTTGCTGCCCGTTCCCTGCGTGATGCCCGCCACCAGCGGCGTGGTGCTGTTCGTGCCATAGCCGCCCGCTACGAAGGTGTAGGTAGTGGTGTACCCCGCAGAGCCGTTGGTCAGCGCGCGCTCCTTGATGCGGCCAAGTTCGTCATACTCATAGGCGATCTTGTGCAGGCTGTCGTCGAACTGCATTTCGGTCACGCGGTTGTCGATGTCGTAGGTATAGGAGGTCTTGTGCGTCGAACCGAGCCAGCCTTCACCCACTTCCTCACGGAAGCTGTTGAGGTTGGAATGGCGGGTGTACTCCAGCGTGGTGCGATAGAGGCGGTGGCCGTCCGCGCCGATCAGCGTACCCTGGCAGGGGCGGTCAGAGAGGTCGTATTCCGTCTCGTAGCTGCGCCCAAGGTTGTTGTCATGGACGCGCGCCGCCATGCCGTCCGCGCCGTATTCGTAGGTGTAACAGTCGGACGTTTCGTCGTCATAGCGCAGGCCGGTGATACGGTCGAACTCGTCGTAGGTATACTTCACCTTGCCGCCGTTGCCGTACTGTACCTCCGAGAGCAGGCCGTTGCGGTCGTTTTCGTAGACATTCGTGGAGAGCGTCTGCGTACCCACTTTCACCGTGGTCTTGCGGCCGAGGTCGTCGTAATCGAAGGTGTAGGTGACGTCCGTGGCCGTGTCGTCCGTGGTGTTGTGGCTGACCGTCTTGATGCGGTCCTCCTCGTAGGTGTAGGCATTCCTGTAGGTCTTGCCGTCGGCGGCGGTCTGCACGCCAGTGACGCGCTTGGCGTCATCGTAGGCATAGCTGACCGTCTGGCCGGTGGGGTCAGTGACGCTGTTGAGCTCGCCGGTGCGCGCGTTGGTGCTGCGCGTCACGGTGTTGCCTCGGGCGTCCTTCGCGGTCAGGGCGAAGTTGCCGTCCATGGTGTAGGTCTGCTCGGTGCGGATGTAGGGGTAGGCCGTCTCCGCCGTGTTGTTCGTGGTCACGCGGTAGTCTACACGACGGGAACTGGTGCGATTGCCGAACTCGTCGTAGTCGTAGTAATTGACGACCTTTTCCGGCGTGCGCTCGCGCAGCAACAGGTGTTTTGCCCGCTGGGTGTCTGTTTCTCCGTACCAGGCAAGATACTTGTTGGCCTCGACATTTTCACGACCAGGCTGTACCCAGCGATAGAGGTTGTCCTCGCTGTCATACTCCATATGCGCTTCCATGCCCGCCAAATTGGTGGTGGAGGTGACATTGCGCCGGTCGGTGCCACTGTAACCAAAGCTGACGCCGAACGACTCACGGTAGAGGAAGAGGTTCGAGAACTTGGCGTAGTTGCAGTTGCCGGTGTAGGCGACCACGAAGCCGATCTTGACAAAGTCAATGGGAACGACGAGGCCGTGGCTCGCATACTGCCAGCCGACCCATTCAGAGTTAAACGGGCGCAGGGCATGGTTTGACCACTCGCCGGAAGTATTTTGCAAGCGAACTATGATGGCAAAGCTGCGTTCCGGCTCGGTGGCGTTGGGCACGCTGTGGGCGCTGGCCCAGCCGCCGCACACCAGCACGTCGTTCTTCTTGCCCTGAATGTCCAGCTCCTGCCCGAAGCCAACGTACTCGACCTTATCAGGCCTGCCTTCGATCTGCATGTAGTTGCCTTCCAGCGCTGCCGGGAAGTCCGGGTCGTCGCTGGCGGGGAACACGCTGGTCGGGGCGGTGGTGAGGTCGTTGCTGGACAGGCCCCAGTCCGTAGGCAGCGTCTGCGCGCCGCTGACAGAGCTGAGATGGAAGTCCGCGTTGCTCAAGAGGTTGACGGAGTTGGCCACCGTGCCGGTCTCCAGCTGCGGGCAGGAGAACCACGCCGTGCCGGAGCCCTTGCTCACCACGAGCGCGACGCTGGCCGTGTATTCATCATCGGAGGTGTTTTCATAGGTCATCTTGACGCGCTGCCAGCCGTCCGCGGGCATGCCGTTGCCGCTGGCCGCGGGTGTGGTGCCCGTCAGGGACTCGCTTTCCAGCCGTCCCCAGTTGCCGTTGATCCGCAAAAACGCCCCGAACTCCGTCTGGACATTCTGGGTCTTGACGTAGGCGCTGAAGGTGTACGTCTGGTGGGGGAGCATCGTGACCTGCTGCTGGTAATACGACTCGCTGCCCGCCGTCGCCGTCAGCTTCACAGAGGGCATGCCCAGGCAGCGCGTGGAGGCGTCCTTCACCGCCGTACCGCTGCTTGTCCACTGGCCGGAAAAGTCGATCTTGCGCAGCTGGTTGACCACGGCCTTGCGCAGTTTGGAGATCTCACTGGGCTTGTTGTCCACGCCGGCCTCAAACTTGGCGAACTGGCCGTAGCCCAATTCGTCGCGCATGGCCACCACATTGCCGGAATCGTTGAACTGGTAGTACAGTTTCTTGCCCGCGTCGGACGTGGCATTCTCCACCGCCGTCACCACGGTGCACATGTGCAGATAATCAAACGTCTGCTTCGCGCCGCGCTTGGTGACCGCATTGGAGGCGTTGACATGCACCGTCTCCAAGGACAGGACGCGCCGCATCTGGTCGTTCGCGCCGTCGGCAAGGGCGTTGCTGTTGTAACGGCTCTTGGCTTCGTAGCCGATATCCACACGGAGGCCGTCGTAATTCTTCGCGTGCGTGAGGATGCCGGTGGAACCGTCGTAGGTATACACCGTGTGCGGGGAAGTGCCGCCCAGCTCGCTGTAACGGATGCCCGTCAGCCGCTGGCTGCTGTCATACGTGAAGTATACGCGGCGCAGCGTCCCTTCTTCCGTATCCGGGGTGCTGATGTTCGACAGCAGGTTGTTCGAGTAGGTAAATACCGTCTCACGCCCAGCCGGGTCGGTGATCTTTGCAATGCGGCACTGTTTTTCGTAGCCGGAAACATAGCTGTAAGTCACCTCGTTGTTCAGCGCGTCGCGCACGGCAACCAGTACCGCCAACCCCGGCTCGAGGATAGATGCAAACGATTTGGCGAAATTCTGAAACGATTCCGCGAAAATACATTTCGCCAAATCGTATCGACACAATTTGGCGAAATGCTCAGGCGGGGTAAAATAAACCAGCGCAGACAGCCACTTTTGCAGTCTGCGCCGAATCTTCTATATAAGGAAGCATTATCCGAACCATACAATTCCGCGAAATCCCCCGGGAAACCCCTTGTCACAGGCGCTTTCTGCCCCGATGGGGTAAAAAATGTCCCTACCAGGATTGTATCAAATCCTAGTAGGGATGGTGGCGGAAGCGGTGGGATTCGAACCCACGTGCCCTCTCGGACAACCGCATTTCGAGTGCGGCTCGTTACGACCACTTCGATACGCTTCCATACGGGCTATTGCGGGAAACAGGACGACCCGGATGACGAATCGTCCTGTTCCTTTGGAGGTGCCACCCGGATTTGAACCGGGGAATGAAGGTTTTGCAGACCTTTGCCTTACCACTTGGCTATGGCACCAAATAAAAAATGGAGCGGTAGACGAGACTCGGACTCGCGACCTCCACCTTGGCAAGGTGGCGCTCTACCAACTGAGCTACTACCGCATGGTGCCTTGGGGCGGAGTTGAACCACCGACACGTAGATTTTCAGTCTACTGCTCTACCAGCTGAGCTACCAAGGCATTTGGCGATCCGGAAGGGGCTCGAACCCTCGACCTCCAGCGTGACAGGCTGGCATTCTAACCAACTGAACTACCGGACCATTTTGGTGGGAACAACAGGGCTCGAACCTGTGACCCCTTGCTTGTAAGGCAAGTGCTCTCCCAACTGAGCTATGCTCCCACAGGCTTCCCTGCACCGCCGTTCTCGCGGCGACATTTGATATAATACCATACAGGAGCCCCTTTGTCAAGAGGAAGAAGCCAAATTCATGTGAAATTTTCCGTTTTCCGGCAACCCCGGCAGGGGCTCACCGCTCCCGCCGCGGCGCGAAAACGCCGCCCCGGCCAGGGCGTCGGCGGCATGGCGCAAGGCGCCCCTGCGCGATGTGCGCCCTGCGCATCCGCCGGGACGCGCAAAGGGCGGGGCAGGGCGTCCGCCCTCCCCCGCCTCGGTATGCCGTCAAAGCGGGCAGGCCGGCAAAGCGTTGGGAAAGCCCGCAAGCCTGGGAAGCAGAATTGCTGCGGATCGTTATACTATCAGGGCATTTTTCGCCGCCGCGGGCGTTGTCTGCACCCTGCGGCAGCCTAACCGCGCATGGCCCGCAATTGTTCCAGCGTCGGCATGCCGGGGATGCCGCCCATGCAGCCCACGCAGTGCCCGCCGGCAAGGTTGCCCCACGTCACCGCTTCGCAGAGTCGCTCCATGGTGATCTCCTCCGCGCGCTTGACGCCGCTGCGCAGCAGATGCCCCATCGTGTTCCCCCAGAAGGCGTCCCCCGCACCCGTGGCGTCCACTACCTTGCGCGCCTGCGTGGGCATCGCGCGCCTTTCGCCATCCATGTAACAGTGCGCGCCCCCCGCTCCGTGCGTCACCACCACCGCGCGCAGGCCGTACTCCCGCATCAGGCCGTCTATATCCGTGCCGCAGCAGAGCAGCTCCACCTCTTCATCGGACATCTTCAAAAGCTCCACGTCCTTGAGCAGCCCCAGTATGCACGCGCGCGCTTCCTCGCGCCGCCCGTTCCAGAGCATGTCGCGGTAGTTCACGTCGAACGACGTGATCTTGCCCAGGGCGTGCGCCCTGGCAAAGGCGTGCGCCACGGCGTCCCTGGACGGCGGGTCGGATAGCGAGACCGACCCGCCTATGAGCATCGTCGCCCCTTCCAGCCCCGCGCCGTCCACGTCCGCCGGGCTGAGCAGCATGTCCGCCCCCGGCTTGCGGACAAAGGTGAACTCGCGCTCTCCGTTTTCGTCATGGGAGACAAAGGCCATCGTCGTCACGGCCTGTTCCGCGCGCCCGGGCACGAGGATCTCGACCCCCTCCCCGCGCAGCGTGTTGAGCAGAAAATCACCAAAGGCATCCTTCCCCACCTTGCCGATGAAGCCTACCCGCAGCCCGGTGCGCGCCATGGCCACGGCCACGTTCGCCGGCGCCCCGCCGGGGTTCTGCCGGTAGACGCGCGGCTCTTTTTCGGGGGTAAAGTCGATCAAAAGCTCGCCGATACAGATCGCATCCATATGCATACTTCCTCCTCCCGGATAATGCTGGCCGGCAGTTTCCCTGCGGCCTGGCCGTCCAGAACGGCCCAAGGATCGGGGTGGCCTTTCGGGCGGGAGCGGCGCAGGCGCACGGCCTGCGCGCCCTCTTCCCCGGGGCGTTCAAACCGGCAGGCGGCCTGCATGCCCGCGCCGCGCGGCTGCCCGGGGCGCGAGGGCTTTTCCGCCGTCGCGCCGTGAAAGCACTTATCAAGGGTATCATAGCATATCCGCACGAGCGGGCACAATGAGCAGAGCAGCCAAAAATGGCGGTGAAAATTTGCGCGCGGCCAGGGAAAAACCCGCAGGTTTCCGGCTTTGCGGCAGTCTCGTTGCGCGGGGAGGAATTGTAATGCATTTTGAGCATCAAAAGTTCTTGCAATTCAACGCCTGACGTCATGGACGAGCCTGCAGAAAACAAATTTAATGCACAGCACGCATTAAAATGGTTTTCATCCAGTTTTGAAACAATTCCCCGTCAAAAACAGCCTTGTCGTTGATAGAGCTTCGTCAACGGTCTGACGCCCCCGCTTGATGCATGGATGTTCCACAAAAAGGCCGCCAGCGCAGCATGCGAAAGCGGCCTTAAAAACGTTTCTCGACATCTAGTCATAAAGGTGGCACATGACCAGATGCCCACCCCCGGCATCACGCATCGACGGGCACTCCTGGCGACAGATATCCCTTGCGTAAGGGTCAGGAGCCATAAGAAAGTAATCTCACATTCCTCACAGAAACGGCATGGCTCTGGTCATGCCGTTTCCTGTTTCAGCAGTTCTTCCGCCGGGATAAAGCCTACAAGGTCGTAGGAGATGCGGATGTTCTGCCGCCGTTTGCCACTGCTTCTGTCCGGCGCTTCAATGTAAATCGCCTTCACAAGTTCCCGCAGTGCATAGGGCGTAAGTTCGTCCAAATTCTCGTATTTGTGTGCCCTCTGGATGAACTGCTCCAGGTTCTCGATCTTCACTGGTGGTGCGGTACCGCATCTTGCGATACCCGAACGGAACATGAACCGTCAGCGGAACGCCTCTCTCGCCCTTCGCCTTGTTCACCGCCCGGATTTTGCGGCTGGTATCCTTGGCGAAAAACTCGTTAGTTCACTTCGCATAAAGCATGACAAGCTCAAACTTCGATGTAACCGACGAAATTGTAGTAGATGTGGATGTCCCGTTCCTCATGGTCGTCCACCGTATATTTCTCGCTGATCTCAATTTTCTGGATGAGCCGCATGAGGGTGGGGCGGTCAAGCTCCTGCAAATCGTAGTAATCCTGCACCATGTCCAGCCATGCGTCTACGGACTGCTCGTTTTCGCGGCTGGCGGCAAGCTGCTCCGTCAACTCCCGGCGGCGCTCCTGCTTAGCCTTGCGCTCGGCCTCGTAGCCATTGAGAAGCTGCACACAGAGATTCTCCGGGATTTTCCCCAGCACCTTGTCCTCGTAGGCGGACTGCACCAGCCGGTCAAGCTCCGGCAGCCGCCGTTCGATGGCGCTCAGTTCCGCTTGGAGTGTCTTGAGTTTTTCCCGTCCGGCAGACTCCTTTTGTGCGAGAATTTTTTCACGCAGCTTTTCCCGGCTGTTCTGCGCCCATATCGCCTTGCAGCGGATGTCCGTCAGTACGATTTGTGTCAACACCTTCTGGTTGATGTAGTGGGACGAACAGGCATTTTTGCCGCCCGAAGCGTACCGGTTGCAGACATACGCCTTGTACTCCGGTTCCTTGTCAGACACCTTTTTACGGTAATCCCGCATATACCGCATGGAGGAACCACAATCCATACACCGGAGCAGACCGCCGAACAGAGAAACGGTGCCGATTTTCCCGCTGCGCCCTCTGGCGGGGTGGTTGTCCATCCGCTGCACCGCGTCCCACACTTCCTGAGAAATCAGCGGCTCATGGGTATTCTCCACCCGGATCCACTCGCTCTCCGGTTTGCTGACCTGCTTGTGGTTTTTGTAGGAAACCGTACCCGTCTTGTTCTGTACCATGTGGCCGAGATACACCTCGTTGCGGAGGATGGTTTTCACCGTCACATCGTTCCAGAACGGCGTTTCGCCCCGATGGTTCTCCCGCCCCTCCGCCATGTAGTAAAAGGTTCTGGGCGCGGGGATTTTTTCTGCGTTGAGAATCAGGGCAATTTTGCGGAAACCGTTGCCCTGCAAACGCAGGTCAAAGATGTGCCGCACTACCGGAGCCGTCACCGGGTCAATCTCCAGAATGTGCTTGTCCGCCGCGCTCTTCCGGTAGCCGAGGGGAGCGTAGCAGCCCACATATTTCCCGGCCTTGAAGGTGGATAGCTTCACCGCCTTGATTTTGTTGCTGGTGTCCCGCGCGTAGAGGTCATTCATGACATTTTTCAGAATAACCAGCATTTCATTGTTCTTGCGGATGGTGTCTACCCCGTCGTTCAGGGCAATGAAGCGGCAGCCGAGGGATGGAAAAATGAAGTCGGTATATTTGCCCGCTTCGATGTAATCACGGCCGAGCCTACTGAGGTCTTTGGTCAGGACCAAATTGATTTTCCGGTCCGTCGCGTCCTGCACCAGCCGGTTAAACCCCGGACGGTCGAATAATGAGGTGTGATAGCGATAGCGGCAAAAAGCTAATAAAATCAATGGTTTTGCGGACAGCGGATAGACAGGGAATGTGTTAAAAACTGAATACGCACACAAGCGGCGTTACCTTAACCCCTTTTGGGGAGAAAGTAACGCCGTTTTTTTATGCCCGCAGGAAAGGAGGCGCAGCCGGAATGTATTTCACAAAGGGCAAGCAGCGGGCGTTTGAACTGATCATGCAGCAGAAGCCGGGATTTGACCGCTATCAATCCGGTTGTGCCGGAGATGATGAAGATTGCGGTACTTGCCGTTTCTACCGCCCACAATGGAAATATGAGTTTTGCGTTTTCAAAGAGTGTCCCTATTGCCCCGGCAAAAGGACGCGGAAAACGCACGCCAGCATGGACAAATAGACGGGCAAAAGCCCTTGTGCCATGCGGCTTTGCAGACGCGAAAACGGCAAAGGGCATATTGCAATACCAAAACAGCCGAAAACGGCTTTCTAATTGTCCACGCATACCAAGAGAGGAAGTGAGGAAATATGGCAGTTTTCAGAGTGGAGCGAAATACGGGATATACCGTTATGAGCAACCACCACTTGCGAAACAAGGAATTGTCCTTAAAGGCAAAGGGCTTGTTGTCGCAAATGCTTTCGCTGCCCGAAGATTGGGATTATACCCTTGCGGGCTTATCCCATATCAACCGGGAGAAGATCGACGCAATCCGCGAAGCGGTAAAGGAACTCGAAAAAGCCGGATATATCGTGCGCAGCCGGGAGCGCGACGAAAAGGGACGCTTGCGGGGCGCAGATTACGTCATATACGAGCAGCCGCAGCCGCGAGAGCCGGAAGCAGCTACCAGCGGCGGACAGCCGCCTATATTGGATTTACCTACATTGGAAAATCCAACATTGGATAATCCAACGTTGGAAAAACCTACGCAGGAAAAACCTACGTTGGAAAATCCAACGCAATTAAATAAAGATATATCAAGTAAAGAACAATCAATTACTGATCTATCAAGTACCCATTCCATTCCTTTCCATTCCCTAAATCCCTTGCCTTATGAGCAGGACGAAGCGGCTGCGCCGCCGGAAAGGAAAAGAACGGAAGCGAAAACAAACAGTGCAATAGAGATTTATCGGGAAATCATCAAAGAAAACATCGACTATGACATTCTCATTCAAGACCCCAAAATGGATAAAGACCGTTTGGACGAGATTGTAGAAATCATGCTGGAAACCGTCTGCACAGCCCGAAAGACAATCCGTATCGCCGGGGACGACTACCCCGCCGAACTTGTCAAATCAAAGTTTATGAAGCTGAACAGCAGCCACGTTGAGTTTGTTTTGGACTGCATGAGGGAGAACACAACCAAAATCCGCAACATCAAGCAGTATCTAAAAGCGGTGCTGTTCAACGCGCCGAGTACCATTGACAGCTACTATACCGCCCTTGTCAATCACGACTTTTACGGCAGCAAATGAGCATAGCCGCAGTTTACCGGGAAAGGAGTTGATACCTTGCAGGAGGAAGTAACCCAAAAAACGATTGCCCTATCCGTCAACGTGGGAAAAGGCGCGGCAAGGCTTACCGAACAGGCGTTACAGAAAGCAATCAAGAAGTTTTTGGAGCAGAAAAGCAAAGCACCGCATGGGAAACAGACCATGCGGCAGCTTATGAAGCAAAATGCGGGGGTTTCCAACATCGAGATCACCGACAGCAATATCAAAGCCTTTGAGAGTACCGCGAAGAAATACAACATAGATTTTTCGCTGAAAAAGGTTAAGGGCGAACAGACCCGTTACCTTGTGTTTTTCAAAGGCAGGGACGCGGACGTTATGACCGCAGCGTTTCAAGAGTTTTCCGCAAAGAAGCTGAACAGGGATAAAAAGCCCTCTATCCGCAAAGCCCTTGCCGCAGCAAAGGACAAGGCGAAGCAGCTTAACGCCGCCCGCGACAAGGTAAAGAAAATAGACAGGGGGCGCGAGATATGAAGCAGATAAACTACAAAAAGCTGATAATCCCGAATATCCCGTATGTGTTCTTTGTCTATCTCTTTGATAAGGTGGGACAGGCGGTGCGGCTTGCCCCCGGCGCGGATATTTCCGAAAAGATACTCAATATCACACAGGGATTTTCCGAAGCGTTTTCAAATGCCTTGCCGAGCGTTCACCCGTTGGATTTGCTTATTGGCATTGTGGGCGCGGTGGTTATCCGTCTGATTGTCTATTTCAAAGGGAAAAATGCCCGCAAATACCGCAAGGGCGCAGAATACGGCAGCGCACGTTGGGGCAACGCCGAAGATATAAAGCCCTATATCGACCCGGATTTTCAGAACAACATCATTTTGACGCAGACCGAACGCCTTACCATGAACAGCCGCCCGAAGCAGCCGAAATACGCGAGAAATAAAAACGTCGTGGTGATCGGCGGCAGCGGCAGCGGCAAGACAAGGTTTTTCGTAAAGCCTAATTTAATGCAGCTTCATTCTTCCTACGTCTTGACCGACCCGAAAGGCACCGTCCTAATCGAGTGCGGAAAGCTGCTGCAACGGGCAGGCTACCGCATTAAGGTACTGAACACGATAAACTTTCGGAAAAGTATGCACTATAACCCCTTTGTCTATATCCGCAGCGAAAAGGACGTGTTAAAGGTTGTCAATACCCTTATCGTCAATACCAAAGGCGAGGGAGAAAAGAGCGCGGAAGATTTTTGGGTGAAAGCCGAGAGGTTACTATATTGCGCGTTGATCGGCTACATTTGGTATGAAGCCCCCGCCGAGGAAATGAACTTTACAACGCTGCTTGAACTTATCAATGCAAGCGAAGCACGCGAGGACGACGAGGAATACCAAAGCCCCGTTGATCTGCTCTTTGCCGATTTGGAAGAACGCAGCCCCGACCATTTCGCGGTAAAGCAATATAAAAAATACAAATTGGCGGCGGGCAAAACGGCAAAGTCAATCCTTATTTCTTGCGGTGCGCGGCTTGCCCCTTTTGATATAGAGGAACTCCGGGAACTCATGTCCTATGATGAATTGGAACTTGACACATTGGGCGACCGGAAAACCGCGCTTTTCCTCATAATGAGCGATACCGACGACACTTTTAATTTTGTTATCGCTATTTTGCAATCACAGCTTTTCAACTTGCTTTGTGATAAAGCAGACGACGAATACAACGGCAAATTGCCTGTTCACGTCCGCTTTTTGCTTGACGAGTTTGCGAACATCGGACAGATACCCCGCTTCGATAAATTGATTGCTACAATCCGCAGTAGGGAAATGTCCGCTTCTATCATTCTGCAATCGCAGAGCCAGCTAAAAGCCATTTACAGGGACGCGGCAGAAATCATACTTGATAATGCCGACAGCACCTTGTTTTTGGGAGGACGTGGGAAAAATGCAAAAGAGATTTCGGATAACTTGGGACGGGAAACAATCGACAGTTTCAACACTTCCGAAAATCGCGGCACGCAGGTTTCTCATGGACTGAATTATCAAAAATTAGGAAAGGAGCTGATGACACAGGACGAAATAGCAGTTATGGACGGTGGGAAATGTATTTTGCAGCTACGCGGTGTGCGTCCCTTTTTAAGCGACAAATACGACATCACGAAACACCCGAACTACAAATACCTTTCCGACTTCGACAAAAGAAACGCTTTTGACGTGGAACGGTATATGTCTACCCGTCCGGCAATCGTAAAGCCCGATGAAGCCTTTGACATATACGAAATAGATTTGTCCGACGAGGACGCAGCCGCCGAAGAATAACGGCGGCATTTTTCATTTTCCATAACATTTTTTGAGCCGCACAACGGCAGAAAGCGAGGTTTATATGGATTTCTTTAACAGCGCAGTTGGTGTATTGCAGACTTTGGTTATCGCGCTTGGCGCAGGTCTTGGCATTTGGGGTGCCATTAACTTAATGGAGGGTTACGGCAACGACAATCCCGGAGCCAAAAGCCAGGGCATGAAGCAGCTCATGGCGGGCGGCGGCGTCGCTTTGATCGGCGGCACCCTTGTTCCGCTTCTTTCCAAACTTTTTGGATAATGCCTAAAACAAATACCACCCGCCGCGCCCTCTCGGAAACGGGAGGGCGCGGGAAAGGAGGGATTAACTTTTGATATGGCAGATGATTGAAGATTGGTTTCGTGGCATTTTGACAGACGGGATTTTATCGAACCTCTCCGGCTTGTTTGACAGCGTAAATACAGAGGTTGGAGAAATCGCAACGCAAGTCGGCACGACCCCCGCCGGGTGGAACGCGGGCATATTCAACATGATACGCAGCCTTTCGGAAAATGTCATTGTACCGATTGCGGGCGTTATCATTACCTTTGTCATGTGCTACGAACTAATCCAGATTGTAATTGAAAAAAACAATCTGCACGATCTCGACACTTGGATTTTCTTCAAATGGATTTTTAAGACCTTTGTTGCGGTGCTGCTGGTAACAAACACTTGGAACATCGTCATGGGAGTTTTCGACGTTACGCAGAGCGTCGTCAATCAGAGCGCGGGGGTTATCATATCCGATACAAGCATAGACGTTACCACCGTCATTACCGACATTGAAGCAAAACTCGACGCTATGAGCGTGGGCGGTCTTTTGGGGTTATGGTTTCAATCCCTCTTTGTAGGGCTTACCATGAAAGCCCTGTCAATCTGCATTATGCTTGTGGTGTATGGGCGCATGATTGAAATATATCTTGTAACGAGCGTTGCCCCTATCCCTATGGCAACAATGGTAAATCACGAATGGGGCAGCATGGGACAGAATTACTTAAAATCTTTGCTTGCGCTTGGTTTTCAGGCGTTTTTGATTTTGGTGTGCGTGGGCATTTATGCGGTCTTGATACAGACAATCGCAGCAACCGACGACATTTCCGGCGCGATCTGGGCTTGCATGGGCTATACCGTCCTCTTGTGCTTTACCCTTTTCAAAACGGGGAGCCTTGCAAAGAGCGTCTTTTCGGCACATTAAGGGGGTGAGTTATGATTTGAAAATCGGCTTAATCGACGTTGACAGCCATAATTTCCCCAACCTCTGCTTGATGAAGCTATCCGCGTATCATAAAGCAAAGGGGCATACGGTGGAATGGTGGAACGCAAAGGGGCGGTACGACCTTGTATATAAAAGCCGCGTCTTTACGGACACCTATTCCAAAGACACGATAACCGTTACCAACGCGGAACAGGTTATTTTCGGCGGTACGGGCTACGACACGAAAAACCGCTTGCCGCCGGAAGTGGAACACAGTTACCCGGATTATTCTATCTACCCGCAGTTTTTCGGGATTGCCTACGGCTTTTTAAGCCGGGGTTGTCCGAGAAATTGCGGGTTTTGCATTGTCAGCGGTAAAGAGGGGCGCAAAAGCGTTAAGGTTGCGGATTTGTCCGAGTTTTGGAAATGGCAGCCGGAAATAAAAATCATGGACGCTAATCTGCTTGCCTGTCCCGACCATGAAAATCTCATTGAGCAGCTTATACGAAGCCGCGCATGGGTGGATTTTTCGCAAGGGCTGGATATTCGCCTTGTGAACAGGGATAATGTCAGCCTGTTAAATCGGGTACGGATAAAAGCGGTACATTTTGCATGGGATAATCCCGACGAGGACTTGACCGGGTATTTCCAACGTTTTTTGGATTTGACAGCCATTAAAAGCAGCCGCCAGCGGCGCGTGTATGTTCTTACCAACTACGGCAGCACTCACGAACAGGATTTATACCGCGTGAACACCTTGCGGGCTATGGGCTTTGACCCGTATGTGATGATTTACGAGCGTCCAACCGCCCCGCCTGTTACCCGCCATTTGCAACGATGGGTAAACAACAAGCGGCTTTTCTATGCTGTTCCCCGCTTTGAAGATTACATTCCGGGCAGAAAGGAGGTATGAAATGGCGTATGTAACCGTCCCAAAGGACTTAACAAAAATCAAAAGCAAGGTAATGTTCAACCTTACGAAACGACAGCTAATTTGTTTCAGCGCGGCGGTGGCAATCGGACTGCCGCTGTTCTTTTTGGTAAAAGGCAGCGTTGGAACGAGCGCAGCGGCATTGTGCATGGTGCTTGCCATGCTGCCTATGTTTTTGCTTGCCATGTACGAGAAAAACGGGCAACCGCTGGAAGTGATTATTCGGCAATTTGTGGAAGTGAAGTTTCTTCGCCCCAAAGAGCGACCTTATCAGACCAACAATTTTTATGCCGCCCTTGCGCGGCAAGAGCAATTAGATAAGGAGGTACGGGCGATTGTCAAAGGAAAAGAAAAACACCCAAAACGAAAAGCGTAAACTTTCCCGACAGGAAAGAAAACAGATAGATACCCTTATCCGACAGGCAAAGGGCGACGGGAAGCCCCATACGGCGCAGGACAGCATACCGTTTGAGCGAATGTATAAGGACGGGATTTGCCGCCTTGCAAACGGGCGGTATTCCAAGTGCATTGAGTTTGAGGATATAAATTATCAGCTTGCGCAGCCGGACGACAAAACCGCCATTTTTGAAGCCCTTTGCGATATGTATAACTCGTTCGACGCTTCTATCAGCGTGCAGCTTTCCCTAATCAGCCGCCATGCGAACAAGGACGATTTTAAGAACAGTATCACGATTGCACCGCAGAATGACGACTTCGACAGTATCAGAGCAGAATACACCGAAATGCTTAGGACGCAGCTTGAACGCGGAAACAACGGGCTTATCAAAACCAAGTTTCTCACCTTTACCGTTGAAGCAAAGGACATTAGATCGGCGCGGGCGCGTCTTGCCCGCATTGAAACGGACACCCTCAACCATTTTAAGGTGATCGGCGCGGCGGCGCGGGTATTGGACGGGAAACAGCGTCTTGAAGTGCTGCATGGGATTTTTCACCCGGACGGGGAACGCTTTAACTTTGCGTGGGAATGGCTACCCGCAAGCGGGCTTTCCGTCAAGGACTTTATCGCCCCGTCCTCTTTCCGATTTGGCGACGGGCGAATGTTTCAAATGGGCGGCAAGTTTGGTGCGGTTTCCTTTTTGCAGATCGTCGCGCCGGAACTCTCCGACCGTATGCTTGCCGACTTCATGGACGCGGAAAACGGGATTATCGTCAATCTGCACATTCAGAGTATCGACCACAACGAAGCAATCAAGACGATTAAGCGCAAGATCACCGACCTTGACCGCATGAAGATTGAAGAACAAAAGAAAGCAATCCGCAGCGGTTATGACATGGATATTATTCCGTCCGACCTTGCCACCTACGGCGGGGAAGCAAAAAACCTACTCCGCGATTTGCAGAGCCGCAACGAAAGAATGTTTCTGCTCACGCTGCTTGTCTTAAACCTTGCAGATACCAAGCAGAAATTGGATAACGAAGTATTTGGGGCGGCGGCAATCGCACAGAAATACAACTGCATTTTGACCCGCCTTGACTACCGGCAGGAACAGGGGCTTATGTCCTCTATCCCGTTGGGGGAAAACCTTATCCATATCCAGCGCGGCTTGACGACCAGCAGCACCGCCGTTTTCGTTCCCTTTACGGTGCAAGAGCTGTTCCAAAGCGGCGAAGCATTGTATTACGGCTTAAACGCCCTTTCCAACAACATGATTTTGT
>CAWVKS010000002.1:0-64046 GCA_963930055.1 uncultured Bacillota bacterium | reverse complement strand
TATACGTATATCTATTGACTTGATCCCGTACAGATACCCCACCAGCAGCATCCGGAACAGTATCTCCGGGTCGATGGCGGGCCGGCTGTTGTCCGTGCAATACAGCGGCGCGCACAGATCGTAGATGAAACTGAAATCTACCGCACGGTCTACTTTTCGCAGAAAGTGATCCTCCGGCACCATCTGTTCCATGATCACAACTCCATTTGCTGCTGCTTCTCCCGCCGCTGCTTGAGCATTCCCTTCACCGCCTGGGTTTCTTTCTGGTTGTGTTAATGTAGTTATATTCGACGTGAGGGCTGCCTTTTCCTTTTGGTTTTTTCGGTTCTTTTCGGTCCTTTCAAAAAAAGTGACCGTTGACTGGGGTTTGTCAACGGTCTGAGCCACGGCAGTGATGCCGTGGCTTTTGCGTACAAAAACGCCCCGGCCCGCGATGGGGCCGGGGTTGGTGCCGCTAATCGGGCTCGAACCGATACGGAATTTCTTCCGACGGATTTTAAGTCCTTTGTGTTCTGCCAATTCCACCATAGCGGCGCGGATGGCGGTAGATTGATTATACAGCGCCCCGCCTTGCTTGTCAAGGCGCGGGGCGACGCTCAACGCTCCAAATGGGCGCGGGCCACTTTCTTCCTTGAATTGCAGTTTTGCAAGCATGGGCCGCATGCACTTGAGCAGGAACGACGCATCCTTTGCGGGAAAGTACGGCATCGGGATGGACACGCGCCTGTCCTTTACGCACGCGCCGTCCTTCATCACCTGCGCGCCCGCTTCGACAAATCGCCGGGGCTTCCCCCTGTACTGCCCCGGACGGATGGCCAGACTGGTCAGTTCGTCCCCAGCGCAGGCAGTCCGTCTCCCGCCAGTCGCGGAAGATGTGGATGGCCTTCCTCGTCGATGCGGAAAAAGTCGCCGCTCATGCGCACCTCAAAGCGCACGCCGGCGATGAAGATCGCCGCGGCGGCAAGGCAGAGAAAGACGTTGAGAAAATCCCCACACAGCGCGCGGATGACCGCCAGTACAAGGAACGCGCAGGCTCCGATACCCAGACAGATGACGACGAACCAGAAAGGCGCCGGATGGGGGATGCGGATGAAAGGCTTTTCCATAGTTCTTCCTCCTCGCTTGCGTCGTGCGTCGCCGCCCGTCAGGCGCGTATCTGCCCCATGAATTCGCGCAGGCTGCGCTTCGCCGTGCCGTCAAAGCCGGTCACGCTCTGCGCGGCGAGCATGGAGTTAAGTACCGCTTCCTCCTCGGCCTCGGCCATGGCGCGGAAGAGCAGGTCGATCTTGCTCTCCGCGAGCGCGTGGAAGGGCAGCAGTTGCCCTTCAGAGTCATGCGGCATGCGGTTGGCGGTGGTAAAGCCGAGCATCACCTCGCCGCTGCCGTGGCCGATAAAGGAGCCAAGGCGGGCAAGGCCAACGCTGGCGCGCTTCAATACCCGCTCGAGCTGGCGCGAGGAGAGGGGGACGTCCGTGGCCATAATGCTGATGATCGAACCCTTGTCCGGCGCGGAGGCGTTGAGCGCGGCGTCGATCATGCGTCCGGCAGGCTTTCCGTCGATGCGCAGGTCTTTCAGGGAGCCGTGGTTGCTCTGCACCAGCACGCCGAGCGTATAGGTCTTGCCGTCCAGTTCCACCTGCCGGGAGGCGGATCCGACGCCGCCCTTCAAGGAGTGGCAGACCGTGCCCTTGCCGCAGCCGACGTCGCCCTCGGCAAAGTCGGCGCGGGCGTCGGCGATGGCGGCGAGCAGATGCTCCGCGCCCAGCGCGCGGTCCTGTATGTCGTTGAGCCCCGCGTCGTTGCACTCGCAGACGACGGGGTTTACGGAGGTCAGGCGGTAACCGGCCTTTTGACACTGATCGATCATGTAGCCGACCATGGCGTCGTGTATGCGGCCCACGTTGAGCGTGTTGGTGATGGCGATGGGCGTTTCAATGACGCCCAGTTCCTCCACCTGCATCAGTCCCAGCGTCTTGCCAAAGCCGTTGAGCACGAAAGCGGCGGCCACGGGCTTCTGGAAAAACGGATCGCCCGCGCCGGGGATGACCACGCTCACACCGGTCTTGTGGCGTGCGTCGTCGAGCGTCGCGTGGCCGACCAGCACGCCGGGCACGTCGCTGATTTTATTGAGCGGCCCGGCAGGCAACTCGCCGACCGTGAGACCGTAATCGCGGCATCGCTTTTGCAGCATGGATATCGCTTCCTTTGCGTCGATATGGAAAAGGACTTCAGCGGCCGACGGCGGCGCGGCGTTTTTCCGGAAGCTGCGCCAGCACGCAGGCGGCGAGCATCACCGCACAGCCGGCCATCTCGCGCGCGGAGAGCACCTGCCCCAGCAGCAGCCAGCCGCCCACGGCGGCGAACACGCTCTCCAGGCAGAGTATGAGCGAAGCCACCGTCGGTTCGGTATACTTCTGTCCGGCGATTTGCAGCGTATAGCCCATAGCGCCGGAGCACACGCCCACGTATAAAAGGCTCGGCCAGCAGGCGAGCATGTCAGAAAAGCGCACCGTCTCGGTAAAGAGGGCGACGATGAGCGCCAGCAGGCCCGTAAAGCCAAACTGCACGCAGCAAAGCCGCGGCGCGCTCAAGCCGCCGGCCAAAGCGGTCGACGGCGACGATGTGCACGGCGAACATCACCGCGCAGGCCAACGTCACCAGGTCGCCCGCGCCGATGGTGAAACCGTCCTTGACGCACAAGAGCGCCAGACCAACCAGCGACAGCGCCACGCCCAGCCACATCTGCGCGCCCACGCGCCTGCGGAAGAAGATCAGGCCGAGGATGGGCACGATGACGATGTACAGCGCGGTGATAAAGCCGCTCTTGGCGGCGCTGGGGTCGATGGTGAGGCCAAGCTGCTGCAATGCTGTGGCAGCGAACATCACCGCGCCCAGCGGCGCGCCGACCTTTATGTAAGCGGACAGGGGAGCGGCCTGAACCGCCTGCGCCTGTCGCCTGCCGCGGCTGCCCACCGCCTCAAAGAGCAGCAGCGCGAAAAAACGTGATAAAGGAGCGCGCCGCCGTAAAAGGCGAACGGCCCCATGTACTTGCCGGCCTCGCTCTGCGCGGAAAAGGCATGCCCCAGATCAGCGCGGCCAGCGCCAGCAAAAGGCCGCCGCGAAATTGTTTACGCATCGTCCTCACACCCGTTTGCGATCTCGTTTTCCAAAAGTTCCAGTATTTTTTCCCGACCGGTGCCGTCCTCGGAGGAATAGGGGATGACCTCCCAGGGCTGCACGGCCAGCGTGCGGCAAATGAGGGGGATGGAGCGCCCCCGCGCCGCCTTGGAGAGTTTGTCTGCCTTGGTGGCCACTACGGTGAAGGGGATATCGTAGTGGCGCAGGTACTCGACCATCATCTGATCGTCGCGCGTGGGCGCGTGGCGGATGTCCACCAGATGCAGCACGCGCTTTAAGTGTTCGAGCCCTCAAGATAGCCTTCGATCATCGCGCCCCACTTGTCGCGCTCGGCCTTGGGCGCCTTGGCAAAGCCATAGCCGGGCAGATCGACCAGCCAGAATTGCTCGTTGTACCTGAAAGAAGTTGATCAGGCGCGTCTTGCCCGGCTCTGAAGATGTGCGCGCCAATTTGGAATTGCCGAGCAGGCTGTTGATCATCGAGGATTTGCCCACGTTGGACTTGCCCGCCATGGCGATCTCCGGCATTCCCTGGCCGGGGAACGCGCGCAGGCGGTCGAGGGACAGCACGAATTTGGCGCTGCGGATGGTCATCATACGGCCACCTTCATTTCCCGAGGCTGCGGCAACACCAGGGCTACCGCGTCGTCGATATTGTCCAGCAGCGTGATCCGCAGCTTCGCGCGTATATCCGCATCGATTTTTTCCAGGTCGCGTTCGTTCTCCCGCGGCAAAAGTATGTCCGTCACGCCGGTACGATAGGCGGCCAGCAGCTTCTCCCGGACGCCGCCAATGGGCAGCACGTCGCCCAGCAGCGTCAGTTCGCCCGTCATGGCCACATCCGCGCGAGCCGGGACATTCGCCACTGCCGAGAGTATGGCGCAGGCAAGCGCCACGCCCGCCGAAGGGCCATCCTTGGGCACCGCACCCTCGGGCACGTGTACGTGCAGATCGTGTTTTTCCAGGAAGTCCGCCGCCACGCCGAAATCGCCCAGGCGCCTGCGCGCCACGCTGAGGGCGATCTGCGCCGATTCGCGCATCACGTCGCCAAGCTTGCCGGTGAGTTTGAATTCGCCCTTGCCTTCCAGCACCAGCGCTTCAATGGGCATCAGTTCGCCGCCGACGCTCGTCCACGCCAGCCCGTTGACGCGGCCGACGCGCGCCTTGCCCGCCTCGCTGCGGGGCAGATAGCGCACCGCGCCGAGCAGACCGTGCAAATCTTCCGGGCGCACGCGCAGACAGGCAAGCGCCTGATCCTGCTGCAAGGCAAGTACGGCTCGCCGGCAGACGCGGGCGATAGTGCGCTCCAACTCGCGCACGCCGGCTTCGCGCGTATAGCCTTCGATGATCGCGCGCAGCGCCTTGTCGCCGATCCGCAGATCGCTCTTTTTCAGGCCATGGGCCGCGAGTTGCTTGGGCAGCAGGTACTTTTTGGCGATGACCAGCTTTTCCTCCAACGTGTAGCTGGGCACTTCGATGACCTCCATGCGGTCGAGCAGGGCCCGGTCAATGGTGTCGGTGGTGTTGGCGGTGGTGATGAAAAGGACGCTCGAAAGGTCGAACGGCGCCTCGATAAAGTGGTCGCGGAAGTGATCGTTCTGCGCCGGATCGAGCGCCTCGAGCAGCGCCGAGGAGGGATCGCCGCGCATATCGCGGGAAATCTTATCCACCTCGTCGAGCAAAAACACGGGGTCCATCGCGCCACACTGGCGGATGGCGGAGATCAGCCGCCCCGGCATGGCGCCGACATAGGTGCGCCGGTGGCCGCGGATCTCAGCCTCGTCGTGTACACCGCCCAACGACATCTGCGTGAACTTGCGCCCCAGAGCGCGGGCGACGGAACGGGCGATGGAGGTCTTGCCCACGCCCGGAGGGCCCACAAGGCAGAGGATGGGGCTCTTTAAGTCGCCCTTGTGTTTGACGACGGCCAGATACTCAAGCAGCCTGTCCTTGATCTCGCGCATGCCGTAGTGATCCTGATCGAGCACTTTCGCGGCGCGCGTGAGGTCGATCCTGCCACCGGTCTTTACGCCCCAGGGCAGATCGAGCATCGTTTCAATATAGTTTTCCAGCACCGGGCTCTCCGGAGCGTGGATGGATGTGCGCGCCAGGCGCGAAAGTTCCTTTTCCGTGCGCTCGCGGGCCTCGCCCTCCATTTTGGAATCGCGCAGGCGGGCGCGCAGCGCGCGCAACTCCTCATCCTCGTCTTCGCCAAGTTCTTCCTGGATGGCGTGGATCTGCTCGCGCAGGTAATAGTCATGGTTGGATTTGTCCATGGCCTCGCGCACGCGCGCGTGGATTTTTTCTTCCAGCGCCGTGACTTTCAGATCCCGCGCCAGAGCCGTCAGGAGCGTTTCGAGCCGCAGGTCGATCGACATGCACTCGAGCACGGCCTGCTTGTCCTCGACATTGCTCAGGAAATTCGCTGCTACCACGTCGCAGAGAGCGTCCGGGCGCTTTTCGCCGTCGATTTGGGCGCGCAGTTCGCTGGAAAGGTTTTCTCCGCGCGCACGCGCCAGCTGGAAAGCCTGACGGCGAATGGCGCGCAGCATGGCCTGACGGCGTACAGCCGCTTCGCTGTCCGCGTCCGTGTCGTTTTCCGCTTTGAGCACCATGAGCGCGGCGCGCTGCATATCGCCGCGTTCCTCCACATCCAGCAGGATGGCCCGGCATTCGCCTTCGATGAGCACGCGCACGCTGTTGTCCGGCAGGCGCAACACGTGGCGGATATCCACGACCGTGCCCACGGTGTACATATCCTCCAGGTGTGGCGCGTCCACGCCGGCGTCGCGCTGCGCGACCACGAACAGCCGCCGGTCGCCCTCCAGAGCGCATTCCAGCGCCGCTACGGAGCGCGCGCGGCTCACGTCCAGCGTCGCCATCGTATTGGGGAAAGCGAGCATCCCGCGCAGGGGCAAAAGCGGCAGCTGCGCCGAAATCGTCTGTTTTTCACTGGTCTTACTCACACTGCACGTCCTTTGCGGTTGATACTGTTTATTATACAGACATACCGTTAAGAATCAAGAGCAAGCGCCATGGTGTTTTCTTGCACGCCTGCGCAAAGCTGGCGAAATTTCCAACTCGAGGCACGCCTGCGCGGGCGATAAACGGCGGATGTCTGCGCGTGTTGGAAAAAGCAGAGAGAGGCGCGCATCGCAAGATCTGATTTGCGTTGCGGCGCCATGGTTGTTAAAGGCTTTGACACGCGCGCTGTAAGGCTTGACAAGCGCCGCCCATGCGCCTAAAATGAAGAGAAGGTGGTGAGGAGGATGGCTTCCGGACTGCGCGCGAAGCTGCAAGCGATCGCGCCTGCCCCCGCCGCAAAGCCGGCGAGGGAGGAGCGCGGCGGCCTCGTCGTGCGCACAGACCGCCGCAGAGCGCCCGAGGGGCTGCTTTCCCTGCCTGCGCGCGGACTGGAGCGGCTGGGGGCGGGGGAGGGCTTTTCCGTGGAAAAGTGCCTCTTCCTCGATACCGAGACGACCGGCTTGTCCGGCGGCGCGGGCACGCTGGCTTTCCTCGTCGGCGCGGCCTATGTCGAAGGGGACGAATTCGTCACCGAGCAATACATACTGCGCGACTACGGCGACGAACCGGAGATGCTTTTGCGCCTTGGAGAATTGATGCGGCGCTTTACCACCGCCGTGACTTTCAACGGCAAGACGTTCGATATGCCGCTGCTCGAGTCCCGCTACACGCTCTGCCGCCTGCGCGGACACTGGCGCGAACTTGACCAACTCGACCTTCTGCATCCCGCGCGGCGCGTGTGGAAACTGCGCCTCCAGTCCTGCCGCCTGTCCAACCTGGAAGAGCGCGTGCTCGGCGTGCGGCGGGGAAAACGACCTGCCCGGCAGCGAGGCCCCGGAGCGCTTTTTCCGCTACCTGCAGACCGGCGATTTTTCCCTGCTCGAAGAGGTCATCGACCATAATCTGCAGGACGTGGTCACGCTGGCGGTGCTGCTCGTCAGGCTCGCGCAGCTCTTTGACCAGCCGCTTTCCGCGCCTGACAGCCGCGATCGCTACAGCCTTGGCCGGGCGCTGGAAAAGCGGGGCGATACGCAGGCGGCGGAGGTCTACGCGCTTTCCCGCGACGTGCCGGAGGGCAGTTACAGGCTTTACTGCATCTACCGCCGCCAGGGCGAGTGGGAGCGTGCGCGCGCCGTGCTCGAGGCCATGGTGCGCAAAAACCAGATGGGGCATATCCCCCATATAGAGCTGGCCAAGCTCTATGAACACCGCGAAAAGAACTACCGCCGGGCGCTGTTTTACACGAAGATTGCCTTGGCGATGTGCGAAGGGCCGGAGCGAGAGGCGATCATCCATCGCCGCGACCGCCTGGAGCGCAAATTATCCGGAGGAGGAAACAAGACGTGAGCATTTTTGGAGGCAATCCGGCGATCAAGGCGGGCAACCATGCGTACCGCTGCCATGTGGACGGCAACAAATTGATTGAGGCAGGCAAAGAGAAGGAAGGGCAGGCAAAGCTGGACGAGGCGCTTCAATACTACGCCCAGGCCTACGAAGCCGGCCTCGACCGCGTGGGCATGCTGATGTCCTACGGCGTGCTGCTCATGCGCCGCGGCGAGTATGAAAAGGCCAAGGAGGTCTATCTGCGCGTGCATTACAAACCGGGGCTTTCCAAGGAAGACCGCTTTGACCTGCGCAACAACTACTCCATCTGCCTGTGGCGGTTGGGCAAGCTCGACGATGCTATCGCCACCATCAAGCGCGCGGCAGCGGACAACAAGACCACGCTGGTCTATACCACGCTGGGCCTGTTCCTCATCCTCAAGGCCGACGAGACGGGGGACTTTTCCGAGGCCATCGCCTTTAACAACGAGGCCTACGAATACGATGACGAGGACGCGGCCATCCTCGACAACCTCGGCTTTTTGCATATGACCATGGAGGAGCACGCGCGCAGGGAAGGCGACGTGGAAACCGTCAAGGCCGAGCGCAAACTGGCCTACGACTACTTCACCCGCGCCCACAAGCTCAAGCCCCGCCAGATCACCACGCTCTACTATCTGGCGAAGATGCTCGAGGAAGACGGCCAGAAGGAGCGCGCCCGGGAATTCATCGATGCGGCGCTGCAAGGCACGTTCTCGTCCATCTGCCCCGTTTCCCGGGAGGATGCGGAGAACCTGCGCGACAAAATCGAGGGAAAGGGACGCGGTTGACCGCGCCCTTTTTTGAATACAGAAATGGGGGATTGGGAATGAAGAGGATGCTCGCAACGCTCTTGTGCCTGCTTCTCTGCCTGGCAAGTGCCGCGCCCGCGCTGGCGGCACAGGATTACGAATGGACGGCGGACGACTATATCTGGACGATGCGCAGCAAACGCGTCAACGGCGTGCCCATCGGCGACGCCATCGAGGATGCCTTTGCCAATGTGGAATGGTCGGTGATGACGGACGGGACAGACGTCTACGGCGTCTGCGCAGGCGGCGTGCCGGGAGACGATTTTTCCCTGCTTGTGCGCTTTACCAGCGAATTCAGCTTTGAGTTTGTCGCATGCCAGCGCGACGGGCGGGAGCAGGAGAATCCCTCGCAGCTGACGCTGGAAGCGCTGCAAGCCTATGCGCAAAGCCATCGCTGCGATGTCTGCGCCGGCCTTGGCTATACGGACGCCTGCATGAACTGCGCCGGTTCCGGATTCGCTTTCGGCAAGCAATGCCTGGCCTGCGGCGGCAGCGGACGCTATCTCTGCAAGACCTGTAGGGGCTTCGGCGTGATGACGAACGACTACACCCGCGCTTGCCCCTTTTGCGACGGCACGGGGGAGAGTGGCGCCTGCCCCACATGCGGCGGCAGCCTGTACGTCCTTCAGTCCGGCATGCTGCTGTTGTGTCCGGATTGCACGGGCAGCGGCGTGGCCACCTGTCCGGTATGCAGCCCCGGCGGCATCGCCATGGGATACCTCGCGCACAGCTGAAAAACAAGACAACTCCGGCAAAGCTGCTTGCCGGAGTTGCCTTTATGTATCCATCGCCTCCGCGGGCGCTTTGAAGTCCACCTGCGGAAGTTCTTCCAACGTGGAAATGCCGAAATGCCGCAAAAAGGCGTCCGTGGTGCGGTAGAGGATGGGGCGGCCCAGCGTTTCGCGCCGGCCCGCTTCTTCGATCAGCCCTTTTGCGAGCAGGGCCTGCACGGAATAGTCGCACTTCACGCCGCGCACCTGTTCGATGTCTGCCTTGGTCACCGGCTGGCGATAGGCGATGATGGACAGCGTTTCCAAAACCGCCTGCGAAAGCGGCCGCTTTTCCAGCGGCTGCAAAAACGCCTCTATTTGCGGGGCAAACTCCGGGCGGATGGATAAAAACACCTCGCCGCCTGAGCGATTGAGCTGCAAGCCGTGGCTCTCCAAAGAAAGATGGTCAGCAAGCTCCGTAAGCGCCGTTTCCATCTCCATGGCCGTGAGGTTCATCGAATGGGCGAGATCCTCCACGCGCACTGGATCGCCGGAGACGAAGAGTATGGCCTCGATGACCGCGCACAGTTCCTTCATGCAAACACCTCTGCCGAAAGCATCATTTTTATTATAGAGAAGCCTTCGCCCCTTGTCAAGCGCGCCTCATGGCGAATATTTTCGCGGAAAAAACGTAAAATCTCCACTTTTTTGCCGAATTTTGCCGAAAAACGCTACCAAGAAGGCGCGAAACAAGGTATAATGGACATATCCCCATCAAGGAGTGATGCGCATGCCAGGAGCACATCCGGCGATCGAGTTACAAGGGCTGACCAAGACTTTCGGCTCCATCGTCGCCAACAAGGACATCGACCTGACGGTATACAATGGTGAGATACTGGCGCTGCTGGGCGAAAACGGCTCCGGCAAGACTACGCTGATGAACATGCTCTCCGGCATCTACCGCCCGGACGCGGGGCATATCCGCGTGAACGGCAAGGAAGTGCATATACGCTCGCCGCACGACGCCATCGCCCTGGGCATCGGCATGATCCATCAGCATTTCAAGCTCGTGGACGTGCTTTCTGTGCAGGACAATATCGTCCTTGGCACCACAGGGCATTACGCCAACCGCAAACAGCTCGCCCGTGAGATCAGGAATCTGTGCGACCGCTTTGGCCTGCACATCGACCCGGCGCGCAAGATTTATTCCCTCTCCGTCAGCGAGAAGCAGACCGTGGAGATCCTCAAGGTGCTCTACCGCGGCGCGCGCACGCTGGTGTTGGACGAACCGACGGCGGTGCTCACTCCGCAGGAGATCGACCGCCTGTTTGCCATCCTTCGCAGGATGCGCGACGAGGGCTGCGCCATCATCATCATCACCCATAAGCTCAACGAGGTGCTGGAAATCTCCGACCGCGTGACCATTTTGCGCAAGGGCCACTGCATCGGCACGGTGAACACGAAGGAGACGACCGCCCGCGAATTGACCGAGCGCATGGTCGGCGCGGCGGTGGATCTCTCCATCCACCGTCCCGAGCCTCTGCGCGACGCGCCGATGCTGGACGTGCACCATCTTACCGTCGTCAATGGCGACGGCGTCAAGGCGCTGGACGATGTGAACTTCTCCATCGCCGCCGGCGAGATCCTCGGTGTGGCGGGCGTTGCCGGCAGCGGCCAGAAGGAGCTGTGCGAGGCCATCGCCGGCCTGCAGCCCATCGCCGGAGGCGCCATCCTCTGCCAGCATGTCTCTCTGGAGGGCCTTTCCCCGCGCGAGATCATTCGCCGCGGCGTGTCCATGTCCTTCATTCCCGAGGACCGGCTGGGCATGGGCCTGGTTCCCTCCATGGGCATGGTGGACAACATGCTGCTCAAGGAATACCAGAATCAGCCCGGCGCGCTGGTCGACCGCGCTCCGGCGCGCGACCTCGCCAACAGGCTGGTCAAAGAACTCAACATCTCCACGCCCAGCATCCATACGCCCGTGCGCAAGCTCTCCGGAGGCAATGTGCAAAAAGTGCTGCTCGGCCGCGAGATCGCCTCGAATCCGCGCATACTCATCACCGCCTATCCCGTGCGCGGCCTGGACATCAATTCGTCCATGACCATCTATCGCATGCTCAACGAGCAAAAGCAGAAGGGCGTAGCCGTGCTCTATATCGGCGAGGATCTGGACGTGCTGCTCGAACTGTGCGACCGCATTATGGTTCTCTGCGGCGGAAAAGTGACGGGCATCGTCCCTGCGCAGGAGGTCACCAAGGAACAACTGGGCCTGATGATGACGGGCGCTTCGATGGAGGAGGCAATGCAAAATGGCTAAGGGCTTTCCCCTGCGCGTGACCCGGCGCGCGGATATCTCCACCGGCAAAGCCTGGCTGGTGCGCCTGTGCGCTATCCTGCTGGCACTGTTGACTGGCGGCGTGTTCGTGGCCATCCTCGGCTACGATCCGCTGGCCGTCTATCGGGAGATGATCTCCGGCTCGCTCGGCTCGCGCATGAGCATCGAACTGACGGCCAAACTGACCATCCCCCTGCTCATCACCTCGCTGGGCGTGACGCTGGCCTTCAAGATGCGCTTCTGGAATATCGGCGCGGAGGGGCAGATCTGCGTCGGCGCCATCGCCGCCACCTATTTCGCCCTCTTCCACGACGATTGGCCGCAGTGGGCGCTGCTTCTCGTCATGGCGCTGGCGGGCATACTGGCCGGCGGCCTCTACGGCATGATCCCGGCCTACTTCAAGTGCCGTTTTGGCACCAATGAGACGCTGCTGACGCTGATGCTCAACTACGTGGCGCTCTACACCATTCAGGCGTTGCAGCAGGGGCCGTGGCGCGACCCCACGCAGCTGGGCTTTTTCAAGGTCGCCCGCTTCTCCTCCTCGGCGCGCGTGCCGGAGGTGCTGGGCGTGCACGCCGGCTGGATCGTGGCGCTTGCGCTGGTGGCGCTGTTCTACGTCTACCTGCGCCACTCCAAGCAGGGCTATGAGTTGACGGTGGTCGGCGAAAACGAGGCCACGGCGCGCTACGCCGGCATGCCCGTCAAGCGCGTCGTCATCCGCACGATGTTCCTCTCCGCCGGCGTCTGCGGTCTGGCGGGCATGCTGCAGGCCTCCGGCGCGGACAGGACGCTCAACGATACCGTCGCCGGCGGCGTAGGCTTCACCGCCATCACCGTGGCCTGGCTGGCGCGGCTCAACCCCGTGGGCATGCTGATCGTTTCGGTGCTGTTCTGCATTCTCGAAAAGGGCTGCGCCTCGGTGCAGTCGGTCTACAACCTCTCGGCGGCGACGGCCGAGGTCTTGCAGGGCATTATACTCTTCTTCGTGCTCGGCTGCGAATTCTTCCTCACCCATCGCGTCTGCCGGGCGAGCAAGCTGGAAGGAGGCGTGGAACGTGGCTGACGGCGTCTGGTTCAACTTCATCCTCGCGGCGATCCCGGCGGGTATGCCGCTTCTACTCGGCACGCTGGGCGAGATCCTCACCGAAAAGGCCGGCAACCTCAACCTCGGCGTCGAGGGCATGATGTACATGGGAGCCATCTTCGGCTTCCTCGGCGGCTTTTATACGAACAGCGCCGTCGTCGCCCTGCTCGCCGCCTTTGGCGGCGGCCTGCTCGGCGCGCTGATCTACGCCTTTTTGACCGTCACCCTCAAGGCCAACCAGAACGTCACCGGCCTTACGCTGACCATCTTCGGCACAGGCCTTGCCGCCCTCATCGGCGAGAACCTGCTGGCCGGCGGCAGCGTCTCGGTGGCCTTCTCCGAGGAGTTGAAGGCGGCTTTCGGCGGCATCCGCATCCCGGTGCTTGCGGACATTCCCTATATCGGGCCTCTGCTCTTCAGCAACAACATTTTCGTCATTATCGGCGTGGTCTGCGCCGTGGCCATGGGCCTCTACCTCAACCACACGCGCCGGGGCCTCAACCTGCGCGCGGTGGGCGAGAACCCCGGCGCGGCGGACGCCGCGGGCGTCAATGTGGCGCTCTACAAGTACGTGCACATCCTCCTGGGCGGCGGCATCTGTGGCCTGGGCGGCGGCTACGTCTGCTTCGTCACCTGCAACGGCGCCTGGGTGCAGAACTGCGTCAACGGCCTGGGCTGGATCGCCGTGGCGCTGGTCATCTTCGCCTCCTGGAGCCCCTATCGGGCCATCCTCGGCTCCCTGATCTTCGGCGCGCTCAGCGTGCTGCAGTTCTACAAGCCGGCTTTCCTGCGCGATGTCAGCGCGCCCATCTTTTCCATGCTGCCCTTCCTGGTGACGGCCATTGTGCTGGTCATCACCTCCGTGCGCATGTCGCGCGAAAAGGTGCAGCCTAAGGGCTGCGGCATAAACTACGACCGCGAGGAGCGGTAACTTCCTTTCCCCAAAGCGTGACCGGCGCAGCGATGCAACTGCGCCGGTCATTTTTCGGTCGCGAAATACTGTCGTGCCTCCGCCGTCACGCGCCGCACGAAGTCGCCCTTGGCGGCGGTATAGCCGTCGCGGTCGCGCTCGTAGGGCTTCCACAGTTCAAGTTTGAGTTGTTCGTACTCGGCGGCCAGATCGGGGCGAAGGTTGAGATAATCGCGAAAGACCACCTCGTCGGCGTCGCCCAGCAGCCTGAGATGCAAATGGAACACTTCCTGCGCAAACCCCTTGGGTGTATAGCCGCGGTTGAACGAGACGCGCCTTTCCTCGCTGCGCATGCGGATATAACCGCACGTGGGGATGGCCGCGTCAAGGCGCTCAAACGCCTCCGCACCGGCCGCTTCGAGCACCATGTCCACGGTCGGTTTCGCCCAGATGCCGTCGATGGCCGTGCTGCCCACATGCGAAAGGCGAAAAACGGCGTCTTCCGGCAACTGCGCCAGCAGGCACGCTCTCTCTCGCGCGTACTGCTCCCGCCATTCGCGGCGATGCGGCACGAGCACGATGGGGAACAGCGCCATCAATTCCGCGTAGGACAGCTCTTCCAGGGGCTTCATCACGGCATTTCCTCGCCCAGATAGGGCTTGTCGATGGTGACCACGGCGTTGTAGTGCCCCGGCAGCTTCGAGACCGCCTGCACGATCTCCTTGCGCGCCTGCTCGTCGGAGATGGAGAGTTCGTTGGGGATCACCGCGTCGAAGATGACGTTGGTGTGCGTCGGCCCGGTCACCATGCGAAAATCGTGGATGCTCACGGGCGCGTCCAGCGCCGCGCGCACGGCTTCCTGCACTTTGCCGCGCGTCTCGCCCACCAGCGAATCGTTGGTGTCCAAAGGATCCATGTGGATGACGGCGTGGCAGTGAAGTTCCGTCTTTAGGCGCTGCTCGATGGTGTCGATCACATCGTGCAATTCGTTTATGTCGCCGTCCGATGGCACTTCAGCGTGCAGAGACACCATCAGATTGCCCGCGCCGTATTCGTGCACGATCAGGTCGTGTACGCCGATGACCTCCTTGTACTCCTTGACGATGGCGCGTATGCGGCGCACCAGTTCCGGGTCGGGCGCGCGGCCCAGCAGGGGCGTGATGGTGTCCTTGGCGGCATTGTAGCCGCCCCAGAGGATGAGCAGCGCCACCAGCGCGCCGGCGTAGGCGTCGATGTTGACGCCGGTGAAACGGGCGATGAACGTGGAAATGAGCACCGCCAGCGTGGCGCAGGCGTCGCTCAGGCTGTCCGTCGCCGTTGCGCCCATGGCCGCAGAGTCGATTTTCCTGCTGACGCGGCGGTTGTAGAACCACATGTAGAGCTTGACCAGTATGGACGCGCCGAGTATGCAGGTGGAAATAAGGCTGAACTCCACCGGTTCGGGCGAAAAGATCTTCTGCACCGAGGTCTTGGCCAGATCAAAGCCCATAAAGATGATGACGATGGCCACGATCAGCCCCGCCACATATTCCGCCTGTCCGTGCCCGAACGGATGCTCGCTGTCGGCCTTGCGCCCGGCGATCTTGAAACCCAGCAGCGTGATGACCGACGAACCGGCGTCCGAGAGGTTGTTGAAGGCGTCGGCGGTGATGGCGATGGAGTGGGAGAGCAGCCCCGCCAGATACTTGGCCGCAAACAAAAGTATGTTCAGACCGATGCCCACCGCGCCGCAGAGCATGCCGTAGACGCGGCGCACGCCCGGATCATCGTATTTATCGGGATCGTCCATCAATATCTTTGCCAGAAAACGGATCATGTCTTTCCCTCCGTCAGTACTCTATGCCGCGCCGGGCACGGACGCCATGGTCATAGGGATGGCGGAGCTTTTGCATGCGCGTTATGTAATCCGCTCTGGAAAGCAGCGCCTCCGGGGCCTCATGGCCCGTAATGACGATTTCCGCGCGCTCGCGCAGGGCCTCCGTCCGCTCAAGGAGCGCGTCCAGCGAAAACGCCCCGACCTGCACGGCGTCGAGCGCTTCGTCGAGCACGTAGAGATCGGCTTCCGTGGCCGCCGCGCGCTCGAGCAGCTCCCTTTGCCGCGCGAGGCATTCCGCGCGCTCGTTTTCGTTCATTTGCCAGAGGAACTTGCCGGAGCGTTCCTCCGCGCGCAGCAGAACGGCGCCTTCAAAACGCTCCAGCGCATCGATTTCGCCGCTCTTTGCGCCCTTCAGGAACTGGCAGACGCACACGCGAAAGCCGTCGCCCAGCGCCCGCAGCGCCAGCCCCAGCGCCGCTGTAGTCTTGCCCTTGCCGTCGCCGAAGTAGATATGTACAAGTCCCATGCGTCCCTCCTAATGCCGCCCGCCGACGATCCAGCAGGCGGCGTTGACCAGTATGGCCGCGAGCACGGCGTCGAGCAGCTCCGGTACGGCGAAGCCGTCGAGAAAATACGCGCAGCCGTAGATGAGCCCCACGTCGATGGCAAAGGTCGAAAGCCCGAAGGTCAGACAGCCGATGGGCCGGGTAACGAAGCGCAGAAGCGGCCGCAGCACCAGATGCGCGCAGCCCAAAAGCGCTCCCGCGGCCACGGCGAAATACGGCTCCTCCGCGTAGAGAAGGCCGAAACCGTATACGCAGGTGGGAATGGCCAACAGGCAGCAGAGAAATATAAAACCATAGCGCGTCGTTCTGGTCATAAAAACTCCTTGATCGCATCCTGAAAGTCGCGCCACGCGCCGCTGTCGGGCGGCGGGGCGGTAAAGGAGAGTTGCTCGTGCCGCGTGGGGTGCTCAAAGCCCAGCCGGTACGCCCAGAGTGCGATCTGCTCCCCGGGCCGGCCGCCGCCGTAGCGCGCGTCGCCCCAGAGCGGGAAGCCGGCGTGCGCGTGCTGCACGCGGATCTGATGTGAGCGCCCGGTTCCAAGCGTCACTTCCGTCAGCGTGCGTCCGCCGCGAACGGCCAGCGGCCGCGAAGTCAGCAGCGCCCGCTTCGCTCCCGCCGCATCGGGGCCGACCACGCGCACCATGCCGTCCGCGCCCTTCAAAAGCCAGTCCTCCATGGCGCGTTCTTCCCGCAGCTCGCCCTGCAGAACGGCCAGATAGCGCCTGTCCTGCGCGTGGGCGGCAAAGTCTCTGGAAAGCCGCGCCGCCGCCTTCGAAGTGCGGGCAAAGACCATCGCCCCGCCCACGGGCCGGTCGAGGCGATGCACAAGGCCGAGATAGACATTGCCCGGCTTCTGATATTTTTTCCCAATATACCCCTTGAGAATACCCAAAAGATCCTCGTCGCCGGAACTGTCCGCTTGCGAAGGCAAATTCGGCGGCTTGACGGCCACCAGCAGATGGTTGTCCTCGTAAAGGACGGGGATAGAAAACCTTCCCGCCTGCACGATCTCCGCCACGCAAACACCTCCCGGACGTTTTCCTTCATTATCGCGCGGCGCGCGGGCGTTGTCAAGCGCGCCAAAGTTGCGGCGCATTAAAAATCGATCAGAAAGGCGAAGCCAAAGCACAAAAAAGCCCCGCGCGAACGCAACGGGGCAAAATGGTCTGTCAGAGCGTTCAGCACGCCCGGCTCCGCTTCGGCAGCTTCAACAGCGCGCGCAGCCTCTCGCCGGCGCGCACGCGCACGGTCGGCGTTTGCCGCGCCTTCAGATAGCGCACCGTGTCGCGGATGGTGGCGCGCAGGTCGCGCGGGCGGTAGTTGAGTTCTGCGGTGGCCTTGTCGTGGTCGAAGCGGTCGTTGCTCTTGAGGGCGTAGAGGGAATAGCGCGTGTAGAGAGGCCGCTGATGGCAGAGCTTTGCGACCCAGCCGAGCAGGGGAACAGCAGCCTCCGCCATCCACATCGGCAGCACCGGCAATTTGCGCCCGCCGCCCGCTTCGCGCGCCAGTTTGAGCATGTCGCTGACTTCATAATGGCGGTTAGAGAGGATGTAGCACTCGCCCTTGCGCCCGCGCATGGCGGCGCGGATACAACCCGCCGCCACGTCGCGCACATCCACCAGATCGTAGCCGCCGCGCACGCAGGCGGGCAGCTTGCCGCGCAGATAGTCGCGCAGGACCTGCACCAGATGGTTGCCCGCGTCGTCATACGGCCCGAGGATGCCCGAGGGATGCACCACCACCGCGTCCAGACCCGCCGCTGCCGCGTCGAGCACGGCCTGCGTGGCCTCAGCCTTGGTCTTGGCATAGCCGCCCGTCACCCGGTCGGGGGAGAAGGACTGGATCTCGCGCATCACGCCCATGTCCTCGCGTTCCGGCAGGGCGTGCACGCTGCTGACATACACGAGGCGTTTCGCCGCGTGCTCCCGACAGAGGGCGATGACGTTCTTCGTGCCCTCGACGTTCACATCGCGCATGCGCGCGGACATCTCCCCGGAGATGTCCACCACCCCGGCGGCGTGGATGACGTAGACGTCGCGCCCATCAAGCCCGGAAAACAGCGCCCGCAGGCTCTCCGTGCGGCGGACGTCGCCGGTATACCAGCTTACGCCGCGCCGCGCGCGCTGCGTTTCCCCGGCCAGCGAAAGGGCGCGCACTTCCTGTCCGGTCTGCGAGAGCAGCCGCACGATGGTGCCGCCGAGGTGTCCGGCCGCGCCGGTGACGATATACGTGACGCCCATGGGCATCGCCTCCGATCCAAAAATCAGACAACCTTGTTGATTATCTTCCTTAATTGTAGTATAGTAAAGCGAGCGGGCAAACACAAGCGGCAATTTCGCGCCAAATGTGCGGTTTCTGCACAAATACGACAGAAAGTGTACGATTTGTGCCTGCCGACACAAAAAAGAGCGCTTTGAGGAGGGATTCCATGCCCGGAAAAGACCATCGCACGCGCGTGACGAAGATGCTCATTCGTCGCGCGTTCACGGACCTTTTGCGCGTCAAGCCCGTGCAGAGCATCTCCATCAAGGAATTGTGCGAGAAGGCGGGCGTCAACCGCGGCACGTTCTACGCGCACTATCAAAGCGTCCACGACCTGCTCGTGCAGATGGAAGACGAGATGCTTGCCGAGATCAACGAGGTGCTTTCCGCGCTTCTGCCCGCGGACGGCAAGGACGTTTCCTCTCTGCGCATCTCCACGGAGCTTTTCCAGTGCCTCAAGGACAACGCCGACCTCTGCATTGTGACGCTTGGCGATTTTGGCGACAAATCCTTCGCCATGCGCATGCTCAACATGGGCTGGGAGAAGTGCTTTGGCGCCTACTCCCGCTACTTCCACGGCGCCTCTCCCAAGGAGATCGCCTACTTTTACGCCTTCGTCAGCGAAGGCTGCATCGGCCTTCTGCGCCGCTGGCTGCGCGAGGGCATGACCACCAGCGCCGAGGACATCGCCGCCCTGGCTGAAAAACTGATGCTTCAGGGCGCCAGCGCGCTGGCAAAAGCAAAGACTTAACGGTATTTTGTGTGATGGCACACCGAAGCAGGCGCGCCTTCGTGCTATACTGATAAGACAAACCACACACAGGGAAGAGAGCGATGAAAAAACTGCTGGTCTATCTGAAGGATTACAAACTCGAAAGCATCGTCGGCCCGCTGTTCAAGCTGCTGGAGGCCTGCTTTGAGTTGATCGTGCCGCTCCTGGTGGCGGACGTCATCAACACGGCCATCCCCGCGGGCGACGCGGCGGCGGTGCGGCGCACGGCGCTGATCATGGTGATGTTCGGCGTGCTCGGCCTCGTCTGCTCCATCACGGCGCAGTTCTTCGCCGCCAAGGCGGCGGTGGGCTTCGGCGCGGCGGTGCGCTCGGCGCTGTTTAAGCACGTCAACACGCTTTCGCACGCCGAACTCGACCGCCTCGGCTCCAGCGGCCTCATCACCCGCCTGACCGCCGACGTCGACCAGGCGCAGGCGGGGGTCAATCTGGTTTTGCGCCTGTTGCTGCGCTCGCCGTTCGTGGTGCTCGGTTCCATCATCATGGCGCTGACCATCAGCGTGAAATTGACGCTCATCTTTCTCGTCGCCACGCCGCTCATCGGCCTTGTCATCTATCTGGTCATCTCCCGCTCTCTGCGCCTTTATAAAAGCATACAGGCGGGCGTGGATCGCCTTTCGCTGCTCACGCGCGAAAACCTTTCCGGCGCGCGCGTCATCCGCGCCTTTTCCCGCCAGCAGGAGGAGTCGGGCCGCTTCAAGGATACCGCCGATTCCCTCATGCGCCTGCAGATGTTCGCCGGACGCATCTCCGCGGCGCTCAACCCGGCGACGATGGTCATCGTCGATCTGGCGGTGGTGCTCATCATCTGGTTCGGCGGCAAGAGCGTCAACGCCGGCGAGGTGGGGCAGGGCGACGTGGTGGCGCTGGTCAATTATCTTACGCAGATCCTCATCGCCCTGGTGGCGCTTGCCAACCTCATCGTCAACTTCACCCGCGGTACGGCCTCCGCCGCCCGCATCCAGGAAGTGCTGGAGGTGCGCCCCAGCGTGGAGGACAGCGCGAAGTCGGCCCCGCAGCCCGTTCCCGGTGCGCCCCGCGTTTCCTTTGACCACGCCTGCTTTGCATACGGCGGCGCGGCGGAGAACGTGCTTACGGACGTCTGCCTCGACGTCATGCCGGGAGAAACCATCGGCGTCATCGGCGGCACGGGCGCGGGCAAATCGGCGCTGGTCAACCTCATTCCGCGCTTTTACGACGCCACTGCCGGCAGCGTGCGCATAGACGGCGTGGACGTGCGCGACTATCCCATCGCCGACCTGCGTGCGCGCGTGGGCATGGTGCCGCAACAGGCGGTGCTCTTCCGCGGCACCATCCGCGAAAACATGCGCTGGGGCAACCCGGAGGCCACGGACGAGGACATCTGGCGCGCGCTCGCCATCGCTCAGGCCAGGGACTTTGTCGAGGCGCGCGAGGGCGGCCTCGACGCCATCATCGAGCAGGGCGGCCGCAACCTCTCCGGCGGTCAGCGTCAGCGCCTGACCATCGCCCGCGCGCTGGTGCGCGAGGCGCAGATCCTCATCCTCGACGATAGCGCCTCGGCGCTGGACTTCGCCACCGACGCGCGCCTGCGCGCCGCCATCCGCCGCGAGACGAAGGGCGTGTCCGTGTTCATCGTCTCCCAACGCGCTTCCACCATCCGCCGCGCGGACAAGATCGTCGTATTGGACGACGGCCACGTGGCCGGTATCGGCAAGCACGAAGAACTCTATGAGACGTGTCCGGTCTACCGCGAGATCTGCTTGAGCCAGCTCTCCGAAAGCGAGGTGAAGGGAGCATGAAGCGCGAAGATGGAACGCTGAAGCGCATCCTTGGCTATGTCGCCCCTTACCGTTCGGCATTTCTGCTGGTGCTGCTGTTTTCCCTGCTTTCGGTGGCGGCGACGCTCTACGTGCCCATCCTCACCGGCAACGCCATCGACTTCATTATCGGCCCGGACAGCGTGGACTTTCCCCGCATTGTGCCCATCCTCGCGCAGTTGCTCGTCACCATCGGCGTAGGAGCGCTGGCGCAGTACCTGCTGGGCCTGTTCACCAACCGCCTCTCCTACGGTGTGGCGCGCGACATCCGCCTGCAGGCCATGGACAAGATCGAGGTCGTGCCCCTCAAGACCATTGACATGAACAGCCACGGCGATATATTGAGCCGCGTCATCACCGACGTCAACCAGGTTTCCGAAGGACTGCTGATGGGCTTTACGCAGCTCTTCTCCGGCGTCATCACCATCGTGGGCACGCTGGGCTTCATGTTCAGCGTCGACGCGCGCATCGCAGCCGTGGTGGTGGTGGTCACGCCGCTTTCTCTGCTCGTGGCCAACTTCGTCGCCCGCCGCACCTTCAGCATGTTCAAATTGCAGAGCGCCACGCGCGGCGAATTGACGGCGCTGGTGGAAGAGATGGTCGGCAACCAGAAGGTCGTCAAAGCCTTCGGCCATGAAGGCGAGAATGAAGCCGCCTTCGACCAGGTCAACGAGCGCCTGCGCGGACAGAGCCTGCGCGCCATCTTCTTTTCCTCCATCACCAACCCCAGCACGCGCTTTGTCAACGGTGTGGTCTACGCGCTGGTGTGCCTGTTTGGCGCGCTGCTGGCGCTGGACGGCGGCATGACCGTGGGCGCGCTCTCCTGCTTTTTGACCTACGCCAACCAGTACACCAAGCCTTTCAACGAGATTTCCGGCGTGGTGGCGGAATTGCAGAGCGCCATGGCCTCGGCGCGCCGCGTGTTTGAGGTCATCGACTTTGAGGAACAGACGCCCGACGCCGAAAACGCCGCGATCCTTCAGAACGCGCGGGGCGACGTGGAGATAGAAAACGTCGATTTCAGCTACCGCGAGGACGTCCCGCTGATCGAAAACCTCAACCTGCGCGCCCGCCCCGGCCAGCGCGTGGCCATCGTCGGCCCCACGGGTTGTGGCAAGACCACGATCATCAACCTGCTGATGCGCTTTTACGACGTGCGTGGCGGGGAGATTCGCGTCGACGGCCATCCCGTCATGGACGTCACGCGCGACAGCCTGCGCGCAAGCTACGGCATGGTGTTGCAGGAAACCTGGCTGCGCAGCGGCACCATCCGTGAAAACATCGCCTACGGCCGCCCGGACGCGACGGAGGACGAGATCATCGCCGCTGCCCGCGAGGCGCACGCCCACAGCTTCATCATGCGCCTGCCGGACGGCTACGATACCGTCATCTCCGAGGACGGCGGCAACATCTCGCAGGGCCAGAAGCAGCTTCTCTGCATCGCCCGCGTCATGCTCACGCACCCGCCGATGCTGATCCTCGACGAAGCCACGTCCTCCATCGACACGCGCACCGAGCAGCGCATACAGCGCGCCTTCGCGCAGCTGATGCAGGGCCGCACGAGTTTCATCGTCGCGCACCGCCTCTCCACCATCCGCGAGGCCGACCAGATACTCGTCATGCGCGCCGGCCACATCATTGAGCAGGGCAGGCACGAGGAATTGCTGCAAAAAGGCGGGTTCTACGCCGAACTCTACAACAGCCAGTTTGCCACGGAGGACGAACTGTGAGTTGTTTGTAAATCTAGAGATGAAACGTTCCGAGGAGGTTCCGCATGCCGACACAAGCGCGCCCCGACCCGCTGAGGCTCGCCGTCTGCGACGACGAGGCGGCGGATCGCGCCCGGATCGAGCAGATGGCCGGAGCGATATTGCACGAAGAAAGCATCGCGGCGGAGATCGCCGGTTATGAGAGCGCCGCCGCGCTGTTGGCGGCCATCCGCGCGGGCAGGGCGTTCGACGTCCTTTTGCTGGACGTGATGATGGAGGGCATGGACGGCATGGCGCTGGCCGCGGCGCTGCGTGCGGGGCATGAGGACGCCGCCATCATCTTCATTTCCTCCAACCGGGAAATGGCGCTGCGGGGCTACGAGGTGGCGGCGTCGCGCTATCTCGCCAAGCCGGTGGACCCTGAAAAGCTGCGGGAGGCGCTTTTGCACTGCCGTGCCGCCTGGTCGGGGCGCTCCGCGCTCGCTTTGCCCACCGCAAGCGGCCAGAGCAGCGTCGCGCACGCCGCCGTGCTCTACGCCGAAGCGAGGGAGAGGGGCGTGCGCCTCCACCTCGGCGGGGAGATCCGCGAAGTGCGCCTGCCCCTTTCGCAGGTCGCCGCCATGCTCCCGGAAGGCCAGTTCGCCTGCTGCCACAGGACGCTGCTGGTCAATCTTGTGAAAGCGCGCCATGTGCGCTACTGCGAACTGGGACTCAGAAATGGCGAGTGCCTGCCCATCAGCAAGTATCGCCTCGCGCAGTTCAAAAGCGCGTTTCTGCACTACTTAAAAGACTGAAGTCCGATTTAAGACTGCGTGAAACGCAAAACCGCCATGCCACGAAAATGGGCATGGCGGTTTCTTGTAAAAAACAAACTTCAGTCTGTCGGTATGGCCGCGCTCGCCTTGAAGGCGTCCTCCGAGCGTTCGATCTCCATCAGGCAGTCGTAGCGCTCGACATGCTTTCGACGATCTTCAGCCCCGGCCCATTTCCGTGGCCGGAGGGCGTGGGGGAACAGCCGTTTTCGCAGGCGAAGATAAAGTAATGATCCTTTACGCGCAGCTCCAGGCGGATGTATGCGCGCCGCACGCCCGGCGCTTTGGCGGCGGCAATGGCGTTGTCGATGAGATTCAGCATCAGCGAGCAGAGGTCGGCGTCGCGCATGGGCAGCGTTTCCGGGGCCTGCGCGCTCAGGATCTCCACATCGATGCCGGCGGCCTTTGCCGCGGCCAGCCTGCCGTTCAATATGATGTCGATCATCCGGTTCCCGCTCTGCAAAATGTCGGGCACGTTCTCGTTTTGGCCGATCAGGTCGTCCAAATAGTTCCGCACCGCGCTTTGCGTGGTCATCCGCCGCAGTGTGCTTAAGTGGCGGTTCATGTCGTGGCGCAGCATCATCACCTGCTCGTGCTGGGCGCGCAGGCTTTCATAACTCGCCACGGCCAGATCGGCGCGCTCGGCCATCCCTCGGGCCTCGACGCGCTGGGCCACCTCCCGCGCGACCGTCTCCACGATGGCGGCCACCGTTGCCGCGGCCATGACCGCCGCCGTCAGCGGCCAGAGGAAATAGGTGAACGACTGGACGGCAAAGACGTGCTTTAGCTGCACAAGCGCCTTATCTGCCCGCAAACGCGGCGGTATAGAGCAGCAGCGCGCCCAGGCTGGCGGCGCTCAGCGGCGCGAACAGGCGATAGAACCGCCCCTCCCCGCGCCAGAGCAGCCACGCGCAGACCATCGCGGCAAGCAGGCCCGCAAAACCCGTGATCTGAAAGGGGATATCGCGCAAAAAGGCGCTCAGGCTGTCGCGGTAAACTTCGTGCGTCAGGTCGATGCCCAGCGTCAGCGCGGCGCAGGCCGCGTTCGCCGCCGCCAGCGCCCACGGCAGCGCGCGCAGGCGCTTTGCCCGGCTCGCCAGATACATCAGCAGCGTGCTCAGGGAAAAGCACCGGCACAGATAGGCCGTGTTGTCGCGCGTCGCGGGATTGTAGACGCGGAAAAAGGTCGTGCTCGCCCACAGGCCCGCCATCCACAAAAGCAGAAACAGCGCCGCGCAAAGCGCCGGCCAGTTCCACCTGCCGCGCCACGCGCCCATGGCAAAGGCCGCCAGCGGCAGCGCCCCCGCGGCGCACAGCAGCGTCATGGACACGGCGGCGGAGAAGCTTTCGGAAATCAGCCCGCTTTCGTAGGAATAGCCACAGCCGAGCCGCACCGCGCAGGGAAACACCATGAACTGCCCGACGCCTGCGTCGATCTCCGCCGCCCCGCCGCTTTGGGCGATGGTCAGTTCCTTTCCCCGATAATTGGCGGGCAGCGTCACCAGCACGGGCGCGCTGCGCGTCCAGCCCAACTCCGCGAGTTCCACTTCGCCGATGCCCGCGTCCGTGGCCACGTCGGAATAGAGGCATTCCCCGTCCAGATAGACGGCGATGGCGCGGTCGTAGGCGTCGATCTGCAAAGTGGGCGCGTCCACTGCCTCGGTAAGCGTGCGCGCGCGTAGTAGAACGTTTCGTCCGGTTCCACATCGCCATAAAAGCCGCCGAAGCCGTTGGCCGTGAGTTCCCGCCGCTCGCCGCCCTCCATGGTGAACACCCGCCAGCCCTTCTGGTCATACACCCAGTCGCTTGGCATGGCCTCGCCCGCCTAGGCGAGAGAAAGATCGTAGGAGGCGTCGTTCATCGGCCGCGCGTAGCGGACGAGCGCGCCGACGCAGAAAAGCAGAAAGGCAAAAAGCAGCGCCACGGCGGCCGCGGTCATCCCCATACGCTTCATACGTTTCCTACCTCCGAACAGTTTCCGAGTATAGACTACCACCCGTTTTCCATCTCGTCAACCGCGTTTACCGTCCATTCGCGCAGAAAAACGTCCACTCGTGCAGAATCTATTGCTTTTGGCGCGGAAAAGCCTTACCATGAACTGTGGCCTTGCGTGTTCTCTCCGGTAAAAGCGGCGGACGCCGTTCGCCGCGCGAAACCGCGCCGGTGGAGTTGAGACGGACGGCGGGACAGCCTGCCGTTGATCGCGGGCCTTTTGCGCTTGAAAAAACGACGGGCACGCGGACACAGGGGAGCCGGGATGGCCTGTGGAAGCAGTCAGGAGGAATGGACATTGGATCGTATGAAGCGTTTGGCGAGCGCCCTGCTCGCGCTTTGCATGCTGGCGACGGCGACGCCTCTGTCGGCGTTTGCGCAGCCTGTGGAAGAAAGCCTTCCCACGGCGGCGGCGACGCAGATGGCGGACGTGTCCGGGAGCGCGCCGACGGAAAAACCGACCGCAGTCCCCACGAAGGCGGCCGAAGCGCCCGTGTCCACGGAGGAAACGACCGGCACGCCCACGCCTGTTTCTACGGACGAGACGACTGGCACGCCCACGCTTGTTCCTGCGGACGAGACGACCGGCACGCCTACGCCCGTTCCTACGGATGAGACGACCGGCACGCCCACGCCTGTTCCTACGGATGAAGCGACGGGCACGCCTACGCCCGTTCCTACGGATGAGACGACCGGCACGCCCGCGCCCGTGCCCACGGACGCGGCGGAGATCAAAACCATTGCTTCCTTCGAGGCCGTTGCCCCGGAGGGCTTTGCCGTGCCGCAGGGAACGCTTGAAACAGACCTAGGTCTGCCTGTCTCTCTGAACGCCCAGTTCAGCGATGGCGCGGCGGGCGAAGTGGCGGTCACGTGGCAGTGCGCGGCGGGCTACGACCCGAACGCGGAAGCGGGAACGCAGTTTGCCTTTGCGGCCGTCCTGCCGCAGGGCTACGCGCTTGCGGAGGGTGTTTCCCTGCCGCAGATACTCGTGACGCTCACGCCCCCACTGGCGAACGCCATGCTGATGGCGGAAAACGGCGAGGACTGGACGCTTTCCGACGGCAAGCTGACGGTGACGGGCAAGTATGTGACTAGCAGCGCTATTTTTTCCTGGAACGACGTCCAGAGCATCGAAGTGGCCGCGAAGGCGAACTTCCTTTTGGATACAAATGTGCCTTTTCCCGGCAGCATCACGGTCATGCCATCTGGAGGCTTTAGCAATTATGCAAATGTTTCCGGCGACATCAGCGTCGAGTCAGGCGGGGTCTTTGCCAACAGCGGAACCATCTCCGGCGGCACCATCACCGGCCAAGTGAACAACCTCGACTTCGGCGCCATCACCGGCGGTGATTTCACCGGCGCGACGGTGGCGGACTTCGGCGCTCCGTCACCGGCGGCGTGTTCAAAAATCTTAGCCTCAAGGACGGCGTGCTGACCATCACCGGCAATGTCGACCTGAGCAATGGCGGCTCGCTCGCCCCGCTGACCATCGGGCTGGACGATGGAAGTATCCAGAGCATCACCATCGCGTCGACCGGCACGTTCAACGCGGGGGCAACACCGTGACCGTTCCCGTGACAAATGGCGGCACCATCACCGGCGGCACGTTCTCCCAGTTGCCCAGCGGGGATGGACGATCTCCGGCGGCGCGTTTGAGGGCGCGTTTAAAATTGCCGATGGAATGCTGAGCGTTACGGGTGAAGATGTCGACCTGAGCAATATCGATTATGCGAACGTCAAACATGTTGGCATCGATCCGGGCACAAGCGTGTCGAATGCCAACGTACCCGAGGATGTAACGGTGGACAACTTCGGCGCGATCAACGGCGGCACGTTTGCCGGCGAAGTAAGGCTCTTAGATACCGGCACGATCTCCGGTACCGGCACGATTAACGCCGGCGACTTTACCCAGGCTACATTCTCCAACTTTACCGGCACCATCAACTGCGGTACGTTTGGCGGCTATACGATTGCAGACGGCACGCTCACCATCACTGCTCCGATCGAGGTGACGGACGATATGCTCGCGAGCATCAGCACCGTCAACGTGACGGCGACCGGCGAGATCACCGGCGGCACCTTGAACGGCGATGCCTCGATGGAAACGATGACCGTCGACGCCTGCGGCATGATCAGCGGCGGCACGTTCTCGGGCAAAATGGTCGTGCACAACAGGGGCGAGATCGCCGGTGGCACGCTCAATGGTACCGTATGGAATTATGCGACCATCAGCGGCGGCACATTCAAAGGGTACATCGGGAATTTCGCCGAGGGGTGCGTCATTCGCGGCAAGAGCGCAGGCAGCCTCAAGATCGACTGCGGGATCGGCTACTATTCTGGTATTCCTGCGCAGCTCTTCCAGCCCTGCGAGTTTGGCCCGAAAGCCACCGTAAGCGTGGAGAACAACGAAGGCACCATCGAAGTGACCATGACCGTCAACGGCGTGGATGTGACGTTTGAGTACAACGATAAAATCCTTGAATCGCTGACCGAACAGTTCGGCGAAGGCGACTGGTACGCGGTGGCGGGCGAAACCCAGACGCCGGTTGACGAAACCATGACCTTCGGCCTGCAAAAGCAAAGCTACGCCTGCGCGCACTATGTTGGGACAGATGACGAAGGCAAGAAAGTCCTTTACATCACCACCCCGACTGCGGTGACGGACGAGATGCTCGAGGGCATCAGCACCGTCGTCGTTGCGGCGGGCGGCGCGATCACCGGCGGCGAATTGAACGGCGATGCTTCGATGGACGAGGTAATCGTTGACGTGGATGGCGGCGTGATCAGCGGCGGTACGTTCTCGGGCAAAATGAGCGTGCGCAACCGAAATCAGATCACCGGCGGCACATTCAACGGTTACGTGTGGAACTACGCGACCATCAGCGGCGGCACGTTCAACGGCGGCATCGGCAATTCGAGCAATACCGTCATTCAGGGCGCAGATGGCGGCAGCCTCAGGATCGACTGCGCCATCCAATACTACGATGAAAGCTCCGCGCAGATTCTCCAGCCCTGCGCGTTTGGCCCGAACGCATCCATATCTCCGGCGGATGTGGAGGGCACCATCCAAGTGTCGATGACCGTCAACGGCGCAAACAGGACGTTCCAATACGGCGAAAACGTGCTCACTGCGCTCAACGGCATCGCCTCCGGCGCGGACTGGTGCGCCGTGGAGGGCGACACGCGCACGCCGGTCGAGGCGGAAGCCGCCTTCGGCCTGCAAAGCCGCAGCTACAATTACACATACTATGTCGATGGCTATACGCTTTACATCACCGCGCCGGTCGTCTTTTCGCAGGATATGCTTCCAGACGGGGTGTGGAAGATCATGGTGACCGCGACCGGCTCCATCCTTGACAGCGACGGCGCCGTGGCCGCGAACGTCGGGGTACAGCCGGGGGGAGCGATCAGCGGCGGAGAATTTACGGACGAAGTATACAACGATGGGACGATCAGCGGCGGCACATTCTCCTGCCCCACGACCAACGCAAGCGGCCTGATCTCTGGCGGTACGTTCAGCGGCGAAGTGAAGAATATGTCCAGGATCAGCGGCGGCGTGTTTGATGGAACCGTTGTCAACAGCAATCAGAACTCTCTGATCCAGGGCGATGATAAAACGACGCCCGCGCTGAACGGGGAGATCGTCAACGAAACCAACAACGGCGTTGGCACGCCCCGCATCCTCCAACCCTGCGATTTCGGCCCGGAAGCGAGCGTGACAAGCAACGAAGGCACCATCGAAGTGGTCATGACCGTCAACGGCGCGGACACGACGTTTGAGTACGGCGAAAAGATCCTTCCCGCGCTGGAAGAAGCCGTGGGCGCGGGCGCGTGGTGTCTGGAAGAGGGCGACACGCGCACGCCGGTCGAGGCAGGCGACGCCTTCGGCCTGCAAAAGCGCAGCTATGTTTCCACATACTATGCCAGCGGCAATACGCTTTACATCACCGCGCCGACCGAGGTGACGGACGATATGCTCGCGGGCATCAGCACCGTCAACGTGACGGCGACCGGCGAGATCACCGGTGGTACCCTGAACGGCGATGCTTCGATGGAAACGGTGACCGTCGACGTCCGCGGTGTGATCAGCGGCGGTACGTTCTCGAGCAAAATGGTCGTGCACAACAGGAGCGAGATCACCGGCGGCACGTTCAATGGTACCGTATGGAATTACGCGACCATCAGCGGCGGCATTTTCAAAGGGTACATCGGGAATCTCACCGAGGGAGACACTACTCCCGTCATTCGCGGCAAGAGCGCAGGCGGCCTCAAGATCGACTGCGGGATCGGCTACTATTCTGGTATTCCCGCGCAGATCTTCCAGCCCTGCGAGTTTGGCCCGAATGCCTCCGTAAACGTGGAGAACAACGAGGGTACCATCGAGGTGGTGGTGACCGTCGACGACGTGGAGACGGTGGTCAACTACGGCGCGGATATCCTTAAAACCCTCGGCGCATCGTCCACCGGCCTGTGGTACCGCGTGAACGCGGACGGCACGCGCTCGCTGGTGAAGGAAGGCGAGGCGTTTGCAAGCCTGCAAAAGGAGGCGTATACGTCGCAAGTCCTCCTGCCCACGCCGAAGATCGAGATCGACTATATAAACGAGTCGTGGAGCGTGACGCTGACAGAAGAGGAAGTGCCCGAGGGCGTGGATGTGACGGCTATGGACATCAATTTCGCGTTGTCGGGCGAGGAATACGCTGCTTATGCCAATATGCCAGGCCTTTCTGGCTCTTGGGGTCTTAACCTGATTGGTGGGATATGGGGCATCACTTTCCCCACGGACAAGGACACCACCCTGGAGATATTCTATTCCTTTGCGGTCACTGATGCGAATGGCAACGAAACGGACGTAGCATATGGCGAGCGGGTGGAATGGGTCATTCCCGCCCGGCCGGACATAAATGTTGATACAGTCTATCCCGGCTATAACGAGATGACCGTTACGTTTGATACCGAGCCGTATAACGTATACCTCCAATCCGTTAAAGAGCCGGAGAAATACTTTTATGATGAAGATGACGGCGTTGTGGACGGCTGCATTCACGGCCTGACGGAGGGAACAGAGTACGCGATCATTTTCCGCAAGCTGGCCACGGAAGCCTCCTTTGCCTCCTACCCGTATACACTAAAGAGTACGAGAACCACCCTCACGCGCACACGCCTGAGCGTCGAGGCCGCTGAAACATCGTGGTCGTGGCGGCCTGGCTTCAGCCTCACCGCGGAGGACTGCTTCGCGGCGCAGGTCACCCTGCAGGGCGAGAAGGAACTGCCGGAAAAGGGCAAATTCACGCTCTCCGCCGTGAACGAATATGGCGAGCCGGTCAGTTTCCCCCTGACCAACGCCGGGACGTACACCGTCACCGCCAGCCTCGCGGAGGATGTGGCCAATGATTACAGGCTGGAAAACGGCGGCGTGTTCACCGTTACCATCGACCCCATGGAACTGCCCGCGCCCGTGCTGACCCTCGACTATGGCGCGGAGATAATAGCCATCGCAGAACTGCCCGAAACGCTGCCCGAAGGGATAGAATGGGAGTCGCTGTGGATTGACATATTTGCAAACGATGCAGGTATAGCCAAATTACCGCCCGTATTGACAGTGGGGAGTTGGTTCACGCTGTCTGACCTCGGCTATTGGTACGGAGAGACACTGCCCGCCGCTGCTGGTAAAGAGGATGCCGTTCTGAGCTTTTGCTTCAGCATAGAAGGGTATGAGGGCAACATCGTGGGGCAGGCCGCGGAACTGGTCATCCCCGCCCGCCCGGAGGCGGACGCCCCTGACAGCGACGCGCGCGCCAACGCGGTGACCTGGAATTCCATACAGATGCTGGATCAGGACATGCTGGCGGTCTACGATTTCGGCGTGGCCCTGCGCGGGGACGAGCTTCCGGCGGAGCCGACGTTCGTCGATGAAGATGGCGACGGGCTCATCACCGGCCTTGCCGAGGACACGGAATACTGCCTCTACTTCCGCAAGAAGGCCACGGACAGTTCCTTCCGCTCCGAATGGTACGCAAGATCGGACATCTGGGTCAGCACGTACAGGCGGCCGGCCCTCTCCGCGGGCGCAGAAGCGGCGGAATACACCTGGACGCCGGATGCTGCGCTGGACATCGGGGAAGAAATGGTCTCTACGAGCGTGGAGGATGGGACAGAGCGATCCGTCCCCGCGGACGACTACGCGCTCACCATCACCGACGCAAGCGGCGCGCAGGTTACGGGCGCCATCCGCGACGTGGGCACGTATACCGTCAAAGTGACGATGGAAAGCGGCAGCTACGTGCTTGCCGAGGGCAAGGACACCTTTACGGCCACCGTCCGCCCGCTCGACCTTTCCCGCGACGACGTCGCCCTCATCCTTCCCGACGGGCGCGTGCCGATGCCCGTCTACAGCGGCGAGAGCGTCTATCCGCAACTCGGGGACAACATGATCGAGGTCGAAGTTGGCGGCGTCGGTCGCGGCGCGCTGCCCGCGGACTGCTTCACCATCGAGGCGGCGGAGGGCAGGAACGATATAAATGCCGGAGCGGCGTACCTGACCATTGTCGGGCAGGGCAACGCCACCGGCGAAGCGGAACTTGCCTACATCATTATTGCCAAGTCCATCGCCGCCGCGAGCGTCAATGTGAAACCCATCGGCGAACTGGTCTACACCGGCGCCGCGTTCGAACCGCCCGTGACCGTCAAGGACGGCGAAAAGGCGCTCGTCGAGGGCGAGGATTACGAAGTGACCTTCGAGGAAAATACCGACGCGGGCACCGTCACCGTGACCATCACCGGCATGGGCAACTATTCCGGCGAGACGGAAGTGACCTTTGAGATCGTCAAGGCGACCGCCCCGGCCATCCAGTGGCCCGAAGTGACGGGCGGCCTCACCTATGGCCAGAAAGTCGCGGAGATCCCGCTTTCGGCCATGGAGGATGCCAACGGCGCGTTCGTCTGGAAGTGCCCGGACTGCGTGCCGGGCGTGGGCGAATTCCTCTTCACGCTGGTCTATATACCCGATAACGCGGACAACTACGACTACACCGGCGTGCCGCTGGAGTGCGAAGTGTGCGTCGAAGTCGCGCCGAAGGACATCTCCACGCTCACCGTGGACGCCATCCCCACGCAGACGGCGACCGGCAGCGCCCTTACGCCGGCCGTGACCGTGCGCCACGGCGATGCCGTCCTCGCGGCGGGCACGGACTACACCGTGACCTACACAGACAACACCGCCGTGGGCACGGCGACCGTGACCATCACCGGCATGGGCAACTACACCGGCACGCTGACGGCCACCTTCGCCACCCGCGAGGCGGAGAAAGAAGAGGACGAGAAGGACGAGAGCACGACCGAAGCGCTTACGCCCGCGCAGCAGGCGGAGGCGCTGGCAAGCGGCGAGGCCGTGGACGGCACCGTCACCGACCGCCACGGCGAGGCGGCGGGCTACGTGCCCTCCACCGAGGAAGTGACGGACGAGGAGACGCAGGAAGTGCTCGAGCGCACGTTGGTGATCGCCGCCGACCCGCTTCTGGACGAGGACGGCCAACCCATACTGCGCGACGGCAAGCCCGTCTACGAGCAGCGCAACCTGAACCTCTCCCGCGGCCTGCTGGACGCGCTGGCGGAGCTTGGCTACACGCACATACGCTTCGCGCTCGGAGACGCGGCGCTCGAGTGGCAGATCGCCGACATGACGGAAGAAAGCTACGTCGTGCGCCTCGCGCCGATGGAAACGAATGAACTCTCGCAAGCGGAGAAAGAAGCAATCGGCGCAGCGGAAACCCTCGCCGGCAGCTACCGCGTCCGCATCACGGCGATGATCGAGGGCAAGGAAACCGACGTGACGAACCTCATCCCCAGCCTGACGGTCATCTTTGACGCGGCAAGCGTCCGCGAACTGACCGTGGGCGAAGCGGCGCAGCTGCTGCTGATCCCCAATGACGGCGAGCCGGAGGCGCAGGTCTCCACCGTCCAGTACATTGAGGCAACGGACACTGAACCGGCGCGCTATGAAGCACCTCTGACGGAAAGCGGCCTGTTCGCGCTGGCCTTGCAATAATCCCCAAAACGACAACAGAGCGGCGTCCACGCGGACGCCGCTCCAATCTTTTCAATGGTTTTAGAGGTCTGTCTCACTCGCTGCGGTAGTAATAACCGTCTCCCGCTTTGAAATAATTGCCGTATTTTCTGGACGCAAAGCTTGTTGGAACGTCAAAGCCTCCCCAAAATATCATGCCCAGATTTTTTTAGGTCCGCCGCCAAGCATCTGAAGAATTCGGAGTTCCCAGACGCGCGTAAGATAAAAAACAGATGCGGATCATCTTTTTCTGTGCGACAACTGGAGATCCGTCCGGCGTATTGGAATTGGATAAAGTGAAGTAATCCCAAAGGCACGCAAATAAACAGGCCTGAATCCTCGCGAATCCAGGCCAGACTTGGCCTATCATAAGCATGGTGATACGAGAGAATAGAGTGAACCCGGGGACGGAGTTTCGTTAAATAGTCCATGTGCAGAACCATGTTACCGATCTTTTTCATCTTATATGCAGAGTGCTTCTTTGAGGGAAACTTCTGAGTACTGCCTTGAAGTGGACGCTGTTTGCGCAACAGATAGGAGCCAACATGAAGTATTCGAGATATGGCACATTTCTCCGAAAGAGCAGCTGAAGCAGCCATACGCATACCCGAAAAGAACCTCCCGCAACCCTCTGTGAAAAGCGCGTGAAAAGGGGCGTGAAAAGCTGTACTGGAAGGGGGCGTATCCTGTATGATGGGCGCGTAAGGAAGTTCCTTCCAAAAAAGCTTTGCAGAGGAGTTGGGTAGTTTGAAGAAGTTTTGTATCGTCGCGCTGGCGTTGCTTTTGACGCTGGCCGTCGCGCTCACCGCCGCGGCCGAGGGCAGCGCCCTCGACGCTTTCCAGCAGTTGACCGGGCAGAATGTCTCCGGCGGGCAGGCCCCTGTGACCTTCAAGACGAATGAACAGTACCTCGACGAAGTGATGATGGGCAACTATTCCGTCATCTTCACCGACGCCGCCGGCGCGCAGACCATCGCCCAGGCGCTGGACGGTCTGTGCGCCGTCACCACGCAGGACATCGCCGCCTATGCCGCCTCGCATGGCCTCTCCGTGGCGCAGGTGCGCAACGCCTACTACCGGGCGCTTGCCAACGTGCTGCGCGCCGAGATCATGGTCAACCCCGCCTCCGAGGAGCGCTACCGCAACGTGCAGGTGATCCTCTCGCTGTTCCTCAATACCGACGACGATCCCGCCAACGAGGCATCGCGCGACACCATCCGCCGCAGCATGACGCCTGAGCATGCCGCCACCATCGCCGCCGACTACAACCTGCCCACCGGCTTTGTCGAGTTCATCATCATGGACGACGACTGGGACGATGACGATTGGGAGAACGACGGCGACTGGGACGACGCCGCCGACGACACATGGGCGTGGGGCACGGCCAATACCGGCGCTTCCCTCGGCGAGGGCAGCCGCGACGACGCCTCCACCACCCGCGTGGCCGAACTGCAGGAGCGGCTCATCGCCCTCGGCTACCTCACCGGCAAGGCCGACGGCATCTTTGGCCCGCGCACGCAGGCGGCCCTGCGCGAGTTCCAGCTCGCCAACGGCCTGACGGCCACCGGCAGTTACGCCGGGGACGACGCCCATCGCCTCTTTGCCGATGATGTCGTCGCCCGCTGGGACTACGTGGAAGACTTCTACGATACCGACGATGACGACTACTATGACAGCCTCTACGACGACACCGACGACGACTACGACGATACCGACGACGATGACGGTTACTACGATGACACCGACGACGATGTCTACTACGACGACACCGATGACGACGACCGTCCCGCCTCGCAGCCGAGCCAGCCGTCGCAGCCGGTCTACGATGATACCGACGATGACGACGACTGGGATGACGATTACGACGACACCGATGATGATGACGACCGCCCGGCTTCCCAGCCGAGCCAGCCGTCGCAGCCGTCCTACGACGATACCGACGATGACGACCGTCCCGTCTCGCAGCCGAGCCAGCCGTCGCAGCCAGTCTACGATGACACTGACGATGACGACGACTGGGACGACGACTACGACGATACCGATGATGACGACCGTCCCGCGGCCCAGCCCCAGCCGCAGCCTGAGCCGCAACCGGAACCGCAGCCGGAACCGCAGCCGGAACCGCAGCCCGAGCCGCAGCCGGAACCCAAGCCCGAGCCCAAGCCCCAGCCGTCCTATGACGACACGGACGACGATGACGACTATGAGGACACCGACGACGATGACGACGACTATGAGGATACGGACGACGATGACTGATGTTTGACCGTCGCCTGACCCCTGCGCCGGACGGGGAGCTGCTTCCCGTCCGGCGTTGAAAGGAGGAACGCCCGTGCGCAGGCTGTCCGCCGCGCTGATCTTTTTGCTGGTCTTTTCGGCGCTGCTCTGCCTCGCCGCGCCCGCCTTTCTCGAAGCGGATACGGTAAGGGCAATGATCGACGGGCTGGACGGCCTGCGCGCGATCTCGCCTGAAGAGGCGAAGACCTTCCCCGAACCCTCGGGCAAGGTGGAGCTGACGCTCGCGGGCGCGCCGCTTCCCTACGACGCGGAAGCCAACGCCTACCTCATCCCCCAAAGCGCGGAGACAGAGGGCTTCGACGGCGCGGTGGAGCTGCACCGCGAGGCGGGCTATACCTATTATCTCTGCCCAAGCGCCGCAGGCGGCAAGGCGGAGGCGCTTTCCGGCAACGTGGAATACGGCATCTACGCCGTGCGCGGGGATTCCTGCCGCTTCTCCCGCATCCTCTTTACCCCGCAGACCGTGCTTTGCCTCACCGCAGACAGCGGCGAATTGCCGGGCGAGGAGCGCGAGGAGGGCGATCTGGCGGTCTACTCCATCCGCGATGGTCGCATCGTGCGCGAACAGGCGCATGTGGAGGTCAACGAGCGCGGCAACACCAGCCGCCGCTTCCCCAAGAAGAGCTACCGCCTGCACATCCAGAACGCGCAGGGCGACAAGCACCATCTGGACATCGCCGGCTTGCGCAGCGATGACGATTGGATCCTCAACCCCCTCTACGCCGACACCTCGAAGATACGCGAACGGCTGGGCTACGAATTGTGGGATACCTTCAATTCGAGCGGCAGCCGCGCCGCCGCCTCGCGCCTTGTCCACGTCGAAGTGTTCCTCAACGGCGCCTACTGGGGGCTGTACGGCCTGCAGGAGCGCGTGGACTTAAAGCAGCTGGACGGCGACAAGCGCGCCGATCTGCTCTACAAGGTGGTCGCCAACGACTGTCCCACGGCGGAGGAGCTGCTTTCCTGCACTTCCACGGGGCGTTACCGTGCCTTTGAGCTGCAAAACGGCGACACCGCCGGCGCGGATGACCTCTGGCTGCCCGCTGCGGCCTACATTGCCTATCTGGACGGGCAGGAAATGGCGGGCGCGGAGTTGAATATAGACAATGTGGTGGACTACGGCCTCTGGGCCATGTTCACGCAGGCGCACGACAACCACTTCAAGAATCAATTCCTCAACGCCGTCCACGAGAGCGGGCGCTACGCGCTCTACAAGATCCCCTGGGACCTCAACCACACCTTTGGCGACGTCTGGCGCGGCGAGGATGAGGAAAACAACTTCACCGGCTACATGGTCGGCTCACTGGTGATGGATGGCGCTTTCGAGGAATACCTCGCGCGCGGCGGCGACGCGGCGGCTTTGGCAGTGGCGGCGCGCTGGCGACAGTTGCGCTCAGGCGGCCTCACGGCAGAGGCGGTCAACGCCCGGGCGCGGGAGATGCACGGGGAGATCGCGGGCGCGCGCATGCGCGACAGCCTGCGCTGGCCACAGTGCGGCATGGGCGAGGGCAACGCCATGAACATCCGCGACATTGAGGATTTTGTGGAGACCATGTTTGTGCGCATGGACGCATATATCGAAGAACTTGCAAGCGGCGCATGACCGCCGCAGGGAGGAAGGGCAATGGCGAGGATCTGGATCGTGGAGGACGACCCGCAGATCGGCCTGCTGATCGAACTGACGGTGAAAAAGGCCGGTCATGAGGCGCGGCGGCTGGTGGACGGCGTGGAACTGGAGCGCGCCCTGCAAAAGGACGCGCCGGAGCTTCTTTTGCTCGATCTGATGCTGCGCGAAAAGGACGGCTTTACCCTCCTGCGCGAATGGAAGCAGCGGCCGCGCACGAAGGACGTGCCCGTCATCATCATCTCGGCACGCGGCGCGGAGCGCGACAAGGTGCGCGGGCTGGAACTGGGCGCGGAGGATTACGTGACCAAGCCCTTTGGCGTGCGCGAACTGCAGGCACGCATCCAGACGGCGCTGCGCCGCCTGCCCACGGAGGGCGAGCGGCTGGAGGCGGGGCCGCTGTCCATCCTTCCCAAGAGCCGGGAAACGTTTCTGGACGGCCGGCGCGTGGAACTGACGGCGCGCGAATATGAATTGCTGCTCTATCTGGCGCGACGCGCCGGTTCCACGGTAACGCGCGGCGAACTTTTGCGCGAGGTGTGGGGCTATGCCACGGAGGAAGACCCCTCGCGCACCGTGGACGCGCATGTGAAAACGCTGCGCCTGAAACTGGGCGATACCGCCGCCGAGCCGCGCCTCATCCGCACGGTGCGCGGCGCGGGCTACCGCCTCATCGCGGGGGAAGAGGCATGAAGCGCCGCCTGCGCCACCTCTACTGGACGGGCATCGTCATCACCATGGTGATGGCGACCGTGGCCGTGGCGATGATGGTCAAATTGAAGATCGACGACAGCCGCGAAGCGCTGCGCTCCATCCTCCACGCGGCCTCAGCCTGGACGATGGAATCGACAGAGGATCTGCAGAGCATGGCCGAGAGCATCGCCTCGGTCTCGCCGCCCTTGCGGGTGACGTTCCTCATGGAGCAGGGGCTGGTGCTGGCCGACAGCGAGGCGGACGCCCTCGCCATGGAAAATCACGCCTCCCGCCCCGAGGTGCAGGCGGCGCTGCAGGGTGGCATCGGCGAAAGCCTGCGTTTTTCGGACACGCAGGCCATGCTGACGCTCTACGCCGCCATGCGCATCTCCCCGGCGCTCATCCTGCGCCTCAGCTATCCCCTGTGGGAGATCGCCGGCATGCTGGCGATGTACGGCGCGGGGCTACTGTGCCTGTTTCTGGTGCTGTACATACTGCAGCGCCGGACGCTTGGGCGCTTTGGCAAAGACCTGATGTTGCAGATGGACGAGGTGCGCCGCCTGTTGGAGGGCAGCGCCAGCCATGACCGCGCCGTGTTCCCGGAACTGCAGCCGGCGCTGGACAACATCTCCTATCTCGCCGGGCGGCTGAAGGACGATTTGAATGAGGTCTCGCGCACGCTGACCTTGCGCGACGATTTCGTTGCCAACGCCTCGCACGAATTGCGCAGCCCGCTGACCTCAGTGATGGGCTTTGCCGAGATGCTCGACGAGGGCATGGCCGACTCACCCGAGGAGCGTGAACTGTGCGTGCGCATGATCCGCGGCGAATGCCAGCGCATGCTGGACGTCATCGAAGATATCCTCCACTTGAGCCGCGCCGGGGGCAAGCCTGTGGAGGAACCGCAAAATGTGAACGTCGGCAATATAGCGCGGGAGATAGCCACCTCGCTTTCGGCGCAGGCGGCGCAGAAGGGCATCGCCATTTCCGTCGAAGGCGACATGATGCGCATGGGCGTGGAAAAAGACTTCTGGGAGATGCTCTACAACCTCGCCGGCAACGCCGTGCGCTATGGGCGCGAGGACGGCCATGTGTGGGTGCGCCTGTCCGAAGATGCCATCGAGGTCGAGGACGACGGCGTGGGCATCGCCCCGGAACATCTGCCCCACATTTTCGAGCAGTTCTACCGCGTGGACGAAGCGCGCGGCATGGCGTCGGGCGGCACCGGGCTGGGGCTGTCGATCGTGCGGGCGCTGGCGGGGCGCTGCGGGGCGCGGGTGACGGTGGCGAGCGAAATGGGAAAGGGCAGCGTCTTTGCCATCCGCTTTGACGCGGAGGCGGGAAAGGAGCGGGCATGAAGGCACTGAGGCGATTGGCGCTTTTGTTGGCGGCTTTGCTTGCCTTGCCGTGGGCGGCGCTTGCCGGGGACGAGTACTGGGATGCCTACGACCGCCCCGTGGTCTGCTGCGAGGACCGCACAGGTTGTGAAGTGTTGCAAATGGTGATGATGGGCTCGTTCGCCGCGCTCCAGCCCACGGACAGCCTCACCGTGCGGGTGATGTCGGCGGCGCTTCCCGCCCTGTGCGACGTCACCGACGCGGATTTTTCCCACTTCTGCGAGGAATTTTCCGTGGACGAGGGCACGGTGCGCCGCCTCTACTACGTGGCCATGGCCAACTGTCTGCGAGCGGACATGCGCATCTCCTCGGACGCAGGCGGCGCGGCGGGCGCGGCGCGGCGGGTGCTGTTGCTCTTCCTCGACCCGGACAGCGAGGAAAACGCCGAGGAGCAGATGGAGATCATTCGCGCGGGCATGGACGAAGCGCTGATCGAACGCATGTCCGCCGAGACCGGTCTGCCCGCGGACTTCATCGCCTATCTGACGTTGGGAAATGACGAACACGGCAGCGGGGCGTGAAATGGCGGGCATCCTTCCCCCCCCGCTTGAACAAAACAGGGCGTAGATATCCGTCAGGATACGATACGCCCATTTTTATTTGCTGCTCTCTTTCACTCTGGCATGGTATTGGTCCAGTATATCCCGCAGGGTGATCTGGCGCATGCGGTTTTCCGCCGCTTGCTGGATGTCCATGTAAAAGCTCTGCAGCGCCAACTGGATGTTCACCCCCACGCCGCAGGCGGGATTGGTGTGGGTGTCCTGATGGAGCAGGGGCTTGTCCCCCTCCACCGCCCGGTAGATGTCCAGCAGACTGATCCGGGCGGGTTCCCTTGCCAGGGCAGGCTTGGGATGCCCCTTCACGCTGAGCAGCAGTCCGCCCTTGCGCATGGCTGACATCAGCTGGCGCACATAGGCCGGGTTGGTCTGCACGCTCTCCGCCAGTTTGCCGCTGGTCAGGTCGCACTCCGGGTGCAGGGCGATGAACGCCAGTATGTGCGCCGCGTCGCTCAGCTTTGTCGGGTATTTCACTCGCCTCGCCTCTTTCTATGAAAAATATTATAGCAGCGTATTGACATTCGCGCAAGTCGGTGGTATGTTAATGCTGTAAAAAATATAATAACTGCAACACGGAAGGAATGAACGTTCATGACGTTTTACGAAGATCTGGTCATGCAGACGCAGGCAAACTATAGCCGCTATCACAGCGTCTACGCCGCGGGAGACACGCCCTATGCCCTAACGGAAAGAGCGCCTCTGCCCTACGCGGAACAGATCGACCGCCTTGCGCGCGAACTGGCGGAGGCGGACTGCGTGGTGGTGGGCGGAGCCTCCGGCCTGTCCGCCGCCGGGGGAGGGGATTTTTACTATGCGGACAATGCCTCCTTTCGCAAATACTTTGGCAGATTCGCGGAGAAGTACCACTTTCAGGGAGCCTTTGACGGCATGTTCCGCCAGTGGGATGACCGGGCGGCCTTCTGGGGCTATCTGGCCACCTTCCTGCACACGACGCAGACCGCGCCGGTGCGTGATCCCTATCTTGATCTGGACGCTTTGCTGAAAGGCAAGGACTTTTTCATCCTCACCACAAATCAGGACACGCAGCTTGTCAAGCTTTACCCGGAGGAAACGGTGGCGGAAATTCAGGGAGACCACCGTTTCTTCCAGTGCGCCGCCTGCTGCACAGACGAAACCTGGGACGCGGTGAAGCCTGTGGAGGAGATGATCGCCGCCATGGGCGACGGCACCGCCATCCCGGTGTCCATGATCCCCCGCTGCCCCCACTGCGGTGGGGAGGCGTTCCCCTGGGTGCGGGGATACGGGAACTTTCTTCAGGGTCGGAAGTATGAGGAACAGTATGAAAAAGTCTCCCGTTATGTGCTGGAACACAGGGAGAAAAAGATACTCTTTCTGGAACTGGGCGTAGGACGGCTGACGCCGATGTTCATTCAGGAGCCATTCTGGAACCTGACGCTCGCCTTCCCGCGCGCCCGTTACATTGCCGTCAACGACAGGTACGGCTTCCTGCCCAAGCCCTTGGAGGACAAGGGCATGGCCATCGTGGCGGACATCGCCCGGGTGTTGCGGGACGCGAGAGAAAAGCTGGAAAATGGAGAAAGTGGGCGATGAGCGATCTTCGTCAAGCGGCCATCCGGGAACTGGCCGAGCGGATCGACCGGGCTGACGCCATCGTGATCGGCGGCGGCTCCGGCCTTTCCAGCGCGGCCGGGTACGATCATTACCATTGGTCGCCGGCGCTCTCAGAGGCGCTGGCTCCGTTTCGTGAACACTATGGCTTTTCCTCCCCGCTGGCCGGGTTCTACCACTGTTTTTCCAGCTATGAGGAGCAGTGGGGGTATTACAGCCAGTACATCCGTTTTATGTGGGACGCTCCCACAGGCCAGACCTATCTGGACTTGCGGGCGCTTGTGGCGGACAAGCCGACCTTTGTGCTGACGACCAATGTGGATCGGCAGTTTTTCCGGGTGTTTCCCCCGGAACAGATCTGCGCCTTTCAGGGTGACTTTGGCTACTGCCAGTGCAGCCAGCCCTGCCGGGACGATATTTGGGAGAATCGGGAGATGGTGGAGGAACTGACGGATCGGTTGGAGGGTGTGCATCTGCCGAACGAGGCTGTTCCGCGCTGTCCGGACTGTGGGCGGGTGTTGGCGCCCTGGGTGCGGGACGATACCTTTCTGGAGGGGCGTGCGTGGAAGGCGCAGGTAGATCGCTACCACGCCTTTCTTCGCCACTGGCTGCTGGAAGAGGCGGGCAAAAACGTCCTGCTGCTGGAACTCGGCGTGGGCGAAATGACGCCCAGCGTCATCAAACTGCCCTTCTGGGAACTGGCTGCCAGAAACGAAAATGTCTTTTACGCCTGCCTCAACCGCGAGGCGGCCCACGCCCCGCAACACCTGCGGGGGCGGAGCCTGTATCTGCAAGGGGACTTGGCGGAGCTCCTGCCAGCCCTCCTGCGGGGGCGTTTCATTGCATAAGTTCAATTGGAAGGAGTGTGCCAGCATGGCCGATTACAACCTTATCGCGGAGAAATTCAAAGAAGCCGACGCGATCCTGATCGCGGCCAGCAATGGCCTGTCCATCAGCGAGGGGCTGCATCTGTTTGCGGACAACGCGGCGTTTGCGAAACTGTTTGGTGATTTCAAACAGAAATACGGCCTGCGCTGCATTTTGCAGGGCATGATGGCCGAGTGGCCCAGCGAGGAGGAGAAGTGGGCATTCTGGGCGCGGCTCATCCACCACTACTGCGGAAGGTACCGCCCCACGCCGGTGATGAAGGATTTGAAGGCCATTGTGGGGGTAAGGGACTACTTTATCGTCACATCCAACGGAGAGCAACACTTTGAACTGTGTGGCTTTGAACCAAGGAAGATCTACGAGATCGAGGGCAACTGGCTCACCATGCCAGCTACGTCATCTCAAACAACGGTTCTTGCATCCCCACACTCGATGTCGCTGATCGCATAGCTTGCAGATAATTTCACCTTTACGACCGCACAGTCGTTGCGTGGAAAGTCATTTTGTGTCAAAATAGAAGTAGATGTTTCGTGCGTGCCAACGAAGCCCCGTATCAAACCATACCCCAGAGGAGGGCCAGCGATGAGCAGTAACAGCGACCCGATCACCATCCCCCACCAGCCCGGCAAGCTGGACTTCCAGATCGTGGAAAAGGAAGTCAGCGTCACGCAGTTTCGGCGCAAGCCCTCCGCCGTGTGGGCATATTTGGAGACCGCCGGTCACGTCATCGTCTTCACCCGCCGCGGCAAGCGGGATTGCGCAATCATGTCCATCGAGACGCACGCATGTATGAGCGGCGATTATGAAAGGACGATGCGTGAAGTCGAGGAGGCTGCCACGAAATGGCGGGCGGAGCGAAAAACACACCGTCAACAGGCAAAGGAGGCGAAACAGCATGATCCCTGCAGAAGTTGAACGATGCCTGAAAGCCGTGGATGCACCTTCCCTGTTTACGCAGGAAAACCGGGAAGACTGTGAAGCTGTTCATAGGCATGTAAGACACGCCGTTGAACAGGGGGCAGAAACCATGACCATCCAAGTTGATGCTGATCTTCTCGCGAAGGCAGAGGAAGTACTCAAGGGACATGGTTGGACGGTCGAGGAATCCGCCGTGCTTTTCTTCATGTGGTGCGTTGCCTGCCCCGAACGGGCGAAGGCTTGGCTTGCCAAATGCAAGAATGGTGAAATACAATGAAGAGGCGACCTGCGCTTGATGCGGCCTTGTGAAGCCCCCCGGCAAGTCCAACCGTTGATAACGGCCGGGGTTTATGGTAAAATGGAGTTGAGCGAGGGATCCTTTTGCAGAGAAACGATGCGGCGCGGAAAGTGGGGGCGCGTATGAACAATATGAAACTGCCAGTGGGCATCGACAGCTTTGAGAAGCTCCGAAAAGAGGGGTTTTATTATATCGACAAGACGGGCCTGATCCGCGATTTGCTGAACAACTGGGGAGAGGTAAATCTGTTTACCCGTCCGCGGCGGTTTGGCAAGACGCTGAACATGAGCATGCTCAAGAGCTTTTTCGAGATCGGGGCGGACAGGGCGCTGTTCGACGGTCTGGCGATCTCGAAGGAAACGGCGCTGTGCGAGGAGTACATGGGAAAGTTCCCGGTGATCTTCCTTTCGCTCAAGGGCGTGGATGGGCTGACGTTTGAGGACGCCTATGGCATGCTGCGGCTGCTCATACGTTCCGAAGTTTCGCGCATGCAGGCGCTGCTTGAAAGCGAGCGGATCTCCGAGGGCGATAAGAAGCCTCTGGAGAGGATCTTGCGGGAGCAGGATACGCAGGATGACATCCTCAACAGCCTCAAAACGCTCTCTGCGCTGCTGTATCGGCACTACGGTCAAAAGACCGTGCTGCTCATCGACGAATACGACGTGCCCTTGGACAAGGCGTTCCACCATGGCTATTACCGGGAGATGGTGGCGCTGATCCGCGGGCTGTTCGGGCAGGCGTTAAAGACGAACGAATATTTGCAGTTCGCCGTCCTGACCGGCTGTCTGCGTGTGGCGAAGGAGAGCATTTTCACGGGGCTGAACAACTTCAAGGTGCTTTCGATCATCGACCCGCGTTTTGATGAACACTTTGGCTTTACGGACGCCGAAGTGAAACAGCTGCTCGCGGATTACGGCCTTGAACAACAGTTTGATGAGATCAAGGAATGGTACGACGGCTATCGCTTTGGCGATGTCGATGTATATTGTCCGTGGGACGTGGTCAACCACGTCGATCTGCTGCGCGCAAAGCCTGACGCCAGGCCGCAGGCATACTGGATCAACACCAGCGGCAATGACATGGTGAAGCGCTTTGTGGACAAGGCGGACAAGACCACGCAGCAGGAGATCGAACGCCTGATCGACGGCGAAGCCATCGCCAAGGACGTACAGTTGGAATTGACCTACGACGAAGTGGACAGGACCATCGACAACCTCTGGAGCGTGCTGTTCACGACCGGCTATCTTACCTATACGGGCGTTCTGGAGGACGGTCGATACAATCTCGTCATCCCCAACCGCGAGGTGCGGGAAGTGTTCGTGCGGCAGATCCAGGAATGGTTCAGGGAGAACGTCATAAGCGACGCCAGGCCGATGCAGGCCCTGCACAAGGCATTTTTGAACGGGGACGCGGAGGGCGTCACCGCGGGGCTGACGGCAATCATGGGCAGGATGATCAGCGTGCTGGACACCAAGGCGCGGGATGCGCAGAAGGAGAACTTCTACCACGGGTTGCTGCTGGGACTTTTGCGGAGCGAGCCGACGTGGCTGATCCGCTCGAACGCGGAATCGGGCGAGGGCTTCAGCGACATACTGGTGGAGCCGGAGGACCCGGACGCGGGCATCGTCATCGAGGTCAAGTACGCGCCCACGTTTCGGGGGCTTGAGCAGGCCTGCGCAAGGGCGATGGAGCAGATCAAGGCGCGGCGCTATGACGAGCGCCTGCGGGAGGACGGCCGGGAGGACATCCTCGCCTACGGCATCGCCTTTAATAAGAAGCGCTGCAAGGCGGTGTGCGAAAGGCTGTCGGGTGCAGTAAAATAAAAGCACGCGCAGTTTTCAAGCGCCGGTCGGAGTGATCCGTCCGGCGTTTTTCTCTTGCAAATAAACAGGCAGCGAGTCATGGTCAAGTAAACTCTGCGTTTACGACCGCGCAGTCGTTGCGGGAACTGCAATTCCGTGCCACAATAGAGAAAGGAAGTCCAAGGTGAAATCATGAGCGAATCAACGATTGGAGGAACGAAAAAATGCGCGGCTCAAATTTCTACGACGATGTCTGCATCGTGCCCTATCGGGCGGAATGGCCACGCCGTTTCCGCCTCACCAAGCAGCTGATTATCGCGCTGCTGCTGGAAGACGACATCGAGTGCTATGTGCGCCACGTCGGAGGCACGGCTATTCCCGGCATGTACTGCAAGCCCATCGTGGATGTGTTGGTGCTGGTCGAGCATGATAAGCTGGAGACGGCGAAGAAACGGTTGGCGACGGCCTTTTTGTGCCTGGGCGAATGCGGCCGCCCCGGGCGCTGGTTCTTCTCGGACGGCGACAGTGAGGACGACGCCACCTACATACACCTGACGACGCAGGATCACCCCGTGGCCAAGGATCAGCTGGCGTTTCTGCGCCTGCTGCAAGGTTCAGAAACGCTCCGAAACGAGTACGCGGCGCTGAAGAAGCTCCTGGCCGAAAAATATCCGCATGACCGGCTGGGCTACCGGCTGGAAAAGGGCGTATTCATCGAGCGTTGTTTGCGGGAGAACACGGCAGAGAACAGCTAACAGAAACCATATCAGGCGGGCGTTCCAGGGAGCGCCCGTTCTTTTTTGCGTCTTTCTGAACAAACAGATAACTCTTCCCACAAGCCGTTGACTTCCCGTGACTTCTATGGCGTACTACCCATGACCCCTGTGATCGGAGGCGATAAGGGTGAAACGCAAGGTCACGAGAGAGACGGAAATGCTGCGAAAGGCGCGGCAGAGGAAGGGACTATCCCAACAGCAGGTGGCGGTGATCGCCGGCGTGCATATCCGGCAGTATCAGCGCCTGGAATACGGGGAGCGCTCTGTCGGGAACGTCAAGATGCGCTTTGGGCTGGCAGTCTGCGCCATCCTCGAGATCGACCCGTTCGAGTTGGTCTCATGGTTCCCGGAGGAGTGGCGGCCCGTACCCCTTGAAGACGAATGACGCGCATTGATAAATCTTGCGGATACGACCGCGTAGACGTTGCTGGATCGCCGAAAGTATGGCTATATAGCAGTATCACCACCCTGAAGTTACGGTGTGGCAGATACAAAGGAACAGGGGTGAGCCATACTTGAGAGACATACGGCCCCGGGCAGAAGAAAAAGCAAGGCGCAGGGTGGAAGCGCTGCATGCGTCCCAGAGCGAGGGCGAAGGACGCCTGACCGGGAAGGGCTTTGAGAGCGAGCGCGCCCGCGCCAGACAGGCTTTGCGTGAGGAAGTAAGCGCCCAGCGGGGACAGAGCGTGCAAAAGATCGCCGCCGCCAGCGGGGAGAAGGACGACGGTCGCATACTGCGGGTCGCGGCTTACTGCCGCGTCTCCACGGATGACATCGACCAGGTCATCTCCATTGAGCTGCAGAAGAACAACTACCGCGACATGATCCGCGCAAATCCAAAGTGGAAGTACGCCGGCACCTATGTGGACGACGGATTTTCTGGCACCAACACGGAACACAGGCCGGCCTTCAACCTGATGATGAAGGACGCCATGGCCGGCAAGATCGACATGATCATCACCAAGAGCGTGAGCCGCTTCGCCCGCAACCTGCTGGACTGCATCGGCTGGGTGCGCCGCCTCAAGGAACACGAACCGCCGATCCCGGTATTCTTCGAGCAGGAGCACCTCAACACGCTGGACAACACCAGCAACATCATCCTCTTCGTGCTGGCCATGGTCGCGGAAGAGGAGAGCCACATGAAGAGCGAAGCCATGCTGCTCTCCCTGGAATGGCGCTTCAGCCGGGGGCGCTTCCTCACGCCGGCGCTGCTGGGCTATGACCGCGTCGAAGTCCCGGACGGCCACGGCGGGCGGAAGAAGGTGTTGGCCGTCAATGAGGACGAGGCGAGGACCGTGCGGCTGATGTACTATATGCTGCTGAGCGGGAGCAGCCCCGCGGAGATCGCCGCCACCCTGACGGAGTTGGGACGGGAGACCGGGCTGCGAAAGGTATGCGGCCGATCTAGCGCGCACTGGACCGCCTCCGCGGTGAGCAGCGTGATGCGCAACGAGCGCTACTGCGGCGATGTACTGGCGCGCAAGACGTGGACGCCCAATTTTCACGATCACAGGTCTCGCAAAAACCGTGGCAAAAAGAACAAGTATTACCAACCCGGGCACCACGAGGCCATCGTGACGCGGGCGCAGTGGAACGCCGCCCAGCGCATCCTCAACAGCCGCCGTTACGGCCACGATGGAAGTTACCTGCCCATGCGGGTGATCGACCGGGGCGCCCTGACCGGCTACATTTCCGTCAACCGCGCCTGGGCGGGCTACGAGGCGGATGAGTACTATCGCGTGAGCAGCATTGCCATGGGGCTGGAGGAAGGCGATCTGGAGGCCGATCTGGAAGCCGAGCATCTGCCGGATGGCGGCCACCGCATCGCCGGCCTGACGGATGACAGCGGCGTGCAACGCATCGCCCGCGAACTGAGCCTGGTGGAAAAGGCGGTCAAGGCGCAGCTGGAAGGCAAGGCTGAGGCGGAAAAGACGCAAGAACGCATGACGCTGCGGGAGGGCTTTCAGGTCGCCCGAGCGGATATGTTCTCGCACACATTTGAGCCTGTGGTACGCCTGAGCCGGAGCGGCATCACCTTCAACTCCACCTGCGTCAGCCGGCTGGATCGGATGGAAGGGCACGACGGCCAGTTTGAGGTACGGCGCGTCCAGCACGTAGAACTTCTTTTCAACCCCGTAGAGCGCATGCTGGCCGTGCGTCCCTGCGCCCCGGACGATGGCAACGCCATCCGTTGGGCAGACGAAAACGGCAAGGGTAGGACGATTTCCGCAAGCGCTTTCTGTCGCGTCCTCTTCAGCGTCCTTGGTTGGGATGAGGGCTACCGTTACCGCGTCCCCTGCTCCGTGCGCAACCGGGGCGATGAGGCGATCCTCTTATTCGACCTCGACAACTACATCGGCACGGAGATCACGCACCGGGGAGAAATGCCGGAAGATGCGCCTTGTGCCGCTGGGGTAGCTGCCCGCGAGGAGAGCGAGGAGACGCGGGGCATCTTCTTCGGGGCAGACGACGAGGAGGAACCGCAGAAGGTCGAAGATACCGAGGAAATGGAGCGCAGGCTGCGTGCGTTGGCAGAGGCTGAGCGACGCACATTTGGCACGCCCGTGTTTGAACACGGCGGCGACATCCGCCTGCCGGCCATCGACGATGAGGGCGAGTGGGACGTCATGGTGAAGGCGCGTCCGCTGGGCGAAGACTATCGCGTGGACGAGACAGTCATAGGCGCGCTGCAGGAGGAACTCCTCGAGGCGCTCATCGCCCGCGAAGAAGCTGAAGAAATGAAGCAAACGGGAGGTGAATGATGTGAAACAGTCCAGGAACCCGGCGCGGAGCCGGCCCCTTTCCCGCAATGTGCGCAGGCTGATGAAGATGGCGCGGGAATCCCCGCTGAACCCGGCAGTTGAGAAGATCGAGCGGCCGTTCACTGCCCGCGACCTTGCCTACTGTGACATGCAGGGCAATATCTTCATGGCGGCGATCGACCAAGGGTACGCCATGGAGAGGTTTGTCCCCGTGTACATGAACAGCCAGCTGGCGGGCATCATCGACTACAGCTTCTCCGTTTCCGGAGGCATGGAGACGGATGATGTCTCGGAGTTCCTCCGTATTCCCATGCTGCTGCAATCCCCGCAGTTGCTCGTCGACGTGGTGATGTGGCTGGACAGGATCGTAAGCGGCGTTGACGCCAGTAAGAGCGCGAACCTCGCGGTGGTGCAGGCTTGCCTCGCGGACGATGCGTTGCAGGAAACTTCCAAGGATAAGCCGGTCGAACAGGAACTCCCTGACCTTCCCAAAGACATGAAAGCGCTCGCCGACGCCTACGAATATGCCTATTGGCTCGGGTACATCTATCGCTGCGAATGCCACATGCACGATGAATCCAGCCGGATGGTCTACGGAGCCTTCAGCGAGCGCTTTATGCGCGACTTCTATGAACAAATGGCTCATGATGACGAGGTCGCGCTGGCCGACTGCGCGCAGGAGATCTGTCGGCGGCTGGATATGCTTTTGGTCGGAAAGCTGTGGCGCTCGAAAAAATCATGAATGGAGGGAATGTATGAACAATATCACAGAGTTTGGGACACAGCCCGGGATCGCGGAGGAGGCCGCGCCGTCTTACCCCTGGCCCCCGCCCAGGGTGCGCTTTGGTGCAGGTGCCCTTTGCTTTAACCAGGGAGCAGTGAACGCCCTGGCGCGGGCGGAGCGCGTTACCATTTACGTCAACGATAACGGGCAAATGCTGATCGTGCGCCCATCGGAGGGGAACGACGTTCCCGGGGCAGAGTGGGTCCACAGGACGGGCGCGTGCGTGAGGCCCAAGGCGATCCTATCATCGCCCTTTGTGCAGGGGCTCTATGCGCGGATGGGTTGGCGCCAGGAATGTGATTATCGCGCCGCCGGCACCGCCATCCAGACCCATACCGGCCCTATCCTGCTGTTTGCCTTGCACGACACGGAAGCGGTCGCCCGACGCAAATACGCGCCGCGGCTTTGATAAAGAATGGAGGAACACGCATGGACGAACGCAGCTTCAAGTATCCCAACCGGCAGGCGCAACAGGCGGCCTACGCGCCGCAGGCAATGAACCGCCCCTATTCGCCGCCCCCTGTCCCCGGGTATGCGCGGGCCTATCCCCCGGCAATGGCGGCGACTTCACCGCTGGATCAGGCGCAGGTGCTTACGCCGGGAGGTTTCAAGCCCCTGAGCAAGGCAGAGCGCGACGAGGCCGCGCGGATCGCCCTGGAGGCCGGCTTTTCCTTCGACGGCTATCAGGTGGTGCGCAGGGAGTTTTTCTCGCATCGCTTTGACCCGACGCTGACGATCAAGGGCAACAGCATCATCTTCAACAACTCCTGCATCTCCAAGCTGGAGCAAGTCGTGTATGTCCAGATCCTCGTGAACCCGACCACGGAAAAACTGGTCATCCGTCCCTGTGCCGAGGGTGCGCGGGACGCCATCCGCTGGTGCGTGGTCCGTGACGACAAGCGCAAGAGCCGCCAGATCACCTGCGGGCTCTTTACCGCTAAGCTCTACGACCTGATGGGCTGGGAAGCGCTCTACCGCTACAAACTGCAGGGGACGCGCATCAACTATCAGGGCGAGCAATTGTATGTATTTGACCTGACGAGTACGGAGGCGTTCCTGCCACAGACCAAAGAAGTGGATGAAGAGGGCAAACCCCGGCGCAAGCGGCCTGTTCCCATGTACCCCTCCGACTGGCGCGATTCCTTTGGTATGCCGGTATTGGCGCATACAGCATCCACGCGCGTCGACTTGATGGAGGGCTTCGATCTCATGGAAAACGCGGCCGGCGCCCAAACCCCTGAACAGATGCCCATGGAGATCATCGACCAGGAGACAGGTGAGGTGACGAAGGTATGAACGGATACGACGGGATTTCCCGGATCAGCGTCGAACCGCTGACGTTGACCCTCTGTCTGGAGGAGGACAGCATACTGCTCAACCAGGCTGTGCTTGATACACTGCAGCATCCCCGTCAGGTGCAGATGCTGATCAACGAAGAGCGGCAAATGCTCCTGGTGCAGGCATGCACCATCGACGACAGGGAGGCGATCGTAGTCCCTACGACGCCCATGTCGCAGTTTGAAATGAGCGGCCACTCGCTGCTCAGGCGCATCCGCAGGCTGATCCGCTGGATGGACGCGCGGCCATGGGTGGTCTATGGGACGTATATCGAGTCCCACAACGCCATCGTGTTTGACCTGAACAGCGCCCAGCCCGCGCTGCTCCACGCACCGCTCGGCGGAGAAGGCAGCAGGACCGGCAGAGGAGGTTGATCTGTGTGGCATTGGAAAAAGAGAGGCTGATGGCGTATTTTCAGGAACACTACCTCTCACGGCAGGAAGTACTCTACAAGCTCCCGCTGAGCCTGTCCATCGACGCCTTCTGGCCGGAACTGCTGAACCGCCGAAAGGCGACGGCCGCAGTGCTGCCCCTCTACAACGCCGCCGGGATGCCCTATTGGTATGTGCAGACCCAGCGCATGGTCCATGCCAGTGAGCAGCTCTGCGAGGCAGCAATGGCGCAGGCGGACGGCTTTGACCCCTATCGGGCGCAGATGACCAGCGCCATGACGGAGGAGATGTTCTTTACCAGCTTTGTCGAGGGCGCGCAGATCCCCTTGCAGGAGGCCATGGACTTCCTGCAACGGGGCACAGAGCCGGAGAACATCCAGGAGCAGATGATCTGGAACAACCGCTGCGCCTGGCAGGCGATGATCAGCGCGCTCTATCTCCCTTTGGACGAACCGTTTGTCCGCTCCCTTGCCTGGGCGCTGACGCAGGAGATGGACAACGCCGCAGAGGATTATCGTCAGACAGACAGCCATCCCATCGCCGCTATGAGCGATGAGCGTTACAGCGTCCCGTCCGCCATTTCCCTGCCCGACAGGATGCGGGAATACTACGATTTTCTCCGCGATGGCGGCGTCCATCCGCTGATCAAGTCGGCGGTCGGACAGGCATACATATTGGTGGTACGCCCCTTCCCCGAAGGGAACGAACGGCTGGCGCGGATGATCTCTTCCGCGGTGCTTTTGCGCAGCGGTTATGACCTGTTCCGGGATATTTCCATTTCCGGCGTCATCGCCCGGGAGAATTACCGCTACTACAAGGCCATGCGGGAGATCCTTCGGGGCGAGAACGGCGGGGATCTCACGTACTTCGTGGAATACTATTTGGAGCTTCTTGCCCGGGCGCTGGAGGAGAAAAAAACGCGGGAACGGCACAGGGAGGAAGAGGCATTGGAACAGGAACGCCGCATGGCGCGGGAGCCGTTGCAAAGCGCTCCCACAGAAATGCGTGTTCCAAGCGCAATGACGCCCGACGAGTTGCTTGCGGTGGATGTCAGCATTATTGACACAGACACCGAAGATGCCGGGAAAGGGGACGATGGCCCCGAAGAAAAGGCTGTCCCCGTAGAGACCCCTGGCCCCAGGCGCCGCCATCAGCCGCCCTGGCCCCTGTGTTCGCAGGAAGAGTTCCTCGAGAAAGTTGACGCGCTCAAGGATTCCCCCTACGAACGCTGCCGGGAATACCCGGAACACATCCGCGCCATGCTCAGCCATGGCATGACTACGTTCACCGTCACAGACTGGAGCCGGATATTGCAGATTCCCCGCAGGAAAGCAGACCATGAATGCCGCGCCCTCTACGACAGGGGGATGCTCGAAAAGCACCTCGGCGGAGATCTCATGCGCTATTCTTTCAGGATCGCGCCGGATGGGGCCGCTACGGAGAGCCCCCCGCAATGGGCAACGAGAGCAAAACTGGCAGCCAAGGCGTCGGCATGGGCTGCCATGAGCTTCGAGGATAAGGTGGAAACCTTTTCCCGCAGCAAATCGAACATAAGGCGGCGGGCGGCGGAGACCATCCGGGAAATGCTCGCCAAAGGCATTTACCGCTTCCACCGTTCGGAATGGGTAGGCTACATGGGCGTTCCCAAGGAGAACGCTGACGACGCCTGCGACGTCATGGCGGAACGAGGCATCATTAGGAATGTGACGCCAGAACAGAGAACGGCGCTGTATGAGTTTTGCCTGCAGGAAGAGGCCGCAGATCCTGCCCTCTCGACTGATCTCACGGAAACGCTGCGCGTGCTGGCGGCGGATCCATTATCATCCAGTTTTCAACGAATAGGACAGTTTCTCCTGAAGCTCATTGACAGCGGCAGGGAGCATTTTGCTCCGAAGGAATGGGGAGAGACGTTTGACGTTTCCAAAACGACATATTGCACCGATGTTCGCCGTGCGATGAACATGGGGCTGATCCACAAGATGCGCGACGGGCATGGCCGATGCATCTATCGACTGAACCGGGAGCGCCCCGCTGACGTCCGCAGCGACGCTCTTACGTCCAAACAGAAGCAATATCTGGCGACAATGTACGGGCAATTTGGTCAAAAGGAGTTCTGTGCCGAAGATTGTTCAAAACTGCTCCACACCGACGATTCAACGATGTACTTTCACCTGAAAAACTTCGCCGAGCGCGGCATACTGGAAACGATCCGAGAGCCAGGGAAGGCCAACCGCTATGTTTTTGCGGTGTCCTCCGAAGAGCATCCCGAGTGCTTCAGGCAGGTCGCGGGGCCGCTGCCCCCCAGCCAGCAGCAGGAGCAGGATGCGGAGCGCCTGATGGAGAGTGCCGCCGGACGGGCGACGCTCAGCGCATGACGACATGAAGGAGGTTCCCATGAACATATTTGAGCGCGAAAACGCATGGTTGGGCGCTGCTGATTTCGTCGCCGGGCACGACACGCTCGAGAGCTTTCTATCGCAGGCAAGGATGATTCGCCGGCGGCTGGGGACGCACGCGTATAAGCTCGACGAATACATCCGTCAGCTCCTGATCGCCTGTTCGACCCCCCTGGATGAGGTTTTCTCCGCCGACGATCCCCTGACCCGCCCGCTCTCCGCGCAATGCCGCAGGGCGGCGCAGGGCTTGCCGCCCGAGCAGGAACGGCAGGACATTTTCGCCCGGCAAGTGCAGGAATATGCCGCGAAGCATCCGCTGCCCAATCAGGAAGCGAATACGAGATACCTCATCTACTTCTGCCACATGGTGGGCAAGTTCCTCCACGAGCATCTGCCCACGCTTGTCCAGGACATCTGGTACGATACAGAGACACGCATGGACTCGGCCTTGCTCGACAAACTTTACAGCGAGATCTGCGGGATACTGGGAAGCGAGACAGATATGGAAAAGCTGAACGAGCTGTTCGCAAAGCGGTTTCTTGCGGTGCCGATGCTGCACTTCGCCTTTCAGATCACCGCCAACGCACTGGCAGAGCTGTTGCTCGAGCGCGACCCGGAGACCTCCCGCGAGATCATACGTTTGCTGTTGGATGCCGAAGACGCGCAGACGCCGTGAGCGATCTTTTTTCAGACGCTGCAAACCCCTGATGAGATATGGGACAGAAGCGCCCATTCACATCGGGGGTCTTTATGCGGTGGAACCGCTGTAAACGGCGTTGATATAAAGTATACTTCCCTACCCCGGAAGATGGATGGGGCTCGCCGGCAATTTGAGTACCCAGTTTGACGGCCGCGGGCATATATTGCGGCGCCAATTGCTCCTGCGAGATTTGGGACAGCTGAAAACGCCATTTTCTGAATATATCTCTTGCATTGGCAGAAAAATAGTAGTAAAATGGCAGAAGAAATGCAGGAGGCTCGGGAGATGGACTATCTGATTGATGAATTTATTGAGCGGTATCTTTCCCGCGCGGAGATCATTCACCGCCTGCCCGTGTCGCGGCCGGTTTTCGTCGTTCTGGCCGGCGCTGCAAGAGGCGCGGCGGGCCGCGGGCGACGGAGCTTGCGCTGAAGGATCAGGCGGGCAGGTTGTTCTGGTTTGTACTCAATCCGAGCATCGAGCGGCAGTGCGACGCCATAGCCGCGCTTGCACGCCGGGACGCGCTGTTTGACAGCCCGGCGCTTCTGCGCATGGCGGACGACGCGGTTATTGACGAAGCCGTGTTTTCCAGCATGATCGAGGGCGCGTTTACCTCGCGGGAGGCCGCCGCCAATTTCCTGCGCAGGGACCGCAAGCCAAAGGATAAGTCTGAGCAGATGGTGAAGAACAACTACGACGCCCTGACCTATGCGCTGGGGCATCTGGATGAGGAAATCACCGAGGACACGATTGTTGAAATCGCCCGGATCGTGACGCGGTCGGCTGCGGAAGAAGTAGTGGAGGGATACCGGCAAAAGCAGGTATATGTCATGGGCCGGGAAGATGTGGTCTATCGCCCGCCGGAGGCGGCGCAGGTGCCGGAGATGATGCGCGCGCTGGCGGCGTTCATCCGCGAAAGCGAACTGCATCCGGTTCTCAAGGCGTGCGCGGCGCATTTTTATCTGGCTTATGTGCATCCCTTCGCGGACGGCAACGGACGCACGGCGCGGGCGCTGAGCTACATGATGCTGATACAATCGGGGCTATGCGTTTTTCCGCTACTTCTCGATCTCCAACCTCGTGGCTAAGGAGCGGGGAAAGTATTACCGGGCAATGGCCAATGTGGAAGAATCAGAGGGCGACATGACCTACTTCATTGATTTTTACAGCGGCATGCTGGCACGCAGCGTGCAGGAGATGGAGAATCATCTCACCCACCACGTACTCGCTGGGCGCGGCTGCGGGAGTTGGAGAACTCGGGGCAACTCAACGGCCGCCAGCTTGCCGGCGCGAAATGGTTGCTGGAAGGGATCATGGGCGCGTCACAGTGAGGCATGGCGGAAAAAGTACAAAATCGTCACCGAGACGGCGCGCAAGGATCTGTTGAGGTTGTGCGAATGCGGCGTTCTGGAACGGACGACGGAGGGCAAAAAAGCGGTTTTTCTCATCAAAGGAACTAAAGTCGGTATTCAAACAAGGCGCTTTCACGCGGAGAGGCGCCTTTTGAGCGGTTTTGAAAACGGGGAGGCGGTATACATGACGATCATCGCAACGGGCAGCATGACCATCATTGACCATTCGACGGCGAATCCTGCGACCAGCGACAACGCCACCATCACCGCCACGACGCTGATCGTCAAGCTGGATCATGCCATCTGTGCGGGTGATTCGGCGACGCTCCGCATGACGACTCCTATGCTTCTCGCTCTTCAAAAGGCTTCGTCGTCCTCGCAGTCATCTTCAGGGCTTCAGCGCTTCTCCTCGGATGTCCACGACGTCGTCCATGGGAATAGTCTTCCCGCCAGAGCGGCAGTTTTCCTCTACAAACACAATCGTCCTCTCGAAAAGGTCAATCTTTTTTACCTCTCCCGAACACTGCCTGTACGCGCCGCCATCCTTGCGCACGTCCGCCTCGAAATACTCCACCGTGACCGTCGGATGCTGTCCCTGCTGAAGACTTTCATGATGCGCCGCGAACTTGCGGTCCAGCCGCGCCTTTTCGCTTTCCGACAATTTCACCCGACGCTCCGTCTGCCGGCCCGTCTCCGCGATCACGCCGTCAAACACGCGATCTAGTGTGAAAGGGGCGAATTGCGCGGCGCGGTCGTGCAGGCTCATGTGCGCCCGGCCTGCCGCCCTGTGATGGGGCAAATGCAGTATGTCCGCGTAGGGGAAGTCTTTATCCGTCACAGCCCGTCACCCGCCTTGTGCCCGCCGATCTGGCCGTTTCGCTCCATGGTCGTGCCGCCCTCCATCAAGTTCATTCCCTTGAGCATCGCGTTCTTCCCAAATCTGTCCTGTATGGCCAGCGTCGCCTGTTGCAGCCTGCGCTCCCGTTCCTCAGCGGAGCGCAGCGCTTCTTCCGCACGTTCAACGGCCTCATAGTCCGTGAACATGTCAAGCTGCACAGGCCTGTCCTCCGGGACCGCGTCCTCGGGAATGAGGTCACAGGCGGTGATATTGACCCGGCGGATCAGCAGTTCCCTGTCCACCACGCGGTCGTACAGGTCGAGTACCGCCTTCATCAGCGCGTGCGTGGAGCTGGTATAGCGGCCGATGTTCCCGGTGCCGTGGGCGTGCCGGGGGATCTTGCGCCCGTAGTGGTCCGTGGCGACTTCGCCGACATACCGTTTCCCGCGCTCCCCGGCGAGGCTCTCCCGGTCGTAGCCGATGTCCAGCACCATCTGTCTGGTGACCACGCGCTTCCTGACCAGATCCAACGTCAGCAGCTCGGTCATCTCGCGGACGATCAGGCGGCCACTCTCAAAGTCGTAGGGGCAGTGCAGCACCTGCCCGGAGGAAAGGCTGCTGGTGGAGGGCCGGTACTGCTTTATGACCTCCATGGTCACCGGCTCCCAGCCCCAGGCGTGGTCGATGAGCAGCTCGGCGTTGACGCCAAACGTTTTGTACAGCAGGTCTTCCGCGACAGGGTCGATGGAAGCGCGCGCCACGTCGCCCATCGTGTGCAAATGCATGGCTTCCAGCTTTCTGGAAATGCCGCCGCCGATGCGCCAGAAATCAGTCAGCGGGCGATGGGAAACCGCTGCTGAACGCAAACGGGAAAACTGTGCTCCGAAAATCCTATTCCGTTCTGCAAGATGATTTCTTCGCCGCCATGCGAAAGGCAGGGTATGACGATGTGGAGCGAGGCGAGCGCGGCAGCTCCGAGGAACACCTGACGGTGACGCAGTTCAAGGTGCAGCAGGAACAGGCGCGGCTGGCAGAATTCACAGAGCAGAACCGTCAGCAGGAAAAACAGGCAGCAACGCTTGGGAGCAAAATTGAAAAAATCCAGAACCAGCGGGTCGATGTGCGGTCTATCGAAAAAATCGTGGCAACGTCCATTCCCTTCTCATCCAAAGTTGCCGTGGAGCGTGAGGACTTTGACCGACTTTCCACTCTGGCAAAGAAGTACGTTACAGCAGAGAAAAAGGAATCCAAACTGCAAAAGGCGTTGGATGCGGCAAACAAACTGATTGCAAAGCTCAAGGCTGAGATTGACAGTTTGAAACAGGAAATTTCTAATTATAAGTCTGTCCACAGAAAGCTCCGTGCGGCAGAATTGGAGCGTGAAAATACGGAGCTGCGCGGGAAAGTCCGCAGCTATGAGGATGTGATTCAGCGTAATAATCTGTGGCGATTCTTCCATCCGCACAGAGAAAAAGCGGTCACGAGGGACGAAGCTCGCTGATTCCTGTGTAGAGCCGGAAAAACGCATTTTATCGAATGGGAGCGCGTCGGACAGGGCAGACATCGTCCGGCGCGCTCCTGTTTGAAAATCGCCATTTTTCCCAAGTCAAGAGCCGAAGAAAACACCTGAAAAACACCCCTATTGCGTGACAGAGCCGCAGAAAGGATAAGCCTATGAGAACAGGACTTACCAAGCAGGAAAAGACCACCGAAATCTATTTTGACGAGAAAGACCCCACCATCTTCATCCGCACCCACAACACCGACCTCAAAAACAGGCTGACCGCATACAACCGCAAACACCCTGCCGTCTGCAAGCTGACGGACGTAGACCCGGACACGGGCTGCAAGGAATTTGAGATTGAAAAGGGACGCTTCTCTTTCCGGCTGACCGCCCCATACAGAGAGGAACGCCGCAGGGCGCAAGCGAAGCGGCGAAAAACGAATAAAAGGGTTTTAGGGCTTCGTTGATTGTTGCGTTGGCAACCCCACCGCAATGGTAGTGCCCTTCTCCGAACTTTTCTCTACCCAAACGGAGCCGCCGTGGAGGTCGGCGATCTCCCATACCAGTGAGAGCCCCAGTCCTGCGCCACCGTATCCCGGCTGCGAGACTTGTCCACCCGGAAGAAGGGCTGGAAGATACTGCGCTGATACACCTCCGGGAATGCCGCAGCCGGTGTCGGAGACGCGGAGCAGGAGCTTTTCCAACTCCTGAGTGACAGAAACCCGTACCGAGCCGCCCGGCCGGTAGTACTTGACAGCATTCTCCGTCAGGTTGAAGATCAGCCGGTAGATCAGTGCATCGCTGCCGGTCATAATGCCGTCGCCCTCCGCCGTCAGCGTGACGCCGAGCTTATCTGAGAGCGGCGCAAGATCTGTGAAGATCTCCTCGATCATGGGAGCGAGCTGGATCCGCATCGTTCCGCGCCACCTGCCGCAGATTGCTCATCTCCAGCAGTGTCCTGGTCATCTGTATCAGCCGTTCCGTCTGCTCACGCAAAAGCGTGAGGAACTCCGCCGTCTCCGGTCGCACATCAGGATGCTCCGCGGAAACAGCTCCAACTGCGCCTGCATTAGTGCCAGTGGCGTGCGCAGCTCGTGGGCGGCGTTGCCGGTGAACTGCCGCTGGGCGGAAAAGGCGTTGTTCAGCCGCTCCAGCATCTGGTTGAACGAGCGGCTCAGCTGCCGGAACTCCGAAATAGCATCTTCATCGATCCTCATATCGGCAAGATTGTTCAGCTGCACCTGCTCCACCTGCGAGGTAAAGCTGCGCAGGGGCTTGAGAGCGCGTCCGCTGACGAAATAGGCGAGGATGCCGCTGAGCAGCGTTTACCGCCGCCGTGATGTACCAGTTTGGTGGTGCGGAAGCGCCCCTGCACCCCATCGACGACGATGGTCAACACCTCGTTGGGCGCTATGAGCTGCGGGTCAAAGCTCGCCGCTCCGCCATCATTCAGGAATCACCGTGCGCCGCCTTGTAAACTGTCCGCAATGGTGTCCATATAGTACACACCGGAGGAGCACAGCAGCAAATTCATGGCCACGCAGGTGATGCCGATGAGCAGGACGGACATCAGCGTGATGCGCCACTGCAGGGAAAGCCGCTTCATTCCTCCTCGCCTCCCATCAGATAGCCCTCGCCGATGCGGTTGCGGATGGGGTCATAGCCCAGCACGGCGCGGAGCTTTTTGCGCAGGGCGGAGATGTGGGACGCGAATGGAATTGCTGAAGCTGTTCACGCTATTGTCCCAAACGTGATCCATCAGCTCCTCCTGACTTACTGGCCTTCCTTGATGCACCATCAGTATTCCAGGATTCCCGTTTCCTTCCGGGTGAGCGTCAGCGTCTGCCCGTTGACGGTGGCGGTACGGGAGCGGGTGTCAAAGGTCAGGCCTCCGCAGCTTAGCAGCACATCCTGCTGGGTGAACTGCCGCAATGTCAGGCTGGCGGATGCGGGCCTCCAGCTCCGCCAAGTGGAAGGGCTTCGCCAGATAGTCGTTCGCCCCGGCATCCAGCCCCTGCACCTTGTCCTCCACTTCGCTGCGGGCGGAGAGGATCAGCACCCGCGTCTCCCGGTCGGTCTGCCGCAGGGTGCGCAGCACCGTCATGCCGTCCCTTTTTCGGCAGATTCAGATCAAGAAGCACCAGATCGTATCGTTCCACGCCCAGAAGCGCCAGCGCCTTTTCCCCGTCATAGCAGTAGTCCACGCTGTAGGCCAGCCGCCGCAGGCTGCGGACGATGGTTTCGCACAGGGCGCGTTCATCTTCAATTACTAAAAGGTGCATGAGAGCTCTCCTTTTTATTTCTTCGTTTTTGTGCTACTTTCATTATAGCAAAAACAGATAAGGTTTGCGTCAAGTTTTCGTTCTTAACAGAGACTTTAACTCTCCCGCGCTATGATGGAGGCAGAAAATCGGAAAGGGTGATGAAAAATGAGCTGCGGGAAAAAGGCCCGCGGCGCAGATCGTGCTGCTGATGGCCGGAGCCGCCATGCTGTGCTTTGGTGTCTGGCGGGGCGAGGCGGCGACAGTGCTGAGCAAAGCAATCAAATTATGTCTGGAGTGTGTGGGCATTGGGTAAAAAGTTTTCAGGCGTTTCACAGACCATGTCCCGCTTCCGGGGCTGGATTCAGGCGGGGGCGACGCTGCTGACCAACCTGCATCTGCCGAACTTTCTCAAGGGCGGACTGTATCAGGGGGCGGGGAAGACCGTCTGCGTGCCGGGGCTGAACTGCTACTCCTGTCCGGCGGCGTCCGGGGCCTGCCCCATCGGGGCGTTTCAGGCGGTGGTGGGGTCTTCCAAGTTCAGCTTCTCCTACTATATCACAGGCTTCCTCATTCTGCTGGGCGTGCTGCTGGGGCGCTTTATCTGCGCTTTCTATGCCCCTTCGGCTGGTTTCAGGAGCTGCTGCACAAAATCCCCACTAAGAAGCTTTCCACAAAGAGGCTGAAGCCGCTGACATACCTGAAATACGCTGTCCTGCTGGTGATGGTTTTCCTGCTACCGGCGTTCCTTGTGATCGATGTAGGCATGGGTGACCCGTTCTTCTGCAAATACCTCTGCCCCCAAGGCGTGCTGGAGGGAGCCATCCCGCTGTCCCTTGCCAATTCCGGCATCCGGGCTGGCGCTGGGCAAGCTGTTTACATGGAAATTCAGCATTCTGCTGTCGGTGATCGTGCTGAGTGTGCTGTTCTACCGGCCGTTTTGCAAGTGGCTCTGCCCGCTGGGCGCATTCTACGCGCTGTTCAACCGGGTGTCCCTCTTCCAGATGAAGGTGGATAAGAATAAGTGCATCTCCTGCGGGAAATGCGCCAGAGCCTGCAAGATGGACGTGGACGTGACAAAAACGCCAACCATACCGAGTGCATCCGCTGCGGAATGTGCATCCGCGCTTGTCCGACGAAAGCAGTGTGCTTCCGTTACGGCTTCGGCAGCGGGAAAGAAACAACAAAGAAAACAACGATGGAGGAATCAAAATGAACATGAAGAGAATTTTTGCACTGGCTTTTGCCGTGCTGATGGTGCTGTCTCTGGCAGCCTGCGGCACGCGAGACAACGACAAGATGGCGAATGGAAGCGGCAACGGCTCCGCCATGACTGGCTAGCCGAAAACCGCCGAGGAGGCGCTCGCCCTGCACAAGGAGCTGCTGGAGCGGGAGAACGCGCTCCTGTCGGAAAATACCGAGCTGTGGGAAAAGGTCTTTATGGAGGCCGACAAGGGCATGGCCATGATCGAGGACGGAAAAAACTACGGCGACTTCCTGTTGGATACCGTCGAGGCCGCTAAAGAGCAGTTCACCGACAAGGAGTATGAGTGGCTGAAGGAGGCCGCCACGGAGATCAGCAATATCGAAAACAAGCTGACCGCGCTGGAGGAAAAGTACCCTGAGATCGTGCAGCAATCCATGGACGGCGATATGAGCATACCCGCAGGCAGCGACACGAGCAACCCTCCCGACGACGGCAGTATGCAGAAGTTCCCCACCTTTGAGGGCAAGGACCTGGATGGCAACACGGTGAAGAGCGACGAGCTGTTCTCCGCCAACGCCGTCACCGTGGTGAATTTCTGGTTCACCACCTGCAATCCCTGCGTAGGCGAGCTTTCCGAGCTGGATGCGCTGAACAAGAAACTGGCGGAGAAGGGCGGCTCCCTCATCGGTGTCAACACCATCACATTGGATGGCGATGAAACAGCAATTTCCGAGGCTAAGGTTGTGCTTGCCAAGAAGGGCGCCACTTATCAGAATGTGTATTTTGACTCCGATGGCGAGGCAGGAAAGTTTACCACCAACATCTTCGCCTATCCCACCACCTATGTGGGTCGACCGCAGCGGCAATATCGTGGGCGAGCCCATCGTAGGCGCCATCACGGAAAAGAAGCAGGCGGAGACGCTGCAAAAGCTCATTGATCAGGCGCTTGCCGCCGATATGGGCTGACAAACGAATTTATCTTCTCAGAAAGGAGGGATACACCATGTATCGGAGAGTATTGCCGCTTCTGCTCACCGCGGTACTTGCTGCTGAGCGGCTGCACTGCCGGGCAGAAAAATATGCCGTAGAAAACGGACGAGAAGGAAATGACCGGACAGCCCTCTGATATGTCCGGTGAAGGAAGCATGTATATGAATACCACGGAAAATGTCATATATCTGGCGGGCGGCTGCTTCTGGGGCATGGAACAGCTGATGCAGTCCATCCCCGGCGTCATCGACGCCGAGAGCGGCTACGCCAACGGCACCTGCGAGGCGGACGCCGATTACAAGACCGTCTGCAAGGGCGAGACCGGCTTTCGGGAGGCCGTGCGGGTGGAGTATGACCCCGGACAGGTGAGTCTCGACGCCCTGCTGCTGGCCTACTTCTATGTGATCGACCCCACGGTGGAGAACCGGCAGGGCAACGACCGGGGCAGCCAGTATCAGACCGGTGTCTATTACACCAACGAAAGCGCGAAGGAAACGGTGGAGCGCATCGCGGAGATCGAGCGGGGACGCAGTGAAAAGTTCTTCGTGGAGATCGGCCCACTCAAGAACTACTACCCCGCCGAGGAGTACCACCAGAACTACCTCGAAAAGAACCCGAACGGCTACTGCCACATCCCGCGCGCGGAGATGGAGCTGTTTTCCCGGCTGCGCATCGATCCGGGCGACTATCAGAAGCCTGCGGCGGAATCCATCCGGGACAAGCTGACGGCGGAGCAGTACCGTGTTACGCAGGAGAGCGGCACGGAGCGCGCTTTCACAGGCGAGTTCTGGGATAAGTTTGAAAAGGGCATCTATGTGGATGTCGTCACCGGCGAGCCGCTCTTTTCCTCCACGGATAAGTTTGAGAGCGGCTGCGGCTGGCCGGCTTTCACAAAGCCCATTGAAGAGCCTGCCGTAGTGGAACTGGAGGACCTGAGCCACGGCATGCGCCGCACAGAGGTCAGAAGCCGTGCCGGAGATTCTCACCTTGGTCATTTGTTCACCGGCGATCCGGAGTCCCCCAATGGCGTGCGCTACTGCATCAACAGCGCGTCCCTCCGCTTTGTGCCTTACGCAAAGATGAAAGCAGAGGGCTACGGATATCTTCTGTATCTGTTCGAGGAATGAGCTCGCAAAATACAATGATATAATAAGCAGCGTCCCAATCATTATGAACCGGGACGCTGTCGTTTATGCTCATGTCGGTTTATTCAAACAGGACGTTCAGCTTGCTGTTCAGAATCAGATCGGCATAAGCAAGCGGGTCATTGTAGATCAGATAATCCAGCTCTGACCGCTGGAAGCGGTTGTCAGCAGCTTCGCTTTCAACGGCGGTGAAGTCAATGGAAATCTGGCTTCTATCGTCAAAAACCAATTCTACGCAGGCTGTGTCTATGTTGAATTGATAGGATATAAGTTTGCTCATGGTCATACCTCCAAGATGTTTTTTGAGGTGAATCAGGCGGTCAATTTCCGGGTGACTCTGAGATAGCGCGT
>CAWVKS010000001.1:0-258307 GCA_963930055.1 uncultured Bacillota bacterium | reverse complement strand
ATGCGTGGAGTTGAGCAGCACCACAAAGGGCTTTTCCAGCGCCTTGAGCTCCCCGATGACGCGCTCCTCAGCCTCCAGATAGGCGGAGCGGGGAATATCGGTGATGCTGCCGTCGGTGAGCACCACCACGCCGATGGTCGAGTGCTCGCGGATGACCTTGCGGGTGCCCAGCTCCGCGGCCTGCTCGAAGGGTATGTCATGGTCGAACCAGGGCGTGCGCACCATGCGCGTCTGCCCATCCTCGTCCAGGCCCAATACGCCGTCGATGAGGTAGCCCACGCAATCCACCAGCCGCACGCGGAAGTTGGCCCCGTCGCGCAGTTGTATCTCCACGGCCTCGTTGGGCACGAATTTCGGCTGCGTGGTCATGATCGTCCGGCCCGCGCCGCTCTGGGGCAGTTCGTCCTGCGCCCGCTCGCGGCGATGCTCGCCGGACAGGTTCGGAAGCACAAGCAGCTCCATGAAGCGCTTGATGAACGTCGACTTGCCGGTGCGCACGGGGCCGACGACGCCCAGGTAGATATCTCCCTCGCATCGACCGGCGATGTCCCGATACAATGTGCTTTGATCCATGGAACGCGCCTCCCACCATGATTTGCTGTTTTGAGCATATGAGGCCGGGCAGGGCGGTATGCGCGCGCCGCGCTTGCAATCCCGGCGCGCAGGGCTTATAATAGAGGAACAAAAGGATCGGAGGACGCGGCATGCGCAAACGCCTCAAGGCGCTCCTGATGTGGGGCGACCCTTCCCCGCGCGCCCGGCGGCACCGGCTGTTCTGCCTGGCCTGCGCGCTCATCATACTCGCCTGCGCCGCCTATGTGGCCGGCTATTTTATCGACCAAAACCGCGTGCGGCGGGAGGGCGAGGCGTATCGCGCCATGTATTCCCCCGCGCCGCTGGAGGCGGGGACGCCCGCGGCCACGGCTTCCCCCGCGGCTACGGCTTCCCCCACCGCTACTGTCTTTCCCACGGCTACCGTCTTTCCCTCGCCGACGGCTTCCCCGGCGCCTTCCCCCACGCCCGCCGAAACGCCGGAGCCGGAACCGCTGGTGGTGGATGTGCCGTTGCCGACGCCGAATGAAAACACCATCGTCTACGCCCTGCCCACGGATCCGCCGCCGCAGGAGAGCTTTGCCGAGCTTTTGCGCTACAACCCGGACACAGTGGGCTACCTGATGATCGGAAATACCGTCGACCTGCCCGTTGTGCAGCGCGAAAACGACAACGAATACTACCTCACGCATGCCTATTCCGGGGAGGAAGCGCGCGAAGGGGCGCTGTTCCTGGACGGCGCGAACCGGCTGGATGACGAGAACCTCATCGTTTACGGCCACAACATGCGCAACGGCACCATGTTCGGCGAGCTTTCTTCGTTCGGAGAGCGGGAGTTTTTGCTGGAAAACGCCGTGGTGCGCTTTGACACGCTCTACGAAAACGCCCTCTACGTGCCTTTCGCCATGTTCGAGGCTTCCATGGACGAAAATGACGCTCATTACTTCGACGTGCGCCAGATCGTCTTTGATGAAACGTCCTTTGAGCTGTTCGTGCTCAAACTGCGCGGCCGCTCGGCATTCGACGTGCCCGTGGAGGTGGAGTACGGCGACCAGCTTTTGACGCTGGTGACGTGCAGCTACAACGACGACGACGGGCGCTACATCGTCGCCCTGCGCAAATTGCGCGAGGGAGAAACGGAAGAAGAAATACGCGCGCTGATGGCGGAGGCGCGGTAAGAGCCAAAATAAATTCACGGCGGGAAGCGCTTGCCTCCCGCCGTTGTTTTTTATTCTTTGTTCCTGTCTTTCCCGCGCCGCGCGGAGAGAGCCATCACCAGCGCGCCGGTGAGCGCGGAGAGCGCGCCCCAGCGGACGAGGCCGGACCAGAAGCGTACCTCAGCGTATTCCTTCGTGCGGATGGCGATGGGCGCGGCCGCGGCGCTCGTGAGCTGCCAGAAGCGCTCAGTGATGGAGGAAAGTTCCACCAGCACGTCCGGTATCCACTCGGTAAAGACGTACATCGGCTCGATGGCCAGCGTCAAAACGCCAAAGGCGGCGGCGAGCAGGGCGGCATAGCCCAGCGCCAGCAGAAAGAAGCGCGGCAGAAGGCCGGGCAGCATATCGCGGAAATACTCCGTTTGCAGGCGCGCGCGTATGTTCGCGCCAAAGCTGGCGGCGCAGCGGTTGAGGCGGCGCAAGAGATACAAAATCAGGTAAAGGCCGAGGGCGATGGCCAGCGCGCGGGCGACGATGCCGCCGCGCATGGCCTCCTTGTCCGTGTCGATGAACGTGCCGCCATCCTGCCAGTTCTCGCCCGCATCCTCAAAGGCGCGGGATGCGCCCGACTGCGGCAGGGCGACGCCGCAGACCTCGACGATTTCCATGGGCAGTCGGTCTTCGGCGGCGCTTGTGTAGGGGATGTAGGCCTGATACTGCTCGTATTCCCCCACCGAGCGGCGGTAGCGCACCACGCCGATGACCTCATAGCGCTCTGTGCCGATGGTCAGTTCGCGCCCGATGGGGTCGGCGGTGGGAAAGAGCTTGAAGGCCAGCGGTTCGTCGAGGACGATGAGGCGGTCGCCATCCTTCAATTCCTGCTGAGTCATCAGCCGGCCGGAGACGAGGTAGCGCGGGTAGACCGAAAACCAGTTTTCGCCCACCGCCGTCAACGTCGCCGTGGCGCTGCCGCCCTCGCCGGAGAGGGCGAAGCCATAGTCCCGCGCGGCGATGGAGGCTGCCGAAAGGACTTCGGAGAGGTCCTCCCCGACGCGCGTTTGCCATGCCTCGCAGAGCTTTTGCAGCGCGCCGCTCTCCTCCTGCTGCGCCGTCTGTTCCTCCTGCCCGGACGGTTCCGGCGCGGCCTCGTCCGTGGGCGCGACGATGCAGTACTGGAGCACGGAGGGCTGCGCAAGGAGCATGCACAGCCCCGCGGCCATCAAGAGCGCGCCCAGCGCCAGCAGCCATTTGCCGCGCGTTTTCCGCTTCTTTTCCATATCAGTTCACGTACTCCATGACGGTGGTGTTCTCGCCGATCTCGCGGTCTTCCATGTAAGCAATCTGCATATAGCTGAGGTCTTCGGCGACGCTGACGGTTCCCTCGGCCTCGGCCAGCACGGTGACGGACTGCTTCTGCGTGACCAGGCTGTTGACGCCAAAGGCGCTCTGCGTCTGCTGGACGGTATAGACGTAGCGGTCGTCGCCCGCGCCGCGCACGGCGCTGGAGGGGAGCAGCGTGGTGTTGTCGTTCGAACGATAGCTGACGCGCACGGGAATGTCCTCCGCCAGCATGGCGATGGAGCCGCCCAGATCGCGGATCATGCGGCTGGAGAGTTCGACGTCGGCATAGGTGTCGCCGGAGACGGTGACGCCGGTGGAATCGACGCTGCCCTCCGCCGTGCCGCCGCGTGCGCTGTCAAAGGTGACATCCGTGCCGCGGGAGATGGTCAGCGTGGTCTTGCTGGTGTCGATGCGCAAGACCGGGTCCTCCTTCTCCGGGCTGAAGGCGTAGGCGGGGCCGGAGGCGTCGAACGTCTCGCCGGATTTGACGTTGACCTCGGTGATGTAGCCATCATCCGGTGCGGTTACGCTTTGCAGCGTGGAGCGCAGCGCGCGCAGGTCGACCATCTGGCCTTCATAGTCCTTCATCTGCTGTTCGTACTTCTGCTTATCGACGATGTAGGCGCGCGCCGTTTCGGAGATGTTGTAGCGCTCGGCGGCCTCCATGGCGGCCTCGGCTTCTTTCAGCGCCTGCGCGGCGGTATCGTGCGCCGCCCACGCCTCGGTCAGTTCCTCGCTGGCGCCCTCGGGCAGCGCGCCGTTTTCCGCCTTCAGGCCCTCGACGGCGAGCAGGGCGTCGCGGGTGACGCGCGCGTCGAGCTCGACGTTCTGCGCCTCGGCAAGCGCCGTGTACGCCTTGGCCCAGGCCTCGTCCGTGGGGCGCAGGCGCAGATTGGCGTTCTTGCGCTCGAGGTCGGCAAGCTGGCCGGCGGCTTCGTTGTAGCTCTGGCGCAGCGTATCCATGTTCTTTTCATAATCGGCGATCTCGGCGGTGAAGAGCACGTCGCCCTCCTCCACCTCGCTGCCGGGCTGCACCTTCACGGAGGTGACGGTCAGGGAGACGCCCTGCGCGTTTTCCAGCTTCACCGGCTCGGCGGCGGGAAAGACCACCTTGCCGGTCAATTCCACTTGCTCGGAGAACTTGCCCTGCCGGGGCGTGAGGAGTTTGACCTTGGCGGTGGTGATGGTGCGGATGGTGCCGGAAAAGAACATGCACAGCGCCACCACCACCGCGAAGATAATCAGGCCGCGAATGGCGTACTTTTTCAGTTTCATGCGTCCGTCCCCCTATTTGAGCTCCGTAAGCTGTATGCCGGAGAGTATATCCTTCTGAAAATAGAGATAGATCAGCAGCGCCGGAAGGATGTAGAGCGCCGCGCCGGCAAATTCCACGCCGGAGGGGTTTTCCGTAAGCTGGTTGAACATCACCGAGAGGGGCATGAGTTGCGTCTGCCCAGCCAGATAAGTGAGCGGCTGTTCCACCAGATTCCAGCAATCGGCGAACGACAGCGCCACCGCCGCGCCGAGAATGGGGCGGCAGACCGGCAGCGCCACGTGGATGAAGCAGCGGAATGTGCCCGCGCCGTCCACCTCCGCCGCCTCGAGGATTTCCCGGGGCAGGCCCACCATGAACTGGCGCACGAGAAAGATGTAAAATGGCGCAAAGCAGGTGGGCAGGATCACCGCCCAGGCGGTGTTGAGCAGCCCCATCGCCCGCAGCGTGAGTACGTTGGGCACCATCGTCACCTGAAAGGGCAAAAGCATGAGCATGATGACGATGAAGAAGATGGCGTCCCGCCCGCGGAACTTAAAGCGGCTCAAGGCGTAGGCCATGGCGGGGATGACGAGCGCCTGCCCCAGGAGGATGGCCACGGTGTACATGGCTGAATTGCAGAGAAGGCGCAGCACCGACACGTCCTCGATGAGTATGTTGTAGTACTGGCTCAAGGAAAACACGCGCGGGGCCAGTTTGATCTCCATCCACGCGGAGGCGTCGTAGTTGCCGCGCGTCTCCATAAAGGCCTTGATCTCCTCCGGGGAGAAGAACGAGTAAAGCGCCGTGAGCAACACGGGCAGGAGGATGACGAGCGCCACAAGCGTCAAAAGGACGCGGGAGAGTATATGTTTTTTTCGCAGTGTCCGCATCGCGCCCTCCTAATTGAGCCTGTCCTGCAACCGCTTCTGCATGAAAAACAGCGCGCCGAAGATGATAAAGACGATGATGGCGAAGCTGTAGGCTGCGGTGGTGACATTCTGGTAGTTGAGTTTGCCGAACATGTTGTTCATGTAGTTTTGCAGTGTATAGACGGCCTCGTCCGGGTAGGCGCCGCCGATGAAGTAGACCTCCTTGAAGATCTTGAAGGCGTTGATCCACGAGAGCACGAACACGAGAAAGGCGCTGGGCACCACCATGGGCAGCGTGATGGAGAACGCCTGGCGGAAAAAGCCCGCGCCCTCCAAACGGGCATATTCATACAAGGGCTCGGGGATGGATTGCAGCGCCGCCAGGAAGATGACCACGGCAAAGCCGAGGTTTTTCCACACGAACATGAGGATGACCGGCACGCGCAGCGCCGCCCCCTCCAGCCAGGAAACGCGCGCAAGCCCCAGCGACGTGACCAAGCGATTGATGACGCCGCCATAATCGAACAACACCAGCCAGATCAGCAGCATCGCCGAGGAGGGCATCAGATAGGGCATGAGGATGCTGTTGCGGAAGAACGACCCGCCGGGTTTCAGACGGTTCAGGAGCATGGCGACGATGAACGACAGCGCCCACACCAGCGGCGTGCAGATGAGAGACAGTTCCAGCGTGTTTTTCAGCCCCAGCAGGAACATTTCGTTTTTCCAGATGTTTATGTAGTTTTGCAGGCCGACAAAGGCGTTTTTATAACTGCCGTCGGTGAGACTGTAATAGATGCCGCCGATGAACGGCACGATGTAGAACAGCGTCAGGCCGATAAGGCCCGGCAGCAGGTAGAGAAGCGCCGAGCGCTTGCGGGTAAACACGTGTTTGCCTCCCCCCGCGCGGCGGATGCGCGCGTTTCGTATTTTGCTACATGCCCTCGAGCATCATCATCTGCAATTTGCCGTCCACGCCCTCGATGAACTCATCGGCGGTGATGAGGCCCTGCGTGAACTGGTTTTGCAGCTCATAGAAGGCGGAGGCATTGTCGCCGCCCATGCCGAGGTTGCGGATGACGATGATCTGCGGGGCAAATTCGCGGTAGCGCGCGATGCTCTCCTCGCTGGCCTGCCAGGCGCCGTAGCGGAGGAAGTCCTCGCGCATCTTTTCGTATTCGGCGAGGATGGCCGCGTAGGCCTGCTTTTCTGCGTCGGTCTCCGCCGCGTCGTGCTGGGCCTGCGCGTCGGCGATCATCTGGTCGTAGTCGGCGAGCGTGGTGTCGTAATTGGGGTTTCTCACCGGCTCGTTTTCCTCCGGGCAGAGCTGTATCTTCAGGACGGGTTCCATCTCCCGCGCGACTGCCTCCAGAAAGGCGACGGCCTCCTCGCGGTGCTGGGAGAAGGGGTTGACGAAAGCGACGGTCATCTGCGCGGAGAGCTGGCGGCTTCCATCAAAGCCCAGCGGCAGCGGCTGGAACGCGCCCTGCACGGCGTAGGTATCAGCGATGGGGTTGCCGTAGCTGGAAAAGAGGGCGTCGTGCGTGCTTTCGCCGCTGCTGGATGTCCAGCTGTATCCATTCATATCCTCGGGTTCGGCGAGGCCAAGCGCCGTCCAATCGACCGCTTCGCAGGCGTTGAGCGCGCCGCGGAAGGCCTCGGTATCAAACGCCAGTTCGCTTCCGGGCTGGGAGATGTAGGCCATGTAGCTGGCGAGCATCGTATCCAGAAGCATGAAGCGGGCGCTGCCGTAGTCCTCAAAGCCGTCAAAGAGGGTCATGCCCTCGACTTCGGCCACCTTCGCCGCCAGCGGTTCGAGGCTTTCAAAAAACGCCTGCCATGTGGTGGGCACGTCTTCCCCGGTGAGGCCAAGGCGGGCGAAAGCCTCGGGGTCGTAGCCCATGCTGTTTGCGTAAAACTCCACGGGCACGCCCAAAAGTTCGCCATCCTTCACGCAGGCCTCGCGCGCGAAGGGATAGAGACTGTCTATGAAGGCAGAAAGCTCCTCGCTTTCCGTCAGCTCCGCCATGTAGCCGCGCGAATAAACGGCCTCATACTCTGCCGAATCGACGCTCAGGCAGTAGATATCCACGTCCGCAGAGCGGTTCATCATCGCCTGTACCACGTCCTGCGTCTGTTGGGTCATAACCACTTCCACATCGCCATATTCGGCGGTGAAAGCGTAGTAGGCGTTGTCGATCGTGGAATTGTAGTTCTTCTGCACGGTGAGGCGGACGTCGGAGCGCAGGGCGGGGTCGGTGTTGCGGCGCACGACGGCCTCGTAGTTGCCGGTGATATAGTAGCCCTCTTCCGTAATCACGGGGCGCACGTCGTAGGACGCCTCCACCGGGACGGAGGCTACGGATTGCAGCTTTTCCGCGTCCATGCCCGGTAACGCCCAAATCTCGCCGTCCATGGCGAAGTAGAGCGTATCGTTGACCCCCCGGTAGGCGAGGCCGTCCGGGTAGGCATAGCCGTCCGGGGTAATCTCGGCTAGCGGCTCTACCGTCTCTTCTTCAAGATCAACGGCGTGGAAGCGGATGGTGTTGCCATTCTCGCCGTAGTCGATAGCCATGGCCAGCAGCAGGCCATCCTTATAGGCGCATAGTTCCTCAAGGCGGGCGTCCATGCCGAGATCGGCGGGATAGTAGACGTCGGTATCGCCATCTGCGAGGTCGGTGGCAATAAAGATGTCGTTGCCGCTTTCGTCGTAGCTGGTAAAATAGAGGAACCCGTCGGCTACGAAGGGACGGTCGCACTGGGCGTAATTCTCATAATAGCCATTCCCCTGGACAAGGCCGAACCAGTCCAGCTCCACGAGTTCTTCGCCAACGGAGGCATTTCCCTCTTCATCGAACGCAAGCGCGTAGAGCCACGCGCCCTCGCAGGTACTGAAGTATTCTGCGTCCTCGCCCTCCCCTTCGGTCTCTGTAAGGGTTTCGGTGACGATAACGCAGGGCGCGCCATCGTAGGCGATGAATGCAGCGATGTATGGGTAGAGGATGACGCCTTCATCCTCTTCTTCCGGCTGAGGGGTCTGAAAGGCGCGGCGTTCGGGCGCGTCCGCGCCGGGCGCGAGCGTATAGAGTTCATCATTATAGGTGAACATGTATACCGTACCGTCCACTTCTATGAGGCCGCGCAGATCCACACCGTGCTCACCATCCGCGCGCAAAAGGAGCGCATCGCCAGGCGCGGCAAAGGCCGTCAGGGGCAGCGCCGCAAGCGCCAGCGCCGCGAGCAGAGAGAGAAACTTTTTCATGGTTCGCTCCTTTCTGCGGCCCATGGGCCGCCCCGGAACAGTTTAATACCCTTCCTGGGCCATCATCTGCAAAGAGCTTTCCAGTTCGGCGACGAAGGCATCGGCGGTGAGCGCGCCATCCAGATACTGCTGGACGCGCGCGTACCATGCCGCCTCGCCGCTGGCAAGGCCGGGATCACGCGCGGGCGCGATGGTTTCCGCAAGGGCGCGGTAGCGCGCGAGGCTTGCTTCGCTGGCCAGCCAGCCGCCGCTTGAGGCGTACTGCTCGCGCTCGGCTTCGCAGGCGATGTATGCCGCCTGTGCTTCTTCTCCCTGCGCGCGCAGGGCGGCGAGGCGCTCATCGTAGGCGGCGAGGCGCGCTTCATAGTCCGCGCGGGCAAGGGGCGCGCCCCCGGGCGCGAGCTGGAGTTTGAGTACGCCGTCCATGGAGGATACGAGCGTGGCGAGGAAGTCCTCCGCCTCTTCGGGGTGCTGCGCGTAGGGGTTGACAAAGGCGACGCTGACCTCGGCCAGCACCAGCGCTTCTTCGCCCTCGGCAATGGCCAGCGGCAAAAGCGCGAAGCCGCCAGACGCGCCCTCGCGCGCGCCGCCATCCACGTTGAGAGAGAACAGGGCGGTGTTTTCCGGGGCGGAGACGGCGGCGGAGGCCGCGCTCATGCTCATTTCGCCATTGGACGGCGTTTCTCCTTCCCCATCGCCCGTTTCAGGGACAAACGCTTCCCACGGGACGGCCTCGAAGGCCGCGAGCGCGGCGCGCAGGGCGGAGGCGTCGAAGGCATAGCCGTTCTCCGGGCGGGCGAAGGCGGCGACGCAATCGTCGAGCAGTGCGGTGAGCAGCGCCTGCCGCAGGCTTTCCCTATCCTCTCCGCTCTCAAAGAGCGTCGCGCCGGGGATGGCCTCCACGCGCCGCGAGAGTCCTTCCAGCGAGGCGAAGAAGTCCGGCCACGTCGCGGGCAGTTCCTCGCGCGCCATGCCCAAAGCGCCCAGCAGTTCTTCGTTGCAGCCAAGGCGCGTGCGCAGCACCATGCCCGTGGGCACGGCCACCGCTTCCCCATCGCGCATGCACACTTCGCGCACAAAGGGATAGCAGCGGTCGACGAAGGCCTGCACGGCCTCGTCTTCAATGGCGGGCAGGTAGCCGCGGGAGAGGGCGGCTTCGTAGGCGGGAAGTTGCGCGTCCGCGCAGTAAATGTCCACCTCTTGGGACTTTCCCAGCAGGGACTGCACGAGGTCGCCGCCAAAGTCCGTGAGCGTCGCTTCCACATCGCCGCGCGCGGCCATGAAGTCGTAATAAGCGTTCTCCAGCGAGGCGGTGTAGCCGTTCTGGACGATGAGGCGCGTCTGCGCGCGCTGTGCCGGGTCGGTGGCGCGGCGCACCACGGCGTCGCCGTTGCCAGCGATGTAAAAACCGTTCAACAGCACGGGGGAGACATCGTTCATGCGCTCCAGCGGCATGGCGGCCACGGCCTGCATGCCTGCCGGGTCGAGGCCGGGAAGGGCGCACAACTCTCCAGCGAGGGCGATATAGAGCGTATCCGTCGCCTCGTCGTAGGCGGGACCTGCGGGGCAGGCGGAGGAGGGGCAGGAGAAGGTCGCCAGCGGTTCAAACGTCCCTTCCGCCGGGTCGAAGGCGTGGAGGGCGCAGGCGTTCTGCGTCTCTCCCCACTGAACGGTGAGGACGAGGGCGGTTCCATCCTTGTAGGCGCACAGCCCTTCCAGCGTGGCCCCGTCCGCCAGTTCGTCGATGTAGTATGCTTCCGTATCGCCGCTATTCAGGTCGGTGACGGCGACGATCTCCGCGCCGGACTGCTCGCTGCGGAAGCAAAGGGCATCGCCCGTGGCCACGGGCAGGCTGACCTCGGGCAGGCGCTCGCCCCTTTCATCGGCGCGCAGGAGATCGTACCAGTCCAGTTCGCAAATCTCCTCGCCCATGCCGTCCGGCGACAGCTCTCGAAGGCAGACATTTTCCACGGTTTCAAACGCTTCCCCGTCGCCAAAGTCCTCGCGGACGATCTCGGCGGCGAGCAGCGCCGGGCGCTCCGGCAGCGATACGAGGGCGACGGCTTCGTATCGCCGCGTCACACCCTCTTCCAGCGTTTCTTCCTCCAGCGCCAGCATTTGGCGCGCCGGGGCGCTCTCCCCCGCCGCGAGCGTGTAGAGCGCGTCGCCGGCGAGTATGTAGAGCGTGCCGTCCGCGGCGGCGAGGCCGCGCAGGTCGCCTTCGTAGGCGTTCGCGTCGCCGCGGCGGAGCAGCGCCGCGTCGTTCGTGGCGGCGTAAGCGGTCAAAGTGAGCGTCAACAGGCATACCAGTGCCAGGGCAAGCAGTTTTTTCATATCCCATTCCTCCCGCGGCCCCCGCCGCGTCCCCGTCGGTCGTCTGTTACATTCCTTCTTTCATCATCATTTGCAGTTTGCCATCCACGCCGCGGATGAACTCGTCGGCGGAGATCATGCCGTCCATGTACTGCTGCTGAAGCTCGTAGAACGCCTCGCTGTTCTCGCCGCCCATGCCGATGTTGCGCTTGACGCGGATGCTGGACGCATATTCGCGGTAGATGGCGATGCTCTCCTCGCTGGCGGTCCAGGCGTCGTATTTGAGGTAATCCTCGCGGTACTGCTTGTATTCCTCGACGAGTTCCTCGTAAGCCTGCCGCTCTTCCTCCGTTTCGGCCTTGGCGAGCTGTTCCTCAGCGTTGGCGACGCTCTGGTCAAAGCCCTTCAGGTTATCCTCGTACCACGGGCTGCGCACCGGCTCGTTCTCGTCCGGGCAGAGGTGGATGCGGGTAAGGTCGTCCAGTTCTTCGAGCGCCGTTTCAAGGAAAGAGACGGCGATATCGCGATGCTCGGAGAAGGGGTTGACGAAGGCGATGAAGAGCGTGGCGGAGATATGCGGCTGCTCGCCCTCGACGAAACTGAGCAACATCGGTCTGAAAGCGGCGCGCGCGATGTAGCCGTCCGCCGAGACGTTGGTATAGGCGGAATAGAGGGTGTTGTGCTCCGTCCGGCCGCCGATCTCGATGACCCCGCTAGCACCGAGGCCGTCGTCCACGTTCGGAGCGGGGAGGCCCAGTTTCGACCAGTCCACGGCCTCGTAGGCGGCCAGCGCAGCGCGGAAGGCCTCGGTATCGAAGGCGAACTCGTTCTCCGGCAGGGAGATGTAGTTCATGTAGTCGGTGATCATGGCGCTCAAAAAGGTCATGCGGGCGGTCTCATAGTCTGAAAAGCCTTCAAAGAGCGTCATGCCCGGTTCTTCGGCAATTTTGGCTGCCAGCGGTTCGAGGCTCCCAAAGAACTCCGCCCATGTTTTGGGCACGTCTTCTTCGGTGAGGCCAAGGCGGGCGAAGGCCTCCGGGTCGTAGCCGCGGCCGTCCATGTAGAGCATCACCGGCACGGCGACGATCTCGCCATCCTTTTCGCAGACCTCGCGCGCAAAAGGATAGCAGCGGTCAAGGAACGCAGAGATAGATTCGCTCCCCGTGAGCTCGGCCATGTAGCCGCGCGAATAGACGGCGTCGAACTCCACGGAATCGACGTTCACGCAGTAGACGTCCACGTCCGTCGAGCGGTTCATCATTGCCTGCACCACATCTTCCGTCCGCTGGAGCAAGACCACTTCCACTTCGCCGTGGTTCTCTCCAAAGGCGTAGTAAGCGTCGGTAATGGCGCCGGCGCCCATGTCCTGCACGGTGATGCGCGTCTGGGCGTGCTGCGCAGGGTCGGTGTTGCGGCGGACGAGCGCCTCGTAATCGGCGGCGATGTAGAAACCGTCCCCGGTGATGATGGGCGCAGCGGAATTGATATAGCTGATGGGCGCCTCGGACACGCGCTGAAGCGTAGATACGTCCATGCCGGTCATGGCGCAGATCTCGCCATCCATGATGCAGTAAACGGTGTCGGTGTCGGCGCGGTAGGCAAGGCCGGTGGCGGAGGCGTTTTCGCCCGTGGCCAGCGTGAGAAGTTCGGTCGCCTCCTCGTTTTCCACGTCGATGGCGTAGAGTTTGACGGCGCTTTCATCCTCGCCCCTCTCGGTCTCCAACGCCAGGAGCTGGCCATCCTTGTAGGCGCAGAAGGAATCGAGGGAGATCTCCGCGCCGAGGTCGGCGGGATAGTACACGTCCGTATCGCCGTCGGTAAGGTCCGTGGCGACGAGCACGCGCTCGTAGCTTTCGTCATAGCTGGCGAAGTAGAGCGTATCGCCCACGACGGTGGGCAGGTCGCACTGGGCGAGGTATTCGGAATCGCCGCCGCCCTGCACCAGATCGGACCAGTCCAGCTCCGTGAGTTCTTCGCCCACGGCGGCCTTGCCGTCTTCCAGCGTCAGTTCGCATAGCCAGACGCCCTCGACGGTGCTGTATTCCATGCGTTCCTCACCCACGCCCTCGTATTCCGTCTCCATCCCGGCAACGATGACGCAGGGACGGCCTTCGTAGGCGATGAGCGCGGAAACGCTGCGGCTGACGGCGGTATCTTCATCGTCGTCCCCATCGTCCACGGCGCTGCTGATGGGGAAATCATAGTGGACAGGCTTTGTTTCGCCGCTGGCGAAGACATAGAGGCCGTCGTAAGTGAGGGCATAGGTCGCGCCCTCCACCTCCGCGATGCTGAAGACGCTGCTGTTGTAACCGTCCTCGCCCCGCCGCAGCAGGATAGCGTCGCCGCTCGCGGCAAGAGCGCTGATGGGCAGAAGGGTAACGGCTAGCATAAGGATCATGGAGAGAAGTTTTTTCATCGTTCTGTTCTCCTGCATAACACAAATATTTTTTGGGGGGCGCGGTCAGGCGTTTTCGCGCCGCTGCATGGAAAGCATGCGGTCGAGCTGGCGGATGAAGCCGTCCGCGGAAAGCGCCCCGGCCTTGAACTGCTGCGCCGCCTCATAGGCGGCCATGTCGCTCTCGCCGGAAAAGAGGTTGCGGGCAAGGAGCATGTGTCCGGCACGCTGGCGGTAGGCAGCGAGGGCGGAGGCGCTGACCTTCCAGCCGTCCTCGGCGAGATAATCCGCTCTTTCCTGCTCGTGGAAGTCGATCATCTCCGCGAAGGTCTGTCTGTCCTCCCCCTCGGCGGCTTCGAGCGCCGCGCGGGCGTCGGCGAGGGAGCGGTCATAATCGGCGAGGTCGGCCGCGAAGGTGTCCAGCGGCACTGGCTCGTCATGCGCCGGGGAAAGTTCGAGGCGGGTGACCGCGTCCATGGTTTCGGCGAGCGTTTCCACAAAGGCGCGCGCCTCGTCCGGGTGGGCGGAGAAGGGGTTGACGAAGGCCACGGTGACGTCGGCGGCGATGGTCGGACCGACGTCCCCGGAAAAGCCCAGCGGCAGCCATTGCAGGCCGGACGCAGCCATGTCGCTCTGCGCGCTGACGTCGGCGTAGGCGGCAAAGAGCACGCGGCTTGCGCCGTCTCCGGCGAAGGGAGCGTCGTCCGCTTCGTAGGCGAAGGCCTGTTCGTCGCTGAGAAGGCCGATATTTCCCCAGTCCACCGCCACGAAGGCTTCCAGCGCGGCGCGGAACGCCGGTGTGTCGTAGCCGTCCTCTGCTTGGGAGATGTGGGCGGCGTATTCGGCGAGCATGGCGTCAAAGAGCGTGTCGCGCAGGGACTCCCAGCCCTGCTGCGGGTCGAAAAGGTACAGCCCGGCGCGGTCGGCGGCTGCGGAAAGCGATGCAAGGCTTAAGAAAAACTCCGGCCAGGTCGCGGGGAGGTCGCCTTTCGTCAGGCCCAGTTTGGCAAGCGCGCCCGCGTCACAGGAGAGTGGGGCGTTGAAGCCGACCTCCACGGGCAGGGCGACCACCGCGCCGTCCACCGTGCAGGCGTCCCGCGCGAAGGGATAGCAGTTTTCGACAAACGAACATGTGTTTGCAAGCCCATCCAGAGACGGCAGGAAGCCGCGCGCGCGGAGGGCTTCATACTGGGGAAGCGAGGCGGAGAAGCAATAGACGTCGATCTCCGGGGAGCGGCCGAGCATGGCTTCGAGCACATCGCCGGACTGCTGGACGAGTGTTACTTCCACATCTCCGCGCTCCGCGCCGAAGGCGTAGGCGGCGTTTTCTACGTTTTCCGAGTGGCCGGAGAGCACGGCAAGGCGCACGGAGGCGCGCTGCGCGGGGTCGGTATCGCGGCGCACGAGTGTGAAAAAGTCGGCGGCGGCGTAGAGGCCGCTGGCGGTGAGGGCGGCCTGCCCGCGCGGCGAATCGAGCGGGAAGCCAGCCACGGCCTCACTCTGGGAGGCGTCCATGCCCGATAGCGCCCAGAGTTGGCCGTCCAGCAGGTAGTAAAGCGTATCGCTTTCCGCCCGGTAAGCGGGCGCTTCGAGGTAGCCTTCGCCGGTGGCGAGGGCGCAAAGTTCATCCGTCGCGCCGCTGGCGGGGTCAAAGCGGCAGATGCGGGAGAGGTTGCCCCCGCTCCCCCACTCGCGGGTGATGCAGAGCAGTTCCCCATCGCGGTAAGGCGTGAGCAGGGCGTCCTCGCCGGGCATCTCGTCCGCGTAGTAGAGGGCGACGGAACCGCCGGTCAGGTCGGCGATGGCGAAAAATTCGTTGCCGCTCTCGTCATAACTCCTGCAGACGAGGAAATCTCCCGCCGCGCAGAGGCCGTCCACCTCAGCGAGGTAGGCATCGTCCGCGCCGCCGAAGATGAGGCCTTCCCAGTCAAGGGCGCAGACTTCCGCGCCAGTGGTCGCGGCAGCATCCGCAAGGTCGAGCGCGTAGAGGGAAACGCCGTCGATGGCGGATTCCCAGATGGTTTCGCCGTCTTCTTCGTAGACGGTCTGCTCCGTCCGAGCGGCGAGCAGGCAGAGGCCGCCGCCATGGGAAACGATGGCGATGGCGTCCAGCGAAGAGGAACTCTCCACGCCGTTTTCCGCTTCCGTCTCGGCTGGCAGGGATAGTTCGTAGCGTGCAGGTTCGGCGCTTTCGCCCTCGAAGGCGTAGACCGCGTCGTAGGTGAGGGCGTAAAGCGTATCGCCAAAGGCGGCGATGTTTTGTATGTTGCCGGAAAAGCCGTCCGCGCCGTCGCGCAGCAGCACGGCGTCCGCGGGGGCGGCGTGGGCGGGCGATATGCCGGCAAAGAGAAGCGTCAAAACAAAGAACAGAGAAAGTCCCCTTTTCATCCCTCATCCCTCCTGCGTCGCTATTGTGCCGTTTCCCCCTCCATTTCCGGCGCTTCCGCGTCGTGGCTGTCGCGCGTGTAGACCAGCACGGTCATACCCAGGCGCACGCTCTCGTCGGGGGTGAAATCCACGTAGGCGGTGTAGGTCGGTTCCTCGCCGGCAGTGGGAGCGGTGGTCTGGCCGTCCTCCCCGGCGGCGGGCGCGTTGGCGCTCAGGTAGGAGATGCCGGTGATGGTCCCTTCCAGCCGCGTCATGCGCTGCAGATCCCAGTTGAACTCGATATCGACCTTCATGCCCTCGCGCACGAGGCCGAGGTCGCTCTCGCGCACCTGCATCTCGATGCGGGTGGCGTCGTCCGGATAGATGGAAAGTATCTTGCCACCCTTTTCCACGGACGCGCCCGCGCCGGCGTCGACGCTGGCGACGATGCCGCTTGTTTCGCAGACGATCTCGTTGCCGGGGGCGTAGAGGCCGTCGAGACCGCCGGTGACCGTCTCAAAGAGCAGTTCGCCGCGCTCGACGAAGTCTCCGTTCGCAACGTGCATCTTGAGGATGCTGCCGCTGCCCTTGATGGCCACCACCTTGGCCGCCGCCACCGTTCCCCGGCCGATGCGGGAGGACTCGGCGTAGTCGCTGCGGCGGTAGATGCTCACCGTTTCGGCGATGTAGAACTCGCCGCCGGTGACTTCCACGTTGTATTCGCCGGCCTTTTCGCCCATGCCGGTGACCACGCCGGCGCCGCGGTGGCTGCCGTCGGAGGTGCACTTCAAATACACCGTCTCGCCGACGTGGATGAACTTGTTCTCGCTGCGGTTGTATGCCTTTTCCGTGGAAGCGGCGATGGTGTACTTGTTGGTCGGCTCGATGAAGAGCACGCCGCCGTAGCGCTCGGAGACGCCCTCGGTGGCGTCGCCCTCGCGGCCGAACACGCCGGAGATTTTCCCCTCCACGTCGGCATAGACGCGCGTGGTCTGGATGCTGGCCAGCACCTGGCCGGGCTGCACGCGGTCGCCGGCGCGGACGTTGACTTCGTCCATCACCCCGCCGAAGGGGGCGAGCACGTACTGGGCGTCGCCGCCGGTCACCACGCCGTCAAAGACCATTTCCGCCAGGCCCGCGCCGCACAGAAGCACAAGCGCGAGCAGCAGGGCGAATATCCGCCTTGTCTTTCTCATGCGTTTTCCTCCGTTTCATGCGCCGCTATCTCCGGCGTCCAGGCGCCGAAGGCGTAGTCGAGAAGCTCCAGGGGGCCGTAGTAGAGGTCGTAAGAATACATGGGCTGCGTCTCATCGTCCGTGAGGGGGTAGACCTCCTCCTCGACGGCGACCTCGGCGGCCATCTCGCCGGCGGATCCATCCAGCATCGAGCCGGACATCCAGATCGTGTAATCGAACTTGCGGGTGGAGATGCCTGCGGCCTTGAGGTCCGTGTAGGCGGTGCCGGCGGTGAACCCCGCCGTGGGGAAGGCGGCCACGTGTTCGCCCACCTGCAATACCACGTATTCGATGCCGCTGTTGAACAGCAGGCGGTAGACCACGCCGTTGAAGCGCCAGATGTAGGCGTATTCCCCCGTGAAGGCGGGGTCTGCCTGGGCGGTGAGCACCAGCGTGTCGGGCGCGTCGAGCGCGGCGTGGGCCGCATCCTCGCCCTCCTCCGCTTCGCCCGGCTGCCAGGGCTGCACGCCCTCGTCCGTCCAGTGCGCCAGGGCGGCGGTGAACTTCGGCTCGTAGGGCGTGGGCGGCTCGAAACCCTCGGCGCTGTCCAGTTCCAGCGTCAGCGCCAGGGGCGCGTCGCCGAGCGTGAGGCGGTGCATCGGCTCCCCGGGCAGTATGAGCTGCACTTCGCCGTAGGGCGTGGTGTCCACATCCTCATCGCCGGTGTGCTGGATGGACGGCTCGCCGTCTCCCCCGCCGCCGCCACCGCCGCCTCCGCCGCCGTAACTGGGGTAGGAGACGGGCTCGGGGATCTCAAAATCGGTGGGGTATTCGATGATGTTGCCGGCCACGTCGCGGGCCATGAGCATGCCCTGCGGATAGATCTCGCCGAGCCTGCCGGTGTGGACATAGGAGCCTTCCTCGCCGGCGGGCACCCACGTCTGGCCGCCATCGACGCTGAAGGCGTCCAGGCCGCTGAGCGCGTCCTCGGAGGTGAGGATGAACTGCGGCTGGCCCTCGGAGACAATGGAGGCGGTGAGGTAGGCGGGCGGCGTCAGGTCGATCTTCAGATCGTAGCGCGTGGAGAGGGCGCAGACGTCGCCAATGGCATCGAGAACGGCGAAGCGCAGAGAATATTCGCCCTCGTCCATGGAAGTATAGGTGTTGCCGGAGAGTATGATGAAGCGCTCGTCATAGGCGACGACGGCGTAGTTGTAGCCGCGCGCGCCCTCGGGGATGCCGGAGAGCGTGAAGGACGGCGCCTGGCACGACCACACGCCCGGCATGTAGTTCTCTGCCGCCACGAACACATCCAGCTCCACCGGGCCGGGCTTGGGCGTCGGCGTGGGCGTGGGACCCTGCGGCTTTTCCTCCACCCACACGTAGAGCCAGACCTCCGGCGCGGGCTCGGCTTCCCCTTCTTCATTCAGGGGCGCGGGCTGGGCAGGGTCGTATTCCGAGACCTTGACGACGAACTTGTCCTTTTCAAACACCGTCTCGTCAGGCAGGAAGATGGTCTTGACCACGTCGTTGGGCGTCTTGTCTTTCACGCGCAGCACTTCTTCGGAGCGGATGAAGATGGTGGCCTCGGTATTGGCGTCGAAATCCCGAATGAGGTCTTCAAGCTTGCCGGCGATGACCTGCGTGGGATCGTCGGGGTTGACCATCCACGCCTCGGCGTCCTCGGGGATGCCCGGGGCGGGCGTGATGGAGGGGCCGGGCGTGATGGAGGGGTCTGGGGTGATGGACGCGCCCGGGGTGATGGACGTATCCGGCGTCTCCGACGTGCCGGGGGTGACCGACGTGCCCGGCGTCACGGATGTATCCGGCGTCTCCGACGTGTCGGGGGTGACCGACGTATCCGGCGTCTCCGACGTGTCAGGCGCGGTCGATGTGCCGCCGGACGGAGGCGTCTGTGCGCCGCCGGCAGGCGTGTTCGTCGTGTCGCCCGTAGCGGTGTTGTCCGCGCTGTCCTGCGGCGGCGTTTCTGCAGCCGGCTGTTGGGGCGCTTCGTTTGCCGGCGGCGGCACTTCCGTCGCCGGCGGCGGCACTTCCGTCGCCGGCTGCGGCGCTTGCGTCGCCGGCTGCGGCGCTTCCGTCGCCGGCGGCGGCGCTTCCGTCGCCGGCTGCGGCGCTTCCGTCGCCGGTTTCGGCGCTTCCGTTGCCGGTTTCGGCGCTTCCGCAGGCGGCGCGGCAGCGGGCTGCGGCGTCTCTGCAGGCGGCGCGGGCGGCTGGCCCTCCCCTCCCTCGGCGAAAGCAAACGTGGTCAGCAGACAGATGGCCAACAGAGCGGCGAGCAGGCGTTTCATATCCCGGTCTCTCCCTTCATTCAGGCGCGCCGGACGGGGCGGCGCTGTGTTTCTGTATACTAGACGGCCGGATATGGCATTTGGTTGCCATTCTCAGGAAAAATTATGGCGAACTTCACGCAAACGGCGCTTTGCCCTGCCGGTGGAGGCAAATTTCGTCGATTACGGCGTTTTTGTCCAGCGAGAGCAGGAACATCACCGCGTCGGCTACCTCCGCGGCGCTGATGAGGCCGTCCGGGGAAAGGTCGGGTCGGGCGACCTTAGCCATGTCCGTGTAGACGCCGCCGGGGCTGATGACGTGCACGCGCAGGCCCTCCGCGTACAGCTCGTTGGCCAGCGATTTGGAAAGGCCGAGCAGCGCGTGCTTGGAGGCGGCGTAGGCGCTCTGCAGCGGATAGCCCTTGTGCGCCACCACTGAGGCGATGTTGATCACGCGTCCCTGCGCGCGGCGCAAATACGGCAGGGCGCGATGGATGAGGATGAACGGCGCGCGCACGTTCGTGGCCATGACGCGGTCAAAGTCCGCGAGCGTCGTTTCCGCAAACGGCCTGGAGAGCGCCACGCCGGCGTTGTTGATGAGTATGTCCAGGCCGCCGAAGGCTTCGACCGTCCTGTCCACGCAGCTTTGGGCAAAGCCCTCGTCCAGCAGGTCGCCGCGCAGCGCGAGCGCCCCGCGCAGCTTTTGCGCGGCGGCGCGCAGTTTTTCCCCGTCGCGGCCGCAGACGGCCACCTCCGCCCCCGCCGCCTTCAGGCGCGCGGCGATCTCAAAGCCGATGCCGCCGCCCGCGCCCGTCACCAGGGCGATCTTTCCCTTGAGCATGAGAACACTCCCTTTGCAAGAATTTCCCTGTTTATATCATAGCATCTTTTCCGGCAAAGTGAACATCGAATTTCGATAAATAAATGTTGACATTCATTTCTAATCATGTTATAATGGGCGCATGGAGGGATCAGGAATGAACAGACGACCCGAACGGGGCATGAAGCTGGCCGCGCTGGCGGCGGCGGTCCTGGGCCTGCTGGCGGCCTTTGTATTGCTGCCGGCGCTGGCCTCGGCTTTGCTGGAAGAATTTCCCGCGTATCAAACGTGGTACTGGCCCTGCCTCGTCTACGGCTGGGCGGTGCTGCTGCCCGGCTTTGCCGGACTGTGGGAATTCTGGAAAATCTGCGTGGAGATCGGGCGGGACAACTCCTTTTCGCAAAAAAACGCGCGCTCTCTCTTTCGCATCTGCCTGCTGGCGCTGACGATGGCGGCGCTGCTGGCGGCGGGCGTGGCGGCGCTGTGCCTGCTGGGCATGGGGCTGCCCGCGCTGCTCATCGCCATGCTGGGCTTCGGCGCGGCCTGCGCGCTGGTGGCGCTGCTGGCCAACGCGCTTTCCCAGCTGGTGCGGCGCGCGGCGGCCATCAAGCGCGAAAACGACCTGACCATATAAGGAGGCGCGGCATGGCTATCATCGTCAATCTGGACGTCATGCTCGCCAAGCGCAAGATGAGCCTGACGGAGCTTTCCGAGAAGGTGGGCATCACCATGGCCAACCTCTCCATCCTCAAGACCGGCAAGGCGCGCGCGGTGCGCTTTTCCACGCTGGACGCCATCTGCAAGGCGCTGCACTGCCAGCCGGGCGACATACTCGAATACCGGGACGAAGAGGAATGAGCTTCGGGGGCATTTGGGAACTGCTCCGCCCCGCGCTGCTGTTCGCGCTGGGATGCGCGGCGCTGTGGGCGCTGCTTCGCCGGGCGCTCCTGCGAGGAGAGCGCAAGGCGCGGCGCGAAGCGCTTTATGCCCTGACGGTGTTTTATCTGGCGGCGCTAGTGGAGATCATTGCCCTGCGCTTCGGGCGGCCCGCCGCGCGCATCGCGCCGCAGCTCGTTCCCCTGCGCACGACGCTGCAACAGTGGCGCGCCGGGGCGTGGCCGTTTGTCTACCATGTGGTGGGCAACCTCACTTGGTTCATGCCGCTGGGCCTGCTTTTGCCCATGCTGCGGCCAAGCGTGCGATGGCGGCAGGCTCTTCTTGTCGGGGCGGGGCTTTCTTTGCTGGTGGAGGGGTATCAGTTTCTCTTTGGCACGGGTGCGCCGGACGTGGACGACGTGCTTCTCAACGCGCTGGGGACGCTGTTGGGCTACGGTCTTTCCCGCCTCGTCCGGCGGGCGCAACGTTAAATCTTGTGCCCGCGCTTGACAGCGGCGGGCGCGGAAACTATACTATTTTCAAAGATACCGTCGGAATGACGGGGACATGGGCTGTTCAAACGAAGCGGCAGAGAGGGCGCGCCATAGGCTGCGAGCGCGCTTCGCCCACGCGGACGGCCTACCACCCACCGACTGGCGGCGCGCGGGGCGCGATACAGCCCCATCAAGACACAAGTTGGGTGGAACCACGGGCTTCCGGCTCGTCCCTTCGCGGGACGGGCCTGATTTTTTGGGAGGTAGGAAGATGAAGCTGGTCATCAACGGTCAGGAAATGGAATTTGCCGCGGGCGCGAGCGCGCTGGACGTGCTGGAAAAGCTGCCCAAGGAAGTAAAAAAGGAAGCGCTGGTAGCGCGCCACAACGGCAAGCTCATCTCGCTGATGGAGCCGCTGCCGGGCGACGGCGAGGTGGAATTTGTCGCCTTCGACGACCCCGACGGGCGCTGGACGCTGCGCCACACCGCCAGCCATGTGCTGGCGCAGGCGGTCAAGGCCCTGCGCCCGGAGGCGAAGCTGGCCATCGGCCCGGCCATTGACAACGGCTTTTACTACGACTTTGATGTGGACGAGCCCTTCACTCCCGAATTCCTCAAGGACGTGGAAAAGGAAATGAGCCGCATCATCAAGAAGAACTCCAAATTGGAGCGCTTCGAGCTGCCCCGCGAGGAGGCGCTGGAGCTTATGAAGGACGAGCCGTACAAGGTGGAGCTCATCAACGACCTGCCCGAGGGCAGCGTTATCTCCTTCTACAAACAGGAGGGTTTCACCGACCTGTGCGCCGGGCCGCACCTGCCCTCCACGGGCCGCATCAAGGCCTTCAAATTGATGTCCATCGCCGGCGCGTACTGGCGCGGCAACGAGAAAAACAAGATGCTGCAGCGCATCTACGGCACGGCCTTCACCAGCCGCGAGGATCTGGACGCCTATGTGCAGCGCCTTGAGGAGGCCAAGAAGCGCGACCACCGCAAATTGGGCCGCCAGCTCGATCTGTTCGACATCCTCGACGAAGGCCCCGGCTTCCCCTTCTTCTTCCCCAAGGGCATGATTTTGCGCAACCTCCTGGAGGACTACTGGCGCGAGATCCACCGCAAGGCCGGCTATGAGGAGATCAAGACGCCGATGATTTTGAGCCGCAAGCTCTGGGAGCAGTCCGGCCACTGGGACCACTATCAGGAGAACATGTACACCACCAGGATCGACGACGAGGACTTTGCCATCAAGCCGATGAACTGCCCCGGCGGCATACTCGTCTACAAGCGCCGCATGTGGAGCTACCGCGACCTGCCCATCCGCTCCGGCGAACTGGGGCTTGTCCACCGCCACGAGCTCTCCGGCGCGCTGCACGGGCTGATGCGCGTGCGCTGCTTCACGCAGGACGACGCCCACATCTTTATGACCCCGGAGCAGATCCGCGACGAGATCAAGGGCGTATACAACCTCATCGACGAGGTCTATTCCGTATTCGGCTTCAAGTACCACGTCGAGCTGTCCACCCGCCCGGAGAACTCCATCGGCACGGACGAGATGTGGGAGCAGGCCACCGACGGCTTGCAGGGCGCGCTGGACGATTTGGGCGTGGACTACGTGGTCAACGAGGGCGACGGCGCCTTCTACGGCCCGAAGATCGACTTCCACCTCGAGGATTCCATCGGCCGCACCTGGCAGTGCGGCACCATCCAGCTGGACATGAACCTGCCCGAGCGCTTTGACCTTTCCTACATCGGGCCGGACGGCGAGAAGCATCGCCCGGTGATGATCCACCGCGTGGTGTTCGGCTCCATCGAGCGCTTCATCGGCATACTCACCGAGCACTTCGCCGGCGCGTTCCCGCTGTGGCTGGCGCCGGTGCAGGCGAAGATACTCACCATCACCGACCGCGCCGACGAGGCCGCCCTCAAGCTGCAGAAGGCGCTGGAGGACACCGGCATCCGCACGGAGATCGACCTGCGCAACGAGAAGATCGGCTTCAAGCTGCGCGAGGCGCGCGTGATGAAGATCCCCTACATGCTGGTGCTGGGCGACAAGGAAGCCGCCGAAGGCACCGCGGCGGTGAGCGTACGCGGCCAGCGCGACAGCATCGGCTCGATGACGGCGGACGAGCTCATCGCGCGCATGAAAGAGGAAGTGCGCACCCGCGCCATCTTCTAAACCCAGAAAGCAACATGTCCCGCGGAAGCTGTGCTTTCGCGGGACGTTTTTTGTGTATGCAAAGGCCCGGCGGGCGGATCTGCCTTCGCCGGGCCTTGCGTTTTGCCCTAGAGCCGCACTTCGCGGCTGGTGATAATACGGTTTTTGTGTTCGCGGCTGCGCGAGCGCATGACCACGTTCATCACCAGGCCGATGCCCAGCATGTTGGTGATCATGTTCGAGCCTCCATAGCTCATGAACGGCAGGGGGATGCCCGTGACCGGCAAAAGGCCGACGACCATGCAGATGTTTTCGACGATGTGGAACAAAAGCATCGAAGCCACGCCGATGATGAGATAGGAGCCGTAGGAATCCTGCACGCGCAGGGCCAGGTAGAACAGGCGGCCGAGCAACAGCATGTACAGCGCGACGAGCACGCAGGCGCCGACCATGCCGAAGCTCTCGCAGCAGACGGCGAAGATGAAGTCCGTGTGGTCGTCGGAGATGTAGCCGAGGGAGGCGTAGCTGCCGGGGGAGACGACGCCCTGCCCCCAGAGGCCGCCGCGGCCCACGGCGATGCCGGCGTTGATGACCTGGCGCGCCTCGTCCGGGTAACTCTCGGGGTCGAGCCAGATGAGTATGCGCATGAGGCGGAAGCTGTCCGTGGCATTCATAAACGTCCACACGGGGATGATGAGCAGCACCGCGCAGGCGAGCACGCCGAGGATCAATTTGTAGTTCGTGCCCGAGACGAACACCATGATGCAGAACACCGCCAGGTACACCAGCGCCGTGCCCACGTCCGGCTGGGCGATGATGAGCAAAAGCGGTATGGCCATGTAGACGATCAGGGGCAGAAGGTCGCGCACGGTCATCACCGGCTTCACGCGCACGGAAAACGCCTTGGCAAAGGCGATGATCATGGCGATCTTGCCGACTTCCGAGGGCTGGAACGTTCGCTCCGAGCCAGAGCCCCAGGTGAAGAAGGCAGTCATGCCGCCGCGGCCGGCCTCCATGCCCAACACGATGACCAGTAGGAGTATGTTGAGCACGTAGAATGTGTTGGCGTAGTGGCCGTAGAGGTCGTAGCCAAAGTAGATGATGGCCATCATCGCCACGATGCCCACGCCCAGCCACACCAGCTGCAGGCGCGCGTAGGTGACCGGCTGCGTTTCCAGCATTTCCATGATGGTGGAGGGCGTTTCGGTGACGGATGTGGTGGTGGCAGAGAAAATACACACCACGCCGAACAGCGCGATCACGAGCACGTTCAAAAACAACGGCCAGTCAAAGTAGCGCATCAGGCTCCGGTCGAACCGGTTCAGGCGCAGTTGCTTGACCAGCGCCGCGAACTTTTCCCGCATTGCTTGGCTCCTTTGCGTCAGTCGGCGAGGGAGAACTCCGTCGCCGACGCGGTGGATTCATAGCCGCCGTAGTTGTCGAGGTAATAGGTGATGGTCTCAATGGCGGCGCTGGCAGAGCGCGCGCCGGCGTAGCCGTTCTGTATGTAGACCACGACGGCGATCTTCGGGTCGTCCACCGGTGCGTAGCACACCAGCCAGGAGTTGTTTTCCACGTCGATCTCGGTGCGCTGCGAGGTGCCTGTCTTGGCGGCGATGGGGTACTTGGAGTTTTTGAACTGCTCGGCGGCGGTACCGTCGTTTTCGACGGAGGTCACGTTGTCCATGCCTTCCTGGATGAGCTCGAAATACTCCGGGTCGGTGACGATCTGGTTGGCGACGACCGGCTCCTTGTCCACCACCACGGCGCCGTCCGGGGCGATGATCTTGTCGATGATCTGCGCGTCGTAGACCGTGCCGCCGTTGGCTATGGCGGACACGTAGCGCGCCGCGGCGATGGGCGTGATCTGGGTGATGGACTGGCCGATGCCGAGCATGATGGTCTCGTTGGGCGTCCAGTAGAGGTCGGCGATGTAACTGGCCACGGTGTTGCCCAGGTAGTTGGAAGAGATGTACTGCACCGGCAGGTTGAGGTCGTAGACCAGCACTTCGCGGATGGGCGCGTTCCATTCGGAGCGGTTGTCGTAGCTCACGGCGATGTCCATCAGCTTTTTCACCACTTCGTCCACGCGCTCTTCGTCGTATTCGATGTTGCGCTCCTCGCCGATCTGGGCGATGAGGTTGCGCAGGGCGGTGGCCACGACCATGGGCTTGGTGGTCATCTGGTCCTCGATGGCCACATCCGGGTCGTAGAGGGCGTCCTGGTTGCCGACGAAGCTGGTGGATTCGCCGGGCAGCTCGATGTTCGTACGCGAGGTGAGGCCCAGCGCCGCCGCCCATTCGTTGAGCGTCTGCGCGCCGGTGCGGAAACTGACTTCGTAGAAGAAATAGTTGCAGGAGTTGGAAAGGCCCTCCACCACAGTCTGGTTCTGGTGGTTCTCGATGTGCGTCGTCCAGCACTTGGCGGGATTGGCCGTGTCCGTCTTGTCAAAGGGGCCTTCGTCGCTGATGCGCTCGTCTTTCCCGAGGTTGCCGGAGGCCAGGCCCGCCAGCGCCGTGCAGAGCTTGAAGGTGGATCCGGGGGCGTCCTTGGCGCTGATGGCGCGGTCGAAGAGCGGGTTGTTGTCGTCGGCAAGTATCTGCGCCCAGGCGCCGGAATCGACGCTGCCGCCCTCGAAGATGGAAAGGTCGTAGTCCGGCAAACTCACATATCCCAGCACGCGGCCGGAGTTGGGATCCATGGCCACAATGGCGCCGGACTCGGCCAACTGCACCTCGTGGCCCATGTCCTCGTAGCGGGCCAGCTCCGAGGCGTTGCGGCGCTGCCAGCTCGAGCCGGCCATCACCTGGCGCTGCTGGTAGTTGATGTCGTCAATGGCCTCCTGCAGGGCCTCACGCATCACGTCCTGCAAGTCGGAGTCGATGGTCAGAACCACGGAATTGCCGTCCACAGGGGCGGTGTAGGAGATCTCGCGCACGATCTTGCCGCGCGTGTCGATCTCCACCACGCGCTCGCCCTGGCGGTAGGACACGTAGGGCGAGAGCTGATCCTCCATGGATTTTTCGATGCCGGAAACGCCCACGGTGGCGTCGCTGGGATAGCCCTTGGCGGTGTATTCCTCCATGTCGCTCTGGGAGTTGATGCGCCCCACATAGCCTACGGCGTGGGCGGCGGTATAGCCTTGCGGGTAGACGCGGGTGGAGCTTTCCTCGGCGGACATGCCGTCCAGCTCCATGGAGCGCGCCTCGATCTCCGAGACGGTCTCAAAGCCGACGTCGTAGGCGATGGCCACGGGGCGGGAGTTGTAGTTGTTCATGCGCGAAGTCTGCCAGATGGCGAGTATCTTCACGATCATGTCCTCGTATTGCTCGACGATGTCCTTATCCGTGAGCTGGGCGGCGGCCTGCGCGCCCTGTTCCTCGGCGATCTCCTCGCGCAATACGTCCACGATCAGGTATTTTTCCAAAAGCGCGTCGAAGAGCTGTTCCTCGGGCGTGTTGGTAAGATAGAAATTGGCGCGCCACTGGCTCTCGCGGGTGGCGTTGACGCTCTCCGAGGTGGAATTGGTGGAAAAGCGCCACACACCGTTTTCATCCTTTTTCAGCCAGAACTCGGTGATGGTGGATTTGCCGTTGGATTCCACCAGCTGGATGGTCTTGAGAATCGAGCGCGTGTAGCCCTTGCGGTCCTCCGCAGAGCTGCGCGAGGGGTCGCGGTAGAAAGTTACATTGTAACTGCGCCGGTCGTAGGCCAGCGGGGTCATGTTGACGTCGTAGATGGTGCCGCGCATGCCCGTGACCGACAGCGTCTTGGTCGAACGCGATGTGGCGCGGGCGGCGGACGCCTCCTGCCCGTCGATCATCAGGCTGTCCAGACGGAAGAACACCGCCGTAAAGGCGAGCAAAAGCAAGAGACAGACGATGAGCACGCGGTTTCTGTATGGCCTCAAAAGGATTTCACCTCCCGTTTGGCGGATGTGCGCCGATAACGAGCCCCCCTGCCCTGCACGATGCGGGCCTCCAGGGGGCCGAGCAGCATGCACAAGGCGGCGGTGAGCAGCGTGCGGATGACAATGTTGAAAAAGTAGATGCCCTCGATGCTGGCAGTGCCGAAATACTGATAGGCGTAAATGGCCACTTCGCGCACCAGCGCCATGCCAAGGAACGTCAGCGCCCGGCGCATGTAGACGCGCGAGGGGCGCTTGCGGGCGCGCACGCCCTCCGGCTCATAGGCGATGAGGCCGGCGAGGAAACCGAGGATGATGTAAACGAACGTGTTGAACCCCAGTTGATAGCCGACCAGTATATCCTGCAAAAGGCCGGCGATGAGGCCGTAGAGCATGCCGTGCATGCGGTCGAGGTGCACGCCCATGACGAGCACCGTAATGAACGTCAGGGAGACGATGTAAGGGCTTTCGATGAGGAAGGGGATGACCGACGTATCCACCATCAGCGAAAGCAACGTGAGGACTGCCGGCAGTATGCGCCTGCGCACGGCCATCCCTCCTTTCTGTCAGGTTGTTTTGCCGTTTCAGCTCTCGGCCCAGGTATCCTCGGGCAGTTCTTCGTAGATGGGGCCGGTGGTGGCGCCGCCCTCGGGCATGGCCGTGGGGAACACGAAGATGTCCTCGCCCGTCTCCGGCTCGTCCGCCGCCATGGAAGGCGCGGGCGTGGCCATCGGCCGCGGCACCGGCGTGGACGTAGCCACCACGGGCAGGCCCTCTTCCTCGTCCGTCTCCACCACCGTGCGCAGGATCAGCACTTCCTCAATGTGCTGGAAATCCGCGCTGGGCATGGCGATGACGTAGCCGCCGGCGGTATCCGTGGCGCGGCTGACGGCGGTTACGGTGCCGATGAGCAGCCCCTTGGGATACAGGGAATCCGTGCCCGAGGTGATGAGCGTATCGCCCGGCACGATGTTGGCAATGTTCTGCACATAATTCACGTAGCACTCCGGGCTTTCGGACGTGGCCGTGATCTGGCCGCGCATCACGCCGTTGTCGCGCGTACGCTCGATGAGGCAGGAGACGGCGCTGCGCGAGTCGATGATGGTGAGCACCTTGGCGTAGTTGAGCCCCGCCTCGTAGACGCGGCCCACGAGGCCGTCGCCGGTGACCACCGCCATGCCGATGCCCACGCCGTCGTTGGTGCCGCGGTTGACGGAAAATGTGTCGAACCACTGGCCGGGGTCGCGGGCAATGACGCGCGCGTAGATGGGGTCGAGCTCCTCATAGCGGCTCTGCGCGTCCAGGAGGCTGCGCAGGCGCTCGTTTTCGGCAAGCGCTTCCTCGGCGCTCTGCAATTCCAGGCTGAGCTGCTGGTTTTCCAAAAACAGGTCCTGGTAATTGGCTTCCAGTTCGTCGTAATTGCGCCAGCCCTGGAAGATGTCGCGCACCCACCTGGTGGCGGAACTGAAGGCGTTTTGCAGCGGGGAAAACGCGCTGCCGATGGCGTTTTCGCCCACCGACGTGCCCTCGCCGCTGCGCAGCACCAGAAAGACCACCGCCAGCACCACGATCGCCAGCACCGCCACGACGAATATCGCCCGGCGGATAGCGTTGCCGCGCGCGCGGCGCTGTTTTTCCACCTGCGCCTTGGAATAGGCGCGACCCGTGCTCTTCTTTGCCATGAACAGTTCCCCTTACAGCTCGATGAGGCAGCCCGACCGCCGCAGGTCGGCGGCCAGCCGCTCGTCGGCGGCGATGGCGCCCGCGCCGGCGGCCACGTCGTCCTCCGGCGATTCGCCCATGTGTACGGGCATGCCCAGGAGCCCGCCCAGGCGCTCGCGCAGCCCCTCGAGCCGCGCGCCGCCCCCGGAAAGGTACACGCCGCGCTCGAGTATGTCCGCCGCCAGCTCCGGCGGCGTATTTTCAAACGCCTCGCGGATGTTTTCCAGCAGCGTCTGAAGCGGCGGGAGGATGGCCCTGTTGACGTCCTTGGGGGAAACGCTGACCGTGGAGGGCTTGCCCGTGCGCACGTCGCGGCCGCGCAAAAGCACGTCCTCGGCGCTTTCATCGCCCTCGCCTTTGGCAGAGCCGATATCGATCTTCAGATCCTCCGCCGTGCGCTGGCCGATGACCAGCCCCTTTTCGTTGCGTATGTAGCGGATGATGGCCTCGTCCAGCGCCATGCCGCCCGTGCGCGCCGCGCGCGAGGCGACCACGCCGTTCATGGAAAGGACGGCGACCTCCGTGGTGGAGCCGCCGATGTTGACCACCATCACGCCCTTGGGCTCGGCGATGGGCACGCCCGCGCCCACGGCCGCCGCCACGGACGAGCGCACCAGCGCCGCGCGCCGCGCGCCCAGCGAGCGGACGGCCTCCTCCAGGGCCGCGCGCTCCACGCGCGTCACGCCCAGGCCCATGGAGACGACCACGCGCGTGCGGTCGAGCGCCCGGCGGCGGCCGATGGCCTTTTCCGAAAGCTCGCGCAAAAGCGTGGCGGCCATGTCTATATCGCCCACCGCGCCGTCCATCACCGGGGAGAGGAGCACCGCCGCGCGCGGCGTGCGCCCCAGCATCTGCCGGGCGTCGCGGCCGCAGGCGAGCACGTTGTCCGGGTCGTCGCGCGAAGCGAGCACATAGCTCGGCTCGCGCAGCACCACGCCCTCGCTCTCCAGGAAGATCGTCACATTGGCGGAACCCAGGTCGATGCCCACGCCGCCGGATGAAAAAACGCCCATCTGCGCCCCTCCGCTTCGTCAGCCCTCCCGCGTGAACGCGCGCAGCATGCGCTCCACGTCGTCCACGGGAAAGCCCATCACGTTTTCAAAGGAACCGTCCAGCCCCTCGACGAACGCACCCGCGCCGCCCTGTATGCCATAGGCGCCGGCCTTGTCCATCGGCTCGCCGGTGCGTATATAATCCCAGATCTCCTCGTCGGTCAGTTCGCGGAAGCGCACGGCGGTTTTGACCTCCTCCACCATCTCGTGCCCCGTGGCCGCGTCGCGCAGGCAGACGCCGGTAAAGACATCGTGCGCCCGCCCCGAGAGGGCGCGCAGCATGGCGTGCGCCTCGTTTTCATCGGCGGGCTTGCCCAGGGGCCTTCCCTCCAGCGAGACCAGCGTGTCCGAGGCGATGATGACGCCCCGCGCGTAATGCGAAGCCGCCGCGCGCGCCTTGCGCACGGCCAGCGTTTTGACGATATCCTCCGCGCGGCCCTCGACGTGCTCGTCCACGTCCGGCGCGCAGACCTCAAAGGCGTACCCCATGCGGCTGAGCAGTTCGCGCCGGCGCGGCGAAGCCGAGGCCAGGATCAGCGCAAACGGCTGTTCCATCCCCGATCGCCCCCTGACATATACGCGACTGTGCGAAAAAACAGTCGTTCTTTCTGATTATAACACATCCATCTGTTATTTGGAAAGCAAATTCAGGCTATGTTCCCGTTTTGTCACACAATTGCCCGAAGCCTTCCAGCAGCACAAGCGCGCGGGGATAGAGCGCGTCAAGGGCGCAGCCGCAATTTCCGCAGGCGTCCCGCGCGCGCGAAACGGCTTCCCGCAGCGCCGCGGCAGGCAGCCGCCCTTCGAGGAACCGCCGCGCGGGGACGGCCAGTTCGTCCCAGCCCGAGGCGGCGAACGCTTCGAGGATGCCCCGCAGCTCCCGCTCCATGGTCATTCCTCCTTCCCCTCCCCCGCCGCCAGGCGCTCGGCGCATTTTACGCCGTCCACCGCCGCGGAGAGTATGCCCCCGGCGTAGCCCGCGCCCTCGCCGCAGGGGTAGAGGCCGCGCACGGCGCTCTGGCCGCTTTGGTCGCGCTCGATGCGCACGGGCGAGCTGGAGCGCGTCTCCGGGCCGGTGAGCACCGCGCCCGGGTGGGCAAAGCCCTTCAGGCGGCGGTCAAAGAGGCGGATGGCCTCGCGCATGTCGCGCGCGGCGTAGCCGGGAAGGCACCGGGCGAGGTCTGCGTACGTGACGCCGGGGCGGTAGGTGGGCGCGACGTCGCCCGCGCCCGTCGAGGCGACGCCCTGCAGAAAATCGCCGACGCGCTGCGCCGGGGCGCGATAGGTTTCGCCGGCCAGCCGGAACGCTTTTTGTTCCCATTCCCGCTGGAAGCGCACGCCGGCGAGCGGGTCGTCTCCGGGGAAGTCCGCGGGGGAGACGGCAATGAGCAGGGCGCTGTTGGCGTTTTCGCCATCGCGGGCGAAGGGGCTCATGCCGTTGGTGACCACGCCGCCCTTTTCCGAAGCCGCCGCCACCACCGTGCCGCCGGGGCACATGCAGAACGTGTAGGCGGCGCGGCCGTCGGGCAGGTGGGCGCTCAGGCGGTACTCCGCCGCCGGCAGCGCCGGGTGGCCGGCGCATTTGCCGTACTGGGCAAAATCGACGAGCGCTTGCGGGTGCTCGATGCGCGCGCCGATGGAGAACGGCTTGGGCGACATGGGAACGCCCAGCTCATGCAGCATGGCGAATGTGTCGCGGGCGCTGTGGCCGACGGCGAGGACGACGTTTTCCGTCTCTATTTCCAACGTCTCTTCGCCACGGACGCAGATCGCGCCGCGCACCCGGCCGTTTTCGACGCGCAGCCCCGTCAGCCGCGTTTCAAAGAACACTTCCCCGCCCAGGCGCACGATCTCCTGCCGGATGGCGCGCACCACGGCGGGAAGGCGGTCCGTGCCCACGTGCGGGCGCGCTTCCCACAAAATCTCCTCCGGCGCGCCAAAACGCGCCAGCGTTTCCAGCACCTCGCGGCAGTGGACGTCCTTGATGCCGGAATTGAGCTTGCCGTCGGAAAACGCCCCTGCGCCGCCTTCGCCGAACTGCACGTTGCTCTCCGGGTCGAGCGCGCCGCCGCCCCAGAAGGCGTTTACGTCCCGCGCGCGCGCGTCCACGCTCTTGCCGCGCTCGACCACCAGCGGGGCAAGCCCCATGCGCGCAAGCGCCAGCGCCGCGAACAGCCCCGCCGGGCCGAGGCCGACCACCAGCGGGCGATGGGCGAGGGCGCGCGGCGTTGGCAGCGGGCGCGGCGCGGGCACGGAAAGTTGTTCGCAGCCTTTAGGCAGCGAACGGAGCGGGCGCTTTGTCTCCACATCGAGCGTGAGCACAAAGCGTATGTCGCCCTTGTCGCGCGCGTCCACCGAGCGCTTGCGCAGATGGACGGCGGATATGGCGTCCGGGGAACAGTGAAGCGCCCTCGCGGCGTGCGCGGCGAGGGGCGTATTTTCGTAGTCCAGCGGCAGTTTGAGCTGTGAAATACGTATCATGCCTTGAGCCTTTCGTTCATCGCCTGGGCGGCAAGCAGCGCCGAAGCCCACGCCCATTGCAGGTTGTAGCCCCCGCAGGGGCCGTCCACATCGAGCACTTCCCCGGCGGCGTAGAGGCCGGGAACGCGGCGGGACGCGAGCGTTTGCGGGTCAAAGCCCGCGCCTTCCAGCCCGCCCGCCGTCACCTGCGCCTGCTTGAAATCGCGCGCGCCGCGCACGGGCAGCGTCCAGCCGGTGAGGGCGGCCTCCAGCGCCTGTATCTCCGCCTCTGTCAGCTCCGCCGCCGTTTTGGCAAGCGGTATGCCGGCGCTCCTGACCAGCGCCTGTCCCACGCGCCGGGGGACGACGCCGTTTAAGAAGTCCTCCATGCGGCGCGCGGGCAGCAGGCGGGCGCGCTCGGCGATGGCCGGGCGTTCCCCGCAGAGGAAATCCACTTCCAGCGCCGCGCCGGGGCGGGCAAAGCGCGAAAGCTGCATGGCGGCGATGCCGGAGACGCCGTATTCGGTGAAGAGGATCTCCCCGCGCTCGCGGAGGCCCTCCATGGTGAGGACGCACTGCGCGCGCAACCCCTTGAGGGCGGGCACGGGCTCCGTCTCCAGCGGCGCAAGCGCCGGGAAGCGGCGGGTGAAGCGGTGGCCGAGCGCCTTGACAAAGGGCGCGTCCGCCGCCCCCAGCGAGGGCGCGGCCAGGCCGCCCGTGGCCAGCAGCGCGCAGCGGCCGGAAGCCGTCCTCCCGTCCTCCGCCGTGGCGGCCAGCCCGCGGGAGAGGGCGCGCACGCGAAAGCCGGTCACTTCCTCGCCCCCGGCCTCGGCAAAGGAAAGGCGCAAAGCGTCGAGCACGGAGGCGGCCATGTTGCTGGCGGGATAGGCGCGGCCTTCCGCGTCCACGCGCGCCGGTATGCCGAGGGAGGCAAAGAATTCCAGCACGCTTGCCGGCGGGAAGGCGGCGAGGGCGGGCGCGGCGAGGGACGCATCGCCGAAGTAGTCCGCCGCCGCGGCGTTTATGTTGGTAAAATTACAGCGGCCGTTGCCGGTGGAGAGCAGCTTGCGCCCCACGCGCGGCTGCGCCTCGAGCACGGCGACATGCCAGCCCGCACGCGCGAGCGATACGCCCGCCGCCAGGCCGGACGCGCCGCCGCCAAGGATGATCGCGTCGTATCTCACAGCACGATCCCCAGCTTTTTGAGCATGCCTTCGTCCGCCAGCAGTACGGCCGCGTGCAGGGCGCGCGAACAGGCGGTGTAGAGGCGGCGTCGCTCGTCGTCCGTCAGTTCCGCGTCCGGCCAGGCGACGATGACGGCGTCGAACTCCAGCCCTTTCATCAGGTGGTAGCAGCCGACCACGGTATCGCCGTTTTCATACTGCCAGTCGTCCTCGCCGCCGTCGAAGCGGTAGACGTTGGGCAGTTTTTCGCAGAGCTTTTCCGCGCCCTTCTGCGTGCGGGTGATGACGGCGATGGAGCGGTGCCCCGCCTTGCGGAAGCCATCCAGCGCCTTTTGCACGGCCTCGAGGCTGTACGGCGCGACCACGGGCATGTCGCCCTCGCGCCCAAAGGGCCTGAGGCGCTCCGCGTCCGGGAGAATGGCGTTGCAGAGGCGAGCGATGGGCAGTGTGGAGCGGTAGCAGCGGCTGAGGGAGAACACCTTCGCGTCCGGCACGCCGAAGCAGTCGCCCCAGTTGGCCGGCTCGCAGGCGTCCATGCCCGGGCAGGTGCGCTGCATGGGGTCGCCCAGGAGCGTCACGTGGGCGTTGGGGTGGTAGAGGGAGAGCAGCGAGAGCGCCGTTTCCGAATAGTCCTGCGCCTCGTCCACCAGCAGATGGTAAATGCTCTTGTCCGGGGCGGCGAAGCCCAGGCGCACCATCAGCCAGGCCTCGGCCACGGCGTCCTCCCACCAGGTGAGGCCCGCTTCGCTGTTTTCCTTGTAAAGGTCGCGCAATTCGCGGGGCGCGTCGCGCAGCACTTCCGTGAGCAGGCGCTGTCCCGTGATCTCCAGCATGGAGCGCAGCTGGGCGCGCACGGGCTGCAGGCGTTGGGACACGGCCATTTTGCTGACAAAGGTCAATTCGCGGCCATGGTAGTGCCCCTCGAACTGCTTTTCATATTGCTTGTACATACCCGCTTCCCAGCTGGCCACGCGCGTTTCCAGCGTGGCGCGCACGCGCTCGAGGCGCTGCGCCGGCGTGAGGAGCCTGAATTCATCCTTGTACATGCGCCGCAATTCCTCGCGGCGGATGAGCGGCTTGCCGTCCAGCCAGACGTTGGCAAAATTGGGGCCGAATGTGGAAAACGACTCGGCGCATTTGCGCAATTCCTGCAAAAACGCCTTGCCGCTCTTGAAGCGCACGGATCCCAGGCGCGGCCCGTCCTCCCCGGCGAGCAGCTTTTCCGCCTGCTTGAGGGGCGATTCGACCTTTTTGCCGAGGATGCCCTCGACGATCTCCCGCAGCGTTCGTGAACGTATGTTCTCCTCGCCGAGATCGGGCAGCACGGCGGATATGTATTCCGAAAAGGCGCTGCCGGGGGAAAGGATCTGTATGCGGCGGGCGTCGAGCGTATCGCGCTGGCGGTACATGAGGAAGGCGGCGCGGTGCATGGCGATGGAGGTCTTGCCCGAGCCGGCGCCGCCCACCACGGAGACCACGCGCGCGTTCTCATAGCGGATGGCGGCGGACTGCTCCGCCTGGATGGTGGACACCACCTGGCGCATGTGGCGGCTGGTGGCCTGGGAAAGGAGGTCGAGGAGGATGCCGTCGTCGATGTTGCGCTGCGTATCGACATAGTATTTGAGGCGGCCGTCCTCCATGCGGTACTGGCGCTTGAGGGACATCTCGCCGCGGATCTCGCCGGAGGGGCTGTCGTAGCGGCAGGGGCCGGGCATGGAATCGTAGTACAGCGAACAGACCGGCGCGCGCCAGTCGTGCACCAGCATCTCCCCATCCCTGCCCCGCAGGCTGTACAGGCCGATGACGATCTTTTCCGGGCCTTTTTCGCCCTCCTCGGCAAAATCGACGCGCGCGAAGAAGGGCGCCATCAGCATGCGCTTATAGCGCGCGGCCAGGTCGTCGGTAAACGACTTGCGCACCAGGTAGCGGTCCACCTCGGCGGAGAGCTGTTCAAGGTCCTGCGGCGAAAGCGCGGTCGGCTTCATGCGCAATTCGTCCCAGGCGTCGGCCACGATCATGTGCACGGCCTCGGCGTGGCTGGCGGAGATGCTCGTGGACTGCTCGATGACGGAGAGCAAAAGCTGCTGCACGCGCTGCGTATATTCCTGTTCGGCGCGGAGCACCTGCGGATCGTTCACGTTCGTCCCTCCCTTGGCTGGCGGAGAGTATCCGCCAGTTTCATTATAGCATATCCCGGCGCGAATTGCAAAACGCATCCTTCCACACGGGAAAGAACGCCGCCAGGGACAGAAAGCACAACAGCGCGCAGGCGACGAAGCCGCCCGCCTCGCCAAAGGCGCCCGCCGCCGCGCCGCCCAGCGCATTGCCAAGGATGCGGGCGAGGCCATAGCAGAATACATTTAAAAGCGCCTGCCCCGAGGCCTGCGCCCCCTCCCCCACCTCGCGGCGGATATAGAGCGCCATGCCCAGGGAGATGGCGATGTAGCCAAGGCCGTGCAAAAGCTGCGCCGCCAGCAGCGCGCAGACGCTCCCACCCAGCCCCGTCAGCAGCCAGCGCGCGCCCAGCGCCAGCGTGGCCACGGCCACCGTGCCCGCCGCGCCCCAACGGGCAAACAGGCGGTCGCCCACGAGCAGGAAGGGGATCTCCGCCAGGGCGGAGACGAGGTTCGCCCAGCCCAGCAGCGCGCCCGTCGACCCCGGCAGGCGCAAAAAGCGCGTGGGGAAAAAGGCGTAGAAGTAGCCCATCGTCGCCTGCGCGGGGAGGACGAACAAAAGCAGGCGCAGCAATTTCCGATCCCTGAGCAGGCGCAGCGGGCGCACTTCGCCGCGCGGGCATTTTTCGCCGCCAAGCAGGAAGGAGCAGAGCAGGGCGACCAGCATCAGCGCCGCCGCCGTAAGCGCCACCAGCCCTTCCCGCCCCGAAGCATCCAGCAAAAAGCCAAAGGCGAAGGCCGAGGCCGCGAAGGCCAGCGCGCCCATCAGCCGCGCCGGGCCGAAGGGCTTGCCCTCGCGTTCAAGGCGCGCCAGGGCGAGGGCGTCGCCGATGGGCTGCACCGGCGTATAGGCAAAGCCGAACAGCATGGAGATGGCGAACAGGGCGAAGGCGTCGCGCGCAAGCGCCTGCAGAAGCAACAGCGCCGCGGAAACGAGCAGCAGCGCGCGCAAGACGTGCCCCGGCACGCGCGCCCTGTCCGCCGCCGCGCCAAAGAGCAGCTGGCCGGGGATGGAGGCGGCCGCCGCGAGCGCGTAGAGCGCGCCCAAGCCCGCCGCGTCCAGCCCCCGCGCGCGATAAAAGAGGCTCATGTAGCTCTGATAGACCGCCTGCGCAAGGTAGTAGGCGGCCATGTATGCCTTGACGCGCATGCCATCCCCCTTTTCAAACGATGACGGGCAGGGCGCGCAAAAGCCCGCCAGCCGCGGCCGCGGGCTTTGCCGGCGCGCCAGGGCGGGGAAGTTTTCTCCCCCGCCCCCGTTTCAGCGTCCCTTGCCGTCCTTGTCGGGCTTTTTGCCCACCATGCCGCCGGTCATCTCGCTGCCGGCGCGTTTGACCTTGTCCCAGATGGCGGAAAGCCGCCCCGTGGAAGCCAGCGCGTAGATCACGGCGATGACGATCACCGCGCCGATGACCCAGAAAACGCCCGAGGCCACGCCGCCCGCCTCCGCGCTCTCCTCGGCCCTGGCGCTCTCGCCGTAGAGCACTTCGGAGATGACGTCGGCGATGTAGTCCGTCGAGGCCATGGCCTTTTCCTTTTCGATCTCATGCGTGCCCATTTCCAAAAGCAGCGCGCGGGGGTAGAGCTCCTGGTTATAGTTGCCCTTGCCGATATAGATGTCCTTGACAAGGCCGGGGTATTCCTCGTCGGCGACGGCCTTGATCTCCTGGGCGAAAGCGCGGTTTTCGTCGCCGTTGGGATTGGAACGGCCGACGAACAGGCGCACCATGCTCACATCCTCGCCGTCCACCTCCGTCTCGTACTGCTCGGCCGGGATGGCGTCGCGGTGGATGTCGAGCAGCGCGTCGGGGCCATCCTTGAGCAGTTCTTCCGCCGTGCGGCGCGAGCGGCGGTAGGCGCCGGCGTCGTGGGGGTGGAAGGTCTCCTTGGAGTAGACCACCTCGATGCCGCGCTCTTCAAAGCTCTTTGCCAGCGCCTCGCCCACGTCGTAGATGCCGGCGTCCTCCAGTTTGGAAGATTCGCCGTCCGAGGGCACATAGCTCTCGTCGGAGTGGGTGGAGTACATGGCGATCTTCTTCTCCGGCTCGGCGCGGGCGATCAGCGAGGCAAAGGCTGTGGCCGTGGCCTCGTCCCGCACGGCGGGGCCGACGTATTCGGCGCGGGCGGTCCGCGCCTGGTCGTCCACGCTGGCCACGCGGTAGAGCCGGTCGTCGCCGGAGATGTACTCGTCGCCGACGAACATGCGGCCGGCGCGCATGGTCAGTTCGTTGCCCTGCCCGTCATAGAGCGTATAGACGAAGTCGCCGTCCATCTCCGCCCGCGCGGGGGCGGCAAGGGCAAGCAGCAACGCCAGCAGTATCAGCAGCCTCTTCATTTTTCCCGCTCCCTTCGCAGAAATTCGCCGCTTTCGATGCTGTATTCGCGGTCGGGGCGGCGCTTGCCGCGCGCCATGCGCTCGCGGATCTCGCCGATGAGCTCGGCAAGCAGCACCGCGAGTATGCCGGAAATCGCCACCGCGTCGTAAGCGCCCGCGCCGCCGAGGGCGAGCGTCTGGGGAACGCCGCGCGACCAGACCTCGATGGAGGCGACGACGTCGGCGATGAACACGCCCATGACGCCGGCGATGAACGCCGCGCGCCGCGAGCGGCCGAACAGGCAGGCAATGACGCCGGCGGCCACGCCGTAGAGGTAGTTGGGGTCGAAGGTGATGCTCTCCGGCTCGTCGGCGGTGTAGCGGCCGATGATATAGCAGACCGCGCCCGAGACCAGCGAGGCGGCGATGGCGCGGCCGCGCTCCGTCCACGTGCCGGCGCGGACGAACAGGTAGGCGCACAGTATAAGCGGGACCACGCAGCCGCCGAGGTTGACGGTGACGTTCCCGCCCAGCGGTATGTCCGGCACAAAGCCCAGGGCGATGATGAGGGCGATGCACAAAAGCGCCTGTTTATCCGTGAGGCGCAGGCGGTCGAGGGCGCGCTGCCCCGCGCCGAAGATCACCAGAAGGCCGGTGATGATGAGAATGATGTGTCCGATGGACATGGTCGATCCCTCCTGTTTCCCTATCCTTTCCGAAAACGCCGTTTTCAGGCGCGGAGATTTTTGCCAGCGGCGGCGTTTCCGCTCTTGCATCGCGGCGAAAAATACGGTAGAATAGAAATGTTAGGGGGTCGGTTTACCAATGATACGCCTCATCGCCACGGACCTGGACGGTACGCTTTTGAACGGCGCGAGCGAGCTTTCGTCGCGCACGCTTCGCGCCGTTGAGCGCGCGATGGACGCGGGCGCGCGCTTTGTCATCGCCAGCGGGCGCATGTACGAGACCGCGCGCCCGTTCGCCCAGCAGCTTCAGGCGAACGCGCCGATGATCGCCTTCAACGGCGCCATGGTCTGCGCCTGGGAGGACGGCGCGCCGCTTTTCAAGGCCGATATACCCGTTGAGACGGCGCGCGGCGTGTGCGCCATGGCGGAGGCGCGCGGCGTATTCATACAGTATTTCCCGGAGAGGGGCCTGTATTACGCAAAGCGCGTGCCCGCCGTATGCGACGAATACGAGGGGCGCGTACACTTTCACGGCACGCAGACGGGCGCGCCGCTTTCCGAGTGGATCAAGCATCCGCCGCTGAAGCTGCTCTGCCTGGGCGAACACGAGGCGCTGCTTGGTCTGCGCGCGCAGATGGCCGAAGCCTTCCCGCAGCTGCGGGCGATGTTCTCCTGCCCCACGTATCTGGAGATCGTGGGCGCGCAGGTGGACAAGGGCGGCGCGCTGCGCGCCCTGGCCGAACACCTGGGCGTGGCGCGCGGGGAGATCGCCGCCTTCGGCGACGCGGGCAACGACCTGGGCATGCTCGAATATGCCGGGCGCGGTTACGCCATGGCGAACGCCAATGAAGAAGTGCTCGCGCGCGCGCCTCTGCACGTGCCGGCCAACACGGACGACGGCGTGGCGCAGGTGCTCGAAGGCATGCTCGCGCGCGGTGAGATCGGAGGATGACGCATGGTTCTGGAAGCGGATCTTGTCAAGGCCCTGAACCTCAAGACCATCATTGCCGCCGAGAACGGGCGGCTGAACATCGAGGTATCCAACGTCAACCGCCCCGGCTTGCAGCTGGCAGGATACTGGGACTTTTTCGGCTACGAGCGGCCGCAGCTGCTGGGCATGGTGGAGATGACCTACCTCTCCATGCTGGACAAGGCTACGCGCCACGAGCGGCTGACTCGCTTTTTCAGCTATGACATCCCCTGCATCATCATCGCCCGCTCCATCCCCTGCTTTGACGAGATGCTGGTGCTGGGCGCGGCGCGCAAGATCCCCATCTACTCCGCCGCGCCGGAGACCACGCAGGTGGAAGTGGAGCTGATCTCCTTTTTGCGCGACTACCTGGCCCCGCGCGAGACCATGCACGGCGTGCTGGTCAACGTCTACGGCAGCGGCCTGCTCATCACCGGCGAAAGCGGCGTGGGCAAGAGCGAGACGGCCATCGAGCTGGTCAAGCGCGGCCATCAGCTGGTGGCGGACGACGTGGTGGATATCCGCCGCGTGGCCGACGACCGCCTGGTGGGCGAATCGCCGGAACTGGTGCGGCATTTCATGGAGATCCGCGGCGTGGGCATCATCGACATCGCCACCATGTACGGCGTGGGCGCGGTCATACGCTCCAAGACCATCGACCTGGAAGTCAAGCTGGAAAACTGGCAGCAGGGCAAGGAATACGACCGGCTGGGGCTGACCGACCAGTATGGCGAGATCCTCGGCGTGAAGGTGCCCTATATACTCATCCCCATCCACCCCGGGCGCAACCTGGCCATCGTGCTGGAAGTGGCGGCGCGCAACTTCCGCCTCAAGCAGATGGGCTACAACGCCGCGCAGGAGCTGGCGCACCGCCATATGGAGCGCGCCATGCGCGCCCAACAGGAAGAAAGCGAGGTATGACCATGGTATACATCGGCATCGACGTCGGCGGCACCACCGCCAAGGCCGGCGTGGTGGACGAAAGCGGCAATATACTGTGCAAGGCCAGCTGCAAGACCGGCATCGGACGCAATTTTGAGGACGTCGCCGCCGATATGGTGGCCATGTGCCGCGGCCTGATCGCCGAAAGCGGCCGCGCGGCGGGGGAATTCGCCGCTGTGGGCGTGGGCATCCCCGGCCAGCAGGACCCCAAAAGCGGCCTGGTGGCCTTCTGCAACAACCTCGGCTGGGTGAACGTGCCGCTGCTTGCGCGCCTGCGGGACGGCCTGGGGCTCCCCGTATCCGTGGACAACGACGCCAACGTCGCCGCGCTGGCCGAAAGCGCCTTTGGCGCCTCGCGCGGCGTGAAAAGCAGCCTGCTCGTCACCCTCGGGACCGGCGTGGGCGGCGGCATCGTCTTTAACGGCAAGGTGCTCAGCGGCGCGCACGGCGTGGGCGGCGAAATCGGGCACATGATCGTCGTTGTGGATGGCGAGCCCTGCAACTGCGGCCATCGCGGCTGCTGGGAAAAATACGCGAGCGCCACGGCGATCATCCGCATGGGAAGCGCGTTGATGAAAAAAAAGCCGGACTGCGCGCTTGCCAGACAGATGGAAGGCGACGCGGGCAGGCTCAACGCCAAGGCCGTGCTCGATCTTGCCAAGGCGGGCGACGGCGATTGCCTGGAGATATTTGCTACATATGTCAAGTATCTTTGCGTCGGGCTGAGCAACCTCATTGACATCCTCGATCCCGACATGGTGGTGCTCGGCGGCGGCGTGGCCTACGCGGGCGACTTTTTGCTCGACGCCGTGCGCGCTGCGCTGCGCGACTACCTCTACTTGCCCGAGCTTTCCACCACGCAGGTGGAGCTGGCCCGCCTGGGCAACGACGCGGGCATCATCGGCGCGGCCATGCTGGGGAGGGACTTGTGATGCGGCAGGGGTTTGACAACGACATGTATATCCGCCTGCAGTCCGAGCGCATCCGCGAGCGGATCGCCCAGTTCGGCGGCAAGCTGTATCTGGAATTCGGCGGCAAATTGTTTGACGACAACCACGCTTCGCGCGTGCTGCCCGGCTTCCAGCCCGACAGCAAGCTGCGCATGCTCAAGACGCTGGCCGACCGCGCCGAGGTGGTCATCGCCGTCAACGCGCAGGACATCGAGTCCAACAAGCTGCGCGGCGACCTGGGCATCGGCTACGACGCGGAGACGCTGCGCCTGATCGACGCCTTCCGCGAAGCGGGGCTGTATGTGGGCAGCGTGGTCATCACGCGCTTTGCCGGGCAGGCGGCGGAGGCCTACAAGCGCCGTCTGGAAAACCAGGGCATCCGCGTGTTCCGCCACTACGCCATCGAGGGCTACCCCTCCAACCTCAACCACATCGTCTCGGGCGACGGCTACGGCCGCAACGACTATATCGAAACCGAGCGCGAATTGGTAGTGGTCACCGCGCCCGGCCCCGGTTCGGGCAAGATGGCCACGTGCCTGAGCCAGCTCTACCACGAATACAAGCGCGGCATCAAGGCCGGCTACGCCAAATTCGAGACCTTCCCCATCTGGAACCTGCCGCTCAAGCACCCCGTGAACCTCGCCTATGAGGCCGCCACGGCGGACTTGAACGACGTGAACATGATCGACCCCTACCACATGGAGGCCTACGGCAAGCTGGCGGTCAACTACAACCGCGATGTGGAGATCTTCCCGGTATTGCGCGCCATCTTCGAGCGCATACAGGGCAAATCGCCCTACCAGTCGCCTACGGACATGGGCGTGAACATGGCCGGTTTCTGCATCACCGACGACGAGGCCTGCTGCGACGCCTCGCGCCGGGAGATCGTGCGCCGCTATTTCGCCGCCGGCTGCGCCAAATTGCGCGGCTCCGGCGAGGACACGGCCGTGGGCAAGATCGAGATCCTCATGGAGCAGGCCGGCGTTTCCCCGGAGAACCGCCGTTCGGCGCGCGCCGCCAACGCCCTCGAGGCCGCCACCGGCAAGCCCGCCGCGGCCATGGAGCTTGCCGACGGCAGCGTGGTCACCGGCAAGACCAAGGACCTGCTCGGCTGCGCCAGCGCCATGCTGCTCAACGCGCTGAAAACGCTGGCCGGCATCCCCGACGAAGTGAAGTTGATCGCCGAGCGCGTCATCGAGCCCATCCAGCGGCTGAAGGTGACATCCCTGCACAACCGCAACCCGCGGTTGCACACCGACGAGGTGCTCATCGCCCTTGCCATCTGCGCGGTGGACGACGAATTCGCCGCCCGGGCCATCGCCCAGCTGCCGCGGCTCAAGGGGCTGGAGGCGCACGCCAGCGTGCTGCTCTCGCCCGTGGACGAGGACACGTTCCGCCGCCTGGGGGTCAACCTCACCTGCCAGCCCAAACACGAGACGCAGCGGCTCTTCTACCGCTGAGCGCCGCCCCGGGAGGCCGACCGCGCGCCGACCGGGGCGCTGTTTTTGAAAACGCCCCGCGCGGGCAAACTTTGTGCAAAACTGTGGAAGGAAGTCTTTATATGCGCGCCTATGAACGCCTGCTGCGCTATGTTCGGTTCGACACTGCCTCCGACGCCTCCAGCCAGGCCTGCCCCAGCACGAAAAAACAGCTGGCGCTGGCCCGGGCGCTGGTGGAGGAGCTTCTCGCCATCGGCCTGGAGGACGCCCATGTAGACGGGTACGGCTACGTCTACGCCACCTTGCCCGCCAACTGCGAAGGGCAGCCCGTGATCGGCCTCATCGCCCACATGGACACGGTGGACGTGGTGCCCACCACGGGCGTTTCCCCCGTGCTGCTGCCCTACGAGGGCGGCCCCGTCGCGCTCAAAAACGGCGACGTGCTCACCCCGGGGCAGTATCCCGGCCTGGAGGCGCGCCGCGGCAAGACGCTCATCGTCACCGGCGGCGACACGCTTCTGGGCGCGGACGACAAGGCCGGCATCGCCGAAATCATGACCGCGCTGGAGACGCTCGCCGGCGACCCGTCCATCCCCCACGGGGCGGTGAAGGTGGCCTTCACGCCGGACGAGGAGATCGGTCGCGGCGCGGACAGGTTCGACGTGCGGGGCTTTGGCGCGGACTTTGCCTACACCGTGGACGGCGGCGACGTGGGCGGCATCGAGTATGAGAACTTCAACGCCGCCTCCGCTGTCTACACCATCCACGGCGTCAGCGTCCATCCCGGCTCGGCCAAGGGGCGCATGGTCAACGCCAACCGCGTAGCCTGCGAGCTCGCCGCCCTCTTCCCCGAGGGGGAAACGCCGGAACGCACGGAGGGCTACGAGGGCTTTTACCACCTGTGCGACCTGCGCGGCAGCGTGGAGGAGTGCCTTTTGCACTACATCCTCCGCGACCACGACCGCGCCCGCTTCGAGGCGCGCAAGCGCTTCGCCGCCGGGGCCGCCGAAACCATGAACGCGCGATACGGCGTGGGCACGGTGGAGGTGAAGATCGTCGATTCGTATTACAACATGCGCGAGGTGATGGAAAAGCACATGGACGTCATCCGCCGCGCCGAGGACGCCTGCCGCGCCGTGGGCGTGGAGCCGAAGAGCGAACCCATCCGCGGCGGCACGGACGGCTGCCGCCTCTCCTTCATGGGCTTGCCCTGCCCGGACCTGGGCACGGGCGGCCTCAACTACCACAGCCGGCACGAATTGATCGCCGTCGAGGACATGGACGCGGCCACGGCCATGCTCGTCAAACTGGTGACGGCGCGTTAGGCGGGGGCGGGGGCGATGGCAAAAGCAACGGATAAGGCGTACCTCTTTGAGCGCATGCCTGTGAAGCGGGCGGTGCTCAAGCAGATCGTGCCCACCATCGTCGGGCAGATGATTGTGCTCATCTACAACCTGGCCGACACCTACTTCGTCGGCCTGCTCAACGAGCCGCGGCAGACGGCGGCGGTGACGGTGGTCGGCCCGGTGTTTGTAATGCTTACGGCGGTCTCCAACCTCTTTGCCGTGGGCGGCGCCAGCGTCATGGCGCACGCTTTGGGGGCAAAGGACGAACAGAGGGCGCGGCAAGTGTCCGCGCTCGCCTTCTGGGGCGGGCTCATCGCCGCCGCGGCCTTTTCCGCGCTGTTTTTCGCCCTCGCGTCGCCCATCCTCCGCCTTTGCGGGGCGACGGACGAGACATACGGCCTCGCCTTTGGCTACGCCAAGTGGGTGGTCATCTGTGGCGGCGCGGGCACCATCCTCAACCTGCTCCTGGGAAACCTTGTGCGCGCCGAGGGCGGGGCGACGGCGGCGGCGCTGGGCGTGGCGCTGGGCGGCGTTTGCAACATCATCCTCGACCCCATCTTCGTATTGCCGCAGTTCCTGGGCATGGGTGCGGAGGGCGCGGGCGCGGCCACGGCCATCTCCAATTTGCTATCGGCGCTGTTCTTCATCGCCTATGTGCTGATAAGGCGGCGGACGGTGGTCTGTCTCTCCCCCGCCTGCCTGCGCGGCGCGGGCCGGCATCTGAAAAACGTGCTCGCCATCGGCTTCCCTTCCTGCGTGCAATACGCGCTGACGGTGGTGGCGGTGGCGGCGCTGTCCAAGTTCGTCTCCGGCTATGAGACGGAGGCGGTGGCGGCGCTGGGCATCGTCAAAAAGCTCGACCAGCTGCCGTTGTACTTCTCCATCGGCGTGGCCAACGGCCTTTTGCCGCTGCTGGCCTACAACTACGCCTCCGGCGACCAGAAGCGGCGGCACGCGGCCTTTGTCTTTGGCTGCGGCGTGTCGCTGGGGTTCGCGCTTTTGTGCCTGGCGGCCTATGAGCTCTTTGCCCCGGCGCTCACCAGCCTGTTCATTAACGACGCGCGCACCATCGCGTACAGCGCCGCCTTTCTGCGCATCATGGTGGTGGCCATGCCAATGATGTCCGTGTGCTATCCGATGATCGTGCAGTTCCAGGCCATGGGCAAGGTGAAGGAATCGCTCGTCTGTTCCATATTGCGCAAGGGCGTGCTGGACATACCGCTGCTGTTTCTGCTCAACGCCCTCTTCCCCCTCTACGGCTGCATGGCGGTGCAGCCCATCGTCGATTCCGTGTCCCTGGTCGTGGCGCTGTTGTTTTACAGAAGGTTGCGGCATGCGTCCGCCGCGTAAACATTTGCCCGAGGCTGCAAATGGCCTCGGGCTGTTTCTCAGCGCACGCCGCTGGGCACGGGGGCGGGGCTGCGGCCGACGTCCGTGTTGTCGCGGCGGCGATCCCGCAATTCGGGAACGGGGTTTTTCTCCGTCTCCCAGCGGTAGTCCTGCCCATTTTGGGCGATATAGCGCTCGATGGCCATATGGCTGGGCACGGCGGCGACGTCTTTGTTGACGATCCCCTGATAGCGGAAGAAATCGAAGTCCGGCTTGAGGGCGGAGACGTCCTCCCAGCTCTCGCGCACGGCGGTTTCGCAGACGGCGCCCTGCAAAACGCTTCGCACGTAGGCGATGTTCTCCCTGAGCGTCAGCGGGGCGGGGAACGCGGCGTCGGGGATGACCTCGCGCCAGTCCCTGCGCTCATATTCGTGCAGAAGCTGCGCGGCGAGGTGCAAATGCGCGACCTCCTGCTCGAAGAGCTGTTCCCAAACGCCGCGGATGGCCGGGCTGGTCTCGGTCTGCGCGCATGACCAGTAGAGGTAGCACTCGGTGTACTGGTGCATTAGCAGCCCTTCCAGCCAGCTCTCATGCACGTCCATGAGGCCGCCGTACTGGGAGACGTGCTGTTCCTCCACCATGCCGATCTCCTGATAGAGCCTGCGCCCCAGCTGCGTGGGGTAGAGGCCGCAGACGTTCATATAGTAGTTCATCGTCTGCTGCTCGGCGGCGGTGATGATGCCCACGGCCAATTTGGTCATGGGGTCAGCGTCCTTGCCGATGGGCTTTTTGATGGAATCGAAGGGGTGGCGGTGGTGGGCGATGGTCGGACGGCCGGGCATGATCTCCGTATAGCGGCCGACGATGTCCTCCGCCCTGGCGTTCGTCTCCAGGTCCAGCAGGTCGGCGTAGCGGTAGAGGTGGTCAAAGTCCTCCAGGAGGGCGAAGTCGAGCGCCTTTTTTACGCGCCCGTCGCCCACCGCCTGCGCCAGCGCCGCGGTGAGGTCCACAGCCAGCTGTTCATAGCCGATGGTGTGTTCCAGAATGGTCTCGTCGGCGGGCTTGAGCATGCTGACGAGCTTTTGCTGCTGCTGTTCGCCGCGGCGGATGAGCGCCAGCTGGCGGCGCAGCTCGTTGTCGCCGCAGTGGCGGGAAAACTGGTGCAAAAACCAGTTGGCCTCGAACTCCGTGCCGTTGATGAGTATGACGCGCGTGCGGGTGTAGGGGTCGACGCTGCGCTTGTCGTAGGGCTGGGCGTAGAGCTGCGTCCAGTCAAGCAGCGTATCTTCGATCTTTCGGGGGTTTTCGGCAAAGGGATCCATATCGCATTCCTCCTTTGCGCCAGTTTCCCCGCGCGCGGCGCAAATCATTCGTGGCAAAAATGCGCCGGTACTTGCAATATTTTTTACAATACGGTATGATAAAGGCAGTTGGGAAAGGGAGGATGAAATACCAATGAAAAGACGCATTTGGGCATGCCTTCTGTCTCTGTTGGTCCTCCTGGGCGGCGCGCTGGCGGAGGATGCCGCCGCGCCGGAACAGGACGCCATTTTTGTCGAGGCCGGATACCGCCATTCCTTCGCGCTCGATGCGGAGGGCGTCCTGTGGGCGTGGGGCGCGGGCGAGTATGGCCGGCTGGGCACGGGCAGTTCCTTTTCGTCCTATGAGGCGGAGAAGGTGGAGCTTGAAAACGTCGTGGAAGCCTCGGCGGGCTGGTACCATTCGCTGTTTCGCACTGCCGACGGCAGCGTGTACGCCGTTGGCTGCAACTACGATTACGGCCAGCTCGGCGACGGCAAGGGCCTGAACCGCAGCATGCCCGTGAAGGTGATGGACGGCGCCATACAGGTGGCGGCCAGCCATGATTTTTCCGCCGCCCTGAAGGCGGACGGCACGCTGTGGACGTGGGGGCGCAACGACAAGGGGCAGCTTGGCCTCGGCCACACGGACACGCAGACGACCCCCGCGCAGGTGCCGCTCGAAGGCGTGGCTGAGATCGCCGCCGGGCAGGGCTTCATGCTCGCCCGCACAAAGGACGGCGCGCTCTACGCCTGGGGCGACAATACCTACGGCCAGATCCCCGGCGCGGAGGGGGCGTTTGTCTGTTCGCCCGTGGCGCTCGAGGGGCTTGAAAACACGCGCAGCGTGCGCGCGGGCAACAACCACGCGCTGGCGCTGCTGGCGGACGGCACGGTGCGCGTCTGGGGCGACGACTATTACGGCCAGCTCGGCGGCGGCGAGGACGCGCTCAACGCCTTCATCGCCGAAAACGGCCTGGCGGCCACGGATATCGAGGCCGGCGGCGACATGTGCGCCCTGCGCGACGCCGGCGGCGATTGGTACCTGTGGGGCGACCTGTTTGACGACGCGCCGGCGCCCCTGGAGCACGACGCCGCCGACCTTTCGCTGGCTACTGGCACGCGCTGGCAGCGGAGGCGGACGGCACGCTCTGGGGGCGCGGCGACAACACCTACCTGCAGCTCGGCCCCATTTACAGCGACACCTATCTCAACTGGGTGCTGCTGGATGTGGACCTTTCCGGGGAAAGCCGTCCCTCCCGCGCCCCGGCGGAGCGGGACAAGGCGCGTCCCGTGGAGCCGTTTGCCGGCGAGACGCTGCCCGTAGCGGCGGGATACTACACGTCCTTTGCCATCGACGAAGGCGGCGGCGTGTGGGCCTGGGGGCGCAACGATTACGGCCAGCTCGGCCTGGGCGACGAGGAATCGCGCGAGACGCCGGAAAAGCTGGCGCTCACAAACGTGACGCAGGTGGCGGCGGGCGATTACCACACGCTGTTCCTCACCGACGACGGCCAGCTCTACGGCGCGGGCTGCAGCTACGACTACGACCAGCTGGCCACCGGCAAATTTGAAAACGAGAGCGAGCCCGTGCCCATCATGGGCGGCGTGGCGCGCGCCTGGGCGGGGCGGGACATTTCCGCCGCGCTGGATGAAGAGGGCAAACTGTGGGTCTGGGGCGCGAACGACCTCGGCCAGCTCGGCTGGGGCACACGGACGCGGTGGACGGCCCGACGCAGGTGCCGCTGGAAGGCATTGTGGACGTGGCGGTGGGCAAGCAGTTCATGGCCGCGCTCCTGGAGGACGGCAGCGTTTGGGCGTGGGGCGACAACGCCTACGGCCAGCTCGGCATCGGCGAGGGCAGGACCGCGGTCGCGCCCACGCAGGTGGCGCTGGAAAACGTGGTCTCCATCGCCGCGGGCGGCGCGCACATGGTGGCGCTGGACGCCGATGGCCGCGTATGGGCCTGGGGCGCGGGCTACTACGGGCAGCTCGGCAACGGCGGTGACAGCGACCGCTTTACCCCCGTGGAAGCGGAAGGCGCGCAGGGCGCGGTCGCCGTGTTCGCCGGCGGCGATTCCTCCAGCGCGCGCATGCTGGGCGGCGGCACGCTCGCTTGGGGCTACGGCTTCTATCTGGAGCCGTATGAGGAGGAGCTCTTCGTATTTGACGGCCCGGCCGGGGAATTCGACCGGCTGAAGATCGCGGCCATGTCCACGGGCAGCTTTCACATGCTGGCCACGGACGAGGACGGCAATGTCTACGCCACCGGCAGCGACGAATTCGGCCAAATCGGCGACGGCGAGGTCATCAGCTACTATTACGGAAGCTGGACGGGCATCGGCCTGAACCTGGAAGATGGCGAATACGCCGAGCCCGACGACGAGGTCGGCGCGCCGCACAGCGGGCAGGCGCTCTGAGGGCGTCCCGGGACGCCCGGCGGAATCGCCCCGCCGGGGCAGAACCGGCGGCGATCCCTGCTTTTCCGGCTTGCGGGCCTTCCCAACGCACCGCCCGCCGGCATCCTGGAACGTCGGCGGGTGGTGCGTTTCCCCCAATTTGTGGAAAGCGCGCGGCGGAAGGCAAAAAAGCCTTGCATTCCGCCGCGCTTTATGGTATACTATGCTTTGTTCCACGGGTGATGAAGACCGGGTCCCGTGCGGCGTCATGCTGCGAATCGTGTCAGGGCCGGAAGGCAGCAGCACTAAACAGATTTTGGCGCGCGCCGCGGGGCATACCTGGTCTGAGTCCGTGGGATTTTTGTTTTTGGGCGCAAAAAGCCCCGCCTTCGGTCTGGCGGCGGGGACGGACGCTTCTCAGCACGTCCAGGTGAAGATCGCGCCGGGCAGCGCGTCCACGGCGCGCAGCGCCTCGGCGGCGGTGCGGAAAACGCCGAATACCGCCGAGCCGCTGCCGCTCATGCGCGCTACGCGCGCGCCCAGCGCCCGCAGGCGTCGCATGGCCGCGCCGATCTCCGGCATCAGGGAGATGGAGGGCGTTTCCAGCGCGTTGCCGGAAAGCGCGTCCATTTTTTCCAGGTCGCGCGCGAGTATGGCGCGGGCAAGGGCCGCGTTGTCCAACCCCAGCGTCCCGCCCAGGCGGTCGTATTGGGAAAACACCTCTGCCGTGGAAAGGCCGCGCCCCACGTGCAAAATCGCCAACGGGAAGCGCTCGCCGTCGCCCAGCGGGGCGATCTTCTCGCCCATGCCGCACACGCGGGCAAAGCCGCCGGCGATGCAATAGGGCACGTCCGCCCCCAGGGAGCGGCCGATCTTCAAAAGCTCGTCCACCGGCAGGCGCAGCCCCCAAAGGCGGTTGAGGGCGATGAGCGCGGCGGCGCAGTCGGCGCTGCCCCCGCCCAGCCCGGCGCGGATGGGGATGGCCTTGGAAAGCGTGATGCGCGCCCCGAAGCGCTTGCCCATGTGGGCGTTGAGCGCCTGCGCCGCCTGCATGACGAGGTTGCGGCCGCCGACCGGCAGCGCCCTGCCGTTGACGGTGAGCGTCAAAAAGCGCGCGCGCTCGAACGTCAGCACGTCGGAAAGGTCGACGCGCTGCATGAGCATATCCAATTCGTGATAGCCGTCGTCGCGGCCGGCGCACACATCCAGCGACCAGTTGATCTTCGCCTGCGCCCGCGCGGTGATCCTCATGCCCTCTCCCCCATCGCTTTGGTAACGGCGTCGAACGCCAGCCCCATTATAGCATGCTTTCCGCCGCCGCGTGTTAAAAATCGGCTCCCTGCTTGCATATTTTCAAAATCGGTTTATAATGGTGGTATCGCAAGGACGGGAACGGTCGGGCGGTCGCGCGCGAAGAGAGACGGCGGCGGGTGCGAGCCGGAGGCGCAAGGCACGATCTCCATTCCCTGAGCATCCCCGCGAAAGCGGGGCGGGTGCGCCCGATAGCGCGCAAAGAGGAGCTTCTGCTTGAAAACGGGTGGCACCACGGCGCGCGCGCCGTCCCTGTTGGTCGGGCGGGGCGTATTTTTTTAGGAGGGATACCATGCTGGACCTGAACCTCATCCGTTCCAATCCCGAATATGTCAAGGAAGCCTTGAAAAAGCGCGAATACGACGTGGACTTTAGCGAGCTGCTTTCGTGGGACGCCCGCCGCCGCGCGCTGCTGATGGAAAACGAATCGCTCAAAGCCGAGCGCAACCGCATGAGCAAGGAGATCCCCGCCCTGAAAAAGCAGGGCAAGGACGCAAGCGAACTGCTGGCCAAGCTCAAGGAAATGGCGGACCAGGTCAAGGAAATGGACGAGGAGCAGAGCGCCCTGGAGGACAGGATCTACCGCTTCGTGGTGGCGCTGCCCAACCTGCCCGCCGAGGACGTGGTAGCCGGCGGCAAGGAGAACAACCAGGTGGTGAGCGTGTTTGGCGAAAAGCCCGCGTTTGACTGGGAGCCGAAGAACCATGTGGACCTTTGCACGGATCTGGGCCTGATCGACTACGAACGCGGCGTGAAGATGGGCGGCAACGGCTTCTGGCTCTACACCGGCGTCGGCGCGCGCCTGGAGTGGGCGCTGCTGAACTACTTCATCACCGAACACATCAAGGACGGCTACACCTTCATGCTGCCGCCCCACCTTCTGACCTATGACTGCGGACTCACCGCCGGCCAGTTCCCCAAGTTTGAGGACGACGTATACCGCCTGACGGAGGAGGGCTTCCGCTTCCTGCTGCCCACGGCGGAGACGGCGCTGATCAACCTTTACCGCGGCGAGATCCTCTCGGAGGACGAATTGCCCAAGAAACTGTTTGCCTACACGCCCTGCTACCGCCGCGAGGCCGGCGCTTACCGCGCCAGCGAGCGCGGCATGATCCGCGGCCATCAGTTCAATAAGGTGGAAATGTTTGGCTATACGCGCCCCGAGGACAGCGACAGGATGCTCAAGGAGCTCATCGGCAAGGCCTGCCGCCTCGTCGAGGGGCTGGGGCTGCACTACCGCCTCTCCAAACTGGCCGCGGGCGACTGTTCCGCCTCCATGGCCACCACCTACGACATCGAACTGTGGATCCCCAGCATGAACGAATACAAGGAGTGCTCCTCCGTCTCCAACGCGCGCGACTATCAGGCGCGCCGCGGCAACATACGCTTCCGCCGCAACGAGACCAAGAAGCTGGAGTTCGTGCACACGCTCAACGGCTCCGGCCTGGCCACCAGCCGCCTGATGCCCGCCATTGTCGAGCAGTTCCAGCAGCCGGACGGCAGCGTCATCATCCCGGAAAAGCTGCGCCCCTGGATGGACGGCATGGAGAGGATCGCGCCCAGGCGCTGATCGCGGACGACGCGGAAGAGTCCCACGGCTCTTCCGCTTTTCTTTTGCGGGTGAAATTTGTCCATTTTGCCGCAAGGATTTTCAACATATCCCGTGACAATTTTACATTCATGCGCTATAATGTGTATTTATAAAAAACATCAAAGGGGTTGCGCATACCCATGCGACATGAAAAATCCTGTGGCGCCGTGGTGTTCAGTCAGTTTAGCGGCGCATGGCACGTTTTGTTGATCCGCCACGAGCACGGGCGGCATATCTCCTTCCCCAAGGGGCACGTCGAGGCCGGCGAGAGCGAGCGGCAGACCGCCGAGCGCGAGATCCTTGAAGAGACCGGCGTGCGCGTAAAGGTGGACACGCGCTTCCGCGCCGAGAACCGCTATATGGCGCGGCCGGACGTGGAAAAGCTGGTGGTGTTCTTCATCGCCGTCGCTGAGGAACAGACGCCCGTGGCGCAGCAGGGTGAGGTTGCCGTGGCCGAATGGGTCGAAGCCGGCGAAGCCGTCGAGCGCCTTACCTACGAACAGGATCGCCGTATCTTCCGCCGGGCGCAGAAATACCTGCTTGGCAAGACCGCTTCGGAATGACCGTCACGCCCCGCGCCCTGGACGCGGGGCGCCCTTTATACGCCCCGCGGCAAAATCGACAAAAATGCGCGCAGAATTGTTCAAAGAGATACACAAAAGCAATAACATCGCCATATTTTTCCTGTATAATAACGCCGCATAATGATATGAGGTGATTCCCTTGCGGCGAATGGTGTCGCTTTTTTTGACGGCCATACTGGTCCTCGTCTGCCTGCCCGCCTTCGCCGATGGCCTGGTGGAAGGCGCGCGGGGCGATGAGGTCGAGCGCTTTCAGCAGCGCCTTGCCGACCTTGGCTATTTGTCCGGCGCGGTGGACGGCATCTATGGCAAACAGACCACGCAGGCGGTGTTCGCCTTTCAGGCGCTCAACGGCCTCCCCGCGACCGGCGAGCCGGATGAAAACACGCAGTCGGCGCTGTTTTCTGCGCGGGCGGAGCAGCTGCCCGACGGGCTTTCCCGCGGCGACGAGAGCGAAAGCGTGCGCCTTTTGCAGGAGCGCCTCATTTTCCTCGGCTTCCTCGACGACGAGGCCGACGGCAATTACGGCAAAAACACGCAAAGCGCCGTGGAGGCGTATCAGGAACACCTGATCTCCCAGGGCGTCTCCTGGGTCAGCGCCACGGGCGAAGCCACGCCTGTGACGCAGGCGTACCTCCTGGACGAGGGGCGTTCCACTTACGTAAACGATGCGCAATTGGGCGACGAGGACGCGGAAGTGCTTCGCCTGGAACGCCGCCTGCTCGCCCTGGGCTATCTGGACGCCGAGCCGGACGACGTGTTCGACAGCTACACCCAGGCCGTGGTCCTCGCCTTCCAGGAGCATGCCGGGCTGGATGTGACCGGCGTGGCCGACCGCGAGACGTTCGACGCCCTCTTTGGCGCGGACGCGCCCGTTGCCGAGCGCTTCGTCCCCCACGACATCTACGCCGGCGACACGGGCGACGCCGTGCTGGCCGTGCAGGAATCGCTGGCGCAGTACGGCATGCTGGGCGCGGAGCCGGACGGCGTTTACGGTTCGGATACCTCGGAGGCGCTGGAGCGCTTCTACGACTACCTGCTGGACAACGGCAGCCCCTATGCCGAAAACTTCGCCATGTACGACGGCGTGGCCGCCGCGGCGCAGGAGCTGTTGGCCACGGAGGACTTCTTCTTCTATGACGGGACGCTGGAAAGAGGCGATTCCGGCGACGAGGTGCTCAGGTTGCAGCGCCGGCTCTATACGCTCTATTACGTCACCAAGGGCATACTCGACGGCGATTATGGCGCCAAGACCGAGGTGGCCATCCGCGAATTCCAGGCCGCCAACCGCCTGGAGGAGACCGGCGTGGCCGATGAGGCGACGCAGCGCGCCCTGTTCTCTGCGGACGCCGTGGGCAAGAACACCAAGTACAAATTGGTGGTGCGTATCAGCGACCAGCGCGTCTACGTCTACGGCCTGAACTCCTTCGGCGAATACGAGCTGGATAAGACGTTCATCTGCTCCACCGGCCTTGGCAACACCACGCCGCCGGGCATCTACACCGCCTCCACCGAGCCGCTCAACCGCTGGCAGTACTTCCAGAAGTTCAAGTGCTGGGCGCAGTATTCCTTCCGCATCACCGGGGACATATGGTTCCACTCGGTGCTCTACGACGCGCCCGATACCAGCACGCTGCGCTACGGTTCCCTGTATGCGCTGGGGCACAAGGCCTCGCATGGCTGCGTGCGCCTGCGCGTGGATGACGCCAAGTGGATCTACGAAAACTGCGACGACGGCACCATCGTGGTCGTGCAATAGCCGCCGCGCCCTGAGCCGCCTCCGGCCGGAGGCGGCTCAGAGCGCTGACAAAGCCTACAACCGCAAAAATCGCTCTGATATACAAAAAATCAGAAGCGATTTTTGCTTCCGGCGGTGGATTTGTCGAGCCCTTTGGGATCGTCAAATCCAGTCGCAAGGTTGCAAGCCCAAAGGCTTGCAAGTCGCCTATGGCGACCGTTTTTGACGATCAAAGATCGGCAAAAACGCCTCGGCGACAAATTTTGCCGCCGGCAAAATTTCCTCGTCAGCTGCACTTGCATCCTGCGGTCTCTTACGTCTAAGTAAGCTCCCTTGGCTGCAAGTACAGCTTCCTTGGCTTGCAGGCTTTCTCAACGCTCTGCCAGTCTGTTGACTTTGTCAACATCCTGAGCCGCCTCCGGCCGGAGGCGGCTTTTGTCCTGCCGGCATGGAAGATCGCACGCATTGACGATGCGCTTTGCCTGCCATTGACAGATCGACACATCCATGTTAAAATCTATGTGTAGACATATGTAACGTTTCAGCGCCCGCGGCTTTGCCGGATACAGCTGCCCGCCGCCCTGGCGGGCTTTGTTTTTCCCGATGGCGGCGGAGCGCCATGCCCTGCCGGCACTTTTCAGAGCGGCCGAAAACGGGTATATCATTTTCAGGGATACCGCAGAGGGCGCGCCGCGCCCCACGGCAGAAAAAAAACGGATGGGTGGGATCGTATGCGGGAGGCGCGGCAGAAAAAAAGAATGGCTACCTTGGACAAATACCTGTTCCTGGGGCTTATGTCCATCGAGTTTCTGATGTCCTTTACCTTCCTGGGATACATACACATAGAGCCCATTTCCATCACCATTGCCTACCTGCCCATACTCATCGCGGGGAGCCTGCTGGGCGTGTGGCCGGCGACGGCGATGGGGGCGATTTTCGGCCTGTCCAGCCTCTACAAGGCCTCGGCCAACTATGTCATGCCCATGGACAAGGTCTTTTCGCCGTTCTTCAGCGGCGCGCCCTTGCAAAGCCTGCTGCTCAGCGTCGGTACGCGCGCGCTGTTCGGCTTCCTTGTGGGGCTGCTGTTCCAGCTGGTGCGCGCTTCGCGCCATCAGCGGCTCTGGGGCGGCGCCGTGGCGCTGCTCGCGCCGAAGCTGCACTCCGTCCTCGTCTATACGGCGATGGGGCTGCTGTTCCCCAACCTGGGCTACGGCTTGACGTCCGCCTTCCACATCGGCGTCAGCGACGTCCTGCTGGCCCTGGTGTGCCTGCTATTCGTAGAGGCCACGTGGGGGCTTTTGCTGCGCGAAAAGCTGGCGGGCTTCCGCGCCTACCTGAACCAGGCGCGCGCGGAGGAGCGCAAGGTCGGCAAGCTGCACTGGTCGTGGTCCCTGCTCCTGCTTTGCATACTCTGCGCCGTCATTGCTTCCAGCTTTTACTTTGCCCAGCGCATGTCCTACATGCTCGGCGTACACGGCCTGTCGCTCTCCATGGAGGCGGAACACGACCTGTTGCACCTCCAGATGCAATCTCTGTTCGCCACGCTGTCGATCAGCTTTTTGCTGGCGGTGTTCCTGCTCGTCCTCTACCGCTACCTTTCCTACCGCGAATACATCGGCCAGCTGGACGCCGTCACCGCCGTCATGGGACGCAAGATGTTCAACCACTATTGCTCGGGCCGGCTGCTGGACGGGGAGGGCATCCCCGGCGGCGGGGGGTGGTTCCTGTTTGTGGACGTGGACTACTTCAAGTCCATCAACGACACGCTGGGGCACCCGGCCGGCGACATGGTGCTCAAAAAGATCGCGCAGGCGCTGCAGGACGCGTTTTCCGCCGACGGCGGTATCGGACGCATGGGCGGCGACGAGTTCGCCGTGCTGATCGCGCGGCCGATGGCTGCGGGCGAGCTGCGCGAAAAGCTGGACGCCTTCCTGGGCGGCATCGCCACGGTGCTGGCCGCGCCGGAGAAGGTGACGTGTAGCATCGGCGTCTGCCGCTTTACCTGTCCGCAGGACATGCAGACGCTCTATTCGCAGACCGACCGCCTGCTCTATGCCGCCAAGCGTCACGGCCGCGCCCAATACGTCTTTGGCGAGCTCAAGGACGGCGAAGTGGCGCTGCTGGACGACCCGCGCGAGAAAGGCGGCGCGGGATAAGCGCCCCAATCCCCCCCGCACGCGATGCGGGGGCTTTTGCGGCGCAAAAAACAGCAGCCTGAGCATTTTCAGGCTGCTGAATTGGTCGAGGTGACAGGATTTGAACCTGCGACCTTTTGGTCCCGAATTCCGAATATGCGTTCGATTATGTCTTACTATGACCGCTGTTGTTATAAGAAGGAACCCCTCTCTTTTGACATCATCGGACATAGACGAAAACATTCCGTTGCATTTTAGTTGCAACCGTTGCCAAAATCGGTCGTTTCAACTTGAAAGAGTCACATATCGTCTTGCAAAACAATCATCGCGCCTGAGAGATAGAATAATCATATCGCGCGCTTCGAGGCATTTCAATATAAGAAACAAAACAATTTAGGCCCTCCAGCCAGTGCGGAGGGCCTTTCCTCATTCTTCCGTGGTAAATCCTTCATCTTTTAGCCAGCGAATCAAACTGCGATCGATGGGGCCGGTTAGTGTCCCGTTCTTGTCTACCGCAAAGGTGCCGATGTGGTATGCAAAGCTGGGCGCATTCTGGTAAATAGCCTTCTCGCCCGTATAGTTTGCGATGGCTGCCACCAATTCCTTCCTGCGCTCGCCCGTGATGTTATAGGTGATTTTTTCCGGCATAAGCTCCTTGATTGCTTCTGCGGTATCTTCGGCTTCCGCAGCGATGCCTAAAGGCTGTCCCGCTGCCTTGGAGCTGCGCTGCTTGCGCTTGCGAGCCTCCGGCCAAACTTCCGGCAGTACGCCCGCCTCAAACATGATCTTGAAGGTGATGGCCCCGTTCAGCGGTACATCGAATTTGAAGGCTGTGAAAGGAATCTTCTTGATTTCGTCTGGGATTTCGATGTTCTTGAGGCGCTTGACTTCCATACCATTTACGATGAAGCAAACCGGTACGGCGTCCCTGAGTTTCGCTGTGAGCTTTCCGCATTCCATTGTATATACCTCCGATATTTTGATGTGCCTTGCGGCTGAGTCACAGCTTACACACCGGTGGTGAAAAAGCAAGCTCAGAAATGGAGTTTCTTGAAATCTTTTCAGAATTTCACTGCCCTTCTTGCGACCTTGCCATTCGCATATGAATATGCTATAATTGGAATGGATAAAATATGAGCAATTAACGATACAAAGGTTTGAAATGGATAAAATAAGATCTATTGATGAGAGGTGAGACGATGATCGGTTTCAAATGGGAAACTGCTGAAGAAATGAATGGGGCTCTGGCCCTGCGCCTGAAGAATATCAGGAAGAGGCGCGGCCTTTCACAGCAGCAACTTAGCGAAAGAAGTGGTGTCAGCTATGGCAGTTTGAAACGCTTTGAATCCACCGGCCAGATATCCCTTCTCTCCCTGACAAAACTTGCCATTGCACTGAATTGTGCGGACGATATTCGGAATCTGTTTACCAATGTAGCCTATAGCAGTATTGAGGAGGTTATCCGTGAACAGAAATAAGGTTTTGTATGTGCATATTGATGGTTGTTTGGTCGGAACGATGGCCGAAACGGCAGACCATCGCTATGCTTTCGCTTATGACAGGCAATGGATAAAAAACGGTTATCCGATCAGCCCGTTTTCCTTGCCTCTTGAAGAACAGGTATTTGTTCCGGCCAATCGTACGTTTCAAGGACTTTGGGGCATTTTTGCAGATAGTCTTCCGGATGCATGGGGTCAGTTGTTGGTTGATCGTATGTTAAAGAGCCACGGCATTGATCCTGCGACAATTTCACAGTTGGAAAGGCTCGCAATTGTTGGCACATCAGGAATGGGCGCACTGACATACAGCCCCGCATGGGATATTGAGCGCGAAAGCAATATCTCAGATCTGGACGAACTCGCCGCTTCTTGTCAGCGGATACTGAATCATGAGGACGTTCGCGATCTGGATACCTTATTTCAGATGGGTGGAAGCAGCGGTGGCGCACGGCCCAAGGTAATGACGTCAGAATGGATCATCAAATTTCCAGCAAAGGGAGAACATCCGGATAGCGGATTGATGGAAAAAGCCTACATGGACCGTGCCGCAGATTGTGGGATTATCGTCCCGGAAAGCAAAGTCATGCCTTCCCGGAGTTGTGGCGGTTATTTTGCTGTACGGCGTTTTGACCGCGAAAAAATGCCGGATGGTCATTTGAAACGCATTCATATGCTTTCCGCTGCCGCACTGTTGGAGATGGACTGGCGCACACCGAGCATGGATTATCACACGCTGATGAAGCTGACGAAGATTCTTTGCCTGGATCATCCAGAGGATGTTCAGCAAATGTTCCGGCGTGCATGCTTTAATGTTTTCGCCCATAACAGGGATGACCATGCTAAGAACTTTTCCTTTGTATACGATGCGTCGAATGATCACTGGCACGTTTCTCCGGCCTATGATCTAACCTATAGTACCACCTATTGGGGTGAGCATACGACTACCGTTGACGGCAACGGGGCGAATCCGGGTGCTAAAGAGCTGATGAACATCGGCAAAAAGGCGGGCCTTTCACTTAAAGTATGCAAAGCGATTATTGAAGAAATTCGCGACAAGACATCTGTGCTGATCAGGGGTATTCTGTAAATCCGATAAGGTACGTTTACAATTACTGCTCCACTCTCTGAATTAGCTGTTCTCCTCGAAGTTCTCCACCTGCTCCATGACCTTGCGGAACACTTCTGGGCTATACTGCGGAGGATATCCGTTCTTAATGAGACAGACCTTGATATCAAACTTCAGCTGGTCCCGCACAATCTGATTGTTGAGCCAGTCGGAGAAGGAAGATTTTGTGTCGATAATTTCCTTGATCTTCTTTGCCAGTGCTCGACACTTATCATTGATCTTTATGCCGTCTGTCACTACATCCGTGCCGTATTCAAAATTGTACTGATCGCGAAGCGCCATCAGAATATCATAGAAGGCTTTTTCTTCAAAGGTGAGACCAGCCTTACGGAAGCTCTCACGGTCGGCATTCATCTCACGCAGAATCTGAAGCGCCTGTTCCGTTGCATTTCGGATAATCTCTTCTGTTGCAGCTTCCTGTGTCTCTCCGGCTTCTTCCGCCGTCAGATGCTTTCTGCGTTCATGATAAAGCTTGATGGTTTCCTCCAGCATTTCCTGAAAGCGTTTTGCAGCCATTTGATTGGTCTTTCCGTATTCAGTAATCTGTTTGCGCAGCATCTTCACGAGCATTTCCAGCTTGGTGGCTGGCATCTTCACATCGGACAGTTTTTCAAAGTACTCGGGACTAAAGATATCTTCCTGCTCACCATTTTCGAGGATGCTCTCGACCTCATTATACTTCAAGGCTTCTTCAACCATTCGCGATACATAGCGGTTCATGGTATCCGTATCCACATCACTGGTTCCGCTCATCTTGCGAACAAAACCGGCTATGGCCATGAAGCACTGCGCAAGCGCAGACTCATCTTCCCTGAGTTCGCCGGAGGGCTGGCATATGTCGTAAGCAGTACGCATCCGTTTGACCGTTTTCAGGAAATAGGTTTTGAAGGAAACCTTTTGTGTGTTGGAACCGTTCTCGATTGCCATCTCCTGATTGCACATGAAAACATACTCCGCAGCCTTCGCCAACAGCGTGTAACGCTGCGCCGGATCTTCATTCGGGTTGAGGAAAGGGGTTAAGTCATAACCCTTGAAGAGATCGCACAGGATGGCAAGCTCTTCACGGTATACAAGCGTTGCCTGTTCAACATCATCCCTTGTGGGCGCAACTGAATTGTCACCGCCGTAAATTTTCATGGCTTCGCGCATGTTTTCGCGAATGCCGATATAGTCGATGATCATGCCATATTCTTTGCCGGGATACTTACGATTGACGCGGCTGATGGTCTGAATAAGCAGATGCTTCTTGAGCGGCTTGTCGTTGTACATGTAGGTCAGAGACGGCACATCAAAACCCGTGATCCACATGTCCACCACAATGACGATCCGGAAGTTGGACTTCTCTTGCTTGAAAGCAGCATCCAACTCATCGGAACGCTTATCGTTTCGGACGCCGCCAAGATAGTTGTACATTTCCGGTTTGTCATTGCTGCCGACGCTGGCCACCATAGCCATCGCGGGCATGGGCTTCAGCTTGCGCAGCTCATCCTCCGAGACTTCCATGTTATCCGGAACTTTCTTTTCTTCAAACCATTCAGGATACAGCGCCTGGAACTTCTGGAGCAGAGAGAACGCAATCACACGGCTTGAGCACACGATCATTGCTTTTTGTACCCGATCCGGGTCGGCGGCACAAGCAACCACATAATGGTCATGAATATCAACAGCCAGACGTTCAAGGCGGGACGGCTCGCCAAGGATCACCTCCATGGAGCTCATGGCTTTCTTACTGGCTTCAATGTCCTCTTCTGTGGCGCCATCCTCAGCGCATTGCGCGTAGTATACCTCAATCTGCTTGACTTTCTCCTGGTCCAGCAGCACTTTGGCAATGCGCGGGTGATACTTGATGGAAACCGTGATGCCATCAGCAACCGCCTGATCCATCGTATACCGGTCGATCTCATCGCCGAAGGTCTGGTAGGTTTCAGCGATGGGCGTCCCTGTAAAGCCGACAAAGGTCGCATTGGGGAAGGCTTCCTTCAGGACCTTAGCATATGGCTTAGAAACCATCGCCTTCATGTTCTGGTCGGCGTCTTTGCTGAATTGAATTTTCCTGGAATGCTCCAGTTGGGTTCTGTGAGCCTCGTCGGAGAAGCAGATGATGTTGCCGCGGTTGTTAATCAGGCCAATTTTATCATCCTCACGATCACAGAACTTTTGAATCGTACAGATGTAGAAACCGCCGCTGGCACGCGCACTAAGCTCCTCGCGGAGCTGCTTGCGATTCTGCACGACGCTGACTTCTCCCAGATTGAGGAATTCCTTGCTTTTGGTAAACAGCTTTGCTCCCTGTTTCTGAAGCTCATCGCGGTCAACGATCAGAATAATAGTCGGTGATCCGATCTGTGGAACATCCGTGCAGCGCAGAGAAAGCTGGCGAGCAAGAAAGGCCATGGTGTAGGTCTTGCCACAGCCGGTTGCGCCGAAATAGGTGCCGCCCTTGCCGCTTTTCTCAACAACAGAGCGAATGATGCTCTGCTTCAGCCTCCTTGCGGCAAAGAACTGCGGATACCGACAGACAATTTCTACTTCGTCGCCGTCATACTCGCTATCTTGGAAATAGATGTAATCCCGGAAAATTTCCAGAAAGCGTTGCGGATTGTAGACTCCGCTGATCATGGTCCGGGTTTCTTCAAATGGGAGGGTGGAAACCTTGTCGCCGTCATTCACGCGACGCCATGCATAGAAATGCTCATAGGGCGTGCGAACCGTACCCAGGCGCGTCTTGACACCATCCGAGATGCAGGCCAACGGGCAGTAATGCAGCAAGTGCGGTATATCACGCCAATAGCGGATATTGATCTGCTCCCAGGCATCGTAAATCGTGGCGTGCGCGTCTGAGGGATTCTTCAGCTCGATGACGCACAGGGGCATACCGTTGACATACAAGAGCACATCCGGACGGCGGTTTTCCACCATTCCATTATTGATGTATTCGACCTTCAGCTGGTTGATCACACGAAATACATTGGCCTCTGGATGATCGAAGTCAATCAGCGCCACCATGCGCGTGATACCGTTTTGCGCAGTGAACTGAATGCCGTTGACCATCCAGCCATACAGCTTGTGCAGCGTGGCAAAATCGCTCTCCGCACCGGCAAGGCGCACCGTATCCATGATCTGCCGAATCTCGTCGGTCAGCAGGTCGGACTGCGTGCTGCTCAGGAAACGCTCCAGATCGTCCAGATATAGCACATCGCGCTGCGAAGCCCGGCTGATCGACTTGCCCGGGAGGTAATGCCACCCTTCCGCCTCCAAAAAGGAGATAAAGGCGTTCTCAAATTCATATTCGCAGTAGCAGCCATTGTAGTTCGTGAGCTTTGGCATAGGGGTCAACCTCCGTCTGAGAGTGAACCGCGGATGAGGATGGGGCAGATCTTTCTTAACTGTGCTTTTAGTTGCTCATTTATTCTTTTACGAGTAACATAGCATTGATACAAATCGGCAACGGCTTTTTGCTGTTCGATACTTGGCACGGGAATCCGATAACCTGCCAGATTATTGTAATTCAGGAATTCGTAAGCACTACCTTCTGAAGCCCAATATACATACCTTCCAAATTCTGGCCGCATTAGCCACAACATCAGGTAATGCGGAAGCAACTCTTTTTTGCGAGTTATTTCAAAAACATCATATACCGAAGAAACAACACAGTCTTCACCCTCTCGGTATGCAATAGCCACATTGGCATTATTCAGTTGTGTGCAATAAGCAAACTGTCCATGCCGTACAATCTTTCGCCCCGTGAGATTAGAATTCGACCGCTGCGGTGTTATGAACTGTTTCTCAATATTGATTCCTTGCTCAAGGGTGATTAAGCCGTCTGAATTCTTTTCTTTATATGGTTGTATATATTCGCCAATCATACTGAGAGGATACTCTTTTCGCATTTTCTCAATACATGCAAAACAAGCGGTTTTCAAATCCTCCAGCCCGCGTTCGTAACTTTGCTGGTTGGCCTGCATGGACTTGTAGATGGCAACATACTTTTTCTGCGTTGGCAGATCAGGAAGATCGAGTTCTATATCACACATATCTTCCCAGTTGAATGTTTCCCTCGCAGAACCCCATGAATTTGTTCTGGCGTAACGATCAAATTCAGGACGGTTAAAAAACATAAATAAATAGTCCGAAAGAAGGCTGTCTGTATCATCAACATAAAACACCGTATAAATAGCCGATACAAGGAATGTCGAATTAGTTGTGTTCAATGCTAATGCAATCTTATCACCACGGCGCGAAGTATCCGGGACATAGACAAACTCATTTGGCTTTACAATTTTGTAAGAGCTAAGGCTTACGCCATTCAAGTTTGCTTTCGTCGGAATCAAGTCTTTCTGAGTCGAAATTCCAACAACAGCATCTTCGCCAAACAACAACTCTGAATTTCGGGAGTCAGATTGCTTAATGAACTGACCAAGTTTTACTTTACTCAATTCCATAACCAATTCCCTCAAATGCATCCAGCAGCATTCTCTGGGATTCCTTCTCCAGCTGCAAAATGCCTTTCATTTCATTCTGTATACGGCTCATTTCCTGTGCATAGTCAATCTCCAAATCATGGTCAATGAACTCAATATACTTGCTGGGAACCAGCGACCAGCCCCGCTGTTCAATTTCATCCATGCTAACGCTGCGGTACAGCTCCGGCACAGCATAATCGCTGCCGTCCGTGCCCTCGGCCTGCCATGTGTGGTAGATGTCCGCCGCACGCTGAATCTGCGCTGCGTCCAGCATGACCTTCTTTTTATTCTCGTCCTTCACAGGGTTTTCCGTCCAGGTGCGCAGGTCCATGAACAGAATCTCATGCTCACGGTTGCGCAGCTGGCGTTCATGATACATGCCGCCCTTCTTGTTCTGGTTCAGAATCCACAGCGTGACGCTGATGTCCGTCGTGATAAACAGCTCACGCGGAAGCACAACGATGGCTTCCACCTTGTCACTCTGAATCAGCTTCCTGCGGATGTCCACCGTGTCCGAATCGCCCAGCGCACCATTCGCCAGCAAGAAACCGGCAACACCATCCAGAGGCTTCAGGTGAGACAGCATGTGCAAAATCCATGCGTAGTTGGCGTTGCTTTCCGGCGGCGTGCCATAGTCTATCCAACGGGGATCATTGGCCAGGTTGGGATCATACCAGCCCTTCAGGTTAAACGGGGGGTTGGCCATGATGTAGTTGAAATACAGGCCCTTGTGCAGATCGTGGGTGAAGGATGAGTCATAGGTTTCACCCAGGTTGTGGCTGATACCGCGCAGCGCAAGGTTCATCTTGGCCAGACGGTACGTTGCACCGTCCTTCTCCTGACCATAGATGTTGATGCGGCTGATGTCGCCACGTTTCGCCTTCACCAGCTCTGCGCTCTGCACGAACATACCGCCCGAACCGCAACATGGATCATAGAGTGTGCCATCAAAGGGCTCAATCATGGTCGCAATCAGCTGCACAACATCATGCGGCGTATAGAATTCGCCTTCCTCCTTGGTCGCATTGACCGCAAATTCCTTGAGGAAGTACTCATACACACGGCCAATCAGGTCTTTCTCTACACCGAAAGCCTTGTGCGTGATCTTGTTGACCTCGTCCACAAGCTGCTTGATGTCATTCGGGGCAAGGTTGCGCGTCGTAAAGGTCCCCTCGATAAAACAGCCCTTGAGCTGACAGCTGCTGGCGGCAATGCTGTGCAGCGCCGTGTCCAGCGCAACGTTCAGCTGCGGCGCAGGCGTATTGATGATGTTGGACCAGCGTGCCTCAACTGGCAGATTGTAGGTGCCATCTGTGAAGGTCGCGTCATCAAAAAAAGCAGCACGAATTTCTTCATCGTCCGGATCAAGCTCCATTTCGATCAGCTTTTGACGCAGCACCTCGATGCCGTCATCAAACTTCTCGCCGATGAAGCGCAGAAAGATGAGCGTGAGCATCATATCGCGCTTTTCAAAGAAGGAACCGGAGTTACGAGCCTTCCGCAGTATGTCGCGGCACTTAAAGAGGATTGAATCGAGATTGATCGTCTCCTCAACCTTTTTCTTCGCCATGGATATACACCTTCCTCATTATTGGAGCCTACCTTCGATGAATGCCACCTTCGGAGGCTGAAACGGATTGTTATCGAATAGAAAAGCTGCAAATTCCTGATCTCTACCGACCTGTTCCCGGCGAAAGCCATCATATTCCAGCTGTTTGAGTACCTTCATCATTCATCAAGGTATGAAAGCTTTTCCCTTTTTTCCTCTTCCCATTCATCCTTCATATTTACTTCCTCAATGAATTCCTCTGCGCAAGCCAAAGTTGCGCTCATTTCAAAGACATTTTTATTTATATCGTCGATTTGAGAAAGCATGGAGTCAATAGCTTTTCTCATGGCTTCGCTGGAATTCCGATAACAGCGAATAAGAGATTGCTCTCTGAGATTCAGCGTTTGCTCCATGGCTGTTCTATCCAGCCCCAGCAGATGATCAGATGTGACAACCAGCGCCTGACAAAGCTGACAAATCTGAACTAGGTTGGGGCGAGAAATGCCTTTCTCCCAGTTAGATATCGTATTTGCTTTAACATTCATGCGAAAGGCTAGGTCACGCTGCAGCCAACCTTTACTTTCACGGAGCTTGGCCAGACGTTCGCCAAAGTTATTATTAGTCATGTTGAACACCTCACATATAGAGTATCATAGAATTTCGATATTGTAAAGTTAATTGTTCGAGAATATCGATATTTGTAGTTGACATATTCGAAATACTTGGTATAATCGATGGTGAGTCCAAGATAATTGATTTTTGAAAGGAGGGATATCATGGTTTATGAACGAGTACGCGAGCACATTCGGCAGATGCAGGTGAAACAGAGCTGGTTGTCAAAGCGAATGCAAATGTCGGAAGGCGCACTATCGTTGATCCTCGCAGGCAAGCGAAAAATGACGGCTGACGAACTCGAACGGCTGTGTGCCATTCTGTGCGTACCCTCAGACGCATTCGTGAAGCCCGAGGAAGTCAACTTCCCCCCCCATGACCCTTCCCAAAGCTGAATACAACACACGTCCCTGATGTACGAAAGTTTTCCGGGGGCGAAGGAAGGAACACCCCTAAATATACAGGCAAGGAGGATATTTCAGATGCATAAGCCAAGAAGCGTAACCCGTGCAAACAAAAAGAAGGGCTTCCCGCCCGAGGAACCCATGACCATCCGCAACGACGCCGGTTACTATGATCCAACGCCGTACTTTGCCTTCAAGAACATGGAGCGCGAGGCGCGAAGGGATACCGCAGCGCTCAGAAATACTGAGCGTACTACGATGAGGCGTGCTGGTTGATGCACGCAGAAGGGGGAATTGTTATAGTATTTGAATTTGCTTATGAAATTAAAGGATGCCGGACAGTCGGCGGAAAGGTACAAGCGTGAGCTTATGAACATCGCTGAATCGGGCAAGAGCGAACTCCATAAGACGGCGAACCTGAAAGCTGCATATATTCGGGCCGAGGGTGAATTCCGAAGGCTGAAGGAACAGGCATTCGAGCAGATCAGGGCATCGGAGGATCCTGAGCTTATGCGTGCGCTGTATCAGCGGCGCGTCTATGGCGCATCGTGGGATGATATGAACCGCAGGATTCTCAGCAACCGCTCCGAGATGGATTTGCGGCTGGCAGCATTCGAGTATATCAAGCAAAACTATGCGAATTAGGAGGCCTATAGTGACTGTTTTTGAGGCCGCCCGACAGGTGGATTGCATACAGGCCGCAGAACGGCTCGGCTTACCATTGAAGCGATCAGGCAGCAGGCGTTTTACCCGCTGCCTTTTCCATGCCGAAAATACGCCGTCCATGTGCTTGTATCCGGATGATGGAGGCTTTTACTGCTTCGGCTGCAACGAGCATGGCGATGCGATTCGTCTGTACCAGCAGGCATTGAACGTTGATGCTTTGGAGGCGGCGAAGCGCATCTGCGCTGATTTCGGCTTTGCTTACGATCAGCGGAAGCGCTCGAAGAATCAGCAGCCGCTTCCGTACAAGCCTCCAGCAGTGACGGCGCAGGCCCTTGCAAAGAAGCTGACGGATTGGCGGGAAGAACAGGTGCAGCAGCTGCTGCAAACTGATCGAGCCGCCGAGGCGCAGATGGATCGGATCGAAGCGCGCTGCATCAAGGCGGAAATGGACATCGCCGACGTGCTGGAGGCCCCTGAGTGGGAAGCAGCCTTTCAGCAGAAGTGCATGGCACAGGAACGCATCGCCATATTGGACAGCCTGTCGCTGCCGGAACTGCTTTCGCAAATGAAGGAGGAAATGCATGGATAGAAATGAGCTGGAGATGCTCTCGCAGCTGCTGGAGGAGGACGATTTTGCAAAGGGAATTGCAATGGGCCTGTCCTCCGAACGAGCAGCGGCGCTTGCCCGCCTGCGGGCAATGCAGCCGTGGCAGAATGAGCGATACTCCAACAGCGATATCGGCAATGGCTTTCTGTTCGCGGATTTTCATAAGGATACCGCTCGTTTCGTCAGCGAGCGCAAATGCTGGTTCATCTATGACGGCAGCGTCTGGCGGGCGGATGTGGGCAACCTGAAAGCCATGGAGAAATGTAAGGAACTGGCTACGCTGCTCTTCCTCCTGACTGCCGAGATCAAGGATACCGCTCTGCAGGATGTGTGCATCAAGCGCGCATCCCGCTGGCACAATCGCGGCGTGCGAGAAACCATCCTCAAAGATGCGGCCAGCGTATATTGCCTGAGCATGGAGGATTTTGACCAGGATCATTACCTGTTCAACTGTCTCAATGGCACGCTGAATCTGCGCACAGGCGAATTCCGAGAGCATCGGCCCGGGGATCTGCTGACCATGAAGAGTGGCGTGAATTATGACAGGGAGGCTCGATGCCCGCGCTGGGAACAGTTCATGACTGAGATTATGGTGACGGGTTCGGTAAAGCCGGAACAGGTAACGTTGGCGGATGTGGAGGCGCAGCAGAAAGAAAGCCGCCCTTCTCCGGCGGATCAGAAAAAGCGATACCTGCAAAAGGCTTTCGGCTATGCCCTCACCGGCAATACGCGCTTTGAATGCCTGTTCATTCTCTACGGCGCGACCACGCGCAACGGCAAAGGCACCGCCATGGAGACATTTCTCCGCCTGATGGGCGACTACGGGAAGACGGCACGTCCAGAAACCATCGGTACGCGATTTCAGCAGAACAGCAACGCGCCGAGCGAGGATGTGGCGCGGCTCAATGGCGCAAGGTTTGTGAACATCTCCGAACCGGATAAGAAGCTGACGCTGTCGGCGGCGCTGGTCAAATCGCTGACCGGCAATGATACCATCACGGCGCGCTTTCTCCATGAGAACAGCTTTGAATACCGTCCTCAGTTCAAGATGTTCATCAATACCAATTACCTCCCGCAGATCACGGATCTGACGCTGTTTTCCTCGGGCCGTATCAAGACCATACCGTTCGAGCGGCATTTCGAGGAATACGAGCAGGATAAAAGGCTCAAAGAGCTTTTCGCCCTGCCGGAGAATCTAAGCGGCATCCTCAACTGGTGCATAGAAGGGCTCCAGTTGTTGGATATAGAGGGATTCGACGAACCCGAAATCGTCAGGCAAGCAACCAAGGATTACGCACACAACAGTGACAAGATGGCTTTGTTCATAGAAGAATGCCTTCTTGAAGAGTCTGGCGCAATGTGCCGTACAAGCCGACTATATGGGGTTTACTCGCGGTGGTGCGAGGAAAACGGCTTCCACGCTGAAAACGTGCGTAACTTCCGCTCGCTCCTTGCCGGATACGGGCAAGTCGACCGCCGTCGTCCCTCTCCTCGTGAAGAGAAAACGACGGTACTCCTAGGCTACCGACTGCGGGACTATGCTGAACCGCTTGTCGGAGCCTGCTGACATTGGGGCATATGTGGCAGCGAGATATATTACCCCCTATAGAGAAAATAGAGAAGTAATGTATTTTACTGCCACAACCGCCCCAGCTCAGTTGCTGCTGCTCTGCTCCTAGGGGCGGAGCAAATCTCTAGTCCAAACAGGACACATAGCGGGGCCGCCCCTTCGCGTAATAATTCGCGAATTCAAATAAGGGGATAGGCCCCATCACAATCAGAGCGCCCGAAATGGGCAGAAAGACGAGGTATTTATGAGGAACTATAAGAAGAACGCTACTATGAACCACTCTGCCGAACTGGAATCTATCGGCAGCGCCTATTACGAGAGGCAGTTTAACAGCGGTGTTATCGGTAAGATGCGTGGAAATGCCATTATCGAGTGCCTTGCCGTTGGCAAGAATGGTACCGGCGGATATCTTGTGCCGGATTCCATGGAAAAGAAAATCGTTCACGCCCTGACGGAAAACAACGTTATTCGTAGGCTGGCGACCGTTATTCATACCGAGGGAAGCGACCATAGGATTCCGGTACTGACTTCCGTAACGGAAGCGCAGTGGCTTACAGAAAATGAACCCATGCAAATGGCGGAGGCCACCTTTGGCAGCCGTGCTCTAAATGCACATCGACTCGGCATGATGATTCAGGTGAGTTCTGAGCTTGTGAAGGACGCAGGCGTGGATATGAGCACATTTTTGTCCGAGGCGTTTGCCGAACAGTTTGCTTCTGCCGAAGAAAATGCATTTCTCAATGGTAACGGCATGAATATGCCCAAGGGCCTGCTGGCCAGTGGAAGCGCAGAAACCGGAGTTACCGCGCAGACGACGGATGCTATTACGGCGGAGGAGGTCATCTCCTTGTATTACTCTCTGGATGAGAAGTATCGCCAGAATGCTGTTTTCATGATGCATGAGGACACCGCCAAGGCGCTGCGACTGTTCAAGGATGAAAACGGTCATTATCTCTGGCGCGAGGCGCTGGGCGGAGAACCGGATCGTCTGCTGGGCCGACCGGTATACATCTCTCGCTTCATGCCCAAGATGGCTGCCGGAGTAAAGCCTGTACTATTTGGAGATTTATCCAAATACTGGATTGGCGACCGTGGCAATCGCAGTCTTACCCGCTATGATGAATTGTTTGCGGATCAGGGCCAGACGGGATATCGCATGATCGAATTCGTCGACGGCAAACTGATCCTGCCCGAAGCTGTGAAGGTTATCCAGATGGCGGAATAATCCGGAGGTGCGCATGAGCGAAAGACTGAACGACATGCTGGATCGTTACGGCGAGGTCTGCCCGCAGAAGAAGGCGGCGCAGATCCTCAGCGTAACGCCGAGAACTATTGCTCGCATGATGGACGATGGACGGCTGCGTCGCGTTGGCATGCACGTGGATGTCCGATCCATCAGCGACTATATTGAGAATCCCAAACAGATGGATTTCACTGCGCGCATGCGCACGAAACGACAAACAACCATGATTCGGCCCGGTGAATTCTACACTTCTTCGCGTGCTGTAAAAAGTCGCAAAGGAGCTTGAAAGACACGGTGTCTTTGGTAGACTCACTCAGAACCCGAATCAGGAGGTTTCTGTATGAATCTATCAAAAACCATCATCGCCGAGGACGCTGCACTGGCGTCCTCGGCCTTTTAAGGAGGGCGTATCATGGCAAAGAAAACCCCGTCAGGCAAATACCGCGGTCGCGTACAGATCGGCGTGGATAAGGATGGAAAGCCCATCAGCAAATATGTGAGCGCAAAGACCCGGCGCGAGCTGGAACAGAAAAAGGAATACATCCGGCATCACTATGTGGACGGGCATCCGATCCGCGAGGATTTGCCCTTTTACCAGTATGCAGAGGAATGGTACACGCTGAAAAAGGAACCGTTCATTTCCGATGCCAGTCGCAGCGCATACCGCACCATGTTCAACAAGCATCTTCTTCCAGCATTCGGCCTCCGCCACCTGCGTGCCATTTCCGCAGGCGAGATACAGGCTTTCATCAATTCCTTTGCCGATTCCAGCAAATCTCAGATCACGCTGGCGGTGGGTACGCTCAAAGCCCTGTTCGCCAGTGCATACGCCGAGGGCATCATTGAGCGTGACCCGACAGTATCGATCATCCGCCCGAAGGCAAAGAAAAAGACCGAGCGCCGCGCGCTGACCGATCAGGAAACCGAGAACGTACTGCATACCATCCAAAATCATGAGAATGGCCTGTTTCTGGCAGTGCTTTACTATCTCGGCCTGCGGCGCGGCGAGGCGCTGGGCCTGCAATGGGGCGACTTCGATTTTGACGAAGATCTGGTACATATCCAGCGCGACATTGACTACGTTGGTTCTACAGCCCATGACGGCGCGCTGAAAACCGCTGCTGCAAACCGCTATATTCCGGTTCCACAGGAGCTGCGCGCTATGCTGTCCAAAGTGCGCGGATTCCCGCAGCAGTATGTATTCCATACGGAGGAAGGCCAGCCGTGGCCGCAGAGCAGCTTCAAACGCATCTGGCTGAGCCTGATGGAGGCTTCCTATTGCGTAGAAGAGCGCGAGGTGACCAAGGCAACCAAGCGCAAGAACGATATCATCAAACAATTGAAGCCGACGCTTACGCCGCACTATTTCCGGCACAATTACGCGACGCTGCTATTTGAGGCCGGTGTGGAGCCGCTGATCGCCATGAAGATACTGGGCCACACGGATTATCAGACCACGGCGAACATCTACACGCACCTCAAATCCGAAATGATGAAGAAATCCAGCATGGATATGGAGGACGTATTCCGGCGAAAGCAGGAAGCTAAAGGCGTACTGGCCAAGGCGCAGAATGCAAGGGATAAGCGATCCCGGAAGCCGGTGCTGGATATGAGCCTGCCGTGGGCGGGGAAATTTTAGCAAATAGCATGATTCGATCTGTCAAAACGAATGTCACTGTATTGTCAAAAGGTATTGCGAGTGATATAATATATTTAAGTCATTTCTTTCAACAAAAGGAGGAGTCATAATGCCTAGTTGGGGAGACGTTTTGAATAAGCTAAACAGTGCTCCAAATCCAATGGACGAAATGCGCCGTAGATATCTCGGCATTATGCATCAGTATACCGGAAGAAATGTAATAGCATATTATTCTGCTTTTATTCAAAAATCAGGTGTTGATGGTACTGGTATAGACGATAATGATAAAAATGCATTCATGCAAGCCGTATGTGGGTTGGATCGCTCAAAAGGGCTTGATTTGATTCTTCATACTCCTGGTGGTCAAATTGCAGCAGCTGAATCGTTAGTGTGCTATTTGAAAGCATTATTTGGCAATGATATCCGTACTTTTATTCCCCAAACGGCTATGTCTGCCGGAACGATGATTGCTCTATCGACAAAAGAGATTGTAATGGGAAAGCAGTCGAATTTGGGACCGATTGATCCTCAATTTGGCGGAATGTCTTGTGCTGGAATTATCGAAGAATTTGAACAGGCTTGTAGAGATGTTTCAATAAATCCAGAATTGGCGCGTGTATGGGGGCCGATTATTTCAAAATATCATCCGACATTTATTGGCGATTGCAAAAAAGCTATTGAATGGGCTGACAAAATCGTCACGAAATGGCTGCAAGAAAACATGTTCAGCAAAGACGTGGATCCGGAGGCTGCGGCGAAGCGTGTTGTTGCTGAGCTATCAAGTCATAACGCAACTTATTCACATTCGCGACATATCCACATGGATGAACTGAAAAAGCTAGGATTGCATATAGTTACGTTGGAGGGACTTGATAACCGGTCCATTGAGGATTGTAAAGATCTTCAGGATTGTGTTTTAACCATCCATCATGCGTATATGCAAACTCTGACGAGAAGTAATGCGGTAAAAATAATAGAGAACCATGCTGGGCAGGCTATGATTGTTAACGGTGCTATTCGCCAATAAGGAGGGTTTCTCATGAATCAACCAACGATGGATTGGTATTTGAGAATAACGGAAGGAAGCTCCATTCCATCTCAGTATATGGGACCAGAAGAGCAAGCTAGATGTATTAAAAAGTGTTCTATTCTTAGAGAAGTTGATATCGGATATAGTAATGTTACGTCATACACTTCTACGGATGAATCCGAAAAACAGAATATAGACCCACATTGAAATTTATGATATAGCCAACGGCCATGGGAAAATAGAACCCATGGCCGTTTCAGCCTGTCAAAAAAGGTCGCGAAGAGCGTTTTTTTTTGATATACTAAAGACAGGTGAGGAAGATGCTAAAGAAGGAAAGAGAACAGCGGCAAGCGATAGAGATGCTATGTACAGATATGCTAGTACCGAAGGAGCACCTGCTGCGGAAGATCGACGCGGCGGTGGACTTTGCGCGCATCTACGAATTGGTGGAAGATTTGTACTGCGAGGATAACGGACGGCCCAGCAGTGATCCGGTGGTTCTGTTCAAACTGGTGCTGATACAGCACTTGTTTGGGATCCGCTCGCTGCGGCAGACCATGAGGGACGCGGAAGTGAACGTGGCGTATCGTTGGTTTCTGGGGTATACCATGTCACAGAAACTGCCGCACTTTGCGACGATCAGCTACGCCTTCCGGCACCGATTCACAGGCGAAGTGATCGAAGGCGTGTTCCGGTGGATATTGGAAGAAGTCGCCCATGCGGGATATCTGTCGCCGGAAGTTGTGTTCGTGGATGGGACACACATCAAAGCGAACGCGAATCTAAAGAAGCAAGTGAAAAAGGCCATACCCGTGGCGGCGAAACGGTATCAGGAGCAGCTGGATGAGGAAATCGAAGCGGATCGCGCAGCGCATGGAAAGAAACCGCTGAAGAAGGATGAGAAGAAGGACGATGACGGCGAAGACCGGCCCAGTGCACCAGGGAAGGAAAAGACAGTCGTTGGATCCAGCACTGACCCGGAGAGCGGATTGTTTCACAAGGGAGAGCACAGGAAATGCTTTGCGTACGAGGCGCATACGGTATGTGACAGACGCGGGTATGTACTGGAGACGGAGATAACCCCCGGAAACGTACACGACAGCGTTGCGTTCGACACGGTATTTGAACGTCTGAGGATACATTATCCAGAAGTCCAGGTGATCACAGCGGATGCGGGCTACAAAACGCCATGGATCTGCAAACAAATCTTTGACAGTGGAAGGATACCATCGCTCCCCTACAAGCGGCCAATGACGAAGAAAGGGAACCTGCCGCGGTATGAGTATGTATACGATGAATATTACGACTGTGTCCTGTGTCCACAAGACAAGATCCTGCGTTATGCCACCACCAACCGCGAAGGATATCGGGAATACAAGAGTAAAGGCTACGAGTGTCAGGAGTGCCCTGTGCGGGAACGATGCACGCAAAACCAGCAGCACACGAAAACCGTGACCCGGCATATCTGGCAGGAGTATCTGGAGCGGGCTGAGGACATCCGGCATTCTCCGCTCGGCAAAGCGACTTACGCGCTGCGATCACAAACGATTGAGCGAGTCTTTGCGGATGCCAAAGAGAAACACGCGATGCGATATACGCCTTATCGAGGGCTGACCGCGGTTACCGCCTGGGTCAAGCTCAAGTTTGCTGCGATGAATCTCAAGAAACTCGCCCTCCACAAATGGCGACCGTTCCTTCTTTTCCTTCTGTTCTCTATCTTATCTCCTTCTTTTCTCTATCTTGTCTGTCAAAGAAGCCCCTTCGCTTTCTCGCAAGGCGGCTTCTTTGACAGGCTGCAACGGCCATGGGAAAATAGAACCCATGGCCGTTTTGTTTTTGTGTGCTGAAACAAAGATACCATCTATTATCAGTACCTTTTACCCACGTGTTTCAAGTATCAGCCAAATCCCCTGCCCAATAGGGGAGCATGTCTTTGGCCCTTTTTCCAAGGTTGCACATCCGTTGCATAAAAAAAGCGCCAAAGACGGCGCTTTATGCAAAAGAGACAAATAAAGAACCGGAAACCTTTCGATTTCCGGCTTTTTCTGGTCGAGGTGACAGGATTTGAACCTGCGACCTTTTGGTCCCGAACCAAACGCGCTACCAAACTGCGCTACACCTCGTTGTCGCTGGAGCCAATGAAGGGACTCGAACCCTTGACCTGCTGATTACGAATCGGCTGCTCTACCAACTGAGCTACATTGGCGTGCCCGCTGACAATTAAAGATTATAGCACAAGCTACCCTCCTTTGTCCAGCCATGCCGGGCATCTTTGCAACATTTAACATACTGCCGCGCTGTTGACGCGGGGCAAAACAACTTCTATACACAGTCTTTGTTTGACTTCCGTTCCCGCACGGTATATAATAAATCTGATTCTTTCAGCAGGAGGCGGAAACATGAAGCCGGATGAAGCGCTCTGGATGGTCATTTACATGGCTCGCGGCGCTCGCCAGGCGGACAGCGTGGAAGCGCTGCTCACTGCGGAGGGATTTCTCGTGCGCCGCAGGGCCGTGGGCAATGCGCAGCAGGACGGCACGTTTGAACTGATGGTTCTCCGTTCCGAAGCTGTGGAGGCGCAAACGTTTCTTTTGGATAACAACCTTTAGGAAGGGGTTTGCAAATGAAGAGAATCGGCGTACTGACTTCCGGCGGAGACGCGCCGGGTATGAATGCCGCCATCCGCGCGGTGGTGCGCACCTGCCTGCAGAACGAAATGTCTGTCATCGGCTTCAAGCGCGGTTACAACGGCGTGCTGATGCGCAGCAAGGACGAGCACGACGACTTTGAGATCCTCACCTCCCGCAGCGTCTCGGACAAGATTCACCGCGGCGGCACGTTCCTGCGCACGGCGCGCTGTTTGGACTTTCTCAAGCCCGAATACCAGCAGCAGGCCGTGGAAAACCTGCGCATACTGGGCGTGGAGGGCCTCGTGTGCATCGGCGGCGACGGCACCTACAAGGGCGCGACGGCGCTCAACAACCTGGGCGTGCCCACCATCGGCGTGCCGGGCACCATCGACAACGACCTGGCCTATACCGACTATACCATCGGCTTTGACACCGCCCTGAACACCGCCTGCGAATGCATTAACCGCGTGCGCGAGACCAGCGACTCCCACGAGCGCGCCAGCCTCATCACCGTCATGGGGCGTAACTGTGGCGACATCGCCCTGCACACGGCCTTTGCCTGCGGCGCGGAGATGGTCATGGTGCCGGAGATCCCCTGGAACATCGAGGAGATCGCCGAGCGCGTCAAGTGGGGCGTGTTGCGCGGCAAGGCCTCGATGATCATCGTCTTTGCCGAGGGCGCCATGCAGTCCCAGACCGCCGACGTCGGCAAAATCTGCGCCGAGCACGAAAAGCTCAACCACATCTCCACCGAACACCTCACCAGTTCGCAGATCGCAGAGATCATCGAAGTTCTCTCCGGCCACGAGACGCGCGCGACGGTACTGGGCTACATACAGCGCGGCGGCAGCCCCTCCGGGCGCGACCGCATACTCGCCGGCCGCCTCGGCTCCCGCGCCGTGGAGCTTCTGCGCGACGACCAGGGCGGACTGGCCGTGGGCGAGCGCGGCAACCGCATCATCGAGGTGCCGCTCAGCGACGTGCAGATCGGCAAACATGCCTCTGACACCGAGATCGCCGACCTCATCAACGTCATGGCGGTCATGACCAAATACAAGTGATGGAAACCATCTCCATCACAGGCGCCGGCTCACAGCTCCAGGGCGTGGGCCGGCTTCGGGACGGACGCGCGGCGTTCGTTCCTTTTTCCATCCCCGGGGAGACCGTGGATGTGGAGATCGTGCGCGACCACGGGCGCTATGTGGAGGCGCGGCTGCTGGCGGTGCGCGAACCTTCGCCCGCGCGCGTGGCGCCGGACTGCCCCCTCTTCGGCCGCTGCGGCGGCTGCCAGGCGCGGCATATGGCTTATGGGGAGACGCTGCGCCTCAAGCGGCAGCGTGTCGTGGACGCGCTCACGCGCATCGGCGGGCTGAGCGCGCCGGATGTGCGCGATACGCTGCCCATGCCTGCGCCGTTGCGCTGCCGCAACAAGGCGGAATACGCCGTTTCCGGGGGACAGATCGGCTTTATGCGTGCCGGCAGCCGCGAAGTGGTACCTGCCGGCGACTGCCTGTTGCAGCGCGGGGAAAGCGTGCGCGTCCTCCATCAGCTCGCGCGGATGGATCTGCATGGCCTGCGCGGGGCGGTGACGCGCGTGAACCGGCGGGGCGAAGTCATGCTCACGCTCTGCGGCGTGGGCAAGGAACCGCCCATCCGCGAGTTCCCCGGCGTGGCGTCCCTGTATTACTGCCGCCTCAAGCCCCATCCCACCCACGCGCTGGACGGAGAATGCCGCCTGCTGGCGGGCGCGGAACGGCTGGAGGAGACGCTTTCCGGCCTGCGCTTTTCCCTGCTGCCGCAGAGCTTTTTCCAGGTCAACGCCGCGCAGGCGGAACACATGTATGCCCTGGCGCTGGACGCGCTCTCGCTCGCCCCGGACGAAGCCGCGCTCGATGCTTACTGCGGGGCGGGTACGATCACGCTTTTGATGGCGGCGCGCGGGGCGAGAGCCACGGGGATAGAGCTGGTGCGCCCCGCCGTGCTCGACGCCGAAGCGAGCGCCCGGCGCAACAGCCTTTCCGGGCGGGCGCGCTTCCTGCTCGGCGACGCGGCGGAGGCGCTCCCCCGTCTCGTCGCCTCTGGCGAACGCTTTGCCGCCGCCGTGCTCGACCCGCCCCGCCGCGGCGTGGATGAGCGCGCGCTGCGCGCGCTGGTCGACGCCGCGCCGCAGCGCGTGGCCTACATCTCCTGCGACCCCGCAACGCTCGCCCGCGACCTCAAGCTGCTCGCGGCAGGCGGCTACCGCCTCATCTTCGCCCAGCCGGTGGATATGTTCGCCTATACGGGGCATGTGGAGACAATAGTGTTGCTACAAAGAGAAACCTTGTAGAAATCCTTAGATTTAGGCACTTTTCCCGTCATGTGGTGTTTGACGCAGAGGGTGATAAATTCCGCAATAAGCGTATTGAGGACTATATCACCGTTTCGGTAGTCATTGATATGGAGTGCGGGAACACAAAAAATTGAATAGTTGACGAGAAAGGACATCGTACTAATACATAAGCAGGTGAATCATTCATTTTGGGATTTTAATGAAGAATGTGAAATCATGTCAAATAGAAGTGGAAAACTGATGACCTGGGATTGTGGTATTGCGAAAAAACATAAAGAAGATTTATCAATAAGGTTTAAGACGATTACTGAATAGAGATGTCTCTTTTCAATTTTTACAGCAAGGAAACGAAAGGTTTCGTTTTGATTAAGAATGCTGAATATGATAAAAAGATTTTCCTTAAGATTCATCAGATAATATCAAACCATATAATAGCTGGACGTTCAAAATAAAGAATGTAGGCTGTTTCCCATGAGGTTTATGATCGATAGAGCGAAAAGAGTGTAAGATGAGGTGAGTAATGTGTGGTTATCTCGATTTAGAATATCCGATAAGGAACCATGTCCTTGCGGAAGTGGAAAAAAATATAAAGAATGTTGTAAAATAAAAAAACGCAAGTTATCCCATCAAAAAAACCACCAGAAGTACAAATAATGGAGAAAATGAGACATTCTTTGAAAAAATGTTGTTTACATCCAGATTATGAGAATTGCAAAGGTAGAATCAAAGAGGCACACGCTTTGCAAAATAATAAAATTATATCATTATTGGCTGGAAGTGAACGGCATGTTTATATGATAGATACTAAAAAGAAGCCATTGCTTGTACCATTGGATACAGGCGAAGTTGTTCCGATTGTTCAAGTTAGTAGAGTCGGTGTAAATAATGCAACCACAGAAACGTGCTTTTGTGATCTACACGACAGTACTGTATTTTCTATAATAGAAAAAGGCGCTCCTAATTTTGATAATTCAAGAAGAGATATGGAATTTATATACGCCTATAAAGCGTTCATATTTGAATATTACAAACAGAAAATGGCATTTGAAATATTTCAACAAAATTTTAGTGAACATCATGAAGCGTTTTTAAGTCCCGATATGGTTGGAATGTATCGAATGTTACAATTGAAAACGAACGAGTTTGAACCGATTAAAAAGCACTTTGATACTCAAATTCTAGCTAATACTTTTGATGGTATTTGTACATGTGCAATTAAAATACCTTTTCAGATAAAGTTTGCCTGTTATGCTTATATAGCGCCTGATTATGATTTGAATGGAAAAAAGATAAGACACACTATAAAGGGTAGTATGCATCGAGTTGCTATTACAATCTTTCCTGAAGAAAAACAATCGTGGATATTGGTAAGTTGCCTCGATTCGGAATATAAGATATATATAAATTTCTTTAATCAATTGAAAGCAGCTTCAATTGATAAACTCAAATTTTATATTAATATGATACTTCCGCTGTATTCAGAGAATATGGTATTAAGTCCAACATTATGGAATTCGTGGAGCGAAGAAGTACAAATGGCGTATACATTTTATGCTAATTTGCATGGACCAAAGGCTCATACAATTGGTATGGGAATTGGAATGGGATTAAGAAATGCGGCAAAAGATAAATCTGGTAATGCCTATTTATCTTCTCCAAAAATCAATCTATTTTTATAAATATAGGTAAGTACAGAAATACTTAAATATTGATGACATGTTTCCACCTACGACCGGGAGGACAGAAACACCTGTGGATCAAGTCGGACGAACCGTTCGGACAATGACGTACTTTATATCCTCTCGTGCCATGTGGAGACGGTATGCCTGCTGAAGCGGGCGGGGGATTAGGACAGGAGGGATCGCATGCCGGAGCTTCCTGAGGTGGAATCGGTGCGCGCGGCGCTGCGGGGCGAGCTTGTGGGGCGGCGCGTAGAGTGCGTTTGCCTGGCTGACCCAAGCTGCGCGGCGCACCCGGGGGCGGAGTCGTTTTGCGGCGGGCTTATCGGACGGACGTTCACGGAGCTGGGGCGGCGGGGCAAATATGTTGTTGCCTTTCTGGACGACGGCGGGCGGCTGGCCATACACCTGCGCATGACGGGGAGGCTGTTGCTCGCGGAGGCCGGCGAAGGGCGCGCGGCGCACGCGCGGGCGGCGCTTTCGCTGGATGACGGGCGTGAATTGCGCTTTGTGGACGCGCGGCGCTTCGGGCGGCTTTGGCTCTTGCGCCCCGGCGAGGAAGATACATACACCGGCATGGCCCGCCTTGGCCCGGAGCCGGACGACCCGGCGCTGGACGCGGCATACCTGCGCGCCGCCTGCGGTAAAAGCCGGCGGGCGGTGAAGAGCTGCCTGCTCGACCAGGGCGTAGTGGCCGGCATCGGCAATATCTATTCCGACGAAATCCTGTACGTCGCGCGCATCCGCCCCGGCCGGCCCGCCTGCTCGCTGCGCGCGGAGGAATGGGAGCGGTTGGCGGAGTATATCCCGCGCGTGATGCGCTTTTTCACGGAAAAGAACCTTGTGACGTTTGAAGAATACCGGCAGAGCGCGGGGCTTACCTACCGCAATACGCCGTGGCTGCGCGTGTATGGGCACGCGGGCGAAGCGTGCGGCATATGCGGGACGGCGCTGGAGCGCCGCGTCATCGGCGGGCGGGGCAGCGTGTTTTGCCCGAATTGTCAGGTTTGAAAAGGGCGCAAAAATGGGCGGCGCGTGGCATCTGTACCACGCGCCGCCCGTCGTTTTCGGAAAGCGTCAGCCCTTGAGGCCGCCGCGCGCCACACCGCGCACGATGGACTTGCGGGCAAAGAGGAAGAGGAGGATCATCGGCAGCACCACGACCGTGGAGGCCGCCATGAGAAGCTCCGGGCTGGAACCGGCCTCGGTGGTGAACACCTGCAGGCCCCACGGCAGCGTGCGGTTGTTCGTGGAAGAGATGACGTACATCGGCCACATAAACGAGTTCCAGCTCGCCAGGGCGTTGAGGAGGATGATCGTCACCAGCGACGGCCGCGCCATGGGCACGAGTATGTGCCAGAGGAAGCGCCAGTTGCTGGAGCCGTCGATGCGCGCCGAATAGTAGAGGCTGTCCGGCACGGTGGCGAAGAAATTCTTGAGGATGTACATGTAGAAGATCGAGCTGGTAAAGGGCAAAATCAGCGCGGGGATGGTGTCCCACAGCCCGAGGGAGACGATGGTGGAATAGTTGGTGATGATGAGCATCTCAAAGGGGATCATCATCAGGGACAAAAGCAGCGAAAACAGCGTCTCCCGCCCGGGGAACTTGAGGCGCGAAAAGGCGAACGCGCCCAATATGGTGGTAAAGGTGGTGATTGACACCGAGCAGACCATGACGATCACCGAATTGAGGAAGTAGCGCGCGAACGGCGCTTTGGAGAAGGCGATCTCAAAGTTGGTCAGGCTGAGCGACGAGGGCAGCCACTGGGGCGGGAACTTGTTGATCTCCGTGGGCAGCTTGAAGGCCGAGGCGAACATCCAGAAGAAGGGGAAGATCATGATGATCGCGCCCACCGAGAGGAAGAAGTACATGAAAAACCGTGCGATCCTTCTGCGTGCCATGCGATCACCTCCTGTGCTGCCATTTTCTCTGGATGAGCAGCTGCACCATGGTAAAGACGAGTATGAAGAGGAACAGCACCAGCGCCGCGGCCGCGGCAACGCCGTATTCGCGGCTCTCCATCATCGCGTAGCGTATGTAGTAGACCACGGTATAGAGGTTGTAGAACGGCCCGGCCTCGCCCTTGAAGAGCGGGTACAATTCCGAGAACACCTTGAACGAGGAAATGGTGTTGACGATGCAGACCAGGAAAATGGTCGGCGCGAGCAGCGGCACGGTGATGCGGAAGAAGATGCGCAAGGAGCGCGCGCCGTCTACCTTGGCGGCGGTGTAGTACTGCTCGTCGATATTTTGCAGGCCGCTGAGCAGCAGGATGATGGTGAAGGGCAGTATGTTCCAGATGCCGAAGATCACCAGCGCCGGCATGGAATACTGCGCCTTGGTCAACCAGCCGATGGGATCGACGCCGAACCAGGAGAGCATGTAGTTGATGATGCCGAAGCGCTCGTTGTACATCAGACGCCAGGCAAGGCCGACGGCGGTGATGGAGGTGACCATGGGCAAAAAGTAGGCTGTCTGGAACAGCGCCGAGAAGCGCAGTTTCTGATTGAGCAGGTAGGCCACCACCACGGCGATGCAGGTGGAGATGGGCACCACCAGCACCACGTATTTGAGCGTGTTGACGATGGCCTGCTCGAACTTGGGATCGGCGAACACCTTTTCGTAGTTGCCCACGCCCCACTGGGCGAACTCGCGCGTGAGGTAGGAATAGTCCTCCTTGAAGGACATGAAGATGACGTTGATGACCGGATAGAGCGTAAAGGCGAGTATGCCGATCAAGAACGGCAGCAGGTACATATACGGCTCTATGCGGGAAAAGCGGGCGTGGCTGGTGAGGTCGCGCTCGACACGGGAAGGCTTTTTCATGCGATCCTCTCCCCCGTTTCCGTATCAAAGAGGAACACGCCGCGTTTGCGCAGGGCGACGCGCACCTGCTGGCCGCGCTTTAAGCCGTCCTCGACGCTTATGTAGGCGCGGAACTCGCTCGTGCCAAAGCGCAGGTAGGCCATTTCCTCCTTGCCCATCTGGTAGATGGAGGTCACTTCGCAGCCAAGCGGCCCTTCGGGGCCGGCCACGGCGCTCTCGGCGCGCAGGGCCAGCGTTACGCGGCGGCCCTCGCCGGCGTTTGCGCAGAGGGGGCAATCGCAGGAAGCGGAGCCGTCCTCCAATTCAAAGCGGCCACCCTTGACCACGCCGCGCAGGTTGTTGATCGGCGGGTTGCCAAGGAAGTCGGCCACGAACTGGTTGGCCGGCTGGTCGTAGAGGTTCTGCGGCAGGTCGTTCTGCTGCAAAACGCCCAATTTCATCAGCACGATGCGGTCGGAGATGGACATGGCCTCCTCCTGATCGTGGGTGACGAAGATGGTGGTCACGCCCGTGCGCTGCTGTATGCGGCGGATCTCCTCGCGCATTTCCAGGCGCAGGCGCGCGTCGAGGTTGGAAAGGGGCTCGTCGAGCAAAAGCAGGCGGGGATTTTTCACCAGCGCCCGGGCGATGGCCACGCGCTGCTGCTGGCCGCCGGAGAGCTCGGCGGGACGGCGCTTCATCATCGTGTCCACGTGGACGAGTTTGGCGATGTCCATGGCGCGCTCGAGGCGCTCGGCCTTGGGCACCTTCTGCACTTCCAGCGGGAAGCAGATGTTTTGCAGCACCGTCATGTGCGGATAGAGCGCGTAATTCTGGAACACCAGGCCGATGCCGCGCTTTTCCGGGGGCATGTTGGTCACGTCGTCGTCGTCAAAGTAGATCTTGCCGCTCGTGACCGGCAAAATGCCCGCCAGCATATTGAGGATGGTGGACTTGCCGCAGCCCGACGGGCCGAGCAGGGAGATCAGTTCCCCGTGCTCCAGCGAGGCGGAGAAATCCGATACCGCCGTGACGTCGCTGAATCTCTTGGTCAGGTGTTCGAGCCTTACTCGCATGCGCGTCGCCCCTTTTCAACGTTTGTAGGTGTTCAGACGAGGAGTTCCGTCAGCGCCCTGCCGTCCACATCGGGCATGGCAAAGCCGAGCATGCGCGCCATGGTGGGCGCTTCGTCGACGATGCAGGCGCGGTGGATGGCCGCCCCGGGTTTGACGGCGGGGCCGGCGCAGAAGAAGGTCGTGCGGTGGTCGAGTGTGGGAAGGCCGCCGTGGGAAGCCATGGCCGTCTTGTAATCGCCGGGATGGGCGTCCATGAACAGCGGGTCGGAGGGGACGAAGTTGAAGGCCACCGGCGGATCGCACTCGACGATGAAGGAGAAGGGGCCGTCGAGGTGGTACTGCGCGCGGGCTTCTTCTTTGGTAAAGACGTACTTTAAGTCGTACTTGCCGCTTTCGCGGGCGTCGAGCAGGGCGCGGCGGATGCGCTCAAGCAGGGCCTTGTCGTTCGGGTCGCGGGCCTCGATCCAGCCGGAGATGCCGGTGGAGTGGCAGTAGGCGTCCCACGCGCCGAGGGTTCCGTCGGCGTTGAGCGTTTGCAGGCCGGCTTCCTGCAAAACGCGGTTGAAGTTGAGCACGCGCTTGACATCCGTCTGGCCGTGGTCGCCCATGACAACGAAGTTGGTGTGTTCAAAGTCGCCGTAGCGGCGGATGGACTCCATGAGCACGCCCAGTTCGCAGTCGTGCTTTTTCAGCTGCTCGCGGGCGAAATCCGTGTCCACGCCGAGGCTGTGGCGGATGCTGTCGAGGTCGCACATCTTCACGAACATCACGTCCGGCTGGTGATAGTCGCGGATGATGTCCGGGGCGACAGCGTTGGTAAACATATCGAGACTGCCGTTAATGGGCTTGTTGAGCCCGCGCAGCAGGTGTCCGTACTTCCAGAAATAGCGGTCGAGCAGTTCGGGGGTGGATACGCCCTCGTAGTACTGCCGGGGATCGTCGCCGCGATAGCCCATGGGCACGATCATGGGAAGGTTGAGGTCCACGTCCGCGCCGGCGCTCACCGGCCAGTTGATCAGGCAGGTGGTGTAGCCCGCTTCTTTGGCGTATTCGGCGAAGAACTTCTTTTTCACCATCCCTCGCTTGGTGTACCAGGGCACGGGATGCACGCCCGCCTGCACCATCTCGTTGTGGGGGATGCCGTGGCGGTCGGGATAGCAGCCGGTCATGATGGAGACATGGCAGGGGTAGGTGAACGAGGGGTAGACCGGCAGCATCTCCTCCACCAGCGCGCCGCGCTGCAAAATGGAGCCGAAATTGGGCAGCGTGCGCATATAGGAAACGTCGAACTCGCACAAGGCGTCGATCATAAAGACGAAGAGCTTGTTTTTCATGGTCCCTCCGGGGCTTCTTTATACATGTGAGAGGACCGGCGGGAAACCCGCCGATCCTCTTGGTCAAATGGGGATTAGCCCTGCATGGCGGCGTTGGACGTCGCAACGCAGGCGGCCAGGGCGTCCTCGACGCTCATGCCGCCGGCGGCCATGGTCGCGGCCTCTTCCAGCGCCTCGCGCACAGCGTAGGAGCCGGAGATGGTGGGCAGCGCGCCGGCCACGTCGAGGTTGGCCTGCACAGCGGCCAGGGACGGGTCGAGGTCAGCGGCGAACTCCTTGTAGATCTCGCTGTTTTCCTGGGTGGTGCCGTAGGGCGAGATGGCGTTCATGGCGATGGCCCACTCGGCGTTGTTGTCGGGCTGGAGGAAGAACTTCACAAACTCATAGGCGCCGCGGTTGGTTTCCTCGTCCTTGTTAAAGACGATGGGGCCGCGGTTCCAGCTCGGATACCAGGAAACGGTGATGGTGTTGGGCAGCGGGGCGACCGCGTACTCAAAGCCGTCGGGGATGATGTAGGGCACGCCCGCGCAGGAGCCGGAGTAGGAGGCCACCAGCTTGGCGTTGAAGTCGTCAGACCAGTAGTCGCCGGTGGGGCGCAGGCCGAAGTAACCCGCCTGCACGTTGTCGGCGAACCACTGCAGCCATTCGCGGGTGGAGTCGGTGTCAAAGAGCACGCACTTGTTCTCCATGTCGATATACTCGTTGCCGGACTGCATGATGAGCATGTGCATAAGGTCGGTCAGGGAGTCCGCGGCGAAGCCGGGGATGCCGTACTTCTCGTAGATGGCCTTGGACTGCTCGGCCAGCTCTTCCCAGGTCGTCGGCGGGGTGAAGCCCATCTCGTCGTAGATGGTCTTGTTGTAGAAGAAGATCGGGCCGGTGGTGACGGCGGGCAGGGCGTACATGCCGCCATCGACGAAACCGACGGTCTCGGCCTTGATGGCCTCGGGCAGGGAGTTGTAGATCTCCTGCATCTCGGGATCCTCGTTGATGTACTGGCTCATATCGACGACCAGATCGTCCTCGATATAGTCCGCGGCGGTGGAGGCGTAGTTGAAGATGATGCTCGGGCCGACGCCGTTGGCCACGGCGTTGTACACCGTGTCCTCAAAGCCGGAGTAGGCCTGGGACTGGACGACGACCTCGTACTGGTCCTGCGTCTCGTTGAAAGCGGCGGCAAAGCCCTCCAGCGCGGTCTGCTGCGCGTCGGTAAAGGTGTGCCAGATCACGACTTCGACCGGCTCCGCGGTCTCGGCCATGGCCGCGCCGCCGATCATCATGATGATCGCCAGCAGGGTCGCCAACATGGAACGGAATTTCATTTTTGTCCCTCCTGTATCTTGCCGATATTGTCCAGTAACGCGCGTCTTGCGCGATTACCCACACAAACTTGCCCACCTGTTATTGTAGCGCCGCGCGGGGGAAAAGTACACTGCCTTTGTTGGTTTTTTGGTAAACTATGGGTTAGGGCGGCGGTTGTACTTCGGCCCCAGCGCCGAATACTGGCGGGCGATCCAGCGGCAGATGCCGTCCAGCCCGGGGTAAAGCATGCGCTCGGAGATGTTGATGTAATCCAGCTTGTCGCGTATCTCCAGCTTCACTTCGCGGGGGATGACGATCTTGTAATAGTCGATGTCCTGCGCCTCGAGTATGTCGGAGAGCAGCACGGCCGGGTCGCTGACCACGGAAAAGAGGGCATACTGGTTGGCGATGCGGTCGAGCATGGAAGCGGGCTCAAAAAACAGGGCGTAAGGCTCCGGGGAGAGCGCCTGCATCTCGGCAAAGTCGCGCACTTCCTCCTCCAGAAGGCCGAGGGAAAAGATGTTACAGTTGGCTTCCTCCAGGCGCTTTCGCAGGCGCTTGGGCAAGCGCTTTTTGACCTCGGTGGCGTCGATGCACCAGATGGCGCCGTCGCGGTCGTAGGCGTCGGTGTCCTCCGTGGCGAAATGCGCCGCCACCAGGGGGGAATACGACCAGTCCAGAAGGCGCGTGGGCAGGCCGTAGTGCTGCGCCACGGGCAAAAGCTGCCAAAAGCCGGTGTACTGGGCAAGGTCGGCGTAGCCGTATTTGCGAAAACTGCGGATGACCGCCTGTTCGAGGCCCAAATCGTGCGCGCAGACGCGGTTGAGCGAGGGCACGAGCCGCCAGTTTTTGTCCGCGGCGCCGCGGTAGATGCGGTTGGCGCGGTAACGCATGATCTTCTCGTCCCACACATCATCAAAGACGGCCTTTTGCAGGTCGTCCCAATTTTGGATGACGATTTCCAGCATATCTGCCTCCGCGATCTCGACTTACGCCCAACACATTCGACATGGAATCGTAAAAATCCTGCCATTTCCCTGCCGCGGCAAAATTTTCTTTTTCGCGCTTGTTTTCATGGCAAACGTTTGCTATAATGGAACAGGAATCCTGAATATATTAAAAGAGGTGTTTTCTTTGGATGCCAAGATCGCTGTCCGCAAAGCCTTGGAAAACAAGCTGGTCGTGCCCGCGTTCAACATCCCCCATCTGCCGATGGTGAAGCCCATCGTGCAGGCCGTGGTGGACGAAAACTCCGTGGCCATGATCCAGGTGGCGCGCCTGGAGTGGGAAAAGTTCGAGTCCGAGAGCCTTGAGCGCGTCGCCGAGGAATACGGCAAGTATAAGAAGGAAGGCCACACGCTTTTGCATCTCGACCACGTGCCCGTCATCGACGAGGACCACCTCGAAGTGGACTACCTGCCCATCATCGAGCGCGCCATCAAGGCCGGCTACCAGTCCGTGATGGTGGACGCCTCCCGCCTGCCCCTGGAGGGCAACATTGCCGCCACCAAGGCCGTTTGCGACATCGCCCACGCCGCCGGCATCCCCGTGGAAGCCGAATTGGGCGCGGTGATGGGGCATGAGACGGCGCAGGCCGCCATCCCCTATGAAGAGATCTTCGAAAAGAAGATGGGCTTCACCACCGTGGAGGACGCCCTGAAGTTCGTCGAGGGCAGCGGCTGCGACTGGCTGAGCGTGGCCGTGGGCAGCGTGCACGGCGCTATCGCCGCCAACCTGCTGGACAAGAAAAAGCCCGCCGCCAAGCTGGACATCGAGCGCATCACGGAGCTGGAAACGGCGCTCAACATCCCGCTGGTGCTGCACGGCGGCAGCGGCATCGAGAACGAATATATCCTCAAGGGCATCAAGGCCGGCATCGCCAAGATCAACGTCGGCACCGAGCTGCGCCAGCCCTATGAGCGCGCCATGCGCGAGAAGAACGACGTGGAATACGCCCGCGAGTGCGTCTACAAGCGCTGCCGCGAACTGATCCGCGACTTCTTGCACACCGCCGGCGACGCCGACGTGCTGGCCAAGTAAAGGCTTTGCAGGGCTTCGGGAAGCGTTCCCGAAGCCTCAGGATGTTGACAAAGTCAACAGACTGGCAGAGCGTTGAGAAAGCCCGCAAGACAAGGAAGCTGTGCTTGCATCCAAGGGAGCTTACATAGACGTAAGTGACCGCAGGATGCAAGTGCAGCTGACGCCGGAAGCAAAAATCGCCTCTGATTTCTATTTTATCAGAGCGATTTTTGCGTTTGTGGGCTTTGTCAGCGCTCTGGGGCTTCGGGAAGCGTTCCCGAAGCCTTTTTTGTCGGTGAAATTTTCGCGCGCGGCCATTTTTTTCCCGCGCGTACTGGAAAATTCACAGAAGATGTGCTAGAATGATTTTATATGCGCGGAGGGAGGAAGTTTTACGGGGCGTTTGCAGCGTTTCCTGGCCGCCATGGAGGCGCGCGGGCTGTCCGCGGCGCTGATCCATAAGCCGCAGAACATGCGCTACCTCACCGGCTTTACCGGGGAGGGCTGCTTGTTTGTCTCCGCGCAAAGGCAGGCCGTGCTCACCGACTTCCGCTATGTGGAACAGCTCTCCCGGCAGGCCCCGACGCTCGAATGCGTGCGCACGCGCATGGGCAGGAGCGTCGAATCTCTGGTGGCGGAACTGGCCGCCGCCTCGGGCGCGCGGGCGCTGGCGGTGGAGACGGACTTCCTCTGCTATGACGACTGGGCCGCTTTGCAAGGCGCGCTGGGGGACGTCGCCCTGACGCCGCTTGCCGGCCTCGTTGAAGAAATGCGCCTTATAAAGGACGAAGGCGAGATCGACTGCATCCGCCGCGCCGCGGACATCGCCTGCCGCGCCTTCAGGGCGCTTCTGGAGGTCATTCGCCCCGGCATGACCGAACGCGAGGTGGCCGTCGCCCTTAACTACGGGATGCTCAAACTGGGCAGCGAGGGCGAGGCGTTTGACACCATCGCCTGCGCGGGCCAAAACGGCTCCCTCCCCCACGCCGTTCCCGGCGAGCACCGCCTGCAAAACGGCGAGCTTTTGACGCTGGACTTTGGCGCGACCTATGGCGGCTACCGCTCGGACATGACGCGCACGGTGGGCATCGGCAAGGTTGGCAGGGCGCTGAAGGACGTCTACCAGACCGTGCTCGAGGCGCACGAAATGGCGCTTGACGCCGTCCGCCCCGGCGCGGTGTGCGAAGATGTGGACAAGATCGCCCGCGACTTTATCGAGGCGCGCTACCCCGGCTCCTTTGGCCACGCCCTCGGCCACGGCGTGGGCCTGGATATCCACGAACAGCCCCGGCTCGGCAGGGGCGATGGGACGGTGCTTCGGCCCGGCCATGTCGTCACCATCGAGCCCGGCATATATATCTCGGGTCTCGGCGGCTGCCGGATCGAGGACATGGCGATCCTGACTTCGGACGGGTATATCGACCCCATCGACGCGCCGAAGCAGCTGATCGAGCTGTAAACCCCTTACCATTCTATTTGAGGAGGCACATTCCCCATGATCAACGCAAGCGACTTCCGAAACGGCGTCACCATTGAGATGGACAACGGCATTTGGACCGTGGTCAGTTTTCTGCACGTCAAGCCCGGCAAGGGCGCGGCGTTCGTGCGCACGAAGCTGAAGAACATCGTCACCGGCGCCGTCATCGAGCGCACCTTCAACCCCACCGACAAGATGGCCAAGGCGCACATCGAGACCAAGGAGATGCAGTACCTCTACAACGACGGCGATCTGTATTACTTCATGGACCTGGACACCTACGACCAGCTGCCGCTGACGCACGACCAGGTGGAGGACGCCATCCCCTTCGTCAAGGAGAACACCAACGTCACCGTGCGCTTCTTCAAGGGCGCGCCCTTCAGCGTTGAGGCCCCGAACTTCGTGGAGCTGGAAGTGACCGCCACCGAGCCCGGCTTCAAGGGCGACACCGCCTCCAACACCACCAAGCCCGCCACGGTGGAGACCGGCTTTACCCTGCAGGTGCCGCTGTTTATCGAGATCGGCGACAAATTGAAGATCGACACCCGCAACGGCGGCGAATACCTGGGCCGCGCATAAGCGGGCGCGAAAACGCACAGGTTAGTGGGTGCGGCAAAGCGCCGGGAAAGCCTGCAAGCGAGGTAATTTTGCCGGCAGCAAAATTTGTCGCCGAGGCGTTTTTGCCGGTCCCCGATCGCCAAAAACGGTCGCCTTTGGCGACTTGCAAGCCTTGGCTTGCAACCTTGCGACTGGATTTGACGATCCCGAAGGGCCCGGCAGATCCACCCAGGGAAGCAATGGCCGCTTCTGATTTAATATATCAGGGCGGCCGTTGCGGTTATGGGCTTTCCCAGCGCCCTGAGGGCGGCGCGCTTTGCCGCCCCGTTTCTGTAAAGACAACTGCCCTGTGGGGCGGAGGTGATGAAATGGCGAAGCTGACAGAACAGGTCGGCTACATCCGCGGGCTGATCGGCAGCATGGACGTCGCGCCCGATTCCACGAACGGCAAGCTGCTTGCGGCGTTGGCGGACGCGCTGGAAAATATCGCCGGCGAATTGGGCGACCTGCGCGACGATATGACGGAGCTGAACGACTTCGTGGAGAGCATCGACGAGGACCTTGAGGACCTCGAAGCCACCGTGGACGGCGACGCGCGCGACGATGGCTACATGGACGAGGACGACGGCTACATGGACGAGGCGGACGGCGACGAGGGCTACGCCCCCGAAGGCGGATTGCGCGTGCTCTCCTCCGACGGCAAGAAGGAGGAGGGCGGCAGCGTGCCGCTGGCGGGCAGCGTCTGCACGGAGTGCGGCAAGGTGTTTTTCGTGCCGCTGGGCGAGATCCGGGAGGAAAACGAGCTCTATACCTGCCCCCACTGCCACAAGCCTGTGGACTTCACGCCCCTTGGGCCGGACAACGTGCCCATCGCCAAGCCCTACCGCGAATAGGCCATTATGGCAAGGCCGCCCATCGCGGGCGTTTCCCCGCGACGGGCGGCCTTGTTTTGCCGTTTTTCAGTCGAGCGCGCGCAGGGCGTCCACCAGCGCGGTCTTTTTTTCCGTCTTTTCGTCCTTCATCTTGATGACACGGCCGGGCACGCCGGCGACCACGGCGTTTTCCGGCACATCGGAGACGACGACGCAGCCGGCGGCGATCACCGCGCCCTTGCCGATATGCACGCCCTCGAGCACCACGGCGTTGGCGCCGATGAGCACGTCGTCCTCGACGACGACCGGCGTGGCGCTGGCCGGTTCAACCACGCCCGCGAGCACCGCGCCCGCGCCGATGTGGCAGCGCCTGCCCACGGTGGCGCGCCCGCCGAGCACCGCGCCCATGTCGATCATCGTGTCCTCCCCCACCACCGCGCCGATGTTGAGGACCGCGCCCATCATGATCACGGCGCGGTCGCCGATCTCCACGCGGTCGCGGAGGATGGCGCCCGGCTCGATGCGGGCGTTGACATTCCTCAAGTCCAGCAGCGGCACGGCGCTGTTGCGGCGGTCGCACTCGATGACCACATCCTCAACGGCGGCGGCGTTTTGTTCAAGCGCCGCCCGCACGTCTCCCCACTCGCCGAAAACGACCCTGTCGCCCGCGCCGAACACGCGGCAGCCGGGGAACGCCACGTCCGGCGCGGCCTTGACGTAGGCCTTCACCGGCGTGGTTTTTTTTGCATCGTGGATAAAGCGGATGATCTCTTCCGCGTTCATTGGTCCTTCCCTCCCTGCATGTCGTTCAAGCCCAGCACGTCGTCCACGCGGTACAGCCCCGGCGCGCGGCCGACGGCGAAATCCAGCGCCCGCACCGCGCCGGCGGCAAATATGCGGCGGCTGGCGGCGAGGTGGCGGAACTCCAGAGTCTCGTCCTCGCCGAAGAAGAGCGCGCGGTGTTCGCCGGCCACGGTGCCGCCGCGCACGGCGTGCACGCCGATCTCCCTGCCGCGCGCGCCGACAAGCCCTTCGCGGCCATAGACGGGCGCGTAGTCCCCCGCGGGGTCGATGGCGCGCAGAAGCGCCCTGGCCGTGCCGCTGGGGGCGTCCGCCTTGCGGTTGTGATGCGTCTCGACGATCTCGGCGTCGAAGCCGCACTTCAGCAGCAGCGGCCCCACCTGCGCAAGCGCCTTGCGCAGCACGGCCACGCCGAGGGAAAAGTTGGCGTCAAAGACCACCGGCACGCGCCTGGCCGCCGCGCGGACGCGCTCTACCTGCTCCGCGGTCAGGCCGGTGGTGCCGAGGATGACGGCGGAGGCGGCGTCTTCCGCGCGCGCGAGCGTGTTTTCGAGGTTGCCGGGGTAGGAAAAGTCGATGATGGCATCGGGCTTGCCGGGCACGTCCCAAGGGCTTTCGTACAGCCCCGGCGACACCGCGCCGAGGATTTCCACATCGGTGCGCACGGCGAGCAGCTCCTCGATCATTTTTCCCATGCGGCCGTAGCCGACCAGTATGACCTTCATGCTTCCTCCAGCACGCGCAGCGCCTTTTGCAGCGCCTCGCGGTTCTTGTCCTCCATCTCGCACAGGGGCAGGCGGCAGGGGCCGGCCTCCATGCCGAGCATGTTCATAGCTTCCTTGACGGGAATGGGGTTGACCTCGATGAACAGCGCGTTGATGAGCTCGAGATATTTCAGTTGCAGTTCCAGCGCCTTTTTGCCGTCGCCGGCGCGGTAGGCGGCCACGAGGTCGTGCACCTGACGGGGACAGATGTTGGCCCAGACGCTGACGACGCCCACGCCTCCCAGGGAGAGCACGGGGACGATCATATCGTCGTTGCCGGAGAGGAGGACGAATTCGTCATTCGTCAGCCGCGCCACCTTCGCCGTATAGGAGATGTTGCCGCTGGCCTCCTTGATGCCGCGCACGTTGGGCAGCTTCGAAAGCGCCTCCACGCACTCCACGGAGAGCGCGCAGCCCGTGCGGCCGGGCACATTGTAAAGTATGATGGGCAGATCGACCGCCTCGGCCACGGTGGCAAAGTGACGGTACATGCCCTTCTGGTTGGCCTTGTTGTAGTAGGGCGTGATGAGCAGAAGGCCGTCCGCACCCAGATCGCGGAACTTGCGGCTCTTTGCAAGCGACGTTTCCGTGCAGTTGGAACCGCCGCCGGCGATCACCGGGATGCGGCCGCCAATGGCGTCCACGCAACAGCGCACGATGGCCGCGTCCTCGGCGGCGTCCGTGGTGCTCGACTCGCCCGTGGTGCCCAGCACCACCAGGCCGTCCGTGCCGTTTTCCACGTGCCACTGGCAAAGCTGTTTCAGCCGGTCAAAATTGATGCTCCCGTCCGGGTAAAAGGGCGTCACCAGCGCCACATAGCTGCCTTCAAACATGGCTGCACCTCCGCGCGTTTTCTTTTCGCTATCATAGCAGAGTTGGGGCAGTTTTGCAAGTTTTGGTTTTGCCTTGCCCATTTTGTCCTTGCGAAAAGCACATTTGTCCGTCCTTCAAAAACTCGGCAGTCTGCTGAAAATCGCACTTTTTCCACTCTTGACAAACGGATTTAATGTTGCCATGGTAAAATGGCAAAAAGGGAAATTCTGGAGGAACGGCCATGCTCGAGACCATCCGCCGCCACCGGCGCGCGCTGCACCGCATCCCTGAGGTCGGTTTCGACCTGCCCAGGACGCAGGCCTACGTGCTTTCACAGCTTTCCCGGCTGGGCGCGCAGGTAAGGCCCGTGGCCGGGCACGGCGTTCTGGCCTGGTTTGACGCGGGACGGGCGGAGGCCACCGCCTTCCGCTGCGACATGGACGCCCTGCCCATCCAGGAGGCGACGGGGCTTCCCTTCGCGTCGCAGCACCCGGGCAGCATGCACGCCTGCGGCCACGACGCGCACATGGCCACGATGCTGGCCTTCTGCGAATGGCTCGACGGGCACAGGGCCGATCTCCCCTGCAACGTGCTGGCCATCTTTCAGCCGGCGGAGGAGACTGGCGGCGGCGCGCGCTTCGTGGTGGAGAGCGGCGCCCTGGAAGAATACGGCGTAAAGCGCATCTTCGCCCTGCATGTGCAGCCCGGCATCCCCGTGGGCACGCTCGCGTCGCGCCCGGGGGCGTTCATGGCCACGGCCTGCGAGGCGCGCATCCGCCTGACGGGCGCTTCGGCGCACGCCGCCCGCGCCCGCGACGGGCGGGACGCCATGCTCGCCGGGGCCGAGGCCGTGCGCAATGTCTACGCCTTTGACGCCTCCCTGCCCGAGGACATGCCGCGGCTCATCCGCCTCTGTTCCTTCCACTCCGGCGCCTCGACCAACATCGTGCCCGACCTTGCCGAGCTTTCCGGCACGGTGCGCGCCTTCAGCCTGCAGGACCACGCGCGCATCAAAGAGGGCGTCCGCAGGGCCGTTTGCGAAGCCTGCGCGCCCTTTGGCGTGGAGGCGGAGGTGTCCTTCAGCGAAGGGTACCCGCCCACCATCAACGATCCCGGGCTGTTTGAGCGCTTCCGCGCGGCAACCGCCGATTTGCCCTTCCAGCCCCTCCCCGATCCCGACCTCACCGCCGAGGACTTTTCCTTTTACCTGCAGCGCGTGCCGGGCGTGATGTTCTATCTCGGCACGGGCGAAAGCGAACCTCTGCACTCCCCCCTGTTCACGCTGGACGAAGCGGCGCTCGTAAACGGCTTTGAGGCCTTCCGCCGCCTCGCCATGTTCCCCGACTGGAAAGGAGATGCCCAATGACCCTTTACGGACGCAGCTTCCTCACCCTTCTCGACTATACGCCCGATGAGATCCGCCACATACTCGACCTGGCCAAGCGCTTAAAGCGCGAAAAGCACCTGCGCATCGGCCACAGGCACCTGATGGGCCGCAACATCGTGCTGCTGTTTGAAAAGACCTCCACGCGCACGCGCTGCGCCTTCGAGGTGGCGGGGCGCGACCTGGGCATGGGCGTGACCTTCCTCGACCCGGCCAGCTCGCAGATGGGCAAAAAGGAGAGCATCGAGGACACGGCGCGCGTGCTCGGCCGCATGTACGACGGTATCGAATACCGCGGTTTCAGCCAAAATACCGTGGAGCTCCTGGCGAAGTATTCCGGCGTGCCTGTGTGGAACGGCCTGACCGACCAGTTTCACCCCACGCAGATGATGGCGGACCTTCTGACCATCGAGGAGCACCTGGGCCGCCTGGAGGGCGTGAAGCTCACCTTCATGGGCGACGCGCGCAACAACGTGGCCAATTCGCTGATGGTGGCCTGCGCCAAGATGGGCATGCACTTCACCGCCTGCGCGCCCGAGGCGCTGTTCCCGGCGGAAGATCTGGTCAGGACCGCGCGGGAGATCGCCGAAAACACCGGCGGCAGCGTGACCCTGACCTCGGACATCGCCGACGGCACGCGCGGCGCGGATGTGCTCTACACCGACATCTGGGTATCCATGGGCGAGCCGGATTCGGTGTGGAAGGAGCGCATCAAGCTGCTCTTGCCCTACCAGGTCAACGCCGCGGCCTTTGAAAACGCCGCCGATTGCGCCATCTTCATGCACTGCCTGCCCTCGTATCACGACCTGGGCACCGAGGTGGGGCGCGAGATCCACAAAAAATTCGGCCTGACCGAAATGGAAGTGACCAACGAAGTGTTCGAGAGCAAGCGCTCGGTGGTATTTGACGAGGCGGAGAACCGCCTGCACACCATCAAGGCCGTGATGCTGGCCACGCTCTCCCGGCAATAACAGGAGGACACCATGAATTTCTATACCGAACCGCTGGACAGCCTGCTCAAGCGCTTTTCGGTCGACCCACAAAAGGGCCTTAACCAGGCGCAGCTGGAAGCGGCGCGCGCCAAGTACGGCAAAAACGTACTGCGCGAACAGAAGAAGCCTTCGCTTTTGATGCGCTTCCTCGCCCAGTTCAAGGACACGATGATCATCATACTCATCATCGCCGCCATCATCTCCTTCTTCGTCGCCGCCCAGAGCGGGGAGACGCGGGAGTTTCTGGAACCGGCGCTGATCCTGGCCATCGTCATCCTCAACGCTATCATGGGTATGATGCAGGAAAGCAAGGCCGAAAAGGCCATGGAGGCGCTCAAGAGCATGTCCGCCCCGCACGCGCGCGTGGTGCGCAACGGCCGCGAAGCGGTCATCGACGCCAGCGACCTGGTGCCGGGCGACGTCATCCTCGTGGAGGCGGGCGACTTCGTGCCCGCGGACGCGCGGCTGATCGAATCGGCCAGCCTCAAAAGCGAAGAATCGGCGCTTACCGGCGAATCCGTGCCCGTGGAAAAGGACGCGCAGGCTTCCGTGGCCGAGGACGCGCCCCTGGGCGACCGCGTGAACATGCTCTATTCCGGCTGCTCCGTGACCTACGGGCGCGGCCGCGCCATCGTCACCGGCACGGGCATGGACACGGAGATGGGCCGCATCGCCGGGCTGCTCGAGGGCGCGGACGACACGCAGACGCCCCTTCAGCACAAGCTGGCGCGCATGGGCAAGCTGTTGGGCATCGTCGCCCTCGCCGCCTGCGCGGTGATCTTCGTGGTCGGCCTGCTCAACAACATCCCCGTATTGGAGATCTTCATGACCAGCGTCTCGCTGGCGGTCTCCGCCATTCCCGAGGGCCTGCCCGCCATCGTCACGGTGGTGCTCTCCATCGGCATACAGCGCATGGCGAAGAAAAACGCCATCATCCGCCGCCTGCCCGCCGTGGAGACTTTGGGCAGCGCCTCCATCATCTGCTCGGACAAGACCGGCACGCTGACGCAGAACCGCATGACCCTCACCCGCGCCTACGCCGTGGACGGCCGGCGCACGGAGGAGATCAGCGCCAACTGTTCGGACGCGGCGCGCCGCCTGCTCTCCCTTGCCACGCTCTGCTGCGATGGCAGCATTGAGATGGAGAACGGCAAGGAAAAGCACATCGGCGACCCCACGGAGACGGCCATCGTCGCCGCCGCGGCGAAAAACGGCATCACCAAGGCGGCGCTCAACCGCAAGTATCCCCGCCTTGCCGAGATCCCCTTCGACTCCGACCGCAAGCTCATGACCACCGTGCACAAGATCGACGGCGAATACATCGCCATCGTCAAGGGCGCGTTCGACGTCATCGAGGACCGCTGCGTCAAGGGCGGCTGCCCGGAGGAGGCAGAGGACATCGTCAACGACATGAGCCAGCAGGCGCTGCGCGTGCTGGCCGTGGCCACGAAAAAGCTCGACAGGACGCCGGAAAACCCCACCCCGGAAGAGCTGGAAAACGGCCTGACGCTCATCGGCCTGGTGGGCATGATCGACCCGCCGCGCCCCGAGGTGCGCGAAGCGGTGAAGATCTGCCGCAGGGCGGGCATCACCCCGGTGATGATCACCGGCGACCACGTCGTGACCGCCGCCGCCATCGCCCGCGAGCTGGGCATACTCGTGGAGGGCAACGAGGCCATGACCGGCGCGGAGCTGGCGAGTCTTTCCGATGAAGAACTGGCCGCGCGCGTGCGCAATATCTCCGTCTACGCCCGCGTGTCGCCCGAGGACAAGATACGCATCGTGCGCGCCTGGCAGAGCCAGGGCGAGATCGTTTCCATGACCGGCGACGGCGTCAACGACGCGCCCGCGCTCAAGGCCGCCGACATCGGCTGCGCCATGGGCATCACCGGAACCGACGTGGCCAAGGGCGCGGCGGATATGACGCTGACCGACGACAACTTCACCACCATCGTCGACGCCGTGCGCGAGGGCCGCGGCATCTACGACAACATCAAGAAGGTCGTGGGCTTCCTGCTGGGCACGAACATCGGCGAGATATTGTGCGTGTTCTTCGCCATGATCCTCTGGCACCGCACGCCGCTTCTGTCCATGCAGCTGCTGCTCATCAACCTGGCCACCGACAGCCTGCCCGCCATCGCGCTGGGCATGGAGGCGGTGGAAAAGGACGTGATGGAGCACAAGCCGCGCCCCCGCAGCGAAGGATTGTTCGCCAAGGGCTACGGCCTGCAGATCGCCCTGCAGGGCGTGATGTTCGGCGCGCTGACGCTGATCGGCTACTGGATCGGCGAGCATCAGGGCGGCAGCGAACAGGCCGGGCAGACGATGGCCTTCCTCGTGCTGGCGCTTTCGCAGGTGGTGCAGGCGTTCAACATGCGCTCCACGCATTCTCTGTTCAAGATCGGCCCGTTCACCAACCACAAGCTCAACTGGGCGGCGCTGGCCTCGTTCGCGCTGGTCATGCTGGTGGCCTTCGTGCCGCCGGTGCGCATGGCCTTTGAGCTGGCCGTGCTGCCCACGGGGCTGTACCTATGGGCGCTGGCGCTCATCCTCTTCCCCATCGTGGCGATGGAGGCGGCCAAGGCGCTGGACTTTATCAAGCACAGGCACTGAGACGACGCCCCCGGCTCTGCCCGGGGGCTTTTCCAAACGAGGAGGAACATTTTCACGATGACCGAACGCAAGGACATACCGCTTGCGTACCGCTGGCGGCTGGAGGACATCTACGAAAGCGTCGAGGATTGGGAAAACGCCCTGCGCGCCGCGGAAAAGCTGGCCGCGGACTTTGGCCGCTTCGAGGGGACGCTGGGAGACGAGGAAGCGCTTCTGGAGGCGCTGCGCCACTTTGCCTCCATGCAGGAGATCGCCGCCGCGGTGTTTGCCTACGCGCGCATGCGCCGCGACGAGGACAACCGCGTTGCCGCGAACCAGGCGCTGACGGCGCGGGCGCAGGCGCTGATCACCAGGGTGGAGACGGCGGCGAGCTTTTTGACGCCGGAGCTGCTCTCCCTGCCGGCGGAGTACATTGCCTCCGTATGCGAGAAGCCGGCGTTTGCCGAGTTCGCCGTCATGCTGCGCGAGGTGGAGCGGCAGCGGCCGCACACGCTCTCCAAGGCCGAGGAACGCATCGTGGCCATGGCCGGGGAGATGGCCGCCGCGCCGGACACCATTTACACCATGCTCGCCGACGCGGACATGAAATTTCCCGTCATCAAGGACGAAAAGGGCGAGGACGTGCGCATCACCCACGCCAACTACATCCCCCTGATGATGAATCGCGACCGCGGCGTGCGCGCGGCGGCGTTTGAGGGGCTGTATACCACCTATCAGTCCTTTGCCTCCACCATTCCCGCGCTCTACGACGCCTCGGTGCGCGCCGACATCTTTTCCGCGCGCACGGCGAAGCACAAAAGCGCGCTGGAAGCGGCGCTGTTCCCGGACCAGGTGTCCGTGAGCGTCTACGACAACCTCGTCGCCTCCGTGCGGCGGCACATACCGGCGCTGGCGCGCTTTGTGAAGCGCAATGGCGAACTGATCGGCGTTTCCGACATGCGCATGATCGACCTCTACGTTCCCGCGGTGGAGGGCTTTGACATCAGGCTGCCCTTTGACGAGGCCTACGAGCTGGTGGTGGAGGCGCTCTCCGCGCTCGGCGAGGACTATCAGGAGATTTTGCGCACGGCGCGCAGGGAGCGCTGGATCGACGTTTACGAAAACGAGGGCAAGTCCGCGGGCGCGTATTCGTGGGGCACCTACGGCACGCACCCCTACGTGCTGCTCAACTACAAGGAAAACCTCGATTCCGTGCTCACCATCGCCCACGAGATGGGGCATTCCGTGCACACCTATCTGAGCAACAGACACCAGCCCTATCTGGACGCGGAATACTCTCTGTTCGTGGCCGAGGTGGCCTCGACGACCAACGAGATCCTCGTTCTGCGCGCGCTGATGGAGCGCTACAAGGATGACAAACAGGCGCAGGCGTTCCTCACCTGGCACCTGCTCGACGGCTTTCGCGGCACGGTGTTCCGCCAGACGATGTTCGCCGAGTTTGAGCGCGAGGCGCACGCCATGGCCGAGCGCGGCGAGGCGCTGACGGCGGAGAGCCTCAACGCCGTCTACGCCAGTCTCAACGCCGCCTACTACCCGCAGGTCCGGCAGGACGCGCTCATCGCCTGCGAGTGGATGCGCATCCCCCACTTCTACAACGCCTTCTACGTCTACAAATACGCCACCGGCTTTTCGGCGGCGATGGCGCTTGCCGAGGGCATCCGCACCGAGGGCGCGGCGGCGGTGGAGCGCTACCAGAAGTTTCTCTCCCTCGGCTCCAGCGTGCCGCCTCTGGAGGCGCTGCGCGTGGCCGGTGTGGACATGGAAAAGCCCGAGGCCGTGGACCGCGCGCTGGACGCCTTCGACGCGCTGGTGGAGAAGTACGAGGAACTGACGAGGAACTGACGAAGTAAGACGGGCAAAGCGCTCCGACGATGGCCGGGGCGCTTTGCCCGTATGGAGGAGATGCGGATATGATCGTCAACACCGGCGCGCGCACGGACACCGTGCAGTATTATACGGACTGGCTCTTGCGGCGCTTCGCCGAGGGCTATGTGCTTTCGCACAACCCACTGTTCCCAAACAAGGTGACGCGCTACGAACTGACGCCGGAAAAGGTGGACTGCGTGGTGTTCTGTTCCAAGAACTACGCGCCCATTTTGCCGCGCCTGCATGAGATTACCGAGCGCTTCCCCACCTACTTTTACTATACCATCACCGCCTACGGCAAGGACGTGGAGCCGGGCGTGCCGTCCATCGGGCAGAGCATGGAAACGCTGATGGCGCTGTCCAGGCAGGTGGGCAAGGGGCGCGTCGCCTGGCGCTACGACCCGGTGCTGCTCACGCGCAAGTACACCATCGAGCGCCACATGGAGACGTTTGAGCGCATGGCCGCGACGCTCGCGCCGCACATCGACCGCTGCATCTTCAGCTTTGTGGAGATGTACAAAAAACTGGAGAGCAACATGCCGGAAATCATCCCCTTTTCGGACTGGGAGATGGACGAGGTGGCGCGGGGGCTGGGCGCCATCGCGCAGAAGTACGGCGTTTCTTTGCAGACCTGCGGCACCAACGGGGATTATTCCCGTTACGGCATCCACCCCTCGGGCTGCATGACGCTGGATATTCTCGGCAGAGCCAACGGCATTGAATTCAAGGATCTCAAACACAAGGGCTCGCGGCAGGGCTGCCACTGCATCGAGAGCCGCGACATCGGCGCTTACGACACCTGCTTAAACGGCTGCAAGTACTGCTGCGCCAACAAAAATCCCCTTTTGGCTTTTCAGAACTACAAGCTGCACGACCCCGCCTCGCCGCTGCTGCTTGGACATTTGCGGCCGGACGATACCGTCGCGCAGGGGGCGCAAAAGTTGTTTCGCAAGGAGGCGCGGCATGGCTGAGCTTCCCCTGGGCGCAGCGGCGCTGTACGAGGCGCTTCTGCGCGCTTACGGCGAGCCGCGCTGGTGGTCGGAGGACGCCTATACCGTCCTCTTTCAATCCGTGCTGGTACAGAATACGGCCTGGGTCAATGTGGAAAAGACCTGCGCGGCCATCGGCGGACGGCTGAAACCCGAGGTCATCGGGGAAATTTCGCCGGAGGAACTGGAAGCGCTCATCCGCCCCTGCGGGTTTTGCCGGGGAAAGGCGCGCGCCATCCGGGCGCTGACGGCGTGGTTCGGGAAATACGGCTTTAAGCGGCAGAACGCCGCGGGCGTATCGACGGAAGAATTGCGCGAAGAACTGCTCGCCATCCGCGGCGTGGGCGCGGAGACGGCGGACGTCATCCTCGTCTACGCCTTTTTCCGCCCGAGCTTTATCGTGGACGCCTACACGCGGCGGCTGCTTGGACGCCTGGGGCACAATTTCGCGGACGACGCGGCCATTAAGGACTTCTTTGAGGGTGCGCTGCCGCAGGACGCGAGGGTGTACGGGCATTTCCACTGGCTCATCCTCGAACACTGCATCGGCGCGTGCCGGAAGACGGCGCGGTGCGGTGGGTGCGCGCTCAATGGAAAGTACATGGCATATACGAAAAATGCCTCGCCTACGGGCAGGTGAGGCCATAGAGGCAGCGAAAACAGAGGACGCAGGCAGCGAGCGCCACGGCGAAAGCGGCGGCGCGCAGCCATTGCCGCGCGATGAGCGAGGCGGCGCAGAAGATCAGCATTTGCAGCGCCAGCGGCGGCAGGAGGAGATAGACAACGCCGCCCGCGCCCGGGCCATAGGCGGGCGTTTCCAGCGCTGAAGCGATACAGACCGCGAGGGCAACGCAAAGGCCGGGAAGCGTTTGGAGGAATGTTTTGCGGACTGTGGCGCGCATAAAAAACAGCCTTCTTTCCCTTTCGGGCTTGCAGAATACTTGGGGGTTTTGGGGGAGGCGGCGCGCTGGCAAATGAACCCTCCCGCATGCCGTGAAAAACGTTCTACTCCCCCAGCATCCTGTCCAGCACGTTCAGCAGCGTAACCTTGGCCCCCTCCCCCGCCGTTGCGCCGACGCAGCTGGGGCAGCCGTTTTCGCAGGGGCAGGCGGCGAGGACTTCGCGCGCCTGGCGGAAAAGTTCCTTGTCCATCTCAAACACGCGCTCGGAGAGGCCGACGCCGCCGGGAATGGAATCGTAGAGGTAGATGGTGGGGCGGCCCGTGAAGGGGTCGCGCACGTGGTAGACCACGTGGACGTCCTGCAAAGAACACATCAGGTACATGGGCGCGATGTGGCGGAGGATGTGGGCGAGGCCGACCATGGCGTTCTTGACCGGCTCGCGCTCGTAGTCCGTTTCCAGCCACTCGGGCAGCGTCCACCAGGCGGCGGTGGTCTGCATCTCCAGTTCCGGCAGCGTTACCGGGCCCCAGCCGAGGTTTTCATGGGTGTCAAAGCGTATCTTCTTGAACAGCGTGACGATGGAACTGACCAGCACCTCGCCGCGCGAGCGCGTCAGGGAGCCGGTGGGCACGCGGTCGAACTCGTCGAGCACCTTTAAGCTGGTGGTGAGGTCGGCGTCGGTGTAGTAGCCGACGTTGACGCGGCGCACGTAGGCCTTCTTGTCGTCGAAATCCAGTTGTTCCACCTGATACTGGTCGCCCTCGTGCATGTAGATGGCGTACTGGTGGAGCAGCATCGGCACGGTGAAGCGGTCCATCTCGCCGATGACACGGTGCTTCTTGGGGTCGGTGATGTCGACGATGAGGAAGTTCTGGTCGCTGGCCGAGCGCAAATTGACGCCCGCCTGCGGAAATTCCTCCGCCATCCAGTAGTAGCGTCCGGCCACGTGGCGGAGGATGGCCTGATCCCAGAGGTAGCCCAAAAGCTCCGCCGTGTCGTGGACGCCGTCGAACAGCTCGCCGTCCTCAAAGGGCAGTTCGTAGGCGGCGCACTTGATGTGGTTGAGGAGGATGTACAAATTGTTCGGGTCGATGAGCGCCCGTTCGGGCGACTTGCCGAAGAAGTAGTCCGGGTGGTTGACGATGTACTGGTCGAGGGGGCTGGACGAGGCCACGAGGATCATCAGGCTCTTGCCGCCCCGCCGCCCGGCGCGCCCGGCCTGTTGCCAGGTGCTGGCGATGGTGCCGGGGTAGCCGCAGAGCACGCAGGCATCGAGCTGGCCGATGTCGATGCCCAGTTCCAGCGCGTTGGTGGAAACCACGGTGAGTATGTTGCCGGCGCGCAGCTCGCGCTCGATCTCGCGCCGCTGCGTGGGCAGGTAGCCGCCGCGATAGCCGCGCACGCGGCCGGCGTTGCCGAGCGGGTCGCGCACCATATCCTTTAAATAGCGCACCAGCACCTCCACGGTGAGGCGGGCGCGGGCAAAGACGATGGACTGCACCCCGGCGCGCAAAAGCCCGGCGGCGATGTTGCGCGTTTCCGGGATGGAACCGGCGCGGATGCCGAGCTGGCGGTTGACGACGGGCGGATCGTAAAAGACCACGTGGCGCTCGCCCGCGGGCGCGCCGTTTTCGTCGATGAGGCGCACGGGGCGGCCGATCATCGCTTCGGCGAGTTCGCCGGGGTTGGCGATGGTGGCCGAGCAGCAGATAAACGTGGGATGGGAGCCGTAGAAGGCGCAGACGCGCTTTAGGCGGCGGATGACGTTGGCGAGGTTGGAGCCAAACACGCCGCGATAGGCGTGGATCTCGTCGATGACCACGTAGCGGAGGTTTTCAAAGAGTTTGACCCACTTGGCGTGGTGCGGCAAAATGCCCTGATGGAGCATGTCCGGGTTGGTGACCACCACGTGACCCGCCTGACGGATGGCCGTGCGCGCCGAGGCGGGGGTGTCGCCATCGTAGGTGTAGGCCTTGACCTCCGCGCCCATATCCTCGATGAGGGAATAGAGTTCCGCCGCCTGGTCGCTGGAAAGCGCCTTGGTGGGGAAGATGTAGAGGGCGCGGTTGGCCTCGTTTTGCAAAATGGCGTTGAGAACGGGCACGTTGTAGCAGAGCGTCTTGCCCGAGGCCGTGGGCGTGACCACCACGCAGTCCTCCCCCGCCAGCGCCGCCTCCATGGCGAGGCGCTGGTGGATGTAGGGCCGCTCAATGCCGCGCCGGGAAAGCGCCGCGACGAGCGCGCGTCCAGACCGGCGGGAAAATCGGCGTACTTCGCCTCCCGCGCGGGCAGCACGCGCCACGAGGTGACGTTCTTCATAAACGACGGGCTGCTCTTCAGGTGTTCGATATAGGCTTCGACGTTCATACGATCTCTACGCGCGTGTTCTCCACGGCTTCTGCGACCAGCGCCTCGACATCCAGTTGCGCTCGGCGTCCGGCATGGTGTCGAGTTTGGGCTTGGTGACGGATGGCGGGGGTAAACACGGTGCAGCAGTCCTCATAGGGCAGTATGGAAGTCTCGTAGGTGCCGATCTTTTCGGCGATCTCGGTGATCTCCAGTTTGTCCATGCCGATGAGCGGGCGGACACGGGCATGCCGACCACCGCGTCCGTGCAGGTGATGGCCTCCATGGTCTGGCTGGCCACCTGCCCGAGGCTCTCGCCGGTGATCAGCGCCAGAGCGCCGAACTTGCGCGCCAGCCGCTCGGCGATGCGCATCATGAAGCGGCGGGTGATGAGCGTGCCGAGGCCCTCGGGGCATTTTTCGTGGATCTCCGTCTGCACCTTGGTAAAGGGCACGAGGTAGACGCGCATGCCGTTTTCGTATTCGCCCAGTATCTTCGCCAACTGCAACACCTTGTCCAGCGCCAGTTCGCCGGTGTAAGGCGGGCTTTGGAAGTGGATGGCGCAGGTGGTGACGCCGCGCTTCATCAGCTGATAGCCGGCCACGGGGGCTGTCGATGCCGCCGGAGAGCAAGAGCGCCGCCTTGCCGCCCGTGCCCATGGGCATGCCGCCCACGGGCCTTCCATTCCTCGACGCAGACGTAGGCGTGGTCGCGGATCTCGACGTTGAGGCGATGCTCGGGGCGGTGGACGTCCACGTGCAGCTTGGAATTGTCCTCCAGCACGCGGCCGCCAATCTCGGTGGCGATCTCCATGGGAGTTCATGGGAAAGTGCTTGTCCGAGCGGCGGGCAAAGACCTTGAACGAGCCGGGAGAGCGGCGCATCATTTCACGCACCTGGCGGCGATGACGTCAAACTCCTTGGGCAGCTCCCACGCGGGCTGACCGAGTAAACGCCGAACACGCGGCGCACGCGCTCGCCGCAGGCGCGCATATCCTCCACGCCGGCGACGTAGATGCGCGAATCCGCCAGCCACACCTGCCCGCCCAGGGGCTTGACGGCGCGGCGGACGTTTTCGGTGAGCGTCTTGAGAAAATAGGGGCGGTTCTGTCCCTTCAAATGGACTTCGCCAAAGCGTACCAACAAAACTTCTCGCATGTTTATCTCCTCTGAAAGCGCCTCAGTTGCGGCCAGACGCGGCGAAGCACTTCGGCGGCGTAGTCGATTTCCTCAAGTGTGGTGTGCGGCGAAAGGCTGAAGCGCAGGGCGCTCTCGGCGCGATCCACGGGGATGCCCATGGCCGTGAGTACGTTTGAAACCTTGCGCTTTTTCGACGAACAGGCCGAGCCGGTGGAGGCGTAGACCCCCTCGGCCTCCAGCGCGTGGAGCATCGTTTCGCCGCGCACGCCGGGGAAACTGATGTTGAGTATGTGCGGCGCGCCCTTTTCCGGGGCGGGGCCGTTGATCGCGGCCTCGGGCACGGCGTCCATGAAGGCCTTGACCATGTGGAGCTTTTTCTCCATCAGGCCGGAGGCGTCCATCTCCCGGACCGCCTCGTAAAAGCCGGCGATGCCGGGGGTGTTCTCCGTGCCGGAGCGCAGATCCTCTTCTGCCCGCCGCCGATTGTGCTGCGGATGGAGGCGCGCGGCCTTTTTCACCGCCAGCGCGCCCACGCCCTTGGGGCCGTGCAGCTTGTGGGCGCTGATGGTGTACATATCCACGTCGGCAAAGCGGAAGGGCACGCGCAGAAAGCCCTGCACGCCGTCCACGTGGATGAGGGCGCGGCCGGCGACGGCGTTTTTCAGGCGCTGGACGTCCAAAAGCGCGCCGGTCTCGTTGTTGACCTGCATGCAGCTTACAAGGCTCGCGCCGTCGTTCAGGGCTTTTTCCAGCGCTTCGTAATCAAGCGCGCCCTCGCTGTCCACGGGAAGCACGCGCACATCGTGGCCCATTTCGCGCAACCGCTCGAAGGCGGCCAGCACCGACGGGTGCTCCGTGGCGTTGACGGCCACGAGCTGCTTGCCGCGCATGCGCTCCACCGCGCCGAGTATGGCGAGGTTGTTGGCCTCCGTGCCGCCGGAAGTGAAGATGAGCCTTTCCCCCGACGCGCCGAGTTTTTCCAAAATCGCCTCGCGGCAGGCGCGCACCTGCCGAAAGGCCGCCACCGCCGGGCCGTAGACGGACGAGGGGTTGTACCATCCCTCCTCCATACACTCTGTCATCGCGCGGATGACGCCCGGCGTGGGCCGCGTGGTGGCGCTGTTGTCCAGATATGCTTTCATACGCTCTTATACGCTCCGTCCCATACCTCCGCCGTCAGATAGCGGCGGTTGAAGATCGTTTTTTCCATTTCGTCGTTGAGTTCGAGGACGGCCAGGTGCCTGCCGCCCTTCTTTTCAAAGAAAAAGAAGTGTTTCTTTGCCTCTTTGTTCAGATACCAGCGGTGCAGCTGCACGCCGCCCTGGCGCGCGCAGGACTGGAAGGCGGCGGAGCCTTCCTCGCCGGCGGCGCGCAGGTCCCTGACGTCGAAGCTGGTCAGGTAGACGCGCTTGCGGCCGTTTAGCACCCGCGCCACGTCGATGACGCCGTTGGTGAAGGAATAATCGTATTCCGTGCGCAGGCGCATGGTCGCCCGCCAGAGCAAAAACGCCCCGCCGAGGAACACAACGGCCATGCCCGCGGCCAGCGGGCGGAAGCCGAGGCCGCCATCCGCGCCCGTGTACAATAGATTCATCAGGCCCGAGAGCCCGACGAGGGCGCAGCAAACGAGCAGCGCCCAGCAAGCGTAAAACAGCGCCTCATACAAGGCGCGGCGTTTGCGCGTCACCACCTGTTCCACAAAGACGTCCATCACGCACCTCCAAACCTATCCATTTTGTATTATAGCATAAGTTGGGCGATTGTCGATAGAACATGGGGTAAAAATATGAAATTCCCTTGCCGGCAGGTGCAATTTGGCGGGAAATATAGTATAATGTAGGCGGTAAAATCTGACCTTGGAGGGTTCCCCGTTTGAAGTGCCCCTACTGCCACAAGCCGCTCGGCCCCTCGGACGTCATCTGTCCCGCGTGCGGCCAGCCGCTTCCTGAATACATAGAATCCGACGCGCCGCAGAGCTTCTGGGACCGCCGCCTTGTGCGCGCGATCCTCTTTGTGCTGGGCGCGGCGATCGCCATATTCGTCATCGGCTTTGCCATTTACAAGCTCACCTACTGGGCGGAGGATTACCAGGTGGAACGCCTGTACGCCCGCGGCGAGCGCACGCCCACCGTCAGCGAGGTCACGCTGGACGACGGCCGCGTCGCCCACGCCATCAGCTTCTTCGCCGAGGACGGCGACCAGGTCTTTATCCCCGAGCTGGGGCGCTCCACCATCGTGGCCGGCAGCGTCGCCCGCGTGGAGGTGGCCGACAGCGACTGGTTCGCCGGGCAGGACCTGACCAACGTGGAAAGCGCCGAAATCAGCCTCTCCCCCGTCCTGATCGCCGAAGGCGGCGAGCGCACGCAGCTGCCCACCATCGAACTGAACATCGCCCCGCCGCAATCGCCGGTGGAGGTATTGAGCCCCGCGGAGGACGACCTGACGGTGTTTACCTCCGTATACCCGCTGGAGGTGCAGGTGGTGCCGGGCAGCACCGTATTGGTCAACGGCGAGGATGTGACCGACGTGGTGGACCGCAGCGGCCTTTTGTCGGCCAACGTAAACGTCTACCCCATCGGCGACAACGTCATCTCCATACTCGTGCGCACGCCCAACCATGTGGAGACCCGCCGCGACGTGACCATCTACCGCGCGCAGCTGGAGATCGAAGTGGAGCTGGATACCTCCGTGCGCAACGAGACCGATTCCCGCCAGATGCTCATCTCCGGCTCGTGCGAGCCCGGCGCGTATATAGAGGTCGATACCCCCTATGTGGAAGAGAGCCTCTACATCAACATGCAGACCGGCGATTTCGAGTTTCTCACCGACCTTGAATACATCGGCGAGAACACCGTGCGCTTCCGCGCCACCATGGACGGGCGCGCCGACGCCGAGGTGCACTTTGACGTCAACTACACGCCGACGCTGGCCAACTACTCCGCCGCCGCCTGGCCGCTCAAGGACAACTATGACCAGCTGGTGCGCCTCTACGCCCAGTGGCAGGACCGCGTGTTCCTCTGCAACGGCACGATCGTCGATATACGCGAGGAAGACGGCGTGGAGCGGCTGATAATGGACATCAGCGGCGACGGGCAGCAGCTGGTGGTCCTCATCAACGAATCCAGCTTTGGCACGCCCATGCTCGGGGAGAAGTACAGCGCCTACGCCCACGTCTCCGCGCACGAGGAGGGGCGCTACATGTACAACGCCGCCTACTACCCGCAGCTGATCACGCTGTATATGGATCTCGCCGCCTGACGCCCCTGCGCCGGGGCGCGGCACAAAAATATGAGAAAAATTTCTGAAAATCCGTTTTGGGGGCAGGAAATGTCGCAAGTTTGTCGAATATGGTATTGAATGACCCGGAGGGATGCCTATGCGTTGCGGTTGCCCGGATTGCGGCGCCTATATGGTGCACGCCGACGGCCCGGAACTTGGCTGTGTCTGCCCCCAGTGCGGGCGGCACTGCCGCGATTGCTTGGGCCTGAGCGCGCCGCTCAGCCGCGAACAGCTGCATGATCTGGCGCGACAGCCGGGCGCGTTCGAGGGGTTTTTCGCCTTTGAAGGGCGGGAAGCGCCGCCCAGGCCGCTTGCAGAGGACGATGGATTTGCGGACTGAGCTTCCATGTAACCGAAGGTTTTGTCAGAAAATGGTAGCCAGCCCGTTTTTCTTTGGTTAAGGATGCTGGAAAATGTTGGCATTTCTCCCGTTTTGCGCGTCTTGGATGCTTAAAACGGTGTTTTTGCGGCAAAGTCGCTTCGTTTTCGGGGCGGACAGTTACATAAATCTTACAAGCAGCAAATTGGCGTAACCCTGCGCCTTGGGCCGGGGGAGCGCCTTATGTGTTGAAAGGGAGGGCAACATGACGGATTCCAAAAAGGCGGTCGTCACCGTACTGGGCTATGACCGCAAGGGCATCATCGCCAAGGTCAGCGCCGTTTTGTACGAGTGCGACGCCAACATCGTCGACATTTCCCAGACGGTCTTATCGGGGCTGTTCAACATGGTGCTGGTGGCGGACATCTCTTCGCCGGACTGCGCCTTTGACCAGCTTTCCGGCCGCCTTACGCGCCTTGGGGAGGAGCTGGGGCTGCAGATCCGCGTGCAGCGCAGCGAGATCTTCGAGGCCATGCACCAGATCTGAGGGAGAACGCGATGATCCATACTTCTGAAATACTCGATACGCTGCGCATGATCGACCGCGAAAAGCTCGACGTGCGCACCATCACCATGGGCATTTCCCTGTTTCCCTGCGTCAGCGACGATATCGGCGTGCTCTGCCGCCGCGTTTACGACCGCATCACCCGCAAGGCCGAGCGCCTGGTGGCCGTGGGCGAGGAGATCGAGCGCGAATTCGGCGTGCCCATCGTCAACAAACGCATCTCCGTGACCCCGGCGGCGCTCATCTCCGGCGGCGTGGACGACCCCGTGCCGCTGGCGCGGGCGCTGGACGACGCGGCCAGGGCGACCGGCGTGGACTTCATCGGCGGCTATTCGGCCCTGGTGCAGAAGGGCATGACCGACGCCGACCGGCGGCTGATCGAGTCCATCCCCGAGGCGCTTGCCACCACGGGCTTCCTCTGCTCGTCGGTGAACGTGGCCTCCACGCGCGCCGGCATCGACATGGACGCTGTGGCGCTGCTGGGCAAGGCGATCAAAAAGACCGCCGAATTGACCAAAGACAACGACGGCCTGGGCTGCGCCAAATTCGTGGCCTTTGCCAACGCCGTGGAGGACAACCCCTTCATGGCCGGCGCGTTCCACGGCCCCGGCGAGGGCGACGCCGCCATCAGCGTGGGCGTCAGCGGCCCGGGCGTGGTCAAAAGCGCCCTGGAGGACGTGCGGGACGAGCCCTTCGACGTGGTGGCCGAGACGGTCAAGCGCACGGCCTTCCGCATCACCCGCATCGGGCAATTGGTCGCCCGCGAAGCCTCGCGGCGGCTGGGCGTGCCCTTTGGCATCGTCGACCTCTCCCTCGCCCCCACCCCGGCCGTGGGCGACTCGGTGGCGGAGATCCTCGAGGAAATGGGGCTGGAGGTCTGCGGCACGCACGGGACCACCGCGGCGCTGGCGCTTTTAAACGACGCGGTGAAGAAGGGCGGCGTCATGGCCTCCTCGCACGTGGGCGGCCTTTCCGGCGCCTTCATCCCTGTCAGCGAGGACATCGGCATGATCCGCGCCGCGGAAAAGGGCGCGTTGACGCTGGACAAACTCGAGGCCATGACCTGCGTCTGCTCGGTGGGCCTTGATATGATCGCCGTGCCGGGCGACACCTCGGCGGAGACGATTTCCGCCATCATCGCCGACGAAGCGGCCATCGGCATGATCAACAACAAGACCACCGCCGTGCGCATCATCCCCGCGCCGGGCAAGAAGGTGGGCGATTCGGTGGAATTCGGCGGCCTGCTCGGTCGCGCGCCGGTAATGCCGGTGCATGAATTCTCCTCCGCGGCTTTCATCCGCCGCGGCGGGCGCATCCCCGCGCCGCTCAACAGCCTGAAGAACTGAAAAAACGCGACGCCCCGACAGCAAGATATGCTGCCGGGGCGATTTTATTGGGGTCAAAGCGCGGGAAAGGCCGTGCGGATGAGGAGCATGTAGCAGGCCGTGCCCACGGCGATGCTCAGAAGCGTGCTGCGCTTCCAGATATGCGCAAGCGCCGTCACTGCCACGGCGATGATCTCGGCAAGGCTGAAGGGGTACGCCGTGAGATCGACGTTCTTCAGGCAATACACCACCAGCGCCGCCATGATCGCCGGCGGCAGCACGCGGCCGAGATAGGTCACCATGCGCGGCAGCGGACGCTTGCCAAAGACGGCGAAAGGCAGAAAACGCACGGCGATGGTCATAAGCGCGGTGACGGCGACGATGAGAATGGCGTTCATGCCTTCGCCTCCAATCTTCCCCGCAGCGCGGCGAGTATGGCCACCGCCGCGATGAGGGCGATGAGCAGGAAGTTGTCCGGCCCGAAGAGCAGCCGCGCCGCCACCGCGCAGGTAAGGCCGGTGAGCGCGGGCACGTGCGAGGGGAACTGCTTCCACTGATCGACGAAGATGACCACGAAAAGGGCGGTCATGGAAAAGTCGATGCCGGTGAGATCCACAGGCAGGGCCTGCCCCAGCAGCGAGCCGAGCAGGGAGCCAAGCACCCAGTAACACTGGTCGAAAATGGAAACGTAAAAGGCGCAGTCGTTCCAGTCCATGCCCGTGGGCGCATCCATGGAGCAGAGCACGCTGTACGTCTCGTCCGTAAGGGCGAAGGCCATGTAGGGAAAGCGTCTGCCCAGGCCGCGGAATTTTTCCAGCATGCCAAGGCCATAGAAGATGTGGCGGGCGTTGACCAGAAAGGTGGTCACGGCCACGGTGTAGAGGGGCGCGCCCGCCGACAAAAGCGAGACCATGATAAACTGCATGGAGCCGGCGTAGATAAACAGGCTCGAACACAGCGCCCAGACCGGGCCGTAGCCCGCCTCGTTGAGCAGCACGCCAAAGGCCATGCCGAGAAAGATGTAGCCGCAGGCGACCGGCACCGTCCGCCTGAGGGCGTAGGCCATTTCCTTGCGCAAATTGACCGCCTCCGAAGAGTTATTCTATCACGGGGGCGTGTGGGTTTCAAGAAAAGTTTCGGTTGCGCGCGGGCGGCGGGCATGGTATGATGATGGCAGGAGGATGAACACGCGATCTAGTGTATCGTCGTGGTGGACTATCGGCCGGAGTGGGCGGAGGCGTTTCAGCGGGAGGCGGCGCGCATCGCCAATGTGCTTGGGGAGAATATGGTCGCCATCCATCACATCGGCTCGACGAGCGTGCCGGGACTGTGCGCCAAACCCATCCTCGACATAATGCCCGTGGTACGCGACATCGGGGCCGTGGACGAGTGCAACGAGGGGTTCATCGCCCTTGGCTACACGCCCATGGGTGAATTTGGCATCCCCGGGCGGCGCTACTTTCACAAGGGCGGCGACGAGCGCACGCATCACGTGCATGTCTTTGCCGAAGAAAACAGGGAGGCCATCGAGCGCCATCTGGCCGTACCTGCCTACCTGCGCGCCCACGCGGATGAGGCGCGCGCCTATGGGAAACTGAAAAAGGCGCTGGCCGCGCGCTTTCCCCTCGACTGGGACGGCTATTGCGACGGCAAGGACGAATATGTGCGGGCACTGGAAGCGCGGGCGCTCAAGTGGTACCGCGGACAGCCGGCGTAACGGAAAGGAGGGCTTCCATGGCGCTTTTCCAGCCTGTACATTCTGAGCTGGCGACGCTCGCCCCCGACCTGTGGCTGCGCACGCGGGCGCTGGAGGCGTGGCTGAACGACAAGGCGCGGCAGGGCTGGTCTCTGGCGGCGATGGATGATGCGGATGTGATGCTCAAAGAGGACGGCGGCGGCAGGCGTTACCGCGTGGTTGCGCACGCGGAGGCGGGGCTGACGGCGTTTCTCGAGCGCTGCGAAACGGAGGGTTGGCGCCTGGCCGGTTCCGGCGAGGACGTATACATACTTGAGGACGCGGCGGGGACGGCGAAGGAGATAGAGGACGGGACGACAGAGGCCTACGTGCGCCGCCGCTGCCGGCGGAAGGCGCTGGCATGGGCGGGGCTCGCCGCGTTTTACCTGTTGCTGTACGCCATCATGCGGCTGTGCGGCGACGGCTTTGACCTGATGCGCAGCGGAGTCTTGGGAGGGCTGTTCCTCCTCGTATACCCCGCCATGATGCTGGCAGCCGCCGCCATCTGTCTGCGGCGTGGGGCGCGCGCCATCGAGGGTGATGTTCGTCAGAACGTACTGCGGCGCTGGTGGCAGAAAAATCTCGTGCTGCGCGCGGCAGAGATCTGCCTTACGCTCGTTTTGGGCGTCGTTTTGGCCGTTTATCCGTTCCCGCCCGCCTATCCCAACGCGCCCCTGCCGGAAGCGGAAGCGCCCTATACGCTCGAAAACGTCTACGGGCTGGAGGGCGAATACAGCGCCTATGAAACGGACGGCTCCTTCTTCGTCCCGGTACAGGCCAACTATGCTTCTTCCCGGGAAACGTTCCTTGGCAGGAGTCGCTTTCTGTCCGTGGAAATGGCCGGCTGCCGCTGGGAGTGGGTGGCGCGGCGCGTGTTCGACGCCTATACCGGAGAAGGCGAAACGCGCCCCGAACTTGCCGAGGCGTTGGGCGTGGACGCGCTCTCCCTGTCCGTTGTCTCCGCCGGCGGCGGTCTCCTGCCGCTCGACGTGGCCATTTCCAGCGAAACGGTGGAATGGCTCCTTGCGCTGGTCGAAAACACAAGCTATCCTTACGCCCTGCGCCTGTGCTACCGCGACGGCCTGAACGTGGTGCGCATCTGGGCGGAGCCTTATGAGGATTTCGCGCCCGGCGGCGCCCTTTATGAGGCCGTGCGGACGCACAGCGCCACCTGACCCAAAAACAGGACGGCCGCCTGCCCGGGGATTCGGGCGGGCGGCTGTTTTTTGTCCGTCAATCGCTCCCCAGAAGGTCGCGCACGTCGATGTTGCCGATGGGGACGACTTCGCGGGGCGCGTCCGTGCTTTCGTTCAGGCGCTTCTGCATCCAGACGACGTCGCGCCACTGGCCGTTTTTCCAGCCCGCGTCCGTGAGCACGCCGGCCTCGGCAAAGCCCATGGCCGCGTGCAGGCCGGTGCTGGCGGGGTTGGGCAGGGTGATGCAGCTGTACGCCATGCGCACGCCCTGACGGCGCAGCATTTCCAGGAGGCGTTCCATCAGGGCGCGGCCAATGCCCCGGCGGTGGAAGGCGGGCGACAGGTAGATGGTCACTTCCACGTTCCAGCGGTAGGCAGCGCGCTCCTTGTACAGGTGGGCGTAGGCATAGCCGGCAATTTCCCCGTCCACCTCGCAGACGATGTAGGGGTAAACGGCGGAGATGTCGCGTATGCGCGCGGCAAATTCCTCCAGCGCGGGCGGGCCGTCCTCAAAGCTGGCCGTGCCGCGCGTGTAGGGCGCGTAGATGGCGAGCAGAGCCCGGGCGTCGGCTTCCGTCGCCAGGCGGAATAAGCGGCTCATCTTTCCCACCCCGCGCGCAGTTTGGCGTTGAGCTTTTCGTAGACGCGCCTTTGCATCCACGGTTCCACGGAGGCGGCCACGGCATCGTCGAGGGAAAACCAGCGAACGCCGCTGTTCTCGTCGGGCTTGTTGCGCAGTTCGTCGCCCTCGTCGCCTTCGAGAAGGTAGGTAACGTTGAGGTGCAGGTGGGAATGCACGTACTTTCCGCGCTTTTCATGGCCGTTGACGGTGAGTATCTCCAGGGAAAAGACGTCCTCCGACACGGGGCGCACATGGGCAAGGCCGCTCTCCTCGCGCGCCTCGCGCAGGGCGACGCGGAGAAGGTCGGTTTCGCCATCCGCGTGGCCGCCCCAGCCACGACCAGGAACGATAGATGTTGTGCCAGGCCATCAGCGCACGGTCGCGGCGGGCGTTGACGATCCACGCCGAGGCCGTCATGTGGAAAAACGCGCAGGTGCGCAGGAAGACGTCCTTATGCGCGTCCATGGCGGCGAGCATCGCCTGCCGGTCGCGTTCTTCCTGTTCGTTGAAGGGCCGGTAGGCCTCAAGGGCGCGGCGTATCTCCATTGCCATCCTCTCCATAGAGCGCCTTGCAGCGCGTGTAGCGATCGACCATCCAGGGATTTTTCGCGTCGGCCCCGTCTAGCCCCTGCAAGGCGGTGAGGCGGTCGCGCAGTTCCACATCGTTTTCGACAAAAAAGCAGCCGGAAGCGAGGTCGAGGAAAACCATGGCCGGCCATCCGCGCCGTCCCCTGCCCCGGCAGGGCGAAAGCGGCGGGACGCGGCGCTTGCCCCGGCGGCAGTTTTTCCCGCAGCGGCGGGTTCAAAAGCACGTTTTCACGGGCGACCGCCAAAACGCGCGCGCTGGTGAGCGGCGTCAGGCGATAGCGCGCTTCCAGCCACGCAAGCAGCTCCGCGCCGCTTTTGCGGCACGGCGGCGGCACGTCCGCGGCGGCGATGCGCGCGCGGCCGCGGGCGAGGGCGCCAAGCAGGCGCTTTTCCCGTTTCTTCATCGCTCTTCCTCGGTCAAAAGCGTAAAGCGGCTGCGCTCGCACTCGATGAGGCCCGTCGCGGCGCATGCGGGAAAGCTCCGCCGAAAGCGCGCTGCGCTCCACGGCCAGATAGTCCGCCAGCTGCTGGCGGTCGAAGGGGATGACGAAGGAGCGCGTACCGCGCCGCAGCGCCTCGCCGGACAGGTAGGCGAGCAGGCGCTCGCGGATGGTGTGCGGCGCAATGAGGCGGATGCGACGGGAGAGCAACAGGTTAACACGCGATCTAGTGTACAGGTTGCGCAGAAGGCGCGTGTGGCGGGCGCAGGCCGTGGGACAGGGGCGCAGGGCGCGCGCCGCGTCCAGAAAGAGCACAGCGCAATCCGACGCCGCCACCACGTCGGTGAGCAGCGGCTCGCCCTCCACGCAGGCATAGGCCTCGGCGAAAATCTCGCCCGCGCCGAAGCGTTCGAGGATGAAACGGCTGCCCCAGGCGTCCACGCGCTCAATGCGCACGCTGCCTTCCAGCACCGCGCCCACTTCCAGCGCAAGTTCCCCCGCGCGCAGGATCGTCTCCCCGGCGCGATAATGACGGCGGCGGGGCGCAAGGCAACGCAGGAGGGCGGCGATGTCCTCGCCGCCGATGCCGGCAAAAAGCGCAGAATTTGCCAGGATGCGTATCTCGTCCACGTGGGATCCTCCTGTCGCGCGCGTGCGCGCATCGTTTCGTTTCCCGGCTGGCCAGGCCCCATTCCCGGCCCTGCCGGCAGCAAGCGGGGCTCCCGCGTTGCGAAAGCCCCGAAAAGTATCGCATTATTCGTGTACGGTCGTGCCCAGATCCTCCCCCGCGGCCACGCGGAGTATGTTGCCGAGGTTCTCCATGGAGAACACGCGCACCACCGGCACCTTCTGTTCCATGCAGAGCATGAAGGCGGTCAGGTCCATGACCCGCAGTCCGCGGGTGACGGCCTCGCGGTAGCTGATGTCGCGGATGAGCTGCGCGTCCGGGTTTTTGCGCGGGTCGCTGTCGTAGACGCCCTCCACGGTGGTCCCCTTGAACACCGCGTCGGCCTTCAGTTCCGCCGCGCGCAGCGCCGCGCCCGTATCGGTGGTGAAGAAGGGGTTGCCCGTGCCGCCGGCAAGGAGGACGATCTCGCCGTTTTCCATGCACTCGATGGCGGCCTTGGCCGTGTAGAGGCGGGCGAAGCGGTTCATCTCCTGCGCGGTGAACACGGTGGCCTTCTTGCCCAGGCGGCAGAGCGCGTCCTCGACGGCCAGGGCGTTGATGACCGTGGCCAGCATGCCCATCTGGTCGGCGTTGACGGCGTTCATTTCCTCGGAAAAGCGGCCGCGCCAGATGTTGCCGCCGCCCATGACCACGCCCACCTGCACGCCCATGCCGGAAAGCTCGGCGATGACGCGGGCGACTTCCTCCACGCGCGCGGCGTCAAAGGTCGGGCTCTTCGCGCCTTCGAGCGTCTCCGGGGCGAGGGTCTCGCCGCTCAGTTTGAGTATGATGCGCTTGTACATGCGTTCCACTCCCCCATTTATGCCTTAAAAAGGGGAACGCGGTGGCGTTCCCCCAATGTTGAAGTTTTTACTTCTGCATGGAGCCGATCTGCTCGGCGACCTCGGCGGCCAGGTCGTTGACCTTCTTCTCGAGGCCATCGCCCATCTTATAGCGGGTGAAGCGCACGATGTTCAGGCCCTTGGCCTTCTGCTCGATCATCTTGCCCACGCTGACGTCCGCGTCCTTGACGAACGCCTGCTCAAGGAGGCAGACCTCCTTGTAGAACTTGACGATGCGGCCTTCGACCATCTTCTCGATGATCTTCTCGGGCTTGCCCTCGTTGCGGGCCTGGGCGATGAGGATCTCCTTCTCGTGCTCGAGGTGGGAAGGATCGACCTCCTCGCGGCGCACGTACTCGGGGGCGACCGGGGACGCGGCGGCGATCTGCAGGGCTACGTCGTGGATGACTTCCTCATTGGGCGTGCCCTCGGCCTGCACCAGCACGCCGACCTTGCCGCCCATGTGGATGTAGCTTTCCACGATGCCGCCCTCGTAGCGCACGAAGCGGCGGATGGAGATCTTCTCGCCGATCTCGGCGGTGGCGGCGGTGACCATCTGCTCGATGGTGGTGTTCTCGTCCTTGAAGAAGGGCTGCTTGAGCAGCGCGTCGACGTCGGCGGGGTTCTTCTTGGCGACCTGCTCGGCCACGTCGGAAACGAGCGCCTTGAACTTGTCGGTCTTGGCCACGAAGTCGGTCTCGCAGTTGACTTCGACGAGGGCGCCCGTGGCGCACTCCTTGCAGACGAAGCTGCCCACAAGGCCTTCGGCGGCGATGCGGCTCTGCTTCTTGGCGGCGGCGGCCAGGCCCTTTTCGCGCAGGTAGTCGATGGCCTTTTCCATATCGCCTTCGACGGCGGCGAGCGCCTTCTTGCAATCCATCATGCCCGCGCCCGTGCGGCCGCGAAGCTCCATTACGATCTTTGCGCTGATCTCAGCCATGGGAAAAACCTCCTGTCGGTTTCTGTCTGATATATCGTTTATTCTTCGGCGGCTTCCTCGGCGGGAGCGTCGCCCGCGTCGCTCTGCTCGCCCTGCTTGCCTTCGAGCACGGCGTCGGCCAGCTTGCCGGCGATCAGCTTCACGGCGCGGATGGCGTCGTCGTTGCCGGGGATGACGTAGTCGATCTCATCAGGGTCGCAGTTGGTATCGACGATGGCCACGATCGGGATGCCCAGCGCGCGGGCCTCGGCCACGGCGATGCGCTCCTTGCGGGGATCGACGATGAACAGGGCGCCGGGGAGCTTGCGCATCTCGCGGATGCCGCCCAGGTTCTTCTGCAGCTTTTCACGCTCGGCGCACAGCTTGATGACTTCCTTCTTGGGCAGCACGTCGAACTGGCCGTTCTTCTCCATCGCGTCGATGGCGTTGAGGCGGTCGATACGGGTGCGGATGGTGCGGAAGTTGGTCAGCGTGCCGCCCAGCCAGCGGTTGTTGACGTAGAACATGCCGCAGCGCTTGGCCTCGGCCTCGATGGACTCCTGCGCCTGCTTCTTGGTGCCGACGAAGAGGATGGACTTGCCTTCCATGGCCACGTCGCGGACGAACATGTAGGCGTCGTCGATCTTGCGAACGGTCTTTTGCAGGTCGATGATGTAGATGCCGTTGCGCTCGGTGAAGATGTACTGCGCCATCTTCGGGTTCCAGCGACGGGTCTGATGGCCGAAGTGGACGCCGGCCTCGAGGAGCTGCTTCATGGAAATGACTGCCATTGTGGGGTTCCCTCCTTGTTTTTTCCACCCTGCGCTTCGTCTCCGAACGGCATCCCCGAGGGGACAACGCCGCGCGGATCGGCGCAAGTGCGTTTTCCGACAAATTATAGCACAGTTTTGCCCCCCGGCGCAACAGATATTTGTAAAATCTTGCGCGCCGGGCGCACTTTTTTCTCAGGGGCGGCGGTAATTTTTCGCCAGCCCGCCCTCGGCGGTCTCGCGGTAGCGGCCGGAAAGGTCGCGCCCGGTCTCGTACATGGTCCTAACCACGGTGTCGAACGATATTTTGCGCGTGGCGGTCAAAAAGTTGGCGATGCGCACGGCGTTGATGGCGCGCATGGCCGCCACGGCGTTGCGCTCGATGCACGGTATCTGCACCAGGCCGCAGATGGGATCGCAGGTGAGCCCCAGATGGTGCTCCAGCGCCACTTCGGCGGCGTACTCGATCTGGTCGATGCCCATCTCGAACAGCTCGCCCAAGGCCGCCGCGGCCATGGCGCAGGCGGAACCGATCTCCGCCTGACAGCCGCACTCCGCGCCGCTGATGGAGGCGTTGGTCTTGATCAGATCGCCGATCAGCCCCGCCACGGCCAGCGAGCGCAAAACGCGCTCCTGCGCGATGCCGCGCTGTTCCCGCATGTAGCGCAAGACGCTGGGCAGCACGCTGCACGCCCCGCAGGTGGGCGCGGTGACGATGACGCCGCCGTCGGCGTTCTGTTCGCTGATGGCGAAGGCATAGGCGCAGACGATGCGGTTTTCCCGCGTCTCCGGGCTTTCGTCGATGTGCTTTTGCTGGAAGAGGTACTGCGCCTTGCGCTCCACGCCCAGGCCGCCGGGCAGCACGCCGCGGCGGGCAAGCCCCTCGTCGCAGGCGGCGTTCATCACCCGCCAGATCTCGCCGAGGAAGTCCCAGACGCCCTCGCCCTCGCGCAGCGCCACATAGTCGCTCAGGCGCAGGTTGTGCGTCTTGCAGTATTCAGCGATGTCGTGGAAGGTGTTTTCCGGGTAGACGTCGGCCTTTTCTGTCGCCGCCTCGCCGGGATAGCGCACATCTCCCCCGCCGACGCTGAGGGCGCGCAGAAAGCCCGTCTGCTTTTCGCCCTTGTAGGCGATAAAGTCCAGCGTATTGGGGTGTTCGAGGGGGAAGTCCGGCTCTGGGACCCATTCGATATCCGTGGGCACGGGCGAGAGCGTTTTCATCAGCACGCGGTCGGTGCCGTGGCCCTCCCCCGTCTTGGCCAGAGAGCCGTAGAGGCGCACTGCGAAGCGATCGGCCTCGGAGTGCTCGGCCAAAAAGCGCCGCGCGGCGCGCTCCGGCCCCATGGTGTGGGAGCTGGACGGGCCGCGGCCGACTTTGTAGATCTCGTGAATGGACTGCATGAATGCGCCTCCTTCCCAACGCCTCTATCATACCATGTCCGGGAAGGGAATGCCATATGCCGGGGAAATTTTTTCAAGCTTTTTCCAGCCGCCGCGCCGCCCACTTCGCGTAGGGGCCGACGAGCGGGTCGCCTTCCAGGGCGCGGATGGCGGTGAGGTGTTCGCGCCTGTTCAGGCAGGCGGCGACGAGGCAGGCGCGGATGCGCATGCGCGCCTTGCGGGCGTAGTTCGCGCCGATGCGCGGAGCCAGATCGCGCATGTCTCCCGCCAGCAGGCGGTCCAGGGAAATGGCGGCGCGAACGTCCTCCGGCATGGGGACGGGACGGACGGCGGCGTTGCGCGGACAGCCCAGTTGGCAGAGGTCGCAGCCCCAAACGCTGTTGCCGGTCAGCGCCATGGCCTCCTCGGGCATGGGCGGGGCGTTTTTCGCCGCCAGCGCGCGCAGGCAGCGGGCGGTATCGACATAGCCCGCGCCGTCCAGCGCCGCCGCGGGGCAGGCGCGCAGACAGAGGCCGCAATCCATGCAGGCCTCGTCCAGCGGCGGTTCCTCCGTCCACGCGCGGGGCGGGGCCTCCTCCCCGCTCCACGCCGCTTCGACGGCGAAGCAGGTGCCCATGCCCTCGATGGCGACAAGGCCGTTGCGGCCGCGCCTGCCGAGGCCATAGCCGGCGAGTATGGGCTTGAGCGGCAGGCGGAAGGCGGGGCGGGCGCAGTTCGCCCTTACGTGTTCATAGAGTTTTTGCGAGGCGAGGTAATAGGCGGAAAGCGTCGGTTCCTCCGGCGCGGGTGCAAAGGGGGCGTAAGGCAGCACGAAGAGGCGCACGGAGCGCGCACCCCCGGGCGCGTCGGCGCAGAGGCCGTCCGTGAAGGGCGTGGGGCGCGCGGCCACGTCCCGCCGCCATTTTTGCAGCGGCGGGATGGGGACGATGTATTCCCGCGCGTCCATCAGAACAGCCTCCCCAGCCATTCGGCGATGGGGAAACAGGCGCAGGGCACGAGCATGGCGGGCAGCATGTTGCCCACGCGCAGGCGCTCTTTGGTCACGCCCAGCATGTTGAAGGAAAGGCCGATGATGAGCAGCGAGCCGACGGCGGACATCTCGTTGACGAGGGCGTCGGTGAGGAAGGGCGCGAGCACGCCGGAAAGCGCGGCGATGCCGCCCTGGTAGATGGTCAGGGGGATGGCGGAAAAGACCACGCCGATGCCGAACGTGGAGGCAAAAATGACCGCCGATACGGCGTCGATGACCGACTTGGCCAGGAGCGTATCGGGGTTGTTGCGCAAGCCCGCCTCCAGCGAGCCGACCACGGCCATGGCGCCGACGGAAAAGAGCAGTGTGGCGTTGACAAAGCCCTCGGCAAAGCCGCCCTCGCCGCGGGCAAAGCGCGCCTGCGCCCATTCGCCGAGGCGGTCGAGGCCGCGCTCGATGCGCAAAAGCTCGCCCACGAACGTGCCCACCACGGCCGAGATGATGACGATGAGCACGTTGGCCGTCTCAATGGCGCCGGAGACGCCGATGACCAGCACGCACAGCGCCAGCACCTGATTGAGCGCCGTCTGGTATTTCCGGGGGATGCCGCCGCGCAGCAGCGTGCCGAGCAGGCCGCCGGCCACCACGCCGGCAAAGTTGACCCATACGCCGAGCATGTTTCCCCTCCTAGAGTTTCACCGCGCCGGTGCGGGCGGCGTGGAACAGGAATTGTTGCAGTATGCCGCCGTGCGCGCCGAAGCGCTCGCGCGCCATGCGCGCCAGGTGGCGGCGGGAACCGTGCATGCCGAACCACGCATGCAGAAGTTTCGCCACCCAGATATCGACGGGGAACGCCTCCGCGTGGCCGCAGCCAAAGAGCAACACGCAGTCGGCCACCTTGTCGCCCACGCCCTTGAGCGCGGTCAGGCGCGCGTGCGCCTCCTCATAGGGCAGGTTGCGCAGGCTGTCCAGCGGGAAACCGTCGCAGACGGCGCGCGCCGTTTCGATGAGATACGGGGCGCGATAGCCCGCGCCGAGGGCGCGCAGCGCTTCCTCCCCCGCCCCCGCCAGCGCTTCCGGGCCGGGGATGCCGAAAAGGCCGTCCACCTCGGGGCCAAAGGCGCGGGAGATGGCGTAGACGAGCGAACGGATGCGCACGACGTTGTTGTTGGCCGAGAGGATGAAGGAAAACAGCGCCTCCCACGGCGGCTGGTCGAGCACCCGCAGGCCGGGAGAGGCCGCGAACGCCTCGCGCGCGAAGGGGATGTCCGCGTATTCGCCGGCAATGGCCGAATAGTCGCGGTCGAGGTCGAGGTAGCGGCGCAACCGCGCGTCGGGCACGTCCTCGCCCGGGCGCAGCCAGACGGCGCTGCCGTCGAGCACCGCGCCGAAGCCGCGCTCCGTCTCCACCCAGTGGAAGCACTGGGCGGCGTCGATCAGCGACAGGCGCAGGTCGATGGCGGGATCTTTCTTTTTTTGTGTTTCCATATTGATCCTCTTCTGTTTCAAACAAAAACGTGCCTTGCGGCACGTTTTTGCACAAAGTCCGTCGTTACTGCGCGGCAGCCTCGGCCTTGGGGTAGATGCTGACCTGCTTGCGGGTCTTGCCAAGGCGCTCGAACTTCACGACGCCGTCCATCTTGGCGTAGAGCGTATCGTCATCGCCGATGCCCACGTTGTGGCCGGGATGGATGCGCGTGCCACGCTGGCGCACGAGGATGTTGCCCGCGAGCACGAACTGGCCGTCGGCGCGCTTGGTGCCCAGGCGCTGCGCGTGGCTGTCGCGGCCGTTGCGGGAGGAGCCCATTCCCTTTTTATGCGCGAACAGCTGCAAATTCATCTTGAACATGGTGCCTTACCTCCGTTCCTTGAAGATCACCCGGAGGAACCGGGCGTAGTCCGCCTCGACCATCTGGAGGGCGGAGACGAGCGTTTGAAGCAGGAGCTGCGCCCCCGCGCGCTTGTCCCCCGGAACATCCCCCAGGGAGGCGGTGAGAATGCCGTCTTTCTCGTCGATGCGGTAGTCCACATGCACTTGCAGGACGTTGAGGAGGCCGTTGAGCGTCCCCTGCGTCAGCGCCGAGACCGCCGCGCAGACAATGTCCGCGCCCGCGTCGGCGTAGTTTGCGTGACCCCGGCAATCGAAGCCGGACAGTGTGCCGTCCGGGCGGCGAAAGACGGTGACGGTCGTCATCAGGCGTTCACGGCCGTGATCTCGACCTTGGTGTAGGGCTGACGATGGCCCTGCTTCTTGCGCTCGTTCTTCTTGGCCTTGTACTTGTAGACGACGATCTTCTGGCCCTTGACCTGCGCGAGGACCTTGCCCTCTACGCTGGCGCCGGCGACCACGGGAGTGCCGATCTTGGCCTCGTCGCCACCGACGAAGAGCACCTGGTCAAACTTCACCGCATCGCCCGCCTGAACGTCGAGCTTCTCAACGAAGATAACGTCGCCCTGCTGGACGCGGTACTGCTTGCCACCGGTCTGAATGACTGCGTACACGCGTTGCACCTCCTGTTTCCAATACTCGCCACGGGCAGGCAGCGCTTGCGCGCGTTTGCAAGCCCCCCATGCGCGGCTCCGTATCATTATAGCGGAAACGGGGACAAATGTCAAACCCCGCGCGGCCAAATGCGGTGGGAGCGGGAAATTTAACACGCTTTCCCGGCAAAAAACCGCGCCCGGGATGCGGGCGCGGTTGCGAACGTGAGCGGCGTCTGTAAGCCGAGTTCTGTCTTGAACGGCCATCTATCTAGGCCCGCGGTTGCCAGCGGGCTCAAGCGATCACCCGGGAGCGCGACGGGCCGCCGCATATGCTCCCCTATCGATCTTGCACCAGGTGGGGTTTACAGAGCGGACAAGTCGCCATGCCGCTGGTGAGCTCTTACCTCGCCTTTCCACCCTTACGCCCCCGAAGGGACGCGGTATATCTCTGTTGCACTTTCCTTGGAGTCGCCTCCACCGGCAGTTAACCGGCACCCTGCCCTGCGGTGCTCGGACTTTCCTCAGACGGTCAAAGCCGCCTGCGGCCGTCCGGCGCCCTCACGATCACGCCATGCCTATTTGGGGTCGTAGAGTATGCGGCCGCAGTTGTCGCACTCCACGGTCTTTTCGCCGAGCTTGAGTTCGCGCAGCGTGGCCGAGGGCAGCGACATGAAACACCCGCCGCACTGGCCGTCTACCAGCTTCGCCATCGGCGGCGTGCAGTGCTGCTTGATGGCGCGGTAGCGGGCAAGCAGTTCCTGGTCGAGCTTGGTGGACTCCTTTTCGATGTTGGCGCGCATCTCCTTGAGCGTTTGCGAATCGCGCTTGAATTCTTCGTCGTAGACCGCCTTGAGCTGGTCGTATTCCTGCTTGGTCTTGGCGGCGCGCACGCGGATCTCCTTCTGCTGGCGGTCGCGCGCCTCGGCGTCCTTGCGCATCCTGGCAAGCTCCTGTTCGTAGCGCGAAAGCGTGTCGGCCAGGCGCTGCGCAGCCTCGGCGCGGCGGTCGCTCTCCTCCACAGTGGCGGGCGGGTTGGCCTCCAGCTCCTCGACCATGCCGGAAAGCACGCCGGAAAGGCGCTGCGCCTCGTCCTCCACCGCCGCGAGGCGGTCCTGCATCACGGCGACGTCCGCTTCCAGTTTCTTCATGTTGTTCTGCTGCTCGAGGATAAAGTTGCGCTGTTTGAGCAGCTTCTGGCGGTTCGGGGAAAGGCGCATCTGGTTTTCGAACTTATCCGCCTCCATGTCCACCTGCATGAAATTCCAAAGGTCATCCAACTGCACGAGCATCCCTCCATATCACAAGAACGGCCTGTGCGCGCTCTCAAAAGTCTCCACATTGTATTGTACCGCATTTATCGCTTTTTGTAAACCTTCGCGCAGCGCGTGCACCGCGGGCCATTCCGTGGCCGCGTGGCCGGCCTCCAGGGCGGCCATGCCCGCCGCCGCGCAGTCCAGGGCCGCGTGGTAGGAAAATTCCCCGGTCACATAGGCGTCCGCGCCCGCGCCCAGCGCGATGGGGGCGTAGCCGCCGCCGGCGCCGCCCAACACCGCCACGCGGCGGACGACCTTGTCCATCTCGCCGTAGGCGCGCACCACGCCGCCCAGGCGCGTTTCCACGTGGCGGCGGAAGTCGGCAAGGGGCATGGGCTCGACCTCGCCGATGCGCATGCCGCTCTCCAGGGGCTGGCTTTTGCGGATGCCGAGGCGCTCGCAGAGGGCGGAATTGACGCCGCCTTCGGCGTTGTCGAAGTTGGTGTGCATGGCGATCATGGCAAGGCGCGCGCGGATGAGCGCCGCGAGCAGTCTGCCCTCCGGGTCGTCCTCGCGCAGGTTCTTGCGGCCGCGGAAGAGTATGGGGTGGTGGGTGACGATGAGCTGCGCGCCGAGGCGTTCGGCTTCCTCCACCACTTCCATAGTCAGATCCAGCGCCACGAGCGCGCGCGTGACCTCCGCGGCCGGGTCGCCGGCCAGCAGGCCCGCGTTGTCCCACTCCTCCTGCGTCTCCAGGGGCGCGATGCCCTCCAGAAGTTCAAGGATGTCCCGCACGGTCGCCATGGATGATCGCCTCCCAAATGGAAATTTCCCGTTCAAAAGCCGCCGCGTCGCCATGCCCGCGCCGCGCGCCCTGCAAGGCCTTGCCCGCCACGCGCAGGCGGAAGGCCGCGTAATCGGAAAGCAGCGGCGGGCGGCGGCGCAACAGCACCGGCCCGACTTCCGCTTCCTCCGGCGTGAGGCGCATTTCCCCCGCCTCCGCCACGATGATGATATACAGCCGCCGCCCGTCGCGGACGATGGTTTCATCTGTGATGCGAAAACCCGCCGCCCGCAACCGCGCGCGCAGTTCCGGCGCGGCGACGTTGGGCTGCAGAACCAGCCGCGAGCCGGACAAAATGTCCCGCCCGCGCTCGACGATACCGGCGATGGTCTGCCCGCCCATGCCGGCGACCACCGCCACATCCGGCTTTTCCCTGAGCGCCTGCGCGCCGTCGCCGACGCAGAAATCGACGCGGCCGGTGAGGCCGAGGCCGTAGATGAGGCGGCGCGCCTTGGCAAGCGACGCCTCGGAAATGTCCGCCAATTGGGCGCGCGCGCAGAGGCCATGCAGGAGCATATGCGCCCCGAGGCGGCCATGATCCGCGCCGATGTCGGCAAAGCGCGCGCAGCTTCCGGCCAAATCGCGTATGGCCGAAAGCCGCGCGTCCAGCGCTATGGCGTTTTCCGGCAACATCAGTCGATGGAATCCTTCAGTTTGCGCGAACGGCTGGGGTGGCGCAGCTTGCGCAGCGCCTTGGCCTCGATCTGGCGGATGCGCTCGCGCGTGACCTTGAACTCGCGGCCCACCTCTTCCAGCGTGCGGGCGCGGCCGTCCTCCAGGCCAAAGCGCAGTTTGAGCACCATTTCCTCGCGCGGTGTGAGCGTGGAGAGCACGTTCATCAGCTGCTCCTTGAGCAGCGTGAAGGCGGCGGCGTCCGCCGGGGCGGGCGCGTCGTCGTCGGGGATGAAGTCGCCCAGGTGGCTGTCCTCCTCCTCGCCGATGGGCGTTTCGAGGGAGACGGGTTCCTGCGCGATCTTGATGATCTCGCGGACTTTATCCTCGGGGATGCCCATGACCTCGGCGATCTCCTCGGGCTGCGGCTCGCGGCCGTATTCCTGCAAAAGCTGGCGCGAGACGCGGATGAGCTTGTTGATGGTCTCCACCATGTGCACGGGGATGCGGATGGTGCGCGCCTGGTCGGCAATGGCGCGGGTAATAGCCTGGCGGATCCACCAGGTGGCATAGGTGGAGAATTTATAGCCCTTGCGGTAGTCGAACTTTTCCACAGCCTTGATCAGCCCCAGGTTGCCCTCCTGGATGAGGTCCAAAAAGAGCATGCCGCGGCCCACGTACCGCTTGGCAATGGAGACGACCAGGCGCAGGTTGGCCTCGCTCAAGCGCTTTTTGGCCTCCTCGTCGCCCTGCTCCATACGCTTGGCCAATTCGATCTCCTCATCGGCGGTCAAAAGCGGCACCTTGCCGATCTCCTTTAAATACATGCGCACGGGGTCGTCGATGGAGATGCCCTCGGGCACGGAGATGTCGATCTCCTCCTCGGCGGCGTCCGGCACCGGGTCTGCCTCGGGGATGGCTTCGTCCTTGACCACGTCGATATTCAGGCCGGAGAGCGTGTCGAGGATCCTGTCGAACTGCTCCGAATCCAGCTCCACATCGCCCAGCAGCTCGACGATCTCTTTATAGGTCAGCACGCCTTTGCTCTTGCCAGTCTCGATCAGCTCGCGGACGCGGGCTTCCATGACTTCTGCGTTGGGCTTTTTCATGCTGTGGTCACTCCTTTCGACCAGTCAGGTCCAGAAAAGCTCAAAAGAGCTTTTCGATGCTCTCGTAGATCTTGCGCCTTTCTTCGGCGTCGGCGGTGGCCGCCTGCGCCTGCAGGCGCTCCATTTCCCCGGCGCGGCGGGAATCGCGGATAACGGCGAGGCTGTCCTCCGCCATTGCCAGCGCTTCTTCGCGGGTCTCGGGAAGCGGCTGATAGTTGAGCGCCGGCAGGACGCGCGCGCGCGCCTCTTCATCCAGCTGCTCCAAAAAAGCATTGACCGCTTTGCCTTCCCTTAACCACGCGGCGCACTCGCGCAGCGGACCTTCGGAAAAATCGCCCGGCTCGACCGTCTCCGGGGGGATACGCCCTTCGCACAAAAGCGTCAGCAGCGCGCGCTGCGCGGCCTGGGCGGCATCCGCCTCCTCCCGGGGCAGACGCAGGCGCGGCCTGGGCGCGGCCGCCGGCGCGGGCTGGGAAACGCCCACCTGGCGAAGGAGGATCTCCCGGTCGTAACCGCTCTCGGCGGCCAGGCGGCGCAGGTGGTTTTCCAGTTCCACGGGGCTTTGCACCCCGCGCAGTATCTGGCAGCAACGCAACACGTACTGCGTCATGCCGTCCTGCGTGTTCATGTCCAGCCCATCGCGGGCGCGCAACATGCGGTATTCCACCGCGCCGTATTTTTTCAGCGCCGCGAAGCCGGCCGCGCCTTGCGCGCGGATAAAATCGTCCGGGTCCATGCCCTCGGGATAGTCGATCACGCGGGCGGTGAGCCCGGTAGGTTCAAGTATGTCCAGCGCCCGCAGCGCCGCCTTCTGCCCGGCGGCGTCGCCGTCGTAGCTGACCCAGACCTCGGGGGCGTAGCGCTTCATCAGGCGCGCCTGTTCCTCGGTCAGCGCCGTGCCCAGCGTGGCGACCACGCCCTGCACGCCGTGCTTGCGCAGGGAGACGGCGTCCATATAGCCCTCCACCAGCACCAGATGGCCGGCGGAGCGCTCCTTTTTGGCGAAGTTGAGGGCGTAGAGCCCCTGGCGCTTGTTGAACACCGGCGTATCGGCGGTGTTGAGGTATTTGGGCTGCGCGTCGCCCAACGCCCGGCCGCCAAAGCCCAGCACCTTGCCCTGCGCGCTGATGATGGGGAAGATGACGCGGCCGCGGAACATATCGTAGACGCCGCCCTCCCGGCGCACGACGAGGCCGGCGCGCTCAAGCGCCGCTTCCTCAAAGCCCTGCGCCGTCAGCTGTTTCAGCGTCGCATCCCAGCCCCGGGGGGCAAAGCCGAGGCCAAAACGGCGGATGTCCGCGTCTGTGAGGCCGCGCTTATAAAGATAGGAAAGCGCCTCCGCGCCCTCGCCCGTCCACAGCGTGGCGTGAAAAAAACGCGCCGCCGCGACGTTGGCCTCGTAGATGCGCTCACGCTCGCCCGCGCGGATGGGGTCGACCCTGGGCGAACCCTCGGGAAGCGGCAGGTGCGCGCGCTCCGCCAGCAGCTTCACCGCCTCCGAAAAGTCCAGCCGCTCCATCTCCATCACGAACTGTATGACCGAGCCGCCCTTGTGACAGCCGAAGCAGTAGAAGAGCTGCGTTTCCGTATCCACGGAAAAAGATGGTGTTTTTTCATTGTGGAACGGGCACAGGCCCCAACTGCGGCGTCCCTTGCGCTTGAGCGGGACATATTCGGAAACGATCTCCTCAATGCTGACGCGCGAACGCAACTCGTCCAGCCATGCGTCTGAAAATCTTCCCGCCATGCGCACTCCCCGCAACCGTTCTCTTCCTGTCCAGCGCCGAACGCCGCGCCGCGTTCGGTTACGTTCTTTATCATTCGCCGTTTGCCGGGGCGATTCCTGCCGGAGATTCGACATTTCCCGCAATTTTATCTTCGCCCGCCGCGCCGGCGCGCCCGCGCGGGCGTTGCCTACAAAGAAAATATATACCACATGCGTGCAAAAAAACCTTCGTTCTTTCACGAATTAACAAAAATAAAACGGAATGCAGTCTGTTTTGTTCACAAGGCGCACGCAAAGCGCGTTCCCGCCATAGCATGCCCCGTGGGCGGCCGCGCGCCGCCCCTGGGAGGATGCCTTATGATCGTATGCAAATTCGGCGGCACGTCGCTCTCGGACGCGGGACGCATCCGGCAGGCCGCCGCCATCGTATCGGCAGACAGCGCGCGGCGCTTCGTGGTGGCCTCGGCGCCGGGAAAGCGCTTTGAAACGGATGAAAAGGTCACCGACCTGCTTTTGCGCGCCGCGGGGGGCGACGGCGCGGCGCTCGACGCGGCGCTTTCGCGCTTCGCGGGCATAGCGGCGGCGCTGGGCGTGGACATAAACCGCGAATTGCGGCGCGCGGCGGCGGAGATCCCCCTGCGGGGCGCGGAATACGCGGCAAGCCGCGGGGAATACCTCTGCGCGCTGCTACTGGCGAAGTACATGGGCTGGGGGTTCGTGGATGCGGCGGAGGCCGTGCGCCTGCGCGAAGGGCGCGCCGACCTCGAAGCGACCTACGACCAGCTGCTGCGCCGCCTGAAACCGCTGAAAAACGCCGTCATCCCCGGCTTTTACGGCGCGGACGCGGCGGGAGGTATCCGCACCTTCCCCCGCGGCGGCTCGGACATCACCGGCGCGCTGGTGGCGGCGGCGCTGGGCGCGCGCCTGTATGAGAACTGGACGGACGTGGACGGCCTGATGTCCGCCGACCCGCGGCTGGTGGAAAACACGCTCTGCGTGCCGGCGGTGCGCTACCGGCAGATGCGATTGCTGGCGCGGATGGGCGCGCAGGTGCTGCACCCGGACAGCCTGGCGCCGGTGATGCGCGCCGGCATCCCCACGGCGCTGAAAAACAGCTTCCATCCCGAGCGCCCCGGCACGCGCATCGCCGCCGGCGGCGGGGCGACCATCCCCTGCCTGAGCGGGCGCACGCTCAAAAACGGCGCGGCGCTGCTGGCGGTGCTCGCGCCCGACGCCCTGGGGCTGTGCGGCGGGGTCGTGGACGCGCTGCGCACTGCCGGCATCCGTCCGCGCCGCCTCGAAGCCTGCGGCGACCACCTGCTTTTGCGCCTCAAGGGCTGCCGCCTGCCGGAAGCGCTGCGCGCCCTGCACCGCGCGCTGGTGGAGGAAAAGTACGCGCAGCCGGGCGGCGGCTGACCGGGGCAAACAAAAAGCGCCGCGCGGGCGCGGCGGGCGGAAAAGAAGAGGCGCTTCGGGGCGGAGACAAGAGCCGTCGCCGGCCTTGCGCCTGTGGACCCCCGCTGCGCCTTGCGCGGCGGCAAAACCGCCTGCGCTGTAAGAAACCGAGGGGCTAACTTTCCTTGCCTGCGGCGGCTTCAGCGCCCTGCTTTGCCACGCCCCGGGGATCCTGTCCCCGGCGCTTTTTCGGGCACATGACCTCCTGGATGAGGATGAACACGCCCACGGCCAGGCCGAGGTCGCCGACACTGGCCAGACCCGGCACCACCCAGGGCACGGGGATGGTGTCGCCCAGCCACCAGAGGGGGGCGTCCCAGCCGACGAGCACGTATTCGACCATCTCGCCGGCGCCGACGCGCTCGACGATGTTGGCAAAAATAGTATGATCGTACACCACGGGCGAAATGGGCATGCGGAAGCCGTTTGCGGCGATGACGGCAAAGTTGAGCAGCGAGGACACGGCGATCACCCAGAACGCCTTGCGCCCGCGGTTGAGCCAGACAAAGACAAAGAGCAGCGCGTATTCCACGCACACGGCCACGCCCAGCCACGCGGACGGCGGCCAGGGGAGCAAACTTTCCAGCGCGTCGAAGGAGAGTTCCAGCGCGTAGGCGGCGATGGGCAGCCACAATCCGCGCAGGGGATGGTCGAGATAATGCCGGAGCCGCCCCCGGCGCGCGTAGCCGACCAACACCGAGAGCGCGAGGCAGACGAGCATCAACACGGCTGGTAGACCTCCTCCAGCGCGCCCTTTCCCGCCGCGCGCATCAGCGCTTCCACCGCCTGGGGGTCGAACTGCGTGCCGGAGCCCGCGCGGATGAGGCCGAGCGCCTTTTCCTTCTCCATGCCCTTGCGGTAGGGGCGGTCGGAGAGCATGGCGTCCAGCGCGTCGGCCACGGCCAGTATGCGCGCGTTGCGGGAGATCTCGTCCCCCTTGAGCGCGTCGGGGTAGCCGCTTCCGTCATAGCGCTCATGGTGGTGGCGCACCATGTCGTTGATCTCTTCGTCAAACTTGACTTGCGTGGTGATGTTGGCGCCGATCACCGGATGCGCCTCGATGCGCTTGCGCTCAACGTCGGTGAGCTTGCCGGGCTTGAGCAGCACCGTGTCGCTCACGCCGACCTTGCCCACGTCGTGCAGCATCGCGCCGCGCTGGAGCGTATAGATCTCGCGTACGCCCAGCCCCATTTCGCGGGCGATGAGCGCCGCGTAGCCGCTGACGCGCTTGGCGTGGCCGCTGGTGTAAGCGTCCCGCGCCTCCATGGAGGCGTTGAGGGCGTCGACCAGGCGCTGCTGCTGGTTGATGGAATCGACATACAGCTTCCAGCCGTGGCGCGCCAGCCACAGCGGCAGCAGCATGAACAGGACCACCAGCACGCCGTTCTCCATGCGCAAAAACAGCGCCATGACATAGCCCAGCGGCATCACCGGCAACACGTTGGGGATGAGGCCGAGGAGCATTTGCGTGGCTTCATAGCGGTTGAGGCCGTCGATCATGGAAAACAGCCCCATCATGATCAGCGCGTTGACCAGGAACGTCAAAACCGCGAAGATGACCGTAATGAGCAAAATCTGCGGATAGGCGAACTCGCCCGCCTGCCAGCCCGTCAGGCCGCAGACGAAGCCCGGCACCGCCACCGCGATGACTACGCTGCCGATGTTGAACAGGGACTTGACCGGCGAGGCGTTGTAAATGCAGGAGACGCGGCGGCCTTCCTCCTCGCTGGGGGAAAAGGTGACAAACGAGGAAAGCGCGTAGATGAGGATGGCCTGCGCGGTGCCATAGGTCAAAAAGGTCATCAATATGCTGATGACCGAGAGATCCAGCGTCTTGTTTTTGGAAAGGAAGATGGGCATGGAGCGGCACACGGCACAGATGGCCGTCAACAGCAGCGTGCGCTCTATATATCCCGACGGGTCCACGGCCATATTTTCACGTATGGCGGTGAAACCACCCCAGAACACTAAAATGAGGCCCACGGCGATGACGATCCCCGTATAAGCCCGTTCCCATTTGCGCTGCATGCTGTTTGGCTCCTGTATATATATGTGAAAAGCAGCCCCGGCGCGGTGTATTACCTTACCTCCAGTTGATGTAAGCGCCGCAGGACATGACGAACGCCGCGAGGGCGGTCAGGGCAGCCACGATCTTCGCCTTCATTGAAATATAGCCTCCTGTTTCAGGCTATGCCGTCCGCTAATAGGCACGCTATATTTCCGCTACGCTGTGGGAACCCGATCGTGCGCCGGGGCTGCTTTCCTCCTTTCTTGCGCCGCGCTAGTCGCGCACGGCGAGGCGGCCGCAAAAGCGGTTGAGGGCGTCGAGCGTCGCGCGCACGACGCATTCGGCCTCATCGTCGTTGCGCATATAGTGCGCCGCGCCGATGAGCAGGCGCCCGTCCCTCGTTTCCGGGCACTCGATGGCGCAGACGATGATGGGGATGCCGGCCACGTCCACATTGTGGACGGCGACCAGGGACAGCTCCCCTTCCAGCGAAAGGGCGTTCTCCAGGGCGAGGATGGTGGCCTCGGCCACGGCGCGCCGCTTCTGGTGCGGGGAATTGGGGCACGAGGCTTCGCCGGTGAACTCCGCGTCCTCGCGCGCCAGGCGCACCTGATAGACGCGCCGCCCTTCACGCATGGAGACGTTCATGCCCTCATAGCGCAGGCGCGCTTCCTGGCGCATGCGCCGGTCGTCCACGCCGGCATAGGCGGCGGAGTCGATCTGGGCGATGCTGATGATGCGATGATCCACCTCGCGGTGGAACGCCGCGGCGATGGCGGACTGCACATCCCGGCTGATCTGCTTGGCGTTGCGCCGCGTGGAAGCCAGTATGTGGATCTCGGCGATGTCGCCCAATTCATCCTCGCTGACGTTGGCGGAAAACACGCCGGGGATCTTTGACAGCAGCGCGCCGCATTCCTGCGCGAAGTCCGCAGCCTGATAATTCTCAAGTTCCGACATATTCCACCTCGACGCACACATATATACAGATACAGTATAAACGAATTTTACCATAAATGCAAGGGCTATCAAAAAGAAAACCCCGCAAAACCACAATATGGTAAACATTGCCAAATCGATGATACGCGTCCCCTGACAAAAGCGCCGCCCGCGCGGGGCGCGGACGGCCATGGCCTAGGAGCCCGCCCCCGCCGGGGCGGCGGAAACGGTGCGCAGGAGGTTTTTGTGCACGTGGAGGTAACAGATGAACAGCGTGCCCGCCGTGAGTATCCAGGAAACGGGATAGGAAAGGTACAGAATATCCAGCACGTGGTCGGCGGCAAAGATGGTGAGTATCCAGAAGATGCGCACGCCGCAGATGCCGACGACCGTCACCAGCGTGGGCGTGATGGCGCTGCCCATGCCGCGCAGCATGCTGGCGAACACCTCCATCAGGCCGTCCAGGAAGTAGGCCAGGCAGATGATGCGCAGGCGGATCTGCCCATTGCGGATGACGTCGGCGATGGCGGACGCCTCTGTCTCCTCGTTGATGAACAGGTGCAAAAGCGGCTCGGAGAGCAGCGTCACCAGCGTGCCGAGCACGATGCCCGTCACCGTCACCACCAGCGCGCAGGTGCGCATGATCTTGGCAATGCGGTCGTAGCGCTGCGCGCCGATGTTCTGGCCGGTGAAGGAGAGCGCTGCCTGGGAAATGGAGTTCATCGCCGTATAGACGAAGTTTTCCAGCTGCGAGGCCGAGGCGCTGCCGGCCATGGCGTTGGCGCCGAAGGAGTTGATGGAGGACTGGATCAGCACGTTGGAAATGGAGAAGATGACGCTGGAAAAGCCCGCCGGCAGGCCGATCTTCATAATGCCGCCGAGTATGCTCTTTTTGATGCGCAGCTTTTTGAGATCCAGGTGTACGCTGCCGTGGCTGCGGACGAGGTTGAGCAGCACCAGCACCGCCGAGACGTACTGCGAGGTGATAGTCGCCAGCGCCACGCCCGCCACGCCCATGCCGAAGAAGGCGACGGTGATAATGTTGAGGATGATGTTGATAACGCCGGCCAGCGTGAGGTAGTAAAGCGGCCGCTTGGTATCGCCCACGGAGCGCATGATGGCGGCGCCGAAGTTGTAGAGCATGTTGCCCGGCATGCCAAGGAAGTAGATGCGCATGTACAGCGACGCGCCTTCCAGCACGTTGCCCTCCGGCGTGTCCATCCACACGAGGAACGTGTGGGACATGAACACGCCAAAGACGCCTACCAGAACGCCCATGACCAGGCTGAGGGCGACGGAGGTGTGCACCGTGTCCTGCACCTCGCGGTACTTGCCCGCGCCGGTGAACTGCGCTACCAGCACACTCGTGCCCACCGACAGGCCGATGAAGAGGTTGACCATCAGCGTGATCAACGACGAAGTCGCGCCCACGGCGGCCACCGCTTCCGGGTTTTCAAACTTGCCCACCACGACGACGTCGGCCATGTTGTACAAAAGCTGCAACATGCCCGAGAGGATCAACGGGATGGAATAGCGCACGACATTGGAAAAGACGTGGCCGTTGACCATGTCGATCTCCCGGTGCGCGTGGTGCGGCAAAAGCCGCCGGACAGGCGCCAGGACCGCCTCCAGGAAGCGGCCGATGCGATACCTCAGCATATGGCCTCAATACCTCCAACGCAATATCGTCATATCCCCTCCGCGGGCGCTTGCCCACGGCCAAGAGCCGCAAGGCGGCGGCTGGAGATCCAGTAGCGCGAAAGCAGGATCACGTCCGCGCCCGCCCAGGCCAGCACTTCGCCCAGGAACACCGCCTCATAGCCGATGAACGCGGGCAGGAAGATGGCCGCGCCCACGCGCATCAAAAGCTCCGCCAGCCCCGAGAGCATCGGGAAGAGTGTGTCACCCAGCCCCTGCAGGGAGGAGCGGACGATGTGCAGTATATACAAAACCGGCAGGCACGCGCTCATCAGGCGCAAAAACTGCAGCGCGTAGGCAAGCGCCCGTTCCGCCTCCAGCGGGTCCTGCGAGGTGATGAAGCCGGAAAGCAGCTGCCGGCCAAAGAGCAGCATGGCCGCGCAAATCAGCAGCGACGTGGCCACGCCCGCCGCCGCGCCGGCGCGCACGCCCTTGCGGATGCGGCCGTAGGCGGCCACGCCCAGGTTCTGCCCCACATAGACGGTCATGGCGTAGCCGAAGGATGTGGCGGCGATCTCGAGCACGCCGTAGAGCTTGTTGGTGGCGGTGTACCCGGCCACAAAGACCACGTCGAAGCTGTTGACCACGCGCTGCACGATCATGCCGCCCAGGGAGATGACCATGTTCTGCATCGCCACCGGCGCGCCCAGCGCCATCAGGCCGAGGCACAGCCGCACGCGGGGGCGCAGATCGTCCCTCCCAAGGCGCAGCAGGCCGCCGCGCCAGAGCGCGCGCAGGCAGATGAGCGCCGAACAGCCCTGGGCGATCACCGTGGCGATAGCCGCGCCCTCCACGCCCATGCCCAGAGGGCCGACAAAGAGCAGGTCGAGCGAAATATTGACCGCGCAGGCGACGACCATTGCCAGAAGCGGCGTCTTGCCGTCGCCCACCGAGCGGAGGATGGCGGAAAAGAGGTTGAACGCCATCACCACCGGCAGCCCCCAGAAGATGATGCGTATGTAGGCAAGCGACATACCGGCGATTTCCCCCGGCGTTTGCAGGATATGCAGCACGAAGGGCGTCAACGCCTGGGCGCAGAGCGTGAGCAGCACGGCGCAGGCCGCCGAGAGCGCGCAGGCGTTGCCGATGGTCAGCCGCAGCCCCGCGCGGTCGCCCGCGCCGAACTGGCGCGCCATGCGCACGGAAAAGCCCTGTGCCAGCCCCTGCACGATGGAGAGCATCATCCAGTTGAACCAGTCCACCGCGCCAAGCGCCGCCAGCGCGCCCAGGCCGAGCACGCTGCCGACAATGGCCGTGTCCGCCACCGTATAGAGCTGCTGGAAGGCGTTGGCCACCATCAGCGGCAGCGAAAGCGCGAGGATCAACTTCAGCGGGCTGCCCGCGGTCATGTTCTTTCCGACTGACTGCATCGTTCCTCCGAAAAAAAAGGCCGGCGCTTTTTCCGCGACATCGCCACAGTATACGTGATTCTACCTGCATTATAGATAGAGAAGTGTTAAGTGTCAAGGGGGCAGCGGCGGGAATTTTGCGTCTATGCAACGCGTAAAAAATGCGTTTGTGGCGCAAGCCCGCCTTGTATTTTTACGCACGGTACAGTATAATGGCGCGGAAAGGAAGGTGCCTTCCATGACCAAGCGGCAGGTTTGGATACTGACGGCGGCGGTGTGCCTCTCCACGGTCTTTCTGGCCACGGTCAATTCCTCGCACGGGGCGCTGCTTACGCCCATGATCGGCCGCTACGGCCTGGCCGCCTCCGAGCAGGGCTATCCCAACTCCGCGCAGAACATCGGCTGCATCGCGGCCATGTTCACCTCTTTGTGGGTCATTGGCCGTTTGCGCAAGCAGACGCTCCTGACCGCGGCGGTGGCGCTGATGGCGCTTTTGATGGCGCCCTTGTCGCTGCTGCCCTCCTTCCCTGTGTATCTGGGGCTGTACGCAATGGTGGGCGTGGCCTACGCCTATATGGACGCTATCGCTTCCTCCATGATCGCCGACCTGCACCCGGGGAAGGATTCGGCGCGGATGATGTGCGTGATGCACGCCTGCCATGGGCTGTCCGGCATCGTCTCGCCGCTGTTGCTCGGCGCGATGCTGGGGGCTTCCGGGAACATGCCGCGCGCCTACCTGACGATCCTGGCCATCGGCCTGTTCACGGTGGCTGTGCTCTGGCCGGCCAACGCCCGCATCCGCCTGAGCGACGACGCCGCGCGTCCCGAGCCTCTGACGCGCGCCCAACTGCGCGCCTTCTTCAGCGACCCCACGCTGCGCGCGCTGGCCATCTGCATCCTCTTTTACGGTATCCATCTCTCGGGCATGATCGTCTGGATCGACCGCTATGTGGACGTGGGCCTGCAAAGCGCGCTGGGGGCGCTGGCGCTGGCCTTCCTCTATGCCGGGCTGACGCTTTCGCGGCTGATCGTGCCGCTGTTGCGTATCAGGCCCCTGACCTACATAAGCGCCTCCTGCGCGCTTGGCGCTGTGGTGCTCGCCGCCGGGCTGTGCGCGGGTAACGCGGCGGTGATGTGCGGCTGCGTGCTGGCCTGCGCGCTCCTGTGCGGGGCACTCATCCCCGTGGCGCTGGGCACGGCCTGCGCCGGCTTTGCCTCCAACACGCTGCTGGCATCGACGCTGATGAACCTGTGCATGCTGGCCGGCAACTGCGTTTCCTCGCCGCTCATCGGCATGATCGAGGAGCGCGCCGGCATGGGCTGGGGCATGTCCATATGCGCGCTGGCGCTCATCGCCGCCGCGGCGGCCCCGGCGCTGCGGCTTCTGCGCGCGCGCGCGGCGCGCTGACGGCGCGCAGAAAAGCGGCGGCCGCTGTTGCGGCCGCCGCCTTGTTTTGCTGTGCTTACTTGTTGCGCTTGAGGAAACTCGGGGTGTCGGGCGTGAAGCCGCGGCGGGTGCGGTTGTCGTCGTTGGCGCCATCCTGGTAGACGCGGGGGCGGCGCTGCGCGGGTTGGGCGCGGCGCTCCATCTCCTCGCGGCTGGGGCGCGGGGCGCGGTTGGCGCGGCGCTCGAAGATAGGCGAAACGGGCGTATCGCCCTCCCCTTCCAGCTCCACCATGCGCTCACGGCGCGGGGCGGCCGTTTCCGCATGCGCGGCCTCGACGGTCTTTTCCGCTTCCTTTTCCGGCTCGACCCTGGCGTTCGAGCCGAAGGGGTTGCTCTCAAAGCCGGTGGCGATGACGGTGATATGCACCTCGTCCTCGAGGTTCTCGTCGATGCCGGCGCCGAAGATGATGTTGGCCTCCGGGTCGGCGGCCTGGGTGATCATCTGCGCGGCCTCGTTGATGTCGATGATGGAAGTATCCGGGCCGCCGGTGATGTTGATGAGCACCGCGCGCGCGCCGTCGATGGACGTCTCCAGCATCGGGCTGGAGATGGCCTGGCGGGCGGCGTCCACCATGCGGTTCTCGCCCTTGCCCACGCCGATGCCCATGTGGGCCAGGCCGCGCGCCTCCATGACGGTGCGCACGTCGGCAAAGTCGAGGTTGATGAGGTTCGGCACGGCGATGAGGTCGGAAATGCCCTGGATGCCCTGCCGGAGCGTATCGTCGGCAATGCGGAAGGCCTCGGTGACGCTGGTGCCCTTGGTGACCACGGAGAGCAGGCGGTCGTTGGGCACGACCACGAGCGTATCGACGTTGGCCTTGAGGCGCTCGATGCCGGTTTCGGCGTTCTTCATGCGCTGGCGTCCCTCGAAGAGGAAGGGCTTGGAGACCACGCCGATGGTGAGTATGCCCATATCGCGCGCCAGTTCGGCGATCACGGGGGCCGCGCCGGTGCCGGTGCCGCCGCCCATGCCGCAGGTCACGAACACCAGGTCCGCGCCCTTGATGAAGTTGGAGATCTCCTCGCGGCTCTCCTCGGCGGCGTGCTTGCCCACCTCGGGGTTCGCGCCCGCGCCCAGGCCCTTGGTCAGCTTGTCGCCGATCTGCACCTTGGTGGGCGCCTTGCTGAGCGTCAGCGCCTGCTTGTCGGTGTTGACGGCGATAAAATCGACGCCCTGCAGGCCGGATTCGATCATGCGGTTGACCGCGTTCGTGCCGGCGCCGCCCACGCCAATGACCTTGATGGAGGCGAAGTTATTGTTTTCCATTTCAAACTCGAGCACAAGGCATCCCCCTCGTTGACAAAATTTGTATCTCGATCATCCTTTGTTGAACAAACCTCTGAGCTTGCGGAAACCGCCGGCTTCCTTCGGCTCCTGTTGCTCGATAGAATCGAAGATCAGGTCCACCAGCCCCAGGGCGCTCGCGTAGACCGGACTGTTCATCTTTGCGGACTTGGCCACCGGCACCTTCACCGGGTGTCCGAGCTTCGTGGCCAGGTATTCGCGGCCGCCGCGCATCAGGGCGATGCCGCCGCCGGTCAAAAACACCTGCGAGCGCGGCCCCAGAAGGCCCGCGGCGTCGTTTTTGAGCGTCAGGTCGATCATGTCGCACAGCTCGTCCATGCTCTTTTCCAGCGGGCGCTTGATGTACTCGCGCGGGAAGGAGAGCCGTTCGCCGTTCGCGCCGACCACCTCGGCGTAGGCGTCCCGGTCGAACTCGTCGGGATCAAACACATATCTGCGCTTAATCTGCTCCGCGGCGCGCATCGGTATGCGCAATTCCTCGCAAAGGTCCGCGGTGATCTGCCCGCCGCCCAGGGGCAGCATGGCGTGGTAGGTGATGGCGTCGCCCTCGACGACGGAGACTTCCGTGTTGAGGTAGCCCACGTCCACGAGCATGGCAACGCGGTCTCGATCCTCGATGGAGAGCAAAAGCAGGCTCTCGCCCAGCGTCGGCGACAAAAAGCCGAGGATGGCGACGCCCATGGAGCCCATCAGCCCCTTCATATCTTCGACGAACACCGGTTCGGCCACCACGAAGGAGACCTGCGCGCGCAGTTTTTCGCCATGCGCGCCCAGCGGCATCATCGTCTTTTTGCCGTCGTCCACGGTGAACCACGCCGGGGAGCGGTGCATGACATAGCCGCCCAGTTCGGCGATCTTCAATTCGTCGGCCACGGCGTCCTGCACGCGGTTGACGTCCTCCTCGGTGATCTCGCCGGCGTTTTCCAGCGCGATCTCGGCCTCGCCGGTGCACACATGGGTGAATTCGCCGGGCACGCCGATGTAGATCTCGCGCACCTTGGAATTGGCCTCCAGCTCCGCCGCGGCGATGGAATCGCGCGCCACGCGCGCAAGCTGCCCCGGCGTGTTCCAATCGCCCTGGGCGAAGCCGTCGTAGGGCACCGTGCCCGAGCCGATGATGTCGCAGCGGTTCACGCCGCCGCTCTGGGCGATCAGCGTGACGACCTTAGAAGTGCCAAAATCAATGGCGGCGACCTGTGTTTTCATAGCGTCCGATTACCCCTCGCGCATCCTCTGTTCCAGTCAGGATACCAAACTAAGGATATTATACATATTTTTCGGGCAATATGCAAACGCGAATCGGGCAAAAAGCGCGCATTTTCCAATATGTCAAAATACTTTCAAATTATTGGCGCGAAGCCGTCACAGGATCGCGGCGAAGCTGCGGCGGGACGGAAAAGATCGCCGTCAGCCGGGGCTGTAATCGGCCTTGTCCCCGCTGGAGACATCCAGTTCGCCCCCGGTTTCGCCGCGCGCTTCCAAATCGCGCAGCGCGCCCACCATCCACACGACCTTGCTTCCCATGTCCGTATCGTCGCCCAGCGTCACGCGCATGCCCGTGCGCGAGTAAAGGTAGATGTCGTTGGGGTTGGAGACGTTCAGTTCCGAGACGTAGGCGGTGGCGGCGTTGTCGTAGAGCGCAGAGAGCGCCGACACCATCGCCTCGAGCTGCGACGCTGGCGCGGAGACCACCTCGCCCGGGCGGTAGGCGGTGATGCCCAGGCCGCTTACGTAGACCGCGTCGGTTTGGGGAAGCGCGTCCAGGCGCTCGATCACCGTGCCGTCGCGCTCCATGGAGAGTATGATGCCGGCATAGGAGGCCACCGCCTCGCAGGCGCGCTCGCGCACGTTGATGACGATCTTATCCGGGTAGCGCTTCTCCAGGCTGACAAGTTCCACCTTGCCGCCGCTCTCCAGCGCCTCGCGCGCCGCTTCCTCGCTGACCGTGCGCATGGGCTTTCCCAGGGGCAGGCGCGCGGCGCGGATGATGGAATCCGCGTCGATGGCCGTGTTGCCCTCCACCGCCACGTCCCGGGCGATAAACACGGCGTTGTCCAAAAGCAGGTATATCCCCAGGGCCAACACGGCGACGAGCGCCGTCAGGGCGAGTATCTTCCTTTTTTTCCGCGCGGTCAGCCTCATTGCGTCCCTCCGTCAGATCCTGTGTATGTCCGCGCCGAGGGCGGCGAGCATGTTTTCCAGCGCCTCGTAGCCGCGGTCGATCAATTCCACGTTCTCCACGCGGCTCTCCCCCTCCGCGGCCAGCGCCGCGATCACCAGCGCCGCGCCGCCGCGCAGATCGCCCGCCTGCACCTCCGCGCCGTAGAGCCTGCCGCCGCGCACCACCGCCAGCCGGCCGCTCAGAAAGATGTCCGCGCCCATGCGCCGCAGCTGCGCGGCGTGGGCAAAGCGGTTTTCAAAGACGTTTTCCACGATCACGCTCGCGCCCGGCACGGCGCAGGCCAGCGCCATGAACTGCGCCTGCAGGTCGGTGGGAAACCCGGGGAAGGGCTGCGTGGAGACCTCGAAGGGCTTGAGCGCGCGGGCGCGCAGGGATACCGTCCCTTCCCCGGCCTCTACCTCGCAGCCGGCCTGGCGCAGTTTGTCCAGCACCGCGCCGAGGTCGCCGGGGCAGACGCGATGGAGGCGCACTTCGCCGCGCGTGGCCGCCGCCGCGGCCAGCAGCGTGCCGGCGACGATGCGGTCCGGCAAGGGCCGGTAGCTCGCCCCGCCGAGCGCCTTCACGCCCTCAATGCGCACGCAGTCCGTGCCGCCGCCGCGCACCTTGCCGCCCAGAGCGTTGATAAAGGTCTGCAAATCGCGGATCTCCGGCTCGCGGGCGGCGTTATGTATGGTGGTGCGCCCCCGCGCCAGCACCGCGGCCATCATCACGTTTTCCGTGGCGCCTACGCTGGGAAAGTCCAGGTACACGTCCGCCCCGCGCAGGCGCGCGCCGTCGCACTCGATCATGCCGTGCGCCTCGCGGATGTGCACGCCCAGCGCCCGCAGGCCCTTCAGGTGCAGGTCGATGGGGCGCTGGCCGATCTCGCAGCCGCCGGGATAGCTGACCCGCGCCCGACCGAAGCGGGCGATGAGCGGCCCGAGCATGAAGATGGACGAGCGCAGCCGCTTGGAGAGCTTTTCCGGCATCTCGTGGCTCTCGGCGCGCGAGGCGTCGAGCAATACGTCCCGCCCCCGCCTTTCCACGCGGCAGCCCAGCGACCCCAGGATGGAGAGCATGTTGCGCGCGTCCACAAGGCCGGGGCAATCCTCCACCGTCACCGGCGCGTCGGTCAGCATCGCCGCCGCCAGGATGGGCAACACCGCGTTTTTCGCGCAGCCCACCTCCAGTTCCCCGCCAAGCCGCCTCCCACCGCGCACCAGAAACATATCCCCTCGCCGCCTTCCATAGCATCCGGGCGATAAAACATCGCTCCTGTCTATGTTATGGGGATGCGCGGCAAAAGGTGCGTGTCCACACCTCACAGGGGGCCGGCGTCGCGGGAAATGTTGAGCAGAAGCCCCACCGCGCCCATGGCGATGGCGATGGAGGTGCCCCCGGCACTGAAAAACGGCAAGGGCAGCCCCGTGGTGGGCATGAGGCCGACGACCACGGCCACGTTGAGCACGCACTGCACGCCGACCATCGCCGTGATGCCGCCGGCGAGCAGGCTGCCAAAGCGGTCCTCGCAGCGCATGGCCACGCGCAGGCCGAAAAAGACGAAGGCGGCGAACATGGCCAGCACCGCCACGCAGCCGAAGAACCCCAGGTCCTCGCCGACGACGGCAAAGATGAAATCGCTCTCCGGGTAGGGCAAAAAGGCGTACTTTTGCCGCCCCTTGCCCAGCCCCATGCCGAACAGGCCGCCGGAGCCGAAGGCCATCAGCGACTGGGAGAGCTGGTAGCCCTCGTTGGTGAGGTAGGCGAAGGGGTCGCGGAAGGACATCAGCCGCGCGCGGCGGTAGTCCTCCGAAAGGGCGTAGAACGTGCCCAGCGCTGCGCCGGCCGCGCCGATGAGCCCCAGATGCAGCCAGCGCGCGCCGGCCATGAGCACCATGACCGCGGCGACGATGAGTATGCTGCCGGCGGTGGAGAGGTTCGGCTGGAGGAGGATGAGCAAAAACATCGCCCCCGGCACGATGAACAGCGGCACAAGGCCGGTGAAGAACCTGCGCACGTCCCGCCCCGGCGCGCTGAGGGCGCGGGCGAGGAAGAGGACCATGGCGTACTTGGCCAATTCCGAGGGCTGGAAGCTCAGCGGCCCCAGCCGCAGCCAGCGCCGCGAGCCGTTGAGCAGCTTGCCCACGCCGGGGACGGCCACCAGGCCAAGCAGCGCGAGACTGGCGACCACGAGGGCGGCCACCACCGCGGGATGGGCGAGCCTGCGGTAATCGACGCGGAGAACGACGAGCATCAGAAGCGCCCCCGCGCCGATGCCGGTGAGCTGGGAGGTAACTTCCGAGAACGCGCTGCCCTTGTCCTGCGCGTTGTAGTAGCTGGCGGCGTAGAGCACCACCAGGCCGGTCAACAGCAGCAGCAGGAAGGAAAAGAGCACGCCCCGGTCGACGCGGCGGGTCAAGCCATGTTCGGCTCCAGATCCTTTACGATCCGCTTGAATTCGCGCCCGCGCGCCTCGTAATCGGTAAACATGTCAAAGCTGGCGCAGGCCGGCGAGAGCAGCACGCAGCCGCCGGGCGCGGCCAGGGAGCGCGCCGTTTCGATGGCTTTGGGGAAATCATAGCCGGCGCGCACGCAATTTGTGAAGCCCTCGTCCCTGAGGGCGGCCTCGATGGCGTCGGCGGTGTCGCCGATGAGCACGGCGCTTGTGATATTGCCGCGCACAAGCTCGCGCCCCAGGGGGTGGTAGTCGGCCTTTTTGTAGCTGCCGCCGAGTATGATGACCGTGGGCGCGGTCATGGAGCGCACCGCCCAGAGGGTGGAATCGACGTTTGTGCCCTTGGAATCGTTGATGTAGCGCACCTGGTCGAGCTCGCGGACGAACTCCAGGCGGTGTTCCACGCCCTGGAAGGCGCGCAGCGTGTGGCGCACCACCGGCGCGGGCACACCCGCCGAAAGCGCCATGGCCGTGGCGGCGAGCGCGTTTTCGAGGTTGTGCGGGCCGGGGATGTAGATTTCGGAAACATCGCAGACGGGACGCTCGTCCCCGCCGTCCACAAAGACGACCTTGCCGTCGCGCGCAAGCGCGCCGGAGGGCGCTTCGCCCGAGCGCGAGAACCAGACCACTTTGGCGCGCGTGTGGGCGGCCATGGCGCGGGTAACGGCGTTGTCGTAGTTGAGCACCACGAAGTCGCCCTCGCGGCAGTTGGCGAACACGCGCTCTTTGAGGGCTATGTAGTTTTCCATGGTCCCATGGCGGTTCAAATGGTCCTCCGTGACGTTGAGCACCGCCGCCACCGCCGGGTGAAACTGCGAGACCGTCTCCAGCTGGAAGGAGGAGACTTCGCAAACGGTGACGTCGCCGGCGCGCATCTTCAGGACCGCCTGCGCGTAGGGCGCGCCGATATTGCCCACCACCCAGGTGCGACGGCCGGCGTTTTTGAAGATCTCGCCCAGGAGCGTCGATGTAGTGGTCTTGCCGTTGGTGCCGGTGACGGCCAGGAGCGTGCCGGTGGACTCGCGGTAGGCGTATTCCAGCTCGCCCATCACTTCCACGCCCAGCTCGCGGGCGCGGACGACGGCGGGATGCGTGTCCGGGATGCCGGGGCTTACGATGAGCGCGTCCATGCCCTCAAGGAGCGGCAGCGGATCCTCTTCCCCCAGGCGCCAGCGCACGCCCGGCACGTCGAGGTCGTCCAGCGCGCCCGCGAACTCTTCGCGCGCCTTTACATCGCAGATGGTCACTTCGCAGCCGCGCGCGAGCAACAGCCGCGCCGCGGCCGCGCCGCTGCGCGCCATGCCCAACACCAGCGCTTTCTGAATTTGCATAAGACCCTCCTTTTCAAGCGGATGTATCCAAGAAAGGGGACAGCCCCTGCGGGCACATCCCCTTTGCGATACATCCCTAGGCCGTGAAGCCGAGCAGCGCCAGCAGGCACAAAAGCACGGTCACGATATAGTACATGGACACGACGCGCGTCTCGGGCATGCCGCCCAGCTCAAAATGGTGGTGCAGAGGCGCCATGCGGAACACGCGCTTGCCGTGCGTGGCCTTGAAGTAGGTCGTCTGTATGATGTCCGACAGGCTGGAGACGAACATCGCAAAGGCGATGACCGGCAACAGCAGCGAAAGCCGCGTCACCATGCAGATGCCCACCAGCGCGCCGCCGATGAAGAACGAACCGACATCGCCCATGAACACGCTGGCCGGGCAGGCGTTGAAGCGCAAAAAGCCCAACAGGCCGCCGGCCATGGCCCCGGCGAAGATGGCCATGTTGATAAAGTTGCTGCTGTTTGCCGCGTCCGCGCCCGCCATCAGCACGCAGATGAGCGCCATGGTGGCAAAGTCGAACAGCGAGCAGCCGCCCAGGAGGCCGTCCAGGCCGTCCAGCAGGTTGGCGGAGTTGACCGTGCCCACGAGGATGAACATCATCACCGGGATGTAGAACCAGCCCAGGTCCCATTCCACGTTGAAGAAGGGCACGATCAGTTTGGAACCGATCAGCGGGTGGTTGTACGCCCAGATGGAAAGGCCGAGGGCGATGACCGCCTGCGGGGCCAGTTTCTGCTTGGGCGTGAGCCCCAGCGAGCGGTGGAGCTTCACCTTGATAAAGTCGTCCACGAAGCCGACCAGCCCGAAGCCCACCGCGCAGATGATGGCGATGAGCAGAAAGTCCCAGCGCGTGTCGTTCTGCGCGAAGGCCAGCGCCGCGACCAGCGCCGGCAGGGCGAAGATCATGCCGCCCATGGTGGGGATGCCCTGCTTTTTCTTGTGCGACTGCGGGCCGAGATCGTAGATCGTCTGCCCGAACTTCATGCGCCGCAGCCAGGGGATCACCACGGGACCAAAGACGATGGCCATGACGAAGGCGGCGATGATGGTCAAAATCAACCGTTGCATCTTCTGTTGTCCTCCCGGAACGCTACTTGCCGCGCATCTCCTGAAGCAGCTCCCGGACGACGATCTTTTCGTCGAAGGGGTGCTTGACGCCCTTGATCTCCTGATAGGTCTCGTGGCCTTTGCCGGCCAGCACGATGACGTCGGAGCTTCCGGCGATGGAGAGCGCGTGGCGGATCGCCTCGCGGCGATTCTCTATCACGGTATATTCGCAGCCCGTATGTCGGATTCCTTCCTCGATTTGGTTGAGAATTGCGAAAGGATCCTCGTTGCGGGGGTTGTCGCTGGTCAAAATGACCAGGTCGGCCAGCTCCCCGGCGATCTCGCCCATGATGGGGCGCTTGCCGTGGTCGCGGTCGCCGCCGCAGCCGAACAGGGCGATGAGGCGGCCCTTGGTGGTCTGGCGCACGGACTTCAGTATGTTTTCCAGGCTGTCCGGCGAATGGGCATAATCGAGGATGACGCGGTAGGGCGTCTCCGTCTCCAGAAGCTCGATGCGGCCGGGCACGGCGCGCACGTCCTCCAGGCCCGCGCGGATGGCCTCGGGGCCGATCCCCAGGGCGATGGCCACGCCCGCGGCCAACAGGGCGTTGTAGACGTTGAAGATGCCCGCCAGCTGCAATTCGACCATCACGCGGAAGCGCTTGTGGAGGGTGAGCAGGAAGGAAAGCCCCCGCTCGCCCACCTCGATGTCGTTGGCGTATACGTCGCTCGATTCGCGGATGCCCGTGCGCAGCGCCTCGCGCCCCAGCGCCCTGACGCCGGCGGCCACGCGCTCATCGTCGCAGTTGTAGACGATGGCTTCGGACATGTCCGGCCGGAAGAGGCGCATCTTGGCGTCGAAATAGCTGTCCATATCGCCAAAATAGTCCAGATGGTCCTGGGAGAAGTTCGTGAACGCCGCCACGGCAAAGCGCATGCCGCTCAGGCGGTGCATGGCCAGCGCGTGCGCCGAGACTTCCATGACCACATATTCGACCCCGGCGTCGGCCATATTCCTTAAGAGCGTCTGCACCTCGATGGGGTCGGGCGTGGTCAGGCGCGAGGGGATGACCTCCTCGCCGACCATCGAGCAGACCGTGCCGATCATGCCCACCTTGTGGCCGGCGGCCTCGAGGACGGACTTAATGAGGAAACTGGCCGTGGTCTTGCCCTTGGTGCCGGTGATGCCGATGAGCTTCATGCCCCGGGCGGGGTTGCCGAAAAATTCCTGCGCCATGTAGGAAAGCGCACGGCGCACGCTGTCGACCTTCACCTGCGGGCAGTCAAGGGGGAGCTCACGCTCCACCACCAGCGCAGCCGCGCCCTTTTCAAGGGCCTGGGGCGCCAGGTCGTGGGCGTCGGTGTGCAGGCCGGGGATGCAGAAAAACAGCGCGCCGGGCGTCGCCTTGCGCGAATCGGCGCACAAGGAGACGATCTCCGTTTCCGCATCCCCGATCATCTTTACTTCGCCGGGGACCGCCCCCGCAAGCGCTTTGAGCTTCATTTGCAAAAACCCCCTGTAACGTTATGGCGGCGAAAAGGCCACCGTGACGGTCGTAGTCGGCGTGACGCGCTCGTGCGCCGCAGGCGACTGGGAAACGGCCACGCCGCTGCCTTCCACGCGCATTTGCAGGCCGCAGGAGCGCAACAGCCGGTTGGCCGCCGCGACCGACATGCCGGTGACGTCCGGCACCGAGACGCGGTCGTTCTCGCCCGTTTGCGTTTCGCCTTCGACGTATAGCATGACCAGCGAGCCTTCGGCCATTCCCGCGCCGGGCGCGGGCAGCTGCCCTTCGACCGTGCCGCCCGTGCCGGAGAGCGCGCAATCAAGCCCCGCCGCCTCCAGCGCCTTGACGGCTTCGGCAACGGGCAGGCCGGCGACGTCCGGCACCTCGACTTCCGCAAGCGGCCCAGCGTCCGTCTCCGGGGCGACGCCGAGGTAGACAAGCGACTGTTCCAGCACGTCCCGCGCAAACGGCGCGGCGGTGGTGGAGCCGTAGTCCACCGGCACGTCCGCCTCATCGACGATGAAGAGGACGGCAATTTGCGGGTCGTCCATGGGCGCGAAGCCCAAAAAAGAGCCGATGTGTTTGTCCGCGGAGATGGCCCCGTCCACGTACACCTGCGCCGTGCCGGTCTTGCCGCCGACGCGGTAGCCCTCGATGTAGGCGTTGCGGCCGCCGCCGTCGGTGACGACATTCTGCAAAAGCCGCCGCATGGTGGCGGACGTCTCCTGGGAGACGGTCTGGCCGCGCACCACGGTTCGCCCCCGCTCGATGACCTCGCCATCCTCCGCGCGGATCTCCTTGACGACGTAGGGCTTGAGGAGCTTTCCGCCGTTGACCACCGAGCAGGCGGCGGTCAAAAGCTGTATGGGCGTGACCGCCACGGACTGGCCGAAGCCGATGCGGGCAAGGTCCACGCGGCCGACCACACTTTCGTCGATGACGATGCCGCTGCCTTCGCCGGGAATGTCCACGCCCGTGGGCGAGCCGATGCCGAAGCGCTCCATGTAGTCGTAAAAACGCTCGACGCCCAGCCGCAGGCCCAGTTCCACGAACACCGGGTTGCAGGAGTTCTCCAGCGCCTCGGCCATGGTCTCCGCGCCGTGCGGCTCGCCCCAGCAGCGGATGCGGCCGCCCTCCACATAGATGGAGCCGGAGCAATAAAAGCCCTCGTTTTCATTCGTCACCCCCGCGTCGAGCGCGGCGGCGGCGGTGAGGATCTTGAAGGTGGAGCCCGGCTCGTAGGCGTCGGCGACGACGGTGTTGCGCATCAGCTGTGTGAGCGTCCCCACATCGCCCCGCGGCGGGTCGTTCAAGTCGTAGTCCGGCTTGCAGACCAGGGCGAGGATCTCGCCGGTCTGCGGCTGCATCACCAGCACGCGCACGCTTTTGGCGTTGTTGACAGCCATGGCCTCGCGCGCGGCCTTTTCGGCGAAGGACTGTATGGAGGCGTCGATGGTCAATGTGACGCTGCCCCCGTCCACGGCGGGCACGTATTCGCGCGCGCCGTAACCCACTTCCCGACCCTTGCCGTCGATCTCCTCAAGGATGCTGCCGGCCCTGCCGGAAAGGTAGTCGTTGAGGGAGGATTCCAGCCCCGCCTGCCCCACGCCGTCGATGGTCGTAAGGCCCAACAGCTGCGTGGCGAAGGCGCCCATCGGGTAGTAGCGGCGGCTCTCCTCCTCGAGGTAGAGGCCGGTAAGGACGCCCGCGCCGCTTTCCTCGTCCTGAAGCATCATCGTCTTGACCTGTTGCGCCGCTTCGCGCGTCAGCTGGCGCTTGAGGGTGACGCCGCCCCTGGAGGTATCCGAAGCCTTTTGGGCGATTTCGCTTTCCTCCATATCCAGCACCGGCGCCAGCGCGCGGGCGAACGCCTGCGCGTCCTTTACCTGCCGCGGGCTTACAGAAGCGGTGTAGGCGGTGGCGCTCAGGGCCAGGGCCGCGCCGTTGCGGTCATAGATGCCGCCGCGCGTAGGGGCGATGGCCGATTCGCTCGTCCACTGCGCCTGCGCGCGGCGCTGCAGATCCTCCGCGGCGATGGCCTGGAGATAAAAAAGCCGCGCCGTGAGCACGAAAAAGAGGACAAAAAAGGCGGCCAGGCACACCGCAAGGCGGCGACGGACGACCGGGCCTGTCAAAACCAACCGCATCCCTCCCCGCCTTGCCGTTTACTGGACCACTCCTTCCCCGCCGGGCAAACCGGCAGTCTGCGTCTGTACATCCTGCTGCGCGACGGGCAGGCTCACCACGCGGATGGCGTCCTGGCCGGGGCGCTGCATGCCCATCTGCGCCGCCAGCTGGGCGATGCGCTCCGGGTTTTTCAGCATCGAAAGGGACACTTCGAGATTGTCCTTCTGGGCGCTCAGTTCCACCATCTCGCGGCTGAGCGCGTCGGCGCGCTTGGCCTCGCCGGAAATGCCGGCCAGCATGCCGATGTGGACGAACAGCCCCATAAACAGCACGCCCACCAGCAACAGCTTTGCCAGGCGGCCGCGGCGCGCGCGCGTTTCCATCGCCCTTTGGCGCGTGTTCATTTTCTATTCCCCCTTCTGCCGGTTTAGACCTGCCCCGGGCCGTAATAGCGGTCGTTGACGTAGGAAAGCAGGCTTTCGATGTCGTTCTCCGCCATTTCGCAGGTGGCGGCGAACCTGGCCTCGTCCCAAATTTCCAGGTAGCGCCCCACGCCCACGAAGCGGATGGCCTTGTCCATCCCCGCCTTCTGGCGCAGCCCCATGGGCAACAGCACGCGCCCCTGCGCGTCCAGCTTCTGGCCGGGGAAGGAGAACGCCTTGATGAGGCGGACGTAGGCCATGCCGCGCGCGTCGCTGTCCGGGATGCGCTCCAGCTTCCGGCCGATCTCCTCCCACTTTTGTACGGGATAGAGGGCGATGGCGTTGAACTCGTTGTTGAGGCCGATGGTGAAGCTCTCGCCCAGCGCCTCGCGGTAGGCGGAGGGGATGGTCACGCGCCCCTTCGGGTCGATCGTATGCGCGTAATTGCCCGAAAATTCGCTCGACGGCATGGCTCCACCTCCCTCATCGCTCACATTCTCCCCCACATTCTACCACAGAACGGGAATTCTCGCCACCTTTTGCCACTGATTTCATACTTTTTTCAAATTTCGACAGAAAACTGACAAAAAAGCGGCGCTCCCAGGCGGGAACGCCGATCAAAATGGTGGATTTCCTTCAAAATCTGCCCGCCGCGCCGCTTTGCCGGCGTTTGTGCGCGCGAAAGCGCACAGGCAACGCCCCGCGCCCCCGCCGCTTCCCTTCCACGGCCAGCGCCGTCAGGGCGAAGAGCGCCAGCCCCAGCAGGGCGGCGAAAACGCGGTTTTGCGCCAGCGCGCCGAAGTTTGCAAGAAAGCGCGCCGTCTCCCCCAGCGCCTCGTGGCGGGGCGCGGGCAGCGCGGCGTAGTCGAACGCCGGGGCATTGCGCGCCGCCCAGGCCCACGCGAGCATCGCGCCCGCCCCCAGCGGCAGGCCGGTGAGCGCCGAACCCAGCGCGCCCGCGCCCGTGGAGAGCAATATGGTGGGCAGGAGCCAGAAAAGCGCGTATTTGCCGTAGGCGAGGGCGTCGATACTGGCAAGGCCGTAGTCCCCGGCCGCCACGCAGGTGAGCGTCAGCGCCATGACGGCCACGGGCAGGAGCATGGCCGCCGTCAGCGCCGCGCAGCGGCAGAGGACGAGTTTCAGGGAGGATGCGCCCCGCGCGTAGACGGCCGCGCGGCATGCGCGCCGGTCGCGGCAGAACAGCGCCGCGGCGGGCAGAGCGCCCAGTACGGCCAATGCGCCGCCCATGCGGCTGGCGAAGAGGCGGGCGTGCGCGCCGGAAAAGCGGTCCGCATCGCGGGCGAGGGCATAGTCCTCCGCCGGAAGCGCGCAGGCCTCCAGTTCGCCCGCCGTCCCGCCCGGGGCGACGATGCGCGCCGAGGGCGGGAACACGTCCTGAAAGTAGGCAAAGAGCACCAGCGCCGTCACCGCGGCGATATACGCGGCCGAGCGGCAGACGCGGAGGAATTCAAGGCGGAACAGGCTCATACCGCCGTCCCTCCCCGCAGGCAGAGCAGCCAGGCGTCGCGTATGCCGGGGCGATCGGCCCTGCCCACGCCGGGCGCGCCCTCGGGGTCGAGGAAGCGCGCCACGCGGCGCCGGCCGTGGGAAACGACGCTGACCACGCGGTAGCGGCGACGCAGCGCCGGCAGCTCGTCCTCGGGCATGTCGGCGAGGAACACCTTGCCCTCGGCGCGCGTCACCAGATCCCGCGGCGAGCCGACGTAGCGCAGCTTGCCTTCCTCGAGCACGGCCACGCGCGCGCAGACGGCCTCCACGTCGTCCGGCCTCCCGGTGGCGAACACCACCAGGCGGTCGATCGCCGCCTCGGCAAGCAGGCCGCGGACGCGGACGCGTTCCTCGGGCGCGAGGCCGGCGGTCGGCTCGTCGAGGAGCAGCACGCGCGGATCGTGGATGAGCGCCTGCGCCACGCCCAGGAGGCGGAGCGCGTCCCGGCCGAGGCGGCGCACGCGCGTCTCCGCTTCCCCGGAAAGCCCCACAAGGCCGAGCAGCTGCCCTGTGCGCGCGCGGCTTGTGCGCGCGTCCAGCCCCGAGAGCGCGCCCAGGTAGTCCATGGCTTCGCGCACGCGCAGGTCGCCGTAGACGTTGAAATCTTCCGGCAGATAGCCCACCATGGCGCGCACCGCGCCCCTTTGCGCCAGCGGCAGGCCGCAGACGCTTGCCCCGCCCCCGTCCGCCGGCAGCAGCGTGGCCAGCACGCGCAGGAGCGTGGATTTGCCCGCCCCCGCGCCGCCAAGCACGCCAAAGGCGCCGCCTTCCATGGCGAATGTAAGGCCGTCCAGCGCCGTTTTGCCGCCAAAGCGCCGGCAAAGGCCGCGCAGTTCGATGCGGTTTTCCATAAAAACCCCTCCTGTCGAAAAAGAGCATACCGCGCGCCCCTAAACTTTTTATCTACCGGCGCGGCATTGTGTTCGCGCGCGGTTTGTGATAGAATCAGGGACAGGAACAAAGGGAGGGCCGACGGACATGCAGGAAATCAGATGCCCCAACTGCGGAAAGACGTTTATGGTAGACGACACCGGCTACGCGCAGATCGCCCAACAGGTGCGCGACAGCGAATTCGACCGCGCGCTGCGCCAGCGGGAAAGGGACATCGCCGAGGCGAAGGAAAGGGAACTCGAGCTTGCGCGGATGCGGCAGAAGGAGGCGTTTGACCAGGCGCTAGCCGAGCGGGAGAAGCGCATTGAGCAGCTTTCGGCGCAGCTCACGGGCAGCGAAACGGAAAAGCGCCTGGCCGTCACCGAGGCGATGGGCAAGCAGGCGGAAAAGCTGGCCGAGGCGGAAAGGCGCGTCGAGCAGCTCAAGGCGCAGATCAACGGCAGCGAGGCGGAAAAAAAGCTGGCCGTCTCCGAGGCCGTGCGCGAAAAGGAAAGGGAGCTCTCCGAACAGGCGGCGGAAATGGCGGATTTGAAACACCGCCTTGCCAACCAGGAGACGGAGAGCCAGCTGAAAACGCAATCCCTGCGGCGGGAATACGAGAGTCGCCTCAGGCAGAAGGACGAGATGATCGAATACTACAAGGATTTCAAGGCGCGCCAGTCCACGAAGATGATCGGCGAGAGCCTGGAACAGCACTGCCTGAGCCAGTTCAATTCCCTGCGCATGACCGCCTTTCCCGACGCCTACTTTGAAAAGGACAACGACGCGCGCAGCGGCAGCAAGGGCGATTTCATCTTCCGCGAATCGCGCGGCGGGGTGGAGTTCATCTCCATCATGTTCGAGATGAAGAACGAGGCGGATGAAACGGCCACCAAGCACAAGAACGAGGATTTCTTAAAAGAGCTGGACAAGGACAGGCGCGAAAAGAAGTGCGAATACGCGGTGCTGGTGTCGCTTCTGGAAGTGGACAGCGAGCTTTACAACAACGGCATCGTGGACGTTTCGTATAAATATGAAAAGATGTACGTCATCCGCCCGCAGTTTTTCATCCCCATCATCACGCTGTTGCGCAACGCGGCGCTGGGGAGCCTGAAATACCGGCAGGAACTGGAAGTGGCGCGCAACCAGCAGATCGACGTGCTCAACTTTGAAAAGAACATGAACGAGTTCAAGGATAAGTTCGCCTACAACTACCAGCTGGCGAGCAAAAAGTTCAAGACGGCCATCGAGGAGATCGACAAGACCATCGACCATTTGCAAAAGACGAAGGAGGCGCTGCTCTCCTCGGAAAACAACCTGCGCCTGGCCAACAACAAGGCCGAGGATCTGAGCATCAAGCGGCTGACGAAGAACGCGCCGAGCGTGCGGCAGATGTTCGACGCGGCAAAAAACGAAAGCCCCGCCGGGTGAGCGGCGGGGCGGGCAGGACCGGGGCGGCGTCATGCGGACGCCGCTCCGGCTATGTTTTTGGATCATCGGCGCGGGCAACGTCAGCGCGCCGCGCGCAGATAGGTCGCAAACAGCGCTTGCGCGGCCTCGTTTCCTTCGGCGTATGGCCCGAACACGGCAAGAAAATCCTGCGTGGTCGCTTCCTTGAAGGCAAAGGCGGCGTAGTATTCGCGCATGGCCGCGCTGAACGCTTCCCGGCCCAAAGCCTGTTCCAGCCGGTAGAGGAAGGCCGCGCCGCGCTCATAGACGGCGGGAGTGTAGTCGCCCCCCAGTTCGTCATAGGGACGGTCGATGCAGAGGTCGGAAACACCCTCCGCTTCGTTTACCGCGTTCGCAAAGGCGTCCATCTGCGCGGCGATGTCATCCTCGCTCTTGCCGACAAAACGCCAGTACACCTGTTCGCTGTACGCCGCAAAGCTCTCGTCCAGCCACGCCTCGCGGTACTGGTCGTTGCCGACCACGGCGTAAAACCACTGATGCGCGATCTCGTGCGCCACGGTCGCCGCCAGTTTCCCTTCGTATTCGGCGCGCTCCGCCGCGTCCGTATCGCCGCCCAGGAACCAGCTGTACATCTGGCTTACGCGCACCAGGCCCGGCGCTTCCATGCCGCCAAACTCGTAGTTGGACTCCACCACGTCCAGTTCGGCGTAGGGGTATTGCCCGTAGGCGTCCATAAAGGCGCGGATCGCGTTTAGCGCCGCCTGCATGGACAGTTCGTTTTGCCGGCGATGGCTTTCTTCGCCGCGGGCATAGTAGCAGTTGACCGTCACGCCTTCGGCTTCGCCGCATGTCGCATCCAGTTCGTCGCTCACGATGAGCGTCACATCCCGCATGCGTTCCGCATGGATGCGCCACAGGCCCGGCCCTTCTTCCGTCTCATCGCCGCTGGCGACCACGGTGCAGCCCCCCGGCACACGCAGGCGGATGTCGTAATCGGCGCAATGGGTATAAAAACATTCCCCATCGACGAAATAGGGTTCCACGACCCATTCGCCGCCTTCATAGACGGCCAGCATGGGATAGAATTGCGCCAGCTCGAACGTGCGCCCGTCGTCGCTCTCCGTATGCAGCGGGAAATAGCCGCAGCGCAGGCCGCCCTCGGGAATGTCGGCCGCGTAGGAAAGCGCTATCTCGCAGCGGTCGCCGCTCGCCAGGGGCGTCTTTAGCGCCACGTAGGCGATGGAAGCGTCCGCCGCGTCCACGCGCACATCCAGCGCCTCGCCATTGCAGGACGCGGAGAGTATGCCGCTTTGCAGGGACAGTTCTTCATCCGTGCGCGTTCTGGCCTCGGCGATGACGCTGGCCATGAAGTCCCGAAAACAGAGTTCCTCCCAGGCGTCGGGGCTGTCGTTTACGACCGTAACGCGCGCCTCCACGGTCAGGGAAGCGCTTTGCGCGTCCAGCGTCACATCCATCGTGTAAGAAAGGCCGTCCTCCTCCGCGTGTCCCGGGAGCGCGGGGAGCAACACCACAAAAAGCAGCAGCGCGGCAAGGGCGCGAATGGCGCGGGAATATACGGTCTGCACAGTTTCCACTTTCCTTTCCATGTGTCCGTATATAGGACACACGCCGCTCCGCGAAGGTTGATGGCCGCGCGAAAATTTACGCAAAAAGCCCCGTCCCTGCGGACGAGGCTCGATGGATGGCGCGATCAGGCGTTCCCTTTGGGAGCCGTTTCCAGCGCCCTGAACACGGCGCGCACGCGGCCGCCGCCTTCGGGGGCGTTCTCCACGGTGAGCGCGCCGCCGTGGCGCTCCGCGAGCGTGCGGCAGATGTAGAGGCCGAGGCCGAAGTGCTCGCCGTCGCGGGCGGCGGCCTTGTCGCGGAAGTAGGGTTCGACGGCGCGCTTGAGCGCCTCGGGCGAGAAACCGGGGCCGTCGTCCTCCACGGTGAGGACGAGCGCGTCGCCAAGGCGTTGAAAAGCGGCGGCCACGCGCGTTTTCGCGTAGCGGGCGGCGTTGGCGGCGAGGTTGTCGAACACGCGGAGGATGAGCGCCGCGTCCGCGCAAGCCGTACCGCCGCCTTCGCCCGTCATGGAAAATGTCAGGCCGCGGCAGATGAGCCTTCCCTCCCCCGCCATCTGCACGCGCATGGCGGCGACATCCGCCTCCGCGGGAACGACGGAGACTTCTTCCAGCCGCGCCGCCTCGCCCATGGTGGCGGCGTAGCGCTCGAGGCGGGAAATGTGGCCGTCCATCACCGCGAGCGTATCCAGCACCTTTTCCCGCGTCAGGCTGCTGGCGGCGTACTTCTTCAAAAAGTCGCTGTACCCGCGCAGGACGGTCAGCGGCGTGCGCAGGTCGTGGGAAAAGGCGGCCTGCATCTGCCGGCGCTGTTCGAGCGTGCGCCAGAGGTCGCGGCTGGAAGCGGAAAGCGCAAAGCGCATCTTCTCCATGGCGGCAAGCGCCCTGTCCATCTCGTTGCCCTTTTCCAGCGCGGGGATGGTGAAATCGAGGTCGTTTTGGGCGATGCGGCCGGCGGCTTCCTCGATCTGGCGCAGGGGCCGCTTCAACTTGCGGCGGTAGAACAGCACCCCGGCGATGAGTATAGAGAGGACGGAGACGACCGGGTAGGAAAGCAGCGTGATCCGGCCGTAAAGATCGTAGCGGGCGCTTTCTTCCTCGGGCACGAGTTCAAACAGCGAGGTCGAATAGGCCATCTGCTCCCCCACCACCTCGCCATCGACGACGAGCTGCGCGGGGATGCGGTACTGCTCCCCATAGCGCTCCTCCCAACGGTGGTAGAGGTCGCTCTGCAATTCCGAGCAAATGGCGGTCAAAAGCATGATGGCCGCGAGCGCCGCCAGCACGGCCACGGCGGCGTAGAGAAAGAAGCTCCATTTGAGCGACAGACGGCGCAGGCGGCGCTTGCGCACCTTCACTTTACCCACTTGTAGCCCACTCCCCAGACGGTTTCGATCTGCCCCTGCGCGCCGGCCTGCATGAGCTTTGCGCGGATGCGCTTGATGTGCTCGGCGACGACGCTGCTGGAGCCCTCTCCCTCCCAGCCCCAGACCCGCTCGTAGATGCGCTCCTTGTCAAACACCTGGCCGCGGTTCCGGGAAAGCAGCTCGACGATCTCGTATTCCTTCTTCGCCAGCGGCACGCGCTCGCCGCGCACGTAGACGGCCTTTTCCAGATAGTCCACGGCCACGTCGCCGCCGAACCAGACGCGCGCCTGGTTTCTGGGGCGCTCTTCGCGGCGCAGGTGGGCGGCGACGCGGGCGCTCAGTTCATCGAGGGAAAAGGGCTTGGTCACGTAATCGTCTCCGCCGGCGGCGAAGCCCTCGATCTTGTCCGCGTCGGCGACGCGGGCGGTGAGGAAGAGGATTGGACAGCGCACGAACCGGCGGATGGCGCGGCAGACGCTCAGGCCGTCGCGGCCCGGCATATTGACGTCGAGCAATATGATGTCCGGGCCGCGGGCGGCCTTTTCCACGGCCTCGTCGTAGCCCGTCGCCGTGAGCACGAGATAGCCGAGCATGGTAAAATTGTCGCGCAAAAGGGCGACCACGTCCTTTTCATCATCGACAACCAGAATGGTATGTTGCATGCGTACCCCTCCGCGCGTCAGCATAAAGGGAAATCATCTACAAATCATAAACAAACAGCGGAGAGGCCACAAGAAGCCCCTCCGCAGACTGTTTTGCGGGGATCTAGGCGTTTTCCCCCGTCTCCTGCCCGCCGGGCACGAAGGTAAGCTGGTTGGAGCCGTCCATCCACAGCCGCTCGATGTTGTAGTACTCGCGCTCCTCGGGGTGGAAGATGTGCACGATGACATGCGCGTAGTCCAGAACCACCCAGCGCGATTCGTTCATGCCCTCGTGCCGGCGCACGGGCATGCCCTCCGCGTCGAGCTTTTCCTCGACGTCCTCCGCCAGGGAGCGCACGGCCTGCACGTTGCGGCCCGTGGCGATGACGAAGTAATCGGTGATGGAGGTCAGGTGATCCACTTCGAGGATGGTGATGTCGGTCGCGCCCTTCTTGTCCAGCACTTCCGCGATCTTCAGCGCCAGTTCCCGGGATTTCGTCATAGTGTCCCCTCCTGTATGAGCATCGTTTCCATGCGCGGGTGTACCGCGCGGCCTGTCTCTTCGAGATGTTGTTTGGTCAGTTGCGCACACTTGGACGCCGCGGCGCGCAGATCGGTTCCCGCCAGGGCGCGGGCTTCGGCAAGGCCGGGGAAATCCTCCCGCCCCGGCTCGATGAAGTCGGCCACGAACACCGCCAGCATAAGGCCCGTCATTTCCGCTCCGCCCAGCGTGTGGCAGCGGATGGCGGCGAGTATCTCTTCATCGCGCACGCCGAACGTTTCTTTCGCCACCGCCGCGCCCGCGGGGGCGTGCAAAAGCTCGGGATTGGCCAGCTCCCCTTCGTCGGCAAGGCCGGCGGCGAGGCGGCGCTGTTCCTTTTCCGGCAGGCACTTGGCCGCGTCGTGCAGAAGGCCGGCCACGCGCGCCGCCGCCGCGTCCAGGCCGTGGATGCGGGCGAGGCGCTCGCTCATATCGCGCACGCCGAGCGTGTGGCGGAAGCGGTGCCTGGTGAGCGTTTTTTTGAGCGTTTCCTCTGCTTCCACCTCGGGCACGCCCATCAGATAGAGCCCCTTTTCGCGGATGCAGGCGGCCACCTGATCGTCCACCAGGCCGCGCAGATCGCCGCGCGTGGCCGCGACCTCGCGGATGTGCGTGGAGGAAATGTCCGGCGGGTCGCCGCGAAGCCAGAGGACGCGCGCGCCTTCCGGCACGGCCGCCATTTCCCCGCCGCGGCGCGCCGCCGCGAATGTGCAGAGCTTGAATACCTCTTTGTATTCGCGCCAGGTGACGAGGTTGGGCAACGTGTCCGCGCCGATGATGTAGACAAGCTCGCTCTCCGGCTCCCGCGCGCGCAGGCGGCGCAGTGTGTCCACGGTGTAGGTCGCGCCCTCCCGGCGCACCTCCATATCCAAAACGGTAAATTCGTCCCCCGCCGCCAGCCGCGCCATCCACAGGCGGTCCTCCGCCACGGCGTGGCAATGCTTGTGGGGCGGGTCGCCGTCCGGCAAAAGGATGGCCTCGGAAAGGGAGAGCTGTTCCTTCGCCATGCGCAGAAGCGCCGTATGGCCGAGGTGCACGGGGTCGAGCGTGCCGCCGAGTATGCCGATTGTTCTGTGTTCCATATTCCTATTATACACCATCCGCGCGCGGGTGAAAAGCGGTTTTGTGCCCGCGACGCGGCATGGACGGCGCTTTTTGGGGAAAAATCTGTCAGGGAGGAGAAAAAATGGGCAAAAAGATCGACCGCGCGGCGCTGCATGTGCTGGCGGCGCTGGCGTTATACCTGCTTTTCGTCTCGGCGTTTGGCGATATCTGGCTGGCGGCGGCCTGCGCGCTGTGCGCGCTGCTTCTGGGGCGCAAACTGCTTTCGCCGCTGGCGGGGCGTTTGCCAAAGCGGGAGGCGAAAAAGGGGCGCGCCCGCGCGGAGGTGGAACGCTGGGCGATGCTGGACGCCGGGGCGGCGGAGGCGGAGGCGCGCGCGCTGCTGGAAAAGGCCTATCCGGGGCAGGCGGCGGAGACGGCTCTATTGTTCCTGCCGCGCCACCCGCAGGGGCCGCCTTTGGACGCAAACGCCGTATTGGACGCCTGGCGCGGGCGCGGCGGGGAAAAACTGCTGTTGGTGACCACGGCGCGGGCGGACGCGGCGGCGCATGCCTGCGCGGCGAAGCTCGCCCATCCCGCCGTGTGCCTGATCGACGGCGGGCGGCTGTGTGCGCTTTTGACGGCCTTCCCGCCGCCGAAGCGGGAGGAAAAGCCGGCGCGCGGGCGCCTGCGCGTCGCCGTTTCCCGCGAGCGCGCCCCGCGCAGGCTGCTGTTCGGACTCTTGCTGCTTTTGATGTATCTGCTGCTTGGCAACCCCCTGTACCTGGGGGCGGCGCTTGTGACGCTTTTCCTCGCCGCGCTGGGATGGAAAAAGCCGCCCGTTCCCAGGCGGCTGTTCGACTGACGTATTTTACAAGTCCTCGAGGCGAATCTTCGAGTTTTCCCGCGCCTGCCGGTAGACGACGAAGCGGCTGCCGATGACCTGCACGGCCTCGGCGTGTACGCGCTCACACAGTTCGGCGCAGGCCTCGCGCGCGTCCATGGGGGCGTTTTTCTGTACCGTCACCTTGATGAGCTCGCGCGCCTCGAGCGCGTCCCAAGCCTGCTTGACGAGGTTATCGTTGATGCCGTCCTTGCCGATGTGCAAAACAGGGTCGATGGTGTTGGCCATGGCCCGCAAAGCGGCGCGCTGTCTGGTGGTCATAGGGTCATCCTCCTTGTGCGTCATTCCACAAAGTCAAATTCCATCTCGCCGATGACGACCGAGTCGCCTTCCCTGGCCCCGGCCTCGCGCAGGGCATCGATGACGCCCCACTTGCGCAGCATGCGGTGGAAGTAGTTGAGCGAATCCTCGTTTTCAAAGTTCACCGAGCGGATGAGGTTGTCCATGGACGCGCCGGAGACCACATAGGCCGCGCCGTCCTTTTCCACGGTGAAGCCCTCCTCGCCCATCACGACTTCCAGCTCCTCCTCGTAGAACGGTTCGGGGGCGGGCAGGCGGTCGAGCAGGTCGGCAGCGGCGTGCAAAAGCGGCTCAAAGCCCTTGCGGGTGGCCGCGGAAACCGGGAAGATGCGCGCGCCGGGCAGCGCCTCGCGCAGGCGCTCGATGTTCTTTTCCGCGCCGGGGAGGTCTGTTTTGTTGGCGGCGATGAGCATGGGGCGGTTTTTGAGGTCGCCGTAGGCGTCCAATTCGCGCATGATGGCGTGGTAGTCCTCCACGGGGTCGCGGCCCTCGCTGCCGGCGACGTCGAGCACATGGATGAGCACGCGCGTGCGCTCGACGTGGCGCAGAAAATCGTGGCCGAGGCCCACGCCCTCGCTCGCGCCCTCCACCAGGCCGGGGATGTCGGCCATGACGAAGCTGCGCTCGCCGAGGCGGACGATGCCGAGGTTGGGCTGGAGGGTGGTGAAGTGGTAGTTGGCGATCTTTGGGCGCGCCGCCGTCACCGCCGCGAGTATGGTGGACTTGCCAACATTGGGGAAGCCCACGAGGCCGACGTCGGCGATGGACTTCAGCTCCAGCGTCACTTCCAGCGCCTCGCGCCGCTCGCCGGGCTTGGCAAACTGCGGCGCCTGCCGCGTGGGGGTGGCGAAGTGCTGGTTGCCAAAGCCGCCGTTGCCGCCGCGCATCAGCGTGCGCTCGACGCCCGCTTCGCGCATGTCGAGAAGCACGCGGCCGGTCGCGCGTTCCTTGACCACCGTGCCCACCGGCACTTCGACGACCACGTCCGCGCCGGACTTGCCGGTGCGGCGGTTGGCCAGGCCGTCCATGCCGTTTTCGGCGAAGAACTTGCGCTTGAAACGGAAGTCCATCAGCGTGTGCATGCGCTCGGTGGCGAGGAACTTCACGTCCCCGCCGCGGCCGCCGTCGCCGCCGTCCGGGCCGCCGGCCTGCACGTATTTTTCCCGGTGGAAGGAGACGCAGCCGTTGCCGCCGTCGCCCGCCTTGACCGTGATGTTGACGATGTCTACAAATAAAGCCATTCTCTACGCTCCGTTTTCGCAAAGCTCCGCCTTCAGCGGGCAGCGGTCGCATTCCGGGCCGCGCGCGTGGCAGACGCGGCGGCCGTGCCAGATGAGCAGATGATGCGCGTGCGACCATTCCTCCCGGGGAAGGATCGCCCGCAGCTGTTTTTCCACGCCGTCCGGGGTGGTGGCGTCGGCAAGGCCGATGCGGTGGGAGACGCGGAACACGTGGGTGTCCACGGGGATCTGGTCGTCGCCGAAGGCGGCCAGGAGCACCACGCCCGCCGTCTTTTGCCCCACGCCGGGCAGGGCCATGAGCTCCGCGCGCGTGGAAGGCACCTTGCCGCCGTGTTCCTCGGCGATGGCGCGGCAGGCGGCGACGATGTTTTTCGCCTTGTTTCGGTAGAGGCCGCATTCGCGGATCTGCGGTTCCAGCTCCTCCGGCGTGAGCGCGGCCATGCTCTCCACGGTGGGATAGCGGGGAAAGAGCCTCGCCGTCACCTGGTTCACCCGCCGGTCGGTACACTGCGCCGAGAGGATAGTGGCCACCAGCGTTTCGTAGGGATTGGAAAAGTGCAGCTCCGCCCGCGCCTCCGGGTAGAGGGCTGCGAGCGCCTCAAGCACGGCTTGCGCCTTTTGCGCGTCCATTTCGCGCTCCTTCCTCCCGCGAGGGCGGGCCGCTTTGGTATCGGGGCAAGCCCCGCCCTATTATCTTACGGCGCGCGCGTTAAGTTGTCAAGCCGCGGCGCGGGCGTTCAGGATGTTGACAAAGTCAACAGACTGACAGAGCGTTGAGAAAGCCCGCAAGCCAAGGAAGCTCACATAGACGTAAGTGACCGCAGGAAGCAAAAATTGCCACCGATTTTCTTTTTATCGGGGCAATTTTTGCGGTTGTGGGCTTTGTCAGCGCTCTAAACGCCCGCGCCGGCTGTCGGCGCGGACGTTGGTACGGCGCCAGCCGCGCGGCTATCCCTTCACCGCGCCGGCGATGACGCCCCGGATGATGTGTTTCTGGCAGGCGAGATAAAAGACGACGATGGGGACGATGGAGAGCACCAGCACGGCCATCATCGCGCCCATATCCACGGAGCCGTAGCCGCCCTTCAGGTACTGCACGGCGATGGGGATGGTCTTGTAGTTGGAGCCGAGCAGCAGGTAGGGCAGCAGGTAGTCGTTCCAGATCCACATGGCGTTGAGGATCGCCACGGTAATGGCCGTGGGCTTGAGCACGGGGAACACCACCGAGAAGAACGTGCGCACCGGGCCGCAGCCGTCGATGCAGGCGGCTTCCTCGATCTCGCGCGGCACATAGCGGGCAAAGCCGGTGAACATGAACGTGGAAAGGCCGGCCCCGAAGCCTACGTAGACGAAGATAATGCCCACGGGGTTGTCCAGATGCAGCATGTTGGCCATTTTTGACATGGTGAACATCACCATCTGGAAGGGCACGACCATGGAAAAGACCAGCAAAAGGTAGATGGCGCGCGTCGCTTTGTTCTCCACGCGGGCGAGGAACCAGCCCGTCATCGCCGTCAAAAGCACGATGAAGGCCACGGAGAACACGGTGATGAACAGCGAATAGCCGAAGGCCTGGAAAAATCCGGTCAGGCGGACGCCCTCGGCGTAGTTCGCCCAGCCCACGAACGTGCCGGCCTCGCTGCTGGGGAAGTCGAACGGGGCAGTGCTGATAAACAGCTTGCCCTTGAACGAGTTCATCAAAACGATGAGGATGGGCGCGAGGAAGGCCAGGCAGACGATCGCCATGAGGATGGTCAAAAGCCAGGAATTGCGGCCGCGCCGTTTGGCGATGGAGGGAGCGCTCATTGGTCGACCTCCTTTCTGCGCGTCAGCCACAATTGCACAAAGGCGATGCCGGCCACGAGGATAAAGAACACGACCGCCTTGGCCTGGCCGACGCCCTCAAACCCGACGCGCCCGTAGAAGGTGTTGAAGATGTCCAGAGCCAGCATGGTCGTCTTTTTCGACGGCGCGCCGGCGGTGAGGGCCAGGTTCTGGTCAAAGAGCTTGAAGGAATTGGTCAGCGTCAAAAATGTGCAGATGGTGATGGAAGGCATGCACATCGGCAGCGTCACGTTGGTCAGCCGCTGCCAGCCGTTGGCGCCGTCCACCGCCGCCGCGTCGTACAGCTCTGTGGGGATGGACTGTATGCCCGCGATGTAGATGATCATCATATAGCCGATCATCTGCCAGTTCATGAGGATGACCAGCCCCCAGAAGCCAAAGCTGGCGTTGTAGGTGAGCGTCATCTCATAGTGGTAGAGTATGCCGTTGAAGATCATCTGCCAGATCCAGCCCAGCACGATGCCGCCGATGAGGTTGGGCATAAACAGCACCGTGCGGAACAGGTTGGTGCCGCGGATGCCGCGCGTGAGCAGCGAGGCCATGGCAAAGCCAAGTATGTTGATGGAAACCACGCTGACCACCGCGAATTTCACCGTGAACCACAGCGCGTTGACAAACTCCTTGTTGGCGGTGAAGGCGGTGATGTAATTCTTCAGCCCCACCCACTGGGAGTCGGTCACCGTCGTAAATTCCGTAAACGACAGGTAGATGCCCATCAGAAACGGGATGAGAAAGACGATGACGAACGCGATGAGGGTGGGCAGGACAAACAGCGGGAAAAACTTCCGAAGCGTCCTTTGCATACGATCCCCCTCTTTGTAAAATGCCCGCGCACGGGCCAGATGGCGGCGGGGAAAGGGAATGCGCCGCCTGCCGCGCCGCAGCGAAGATTTGCGCGCGGCGGCCCCGCCGGGGGCGGAGCCATTTTGCAACGGAAAGCGCCAAAGGCGGAGCGCCGCGCGGGCGCCCCGCCTTTGCGCAGAAAGTTTAAGCGCTCAGCGCGCGCTCGGAGGCCCAGGCGTCGATGGTGGCCTGCACCACGCCGTCCCAGTCCACGGAGCCCTGCAGGTACTCAAGCAGCGCGTCGCCCACGTAGTTTTTGAACTGCTCCGACGGGAAGCAGGCGAACGTCCACGGCACGCTGGTCACGCCGTCCATCTCCATCCAGCGCAGCACTTCGCGGGAGAGCGGGTCCTCGGGCATCTCGTCGTCCTCAAAGGTGTTGAACGGGGAGAGGAACATCAAATCGTTTTTCACATAGGCCTTGCCGGTCTCGGAGCTGAACAGCCAGACCAGGAAATCGATGGAGGCCTGCTGCTTTTCTTCGGAGACCTGGGAGTTGACGCACAGGTAGTTCTCCGTGCCGATGCACAGGCCCTGGGCCTCCTCGCCCTCGACGCCGGTGTAGAGGGGCAGGAACTTGATGTCGTCGTTGGCGACCACGTTGCCCTCCACGCCGAGGATCTGGCTGGCGCCCCAGTTGCCGTTCTGCACCATGGCGCACTGCCCAGCGCGAACTCGGCCATGGAATCGTTGGTGGTCTTGTTGCTCAGAAGGCCCTTGGCGGTGACGCTGTTGTTGGTATAAAGGTCAAAGAGGTTTTTGAAGTTCTCGTTGTAGGAGAAGGTGATCTCGGCGGCGTCCAGGCCGGTGAGGATGGTGTTCTCGCCGCCCGCGTCTTTGAACTCATAGTAGATGGGCATGTTGAGCAGGTGGGTCTGCCAGCGCCACTGCTCGCCCGCGGCCATGGAGGTGGAGGCGAACACGCCCTGGATGCCCAGTTCGTCCTTGAGGGCGGTCATGTCCTCGACGACGGCCTTGAGCGCCTCAAAGCCCTTGATCTCGTCCATGGAGGTGTACTCGGTGGACTTGTTCTCCGAGGCGAAGTACTTGTCCATGATGGCGTCGTTGTAGATGATGCCGTAGCCCTCGACCACGTAGGGGATGCCGTACACGGCGTCGCCCTCGGTCACGGCCAGCGTCTTATCGGAAAGCATGTTGTAAAACTCGGTGTCGGCAAGGTCGAGGCAGTAGTCCTTCCAGCTCTGCAGGCCGACCGGGCCGTTGATCTGGAAAATGGTGGGCGCGTCGGCCTTGGCGATCTCCGAGCGCAGCGTCTGCTCGTAGGTGCCGGCGGCGGCGGTAACGACGTTGACGTGCACGCCCGTCTCCGCTTCGTAGGTGGCGGCGATCTCTTCGTAAACTTCGGCGATCTCCGGCTTGAAGTTGAGGAAGTAGATCTCGGTCGTTTCCTCCGCGAAGGCGCCCAGGCAGCCCAGCGCGAGGATGAGGGTGAGAGCGAGTGCCATGAGTTTCTTCATAATGACAGCTCCTTTCTTCGTTGCCCGCGAAGCCGACCCCCGCGGGCGGGCATGCCTCCGCAGGCTATGCCCTCACGCTAAATTATACGAAGAATATGCGGAATTGTCAATACAAAAACTGTCCGATTCCACCAGAAACGTTCTGTACAGTTTACAAAAAGGCAAAACGCCGCCCGCGCCTTTGCAACAGGGCGCGGGCGGACGCGGGCGCTGCCTTCCCGCCAGCGGTCAGGCGCGGGTGAGGTGATCGACGATGCCCTTCCAAAGCGGCTGGTAGCCCGCCCAGCCCACGAACTCCGGCGGCCCCCAGTGCGGCGCGCAATCGCTGGTGAAGGCGGCGCTGCGCCCCTTGCCGAACTCGCCGAAGGCCAGGAAGGGGTCTCCCTCGATGGCCATGACCACTTCGCCCGCGGGGATGGCCCTGGTCTTGTTGTAGCCGAGGAAGTGCGGCCAGTCCTTGGGCACGCCCGCAAGCGCCGGATGCTCCTTGACGAGCGTGGGATATACGCCTTCGGGGTGCTCCATGAGGTCGTCCACCTCCAGGCAGGCGACGGGCAGCACCTCGGCCAGGGCGGGTGTGGCCGTACTTGGCCTTGGCGTCCACGCCGGAGAAGGCCATGTAGCCGCCCACCATCAGAAGCGCGCCGCCCTGGAGGACGTAATCGCGGATGAGCTGGCAGCGGTTGGGCGTGCGCAGGGACCTGGAGAACGTATCCGGGTGCAGAAGCAGCGTGTTGCTCCCGACATCCGAGAGGATCACGCAGGCGTAGGCGGAAAGCTCCTCCATGGTGGTGGGGAATTCGGTGGGGATGTGGTGGTTGGGCAGGTAGTCCACTTCGTAGCCGGAGGCCTTGAGGGCGGCGATGAGCCACTTGCCGCCTTCCTCGTAGACGGAGGTATAGAAGGCGTCGAAGCCCTTGACGTGCGGTGGTGTAGCTCGTCCACGATTCGCCTGCCAGCAGCACTTTCTTTGCCATATCGTCTCTCTCCTTTGCGCGGTCGTCGGTGCGTGGGCGGCCAACCGCCCCCTGTATCCGATTATACCGTATCTTTCCCCGCTTGTCACGCACAAAAAAGCGCAGGCCGCCCCCGCGCGCGGCGGGAGCGGCCCCACAGGGCGGCCTAGGCCCTTACTTTTCGTCCTTTTTCGCCTCGTCCCACTTGGCCACGATGCGGGTCCTGGGTCTTGTAGACGCTGTGCTCCGGCACGAAACCGCGCACGCAGCTGGTGGGATACACCGTGGTGCCCCGGCCGATGACCGCGCCGGGCAGAGCACGCTGTTGCAGCCGATCTCCACATAGTCGCCCAGCATGGCGCCGAACTTGCGCAGGTTGGTGGCGATCACACGGTCGTCCAGGCGCACCGTCACCAGCGACTTGTCGCTCTTGACGTTGGACGTGACCGCGCGCCGCGCCCATGTGCGCGCGGGGTAGCCGAGCACGCTGTCGCCCACGTAATTGAAGTGCGGGCACCTGGGCGTTATCGAAGAGGATGGCGTTTTTCACCTCCACCGAATTGCCCACCACGCAGTTTTTGCCGATCACGGCCTTGCCGCGGATGAAGGCGCAATGGCGGATCTCCGCGCCGTGGTCGATGATGGCCGGGCCGGTGATGGAGGCCGTGGGAGCGATGACGGCGTCCCGGGCGATCCACACGTCCTTGCCCGCGCGCTCGTATTCGTCCTCGCTGAGCGACTGCCCCAATTTGACCACGAAGGCGCCGATCTCCGGCAGCACTTCCCAGGGATAGCCGACATCCGCGAAAATGGCCGCGGCGATGCTCTTTGTCATATCGAACAAACGTTCCGAATTAAGCAGCTCACGCATGCTGCATTCCTCCCTTCCATGCACAACGCGGCCATTGTAGCATACGCAGGTTAAATCTGTATGTTTCCCAAATATTTCCTTTATTGCGCGAAAATCGGGGACGCCGCGGGGGCGTCCCCTTTCACCGGCCCTCCCCCATGGGTGGCGCGGACGAGGGCCGCGCGCCCTTTCCTGCGAGGGGGAGGGCCTGCGGCGGCGTCTGCACCGGCCGGATGCGCTCAGTGTGCCCCGTCCGCCGCGCTTTGATGCAGGAAAATTTTACCGTCCGATGACAAAGATTAAAAATGCGTCCTCCCGGCGGCGGCGCGTTGTAAGCGGGCGGCGGCTGTGGTATAATATGCCATGCCATGAACAAGATCGACAAAAAGACGCGCCGCAACATATTTTTGCAACTTCTCTTTCTCGCCGCGCTGATCGCGGCGACCTTCTGGTGGCTTTTGCGCGGCTGCGACGCAAAGGAGATCCTCATCGCCCTCAAGGGCGCGGACCCCCGGCTGATCGGCCTGGGGATTTTGTGCATGGCCGCGTACATCTACTGCGGGGGCAGCTCGGCGGCGGTGCTCTTTCGCGGCATGGGGCGGCCGATGGGGGCCGTTGCGCCGGCTGAAATACCACCTGATCGAATTCTTTTTCAGCGCCATCACGCCTTCCTCCACCGGCGGGCAGCCGTTTGAGGTGCTGTTCATGCGCCTGGATGGTTACAGGGTAACGGAATCCTCCGTCGTGCTGCTGGTGGTGGCGGTGCTTTACAAGGTCGCCATGCTGGTGCTGTTCTTCGCGCTCTATTTCCTGAACTTCGCCCTTTCTGCACGCGCATGTGGCGGGCATCTGGTTTTTGTTCCTGCTGGGGCTTTTGCTGAACGTCATCGTCATCGCCGTCATCCTCCTGGCGCTGTACGCGCAAAAGGCCATGCGGCGGCTGTGCAACGGTTGCCTGCGGCTGCTTGCGCGCATGCGCGTGGTGCGGCGGCCGGAGGCGGCGCGGGAAAAGCTCGATGGCTGGCTCGCCAGCTTCCACGACTGCGCCGGCTTCATGCGCGAACACCCCTGGCCGGTGGTCAGGAGCTTTTGCATCGTGCTTTGCAGCGCGTGCTCTACCTGCTCATCCCCTGGTGCGTATACAGGGCCATGGGGCTTTTCGGGCGTGACGGTGTGGCAGATGATGGGCCTGCAGCTTTTGTTGTCCGTGTCGGTGGAAATGATGCCCCTGCCCGGCGCGGTGGGCGTCAGCGAAAGCGTCTCCCTGGTGCTCTACGACGCTATCTTCGGCGCGCAGTCCCGCTACGCGGCCGTGCTCATCGTGCGCGGCATTTCCTATTACCTGCCCTTGCTCGTCTCCGGCGCGGTGACGCTGGGCGCGCGCGCCCTGCAGCTGCGCGGGGAACGGGCGCAAAAATAGCCCCCGCTTTCAGGGGCCGAGGAATCCCGCCCACGCTCCGGGGCTGGCGGCGGCCGCTTCCTCCGCCCCGAGAAGGCGGGAAACGTATTCGCAGACGCGCGCTTCGACGCCGGCGCGGCAGTTTTCCACACCCTCGCGGCGGGCGATGGCCGTCAGCTCATAAACGGCGTATCCCAGCGCGTGGCCGCGCGCGTGGACGACGGCGCAGGCCTGCCCCACGGCGTGGCAGAGGGCGGCGGCCTCGGGGGCTAACATCCTCTTTGGCCACGGCGTGGCAGGCGAGTATGGCTGCCCTGGCCACAGGCATCTTCACTTCCCCGCGCGCCCCACAGGCGGGACAGGCGCAAAGCCTCCGCGGGGCGCGCGTCCCCCGGCAGCAACGCCTGCAGGCGGTTCACGGCGTCGTCCGCCAAAGACAGCGCCCAGAGCACGAGCGCGCGGCGACCCGCCCGTTCCGTGAGCGGCGCGAGCGCGTCAAAAAGGGCGTCGCCAGGCATGAACAGCACCTTGTTTTTGCGCCCGGCGCGCGCCCTGACGGTTTCAAGCCAGTCCATTTTCCTTCCCTCCCCGCAAAAAACGCCCCCGAACCATATCGTTCGGGGCGCATCCGATCCGCGAGCCTTGTCAGCGGTTGCCGTCGCGCGTGTAAAACGACAGGCCGCCCACGGTCTTGTACAGATACGTATCGTCCCAGCGCGCCTGCGCCTGCGTGGACTGGAAATACATCACGCCCGCGGGCAGGTTGCGGCGGCCGGCGAGCGCCTCATGGGCGGCGCGCAGGCTCTCGCTGTCGTAGTAATTGCCGACGGGGAACTGGTGTTTTTCCTCCAGCACGCCGCGCAATGTATCCGGGTGCCAGGGGTCGTCCCACGCGGTTGAGCGCGGCGGGAGGCCACGGCGAGCTTTGCCTCGTAGCCCTCGTCCCGCGCCACGGCGTAGACCGCGCGCGCCAGCATCACCGTTTCCTGGTCCTCCGTGAAGGGTCAGGGAGGGCAGGACGACCGCCAAAAACAGCAGCGCCAGGCACACCGCCGCCTTCTTCATGCGCGCCACCCTCCCTTCTCCGGCATTATAGCGCAGTTTGTGACGTTTTTCAAGGTTTTTGTAATAGATTTGAAATAAATGTCCATATTCCTAAATCTATTCACAGTCCGGGGGAAATATGACGGCTTTGCGCGGATTTTAAAATCGCGGGAAAGCCGCGGGCGGCGTTTACAGGTTTTCAGCCGGCAAAAAACACCGCTGACACGATTGTAAGGCGCGGGCAAAACAGCCGGGCGCCGCGCGGGCAAATGCGTCGGCAAACTCGCAAGTTTTAGCTTCTATTTGTTCAAAACTTAACAGCACAAGGGCGCAGAAGCTGCTATAATACACATAGAGCAAAGTAGGAGGTATTTATTGATGAAGAAGCTCGATCTGACCAAGTATGGCATCACTGGTACCACCGAGATCGTATATAACCCCTCTTTCGAGGAGCTGTTCGCGGAAGAGACCAAGCCCGGCCTGGAAGGCTATGAAAAGGGCCAGGTCAGCGAGCTCGGCGCTGTGAACGTCATGACCGGCATCTACACCGGCCGTTCCCCCAAGGACAAGTTCATCGTCATGGACGAGACCTCCAAGGGACACCGTGTGGTGGACTTCCGAGGGCTACAAGAACGACAACCATCCCGCTTCCAAAGAGACCTGGGCGGCCTGCAAGGACATCGCCATCAAGGAACTCTCGAATAAGCGCCTGTTCGTCATGGACGCCTTCTGCGGCACCAACAAGGACACCCGCATGGCTATCCGCTTCATCATGGAAGTCGCCTGGCAGGCCCATTTCGTGAAGAACATGTTCATCCGCCCCACCGAGGAAGAGCTGGAGAACTTCGAGCCTGACTTCGTGGTCTTTAACGCCTCCAAGGCCAAGGTCGAGAACTACAAGGAGCTGGGTCTCAACTCCGAGACCGCCGTCGTCTTCAACCTCACCGACCGCCAGCAGGTCATCCTCAACACCTGGTACGGCGGCGAGATGAAGAAGGGCATGTTCTCGATGATGAACTACTACCTGCCGCTCAAGGGCATCGCTTCCATGCACTGCTCTGCCAACACCGATATGAACGGCGAGAACACCGCCATCTTCTTCGGCCTGTCCGGCACCGGCAAAACCACCCTCTCCACCGACCCCAAGCGCCTCTTGATCGGCGACGACGAGCACGGCTGGGACGACAACGGCGTGTTCAACTTCGAGGGCGGCTGCTACGCCAAGGTCATCAACCTCGACAAGGAGTCCGAGCCGGACATCTACAACGCCATCAAGCGCAACGCGCTGCTTGAGAACGTCACCCTCGACAAGGACGGCAAGATCGACTTCGCCGACAAGAGCGTGACCGAGAACACCCGCGTTTCCTACCCCATCGACCACATCGAGAAGATCGTTCGCCCCGTGTCGGCTGCGCCCGCGGCGAAGAACGTCATCTTCCTCTCGGCCGACGCCTTCGGCGTGCTGCCGCCGGTCTCCATCCTCACGGCTGACCAGACTGAGTACTACTTCCTCTCCGGCTTCACCGCCAAGCTGGCCCGGCACCGAGCGCGGCATCACCGAGCCCACCCCGACCTTCTCCGCCTGCTTCGGCCAGGCCTTCCTCGAGCTGCATCCCACCAAGTACGCTCAGGAGCTGGTTAAGCGCATGAAGGCCAGCGGCGCCAAGGCCTATCTGGTCAACACCGGCTGGAACGGCACCGGCAAGCGCATCTCCATCAAGGACACCCGCGGCATCATTGACGCCATCCTCGACGGCTCCATCAAGACCGCGCCCACGAAGAAGATCCCCTACTTCAACTTCGAGGTGCCCACCGAGCTGCCCGGCGTCGACTCCAAGATCCTCGACCCGCGCGACACCTACGCCGACGCCTCCGAGTGGGAGACCAAGGCCAAGGACCTCGCTTCCCGCTTCCAGAAGAACTTCGTCAAGTACGAGGACAACGAAGCTGGCAAGGCCCTCGTTCCCGCCGGCCCGCAGCTGTAAGCTGAAGGCAGCGTAGAGACAGACTTCCGCCCCGTTCTGCGATGTGCAGGACGGGGCGGTTTTGTTGGACAAGAATACCCTATGGCATTGCGCGGCGCCTGTTCGGGCGCGGCTTGTTTTTACTCCTCCACCGTTCCCTCGGTATCCACGCGCAGCGGCACGGCGCGCCACTTGTGGGGGAGCGCGGACAGGCGCGCCTCGATCTGCGGGGCGAAGGCCTCGGGGTCGGGGTGCAGCGCCAGCAGCGTCGGGCCCGCGCCGGAGATGACCAGGGCGCGCGCGCCGGCCTCCAGCGCCTGCGCGCGCACGAAGTCAAAGTCGTGGATGAGCGCCTTGCGGTAGGGGGTGTGCAGGCGGTCGTCAAGGGCGGCGGAGAGAAGGGCGTAGTCCCCCATTTCCATGCCGCGCATGAGGATGGCGGTGCGGGAGATGTTAAAGACCGCGTCCGCGCGCGGGATGGCCGCGGGCAGCACGCGCCTTGCCTCGGCGGTGGCGAGGGGAAAATCGGGGATCAGCGCCGCGAAGCGCACGGAGGGGGCGACGGGATAGCGCACGCAGAGCACACGGCCGTCCTCGCCCACGACGCTGGCGCAGAGGCCGCCATAGAGCGCCGGAGCGACGTTGTCCGGGTGGCCCTCCATTTGCGTGGTGACGTCCAGAAGCATCTCTTTGTCAAGCGGCGCGCCGTGCAGGGCGTTGGCCGCGAACGCCCCCGCCGCCAGCAGCGTGGCGCTGGAACCCAGGCCGCGGGAGATGGGCACGTCTGTGTCGATATGCAGTTTCAGGCCCGCGGGCCGGACGCCGAGGCGTTTTTCCACGGCGCGGAAGGCCCGCACGGCGAGGTTTTCTTCGTTCTGATATTTCGCCTCGCAGCCGGAAATGGCCAGTTGGCCCGCGGGCAGAAGCTCGGCCTCAAAGCGGGCGTAGAGCGTGAAGGCGAGGCCCACGGAATCGAAGCCCGGGCCGGTGTTGCCGGTGGTGGCAGGCACGCGAAACTTCATCGGATGGCCTCCTTCACGTAGGAAAGCATGTTGCGCTTCTCCACCGCGTCCAAGTGCAATACGGGCAGATCGCGGATGGCGGCGAGGTTTTTCGGCACCGGCACGCCGGTGAGGGCATTCAGTTCATCCAGCGCCGCGAAGCCGGGGGCAGGAGATTCGCCCAGCGCGGCCAGCACGCTGGCGGCGAACTTGTAGGGCGAGGCCGTGGCGAGGACGACGGTCTTTTTGCCGTTGTCGTCCTGCTGGCGGAAGCGCTCGTAGACCGACCAGGCGACGGCGGTGTGTGTGTCGAGCAGATAGCCCAGCTCGTGCCAGACGCGGGCAATGGTCCTGAAGGTGTCCGTATCGTCGGCGCAGCCGGCCCAGAAGCGCTCGGAAAGCGCCTTGCGCACGCTGTCGGGAGCGGTGTAGGCGCCCTTCTGCGTCAATTCGCGCATCAGGCGGGCGACGAGGGCCGCGTCGCGGCCACTCTCCAGATAGAGGTAGCGCTCGAGGTTGCTGGAAACGAGTATGTCCATGGACGGCGAGGCCGTCTTGTGGAAGGCGCGGCGCCTGTCGTAGAGGCCGGTGCGGATAAAGGCGGTGAGCACATTGTTGGCGTTGGAGGCGCAGATGAGCTTCGCCACCGGCAGGCCCATGCGGCGGGCGAAGTCGCCGGCCAGTATGTCGCCAAAGTTGCCCGTGGGCACGACGAAGTTGACCTCCTCGCCCATGGCGATCTCGCCCCGGCGCACGAGGTCCATGTAGGATTTGAAGTAGTAGGCGACCTGCGGGGCGAGGCGGCCGAGGTTGATGGAATTGGCGCTGGAAAGGCGCGTGTGCGCCTGCGCCGCCCAGCAATGCTCGCGGTCGTCGGCGAAGATGGCCTTGACGCCTGTCTGCGCGTCGTCGAAGTTGCCACGCACGGCGCAGACGCGGACATTCCCGCCGCGCTGGGTCTGCATCTGCGCCTTCTGCACGTCGCTGACGCCGTCTTCCGGGTAAAAGACGACGATGCGCGTGCCCGGCACGTCGCAGAAGCCCTCCAGCGCCGCCTTGCCGGTATCGCCGCTGGTGGCGGTGAGCACGGCGATCTCCTCCCGCGCGCCCGCCTTGTCGCGCGAGGCGGTCATCAGGCGCGGCAGAAGCGAGAGCGCCACGTCCTTGAAGGCGCTGGTGGGGCCGCGGAAGAGCTCGAGCACGTAGGCGTCGCCGACCTTGACAAGCGGCGAACACGCGATCTAGTGTAATTTTCCGGCGTAGCCCTCGCGCACGATGCGGGTCATCTCCTCCGCGGAAAAGCCGTCCAGAATGGCGGTCAGCACCCGCGTGGAGATGCCCATGGCGTTAAGTTCCAGCATTTCTTCTATGTTCAGAGGGGGAAACGCCTCCGGCGTGTACAGGCCGCCGTCCGGCGCGATGCCCTCCAGGATGGCTTCCCAGGCGGTCGCGCGCGCCCCGCCGCGCGTGCTTTGATAGAACTTCACAGAAACACCCGCTTTCTTCCCTTTACATGTCGTCAAAACTATGATATAGTGTTTCCATCAAAATACAAGTGTTTTTTCTCAGTAGACACGTAAAACTATCGTAATGCAGAAGGAGACAGATCATGCGAATCGGATTGCTGGGCATGGGCACCATCGGCTCGGGCGTTTACGAGATCGTGGCCAAGCGCGCGGACATGGAGATCGCCCGCGTGCTGGATCTGCGCCCCATCCCCGGGCTGGGCGGCAAATTGACCACGCGCTTTGAGGATATACTGGAGGACAAGAGCATCGACACCGTGGTGGAATTGATGGGCGGGCTGGAACCGGCGCACGAGTTCGTGGTGCGGGCGCTGCGCGCCGGCAAGAGCGTAGTCACGGCCAACAAGCTGATGCTCTCCCACCACTACGCGGAGGTGGCGCAGGCCGCCCGCGACAGCGGCGCGGGCGTGCGCATTTCCGCCAGCGTCGGCGGGGGCATCCCCTACCTGCACAACCTTTTGCGCGCGCGGCGCGTGGATAACATCCTGTGGGTGGGCGGCATCCTCAACGGCACCACCAACCTCATCCTCGACACCATGCAGTCCTCGGGCGCGGGCTTTGACGAGGTGTTGCGCGAGGCGCAGCGGCTGGGCTATGCCGAGGCCGACCCCTCCAGCGACATCGACGGCATCGACGTGCGCTCGAAGATCACCATCGCCATGAACATCGCCTTCGGCGGCGTGGCCGACACGCGCGAAGTGCCCACCGAGGGCATCCGCCGCCTGACCGGGGAGGACGTTCGGCAGTTTGCCCGCATGGGGCGCGTCTGCCGCTTCCTTGCCCGCGCCGAGCGGATGGAGGACGGGGCGGTGTGCGCCTGCGTAGAGCCGGTGCTCCTGGAAAATGGCGCGATCGAGGCCGCCGTTTGCAAAAACGACAACATCGCCTCCTTCGAGGGCGAATACGTGGGCGTGCAGCACTTCTTCGGACAGGGCGCGGGCAAGTTCCCCACCGCCTACGCCGTGGTGGAGGATCTGCGCGACCTGCTTTCGCACCCGGGCAAATCGCACCTGCGCGCCGGGGAGCCGGCCCTGAAGCTGGACGGCCGCCGCGTGACGAAGCGCTATTACCTGCGCACGAGCGCGCCGGTGGAGATCGAAGCCGAGGCGCTGGGGCAGGCCGGCGCGGGCACGGCCTATATCACCGCCCCCCTGAGCGCGGCGGACATGCACGCGCTGGCGGCGCGGCTGCGCGGCATCGACGGGACGACCTTCTTCGCCGCCCTGCGCTGAACGCGGGAAGGCGGCGGGCATATACTGAACGGGATGTGATGTTTGCATGAAAACGTATAATGTGGCGATCCTCGGCGCGACGGGCGCGGTGGGGCGCGAGATGTACAAAGTGCTGATGGAGCGCAGGTTCCCCATCGGCAAGCTCAAACTGCTGGCCAGCGCGCGCAGCGCCGGCAAGGTGCTGGGCGGACACACGGTGGAGGAGGCCACGGAGGATTCCTTCCGCGGCATGGACATCGTGCTCGGCGCGGCCTCCAACGACCTGGCCAAACGCATGGCCCCGCACATCAAGGCCGCGGGCGCGGTGTTTGTGGACAATTCCAGCGCCTTCCGCCTCCTGGACGACGTGCCGCTGGTGGTGCCGGAGATCAACCCCGAGGACGCGAAGAAGCACAACGGCATCATCGCCAACCCCAACTGCTCGACGATCATCTCCATGGTGGCCGTCAACGCCCTCAGGGAGCTCTCGCCCATCGAGGCCATCACCGCTTCCACCTATCAGGCGGTGTCCGGCGCGGGCGCGGGCGGACTGGCGGAGTTGGAGGCGCAGGCGCGCGCCTACGCCGCGGGCGAGGCGATGCACGTCGAGACCTTCCCTACCAGATCCTCTTCAACCTCATCCCCCAGATCGGTTCGCCGTGCGAAAACGGCTACACCACCGAGGAGATGAAGATGCAGAACGAAGGGCGCAAGATACTGCACCTGCCGGAGATGAAGGTGACCTGCACCTGCGTGCGCGTGCCCGTGCTGCGCTCGCACTCCATCAGCCTGAGCGTGCGCACGAAGGAGAAAATTTCCGTGGCGGCGGCGCGCGAGGCCATCGCCAAAGCCAGGGGGTGCAAACTGGTGGATGATCTGGCGAGCAAACAGTACCCCATGCCGCTGGACACCAGCGACCAGGACCTTGTCTACGTCGGCCGCATACGCGACGATCTGACGGACGAGCGGGCGCTGGCGCTGTGGTGCGCCGGCGACCAGATCCGCAAGGGCGCGGCCACCAACGCCGTGCAGATCGCGGAATTGCTGCTGTGAGGAGAGGCGCCGCCGCGGGGATGGTTCCCTGCGGCGGCGCTTGAACTCAAGGAGGACGCGAAATGGACACAAAGGAAAAAATCACGCAACTCCTGCGCGAACGCGGGTGGTCGATCTATGAACTCGCCAAGCGCAGCGGCCTGTCCTCGACCACCATCGCCAACATGTACAAACGCAATACGCAGCCGACCATCCCTTCGCTGGAAGCCATGTGCGGGGCGTTTGGCATCACAATGAGCCAGTTTTTTCTGGAGGGCGGCGAGACGGGCGCCCTGCCGGAGGAGCAGCGGGAACTTTTGCACCGCTGGGCGAGGCTTTCCACGGAGCAAAAGGAACTTGTGCTGGCGCTGATGCGGAACATGCGTTGAACGGACGTCGGAACGCACCGATGTCCGTTTTTGCTGCGCTTGCGCCGCGCGTTTTGCCATGCTATAATGTTGGCAGAAAACGGCAGGGAGGGTTTGGGATGAAACTCGCGGAGGCATTGCAGGAGCGCGCGGATGTCAAGCGTTTGATCGCGCGGCTGAACACGCGGCTGGCGGCGAACGCCGTGGCGCAGGAGGGCGAAGCGCCCGCCGAGGATCCCTCGGAGCTTCTGCAGCAGCTGGACGGCTGCCTTGCGCGCATGGAAACGCTGATGGCGAAGATCAACCTCGTCAACAGCGCCACCGTGGTCGGCGGCCGCACGCTCACGGAGATGATCGCCCGGCGCGACTGCCTGCGCGAGCGCATTTCCGCCTATCAGAAACTCATCGACGCGGCCAGCCAGAGCGTGCAGCGCATGGGGCGCGCGGAGATACGCATCGTGCGGACGGTGGACGTGCGCGCGCTGCAAAAGCAGGTGGACGCGCTCTGCGCCGAGCAGCGGCGGCTGGACAACGAGATCCAGCAGGCCAACTGGATGACGGAGATCGACCTGTAAACGGCGCGGGAGGACGGTAGCCCGCCGGGGCGAATGCGATCTCTGCGGCTGAGAATGAGCCGTTGCAGCAGCGCCAGGGGCAGGCGCGGGGGTTGTTCCCCCGGCATCGTCAATCATGCCCGGACAGCGCACGAGCGCACAAAAATCGCGCATGTTCACCACCAAGCATTGACCGGCGGGCGAGGGCGGGAACGGGGCCGCCCGCGCTTTGGAACGGCGGACGTTGTTTGCCGCAGCGCCCGCCGTTTTTCTGCCATCGCTGCTTTTCGCGCGCCGGGCGCGAGAGCGCCTTGCTCTGTTTGCGCTAGAATGGATGGGGGGGGTCGCCGGTGCTGAAAAAATACGCCATGCCGCTGGGCATCTGGCTATTGTTCGCCGCCATAGCCGTGGGGCTGTGGTTGGGGCTTAAAAATATCTTCTATCTCTTTAATTTCCTCTACATCGGCACGGGAATAGATATACGTATAGCGCTGTTTGCGCAGGGAAAGAAGTGGGCGCGCAACGCCGTGCAGTGGGTGGTGGGGCTGTATCTGCTCGTATTCCTCGGCGCATTCGGGCGGGAGAACATGCAGATCGAGGGCTTCTGGTACTACCTGTTCCTCGGCGTGTTCGAGGCGGCCACCATCCACTACGCGGTGGCGAAGATCTTCGGGCCGCTCATCTTCGGGCGCGGCTTTTGCGGCTACGCCTGCTGGACGGCGATGGTGCTCGATCTGCTGCCCTTCAAGACGCAGGCGGGGCCGCGGCGGCGTTGGAGGGGTGTGCGCTATATTGCCTTTGCCGCTTCGCTGCTGTTTGTTTCGGCGCTGTTCTTGTTTGGCGTGCATGGCAAGGCGGAAATCATGTGGTACGCCTTTGGGGGCGGCAACGCCCTCTACTACGCCGTGGGCGTAGCGCTGGCCTTTGTCTGTCGGGACAACCGCGCCTTTTGCAAGTACGTCTGCCCGGTGACGGTGTTTTTGCGTCCGGCGAGCCGTTTTGCGCTTTTGCGCGTGCGCGTGGACGAGGCCGCGTGCATCTCCTGCGGCAAGTGCCGCCGCCTTTGCCCCATGGGGCTTGACATTAACGACGCGAAGAAGCGGCGAAAGAACGCCGCGGACTGTATTCTCTGCCTGCGCTGCGTGGAGGAATGCCCGCAAAAGGCACTGAAGTTCTGAAACGGCGCTCTCCGCGCGCATATTTAACCCACTTTGCTTGACATCCCCGCGGCAAATGGTCTATAATCTCACCATAGCGAAGATGGGAAGCAGTAGGTTTTTTTCGCGCCCCCAGAGAGCCGCCGGATGGTGCGAGGCGGCGGCGCGCGGAGCCGAACTCGTCCCGGAGCGTCGCGGCGAGAGCCGCGCGGATGCCTCCGTTAGCGGGCAGAAAGCGGGCCGTATGGCCAAAAAAGAGTGGTACCGCGAAAGGCAACGCCTTCCGTCTCTTTGTGGACGGAGGGTTTCTATTTTGGAAAAGAGGAGCGCCGAAGATGAAGAACATACCCGCCTATTCCCCGGACGCCGTGGAAAAGAAGTGGCAGAAGCACTGGGAGGACACCCACGCCTTTGCCGCGGAAAAATCGCATGAAAAGCCCAAGTTCTATCCCCTGATCGAGTTCCCCTACCCCTCGGGCGCAGGCCTGCACGTGGGCCATCCGCGCTCCAACACGGCCATGGACATCATCGCCCGCAAGCGCCGCATGGAGGGCTACAACGTGCTCTTCCCCATCGGCTACGACGCCTTCGGCCTGCCGACGGAGAACTACGCCATCAAGAACAAGATCCACCCCGCCATCGTCACGGAAAAGAACATCGCCCGCTTCCGCGCGCAACTGAAGCGCATCGGCTTTTCCTTCGACTACGACCGGGAAATTTCCACCACCGACCCCAGGTACTACAAGTGGACGCAGTGGATCTTTCTGAAACTCTTTGAGCACGGCCTGGCCTATAAGATGGAGATGCCCATCAACTGGTGCACCTCCTGCAAGGTCGGCCTTGCCAACGAGGAAGTCGTGGGCGGGCGCTGCGAGCGCTGCGGCGGCGAAGTGGTGCGCAAGGTGAAATCCCAGTGGATGCTGCGCATCACCGACTACGCGCAGAAATTGCTCGACGGCCTGGACGACGTGGACTTCATCGAAAAGGTCAAGGTTCAGCAGCGCAACTGGATCGGCCGCTCCGAGGGCGCGGAAGTGGATTTCACCCTCACCACCGGCGACAAATTGCGCATTTTCACCACGCGGCCGGACACGCTCTTTGGCGCGACCTACATGGTCATGTCGCCCGAGCATCCGCTCATTGAAAAGCACAAGGCGCAAATCGAAAACTACGAGGAGATCGCCGCCTACCGCGAGGCCGCCGCGCGCAAGAGCGACTTTGAGCGCACGGAACTCAACAAGGACAAGACCGGCGTGGAGATCAAGGGCATCCGCGCCGTCAACCCCGTCAACGGGCAGGAGATCCCCGTGTGGGTGTCCGACTACGTGCTGATGGGCTACGGCACAGGCGCGATCATGGCCGTGCCCGCCCACGACGAGCGCGACTGGGAGTTCGCCAAGAAGTTCGGCCTGCCCATCGTCGAGGTCGTGGCCGGCGGCGACGTGCAAAACGCCGCCTACACCGACATACAGGACGGCGTGATGGTCAATTCCGGCATTTTGAACGGCCTGAAGGTGAAGGACGCCATCAAGACCATCATCGACTGGCTGCAGGAAAAGGGCCTGGGCGAGCGCAAGGTCAACTACAAGTTGCGCGACTGGGTGTTCTCCCGCCAGCGCTACTGGGGCGAGCCGATCCCGCTGGTCTACTGCGAGCACTGCGGCTGGGTGCCGCTGCCCTACGAGCAGCTGCCTTTGACGCTTCCTGAGGTAGAGAGCTATATGCCCACCGACAACGGCGAAAGCCCTCTGGCGGCGATGACCGACTGGGTGAACACCACCTGCCCCAAGTGCGGCGGCCCCGCCAGGCGCGAGACGGACACCATGCCGCAGTGGGCCGGTTCGAGCTGGTATTTCCTGCGCTACATCGACCCCCACAACGATGATGAACTGGCCTCCATGGAGGAAATGAAGTACTGGCTGCCGGTGGACTGGTACAACGGCGGCATGGAGCACACCACGTTGCACCTGCTCTATTCCCGCTTCTGGCACCGCTTCCTCTACGACATCGGCGTGGTGCCCACGCCCGAACCGTATCAGAAGCGCACCAGCCACGGCATGATCCTCGGCGCGGACGGCGAGAAGATGTCCAAGTCCCGCGGCAATGTGGTCAACCCGGACCAGATCGTCGATGAACTGGGCGCGGACGCCTTCCGCATGTATGAGATGTTCATGGGCGCGTTCGACCAGGCTATCCCGTGGTCCACGGAGGGCGCGCGCGGCTGCCGCCGCTTCCTCGACCGCGTCTGGCGGCTGATGGAGATGCTGGTGGATTCCGACAAGGTCTCCTCGGACATGGCCTACGACGTCAACTTTACCATCAAGAAAGTCTCCGAGGACTACGAGCGCATGAAGTACAACACGGCCATCGCCCAGATGATGAGCCTGGTCAACGCCTTCTACGCCAAAGGCCAGGTGACGCGCGGCGAACTGCGCATACTCTGCCTGCTTCTGAACCCCGTCTCCCCGCACATCACCGAGGAGATCAACGAACTGTGCGGCCTCGGGCCGGAACTGTTCCGCTCGCCGTGGCCCAAGTACGACGAAAAGGCGCTCGTCAAGGAGACGGTGGAGATCGCCGTGCAGATCAACGGCAAGGTGCGCGGCCGGCTGGAGATCCCCGCCGACCTCACCCGCGAGGGCGCGGAGGCCTACTTCGCCGCAAATGCGGACGTGCAGAAGCTGCTGGGCGGCAAGGCCGTGCGCAAGCTCATCTTCGTGCCGGGGCGGCTGGTGAACATCGTTTGCTGACGGCGGAAGGAACATAGTCTTAGCGAGGCGGCGCGCGACGTGGCTTCCCCACCGCGCCGCCCATCCCCGGGAGGAGGAATAGCTTGAACGCCATACAGGGCCTGATCCTCGGCATCGTACAGGGCTTGACGGAATTTCTGCCCATCAGCTCGTCGGGACATCTGCTGGTCTTGCAAAAGATCTTCGGCATCGATACCGACGGGCAGCTCCTGCTCAACATACTGCTCCACCTTGGCACGCTGGTGGCGGTGTTCGCCGTCTACTGGCGGCGCATATGGAATATGCTCATGCACCCCATACAGTCCGACCTCAAATGGCTGGTGGTGGCGACCATCCCCGCGGTGATCGCCGCGCTGGTGGTGGACTTCGACGCCGCTTTCGAGGGGCAGTTCATCATCTGGTCGTTCTACCTGACCAGCATCGTGCTCGTCGCCGGCGACGTGATCGGCAAGTGGCGGCGGCGCAACCATCGCGTGCACAAGCGCGTGGGCGTCAAGGACGCGCTGACCATGGGCATCATACAGGCGGTGGCCATTCTGCCGGGCCTTTCCCGCTCCGGCTCCACCATCTCCGCGGGCGTGGCCAGCGGGCTTACGCGCAAGCGGGCGGCGGACTTTTCCTTTCTCATGTCCATCCCCGCCATCCTCGGCTCGCTGGTGCTGGAGCTGAAGGGCGTGGTGCTCGACGGCGAGCCCATCGGCGATATTACGCTTCTGCCCACGCTGCTGGGCGTGCTGGCGGCGGCGGTGTTCGGCTTCATCGCCATCAAGGGCATGCTCAAGCTCATCCGCCGCGTGAGCATGAAGTGGTTCGCGCTCTACACTTTCCTGCTGGGCACGTTCCTGTTGCTGGACAGGTATGTGTTCAAAATCTGGATGATCTGACAATTTGGCAGCGCCCGCCGCGAGCAGGCGCTGTCTGTATATTTTAAAACGACAAAGGAGGTCCTGGCATGGCGGTCATTACCATCGTCGGTTCGGGCATGATGGGTTCGGCCATCGGCATCCCCGCCAGCGAGAACGGCCACGAGGTGCGCCTGGTGGGCACGCCGCTCGACCGCGGCATCATCGACCACGCCCGCGAGACGGGCTGGCACTTGAACATGCGCCGCAAGCTGCCCGACAGCTACAAATACTACCAGTTTGAGGATCTGTCCAAAGCGCTGGAGGGCGCGGACGCCGTGGTCAGCGGCGTTTCCAGCTTCGGCGTGGACTGGTTTTTGCAGGCGGTGCTGCCCATACTGCCCGAAACCCTGCCCGTGCTGGCCGTGACCAAGGGCATGATCGAGGAAAACGGGCGGCTCATCCCCTATCCGCTCTACTACAAGCGCCAGCTGGGCAGCCTGCGCCGCAACCTCAACGCCGTGGGCGGGCCGTGCACCAGCTATGAATTGGCCGACCGCGACCAGACCTACGTGGCCTTCTGCGGCGAGGACGCGGGAACGCTCAAATTCCTCAAGTCCCTGTTTGAGACGGACTACTACCACATCAGCCTTTCCACGGACGTGGTGGGCGTGGAGTGCGCCGTGGCGATGAAGAACGCCTACGCGCTGGCGGTGACGCTGGCCGTGGGCATGGCGGAAAAGCGCGACGGAAAGCTGCACTACAACTCGCAGGCGGCGCTCTTTGCCCAGAGCGTGCGCGAAATGCGCCGGCTTTTGAAGCTGGTGGGCGGCGGGGACGACAACATCGTCTTTGGCGCGGGCGACCTCTACGTGACCGTGTTCGGCGGGCGCACGCGGCTGATCGGCACGCTGCTGGGCAAGGGCATGTCCTTTGACGAGGCCATGCGCGAGCTCGAGGGCGTGACGCTGGAATCCATCGTCATCGCCACGCGCACGGCCAAGGCGGTGCGCGCGCTCATCGCCCGCGGCGAAGCCAGCGCCGACGACTATCCCCTGCTTTTGCACGTGGACGATATCATCGAGCACGGCAAGGGCGTGGACATCCCCTGGAACAAATTCGAGCTGGAAACGCTGTAAGCGCTTGCGTATCATCCCGCGCCCCGGCGCGGGATTTTTCGTTTTGGGGGTGGAAAAAAGCGCGCGGATGTGCTATCATCCATTATGGAAATATAAAATATCTGGAGGGTACAAACGATGCCGAAAAAGCACCGGGGGCTCAGGCAGCTCTACCGAGAACTGATGGAAGAGATCCGCGCGCGCAAGGGCGTTTCCATCGTCTTTTTCACGCTGCGCACCATCGTATTGGTGACGCTGGTGCTGCAATTTTTGCGCGGGAACTATGAAAACGTCTTTTTGTGCCTGCTGACGCTGCTTCTGTTCCTGCTGCCCGCCTTCGTCAACCGCCGCTTCAACATACAGCTGCCCGGCACGCTGGAGGTCATCATACTCTTTTTCATCTTCGCGGCGGAGATCCTCGGTGAGATCAACGCCTATTACGTCAAATACGACTTCTGGGACACCATGCTGCACACCACGAACGGCTTCCTGGCCGCGGCCATCGGCTTTTCGCTGGTGGACGTGCTCAACCGCTCGGAAAGGACGATGTTCAACCTCTCGCCGCTGTTCGTGGCCATGGTGGCGTTCTGCTTTTCCATGACCATCGGCGTCTTGTGGGAGTTTGTGGAATACTTTGCCGACAACGTGCTTCTGCTGGACATGCAGAAGGACACGGTGATCCACACCATACGCTCCGTGGCGCTCGATCCCACCGCCACCAACACGGTGGTGAGCATCGAGGGCATCACCGACGTGGTCGTCAACGGCCAATCCCTGGGGCTGGGCGGCTATCTGGACATCGGATTGCACGATACGATGGAGGATCTGCTGGTCAACTTCATCGGCGCGGTGGTGTTCTGCACATTCGGCTTCTTCTACCTCAAGGGGCGCGGCAAGGGCACATTTGTGCGCCGCTTCGTGCCCACAGTGCGCAAGGCGCGCGAGGGGGACGCCCGGGACGAATGAGCGCGCGAAAGCCTCCTTCCGATTTGGAGGGAGGCTTTCGCTTATTTCAAGGGCGGACGTCCTCGATTCGAATGGGGTCGTCCCCCTGCCAGGCTTCAAAAATGGCGCTCTCGCCGCGCGCGAGGGCGCTTTTGAGCTCCGCGCGGCTGCGCACCGTCCACTTGGCGAGGCGGGCGCGGTAGAGCCCGCGCTGGACGCGCAACGTGCGGCCGCCCTCCATGCGGCGGTCGCAGGCGATGAAGTCCGGGCGGGAGAGGAAGTTCGCAAGCAAATGCGAAAGCGCCTGCGCCCCCGCGCGCTGCACCGCGCCGAGGTATTCGTCCGGCAGGCTGACCAGCTGGCCGCGCGGGGCTTGCGGGGCGTGGCGGCGAAAATAGCGCACGGCGCGCGGGTCGAAGGACTCGACCGCCCAGTCGCCGCCATAGGCGCGCAGATGCTCAAGCGTCCGGGCGCAGAGGCGCGCGAGGCCGCGGCCGTTTTTCACTTCCACCAGCAGGGGGACGCGGCCATCGACCAGCTTGAGCGCTTCTTCCAGCGTGGGGATGCGGCCGCCGTCCGGCAGGGAGAGGGCGCGCAGCTGCGAAAGCGTCTTTGCGTCCACGCGCCCCGCGCAACCGCAGAGGCGCTCCAGCGTGGCGTCGTGAAAGACGACCGCCTCGCCGTCGGCGCTGAGGCGCACGTCCAGTTCGATGCCCACGCCCGCTTCGCAGGCGCGCGCAAAGGCGGCAAGGCTGTTTTCGCAAACGCCCTGCCCGTGCAGGCCGCGATGGGCATAGAGGCGCGCTATTTCCCTCTCCCGCCGCGCCGGCGCGGTGCAGAACACATAGGCCGCAAGCGCCGCCGGCAAGAGCAAAAGCCAAAACATGCCGCCACCTCCCCGCGCCGCGCATCGTCCGCCGGCGCGCGTCCATTGTACACGAAAAGCGGGAAAAAGTAAAGCCGCGGAAGCCTGCCTATGCCGCCAGCACGGCTTCCAGCGCCGCGTCCTTGCCGGAAACATAGTCGGCCAGCGCGCGCTCCACTTCGATGTCCGGCATCAGGGAGCCTTCGGGGCCACCGGGGAGCATTTCGAAGTATTTTGTGGAGTAGTAGACCGTCAGCGGCAGGTGTTCCAGCGTGAACGACTGTATCTCGCCATAGTGGTTGGCGCTGCCGCCGGTGGGCGTGCCCACGAGCGTGGCGGCGGCGCGCGTTTTTAACTGCGCGGCGTTCATCACCGCTGAGGAGAAGGTGTTTTCGCCGATGAGCGCGTAGACGGCAAGGCCGTTTTTGTCCCGCAACTCCGCCAGGCGGTCGATGAGCGGCTCCAGGATGGAGGAATCGCCGCCGCCGTTGTAGCGCAGGTCCACGCAGACCTTGGCGTAGTTTCCCGCTTCCAGTTCCGCCGCCACATCCTCCACGAAGTCCGCCATCGGGTATTCCGGGTCCTCGGCGCAGGAATAGTAGCCGACCCAGAGCGTGTCGCCGTAGTTTCGGTATTCGTAGAGGCCGGCGGGCTGCTCGGCGGCGGGGACGGCTTGGCGTTCGAGGAAGGAAAACTGCGCCGTGTACATCTCCTCGCCCACCAGCGCTTCGACGGTGGCGGTGTGCTGCGCGCCCTGCGCGTCCGTGAAGGTCACCTCCGCCCGCGAGGCGTCGTCCAGGATGCCCACGTAGCGCAGGCCCTCGGCGTCGGCGATGTTGGCGGCGAGTTGCGTTTGCAGGCGCGCTTCGTTGTCGTAGCTGATGAGCGGCGTGAGGCGGGCAAAGACTTCGGCCATGGGCACGCCCGCAATGGCGGTGATCTCCATGCCGAGAAAGTCCGCGTAGGGTTCGGTGGTGGCGAGGAGATAGACCCTGCCGGAAAAGAGGCCGGTCTGCAAGGGCAGCGCGCGGAGCATTCCCTGCGCGTTGCCGCCAGTGAACCACGCCTGCGTGTGCGCGTCGCCCAGCGAGGCGACGAGTTCGATGAGCGCGTAGCAGGCGGTGATGTCGTCGGTATCTTCGTCGCGCAGCGTTTCTGCCGCCGCCTCCACGCGCGCTTCCCATTCCGTGGGCGTCACCAGGGCAAAGAGGTCGTAATGCCCCTGTTCAAGGCCTGCGCGCAGCGTTTCCAGATCGGAAAGCCGCTCTTCCACGTTCGTCTCCGCCGCGGCGGGCAGAGCGGCGAACAGCAGCGCCAGCGCGAGGCACAAAATCGTTTTCAACATGTTGCGAAACATATGTTTTCTCCTATCCGAATACATCCTGTATCTTCGCCCGCTCCGCCGCGCCCTCGACCCAGTTTTCCACGTAGCCACAGTCGCAGCACACATAGCGGATGACGGGGATCTTTCCCAGCAGCGTCACGGTGGTGGTGTAGATGTTGTTGCCGCTGGCGTAGCGGTTGGGATTGTCCGGCACGCGCGCGATATTCTGCGAGCCGCACTTGGGGCAGATGTGCGTGTTCTTCATCACCATTCCCTCTTTTCGTATGCGCGACAGGAAATGACGTAGGAAAGGGGCATGCACGCGATCACCGCCGCGAGCAGGACCAGATAGACCGTCTTGAACGGGAAGTGCGCTTCGGTCGACATACCGCTGAACGTACCGATGAGCACGGCCACGAGCACGATGAGGATATAGAAATTCACGCGCGCCTTTTCCGAGCCGAAGCGGTATGTCAGCGGCAGCAGCACGCATGGCCCGATCAGGCTGAAGACGAACATGCCCACAACCATCATCACAAACCCTTCCGCGAGCGCCGAACCGTTGCGCAAAACCGCGATCGCCTGCAATGCGGTCATAAGGATTCCCATGACGGCGATCAGCAGCAGCGACAGCAGGTACTTTTCCCGCACCTCGTCGCGCCGGCGGAGGGGCAACGTGCCGGCGTAGGCCGGCCAGTGGAAGCGCTCGTCGTAGGAAATGAGCGTCACCGGCAGGATGCCGAACATTATCGTCGGATAGGCCATGAAAAACAGGCTTTCCGAAGAAATGAACGATACTGCCGCGAACACCGCGACGATAAACAGGTACGAGCGGCAATAGCTCTTGGCCATATACCAGTCCTTCAAAAACAGCGCGCGCATCAGCGGTCCCCCCTTGCCATGTAGACGAACAGTTCTTCCAGCCCCACGGGCGAGATCTGCATCCCGGCGGGCACGCGGCTTCTCTCCACCACGGCCTCCACGCCGTAGGGCGAGGACTTGCTGCCCTTGACGGCGGCGCCGTCCAATTCCGCGAGCTGTTCGCGGCTGACGTGGATGAGGCCGTACTTCTCCAGCAGCGCGTCCTTTTCATCGCAGAGCATCAGTTTGCCCCGGTGGAGGAAGGCGATGTAATCGCAGACCTTCTCCAGATCGCTGACGATGTGCGAGGAAAGGAGGATGGAGTGGCCCTCGTCGCGTGTGTAGTCCATGAAGATGTCGAGAATCTCATCGCGTGCCACGGGGTCGATGCCGTTGAGGGCCTCGTCGAGGACGAGCAGACGAGCGTTGTGGGAAAGCGCCACCGCCAGAGAGAGCTTCATCTTCATGCCGCGGGAAAAGTCCTTGAAGGGCTTGTTCTCCGGCAGGGAGAGTTTTTGCAGGTTCTCATCGTAGGCGCGCGCGTCCCAGTTCCGATAGGCGGCGGCCATGATCCTGCCCGCCTGCCGCGCGGTGACGCACTCGGGAAAACCGGTCTCGTCCAGCACCACGCCCAGTTCTTCCTTGACGGCGCGGCCGTCTGTATCCATGTCGCGGCCAAGCACGCGCACCGCGCCGCCGTCCCGTTTGAGCATGCCCAGCAGGAGTTTGATCACGGTGGTTTTGCCCGCGCCGTTCTCCCCCACCAACCCCATCACGCAGCCCTCGGGCAGGGTCAGGGATACGCGGTCGAGGGTGAAATCCCTATAGTGTTTGGTAAGGTCTGTGAGTTCCACAGCGTTCATACGGTTTCCTCCCCGGAGAGGACGTCGTAGATGTTGAAAACGTCCTCCCGCGTCAAGTCACAACTGGCCGCCAGCTTGGCGACCTCGGTCAAATGCGCCTCGATGCGGCGCAGGTTCTCTTCGCGCAGCAGTTCCACGTTGCGCGGAGCCACGAAGTAGCCCTTGCCGGCCACGGCGTAGACATAGCCGGCCTGCAAAAGCTCGTCGTAGGCGCGCTTGGTGGTGATGACGCTGATGCGCAGATCCTTGGCCAGCGCGCGGATGGACGGCAGGGGCTCGTCCTCCTTCAGGGCGCCAGAGACGATCTGCGCGCGCACCTGCTCGCAAATCTGCTCGTAGATGGGCGCTCCACTCTTGTTGTCGATGAACAGTTCCATGGCATGCCTCCGTAACTTCTGTTCATATACAGTATATACAGTAGATACAGTTCTGTCAAGCCCCAAATGCAGGAAACGCGAAAAAAAAATTGCCGCGCACGGGGCGCGGCGGGAAGGACGAAAAGAACCCTTACTTCATGAACTTGCGGATGAGCTTCAACTTGCCTTCGCCGTAGGGGTGGTAGCGCATGGGCAGGTCCAACCAGGTGGACTTTTTCACGATGCTGCGCTCGTGGGTGAATGTATCGAAACTCTTTTTGCCGTGGTAGCTGCCCATGCCGGAATCGCCCACGCCGCCGAAGGGCATGTGCGAGGTGGCGAGGTGGATGATGGTATCGTTAATGCAGCCGCCGCCGAAAGAACAACTGTCCAGCAACCGCCGTTCCGTCTCCCTGCTGGCCGTGAAGATGTAGAAGGCCAGCGGGCGGGGGCGGGCGCGCACGAAGGAAATGACCTCATCCAGGGATTCATACGGCAGCATCGGCAGTATGGGGCCGAAAATCTCCTCCTGCATGATGGGGGAATCCGGGGAGACATCGGCAAGCAGCGTCGGCTCGATGAAGCGGCGCGCGTCGTCATGGCCGCCGCCGAGGATGATCTTTTGCCCCTCCAACAGGCCGCAGAGGCGGCGGTAGTGCTTTTCGGAGATGATGGTGGGCATGTTCGCATAGTCGCCGGTGGGGAAAAACTCTTTGAGGGCGGCGCGGAACGCCTCGACAAAGGGCTGCTGGACGGACTTGTGGATGAGGAGGTAGTCCGGCTCCACGCAGGTCTGGCCGGCGTTCAGTACCTTGCCAAAGGCGATGCGGCGGGCGGCGAGCTGGATATCCGCCGTCGCATCGACGATGACCGGGCTTTTGCCGCCCAGCTCCAGCGTCACGGGGGTGAGGTGTTTGGCGGCGGCCTCCATCACCACCTTGCCGACGGCGACGGAGCCGGTGAAGAAGATGTAATCGAACTTTTCTTCCAGCAGGGCGCTGTTCTGGGCGCGGCCGCCTTCGACCACGGCGATGTATTCCGGCGGGAACGCCTCCCCCAGCACTTTGGCGATGGCGGCGGAGGTGGCGGGCGCGTAGGCCGAGGGCTTGACCACGGCGCAGTTGCCCGCGGAGATGGCTCCCACCAGCGGCGATAAGCAGAGCTGGATGGGATAGTTCCACGGCGAGAGTATGAGCGCCACGCCATACGGCTCCGGGGAGACGAAGCTGCGGGCGTGGAACTGCGCCAGCGGCGTGGGCACGCGGCGCTCCTTCATCCAGCGGCGCAGGTGCTTCTGATGGAAGCGTATCTCCTCGAGCACGAGGCCGTTTTCGCACATGTAACTCTCCATGGGCGCTTTGTTGAGGTCGGCCTTGAGGGCTTCAAAGATGAGCGCCTCGTTTTTGACCAGCGCTTCGCGCAGCGACTTCAGCGCCGCAAGGCGAAAATCCGCGCCGCGCGTGGCCCCGCTTTCAAAGTAGGCGCGCTGTTGGGCGACCAAGGCGGAAAAATCCATGCAAGCACCTCCCGGGTCGGTCGGTCATTCCCCCGCTTCGGCGACGCAGGCACGCAGGGCTTCGGCGGGCGCTTTCGGAAGGGCGGCGAGCGCGGCGCGGCCCGCCGCAGCGCAGTTGAGCACCGGCGGGGCCAGCAAAAGCCACGCGGCTTTTAAGCAGGCGACGGCCAGCGCGCACGCGCCCGAGGGTTCCAACGCCGTAAAATAGTCCCGGGCGCGCACGGCCTCGGAAAGGGCGCGGGCGACGTCGCCGCCGGCGTTGGCGAAGCCCCAGAAGTGGGCGGCGGCCTCGGCAAGCGCCGCCCCGGCCTCGGCCGCGCCGGTATGGGCGGCGATGAGGCCGTCCATGGCCTGTTCCTCGCCGGCGGCATGCAGCGCCTTTTCCATGGTCAGCAGCGCGCGGGAGAGCGCCTGCTCGAAGCGGGCCATGTCCTCCAGGCGGCGCGAGCCGTATTCGCGGTTGAGCGCCTTGCGGCGCAGGGCGATGAATGTGTCCAGCGTCTCATCGGAAACGCGGATCATGCGCGCGCCGGCTTCGGCGGTGACGTTTTGGGACATCAGCGCCCCGGCGGCAAAGTCGTCCACCTCGGCGGACACGGCTTCGCGCAGGGCCTTTTCGTAGATGGAAAAGGAGCGCACTGTCTGCTCGATGGGGATCCCCGCGTCCAGGCGGCGCTTTGCCAGCGCCATCACGCCGAGATCGTCGGCGGTGAAGAGCTTTTTGCGCCCCTCGCGCACGGGGACGAGCGCGCCGCTGTCGGTCAGCAGGGCGATCTGCTTCGCCGTCAGCCCGCTGCGGCGCGCGGCCTCGGCAAGCGGCGCGCGCTCGCCCGGGTCGGGCGCGTCGGCCTTGTGGATGGCGTCGAGCAAGTCGAGATCCACCTGCTCCACGGGCGCGGACTCCATCAGCCGCTTGATGACGGAAAGCGGATAGTAGCGCTCGCGCTGCAGCCTGCGGATCGTGCCAATGGTACTTATACAGGAGCGGTCGTAATAGGCCATGTTCCGCCCGGTCTTGCGCGCCGGGCGGATCAGGCCCTCCTTGGCGTAAAACTTGACGGTGGTCAGGCTCACGCCCGCCTCCTTCGCCAGTTCGCCGATGCGGAGAAGTTCGCCTTGTTTCATCATTGGCAATCGAGGACGATCTTGATGACCTCGGGCGAGTTTTGCAGGGCGAGGCGGAAGGCGTCCTTGTACTGGTCGAGCTTGAAATGGTGGGTGACAAAGCCTTCGACCTTGTAAATGCCGTCGCGTATCCATTCCTGCGCCAGATCGAATGTGTAGAGGCGGCGGCCCTGCCATGTCTCCATGCCGTGGGCGTCCACGCCCACGAGCGTCAGTTCCTGCCACCAGACCGGCGTTTCATCGAAGGTGACGGCGCGCATGTGGTGGCCGATCTTCACCAGCGTGCCGCGGGCGCGCAGGAGACGCACGGCGGTGTGGTTGGACCAGTCGCCGCCCACGCAGTCGTAGACGCGGTCGAAGCCGCCGAAGAAGTAGCGGTTGCCACCCATGCCGGTGTAGACGGGGCTGCCGCCGGTGGCCTTGGACGTGGCTTCGTAGATCTCGCCGGAGAGCACATGGTCCGCGCCCAGCTTTTTGGCGAACTCCTGCCGCGAGGGGACGCGCTCCAGCACCCAGACTTCGCAGTCCGGCTGGACGATCTTGATGGCCTGCACCACGCCCAGGCCGATGGCGCCGCAGCCCATCACCAGCACCTTTTCGCCCTTTTGCGGGGGCGCGCAGAGCACCGAGTGGATGGAGACGCAGGTGGGCTCGACCATCACGGCCTGTTCGTCGGTCAGTTCGTCGTAAATGTGGGCAAGGCCGCGGGCGGGGTAGATGAAGCTGTCGCTCCAGCCCGCGCCGGTGGTCACTTCGCCGTAGGGCGAGGGCGCGCCGTAGTTGAGGCAGAAGTTGTAGTCGCCCTCCTCGCAGTAGCGGCAGCGCTCATGGATGCCCTTGGTGTCGCAGCCGGCCATGTAGGCGCGGATGGTGACGCGGTCGCCCACCTTGAAGTCGGTCACGTCCTTGCCGACCTCGGTGACGACGCCGACGTTTTCGTGGCCCAGAAAGGTGCGCTTGGAGCCGGGGATGGGCTCGAGGGCGGAGTTGGTGCCGGTGGTGGCCTTGAAAAAGCTCACGTCGGTGCCGCAGAGGCCGCAGGCCACGTTGCGCACGCGCACCCAGTCGCCCGCGGGCAGGGGCGGGTCGGGCAGGGTCTTGTATTTGACGGCGTTGATGCCGGTGTAGAGCAGCGGCTTGCAGACCCTGGCTGCGGCCTTGGTCAGCAGTATGCGCGGTATGTCCTTGTCAAAGTAAACGGTTTTCACGTTCCGTTTCCTCCTTCGCTGCGGTTGTCGGTTCCTCCTCCCATATTAGCGTATTTGCGCGTTCCTGTCCAGTCCGTTTACGTCAACATTCCCTGCAAAATGGCCATGTAGTCGTTGAGATAGCAGGCGTATTCGGGGCTGCCGATGGTCTCTACATAGCCCAGTTCCACGGCCTTGACAAACTCCACCTGCTTTTGCAGCACCTTCATCGCCCCTTCGACGCTCTTGAAGCAGAAGTGGACGAACGGCGTGCGGCGCTCGTAGACGCCGTGGCCGGACTTGGAGTTGCCGGCCTTGACGCGCAGATAGCAGGCGATGGCGTTGGGGTCGCCGTGGTCGGCGACGGTGAACTGGTAGATGCGGTCCGGCTGGCGGCGGCAGAATTCCTGCATGTCAGGGTCGCCCAGTTTGTTGTACTTGGAAAGCGCCCGGGTGATCATGTAGAGGCTGCACTTTACCTTGAGCGCCTGCTTTTCCGGCGTCTTGGGCACGTTCTTGGGCGACATGATCATAATGCCCATCAGGAGGGAAAGTATCTTGGGAAGCAGCAGGAGGTTGCCCCGGATGCCGGGCAGGGCGAGGCCGCCGCGCAACAGGGCGTTCATCTTTTCGATGGAGGAAAACGTCAGCGTCAGATCCGGCTTTTCCGCCGGACCCTGGATGACGTCCACATGCGGGCCGTCGAACACGAGGTGGCAGCAGAGCAGGTCGCCATCGTCGCGCGCGCCGAACTGCACCGTGGCGTGGAAGTTTTCAAACGACTTGTGCAGCTTGGGGTCGTCGTCCAGAAGCACCTGCATGGTGGGAAAGACCGCTTCCAGAAACAGCCTTGCCGCCATGCGCTCCTGCGCGGATGCGGACATGCGCTCACCTCCTATTCGTCGTTCCAGTCCTCATCGGGTTCAAATTCCATGCCCATCATCTCGCGCACCTTATCCACGACGCCGTTGGCGTCGAGGCCGTAGTGGGCGTAGAGGTCCTCGGCGTAGCCGATGGCGGCGAATGTATCCTGCAGGCCGTGCTTTTTGAACACGCAGCCCTTGCCGGACTCGGCGATGACGCTGCCTACCGCGTCGCCCAGGCCGCCGATGACGTTGTGTTCCTCGATGGTGAGTATGCGCCGCGTGTCGGTGACGGCCTTCAAAATGGCCTCGCGGTCGATGGGCTTGATGGTGTGCATGTTGACCACGCGCACGGAGAGGCCGTCCGTCTCAGAAAGCACGCGGGCGGCGTTCATCGCCTGCAGCACGGCGATGCCGCAGCAGATGATGGTCAGATCCGTGCCCTCGCGCATGGTGATGGCCTTGCCGATCTCGTAGGTATAGTCATCGCTCTCATAGCAGGGCGGCTCGAAGCCGCGGCCGATGCGGATGTAGACCGGGCCGGGCGTGTCCACGCAGGCCTGCACCGCCTTGGAGGTCTCGATGCCGTCCGCCGGGCAGATGACCGTCATGTTGGGGATAGCGCGCATGATGGCGAAATCCTCGGTGCAGTGGTGGGTGGTGCCGGCGTGGCCGAAGGAGATGCCGGCGTGGGTGGCGATGATCTTTACCGGCAGGTTCTGGTAGGCGATGTCCGTGCGGATCTGCTCGCCGGCGCGCATGCAGGCGAAGATGGCCATGGTGGAGGCAAAGGGGATCAGCCCCGCCTTGGCAAGACCCGCCGCCATGCCGAACATGTTCTGCTCGGCGATGCCCACGTTGTAAAAGCGGTCCGGGAAGGCCTTGGCGAAATGGACGATGGCCGTGGTCTTGGCAAGGTCGGCGGTGAGGCCGACGATCTTTTCGTTGTGCTTGCCCAGTTCGGCCAGCGTGCGGCCGTAGATCTCGCGGGAGGTCATGGTCGCCGCATCGTAGGCGTTCCAGTTGGTTCCGGTCACGACTGCCATATTATCCCTCCTTCAGGATCGAGGCCTTGGCGCGGGCGCACAGCTCCGAATCGGCGGACGCGTAGTGGTAGACGACGTTGTTTTCCATGAAGTCCACGCCCTTGCCCTTGATGGTGTGGGCGAGGATGAGCACGGGCACGTCCGTGGCCGCCCAGGCCCTGGAAAGCGCCCCGTCGAGCTGGTCGAAATCGTGGCCGTCCACTTCGACGACGTCCCAGCCGAAGGCGCGCCACTTGTCGGCGAACGGTTCCAGCGGCATGACGTCCTCGGTCTCGCCGTCGATCATGTAGCGGTTGCGGTCGACGATGCCGATGAGGTTGCCCAGTTTGAAGTGCGGCGCGGACATGGCCGCCTCCCAGACGCTGCCCTCGCAGCATTCGCCGTCGCCCATCAGGCAGACGGTTTTCCACGGCATTTTGCGCTGGCGCGCGCCCAGGGCCATGCCCACCGCCATGGAAAGGCCGTGGCCGAGGCTGCCCGCCGAGGCGTCGCAGCCGATGACCTTGTTGGAATCCGGGTGCATGGCAAACGGAGAGCCGAAGTGGTTGAACGTCTTGAGCGTCTCCTCCGGGAAGAAGCCGCGCTTGGCCAGCACGGGGATGAGACCCGCCGCCGCGTGGCCCTTGGAGAGCACGAAGCGGTCGCGCTCATCCCACTGGGGGTCGGCGGGGTTGACGTCCAGGTACTTGAAGTAGAGGATGGTGAGTATGTCGATGATGCTCAGGGAGCCGCCCACGTGCGCGCCGCCAGACCAGGCCATGACGTCGATGACCGTCAGGCGCAACTCGCGGGCAATGTCTTGAAGTCTCTGCTTTTCCTGAGGAGAAAGGGCCATTGCGCATACCTCCTTTGCGTAGGGCGTGCGGCGGGAAGTGTATGGGGCTGTCGGCGGATGGGTCGGCGTGCCGGGAGGCGTACGGGACGGGTGGAAAAATCGGGAAAGCCGGATGATAGTAGGTAGTTTAACTATCCAGTTGTTATTATAGCCTTTACATTTCAAAAGCGCAAGCGCGTTTCCCTGTTTTTGAAAAAATTCGGCCATATGCATTGTTTTTTGGTGCATTTTTGCGCAAAAAGCGCTGCCGGGGAGCGTTTCCCCGGCAGCGGGCGGCGTCGCGGCGCACCGTTTGCAGTCTGTTTTTGGGACGGCCTATCCCCTGTGCAGGAAGGAGAATAGCCCGCCCTTTTGCGCGCAGGGCTCGCGCGTGATGGAAGTTACTTCGTAACCCGTATCGTGGATGACCTTCCGCAAACGGCCGTCGTCGATATCCTGCTCCGCGAGTATGACCGTCTGCCCCCTGGCGTGGGAAGATGAGACTTTTTTTACGGCGAACGCGCGGCGCACGACGTCGTTGACGTGGGCTTCGCACATGCCGCAGCGCATGCCTTCGACCTGCGCGGTGATTTTGACCATGGGGATCCTCCTTTCAAAGCTGTGTCTCTGCCGCGTTTCCCTATTTCCTGCCCCAGAGGATGCCCATGTTGCCCAGCATCATGCGGGTGTTGAGGAAGCCGGGGGCGAAGCCCGGCTTGCGGGGATCGACGAGGTGGAGTTCGCTGACGTGCGGGCGCAGGGCGTCCACAAATGCCTGCGCGTCGCCATAAACGCGGCGGTCAAAAAACGTATCCTGCAAGGCGAACGCGCCGCCCGGGCGCAGCACGCGCAGGGCTTCGAGGACGAGCGCCTGCTTGTCCGGCTGGGAGCGCACTTCGTGAAAGACGAAGTTGCTCGCCACGGCGTCGAACGCGCCGTCCACAAAGGGCAGCTTCGCCGCGTCGCCCCGGCGGAACGCCACGCGGGCGGAGACGCCCTCCAGGCGGGCGTTGTCCTCGCAGAGCTTCTGGCTGTACGCCCATCCCCTGCCCCAGACGTCCAGGCCGGTGACGAGGGCATGGGGGTGCGCCCTGGCCAGTTTTACGGCCAGCGCCCCGCTGCCGCAGCCGATATCCAGCACGCGGCCACGGCCGTCCCAGCCGGCCTTGACAAGGTGGCGCAGCACGACATCGAGCGCCTTGCCCTGCACGCCGCCGCCCTCATAGTCCAGCGCCGTGCGCGCGCGCAAAAGGTAGAGGCCGAGAAAAAGCGCCGCAAAGGAAATGAGCATGAGAATGAAGCCGGCAACGGCGGCCCTTTCCACCAGCAGGCGCGCGCAGAGCAGCAGCGCCAGCGCCCCGAGGAGCGCCACGGCGACCAGCCCGGCCGGTATCCAGTTTTTGTAGCGCGGCTTTTCCAACGCCTTCACCTCCGTCATGCCGTTCAGAAGTTAGTTTATGCTAACTTATGCGCCGACAAAAAGCCCCCGCGAAAGGGCCGGGGCGCTTCCCCCCGCGCCCTATTATACCCCGGCGAGGGCGATCTGTCAAGCCGGGGGCGCGCTTCAGCGCCCGCCTTCGAGGAGGTCGCCGTTTGTGGCGATGGTGGAGACGGCGAGGGGGATGTCCTTGCCGCTCATCTCCAGCGCGCGGCGCACGGCGCTTTCCAGGCCGCCGCAGCAGGGCACTTCCATGCGCGCGACGAGTATGGAGCGGATGTCGTTGGCGGAAAAGATCTGCGCGAGCTTGCCGGCGTAATCCACGGCGTCGAGCTTGGGGCAGCCGACGAGCGTGACGCGGCCGCGGATGAAGTCGGCGTGGAAGTTGCCGTAGGCGAAGGCGGTGCAGTCGGCGGCGATGAGCAGATCCGCGCCGGAGAACCACGGGGCGTTGACCGGCGCGAGCTTGATCTGCACCGGCCACTGGCAGAGCTGGCTGGGGACGTCGCCGGCGGCCGCGGGGCGCGCCGCACGCGCGAAGGCGGCGGGGCGGGAACCGGGGCAGGCATGGGGCGCGGCGGCTTTGGCGGCCCTGACGGCGGCTTCGTCGTAAGCGGCGGCCTCGCGTACCTCAAAGGAGATGGCGTTCGTGGGGCAGGCGGGCAGGCAATCGCCCAGGCCGTCGCAGTAGTCCTCGCGCATAAGGCGCGCCTTGCCGTCTACCATGGCGATGGCCCCTTCGTGGCAGGCGCGGGCGCAGGCGCCGCAGCCGTTGCACTTTTCTTCGTCGATGCGGATGATCTTGCGGAGCATGGTATCCCCTCCATGGTTGTATTGCAGGGACAGTATAACACGGCGCGGCGGTTTTGTATGTTGTTTTGCCAACGAACGCACGCTTTATGTTTGCGCGCGGCCGGAGGGGCGGGAAACAAAAATTGCCGCCGGCCTTTGGGGCCGGGGCAATTTTCGCGCCGCGTTCCGTCAGTTCCAGCAATAGGGGCAGGGGCTGAAGCCCTGATCCTTGACGAAATCGACGACCACCATGGAGCCGACGCGCATGCCGGCGCGCGAGCAGGTGGAATGGCTGTGGAAGATGGTGCTGTCCGAATCGCCCTGGAGGTCGATATAGACCTGCGTGGCGCTGGACAGGTCGCCGCCGCTGCCGCCCCCGCCGGTGGTGCTGCCGCCCCCGCCGGTGGTACCGCCGCCCCCGCCGCCGTCGCTGCTCCCCTCCACGCAGATGGGACAGGGCTTTTTGCCCACGGCGCGGGCGATGGCCAGGTAGCCGGACGTGGCTTCAGAGCCGGCGCAGGACTGGCTGTAATGGTAGTAGCGGCCGGACGATGTGGCGTAGACCGTACGGCGGGCGATGTCCGAGCAGCGCGTGCAGGGGCTCTTGCCGTAGTTGAGCGCCGTTTCCAGCGTCACGCGGGTCGCGCCGGATTCCAGCTGCGGGCAGGACGAGGTGATGTGGAAGTGGTCGCCGTTGAGCGCCGCGTAGACGTAAAGGCCGGAAGTGCCGGAAGTAAAGGTGCCGGAGGACGTGGGCACATCCTCGCCGCCATTTTGATAGCGCGCCTTGCAGGTGGGGCAGAACTCCTTGCCCACGGCGTGCGCCACGGCCAGCGTGCCGGGCGTCGCGCCATCGCCGGCGTGCTCGCGGTAGATGTGGAAGTAGCGGTCGCTGCGCGTGGACCAGACCGTGCGCTCCGCCGTGGACTTGGCGCAGTTCGGGCAGGCGGTCTTGCCGTAGTTGAGCGCGGTCTCCAGCGTGATATAGCTGGCCTCGGAGCCAGCGCATTCGCGCGTGAGATGGTAGTATTCGCCCGACTGCGTGGCGTAGACGCGGATGCCGGAAGTGCCCGGCTCATAGGTCTCGGACACGTCGCCGCTCTCCGCGCCGCCGCTTTCCTCGCCGCGCACGCAGGAGGGGCAGGCGGCAAAGCCGGCCATCAGCGCGCGCGCCAGCGTGCCGGAGGATGCACGGGAGAGGTCCTCCACGCGGCAGGAATTGCTGTAATGGTAGTAGTCGCCGCCATTGACGGCGTATACCACGCGGTCGGCGATGGAGCAGCAGACCGGGCAGGCGGTCTTGCCGCGTTCCACGGCCTGTTCGAGCGTCACGGCGTAGGCGCTGCGCATGCCCTGGCAATACTGGTCGTTGTGGTACCAGGTGCCGTTGTCCGTGCAATAGACGGTGACGCCGGAAGTGCTCTGGCCGGAGCCGCCCTCGGCCTCGCCGGTCTGCCCGCCCGTGGCGGAGCCGGAGCTCGTCCAGCAATACGGGCAGCGCTCATAGCCCGAGGCCAGCGCCTGCGCGACCGTGCCGGGGGTGGCCCCGGACATGCCGGAACAGGTGGCGTAGGAGTGGTAATAGGTGCCGCCGCGCGTGGCGTAGACGGTGTTGTTGGCGGACGGGCAGCAATCCGGGCAGGCCGGACGGCCGATCTCCAGCATGGAGCGCAGGGGCACGCGCTCGGCGTTGCGCATGCCGCCGCAGGTGGCGTTGGAGTGGTAATATCTGCCGCCCTCGGTGGCGTAGACGTAGACCGTGCCCGCCTCGTCGGTGGTGACGCCGCCTTCTGTGACGGTGACTTCGCCGGACGGCGTGGCGTTCGGGAGGACGTCGTCCGAGCCCAGGTCGATGCTCACGCCGCTGAGGCACTCGGGGCAGGCCGTCTTGCCCATGACCAGCGCCAGCGCCACATAGGTGCGCTGCGCGTTGCGCATGCCCTGGCAGGTGGCGTCGCTGTGGAACCAGCGGCCGTCCTCTGTGCAGTAGACGACGTTGCCGGCTACGGCGCAGCAGTCCGGGCAGGCCCTCTTGCCGTTTTGCAGCGCCACGAGCATGCTTATGCGCGAGGCGTTCTTCATGTTGTTGCAGGTCGGGTCGGTGTGGAAATAGGTGCCGCCGTCCGTGGCGTAGACCATGACGCCGCTGCGGTCTGTGGAGAGGGAGCGGGCGTAATCGCGCACGGCCGTGGCGTTGAGCATGGCGTCCACCTGGGGCGACTGCGTGGCGGTGGTGCCGCCGGCGCAGACCGGGCAGGCGATTTTGCCCGCCGCCTCGGCGCGCTCCTTGGTGGTTTCGTAAGCGCCCTGCATGGGCGAGCCGGTGCCGCCGTCGCAGGTGGCGTTTGTGTGGTAGTAGGTGCCGCGGTCTGTCATGTAGTAGACCTGCTGGTTGTAACACGTCGGGCACGGCTCAAGGCCGCGGCGCTCGGCGATCTCCAGGCTGACGTACTGGGGCGTATCGCTGCCCAGCTGCGTGCAGTTGCGGTTATTGTGGTAGTAAAGGCCGGTGCTGCCCGCCCAGACGAATTCGCCGGCGGCCGTGCCCGTGTCGGTCCCGCTGATGGGCGTGGCGGAGGGGCCTCCAATGATCCCTTCGAGATCCGTGCCGGCGCTGGCGCTGGGCAGCGCGCTGGGCGCGACCGACGGCGAGGGCATCGCGGACACGGTGGGCGTGGGCGTGACCGGGCGGATGGTGGGGCCGCCGGGCGTGACCGTGCGCTCACCCTGCGGGGAGGCCAGGGAGACGATCAGGTAGATGAGCACGACAAACCACAGCGCCGAGGCGACGCTGATGCCGATGCGCATGACCTTGTCAAAGCGCCCCCGACGCCAGAGCAGATAGATGCCCAGCGGCGGGAAGAGCACGAGCAGCACGTACGTCACCCAGTCGTTTTCGTCGATATACTGCATGAAGGAGGGCGCTTCGCCGGCCGTGCCTTCTATATAGTTGCCGTCCTCGTCATAATAGCCGCCGTCGTCGGCGTAGCTGCCGTCGTCGGCATAGTCGCCGTCGGCGTAATTGCCGTCGTCGTAATTACCATCGTCGTAATTGCCGTCGTCGTAATTACCGTCGTCGTAATTGCCGTCGTCGTAATTACCGTCGTCGTAATTGCCGTCGTCGTAATTACCGTCGTCGTAATTACCGTCGTCGTAATCGCCGCCGGCATCGTAGCTGCCGTCGCCGTAGCCGTCGTCGGCGTAGCCAGACTCGTCGTAAGTATAGGAAGCGTCGCCGCCGGCATCGCTGCCGTCGCCGTAGTCATAATCGCCCGCATCGTCGCCGGCGTAGCCGTCGTAGCTCTGGCCCTGCGCGCCGTCATTGTAGGCGTCGTCGTACTGGTCGAGGCCGTCGGCTACGTCTGTATCCTGCGTCGATTTCAGGCCGAACGGAAAACGCCGGATCTCACCGTCGCCCCAGCGGAAAGCGACCCCCGCCTTGGAGAGGTTGAGCTTCAGTTTTCCAAGTTTGTATGTTGCCATGCCCTGCACCTCGTCTTGTGGATAAGCACGATTTACATTGTCACACTTCTGTAACATTATCCTCTATTAGCATACACCATAAACGCCCGTTCGTCAATCGAATAAACCGAAAAAAACCGCCCTAAAATTGTACATTATCCCCGGCTTCGTCCCGCGAGCGTCATTTTTGCGTACAATTTGGCGTTTCGTGGAGAAATTTCCCCGGAAAACTTCGCAAAGAATGTCGAATCCCCCATTGCCGCGCGCTTATGGCTTGTGCTATAATATACTAGCATTCAACTATATATTCCCGTGGCCGGAAGTTTCGGAGGGACAAACGCATGGCAAAGAAGAAAAACGGCTTGCACATCGGCAATTACGTCATCCGCCCGCTTGGGTTGACCGTCATCGGCATATTGCTGGTGGCCCTGATCGTTGTGGGCACGCTGATCATCGCGCGCTCGATCAGCGGCGGCGCCCTTGACCAGAACGTGCCGGAGGCCACGCGCCAGGTCATCAACCTGAGCCCGACGCCGACCCCCGAACCCGTTGAGACGCCGGAGCCGAGTGTGACGCCCTCGCCCACGCCCTCCCCCTCCCCCACGCCCTCGCTGCGCACGGCCACCATCCGCTCGCTAGGCGAGATCGTGGTGGAAGAGAACGTGCTCAACGCCGCGCGCACGGAGACCAGCTATGACTTCTCCCCGATGTTTGAGTACATCAGCGAGGTGGTGGGCAACGCCGACTGGACCGTGGGCGACGTGGAAGGCCCGATGGACAACCGCCCCGACAGCGCCTATTCCGGCGTAGACCCCTTCAACACCCCGCCGCAGATCATGCTGGCGATGAAGGCCGCGGGCGTGGATATGCTGACGCTGGCCAACGGCCAGACGCTGGACATGCTCTTTGAGGGCATGCAGCAGACCATCGCCAACTGCAAGACCGCGGAGATGGACTATATCGGCGCGTTTGCCTCCCAGGAAGAATTTGAGACCCCGAAGGTTGTGGACATCAACGGCATCGGCGTGGGCTTCCTCAACTACACCACGAACATGGGCGGCATGGAGGAACAGTCCAAGGCCGAGGCCATGACCTACGGCGTGGCCACCAGCAAAAACACCAGCCCCCACGCGGACGTGCAGAAGGCCCGCGAGGCCGGCGCGGACGTGGTAGTGGCCTACATCAGCTGGGGCGACGTGGGCGCGCGCGAACTGGGCGAGAGCGAGTTCAACGCCGCGACGGCGCTGGCTGAGGCCGGCGTGGACGTGCTCATCGGCTTCCACACCCACACCGTCATCCCGCCGCGCTGGTTCGACGTGACGCTGGAGGACGGCACCGCCCACCGCATGCTCTGCCTGTGCGGCACCGGCAACTTCCTCTCCGACCAGCGCGACCAGTACACCTGCAACGGCATCGTGTTCGAGTTCACCATCGAGGAGACTTCCACGGGCGTGTTCGAGATCGTCGACCCGGTGTACATCCCCACCTATGTGTGGCGCGCCGAGGCCGAGGACGGCGATGGCTACGAGTACCGCGTGCTGGCCGTGGGCGAATGGCTGGAGGATCGCCCCGAGGGCATGGACGATACCGAGTACAGCCGCTTGCAGGCCGTGTGGAGAGACGTGCAGGAGACGATGAGCCAGGGCAACGTCGGCGCGACCCTTTCGGCGAACTGACGCTTTGATCCCCTGATGGGTGGCGCCCCGTCCGTGTATGCGGGCGGGGCGCCGCTTTGCATTTTTGCCGGTATTTGCCGGAAATGGAGGGTTGTATATGGACACGGCTGCCTTTCGCCGCGCTCTGCTTGCCTGGTACGACCGCGAAAAGCGGGAGCTTCCCTGGCGGGGAACGCGCGAGCCTTACCGCGTATGGCTCTCGGAGATCATGCTCCAGCAGACGCGCGCCGAAGCCGTCGCGCCCCGCTATGCGGCGTTCCTCGCCCGCTTCCCCACCGTGGAGGCGCTGGCGGCGGCGGACGAGGAGGCCGTGTTGAAGGCATGGGAGGGCATGGGCTATTATTCGCGCGCCCGCAACCTGCGCCGCGCGGCGCAGGAGGTCGTGCGGCGGGGCGGCTTTGCGCAAAGCGCGAAGGAATTGCAGGCGTTGCCGGGCGTGGGCGCGTATACGGCGGCGGCGGTGGCCTCCATCGCCTTTGGCGAGGCCGCGCCGGCGCTGGACGGCAACCAGGCGCGCGTGCTTTCGCGGCTGCTGGCCTTTGAGGGCGTGGTGGACACGCCGCAGAGGCTGCGAAAGCCGGCGGAGGCGCTCATCGACCGCGAACGGCCGGGGGACTACAACCAGGCGCTAATGGATCTGGGCAGCGGCGTATGCGCGCCGCGCGCGCCCAGGTGCGGCGCATGCCCGGTGGCGGCGTTCTGCGCCGCGCGCGCCGCGGGGGACGCGGAGGCGTATCCACGCCTGCCGCCGCCCATCGCGCGGCGGGAAGTGGACGTGACGGTGGCGCTGGCCTATCTTGACGGGCGCGTGCTGGTGCGCAGGCGGCCTGCCAGGGGGCTGCTGGCGGGGCTGTGGGAATTCCCCAACTTCTCCGGGGGGACGCTGGAGGAGGCCGTGCCCGGGGCGCGGGCGACGGGCGAACTTGCGCGGGCGAGGCATGTGTTCACGCACATTGTATGGAACATGCGCGGCGTGCGCGCGGAGGTGGAAACGCTGCCACAGGGCATGCGCGCCGTAGACGCGGACGGCCTGATGGCGCTGCCCTTCCCCACCGCGCTGCGGGTCTACCGCGAGATCGCGCTGCGGGAGCTGCGCGAGGGCATGTGAAAAAGCACATAAAAAACGACGGACGCGCGCGTCCGTCGTTTTGCGCTGTAAAAGCGCGCTATGGCCGGCGTTTGGACATGATATACATGATGATCCCGACGATGACCATCGCCGCGCCGATCACGATCCACATGACCGGGTTCACGCTCACGACCCCCTTTCCTCGGTCTGCATGACAGCGCCCCCATCCAGGAGGGCGACCCTGGCGCCATGCCGGCTTTGGGAAACGCGGACGGCGCGGGGACGCGCCCCCGCCCCAGGCCGTCCCTTTGCGTTATCCGACGACGGTCAGGCGGCAGACGTCGTATTTTCCGTTGACGGACGTGGCGAATATATCGCATTCGCCCGCGCCCACGGCGGTGACGAGGCCGTTTTCCACGGTGGCGACCGTCCCGTCCCCGCTCGACCAGATGATGGAAAGGTCGTCCGCCCACCCGGGGACGACGGCGGCGGAGAGCTGGAGCGTCTCTCCGGGGCGCAGCTGCGCCTCGCGGGGGGCGACTTCCACCGAGGCCGGCTCCACGGGATAGAGGGAAATCATTTCCACCTCATAGGAAATGGCCGCGCCGGAGGCCGTCCCCGCCTCGACGCGCCAGCGCTGGTTCTGCTCGTAGTCCTTCGTCAGTTCCGGGCGGAAGATGATGCAGGGGCCCGCGCCGTAAGCGCCCGCGTCGACGGCGAAGTAGCCGCCCTCGCCGGGGAATTCATAGACCTCGCCGGTGGTAAGGTCTGTCAGGCGCGCCCAGGCGCCGTCGAGGCCGTAGAGATCGGGATTGAGGATGATCGACCAGGCGATGTCCTCGCTCATCAGCTCCGCCGGGAACGCGCCTTTGGACGGCCAGGCGATATACTGCCAGTCCCCGGGGTCGGCCTGCAGGTCGTGGGCGTACATGGTGATATAGCTCATGCCCGCATCGTCCGTGGCGAGGCCAAAGCCCGTATAGGCCATGTTGGGGCTTAAGAGCCAGCGGCGGTGGCCGAGGGTGGAAAGGTTCTCCGCGCCATCGTCGCGGGCGAAGTAGAGAACGCCCTGCCTAAGCACGTCCTCGCTCGTCCAGTTCAGGCGGGCGATGTTGCAGCTGGAGGCGGCGTAATGGGCGGCGTCGTAAAAGGCGGCGTCCATGCCCTCCGGGGCGGCCGGGTCGTGGCTGACAAAGCCGTTGGCGGCGGTGAGCACCGCGCCCTGCTGGGCGATGCCGGTGAGCGCCGGATCGAGCGATACCGCGTCCAGACCGGCAAGATAGCGCAGGAAGTTGAGGTAATCAAGCGCGTCCTCCAGGGCTTCTGGACGCACCTCGCCGGCGGCGTAGGGCGCGACGGCCGAGGGGAAAACGGCGAAGAGATCGCCGCTCGTCCAATCGCTGATCGCCTGATAGCTGGCGCGCACTTCCTCACGCGTGTGCGCCAAGGCGGGGGCGACAAGCAGCAAAATGGCCGTCAGCGCCGCCAAAATTCTCCGCAAATGCATTGTGCGACCCTTCCAAAATCGTTGTTTTATGCAATATTCCCCGCAAAAGCTGAAATTCCTTCTGAAAAAGGTCTTTTCAAATCGGGGGTTTTCTGTTAAAATACATATATAATGGCGCGTCAGGCGTCCGTGCAGAAAACCTGCGCCTCTGTGCGCATGTCGCGCACGAGGATCTATAACCTAACAGGGGGAATTCGTACATGAAGGACTATCAGGCCAAGAACATCCGCAATATCGCCGTCGTCGGACACGGCAGCGAGGGCAAGACCACGCTGGTCGAAGCCCTGCTGTACACCAGCGGCACCATCGACCGTCAGGGTCGCGTCGAGGACGGCAACACGGTGACCGACAGCGACAAGGAAGAGCAGAGCCGTCAGATCTCCATCAGCGCCGCCGTCGCTCCCCTCGAGTGGAAAGACGTCAAGGTCAACCTGATCGACGTGCCCGGTTACTTCGATTTCGCCGGCGAAATGGTCGGCCCGATGGCCGTGGCCGAGGGCGCGATCATCACCGTGGGCGCGGTTTCCGGCCTGAACGTGGGCGCGGAAAAGGCGTGGGATCTGTGCGACAAGACCCACACTTCGCGCATGATCGTCATCAACCAGATGGACCGCGAGAACGCCAACTTCAGCCGCGCGCTTGCCACCATCACCGACAAATACGGCAGCCACATCGCGCCCATTGAGGTGCCGATCGTGGAAGGCGGCAAGTTCACCGGCGTTGTGTGCGTTCTGGAGAACAAGGCCTACACCGGCGAGGGCAAGACCCTCAAGGAGATCGACATACCCGCCAATATGGCCGGCGACGTCGAGAGCGCCCGCGAAGCCATCATGGAAGCCGCGGCCGGCGCCGAGGACGAGCTGATGGAAAAGTACTTCGAGGAAGGCGAGCTTTCCCAGGAAGAGATCATGCACGGCCTGCGCCAGGGCATCAAGGACGGCACGGTCGTGCCGGTGGTGTGCTGCTCGTCGCTGACGCGCGTGGGCCTTGCCAAGCTGCTGGACAACCTCATCGACCTCATGCCCTCCCCGGCGGGCTCCGCGCTCGAGGGCGTCAACCCCAAGAGCGGCGACGCTGAGGAGCGCGTCTGCGCCGACGACCAGCCCTTCTCCGCCCGCGTGTTCAAGACGCTGGCTGACCCGTTCGTGGGCAAGCTGTCGCTTCTGAAGGTCACTTCCGGCACGCTCACGTCCGGCACGCCGCTTTACAACGCCAACGCGGAAAAGGCCGAAAAGGCCGGCAACATCTACTTCCTGCGCGGCGGCAAGCAGAACCCGGCGCAGAAGGTGTGCGCGGGCGACATCTGCGCCATCTCCAAGTTGGGCAGCGTCGCCACCGGCAACACGCTGTGCGACCCGAACAAGCCCGTGAAGTTTGACGAGCTCGAGTTCCCGGCGCCCTGCATCTCCATGGCCGTGTACGCCAAGAAGGCGGGCGAGGAGGACAAGATCTTCTCCGGCCTCAGCCGCCTGATGGAAGAGGATCCGACCATCCGCGTGGAAAAGAACGTGGAAACCACCGAGAGCGTGCTCTCCGGCCTGGGCGAGCTGCACCTGGAAGTCATCGCCAAGAAGCTGGCCAGCAAGTTCGGCGCGGAGTGCGTGCTCCAGTTCCCGAAGATCCCCTACCGCGAGTCCATTCGCAAGAAGATCGACGTGCAGGGCCGCCACAAGAAGCAGTCCGGCGGACACGGCCAGTTCGGCGACGTGTGGATCGAGTTCCGTCCCAACGACGACCCGACCGACACCGAGTTCCACTTTGAGGACGCGGTCGTGGGCGGCGTGGTGCCGCGCAACTTCATCCCCGCGGTCGAAAAGGGCCTGCGCGACAACATCAAGCACGGCGTGCTGGCCGGCTACCCGGTGGTGGGCCTGACCGCCAAGCTGCACGACGGTTCCTACCACGCCGTGGACTCCTCGGAAATGGCCTTCAAGACCGCCGCGCGCATCGCCTTCAAGAAGCTGGTGGACGCTTCCCCCGTGCTGCTTGAGCCGATCTACTCGGTGAAGGTCTATGTGCCCGACGAGTACATGGGCGACATCATCGGCGATATGAACAAGCGCCGCGGCCGCATCATGGGCATGGACCAGGTCAACGGCATGCAGTGTGTGTCCGCCGAGGTGCCGCTGGGCGAGATGTTCAAGTATGCCACCGACCTGCGTTCGATGACGCAGGCGCGCGGCTCGTTCACGATGCAGTTCGAGCGCTACGAGGAAGTGCCGGCTGCCGACGCCAAGAAGATCATCGAAAACACCAAGCGCGAGGAGGAAGAGGAGGAGTAATCTCCCCCCTTCCGGCGGGCGACCGCCGCGCGGATATATCTTTCGCCAGCGCCTCTGCTTGCAGGGGCGCTGGGCTGTATATTGGTGAGATACATGGAAAAGGAAATTCTCTTGTTGGGAGATGCGCGGCTGTATCAGGTGTGCGAGCCGGTGCGCCGGGAAGAACTTGCGGCGATGCCGGCGCTCATCGCCGACATGCGCGACACCATACTCGCCTACCGGCAAAAAATGGCCGCGGGGCGCGCCATTGCCGCGCCGCAGGTCGGCGTGATGAAGCGCGCGGTGTGCATGTGCCTTGAAGATGCGCCGGTGGCGTTTTTGAACCCCGAGCTCTCCTTCCCCGACGGGGAGATGATGGAGGTGCTGGACGACTGCATGTCCTTCCCCCATCTCCTGGTGCGCTTAAAGCGCCATCGCCGCTGCGTGGTGCGATACCGCGACCTTGACTGGGCCGAGCGGGAATGGGCGCTGGAGGGCGACCTGTCGGAACTTTTGCAGCACGAATGCGACCATCTGGACGGCGTGCTGGCCACCATGCGCGCCGCGGGCCCGCGCGACTTTGTGATGCGGGCGCACTGAAGGAGGGCAATATGAAAACGGGACTGGTGCTCGAGGGCGGCGGCATGCGCGGCATCTATACGGCGGGCGTGCTGGACGCCATGGACGAGGCGGGGCTGCGCGCGGCCTTCGACGGCGTGATCGGTGTTTCGGCGGGCGCGGTGCACGGCTGTTCGTTCGTCTCCGGGCAGCGGGGGCGCAGCATACGCTATTTCACCCGCTATTGCCGCGACCGGGGATTCATGAGCGTGTATTCGCTTCTGACCACGGGAAACGCCGTGGGCGAAAGGCTCTGCTACCACGACATCCCCGAAAAGCTCGACCCTTTCGACAACGAGGCGTTCATGGCCTCCCCCACCGCCTTTTACGTGGGCGTGACCAATCTGGAGACGGGCGAGGGCGAGTATCCGCGCGTGACTGACCTCTTCAAACAGATGGACTGGCTGCGCGCCTCGGCCTCCATGCCCTATGTGTCGCGCATCGTCATGCTGGATGGCAAGCCCTGTCTGGACGGGGGCATCGCCGACAGCGTGCCGCTGGCCGCCTTTGAGCGCATGGGCTACGCGCGCAACGTAGTGGTGCTGACCAAGGAAGAGGGCTTTAAGCGCAGAAGCGACAACATTCCCCCGCTCAACTTCCGCTACCGCAAGTACCCGCGCTTTCTTGCGACGATGGCGCGGCGCGTGGAACTGTGCGAGGCGGAGGAGCGCTACATACAGCGCGCCGCGGCCGAGGGGCGCGCCTTCGTCGTCCGCCCCAGCCGCAGGCCGGAGATCGGGCGGCTGGAGCGCGACCCGGAGCGTCTCAAAAGCCTCTACGAGCTGGGGCGGCGGGACGCTTTGGCGGCGCTGCCGGCGATGAAGCGCTTCCTGGGCGCGGAGGGCGGGGCGTGAGCGGGCTTTCGCTGGCGCTCATCATCGCCGCCGGGCTTGTTTTGCTGTTCTGGGCGCTGGTGTGGATATGTTACGCGGTGGCCTTCCGCCGCCATGAGGACAAAAAGACGCTGACGGTCTTTGACGAAAGGCGCTACGGGCGTTTCGCGCCGATGATGCGCGCGGGGCAGGGCTACTATCGCAGCCTGACCTTTGAGGAAGCGGAGATTTCTTCCTTCGACGGCCTGCGGCTGCACGCGCGCGTGTGCGGGGCGGAGGCGGGCAAGCCGCTTTTGCTGCTCTTGCACGGCTGGCGTTCCTCGGCGGCGCGGGATTTTGGCTGCGTGCTGGAATTTTACCGCGCGCAGGGGTTCGGGCTCATCCTGGCCGATCAGCGCGCGCACGGAAAGAGCGGCGGCAGGACGATCTCCTTCGGCGTCCATGAGCGGCGGGACTGCCTTGCCTGGGCCCGCTGGGCGGAGGAGCGCTATCATCCCCCGGCGATGTATCTGGACGGCATCTCCATGGGCGCGGCCACGGTGCTGATGGCCAGCGCGTTCGACCTGCCCGCGAGTGTGCGCGGCATCATCGCCGACTGCGGCTATACATCGCCACGGGACATACTTTGCAAGGTCATCCGCCAGTGCCATTTGCCCGTCGCGCCGACCTATTTTCTCGTGCGGCTGGGCGCGCGCGCGTTTGGGCGCTTCGACCCGGAGGCGGCGGGCGCGGCGCGGACGCTGGAGAAGTGCCGCGTGCCGGTGCTGCTTATCCACGGCGAGGCGGACGGCTTCGTGCCCTGCGAAATGTCGCGCGAGAACTATGCGCGCTGCGCCGCGCCAAAGGCACTCATCACCGTGCCCGGGGCTGACCATGGATACAGCTATCTGGTGGACAAAGAGGGCGTGGAGGCGGCGCTTGAGCGGTTTTTCCGGGAGACGATGGGATAAGAAACGCGACGGGCGCATGGGCGTCCGCCGCGTTTCCTGTTTTTGGAAGGGGTCAGCCTTTCGTCGCCGCGTCGATGCAGGCGAGGGCGTTGAGCGTGCGGGGAAAGCCCATAAAGGGCAAAAGCAGCGTGGCGGCCTCGATGAGCGTTTCGCGGCGGTTGCCGACGCTTGCGTTGGCGGCGGCGTGGGCCTTGGCCTGCGGCTCGCAGCCGCCCAGGGCGCAGATGGCGCTGAAGGTGATGAGTTCGCGCATCTTCAGGTCGAGCGCGCCGCGGGTGTAGAAGTCGCCGAAACAGTGGGCGGAGAGGAAGTCCTGCATGTGCTTCGTCTCAGCGGGGGCGGCGGCGCGCATGGCGTCGATGCGTTCGCGGCCGAAGATGTGGCGCTGCACGTCGAGGCCCTTTTCGAAGCGGTCTTCCTCGGTGACGCTGCCCTGCGGCGGCGTGGGCAGGGGGACGCCCGCCTCCTTGAAGGCGGCGTTGATTTCCTCCAGCGCGCAGCGGGCGCGCTCGAGGCCGACGTAGGGGGCGCACTGGTAGACCGTTTCCTTGATCTCCACGGGTGTCGCGCCGACGTTCAGCGCCGCGCGCGTGTAGCGGCGCAGGGCGGGAAAAAGGTTGCCCGCGGTGAGTCCGGCGAGTATGACGAGGGACTTCTGCGCGTCGGTGAGCGTGCCGCGCGGCAGCACGTCGCCGCAAAGGAAGCGGCGGGCGAGCTGTTCGTATTCCGGGTCGGCGGCGGGGTCGCCAAAGGGCGCGCCGTGAAACCACTGTTCGTTGTACCTTTGGGCTGTTTCGGCTCTGTTCATGGCCGTTCCCTCCTATATGGCCTGATCGCCCACGCTCCAGACGTGGGCGCTTTGCGCGTCGGCGGCGGTGTTTTGCGCCATGACGCCGACGAGTGCGTGCGGGACGTAGGGCGCTTCGAGGTAGGCTCGTTCCTCGGGCGTAAGTTCGAGTTCGACGGCTTTGGCCATGCCCTCGATGTGCTGCGGCCTGGTCGCGCCCACCACCGGGGCGGTGACTTTGGTAAGCAGCCACGCGAGGGCGACCGCCGTCATCGTCGTGCCGTGCGCGTCGGCGAGTTCCGCGACGCGGCGGATGACCGCTTCGTCCTGCTCTTTGGTCCTGTCGTACTTGAGGCGGGCGTAGCCGTCCTCCGCAAGGCGCCTGGAGGTCTCGCCCGGGCGCCTGGAGAGGCGGCCGCCGGCCAGGGCGCTGTAAGGGGTCATGGCGATGTTGTCCTCATGGCAGAGCCTGGCCATTTCCCGCTCCTCCTCGCGGAAGATGAGGTTGTAGTGGCCCTGCACGCAGACGAATTTGGCGAAGCCCTCCTGTTCCGCCAGCGCGTTGGCCCTGGCAAGCTGGTAGGCGTAGCAGTTGGAGATGCCGATATAGCGCGCCTTGCCGGCCTTGACGGCCTCGTTGAGGCCGGCCATGATGTCGAAAAGCGGCGTCTGATAGTCCCACATGTGGTAGATATAGAGGTCCACGTGGTCCATGCCGAGGTTTTGCAGGCTTTTATCCAGCATGTGGCGGATGTGCTCCCGGCCGCTGACGCCGGCGGAGATTTCCTCGTTGGTGCGGGGCAGGAACTTGGTGGCCACCACGACGTCTTTGCGGCGGGCGAAGTCGCGCAGGGCGCGGCCCAGGTACTGCTCGCTGGTGCCGCTCTGGTAGGCGATGGCGGTGTCGAAGAAGTTGACGCCCGCCTCCAGTGCCTGGCGGATGACAGCGCGGGAATGTCCCTCGTCCAGCGTCCAGGTGTGCTGGCCGCGCCCGGGGTCGCCAAAGCCCATGCAGCCCAGGCAGACGCGGGAAACGGTCAAATCGGCGTTGCCAAGTTTCGTGTAACGCATAGTAGCCTCCTTCCAAAGCGGTGTTCGCGGCGCGGGCGCGCCCTGCGAAAGAACGGGGCTTCCCGCGGACAACCGTATCGTACCACTGGCGAGGACGCATGTCAAATACTTATCGCGGATACTGAACTATAATTTTGCGTTATACGTTTGCGCAGGCGCGCAGAACGCCCCGCGCGGGGGGCGCGGGGCTTGCGGCGTTATTTCGCTTCCTTGCGGCGCAGGAGTGCGCGCAGGGGCTGGCGGAAGATCCAGAGAGTCAGGGCGAGAAGGGCGAACGTCATCCACGCGCCACAGATGAGGCCGCGCTCGCCGCCGGTGAGCCAGTGCTCCGAGACCTCATAAAGCTGCAGGACGGGCCGGGGGGCGGCGCTGCCGCCGGGAAAGGCGATCAGGGCGTTGGACGCCCAGCTCCAGGCGCAGCGCAGCCCCACGGAAGCGCCGGCGCGGCCCGTGGCGCTGAGGCGGGCGCAGAGGATGGCGGTGAGGAGCATGTTGAAAACGCCCAGCGGCGGCAGGGCATAGCTGCCGGTGACGGCCAGCAGCATGGCGGCGGAGGCGAAATAAGCCCAGAAGGGACGCGCATGGAGCGTGGACACGCGCATGGTGAGGCCGCGGGCAAAGCGCTCCTCGGCGAGCGAGGCGGCGAAGTAGACGGCAAGCATCCAGAGAAGGTCCGACGTCAGCGAGAACGCCCGCTCACAAAGGCGCATGGAGTCCATGAGGAGGAAGAGCGCCGCGCCGGCGAGCGCGGGGACCAGCCCCCACAGCGCGCCGACGGCCAGGCCGCGCAGGCGCAGTTTTTCCATCTTCCCGCCCGCGAGCAGGCGCAGAAGGCCATGGGCGAGGGCGACTGTGCCGGCGCTGGAGACGAGCGATATGAAGCGGCCATAGTTGGCAAAGAGCCACTGCGCCCAAGAAGGCGCGCGCGCGGCGGTGGCGGCGGAGAGCCCCCAGGCCGCGAAGAGCGCGCCGAAGCCCCATGAGAGCAGGAACGTAATAAGCCACGCCCACAGCAGGTAGGCGGCGTAGGCAAAGAGCAGCTTCCAGACGGCGCGCGCGCCGCCTTCCCTGCACAGCGCCACACGCTTTATGCCGCCCAGGAAGCTATTCCACCACCGCATGGATCAATTCCGGCGGCGTGACCGAGTCGGGCGAGAGCTTGAAGGCCCTGCCAAGCATGTTGAGCGCGCCGGCCACGTCCGAATGGGCGTTGGCGTGGATGGTGAGCAGCGCATCGCCGCGGCGGACGTATTCGCCCACGCGGCGCTGCATGACGATGCCCACGGCGGGGTCGATGGCGTCCTCCTTGCGCAGCCTTCCCGCGCCGAGGAGGCGGGCGGCGTTGCCGACCTCGCAGGTGCGGATGGAGGATATATAGCCGTCGTCCGGGGCGGGCATGGCGATCTTGCGGCCGGCCTTGGGAAGCAGGCCCGTGTCCTCGCAGACGCGGGGGTCGCCGCCCTGCGCCCTGATCATCTCGGCAAACTTGGCAAGGCCCGCGCCGTTTTCGATCTTCTCCGCGAGCATGGCCTTGCCCGCCTCCACGGTGGGGGCGAGGCCGGCGTTTCTGAGCATGTGCGCGCCCAGCGTCAGCGCCACGTCGCGCAAGGGGCCGGCCGTGCGGCCGGCGAGCACGTCGATGGCTTCCTCCACTTCGAGGGCGTTGCCGATGTACATGCCCAGGGGCTGATCCATGTCGGTGATCAGCGCCGAGAAGCGGCGGCCGCTGAGATTGCCGATGCGTACCATGTCCTCGGCCAGTTTGCGGGACTTTTCCGGCGTGTCCATGATGGCGCCGGAGCCGGTCTTGACGTCGAGCACCACCACGTCGCAGCCGGAGGCCAGTTTTTTCGAGAGTATGGAGGAGACGACCAGGGGCAGGCAGTCCACCGTCTCGGTGACGTCGCGCAGGGCGTAGAGCACCTTGTCCGCCGGGGCCAGTTCGGCGGTCTGGCCGGCGATGGCGCAGCCGACGGAACGGACGATGGACTTGAACTCGTCTACGCCCAGATCCACGCGCATGCCGGGGATGGACTCGAGCTTGTCCAGCGTGCCGCCGGTAAAGCCCAGCCCGCGGCCGGACATCTTCGCCACCTTGAGGCCGCAGGCGGCCGTCAGGGGCACGAGGATGAGGCTGGTGGTGTCGCCCACGCCGCCGGTAGAGTGCTTGTCGGCCTTGACGCCGGGGATGTCCTTTAGATCCAGCGTATCGCCGGACTTGGCCATGGCCAGCGTCAGCGCCAGCGTCTCGCGGTCGCTCATGCCGTGGATGCAGATGGCCATGAGCAGCGCGGAGATCTGGTAGTCGGCCCAGGTCTTGTCGGTCACGCCGCGCACGAAGGCGCGGATCTCGGCTTCGTTCAGTTCGCCGCCGAAGCGCTTTTTGCGCAGTATGGCGTTGGGCAGTATATTCGTCATCGCAAAAGTTCCTTTCTCCAAAGCAACAGTTTTTGGGCGTAGGCGAGCGTGCAGGCGGGGCTGGTGGAGGGTAGGCGCACGGCTTCGCGCCCTGCGAGCGTCTCCCCGCAGAAGCGGAAAAAGAGCCTTTCCGCCGCCGCGCCGTTGAAGAGCACGCGCGCAACGCGCGGGCACGCGGCGAAAAAGGCGGCAAAGTCGTTGGCCTCCGGCTCGCGGATGGCGCTGTCCAGGGAACCGCGGCGCGCGCAGGCGTGGAGCACGTCCCAGAGGGCAAGGCGGTTTTCCAGGATAAGCGCCGCCTTCCCCTCCGCCGTTTCCGGGAGGGGCGCGTCGAACGTATCGGCCACTATGCGCCAGAAGGCGTTGCGCGGGTGGGCGTAGTAAAAGCCCTCGCGCAGCGACTGGACGCCCGGCGCGGTGCCGAGGATGAGCAGGCGGGCGTCAGCGTCCGCCACGGGGGCGAAGCCCGTGATCTTTTCCATGGGGATATTATAGCAGAATTCGCCGTGGAAAGCAAAGTTTGACTTTTCAAAATGCGAACTATCATGTATAATAGGGGCAGGTATGCGCGCAGGCGATGCGCAGGCAAAGGAGTGGGGATGTTGGAAGAACTCAAGCGTAAAAAAGCGTTTATCAGCGATATGGACGGCGTGATCTATCACGGCAACCTGTTGTTGCCCGGCGTGCGGGAATTCGTGGACTGGCTGGAGAGCAACGGCAAGGAATACCTGTTTTTGACCAATTCCTCGGAGCGCAGCCCCAAGGAGCTGAAGCAGAAACTGCACCGCCTGGGCCTGGACGTGGGCGAAGAGCACTTTTATACCAGCGCTTTGGCCACGGCCAGTTACTTAAAAACGCAGTGCCCCGGCGGTTCGGCCTATGTCATCGGCGAGGCGGGGCTGGTGGGCGCGCTTTACGACGCGGGCTTTTCCATGAACGACGTCAACCCCGATTACGTGGTGGTGGGCGAGACCAGCGGTTACAGCTTTGAGAAGATCCAGAAGGCCGTGCACCTGGTGCGCAACGGTGCCAAGCTCGTGGGCACGAACCCGGACGTCACCGGCCCGGTGGAAAACGGCATCGCCCCGGCCTGCCGCGCGCTCATCTCCCCCATCGAGATGGCCTGCGGCCGGCAGGCGTACTTCATCGGCAAACCCAACCCGCTGATGATGCGCCACGGGCAAAGGCGCCTGAAGGCCGCGCCGGAGGATACCGTCATCATCGGCGACCGCATGGATACCGACGTGGTGGCCGGCATCGAATCCGGCATGGACACGGTGCTGGTGCTCTCGGGCGTGACCAGCCTGGAAAGCATGGCCACCTACCCCTATCAGCCGCATTACGTGCTGCGCGGCGTGGGCGACATACCCGCGGGCGCGGAGCCGGTGAGGGTGCGTCCATGAGCGAAAAAAAGAAAATACTGCTCATCACCACCTCGCACACGGGCTGCGGCCACAAGTCCATCTCCGACGCCCTGATGGACTGGTTCGCGGACATGCCCGAGGTGGAGGTCAAACTGGTGGACGGCTTCGAGGACCTGGTGGGCAAATCCGTGACCGCGCTGGGCGACAGCTATGGCGTGGTCACGCGGCACGCCAAGTTCCTCTGGAAGATGACGTGGGACTTTGGCACGAAGTTCAATTCCACCTATTGCTCGCTGATGTCCACCTGGGCGGAAAAGCGCTTTATCGAGGTGGTGGCGCGGGAGCGGCCGGACGTGGTCGTGACCACGCACCCGATGTTCAATTCCTCGCTTTTGACCGTGTGCGAAGAGCACGGGCTGGACATACCGTTCGTATCGGTGCAGGCAGACCCGGTGACGGTGCATCCCTCCTGGTGCGACGCGCGCTCGGCGCTGACCATCTGCGCCACCGACGAGGCCGTGGAGCGCACGCTGTCCTACGGCGTGCCCCGCGAGCGCATCCTCAAGGTGGGCTTCCCCACCCGCCGGCGCTTTACGGACATGGCGCAGCGCGTGGAAAAGCCGGCCTATGACTTCTCGCGCCCGGCGCGCTGCCTTCTGATGTCCGGCGGCGAGGGCAGCGGCATGCTCGGCTCCTACGCGCTGGAACTGATGACCAGGACGGACGTGACGCTCACCATCGTCTGCGGGCGCAACAAGCAGCTCAAAAAGCGCCTGGAGGCGCTGCTCAAGCGCAAGTACGGCGAGCGCGTGCGCATCCTGGGGTTCGTCACCGAGATCGAAAGCCTGATGCTGGAGAGCGACATTATGATCGCCCGCGGCAGCCCCAATTCATTTTTCGAAGCCGTGGTGATGAACGTGCCCCTCATCATCACCGGCGCGCTGCCGGGGCAGGAACAGGGCAACCCCGAGCTGGTGGAGCGCTACGGGCTGGGCATCGTCTCCAAGGGCGTGAAGGGCCTGCCGGCGGCGGTAAAGACCCTGCTGGCCGACGATGGTAAGGAGCTTTCCCGCATCCGCGCATCGCAGCAAAAATACCGGCGCTTTGACAACGCCAAGCGCATCGCCGAGGCCGCGCGCGACCTGGCGCTGCGAACGTGAGCGGCGCGAAAAAGGTCCTGCCTTTGCCTTCATGACGGCAAGGGCAGGGCCTTTTCGCGGGCAGGCGGGAAACAGGGATCGCCCGACGCGTTTTGCGTCCGGGCGATCTTTTTGCGGGCTTTGCGGCCGCCGCGCGCGGCGTGGCTCAGAGCTTCTTGCCCAACTCCTCCAGTTCGTGATACATGCCTTTGGCATGCGGCTGCTGGGCCTGCGGCCCCTGCCGCCAGTTGCACTCGATGATGGAGACTTCGCCGTTTTTCAGGAAGGCGATGTCCCAGCCCAGGTAGCGGCAGCCGGGCAGCGCGTACATCTCCCGCGAGGCGCGGCGGATGACGTCCAGCGCCTTGTCCCAGTCGGGAAGCTGGAAGCCGTCCAGTTTCGTGCCCGTGAGGGGATGGGTGGGATAGTCGCGCATCTGCTCGTCGGTGCCGTTGGAACAGATTTTGCCCGTCTCCAGATCCACCGCCATGCAGATGCCGCCGGCGTGGTAGTTATCGACCACGGAATCGTCGCGGGCGGAGCGGATCGTGGCCAGGACGATGTGCACGTCGTCGCGGTCGGTATAGGTCGCCACGCGCACGGTGTTGATGCAGTTGGGGTTGAGAACATTCAGCTGCGGGTGCTGCTCGAGCACTTCCTCCACCAGCATCGCCGCGCCCACCAGGGACGAATGCAGGGCGAGGGCGTCCTCGTCGGTGGTGTATTCGCAGATGCGGATGCCGTGGCCCGCGCCGTCGCAGGCGGGCTTGAGCATCACCTTTCCGTGCTTTTTCATAAAGGCGACGAATTCTTCCGGCGTGGCGGCGGTGGGGTTGAGCCATTCGCGGCAGAGGTACTTTTCAAACAGCATGTTGAAAAGCACCTTGTTGCCCGGCACGGTGGCGTTGCAGGATTCATCGTCGTGGATCTGATGGATGAAGCGGTCGCGGCGGGCGACGGTCTGATACGTATCGCGCTCGGCGCGGCTCTTTTTATAGAATTTGAAGATGAAATATTCCAGTACCGAGCAGCCGGTCTGCTCCCTGGCGTTAAGATAGTCCTGCCAGTTCGCGTTGGCCGCCTCGCTGCCCAGCGCGGCGCGCTGCGCAAGGAATTCCTGCTTTACGAGCTTATCCTTATGGTGTTTACGGTACCTGTTCGCCACCAGATGGATGGAGTGGCGGATATTGCCGCTGAGTTTGGACAAGGCAAGGACCCCCTTTTTTCCATCGCCCCGGATCGCATGCCGGGGCCTGCCTTGGGATGCAACAGATCATTTTCTGCCTTATTTTATTACAATTCTATGAACGAATCAATACAAATATATGTACTTTACTGTGAAAAAAATTTGCCCTGTTTGTGCGGGGGCGTCCCGCGCCGGGCGATGGGCAGGCGAAAGGGCGGCGCAGGGGATGCGGGCGGCGCCAGCCGTGAGCGCCTGCCCTCCCCGCCGGCCAGGGGGGCAGGCGGGCAAACAGCGCCGCAACAGGGAGGCAACGGCAACGCGCGCACTGCCAGGCGGGCTCATGGCGGGGCGCGCCCCTTCCCCCTGCTTCCCTTTGTCACAGCGCGGATCTGCCGGCACTTCATCCGCGTTGCAAATTGTTAAATCTGATCTTTTTCGCCGATATTGCTTGACGCGCTATACTATGCAATATATAATATTACGCGAAGGGAGGTGATGGCGTGGACGCACAGCTGAAGCGCGGCATGCTGGAAGCCTGCGCGCTGGCGGTGCTCGCGCGCGGAGATTCCTATGGGTATCAGATGGTCAAGGACGTGGGATCGCGCGTGGAGGTATCCGAATCGACGCTCTACCCCATTTTGCGGCGGCTGGAGGCGGGCGGCTATCTGCGCGTATACAGCCGGGAACACAACGGGCGGCTGCGCAAGTATTACGGCATCACCGGGGAAGGCCGCGCGCATCTGGACGAATTGCGCGGGGAATGGCGGCAGGTGCTGGACGTATACGCCTTCATCATGGAAGGGACGGAGGGAGAACGATGAAAAAAGAAGCGTTCCTGCGGGCGCTTAATAAGCGTCTGGAGGGGATGAGCGCCGGGGAAAGGGCGCGGGCGCTGGAATTCTGCGCCGAGAGCATCGACGACCGCGTGGAGGACGGCATGGATGAGGAGAACGCGGTGGCGGCGCTGGGCGATGTGGAAACCGTGGCGCGCGGCCTGCTTGCCGACCGGCCGCTGGGGGCGGTGGTCCGCGAGCGCGTGCGGCGGGAAAGCAACGCCGGGCGCGTGGTGCTGCTGATCTGCGCTTCGCCGCTGCTATTGACGCTTTTCGCCGTGGGGCTGAGCATGTACGCGGCGCTGTGGGCGGCGATGATCGCGGTCTACGCGGCGGTGGCCTCGCTGCTGATCGCGGGCGCGGCCTGCGCGCTGGGCGGCGTGGCGCTGATGTTCATGCAGGGCGCGGCTCCGGGGCTGTGCGTGTGCGGCGCGGGGCTGGTGAGTTTCGCGCTGGGGCTTTTGCTCATCGCGCCGATGAAGGCGGCGGGCAAGGGGCTGTGGAAACTTACAAAAGCGTTCGGACGCGGATGCAAACGTTTGATCGTAGGAAAAAGGAGGAACGGATAATGAAGAAGACTGTGAAGGTCGCAGTGGCCGTTTTGATCGTGGGCGTGGTGGTGATGCTGGCGGGCTTTGCGATGGCGGGGTTTGACCTGAACGCCCTGGCATCAGGCGGCGCGCTGGTATCGCGGCAATACGAGGCCGAGGGTGATGTGACGGAGCTGGTGGTGGCTGACCGAAACGCGGACATCGTCATTACTCCCTCCGAAGACGGCAAGGTGCGGCTGACCTGTTGGGAAAACGAGGAGGCAGCCTACGACATCCGCGAGCAGGACGGCATGCTGTACATCGAAAAGGTCGAACAGCAGCAAAACGGTCTTGGCGCCTGGTTCGGCTTCCACCAGAGCGGAAAACTGGAGGTGGAAGTGCCTGCCGGCGTGGCGCTGGACATTTCCAACGACAACGGCGCAGTGCAGGTGGATGGCGGTGACGCCGGCATCTCCTTCCCCACCGTGACCATCGCGACGGACAACGCTCCCATCGAACTGCGCGGCGCACAGGTCGGAGCCATCAGCCTGCGGAACGACAACGACAGCGTGACCGTGGAAAATGTGACCGCAGAGACGTTGAACGCAGAGACGGATAACGCCCCCATCACGCTGAACGGCGTGCAGGCAGGAACCATCACCCTGCGCACCGGGAACGACAACGTGCGCATGGAGAGCGTAGAGGCGGATGCGCTGGAAGCCGTCACGGATCACGGCGATGTGACCTTTGGCGGCCTCACTGTGCGCGAGAGCCTCTCCCTGCAGACCGACAATGGCGACATCCGCGGCGAATTGCCGGGCCAGATGCGCGACTATCACATCGAGAGCGAGACGGACTATGACAACAGCCTGCCTACCCTGCTGGATGGCGAGGGCATCTTCCTGCGCGCGGTGACCAACAACGGCGACATCGACGTGACGTTCGCAGAATAAACGAAGACCGCTGTAAACTTTTGAACAATTTGTAAACTTTCACCGGGGCCCTTGACAGTCGCCCCGGTGTTCTTTATAATAGTCAAAGAAGGTCAAACATGGCCTTCGAGGGGAGGCAAGGACTCTATGAATATGGAAAAATTCACCAAGAGATCGCTGGAGGCCATCCGCGATGCGCAGCAGGTGGCCATCGAGCATCAGAATATGCAGATCGACCAGCAGCATCTGCTCTACGCGCTGACCGCGCAGCAGGAGGGGCTGATCCCGCAACTGTTCACGGCGCTGAACATCGAGCCGCAGCGCGTGCTTTCCGCCTGCGAGCGCGAGATCGAGCGCATCCCCAAGGTGTCCGGCCCCGGCCGCGACCCGGAGAAGGTGTACATCTCCCAGAGCGTGGACGCAGCGCTCAACGAGGCCGAAAAGCAGGCCGAACACATGAAGGACGAGTATGTGTCGGTCGAACACATCGTATTGGCGCTGATGGAGAAGCCCAACGGCGTTTTGAAGCGCCTGTTTTCCGAATTGGGGCTGACGCGCGACGCATTTCTCAAGCAGTTGCAGGCTGTGCGCGGCAACGCCCGCGTCACCAGCGACCAGCCGGAGGATACTTACGACGCGCTGAAGAAGTTCGGCACGGACCTTACCGATCTGGCGCGCAAACAGAAGCTCGACCCGGTGATCGGCCGCGACGCCGAAATCCGCAACGTCATCCGCATCCTTTCGCGCAAGTCGAAGAACAACCCGGTGCTCATCGGCGAGCCGGGCGTGGGCAAGACCGCCATCGCCGAAGGGCTGGCGCAGCGCATCGTGCGCGGCGACGTGCCCACTTCCCTGAAGGACAGGACGCTTTTCTCGCTGGACATGGGCAGCCTCATCGCCGGCGCCAAGTACCGCGGCGAATTTGAGGAGCGGCTCAAGGCCGTGCTGGAGGAAGTGCGCAAGAGCGAGGGCAGGATCATACTCTTCATCGACGAATTGCACAACATCGTCGGCGCGGGCAAGACCGAGGGCTCTATGGACGCGGGCAACCTCTTAAAGCCGATGCTGGCGCGCGGCGAATTGCACTGCGTGGGCGCGACGACGCTGGACGAGTACCGCAAATACGTGGAAAAGGATCCGGCGCTGGAGCGCAGGTTCCAGCCGGTGATGGTCAACGAGCCGACAGTGGAGGACACCGTGGCCATCCTCCGCGGCCTCAAGGAGCGTTACGAGGTGTTCCACGGCGTGAAGATCACCGACCAGGCGCTCATCGCCGCCGCCAAGCTCTCCGACCGCTACATCTCCGACCGCTTTTTGCCCGACAAGGCCATCGACCTGGTGGACGAGGCCTGCGCCATGATCCGCACCGAGATCGACTCCATGCCGCAGGAGATGGACGACATCGCCCGGCAGATCATCGAAAAGGAGATCGAGGAGGCGGCGCTCTCCAACGACACCGAGGCGCGCTCGAAGGAAAAGCTCGCCAAAGTGCAGGAAGAGCTCGCCGACATGCGCGACAAGTTCAAGGCCATGAAGGCCAAGTGGGAACTGGAAAAGCAGGACATCGGCAAGGTGCAGAAACTGCGCGAGGAGATCGAGCAGTGCAACGCCGACATAGAGCTTGCGCAGCGCGAGTACGACCTTAACAAGGCCGCCGAGTTGCAGTACGGCCGCCTGCCGCAGCTGCAGAAGGAACTGGAGGCCGAGGAGAAAAAGGCCGAGGCCGCGCAGGGCAAGAACAAGCTCTTGCGCGACAAGGTGACGGACGAGGAGATCGCCCGCATCGTTTCCCGCTGGACGGGCATCCCCGTTTCCAAGCTGGTCGAGGGCGAGCGCGAGAAACTGCTGCGTCTGCCCAGCATCCTCCATCAGCGCGTGGTCGGGCAGGACGAGGCCGTGGAGAAGGTCTCCGAGGCCATCCTCCGCTCGCGCGCCGGCATACAGGACCCGAACCGGCCCATCGGCTCGTTCCTCTTCCTCGGCCCCACGGGCGTGGGCAAGACGGAGCTGGCCAAGACGCTGGCGCAGGCGCTGTTCGACGACGAAAAGAACCTGGTGCGCATCGACATGACCGAGTACATGGAGAAGCACTCCGTCTCGCGCCTGGTCGGCGCGCCTCCGGGATACGTGGGCTACGAGGAGGGCGGCCAGCTGACCGAGGCCGTGCGCCGCAAGCCGTACAGCGTCATCCTCTTTGACGAGGTGGAAAAGGCGCACCCGGACGTGTTCAACATCCTTCTGCAGGTACTGGACGACGGCCGCATCACCGATTCGCAGGGCAGGACGGTGGACTTTAAAAATACCATCATCATCCTCACCTCGAACCTGGGCAGCAATGTCATCCTCGAGGGCATCGGCCCGGACGGGAAGCTTTCCGACGAGGCGCGCGAGGAGGTCAACGGCCTGCTCAAGCGGCAGTTCCGGCCCGAGTTCCTCAATCGTCTGGACGAGATCGTGTTCTACACGCCGCTTACGAAGGGACAGATCGAAAAGATCGCCGACCTGACGCTCGAAGCCCTCAACAGGCGCCTTGCCGAACGCGGCGTGACCGTGCGGCTGACCGACGAAGCCAAGGCGTATGTGGTGGAGAACGGCTACGACCCCGTGTACGGCGCGCGCCCGCTCAAGCGCTTCATACAGCGCGCGGTGGAGACGCCCGTGGCCCGCACGCTCGTCGCCGAGGATGTGCCCGAGGGGAGCACACTGGAAGTGTACCCGGAAGGTGCGGCGCTGGCTGTGCGTATTGTCTAAGGAAACCCTTTTCTATCGCCGTGGAAATGTGCTCCACGGCGATTTTATTATGATGTGGTTATAAGATTATACGAAAAATATTTAACAGTAATAAACTGGAACCTGACTTGACTTTTGGCCGTCTAAGAGATATATTTTTTATAGAATCTTCTTGAAAAGATTGGATTTTTTTTGACAGGAGTGTATTGCATTGATCCGAAAGGTGCAGGCAGACGGCAGGCATCGCGCCGGCATCCCGTACCTCAATCAGGAAATGACGGATATCCTCAGCGCGGTCGAGCAGGAGACGGGCGATCTGGCTCTTGCTCAAAGTATTTATTTCAGCCCTACCGCGCTGACGCATATCAAGCGCCTGATCGACATGGGAGGCTCTATCATCACGGATACCACGCTGGTGGCAAATGACATCAGCGCGGATCTGCTGGGCAACAAGGGCGCGAAGGTGCTCTGCTTTATCGACGACCCGCAGGTGGTCATGCTGGCCGAACAGCGCCGCGTGACCCGCGCGGAAGTGGCCGTGGACTACGGCCTGGCGGTGCCGGGGCTGAAACTGATGGTGGTGGGCAGCGCGCCCGCGGCCATCAACCGCCTGATCCAGCGGCGCATGCACGAGCCGATGTCGGACGTGTGCGTGCTGGCCGCGCCCAGCGGCTTTGCCAGCGCCGTGCAGCTCAAGGAACGGCTTTTGGACAGCGACCTGGCCTCCATCATCGCCCGCGGCAAAAAGGGCGGCATCCCGGCGACGGTAACGCTGGTCAACGCCATTTTGCGGGAGATCAACGGAAAGAGCATCGTATAAAAATATATTATATCACAGCCGAAAAAGGGCGGGAGCGAAACGCATATCTGTTTCGTTCTCGCCTTTATCTGCCTTCTGGGGGCTGTTTGGGCAGGCGGCCGGAAAAGGCCGTGCCCTCCGGGCCGGAGGAGGCCTTGATCGCGCCGCCGTTTTCTTCCATGATCTCCGAGACGATGGACAGCCCCATGCCCCTGCCCGCGCTCTTGGTGGTAAAGCCGCGCTCGAAGATGTCCCTGAGGCGCTCGGACGGTATGCGCGGGCCGGTGTTAAACACGCGGAAGGTGAAATCGTGCAGATCCTCCCCCGTCTCCACGATGAGCTCGCGCTGCGGCAGGGCGGGGTCGGCCATGGCGTCGATGGCGTTGTCGATGAGGTTGCCCAGCACGCGGCACATCTCCCAGCCGGGGACGCCCAGCCCCTGCCACGCCGAGCGGATGCGCACCTCCATGCGGATGCCGCGCTCCCGGCAGTCGGCGGCCTTGGCGGCGAGCAGGGCGTTGACGGCGGGGCTGGCGGTCTTAAGGGCGCTGCTGACCAGCTGTATATCGCCATAGACGCGCTCTATATAGTCCTCCGCTTCCCGGTATTCCCCCATCCCGATCAGGCCGAAGATCACCTGCATGTGGTTCTTGAAATCGTGGCGCTGGGCGCGCAGCGTGCCGTTGAGGTCCTCCAGCTGCGCATAGGCGTCCTCCAGCATTTCGCTCTGGCTGGCGATCTTGCGGGCGTTGCGCGCGTCGCGTATGTCCAGAAACGCGCCCCAGACCACCACAAAGGCCACGGCGCAGATGAGCAGGCGTTCGGCCATGCCGGAGAGGTCGAACTCGCGGCCAAAAAGGGCGTAGAGCACCAGCCCCACGGCAAAAAACACCTGCGCCGCGTTGGCGGCGATGGCGTAGCGGGAAACCTTGTTGAGGTCGAGCCGTTCTCGAAGCGTCTTTTTCATGGGGATATTATAGCACCAGGATGGCGGGCGTTGCAATAACTTTTCCAAAGCGCGCGGGCAATCTAAACACGGCGTAGATATAATTGTGGCACGGACAAAGGGAGGGGCGTTTATGAGAGATCAAACGACGCGGCGATTGGCCTACGGCGGACTGATGGCGGCGCTGATCGCGCTTTTGACCGCCTATGTGCGACTGGACATACTGTTTTTCCTTTCCATGCACAGCGGCTACGCGCATCTGGGCGACGTGGGCATCGTCATCGCCTCCTTGCTGATGGGGCCGTTCGCGGCGGCGCCTGCGGCCCTGGGCTCGGCCATCGCCGATCTTCTGGCGGGGTATGTGACCTACGCGCCGTTCACGCTGGTCATCAAGGGCGCGATGGGCTTTTTCATGGGCAAGTGGCTGGTGGCCAAACGCTTCAGCGCGCGCAACATCGCCCTGCTTTTGCTCACGGCGGCGTTCATGGTGGGCGCGTACTTCCTCACCGACACGCTGCTCTACGGCGTGGAAGCGGCCATCGGCTCGGTGGTCGGCAACTGCGTGCAGGGCGCGGCGATGCTCGCCGGCGGCGTGGTGATCCTGCCGCTTTACTGCTCGCTGCCGGAGCGCATACGCGGGAAAAGGAAGTAAAGGCGAAAAGCGCCGTCGCGGGGACGTCCTCGCGGCGGCGTTTTTTAATCCTTCGGTTTTTCCCAGAGGCCGTATTGCGCCTCGTTTTGCAAGGCGGAGAGCAAAAGCTCGCGCGCGTCGGGCTTGCGGCGGCAGATGGCGTTGAGAAGCTCGCGTACATCGTCGCGCTTGGTGCGGCCGTTGGCCGGGCAGGGCGAGGGCACGACGGGCAGACCCAGCGTTTTCACCATGTGGAGAACGTGCTTCTCCGGCAGGTAGACCAGGGGACGGATCTGCGTGATGCCCTTGCGCGTCAGGTGCGTGACGGGGTGGAAGGTGTGGATGCGCCCCTCGTAGAGCATGGAGAGGAAGAGCGTCTCAATGGCGTCGTCGCGGTGATGGCCGAGCGCCAGTTTGTTGGCCCCGACCTCGAGGCAGAGGTCCACCAGCGCGCCGCGGCGCATCTTCGCGCACAGGGAGCAGGGGTTTTTCTCCTTGCGCTCCTCGAAGATGACCTTGCCGATCTCCGTTTCGCGGACGATATAGGGAACGTCCAGCGTTTCGCAGAGCGCGCGCACGCCGCCGAGGTCGAAGGGCTGAAGCCCCATGGTGAGGGTCACGGCGGTGAGCGTGTAGGGATTTTTCGAGAAGCGGCGGTAGAGCGCGAGCGCGTAGAGCAACAGCAAACTGTCCTTGCCCCCGGAGACGCCGACGGCGACGTGGTCGCCCGGGGCGATCATGCGGAAATCCTCGTCGGCGCGGCGCAGGCAGCCAAGCACTTCTTTCATGGCAGTCCTCCAAATGTTTTCGCAAAAAGAGCGCCGTTTTTCGCGGCGCACTTTCGCGTTTTATTGTTTATACGTGCAAAACCTCCGTGGCCACCGAGAAGAGCACCAGCAGCGAGCAGATATCCACGATGGTGGTGATCAGCGGGCTGGCCATGAGGGCGGGGTCCAGGTGGACGGCCTTGGCCAGAAGCGGCAGCGTACAGCCGATGGCCTTGGCGACGATGACGGTGATGTACACCGCCACGGCGATGGTCAGGGCGGTGGGGATGCGCTGGGCGATGGTCGCGTCCATATCGCCGAGCCAGAAGGTGTAGAGCGCGAACGTGACCAGCGAGAGCGCCGCGCCGACGATGAGGCCGACGCGCACCTCCTTCCAGAGGAGCTTGAAGATGTCCTTGAGTTCCACCTCGCCGAGGGCGAGGCCGCGGATGGTCAGCGTCGAGGCCTGCGAACCGCAGTTGCCGCCCGCGCCCATCAGCATGGGGATGCAGGCGGTGAGCACCACGCCGAAGGCCGAGGTCTTGAGCGCGTCCTCGTAGTGGGTGATGATCATGCCGGTGAAGATGGCGGAGATCATCAAAAACAACAGCCACGGCATGCGGTTTTTGGCCAGCGTCAAAACGCCGGTCTTGAGGTATTCGTCCTCCGAGGGGAGCATGGCGGCCATTTTTTCAAAGTCCTCGGTGTTCTCCTCTTCGATGACGTCGACGATATCGTCGATGGTGATGATGCCGATCATGCGCTCCTCGTGATCGACCACGGGAATGGAAATGAGGTCGTACTTGCGCACGGTGTCGGCGACGAGTTCCTGGTCGTCGGTGGTGTGGACGCAGACGAACTGCTGGTTCATCAGCGTTTCCACCTTTACATCGTCCTGCGCCAGGAGCAGCTTGCGCAGCGGCAGCGTGCCGAGCAACTTGCGCTGGGCGTCGAGCACATAGAGCGTGTAGATCGTCTCCTTGTCAAGGCCGGTGCGGCGGATCTCCGCCATGGCCTCGCCCACGGTGGTGCCCACGTGCAGTTCCATGTACTCGATGGTCATGATCGAGCCGGCGCTGTTTTCCGGGTAGCGCAAAAACTGGTTAATGAGGGCGCGCTTCTCCGCGTCGCAGCCCTTCAGGACGCGCTTGACCACGCCCGCGGGCAGCTCTTCCAGAAAGTCCACGGCGTCGTCGATAAACATATCGTCCACCAGGCGCACGGCCTCGTTATCGTCCATGGCCTCGATGACGCGCTGGCGCTGGTCGGCGTCCATATAGGCAAATACGTCTGCCGCGATGTCCTTGGGCAGGAGCCTGAACACCATCAGCATTTTTTCATTGTCAAGTTCCTCCATGTACTCAGCGATGTCCACCTCGTTGAGCATGGAGAGCGCGCCGCGCAGTTCGCCCTTGCGGCCTTCGGCCACGAGCTTATCCAGGCGCGCGCGGATCTTTTCAAAATCCATCGGCTTCATCCTCCCTCCGTTTGTTCAGAAACGCATGAAAACAGCACACCGCCCCTCGACGTGCTGTGTTTGCGACGTTTCGACAGATGTTTGAGAATGACGGCCTTCCGGGAAGCGTCAGTCCGCGGCAGGGCGGACGAGCCAACTTCGGGGAACGCCTTCACTGGACACACATCTAGCGCCGTCGTCCACGCCTTGCCACCTCCCGGGATCAGAATGGATGCAGGAAATTCCTACCCCTTTATCATAGCCCCGCGGCCGCGAAACGTCAACCCCTCCAAAGAAAAATTTCTTCACTTCAGAGGAATTAACGCAAATCGCCGCCGCGCGGGATTGACACACGTTCCCCGGCGCGTTTAGAATATAGGTTGTGATTTTTTGACTTGGAGGAAGGCACATGCTGCACCCGGAGCTTCCGGCGGAAGTGGCGCGCAGGCGCACGTTCGCCATCATCTCCCACCCCGACGCGGGCAAGACCACGCTGACGGAAAAACTGCTGCTCTACGGCGGCGCCATCCGCCAGGCCGGCTCGGTCAAGGCGCGCAAGGCCGCCCGCCACGCGACTTCGGACTGGATGGAGATCGAAAAGCAGCGCGGCATTTCGGTGACGTCCTCGGCGATGCAGTTCGACTTTGACGGCTTCCGCATCAACATACTGGATACGCCCGGCCATCAGGACTTTTCCGAGGATACCTACCGCACGCTGGTGGCCGCCGACAGCGCCGTGATGCTCATCGACAACGCCAAGGGCGTGGAGGAGCAGACCATCAAGCTGTTCAAGGTGTGCCGCATGCGCTCCATCCCCATTTTCACATTCGTCAACAAGCTCGACCGCGCCGGGCGCGACCCGTTCGAGCTGATGGAGGAACTGGAGAACGTGCTGGGCATACGCTCCTGTCCGGTCAACTGGCCCATCGGCATCCACGGCGATTTTCAGGGCGTGTACCACCGCGACACGCGCGTGGTGGAACTCTACCGCGGCGGCGACCACGGGCAGAAACAGGTGGAAGTGGAGACGATCGCCCTGGACGACCCCCATCTTCCCGAGGCCATCGGGCAGAGCTATTACGATAAGCTTTTGGAGGACGTGGAGCTTTTGGACGTGGCCGGCGACCCCTTCGACCTGGACATGATCCTCGAAGGCAAGCTCACCCCCATGTTCTTCGGCTCGGCGAGCAACAACTTCGGCGTGGAGCCGTTTTTGAAGCGCTTCCTTTCCTACACGAAGTCGCCCACGCCGCGCGTTTCCGACCACGGCGTCATCGAGCCGACGGACGAGAAGTTCACCGGCTTCATCTTCAAGATACAGGCCAACATGAACCCGGCGCACCGCGACCGGCTGGCGTTCATGCGCGTGTGCTCCGGCGTGTTTGAAAAGGGCATGACCGTGTGGCACTCCTCCTCGGGCGAGAAGGTCAAACTGGCGCAGCCGCAGCAGTTCATGGCGCAGGAACACGAGACGGTGGAGACCGCCTACCCCGGCGACATCATCGGCCTGTTTGACCCCGGCATCTTCCGCCTGGGCGACACATTGTGCACCGGCGCGCCCGTGCGCTATCAGGGCATCCCCCTGTTCGCGCCGGAGTTCTTCTGCCGCGTCAGCCCCGAGGATTCGATGAAGCGCAAGCAGTTTTTGAAGGGCGTCTCCCAGCTTTCGCAGGAGGGCGCCATCCAGACCTTCAAGCGCCCCAACATCGGCCGCGAGGAGATGATCGCCGGCGTGGTGGGCGTATTGCAGATGGACGTGCTGGAATACCGCTTAAAGAGCGAGTACGGCGTGAACATACTGCGCGAAAACCTGCCCTTCCGCTTCGTGCGCTGGATCGTTCAGACCCCGAAGCCGCCGGACAAATTGCGGCTGACCTCCACCACCGTGCCCGCCATCGACCGCGCCGGGCGCGACGTACTGATGTTTGAAAACGAGTGGTCCATCCGCCTGGCCTGCGAGAACAACGAGGGCCTCGTGCTCGCGGAGACTGCCGACCGCATGACCGCCGACGACCTTGTGTGACAAAGGAGCTTTATCTGTGAACATCGTAAGAGACGACATTCGCAACATCGCCATCATCGCCCACGTGGACCACGGCAAGACCACGCTGGTGGACGAAATGCTCAAGCAGGGCGGCGTGTTCCGCAAAAACCAGCAGGTGGCCGAGCGCGTGATGGATTCCAACGACCTGGAGCGCGAGCGCGGCATCACCATACTTTCCAAGAACACCGCCGTACACTACGAAGGCGTGCGCATCAACATCGTGGACACCCCCGGCCACGCCGACTTTTCCGGCGAGGTGGAGCGCGTGCTCAAGATGGTCAGCGGCGTTTTGCTGCTGGTGGATTCCTTTGAGGGGCCGATGCCGCAGACGCGCTTCGTTTTGAAAAAGGCGCTGGAGTTGAACCTCAAGGTCATCATCGTCGTCAACAAGACCGACCGCCCCGACGCGCGCTGCGCCGAGGTGGTGGACGAGACGCTGGAACTGCTTTTGGAGCTGGACGCTTCCGACGAACAGCTCGACAGCCCCATCGTCTTTGCCTCCGGCCGCGACGGCACGGCCACGACCGATTGGCAGGTGCCAGGCAAGGACCTGCGGCCGCTGTTTGACGCCATACTCTCCCATATCCCCGCGCCGGAGGGCGACCCGGACGCGCCCTTGCAGCTGCTCATCTCCACCATCGACTACAACGACTACGTGGGGCGCATCGGCATCGGCCGCATCGAACGCGGCGGCATACAGGCGGGACAGATGGCCATCCGCTGCGCCTACGGTTCGAGCTTTACTTCCCCGGCGGCGCGGCTGGGCGGACTGTACGAGTTCGACGGGCTCAAGCGCGTGCCCTGCGAGAGCGCCCGCGTGGGCGATATCGTGGCCGTTTCCGGCTTTGACGAGCTCTTCATCGGTGACACCATCTGCGACCCGGCCATGGCCGAGCCTCTGCCGTTTGTGAAGATCGACGAGCCGACCGTTTCCATGACCTTCTGCGTCAACGACAGCCCCTTCGCCGGCACGGAGGGCCAGTTTGTCACCTCGCGCCATTTGCGCGCGCGGCTGATGAAGGAGATGCAGACCGACGTTTCCCTGCGCGTGGAGGACACCGAGACTACGGACGCCTTCCGCGTTTCCGGGCGCGGCGAATTGCATCTTTCCATACTCATCGAGACGATGCGGCGGCAGGGCTATGAGTTCCAGGTGACCAAGCCGGTGGTTTTGTACAAGGAGATCGACGGCGTGCAGTGCGAGCCGATCGAGCGCGTGGTGTGCGACGTGCCCACCGAGTATTCCGGCGTGGTCATCGAAAAACTGGGCAGGCGGCGCGGCACGCTTGCCAGCATGCACGGGCAGGACCGCATGCGTCTGGAGTTCCTCATCCCCTCGCGCGGGCTGTTCGGCTACCGCAGCGATTTCCTCACCGACACGCACGGCGAAGGCGTGATGAGCGCCGTGTTCGAGTGCTACGAGCCGGTGAAGGGCGAGATCCCCACGCGGCTGTGCGGTTCCCTGGTCGCCTTTGAGACTGGCGAGGCCACGAGCTACGCGCTGTTCTCTGCGCAGGACCGCGGCGAGTTGTTCATCGAGCCGGGCGCGAAGGTCTATTCCGGCATGATCGTCGGCCGCAATTCCCGGCCGGGCGACATCGACGTCAACGTCTGCAAGAAAAAGCACATGACCAACAGCCGCAACTCCGCCGCCGCCGAGGAAGCGCTGAAGATCACCAACGTGCACATCCCCACCATGGAGGAAGCGCTGGAATTCATCGACGACGACGAACTGGTGGAGATCACCCCCAAGTCCATCCGCATGCGCAAGCGCGTGCTCAACGCCGAGATGCGCAAGAAGCTGGAAAGCCGCAAAAAGCAGGGCTGACCGGCTTTGGACCGAACGCCCCCTGTCGCGGGGGCGTTCTTTGAAAGGAGCGCCATGCGCATACTGTCCCTCGAACTTACCGATTACCGCAACTACGCGCGCGCGGAGCTCCGGCCCTGCGCGGGCGTAACGGTGCTGGCCGGGGACAATGCGCAGGGCAAGACCAACCTTCTGGAAGCTATCTACCTCTGCTGCACGGGGCGCTCGCACCGCACGCGGCAGGACCGCGAACTGGTGCGCTGGGGCGCGGACTTCTGCCGCGTATGCGTGGAGGCCGAGCGGCGCGACGGCACGCACGATGTGGACATCGTCATCCCCCTGGCCGGGCGGCGCAAGATCCGCGTCAACGGCTCGGAGATCGCCCGCTCCGGGGAACTGATGGGGCATGTGACCGGGGTGTTGTTCTCCCCGGAGGACCTGCGGCTGATCAAGGACGGGCCGGGCGAGCGGCGGCGGTTCATGGACATCGCCCTTTCGCAGATACGGCCTTCGTATTATTATGCCCTGCAGCGCTACGCCCGCGCGCTCAAGCAGCGCAACGAGCTTTTGCGCACGGGCAGCCTGGAGACGCTGGACAGCTGGGATGAGCAGCTCTGCCGCGAGGGGGCGCGCATCATGGCCGCGCGCGCGGACTACATTGAGCGCCTCAACGAGGCGGCGGCGCGCACGCACGGCGACATCGCCCGCGAGCGGGAAAGGCTCTCCATCGCCTACGCGCCCAACGTGGGCGATGGCGACCTGCGCGCGGCCCTGCTGCGCACGCGCGAAGTGGACGCGCGGCGCATGACCACCAGCGCCGGCGTGCACCGCGACGACGTGCGCTTCTGCGTGGACGGGCGCGAACTGCGGCTGTTCGGCTCGCAGGGGCAGCAGCGGACGGCGGCGCTGTCTCTGCGGCTGGCGGAGCTGGACGTGGTACGCGCAGAGAGCGGCGAAGCGCCGGTGCTGTTGCTGGACGACGTGATGAGCGAACTGGACCCCGAGCGGCGCAGGCGGCTGCTTGCCCATCTGGAGGGCATCCAGACCATCGTCACCTGCACGGATGTGGCCGACATCGCCGGGGCGCGGGCGGGCATGGTCGTGCGCGTGGAAGGCGCGTGCCTCAAGCAGGCGTGAACGTGGATAAAAATGCGCTTGCAGTCAGAGTATTTTGACTGCGAACGCATTTTTTACATGCAAATATGCAGTATATGCCACTATTTATGCGGTATTTTCGCCTTATATACGCGCTTTTGTGCATACCATGCAGGATGGCGGAAAGCGTTTTTGTGTATATTTGTCGCTTGACATCTGCATAAAAATGCACTATAATGCTGCCATCGACTTTTTTGAAGGATGGTGCTTATCATGAAGTCCAAGGTACTGATCTCCCTCATCCTCGCGCTGGCGGTATGTCTTTCCTCCGTGGGCGCGCTGGCCTGCACCGCCATCTACGTCGGCTCCGACCTGACGGCGGACGGCTCGACGATGTTCGCCCGCTCCGAGGACATCGCCAACAGCTACAACAAGCTCTTCTACGTCAGCCCCGCGGGCGCCAACGCCGAGGGCGAGGTCTATCAGGGCTGCTACGGCTTTACCTGGACCTTCACCCACGACAGTTACAGCTACACCGCTTTCAGCGATGACAACGGCTACGGCGTGGACAACGTCTGCCCGGACTGCGGCGGCACCCACAAGCACACCCCCTATCAGGCGGGCGGCACCAACGAGATGGGCGTGACCGTCAGCGCCACGGAGACCATCGGCGGCTCCGAGGCGGTCGAGGCGGTCGATCCCTACGCCGACGCCGGCATCGAGGAAGCTGAGATCGTCACCGTCGTGCTGGGTGAGGCAGCCACCGCCAAAGAGGGCGTGGAGTTGCTTCTGAGCATCTACGACGAAGCGGGCTGTTGCGGCGGCTCCGGCCTGTTCATCGCCGACCAGAACGAGACCTGGTACATCGAAAACGTCACCGGCCATCAGTACATCGCCCTGAAATTGAGCAGCTCCATGGCCTTTGCCCAGCCGAACATGGCCATCATCGGCCTGATCGATCTGGACGACACCGAGAACGTCATCGCCTCGGAGGGCATCATCTCCGTGGCGCAGGAAGCCGGCACCTATGTGGGCGACGCCGAGGCCAACACCATCGACTACGTGGCCTCCTACTGCGGCGGCTCCGAGGCCAACAGCCGCATGGTCAGCGCCCTTAGCTACTTTAACGCCGAAACCGCGTCCGAGACGCCCGCTTCCACCGACTACACCATCTCCAACGTGGACGCTGAGGGCAACATCGTGCCCATGTACACCAACATCACGCTCGATCACGCCTATACCATCGAGGACGTGGTGGGCTACTACCACATCGACGGCATTGCCTCCACCCGCAACCTCGAGACCCACATCTTCCAGATCTTCCCCGAGGACGGGGCGACCGACACCGTGGAATGGGTGGCCATGGACGACGCCGGTTACAGCGTGTTCGTGCCCTACTACCCGATGCTGACCACCGACACTTACGCCGGCTATCAGGTGAGCACACTGCCTTCTGAGTTCACCGAGAATGACCCCGGCCTCGTGCAGCCCTCGCCGCAGCTGAGCGCCGCCGCGCCCGCCGCCACGGAGGTGTACTACCCGACGACCACCACCGTGCGCACCGAGGAAGGCCGCGAGACGGTGGAAGGCTTCTGCGTGCTGCCGGAGGATTGGGCGGATTCCATGTACTGGTCCTTGGACGCGCTGTCCAACCTGGTCCTGTCCGGCAGCGCGAGCGAGGAGCAGATCGCGGATGTGAACGCCAAGCTCGCCGAGGCGCAGCAGGATTGCTATGACGCCTTCGCCGAAATGCAGGCCGCCGTTTCCGAGGCCGCCGACGAAGCCGCCGCGCAGGAGGCCGCCACCAGCATCAGCAAAGAGGCCGCGGCCAACGTGCACGCCGTCGCCGTCGAGCTGGTCAAGGGGCTTATGAAGTAAGAGAATATCGAACCGATGGGTCGCCGCAGAGATGCGGCGGCCCTTTTTGTATGCTTTGATACGCCGTCACAGCCTCTGTCTTATATGGCCTGACTGCGACGGCAATGCATGAATATGCTTCCATCTTATATACTTGCAGTTTCCGCAACGCATCTTTTCGGAAAGTTCCCCCCTGAAAACCTTTATTTTTGCGGCAATTCCCGGTTATTTCTTTCGCGTGCCACTTGATTCCCCATCCCAGCGTGTGTTATACTATGCATGTAGTTAGTTTTAACTAACGAATGTGCTTCTTGCGCCCATCAAATTGTCCGCACGGCCAACGGGCGCATCGGAAAGGGAGGAGAACGGCCATCAGGAACCATCGCATCTCCATCATACTGGGCATCTGCCTTATCGCGGCCAGCGCCTGTTCGCTGTTCGTCGGCGTCATCGACCTGGATCTGCCGTCGCTGTTCGGCGGGGATATGGAGCAGCTGAAGATACTCGTCGTCTCGCGGCTGCCGCGCCTGCTCGCCATACTCTGCACCGGCGTGGGCATGAGCGTGGCGGGGCTCATCATGCAGCAGCTTTGCATGAACAAATTCGTCTCCCCCACCACGGGCGCGACCATCTCCTCGGCGCAGTTCGGCATTTTGCTGGCGCTGTTGTTCATGCCGAATTCCACGCTCTGGGGGCGGGCGCTGTTCGCCTTTGCCACGGCGACGCTGGGCACGTGGATCTTCGTATGGTTCATACAGCGCATCACCTTCAAGGACGTGGTGATGGTGCCGCTGGTGGGTATCATGTTCGGCAACGTCATCGGCGGCATCACCAACTATCTGGCCTACAAGTACGAAATGACGCAGGCGCTGTCCACGTGGCTGGTGGGGCATTTTTCGCTGGTGCTGCGCGGGCGGTACGAACTGGTGTATCTGGTGGCACCGCTGGTGATTCTGGCTTTTCTCTTTGCCAACCACTTCAACATCGTCGGCATGGGCAAGGACTTTTCCAAAAACCTCGGCGTGCACTACGATCTGGTGCTGTTCATGGGCCTGACCATCGCGGCGCTGATCACCGCGAGCATCGTGGTGGTGGTCGGCTCCATCTCCTACATCGGCCTCATCGTGCCCAACGTGGTGGCAATGTTCAAGGGCGACAAAATCCGCGGCACGCTGGCGGACACGGCGCTGTTCGGGGCGCTGTTCGTGCTGGTGTGCGACATGCTGGGGCGCGTGGTCATCGCGCCGTATGAGCTGCCCATCGAGCTGATCGTCGGCATACTCGGCAGCCTGCTGTTCATCGTGCTGTTGTTTTACCGGCTCAAACACGGGCGCAGGGCCATCCGCCTCAAGGGACCGACCTTTGGCTGCGGGGCGGACGCGCCCGACCTGGAAGGAGGTGCGGGCGAATGCTGACCAGGGCGCAGCGCTCCAACCGCAGGAAGCTCTGCATCATGGCGGCGCTGGTACTGCTGGCGGCGGCGGCCTACATGACCGTGGACGTCAACTTTGGCAACGCGAAACTGCTGGCCTACTCCATGCGCATCCGCGCGCCGAAGCTGATCGTCATGCTCATCACCGCCTTCGCCATCGGCGGGGCCTCGCTGGTGTTCCAGTCCATCATCAACAACACCATCGTCACGCCCTGTCTGTTGGGCATGAACTCTCTCTACACGCTCATCCACACGGCGGTGGTGTTCTGCGCAGGCTCGGGGAGCGTGCTGGCGGCCAACGCCAACGCCGCCTTCGCCATAGACCTTGTGCTGATGGGCATCACGGCGACGCTCATTTACAGCTACCTGTTCAAAAAGACGAAGCACAACGTGCTCTACGTGCTGCTGGTGGGCACGGTGCTGACCTCGTTTTTCTCCAGCGTGCAATCGACGATGACGCGGGTGATGGACCCCAACGAGTACGACACGCTGCTGACGACGCTGGTGGCGAGCTTCAGCAATGTCAACGCCGAGATCATTATCTTCGCGCTGATCGTGCTGGCGGCGGTGATCTTCTTTCTGCGCAAAGAGCTTGCGCTGCTGGACGTGTTGACGCTGGGCAAAGCGCAGGCCATCAGCCTCGGCGTGGACTACGACCGCTGCATCCGCCGCCTGCTGCTGGGCGTGACGCTGGCCATCGCCGTGGCCACGGCCATGGTGGGGCCGATCTCCTTCCTTGGATTGATCATCGCCAATCTCGCCCGGCAGCTTTTGCGCACCTACCGCCACACGCAACTCATCCTCGGTTCGGCGCTGTTCGGCATGATCGTGCTGGTGGGCGGGCAGATCATCGTCGAGCACGTATTCACCTACGCCGTGCCCATCAGCGTGTTCATCACTGTGGGCGGCGGGCTGTATTTCCTCTATCTTCTGCTCACACGAAGGAGGGTGTAGCGTTGTTTGTCAAGGAACTGACGAAAAAGTACGACGGCAAGGCCGTGGTGGACGGCGTGAGCTTCGACATCCCCAAGCGCTCTGTCATCTCCATGATCGGGCCGAACGGGGCGGGCAAGTCAACGGTGCTGAACATACTTTCCCGCCTCATCGCCCGCGACAGCGGCCTGGTGGACTTCGAGGGACAGGATATTTCCCGCTGGAAAAGCAAGGAACTGGCCAAGCGGCTGGCCATCCTCACCCAGTCCAACAACATCCAGATGAAACTGACCGTGCAGGAACTGGTGACCTTTGGGCGCTTCCCCTATTCGGGCAACCATGTGACCGAGGAGGACATGGCCATCGTCGAGCGGGCCATCCAGTACATGGAGCTTGACCCCTTCCGCGACCGCTTTATCGACGAGCTTTCCGGCGGGCAGAGGCAGCGGGCGCTCATCGCCATGGTCATCGCGCAGGACACGGAATACGTGCTGCTGGACGAGCCGACCAACAACCTGGACATCTACCACGCCACGAACATGATGAAGATCGTCCGCCGCCTCTGCGACGAGCTGGGCAAGACGGTGATCCTCGTGCTGCACGAGATCAACTACGCGGCCTTTTACTCGGACTACATCTGCGCCTTTGTCGATGGCCGGGTGGCCAGGTTCGGCACGGTGCGCGAGGTGATGAACAAGGAGGTGCTCTCGAAGATCTACAATGTGGATTTCGAGATCCTCGAGATCGAGGGCAAGCCCCTCTCCATTTACTACTGAGGCGCGATCGCGACGCGCTTTGGTATAGACCATCTTTCAGTACTTTGTGTAAAGGAGACACGACCCATGAAAAAGCTGGTTTCCCTGTTGCTTGCCGCCCTGATGCTGCTGGGCATGGCGACCGCCGCGCTGGCAGAGGCTGCGCCTGAAACCGTCACCATCACTTCCCTGAACGCCGAGCGCGAGCCGGTCGAGCTGGAAGTGCCCTACGACCCGCAGCGCATCGCCATACTCGATATGCCCTCCCTGGACATACTCGACCGCCTTGGGCTGGGCGACCGCGTGGTCGGCTCGGCGACGACGACGCTTGAATACCTGCAAGCCTACGTTCCCGGCGATACCATCGCCAATCTCGGCACCATCAAGGAGGCCGACCTCGAAGCAGTGATGGCCTGCGAACCGGACGTCATCTTCATCGGCGGCCGGTTGAGCGCCTCCTACGACGCGCTCAGCGAGATTGCGCCCGTGGTGTTCCTCTCCACCGATACAGAGATCGGCGTGGTGGAGAGCGTGCGCAACAACGCCACGACCATCGCCTCCATGTTCGGCCTTGAGGCGCAGGTGGACGAACTGATGGCCGGCTTCGACGCGCGCATCGAGGCGCTCGCGGCCTTCGCCGAGGGCAAAAACGCCATCGTCGGCCTGTGCACCAGCGGCAGTTTCAACATCCTCGGCAGCGACGGCCGCTGCTCCATCATCAGCGTGGAGGTCGGCTTTGACAACCTCGGCGACGGCGACGTGACCGCCACCCACGGCAACGAAAGCTCGTTCGAGCTGGTCGTGGAGCTCGACCCGGACTACATGTTCGTGCTTGACCGCGACGCTGCCATCGGCACGGACGGCGCGCAGCTGGCCAAAGAGATCGTCGAAAACGAATTGGTGATGGACACGGACGTCTACAAGGACGGCCACATCGTCTACCTTGAAAACCCCACCGTGTGGTACACCGCCGAGGGCGGCATCACCGCGCTGGACATCATGCTGAATGATCTGGAGGGCGCTCTGCTGGCTGAATAGCAAGCGCCGGACATCCCAAGGGGGCCGCGTAACAGCGGCTCCCTTTTTTTGCGGATTTAACAGAGAAAATGGCTGCGCGGGGGTTGACAAAACCGCTTGAAAGGATTATCATTTGAATAGATGTTCAAATGAAAGGTCGTGAGAACGATGTCGGAGTTCAGGGATCTGCCGCTGGAGACCTGCGAGTTCCAGTTCGTGCATGAGGACACGGTGCGCCGGGCGCTTTCGCTGATGCCCGCGGAGGATAAGCTCTACGACCTGGCCGAACTTTTCAAGGTGTTCGGCGATTCCACGCGCATCAAGATACTCTACGCGCTGTTCGAGGCGGAGATGTGCGTGTGCGACATCGCCCAGCTGCTCAACATGACCTCCACGGCGGTATCGCACCAGCTGCGCATCCTCAAAGGCAACAAGCTGGTGAAATCGCGCCGGGAGGGCAAGAACATATTCTACTCGCTCGCCGACGACCACGTGACCTCCATCCTCGATCAGGGGATGGACCACGTCAACGAATAAACGGGGCCGTACCAAAGTTCAACAGGAGGGAATGACGATGAAAAAGGTGTTCAAGCTGCGGGACCTGGACTGCGCCAACTGCGCGCGCAAGATGGAGGACGCCATCCGCAAGATCGACGGCGTGGAGGACGCGCAGGTGAGCTTTATGATGCAGAAACTGACGCTCGTCGCCGACGACGCGCGCTTTGACGAGATCGTGGAAAAGGCGGTCAAGGCCTGCCGCAAGGTGGAGCCGGACTGCGAGATCGTGCGTTAGGGGAAGCGCCCGGGCGGCATACCGGGCAAAAGGAGGACGGAGCCATGAGCCGGAAACACAGGAAGATGCTTGCTCGGATAATCGTCAGCGCGGCGCTGCTCATCGCCTGCGCGCTCTCGCCGCTTAAAGGAATTTGGCGTCTGCTTTCCTTCCTCGTCCCCTACGCCGTGATCGGCTGGGACGTTTTGTGGAAGGCGGTGCGCAACATCGCCCACGGGCAGGTGTTTGACGAAAACTTCCTCATGGCGCTGGCCACGGTGGGCGCGTTCGCCACCGGCGAATACCCCGAGGCCGTGTTCGTGATGCTGTTTTACCAGGTGGGCGAGCTATTCCAGTCCTACGCGGTGGGGCGCTCGCGGCAGTCCATCTCCCAGTTGATGGAGATACGGCCGGACTACGCCAACCTGGAGCGCGACGGCAAGGCGGAGAAGGTCGATCCCGACGAGGTGGCCGTGGGCGACGTCATCGTGGTCAAGCCCGGCGAGCGCGTGCCGCTGGACGGCGTGGTGCTGGAAGGGCGCTCGACGCTGGACACCGCGGCGCTGACGGGCGAGAGCCTGCCCCGCGACGTGGGCGAGGGCGACGACGTCATCAGCGGCTGCGTCAACCAGAGCGGGCTGTTGCGCGTGCGGGTGACGAAGGCATTCGGCGAATCGACCGTTTCCAAGATCCTCGACCTGGTGGAGAACGCCGGCAGCAAGAAGGCGCGCGCGGAGAACTTCATCACCAAGTTTGCCCGCGTGTACACGCCCTGCGTGGTCGTCGCCGCGGTGCTGCTGGCGGTGGCGCCCTCGCTCGTCAGCGGCGATTGGAGCCAGTGGACGCGGGCGCTCATTTTCCTGGTCGTCTCCTGCCCCTGCGCGCTGGTCATCTCCGTGCCTTTGAGTTTCTTCGGCGGCATCGGCGGGGCTTCGCGCGACGGCATACTCGTCAAGGGCGGCAGCTATCTGGAGACGCTCTCGCAGGCGGAAATCGTCGTCTTTGACAAGACGGGCACGCTGACCAAGGGTGTGTTCAACGTCACGGCCATCCATCCCGACAAAATCTCCGAGGCGGAACTTTTGGAACTGGCGGCGTACGCGGAGAGCTATTCCGACCATCCCATCTCCCGCTCCATCCGCGAAGCCTACGGCGAGGAGATCGACCAAAATCGCGTCGGCGCGGTGGAGGAGCTGGCCGGGCGCGGCGTGCGCGCCGTGATCGACGGAAAGACGGTGTGCGTGGGCAATTCCAAGCTGATGGACGAACTGGGCGCGAAGTGGCACCCCTGCCACCACGTGGGCACGACGGTGCACGTGGAGGTGGATGGGCTCTACGCTGGGCACCTGGTCATCTCCGACGAAGTGAAGCCCGACGCGGCGGAGGCCATCCGCAAACTCAAGCAACTGGGCGTTCAAAAGACCGTGATGCTCACGGGCGACGCGCAGGCCGTGGGCGAACGCGTGGGCGCGCAGCTGGGGCTGGACGAGGTGCACGCGCAGCTTTTGCCCGCGGACAAGGTGGAGCGCGTGGAGGCGCTCTTGAAAGAAAAGAGCGGCAAGGGCGCGCTGGTGTTCGTCGGCGACGGCATCAACGACGCGCCGGTGCTCTCCCGCGCCGACGTGGGCGTGGCCATGGGCGGCATGGGCTCGGACGCGGCCATCGAGGCCGCCGACGTGGTGTTCATGGACGACAAGCCCTCCAAACTGGCCGACGCCATACGCATCGCCCGCAAGACGCGCGGCATCGTGCGGCAGAACGTGGTCTTTGCGCTGGCGGTGAAACTGCTGGTGATGGTATTGGGCGCGTTCGGCGTGGCCAACATGTGGGAAGCGGTGTTCGCCGACGTGGGCGTTTCCGTGATCGCTATATTGAACGCCATGCGGGCGCTGCGCGCGCCGAAATAGGTGCAAGGCAGAGATAAAGCGGCGGGGCGGTTGCCTCGCCGCTTCTGCGTAGCCGTCAATAGCCCTTGGGACGCTCGCGCCTCTGCGTGAGGCCGAGAAGGTAGTCCGTCGTCGTCGCGTAGTAGTCCGCCAGGGCGATGAGCACGGAGGTGGGAATGTCCACCTTGCCGCACTCGTAGTCGCTGTAAGTCTGCTGCGAACAGCAGAGCGCCTGCGCCAGTTCGCGCTGTTTGCGGTCGCTGTCCTCCCGCAATTCCCGTATCCTGCGATAAGCCACTGCCGCCTTCTCCCCCGTCTGTTTTTTATCAGCATAAAACACCGAAATTCCCGGTATTGACAAATACCGAGAATTTCGGTAAAATATGCTTGGCAACGCCAGAAACCGACGCGCGAAGCGCCAGTACAGAAGAGGGGGAAAATCGCATGGACAAGTATGGATACAATGGCCCGGAACAGTTCCGGCCCCTGTCGCCGTGGGCGTATGTGGGCTACGCGCTGCTGTTCATCCTTCCCGTCATCGGGCAGATCGCCCTGCTCGTTTTCACGTTCAGCGATGGCAACATCAACCGGCGCAGTTTCGCCCGTTCTTATTGGTGCTATCTGCTGCTTGCGGCGATCGTGGTCGTCTGCGCGCTTGCCGTTGGCGGCGTTGGTTTTTTGCAGCTTATGTCTGCGCATTGAGTTTGAAAGGGGCAGCCGATATGAAAAAAGTGATTGCGATAACGCTTGTACTGGTCTGTCTGCTGGCCGCTCCCCTATACGCCGCGCAAGCGGAGGGGTTGGGCGCGTTGGGCGACCTGTTCGGCTCGCTGGGCGACCTGTTTGAAGGCGAACCGGCCGGGGAAGAAAGCGAGGAGGCCGAAGCGCCGGAAACGTTCGACGGGCCGTTGGTCGAGGTGGTCGTGGACGAGGAGAGCGGCGAGACGATCGAGGTACACGAGGACTTCAAGGCGTACATGGACGCCTACGAGGACTTCTTTGACGAATACGCGGAGATCATGCGCGAGGACGACCCGGACGCGTTGGCCCTGTTGAGTTTCACGGGGCGCTATTTGGAAATGCTGGAATCCATGGAAGCGCTGGAGGACGCGGAGCTGTCCGATGGGGACGCGGCCTATTATCTATTGGTCAGCGGCCGTATCTCGGCGAAGCTGGCGCTGGTCGAGTAAAGGACGGAGACAGCAAACCTGCATCCAAGGGGGGATCCTATAGACGTAAGCGACTGCAGGAAGCAAAAATTGCCTCCGATTTTCATTTTCATTTTATCGGGGCAATTTTCGCGGTCGTGGGCTTTGTCAGCGCTCCGAGGCGCGGCGGGGGGGATCCCTCCGCCGCGTCTTTTGCGCAACCGCCCTGGAGCGGGATGGCTGTCCTGCCCTTCCCTGGGCCGGGCGGCCTTTGATATCTCAGCCGCCCAGCGCGTCGCGCAGCTTTTCCAGCGCCTTTTTTTCGATGCGCGATATGTAGGAACGCGAGACGCCCAGCGCTTTGGCGACCTCGTGCTGAGGGCGCGGCGCGCCGTCCTGGAGGCCGTAGCGCATTCGGATAACGCGCTTTTCCCGCGCGTCCAGCAGGGGCGTGTCCAGAAGGCGCAGGGCGCGGGAGGACTCGATGGACGTCTCGGCGGCGTTGCTGACCTCGTCCCTGTCCGTGCCCAGAAGGTCGGTCAGGCGCACTTCGTTGCCCTCCTTGTCCATGCCGATGGGATCGTCCAGCCGCACGGTGCCGCGCGTCTTGCGGCCGGCGCGCAGCTGCATGAGGATCTCGTTTTCGATGCAGCGCGAGGCGTAGGTGGTGAGCCGGCCCGCCTCGGGGCGGAACGTGTTCACCGCCTTGATCAGGCCGATGGCGCCGATGGACACCAGATCGTCGGCGTCGAGGCCGCCGCCCTGGTATTTCCTGGCGATATGCGCCACCAGGCGCAGGTTGTGCTCGATGAGGGCGTCGCGCGCCGCGAGGTCGCCTTCGCCCATGCGGCGGATGTATTCGGCCTCCTCCGCGGCGGGCAGGGGCTTGGGGAACGAGCTGCGCCCCGTGATGTGCAAAATCAGCGCCCAGAGGTCCTCTGCCGCCCAGAGGAGCGCTTCGCCCAGGAATTGCATGGCCTTTCCCCCTTCCGGCGCGGCAAGCGCGCCGCGCCTGACGGGGCATACTATGCGGGACGGGCCGCCGTCAAGAACGCCCTTGCGCGGCGTTTCGACAGCTTGCCCGCGGCGGCTTTCGGCCGCTCAAGCCTCTGGCGGGGCGGGCTGCGGCGCCTTGCCGGCGCGCTCCCTGAGCGCGGAGCTGACCTGCGCCAGCAGCTGGGGGACCATCTCGATGATGCGGTCCACGGGCGCGTAGGCCTGCGCCGGCAGGAGGCGCACCTGGCCGCCGCTTATGACGATGAAGCCCACGGGCTGGACGCTGACGCCCGCGCCCGTGCCGCCGGCGAAGGACGGTTCTTCCGCCGCCTGCCTGGCGCACTTGTATTCCCCGCCGCCGGCCACAAAGCCGAAGGCCACGCGCGAGACAGGGATGACGGTGGAGCCGTCGGGCGTGGCGATGGCGTCGCCGACGACGGTGTTGACGTCCACCATGTCGCGTATGTTCTCCATGGTGGTGGACATGAGGTTTTCAATCGGGTGCCTTTCCATGTGCATGCCTCCTGTTGCTTTCCCGGACGCCCTCGAGGGCCGCGAGTATAATATGCCCGACGCGCAGGGAGACGATTCCCGTCAGTTCGCCGCGAAGGCGCGGGGCGCGAAAGTCCGGCCGCACGCGAAAGACGACGCGCGCGCCCGTGGCCGCGCCCACGGCGTACACAAACGCCCGCAGGCTGCCTGCGGCCAGCGCCGTGGCGGCGGCGTCGGCAAGCCCCATCTCACCCTGGGCGCGCACTTCTTCCACGCGGATGCGGGCGAGCAGGCGGCGGCCCACGGCGATAAGAAGGGAGGCGTCCGGCCGCTTTCCCGGCTTGCGGCGCGGCCTTTTCCGCTTGCCCGCCCGCGCGCGCGACAGGCGCAGGGCGACGCCGCCGGCAAAGGGGAACACCCCCAGCGCCGCGCCCGGACGCTCCCCCGCCCGGGCGCAAAAGGCCACCTTGAGCGGCGTGAGCGCCAAAAGCGCCGCCGCGAACAGGGCGATGACGAACGCGCGCATGCCCTCACCTCCCGGGGACAGTTTGCCCACGCCGCCGGAAAAGTTTACCGGCGGGCGGCAAGTTCATTTTTTCTTTACAAAGGCGCGGCGCGGGAGTATAATGAAGTATAATAATGGAAGAAAACGGAAGGGGGGCTGCGCGTGAAGGCGTCGTTTAAAAGGGAACTGCCGGTGCTGGCCGCCATCTTCCTGTTCTGGTTCTCGATGTACACCTACCCTTCCTTTTTCTCCGCCTACGTCTCCGACCGGCTGCTGGCGCCGGAGGTGCTGACGGGGGTGATCGTGGGCGCTTACGGCTTTGCGCAGATGGTGCTGCCCATCCCGCTGGGCATCGCCTCGGACTGGACGCGGCGGCGCAAGCCGTTCGTGGCCATGGGGTTTTGCGCCTCGCTGCTGGCCTGCGCAGGGTTTGTATTGACCGAGACGCTGGCCGCGCGCGGGCAGGTGGGAACGTTCACGCATGTGCTGGCGCTCGTCGCCCGCGGCCTTTCCGGGGTGACGGCGGCGACGTGGGTCTCGTTTTCCGTGCTCTACTCCGCCTCCTACGAGGCCGACGAGATCGCCCCGGCGGTGAGCCGCCTGATGGTGCCGCAATACGGCTCGCAGATCGTGGCCATGCTGCTGGGGGCGCAGCTGGCGCAGCGCGTGGGCGAGGCCTGGGCGTTCGCGCTGGCGGGGGCGGCGGCGCTTTTGGGACTTTTGCTGATGCGGCGCGTGCCCGAGCGCCCGCCGGAGGGCGAGCGCCTGACGCTTAAAAGCTTTGCCGGGGTGCTCTCCGACCGGGGGCTGAAGGTGGGCACGCTGCTGGGGACGCTGTTCCGCCTGGTCTGCTGGGGCACGGTGCTGGGCTTTGTGCCCAACTGGGCGCGCGATGTGGCGGGATTTTCCGTTTCGCAGCTGGGCTACCTGTCCGTAATGTACCTTTTGCCCAACACCATCATGGCGCGGCTGAGCGGGGCGCGCCTGGCGCCGCGCTTTGGCTTCCGCAGGGTGCTGGCGGCGGGGTTCGCCATCGTGGCCGCGGCCTGCTTCCTCTACCCGCGCGCCACGGGGTTCTGGGCGCTCCTGGCCGTGCAGGGCGTGTTCGGCGTGGGCATGGGGCTGATCCTGCCCCTAACGCTCGCCGCCGCCATCCGCGATATTCCCGACCGGCGGCGCGGGGCGGCCATGGGCGTATACCAGGCCGTGTACGGCGTGGGCATGTTCATCGGCCCCGTGGCCGCGGGCTGGATCATCTCGGCGCTGCCCACGGCGGTGGAGGGCATGACGGCGAACTTCTATTGCAACGGCGCGCTCTCGCTGGTGGGCGCGGCGCTTTCGCTGCTGCTTTTGCGGCGCGGGGAATGAGCCCACATCTGGACAATATTCGCTCTTTGTGTTTAGCTGCAGGTTAATTCACATTTTTACGCTTTACGAAGCCCAAAAAAGTATTGTAAGATGATTGCATGGACGCAACCATCGCGCCTTTGCGCGCGTCAAAGGGCTGTAACGACCGTTGAGTATAATGAGGTGGAAAACAAATGAAAAACGCTTTCCGTGCCGCGCTCGCCGCGCTTTTGGCGCTGCTGTTGACGATCGGTCCCGCTTCCGCCGTGATGGTGGACGAGGACGGCTACCTGGAGGAGATCCTCCTGGAGGACGGCGAACAGATCGAGTTTGACGACTCGCAGGCGGACGCCTCCTTGCAGGCCTCCATCGACAAGGTGAACGAGCTGCAGCACATCCTCCTGCTGGGCATCGACGCCCGCCCCGGCCAGACCACCGGCCGCACGGACACGATGATCATACTCACCGTGGACACCAACAACCAGAAGATCAAGCTGATGAGCCTGATGCGCGACATCATCGTGGCCATCCCCGGGCGGGAAAACAACCGCCTGAACGCCGCCTATGTGTTCGGCGGCGCGGACCTGCTTTTGCAGACGATCGAGGAGAACTTCGGCATCCACATTGAGCACTATGTGGGCGTCAACTTCTCGCTGCTGGCCGACCTGATCGACCAGATCGGCGGGCTGACGCTGACGGTGGAGAGCGAATACTACATGGACCGCATCAACGCCGTCATCAAGGAGGACAACAAGGTGCTCGGCATCGACGTCAACGACGGGCTGCTCACCCAGGCGGGCGAACAGCTGATGACCGGCAAGCAGGCGCAGGCCTATGCCCGCTACCGCTACGGCACCTCCGACGGTGACTTTGGCCGTACCGCGCGGCAGCGCGAGGTCATCACCAAGATCTTCCACAGGCTCACGGAGATGTCCCTGGTGGAGCTCTCGGCGCTGGCCCTGGCCAACGTCGACAAGGTGGTGACCAACCTGACGCTCCAGGACATGATGCTGCTGGCCCCGGCCATGCTCTCGCTCAAGGACGCCGAGATCGAGGAGCTGCGCATCCCCCTGGACAACGGCTATAAGTTCCAGACCGTGCGCGGCATGTCCGTGATCGTGCCCGACCGCACCAAGACCATGGAAGCCATCGCCGCGTTCCTCAACGAGGAATAAATGCGAAACAAACGACGGCTTTTGCGCGTGTTCATCGCGCTGGCCTGTCTGGGGGCGGTGATGTTCGTGGCGCTGGCAGGCGCGGTGTGCTACTGTTCCGGGCTTGAGCGCCCGGTCTCGCCCTCGGACTGCATCATCGTCCTGGGCGCGCGCGTGCGGCCGGACGGCACGCTCTCCGACAGCCTGCGCTACCGCTGTGAGGCGGCGCTGGCAGCCTGGCGCGAGGGGCTCGCCCCGGCGTTCATCGTCTGCGGCGCGCAGGGCAGGGACGAGCCAAGGCCGGAGGCCGACGCCATGCGCGACTGGCTGATGGCGCAGGGCGTGCCGGAGGAGGCCATCGTGGTGGAGGGCGATTCCTTCAACACGGAGCAGAACCTCGAAAACGCCAGGGCGCTGATGAAGGAGCGCGGCTGGAAAAGCGCCGTGGTCGTCACCAGCGACTACCACCTGCAGCGCTCGCTGTGGCTGGCGCGCGACGCGGGCATCGAGGCGGGCGGCATCGCCGCCGAATCGCCCCACCCCTTCGGCATCTGGCTGAAGAACCGCGCGCGCGAGGCCTGCAGCTGGATCGTATACGCGCTGAACAGGATCCTGGGAAGATAGCGGAAGCCCGGCGCGGGCACGTGGGGACGTGTCCGCGCCGGGCTTCCGCTTGCGCGCTTACAGGGGGATGGCGGGCGCTTCCACGCCGAGGTATTTGCCCAGGCAATCGACGAGGAAGCCGTGGTCCATCACGTCCGGCAGGCCGGAGACCAGCGCCACGGCCACCAGCTCGCCCGTCCTGAGGCGGATGGGGAAGCCGCCGCCGCAGAACACGTATTCGCGCGGGTCGAGGCCGCATTCCGCCACGCCCTCGCCGCTCAATTCGGCGACGGCGCGCGAGGCCAGCGAGCTGCGCTCCATCAGGCGGACGGCGTTGAACTTGCGCCGCATCCAGTTCTGGTTGTTGACGGTGGTGCCCTCCGCCGCGTACTGGAAGAGCACATAGCCGGTCAGCGACCAGATGGCGGCGCAGACCTTGAGGCCGCGGCGCTTGCTCTCGGCGGCCATGAGGCTGCCCAGCGCCCAGGCGGCCCCGTTGTCGAACGTTTCAAAGCGCAGGAGTTCTTCCTGCCGCGCGCAGGTATCGCGCATGGTTGCAAGATCCATAGCTTTCACCTCGTCTGTCCGCCCCATGCCGGGGCTTTCTTTGTCTACTGTAACACATCCCTCCCCCGTCTGTCTATCCCAAGGGATAAAAAACGCCGCGCCCTGTGGAAGGCGCGGCGAAAACACGCATTTTTCAGGCCAGGGAGGCGACAAATTCGGCCATGCGGCGCACGCCTTCGCGGATCTTTTCCTCGCTGACGGCGTAGGACAGGCGCGCAAAGCCCGGCGCGCCGAAGGCCTCGCCCGGCACCACGGCCACGCACTTCTGCTCCAGCAGCAGGCTGGCGAACGTATTGGAGGAGTCGATCACCGTATCGCCGCAGCGCTTGCCCAGCACGCCGCGCATGTCCATCATCATGTAAAACGCGCCGTGGGGCAGGTCGGCGGCCAGGCCGGGCACATCGTTGACCAGCTTGTACATCAGCTTGCGGCGCTCGTCGAAGGCGCGCACCATATCCGCCACTTCCTTGCCCTCGCCGGAGATGGCCGCCTCCGTGGCGTACTGGGCGATGGAGTTGGCGTTGCTGGCCGCGTGGCTCTGGAAGGCGGACATGGCCTTGATGATGTTCGCGGGGCCGGCGGCGTAGCCGATGCGCCAGCCGGTCATGGCGTAGGCCTTGCTCGCGCCGTTGACGACCACGGTCTGCTCCTTGATCTGCCCGCCCAGGGAGGCGATGGAGACGTGCTCGCAGCCGTCGTAGATGAGCTTTTCATAAATTTCGTCGGAGATGACGTAGAACTGCTTTTTCACCGCGAGGTCGGCGATTTTCTCAAGCGTCGCGCGCGGCAGCACGCTGCCGATGGGGTTGCTGGGGCTGTTGAGGATCAGCGCCCTGGTCTTTGCCGTGACGCGCTTTTCGATCTCCTCGGGGCGGACGATGAAGCCGTCCTCGTGGTGGCAGGGCACGAACACCGGCGTGCCGCCCACCATCTTCACCATTTCCGGGTAGCTGACCCAGTAGGGCGAGGGGATGAGCACCTCGTCGCCGTCGTTGACCAGCACGCTCAGGGCCGTAAAGAGGGACTGCTTGGCGCCGCTGGAGACGATGATCTGCGAAACGTCGTAGTCAAGGCCGTTGTCCTTCATGAACTTTTCCGCGATGGTCTTGCGCAGCGTAAGCGTGCCCGGCACCGGGGTATAGCGCGTCCTGCCCTCGTCGATGGCGCGATGCGCCGCCGCGCGGACGTATTCGGGCGTATCAAAATCCGGCTCGCCGGCGCCGAAACCGACCACGTCCTTGCCCTCCGCCTTGAGCGCCTTGGCGCGCGTGTCGATGGCCAGCGTGGCCGAGGGGGCGATTTGCGCCGCCCTGCGTGAAATTTGCAGCATTTTTTCTACCTCCATGTCGTCCTGTTCCCCTTGGTATTTCGGCAAATGATGGGAAACTCCTGCTTCGCACGCAAATTTTACCTCATTCCCCCCCTCGGCGCGCATATATTTGCAAGTGGAATACGTTTTTTGCCCAAAAATAGCGCTTAACACAGTCTGCTTTACACAGCGTTCAAAACATGCTATAATAGATTGTATTTTTCCGACGGGGAGGCTATGTCATGGAGTTTGACCGCATGGGCGTTGAAGAAATCAAGCAGTCCATACGAGAAAAGCTGGAAAATAATTTTGGTTGCGGGCTGAGCGACGCCACGCCGCAGCAGCTGTACCAGGCCGTGGCGCGCACCGTGCGCGACGAAGTGATGCGCCGGCGCACCGCGTCCCGCGGCGTGCGCAAGACGGAACGCAAGAAGAAGGTCTATTATCTGTGCGCCGAGTTCCTCACCGGCCGCGCGCTGCATTCCAATATCGTCAACCTCGTCAACGAGGACAACTACGCGCAGGCGCTCAAGGAGCTGGGCATCAACGAAGAGGCCATCTTTGAGCTGGAGCCGGAACCGGGCCTGGGCAACGGCGGCCTCGGCCGCCTGGCGGCCTGCTTTTTGGACGCCCTGACCACGATGGAGCTGCCGGCCATGGGCTGCACCATCCGCTATGAGTTCGGCCTGTTCCGCCAGAAGCTGATCGACGGCTATCAGGCCGAGGTGCCGGACAACTGGCTGGAATCGGGCAATATCTGGGAGATCCCGCGGCCGGACGAGACGGTGGAAGTCCACTTCGGCGGCCGGCTGGAGGAGTATACCGAAAACGGGCGGCTCAAGTACCGCCACCTCGACTACAAGACCGTGGAGGCCGTGCCCTACGACATCCCCGTGGTCGGCTACGACAGCTGCATGGTCAACATGCTGCGCGTGTGGTCGGCGCGCTCGAAAAAGCAGATCGACATGGCCTCGTTCAACTCCGGGCAGTACATACGCGCCATGGAGGAGCGCGAACTGGCCGAGGTCATCTCCAAGGTGCTCTACCCCAACGACAACAACTACGAGGGCAAGGAGCTGCGCCTCAAGCAGCAGTACTTCTTCTCCTCCGCGTCCATACAGTACGCCGTGAACGATTTTATCAAGGTCTACGGCTACAACTGGCGCATTTTCCCGGACAAGGTGGCCATCCACATCAACGACACCCACCCGGCCATCGCCATCCCGGAGCTGATGCGCATACTGGTGGACGAATACGAATTGGACTGGGATTTTGCCCAGGACATCTGCTACCGCACGTTCGCCTACACCAACCACACCGTCATGCAGGAGGCGCTGGAGCGCTGGCCGGAGGACATGTTCCGCGTGCAATTGCCGCGCATCTACATGATCCTCAATGAGATGAACCGCCGCCTCTGCCAGGATCTGTGGGACGCCTTCCCCGGCCAGTGGGACCGCATCGCCCATATGTCCATACTCGCCTACGGGCAGGTGCAGATGGCGAACCTCGCCGTGGCCTATTCGCACTCGGTCAACGGCGTTTCCGCCATACACACCGACATTTTGCGCAAGCAGACCTTCCGCGACTACGCCATGCTGCAGCCGCGCAAGTTCGTTTCCATCACCAACGGCATCACCCATCGCCGCTGGCTGATGCAGGCCAACCCCGGCCTGTCCAAATTGCTGGACGAGGCCATCGGCACGGCCTGGCGGCGCGACCCGCAGCGGCTTTCCGACCTTGCGCCCTTTGCCGACGACGCCGCCTTCCGCGAGCGGTTTGACAAGGTCAAGCACGCAAACAAGGAGCGCCTGGCGCGCTTTGTCAAGGCGCATCAGGGCGCGATCATCGACCCGGACACGGTGTTTGACACACAGGCCAAGCGCCTGCACGAATACAAGCGGCAGCTGATGAACGCGCTGGGCATCCTCATGTTCTACAACATGATCGTGGACAATCCCAACGTGCAGTTCACGCCGCGCACCTACCTGTTCGGCGCCAAGGCTTCGCCGGGATACTACCGCGCCAAGCTGATCATCAAGCTGATCAACTCCATCGGCGAATTGGTGAAAAAACATCCGCGCGCCTCGAAGCTGATCAACGTGGTGTTCCTGGAGAATTACTGCGTTTCGCTGGCGGAGATCCTCATGCCGGCGACGGAGATCTCCGAGCAGCTGTCCACCGCCGGCAAGGAGGCCAGCGGCACGGGCAACATGAAGTTCATGATGAACGGCGCGGTGACCGTTGGCACCATGGACGGCGCCAACTGCGAGATCCACGACGCCGTGGGCGACGAGAATATCTTCATCTTCGGCCTGCGCGCCGACGAAGTGGAAGAGGGCTATTCCAAGTATCGCGCCAGCGAGATCTACGAAACCAACCCCGCCATCCGCCGCGCCATGGACCAGCTCATCAACGGCGAGCTGTGCCCGGAGAACCACCAGCTGTTCCAGGAGCTCTACCACGCCCTGCTGTTCGGCGACAACGGCGGCATGGCCGACCCCTACTTTGTTCTCAAGGACCTGCCCTCGTTCCTCTCCACGCAGCGCCGCGTGGGCGAGGCCTATCTCGACCGCGACAAGTGGCTGAAAATGGCGGTCATCAACACCGCCAGGAGCGGCGTGTTTGCCGCCGACCGCACCATCGCGGAGTATAACGAAAAAATCTGGCATCTGGAGCCCTTGGAGCTGTGATCTTTCACGATTCCCGCGACGCGCGCTTTCGCTTTCCCGAAGGCGCGCGTCCGTTGGGTGAGACGGTGCGCCTCTCGGTGCGGGCGGACGGCGCAAAGTCCGCGACCCTGAGGCTGTGGAAGGACGGGCGCGAGTGGCGCGTGCCCATGGCGCGCGTGTCCGCTGACCCCACGCTCTTCCCGGAGCACGGTCCCCGGCATGTGGAGCGGGCGCACGCCATATCGCCGCGGCCGGGCGAGGCCGTGTTCACCTGCGAAGCCGCGCTGCCGGAGGATACCGGCAGTTTGTGGTATTACTTCATCCTCGAATACGACGATATCGACGCGCTGCGCGCCGCCGTAAACTCCTCGGCGCTGGCCAATGAGGACCTGCGCGCGCACCCCGTTTCGCCCCTGTACTATGGCGACGCGCGCGACCACTGCTACGGCGCGGGCGAGGTATACGGCTGCGAGCCGCCGAGCTACCAGATTACCGTGTACGACCCGGCGGGCGAGGGGCCGGCCTGGATGCGCGAGGCGACGATGATGCAGATCATGGTCGACCGCTTCCATCGCGCGGGCGAAAAGGACCAAAAGAACCTCGCGCCGTGGTGCTATTATCACAAGGACTGGTACGAGTGGCCTGACCTGAACCTGGAACTGGACGCGCAGGAACACTCCGCCAACGACTTTTTCGGCGGCGACCTGCGCGGCATCGAGGAAAAGCTGCCCTACATCGAGAGTCTGGGCGTGACGGTCTTGTACCTGAACCCCATCTTCCGTTCGCCCTCGAACCACAAGTACGACACCGGCAACTATTTGCAGGTGGACCCCTCCTTCGGCACGGAGGAGGACCTGCGCTCGCTGTGCGCGGCGGCGAAGAAGCGCGGCATCCGCGTGATCCTCGACGGCGTGTTCTCCCATACGGGGGCGGACAGCGTCTATTTCAACAAATACGGCACCTACGGCGAGCAGACGGGCGCTTACCCGCGACGAAAAGAGTCCCTACCGCGCCTGGTACCGCTTCCGCCAGTGGCCAAAGGACTACGACTGCTGGTGGGGCTTTACGACGCTGCCCAACGTCAACGAAATGGACAAGAGCTACCGCGCCTTCAATCAACGGCGAGGACGGCGTGGCCGCGCACTGGATCAAGGCCGGTACCGCCGGCTGGCGGCTGGACGTGGCGGACGAACTGCCCATGCCCTTTTTGCGCGAACTGCGCCGTCGCGTAAAGAGCACGGATGAAGAAGCGACGCTGCTGGGCGAGGTGTGGGAGGACCCGACCAACAAGATCGCCTACGGCGAGGCGCGCTGCTATTGCGCCGGCGACACCCTGGACAGCGTGATGAACTACCCCCTGCGCGAGGCGGTGCTGGCGTTCTTCACCTTCAAGATCGACGCCTATACGCTCGTGCGGCGCATCGAGGCCATGCGCGAGAGCATGCCGGCATCGTTCTTCTACTCGCTGATGAACCTCCTGGGCAGCCACGACAAGCCGCGCGCCATCAACGTACTGGCCGACTGCGGCAACATGCAGCCCGAGCGCCGCTACCGCTTCCCGCTGGAACTGACGAAGGAACAGTACGAGCGCGGCAAGCGCCGCCTCATCGCCGCCTGGACGCTGATGTGCGCCCTGCCCGGCATGCCCTGCATCTACTACGGCGACGAGGCGGGCGTGACCGGCATGGCCGACCCCTTCTGCCGCAAGACCTTCCCAATAGATATACGTATAGCGGAGCTGACGGAAAAGATGCGCGAGCAGTCGCTAAAACGCCGCAGCTCCCCCGCCCTGCGCACGGGCGATATGCGCATCTACGCCGAAAGCGCCGACGCGCTGGTGGTGGAGCGCTTCATCGAGCACGGACAGGACGTGTTCGGCAACAGCGCCAAAGACGAGCGCGTGCGCGTGCGCGTCGACCGCAAGGGGTTGTAACGATCTCTTTCCCAAAATGTGCTGCGCGCCCGGTACAAAGCCGGGCGCGCGGTTTTTTATCTTTGCGCACTTCGCAACTTTGCGCGCTTGGCGGAGGGGATGATCTCCTCGTGGAAAAAGTAATTGACCACGAGCGGCGGGGCCGCGAAGGGGCGGCGGATGGAATCGTCGTCACGCACGTAGGGGAGCCCTTGGGTGGCGGCGAAGGCGCGCACTTCCTCATCCAGCGCCGCCCAGTAGCCGCGGTCGCCGCGGATATAAATGGCCTCGTAGAGGGGCATGAGGGACGGATAGCGCGCGGCGATATAGTCGAGGATGGTCTTTTTGTAGCCGCCACGCAGGTTGAGGTTCTCCAGCCAGATGAGATTGCACTGTCCCCTGGCGCGGCGGATGATGGCGGGCACGTCCGTGATGCCGGGGAAGATAGGCGAGATGAAGCAGGTGGTGCGCACGCCGGCCGCGTGAAAGGCGCGCATGGCCTCGAGACGGCGCGCGATGGGGGCGGCATCGTCCATGTCCCGGCGGAAAGATTCGTCGAGCGTGTTGATCGACCAGGAGACGCGGGCGTTGGGAAACGTTCGGATGAGGTCGAGGTCACGCAGCACGAGGTCGGACTTGGTGGATATGCTCACCGTACAGCCGCTGCCCCGCATCTGCTCAAGCAGCGCGCGCGTGCGGCCATAGCGCGCCTCCAGGGGCTGATAGGGGTCGGTGACGGAGCCTAAAAACAGCTCCTTTCCCGCGTATCTGCCCGGGTTTTTGATGGGCGTCCAGTGCTTGACGTCCACGAAGCCGCCCCACGGCTCGGGGTGGTTCGTGAAGCGCTTCATGAAGGAGGCGTAGCAGTACCTGCAGCCATGGGCGCAGCCGACATAGGGGTTGACGGAATAATCGGCCACGGGGAGATTGGACCTGGTGAGCACGCTCTTGACCTCGATATCGCGGATAATGGGAGACACGCTCTTCTCCTTTCTTCAGTGCCTGAGCAGCCAGCGGATGCCCGCAGCCGTGCGCTTGGTGACATTCTGAAAGTGGTTGCCCGGGGGGAATTCCAGCGCCGTGGGGACGCCACGGGCGCGAAAGTGGGCGGCGACGGCCTCCGTTTCCCGGCGCACTGTTTTGAGTACAGGGTCGCGCGCCTTCGCCTCGCGGTCGCCGAGGGAGAGATAGACGCAGTCCGGGCGGCGCGGCGGCGTGTGGGCGCGGAAGTAGTCAAGCGCCCCGGGATACCAGAGCGAGCCGGACATGCTGGCGGCGCGGGCGAAGAGATCCGTCTGGCAGAGCGACCAGAGAGCGAAGAGGCCGGCGAGGGAATAGCCGGCAAGGGCGCGCCACGTCGGTGGGGCGGGCAGCAGCGCTTCCGCCTCGGGGAGGACGTTTTGCGTCAGTAGGCGCAGGCAACCGCCCGCGCCGCCGGGAAAGGGCTGGCCGCGCCCGAGGGCCGGGGCCGGCCACGGGGAGAGGTCGCGCTCCCAGGCAAAGCCGCTCACGCAGACGAGCGTGTGCGCCGGAGCGCCAGCAAGAGCCGTGCGCAGCGCCTCCGCGTCGTCCTCCACGGCGCAGAGATAGACAATCGGGGCGGCGACGGCGGCGGGAAAGACCGCGATGCGCAGGTGTTGCGCGGAAAATACCGGCACTTCCCTTCCCCACCTTTCGTTTCTGGAACTACGGATATGATAGCACATCCCGCAAAGAAGCGCAACGCGGCAGGGCGCAGGTCGCCTTCGCCTGTCGCATGGAGGCGTTCCCGCGCCCGCGGGCGCGCGCATCCCGATAAAAAAACACCGCCCGGCTCGCGGGCTTTCCGCCTGCCCTGACCGCTTGATCGACAGACTGACCGCCCCCACTTGTCGCATGGAGGCGGTCAGAAGGTTTCCCTTGCGCGGGCTCAGCGCTGATAGAGCATGTCGGCGATGATATCCATGATCTTGTCGTGGCAGCCGCCGCAGCCGGTGGAGCAGTGGGTCTGCTTCTGGACGTCGTCAAAGACCTTGACCACATCCTTGATGTTGTTTTCGCCGCGGACGACGTCCTCGATCTGGCCGTAGCTGACCTGTTTGCAGTTGCAGATGATGGTTCCGCTCTCCATGGTGCTTCCTCCCATTTGTGTTATTTCCCACGCCCCTCAGGGGAGGGGGCGCGCGTTCCCCGGGGCGTCAGCAGCAGGCGTGCTTGACGCGGTCCTTCTCCTCGGCGCGCTTGGCGTCGTTCCAGCGGTCGATGGTGCCCACCAGGTAGCCGGTGATGCGGCGGATGCGCTGGAATTCGACGGGCTGCCAGTAGAATACCTCGCGGGCGTTTTCCCCATCGGCGCGGTAAAACTCGGCGCGGCGGGCCTTGCGGTTCTGTTCCCTTTCCGCCTGCGCGATCTCGGCGCGGATGAAGTCCTCCGAGAGGTTATCCGGGTTATAGATTTCGACGTTCATGGGCAAAAATCCTCCTTTGTCAACTGCCGTGGGGGAAACCGTCCCTCCCCCGCCGGCAGCGGCCGCAGCCGCAGCCCCCGCCGCCCTCGCAGACCGCGAAGGAGCCACCGCGGATGTGCAGCGGTCGGCCTTCGACCAGCGCCGTGGCCACCTTGCGGCGGGCGCGCATGTAGATGCCGGTGACGGTGGTGCGCGCCACGTCCATGCGGCGGGCGCACTCCTCCTGGGTGAGGTTTTCATAGTCCATCAGGCGCATCGCCTCGAACTCGTCCACCTGCATGACCACCGGCTCGGCGGCGGCGGCGTTTTGCGGCTCGAAATGCGTGCAGCGCGGCGCGGCGCAGACACGGCGGCACTTACTCGGCCTGGGCATGGCGTCCGCCTAGCCGTGGCAGTGGCCGTGATGGCCGCCGCAGCCCTCGTGGCCTTCGTGGCCGTGGCAGTCGTGGTGGCCATGCTCGTGGCCGTGGTGGCCGCAGGTGGCGGAAGCCGTGGCCTTGAGCGTGCCGGCCAGCAGGGCGCGGACAGCTTCATCGGCGCTGCCCTGCGCGCCCGCATACACGGTGACGCCCAATTCGCTGAGCGCCACGCGCGCGCCCTCGCCCATGCCGCCGCAAATCAGCGTATCCACGCCAGCCTGCTTGAGCTGGCCGGCCAGGGCGCTGTGGCCCGCCTCGTCGCCCTCGAGGATGCGTTCGGACTGGATGGCGCCGTTTTCCACCTCGTAGAGCTTGAACTGGCGCGTGCGGCCAAAGTGCTGAAAGACGTTCCCATTTTCATAGGTAACCGCGATCTTCATGTTTGAAACCTCCATTTCTGACATATGTCATTTTCAAGCATAGTTTAGCACGGGGCGGCGCGTTTGTCAAGCCCCGAAAAAATTTTTCCCGCCGGCGTTTCAGATATGCGCGCGGCGGGTATCTAATAGACATCATGGCTGGCCGTCTGGCCGGAAAGGGAGATACGGATGAAGAAGTACACTTGCATGGTCTGTGGTTGGGTATATGACGAGGCGGCCGGCGACCCGGACAACGGCATCGCCCCCGGCACCAAGTGGGAGGATCTTCCCGAAGATTTTGTCTGCCCCCTGTGCGGCGTGGGCAAGGATCAGTTCGAGGAAGAAGCCTGACGGCGCGAAAACGGACGCCCATTTGCGGGGCGTCCGTTTTTTATGTCCTTTCCGGCCAGGGCACGGGGAGCATGCCCATTTTGCCGCGCATGTCGAAGAGCAGCTCGACGAGGCTCTTGCGGTAGGGGATGAACACGCCCGTATCGATCATTTGCAGCACTTCCGCGCGCGACGCCCAGCGCGCGTCCATGACTTCTTCCCTTTGCAGGCGCAGGCTTTGGAGATCCACATCCCGCTCAATGAAATAGATATACGTATAG